>SWJS01000009.1 GCA_007556525.1 Lysobacteraceae bacterium CU05-9 | reverse complement strand
TTCGGCGGAATATCGGCCGGCATTGGATTTTTGATTCGGTTTGGACTTCGATTTCATGATTTACCTCGTATAAGTTGGAGTGTAAACCGTTACATCTTGTGTCCGTTTTTTCGAGTCAGATCAGATTGCCACAATTGTGACACCCGAAAATTCAACGGATCCAAGCCATGAGAATTCTCGCTATCGCCGCACTCTGCGCGCTCACTGCAGCGTGCAACGCACCGACATCCACGCCCACAGTTGCGAGCGCCACACCTACAGAGCAGGCGGCGACGCGTGACACCGCGACCGGCTGGAACGACAGCTACCTCGATGACCGCAGTTCCGCGCAGGCGATCCTCAATTCATACTACAACGCGATCAATCGGAAGGAATATCCGCGTGCGTGGACGTACTGGGGCGAGAACAGCGAAGTAGAGCCGTATGAGACTTTCAAGAAAGGTTTTGGCAATACAAAGAACGTCGACCTCAGAACCGGCGAAACGATCAACGAAGGCGCGGCGGGCAGCACTTATTCAACGGTGCGGACCGGCTTGAGTGTGACGAATGAGGATGGGACGAAGGAGTTTTTCGAGGGGTGTTATACGACCCACTTGAGCCAGCCGGTGATCCAGGACACCGTGCCGTTCAAACCGCTCAGCATCCGCGAGGCGAAGATGACAAAGGTCGCCGACGAGGCCGCCGTGATCGCGGCCATGTCCAAACCTTGCGGGACGAATTAAATTGAGCGCAGAGCGTCCGTGACCTTCATCCGTGCCGCACGCAACGCAGGATAAAACCCACCGATAAACCCAATCGCCAGCGCCCACTTCAAACCGTTCCAAAGCAACGCCGGCGTGACGTGGAATTTGAAAACGACCTGCGAGAAGTTCGAGCCCATCGTACTGAGTTGCGACCCATTGAAAAGCAACCACGCCAGGAACGCACCGATGGCACCGCCGATCAATGCGAGGATCATCGTCTCCAACATGATCGCGGTGATGACTGGAGCACCCTTGAAGCCCAGTGCACGCATCGTCGCGATTTCACGCGCACGACCCGCGACCGCGGCATACATCGAGTTCAACGCACCGAACACCGCACCGATCGCCATGATGGCAGCAACGACTGTGCCCAACATGCCGAGAGCTTTCGAGAGACCTTCGGATTGTTTTGCAAAATAAGCCTTCGTCGTCTGCACATCGAACTTAAGTTGAGGATCGGCGGCGATGGCTTTTTTGAGTTCGTCCAACGACTTCGCACCGGCCAAACGCGCGGTGACGGATTGATAGCCGCTACGATTGTACGTCGCACCGAGGATCTCCGCGTCGGTCCACAATTCGGATTCGTGGCTGTCACCACTTTCAAAAATCCCCGCAACCCTCCACGTTTGATTGCCCAACTTCAATTCCTTGCCGACGGTGAGATCGCGGAACTGCTTCGATGCACCTTTGCCCGCCATCACTTCGCGCAATCCAGGCGTGAACTTGCGACCTTCGATGACCTTGACGTCCGGATGAATTTCCCAAGCCTTCGGACCGACGCCGCGGAACGTCACGTTGGTGTCGGTACCGTCCTGCATGGTTTTGAGATTGACGATCTGCGACAACTCCGCGGAGATCAACGGCTGACCATCGCTCGACTTCGCGAAGCCCGGCAAGTTGCCGATGCGTGGCACCTGATCGCGTGCAATCGATGAGTTGGTTTCCGCTTGCGAACCTGCACGCAGCATGATCACGGTTTGATCGTCGCCCGAGCCGTTCAACGTTTTCTTCAAACCTTCGCCCATCGAGAGCATCGCAACCAAGACACCCACAACACCCGCGATGCCGATGATGATGACGAGCGACTCGCCCCAACGCTGCGGCAAGCTGCGCAATCCCATGCCGAGCACTTGACCTGCACGACGACCGGCCTTCGTGAGCAACATCCATGCAACCAACAACACCAGCATGCCAACTGCTACGAACCATGGCGTCATCACCCAAGCCGCGACCACAAGCACGACGAGCAGAAAGAGCAAAATCGATTTCAATCTGTTTTTCATGGTGTGCTCCTTAACGACCGGCCAATGCGTCGACGATCTTCAGACGCATCGCGCGGATCGCGGGGAACATGCCCACCAACAATCCGAACAAAACCATCAAGACCAACCCGAGAATCCAAGTGCTCGCGCCCATGGAGTTGATCGGCATCATGCCACCCGATGCAGCGGCCACGCCACGCATCACGAAGTTGGCAAGCACCATTCCGATGAGACCTGCAACGACGACGAGCAACAAGGATTCCGCGAGCACCATCAAGAGAACCGAACGGTTGGTGAAGCCAATCGTCTTCAACACCGCCAGCTCCGGAATGCGTTCGCGAATTGCTTGCGCCATCGTGTTACCGGTCAACATGAGCAACGTAAAAAACACCGCCCCCATGATGTACGTCACCATCTTGCCGATGTCACCGATCTGCTTGACGAAGCCCTGTTGGAACGCGGCTTCGGTTTCAGTTTTGGTTTCTGCATCCGAATTCAAACTCAGCTTATCGACATCCTTCGAAATGCGGACCGCGTTGGCGGGATCATCCACGGAGATGGCATACCAACCCACACGGCCTTTTACGTAATCGTTGGCTTCATCGAAATAGCGCCAATGGAACAGCAACACGTTTTCTTCGCCTGCACGCGCTTGGTCCTTCGCTTTGAAGGTGCCCGAGATTTTGAAGATCCAAGTGTTCGATCCCTTTGTCGGAAAAATCGTCGCCTGCAAAGGAATGTCCTGACCCACCTTCCAATTGAACTTCTTCATCAGCGCTTCACCGACGATCGCGCCGTTCTGCGTTGCATTCCAATCCTTCAAGTGCTGCTCGGAAATCGCGTACTCCGGATACATTTTGAAGTACTCGTTATCGACAGCAAAGTTCGGGAAAAAATTCTTCATGTCCTGGTAGTAACCGCCGAACCACGAACCCGTCGACACGCGCGTAATGCCTGGAACAGACTTGATGCGGTTCTCCAGCGATGCAGGCAACATCTGCGTCAACGACAACTTCGATGACACGATCATGCGGTTCGCGCCTTCGACTGTTTTGCCACTGTTCTCAAATGTTGTTCGAACGGAGTCGAGCATGCCGAACATCAGGAATGCCGTGAGTACCGAAAACATCGTCAGCAACGTTCGCGTTCGATTGCGGAATAGCGATGACCAAATTAGGTGGAGGTACTTCATGCGCCAAATCCACCATGACCGTCAGCCAGAGTGCCCTTGTCGAGATGGATCGTCCGACGCGCGAACTCCGCCGCCTTCGGATCGTGGGTAACCATGACGATGGTTTTGCCGTGATCACGGTTCAACATCTGCAGCATCTGCAAAACATCTTCCGCCGACTGACGATCCAAGTCACCTGTGGGTTCGTCGCAGATCAACAGCGATGGATCAGAAACAATCGCACGCGCAATCGATACGCGTTGTTGTTGACCACCGGATAGTTCATTCGGTTTGTGGTTCGCGCGATCGGCGAGACCCACGAGCTGCAACGCAATCTGCGCACGTTGCTTACGCTCACTGCCACTGAGATTCGTGAGCAGCAATGGCAACTCAACATTCTTCTGCGCCGTCAGCGTTGGCATCAAGTTATAAAACTGAAAAATGAACCCAACGTTCGCCGCTCGCCAATCACTCAGCTGATTCGACGACATCTGATCGATGCGCGCGCCGGCGACGATGATCTCACCAGTCGTTGGCGTGTCGAGTCCGCCGATCATGTTGAGCAAAGTTGTTTTGCCCGAGCCCGATGGACCCATGAGCGCAACGAAGTCACCCTCCGGGATATTGAGGTCAATGTTGTGAAGCACTTCGACGCGTTCTGATCCGCGTTGATAGTCTTTCTTGACGTGACGGATGCTGACCAGATCGCTCATGTGCTTTACTTCTCTTCGGGTTCGGAGGTTGTGGATTTCATTTTGACGGCCTTGCCGGGCGCCATTGTATTCGTAGGGTTCGTGATGACGACTTCGCCACCGCTCAATCCCGATGTCACTTCCGTATCGTCACCAATGGAACGACCGGTCTTCACTTCGACTTGCTGCGACTTGTTGTCGACAACGATGAATACCATCGACTTGCCGTTGCGCGTCACGATCGCTTTGGATGGAACCAAAACTGACGGCGCCGCTTTCACGCCTTCCGCTTTCGCCGTTTCCAGGAACGAGACACGTGCGCCCATGTCCGGCACGACGCGCGCATCACGCTGATCCAGTGCGACTCGCACTTTGATCGTTGCCTTGCCGCGATCTGCGGTTGGAATCACCGCGATGACTTTGCCCGGAATCTTCCAATCCGGATAGGCGTTCAATACGGTTTCGGTGGGCATGCCGACTTGCACGCGTCCGATGTAATTTTCGCCAACGTCCACTTCAACTTCGAGCGAATCCATGTCGACGATCGTGCCGATACCGGTTCGCGTAAAGCCACCACCCGCACTCAATGGCGAAACGATTTCACCCGGTTGCGCCGCCTTCGCAATCACAACACCGGAGAACGGCGCACGCACGACCGTGTTGTCGACACCTTGACGTGCGATGCGCAATTGCGAGCCAGCGACATCGGTGTTGCGTTGAACGGTTTTCAGTTGCGCCGCCAGTGCATCGCGTTGTGCAATCGCTTGATCCAACTGCGCACGTGCGACGAGTTGTTGACGGGCCAATGACGACAAGCGTGCAACGTTGGCTTGCGCTTCTTTCAACTGCGCTTGAATCGCACCGGCTTGTGAGTTCACCGCGGCAACTTGAGCTGCTGCCAAATCACGTTGCGCATCCGCATCAATCGGATCGAGCGTTGCCATGACTTGTCCCGCAGAAACTTCCTGACCTTCTTCAATCAAAACCTTGCTGACACGACCGGTGACTTTCGATGACACCGTCGCAATGCGACGCGCAACGATGTAGCCACTCGCGTCGAGTACCGCACCCGACGATGAACCCGACGCAGCGGTTGATTCGACAGTCACTGTTTCAACTTCCTGCGGACGGTCATGCAAGAACAAAAACGCCAATGCGACCAGCCCCGCAATCACACCGATGGCACCAATGATCATCCACTTCCGACGCGATGGATTTGGCGCACGCGAAGGCGGCGCACCGCGGTCGATTTTCAGTTGATTGAGGAGCTGCGAGTTATCGTTGGCCATGTCGTCTTAGGTGCGAAAAACAATACCCACCATCGTAACCCGTTTTATTTAGGTCCAACCGGTGTGCCGAGCGGCCATTTGCTGTCACCGATGCGCTTGAGGTTCATCTCAAGCACCTGCGTGCGCTTGCCATCGGCGGTCACCAAGTAACCAACTTCATGCCAAGTGCCGTCCTTCACAACCGCCGTGTATTCCGTGGTCCCGAACGTACCCATCGGCACCTTCCACTTGAAGCCATCTGCCGTCGGTTCAAACTCAAAATCCCCGCCATACGACTGAGCATGCGCGCGGTAGCCGTACTTGCCGGTCGCCGGATCGAATGAGATCAGCGCCAATGCATTGAACTTCACTTCACCATTCGCGCCGTAGGCACGCCCTTCAATCAACTTCACGGAGTCATTGAGGAACGGACCAATGCGTTCGGTTTGGATGACTTCGCTTTTGACACCGGTCGGAGCAATCGACCAAGCCGTGCCGCGCCATTCGCCATCCAACGCAGACAACTTCGCCATCGCCGCTTGCTGCGCCTTGTAACGCACGTCGGGATCGTGCGGGTTTTCCGCCGCGACTGCCGACATTGCCAAACTCACACCCAAAACAGTCATTGCCATGAAACGTTTCATCACATTTACTCCAGGTTGATAAGGTCTTGCAGGGCGGCGATGTGGTTTTTGACGGCTTTCTTACCAACCGCCGTCAACGAATACCAAGTCACCGGTTTGCGGTCGACGAAGTCGCGCTTCAACGAAACGTATCCCGCGTCTTCCAACTTGCGCAGCTGCGCACCGAGATTGCCGTCCGTCATCTGCAGCTCTTCCTTGAATTTCGCGAACGAAATCTTCGTATGCCGCATCAGCAAAACGCCGATCGTCAATCGCGCTCGATGCTCAAATAAGGGATCCAACTCCTTCATGCGCGCGCACGCTTCGTCATGTACGCCGCCATCAACATCGCGGCGCACATCAGCGCACCGGTTGCGGTCCACACATAGTGAATCGGCCAAATGTTGAGCACCACGTAGCCAGCCAACGCCAGCAATCCCGGCCAAAACATCCCACGGTCCAGATGCACTCCCGCTAGCGCGTAGACCAAGCCGGTGACCAACAGATAGTTCAATGCCATCGTCGCCACTTGATCCTGGTGCATGATCATTGCAACCGTCGCCGCAATGTAACCCGCGCCACCGATCAGCATGTGGTAGCCCCAACGCTTGCCTTCTTCTTCATCGATCACGCCATCGCGCTTCTCACGCCACGATGCGTACAACGCAGTCGCGGCACCACCGCCGAGACCGACGATCAACCAATACCAACCGGCGTACTGCGGCGCGAAGTCGGGCAGCGCGAAACCAATCAGGAGGGCAAACGCCCAAAACACAAAAATCTCCGCACGCGAAGAATTGCGATCATTGCGGCGCAATGTGCGGCTGACATATTCCAGGTCGTCACGGGTTTGTTGATCAATCATTTTTGCATCTCCAGTTCAATAACTGCAGATTACTCTAAAAAATAGAGTTGTCAACACCCACAACGCAAATTCTTTCAATTCGCTTCAAATTCAGGAGTAGCGTTGCTCCACGAGACGGAACGCGGAACGCAATGCCTGCGCTTCACCGCCCGCAGGACGCCCAGGGCGATCCGCATCATTCCAGGAGTAAACGTCGAGATGCGTCCACGGAATGCCAGGCGCTACGAAGCGTTGCAAATAGATCGCCGCAGTGATTGAGCCCGCCATTTTCGATGGACCGGCATTCGCGAAATCCGCAATCCCCGATGGCAAGTAACGCGAATACGCTTGATGCAACGGCATGCGCCAAATCGGATCACGCGTTTCGTAACCTGCAGCCGACCACGACGCCGCCAACGAATCTTCATTCGTAAACAACGCCGGCAGATCAGGACCCAACGCAATGCGCGCGGCGCCCGTCAATGTTGCGAAGTCCATGATGAGGTCGGGAGATTTTTCGCAGGCATAGGTCAATGCGTCGCACAACACCACGCGACCTTCCGCATCAGTGTTATCAATTTCCACGGTAAATCCTGCACGCGTATTAATCACTTCACCGGGACGGAAAGCATCCGGACCCACGGCGTTTTCGACAGCGCCAACCAACAACGTCAGCTGCACCGGCAACTTCGCTTGCATAATCCACTGCGCCAAACCAATCGCATGCGCGGAGCCGCCCATGTCTTTCTTCATGTTGCGCATGCCCTCAGGAAGTTTGAGATCCAAACCACCCGTGTCAAAACAAACGCCCTTACCCACAATCACCAAACGCTTCGAGGCATTCGGTCCACTCCAATTCAATTCAAGCAAACGTGGTGCGCGATGCGACGCGCGACCGACGGCATGAATTGCCGGGAAATTTTCCGTCAGCAATTCGTCACCAACGAAAGCATTGAATGAAGCGCCCTCCCGCGCCGCCAACGCCTCAATCACTTCATGCAATTGCTCTGGCCCCATGTCCTGCGTCGGCGTATGAATCAAGTCGCGCACTAGAGCCGTCGCGTCATACGCTTGCTGAGTCGCAGCAGACGCTTCAACATTCAACTTCGCGGGATTCCACTTGACGTTCGGCTTGTACTTGAGGAAACGATACTCACCCAACTTCCAACCCAAAACCATCGCCTGCGTTTCTGCATCGCTCAACGATGACGCCAACGTCCACTCGCTACCTTCCGGCAACAACGTCAATGCATGCGAGTACGCGAACGGATCCAGCAAATCCGCAACACCCAACACGGCGCTCTCAAGCGATCCATCCGCACCGAACATCCACGCACCGGTCGACGCAGCGCCGTTGAATTGGCGTGCGGTCAATTGGTTTTGGTGAGAAGAACTACGCGATGCAAACCAATCGCCAAACGTCTCGGGTGTTACGACAAACAATTCCATCAATCTTCTCTCTCAAAATTCTCAAGCCACGTGACCAACGCACCGAGCTCAGTCACTTCCAAATCCGGCCGCGGATAATCCTCGGGCCATTCCTGTCCTTCGCGATTCACCCAGCACGTCAACATGCCGGCATCCGCCGCGCCAATCACATCCATCTCAATGTGATCACCCACGTGCAAAACATACTTCGCCGCAAACCCCAGCAACTCACACGCCACATGAAAAATCACCTGCGACGGCTTCGCCACTCCGACCTGCGTCGCACTCACGACATGTTGAAACGGTGGCATCAAACCGATACGTTCCAAATCCGCATTGCCATTCGTCACCGCCGCAATCGGCAGCAACTCACCAATCCGCCGCAGGGCCTTCAACGCATCCGGATAAAACTCAACCTTGTTGCGCTCATCATAAAAAACCTCATACGCCTCCGACGTCAGCCCCACATTCTCACCACTTTCGCGCAGTGCACGTTCAATCGTCATGCGCCGCAATGCGGACATGTCGTGGGCGTGTTCGGGATTTTCGTGCCACACCTTCGTGCGAAGGTCGCGCATCTCTTCAATCGGAAACATCCGTGCCGCACGCGGGGCATGCTCGACCATCCAGTCATGCAACTTACGCTCGATGCGCTCACCAATCGGCGGAAATGGCCACAGCGTATCGTCGAGATCAAACGTCACAGCGAGAATTTTCATCCCCACCATTCTACTCCGCCACGCTGGTGTCACAAATGTTGCTGTCAGCAACAAATGTTTCTGCGACTGCGGAAACAATTGTTTCCGGTGGTTACATTTGTAACCGCGCCGCGAAAAGAAATCCCGCCAAAAGACGGGACTTCAACATTACGACTTGTACTGAGTAAGATCCTCGGGATCCCACGCCGCCGAACGCGAAGGCTCGGGTTGCGGAGTGACCGCATCCACCGCATCCGCTGCATCCACTGCAGCCGAAGCTGCAACCGACGACGAAGCCGCAGCATCTTCGGAGCTATCAGCGGCGGCCGATGATTTGTACGCAGCGAACGTCGAGATCGCCAACGAAGCAATCTCCGACAAACCACGCACGGCCATGTCGGTGGTGTACAACGCCGAACGTGCCGCGAGACCTGTGCGCTGGATGCGACCTTGAACGACTACATCCGATTCACCGCGACCACGACGCCCGATCAAGTAACCGGAAATCGCACCGGCAGCCATAACACGACCTGGAGTCACCGCGGCACGCGCCTGTGAACGTAACGAAGTGAATGCCTCGACCGTTTGCTGACGACGACCTTCGGCGACGAATTCGGCGCGATCGACGCGTTTTTGCAAAGAAGCGAAGGAAGGCTTCACGTCCGAATCATCATGCTCATCGCCGATGCCGAACAATGCCAACTCACGGCGCGTAGAATCCAACCCCGTGTAGCTGAAGTAGTGCTTGACGCGCAGTGCGCCGACCAACATCACCAGCAACGAAACGCCAGCGGCGACAAACAACGACACCAACCACGACCAGCCGAGCTTGTCATGCAGCGCGACCACCGAACCGGCCATCAACAACAGCCAAAACGACGCCCCAAACGCAATCGCCACCGCCAACCAGACCATCGAACGGCCGACCGCATGACGCGACAGATTCAACTCCGCCATCGCCAGGCGGCGCAACGCCGCAAAGCTGTCGACGCCACCACGCACGGTGGAGCGTGCGTGATCCTTCAGGTTACGCACATCCTCACCGTAAGTTCCGGACGGCGAACGCGAATCGGCGCCATCAGGCGCCGACTGCGTGGACTTGGAATCATCCAATGCCATACCGATTATTCTTCGGTGCTACGGCCGCCCAACTTCGACAGCAGATAACCTGCTGCAAATGCTGCACCAAATGCGGCCAGAGGACGTTCCTTGATGTAGTTCGAAGCGACGTCGACGAATTCCTTGCCCTTTTCGAGCATGGCGTCTGCTTGCTCACGTGCAGCAGCCGTTGCGTCCGAAGCCGCGGCCTTGCCCGACGATGCACCGTCAGCCAATGTCGACTTGACCGACGAACCGCCGCTTTTCAATTCTGCCGAAGCGGCCGAAGCAGCTGCCTTCACAGTCGAACCGGCTTCCGAAGCGGCTTGCTTGATGTAACCACCGGCGTCCGACAAATTCGACTTCAACGAAGACGTATTCGGCGATTGAACAGCGTCGATCACGTTATCAACGGTGTCCTTGATTGCATCGCCAGCGGTGTTGAATGGATCGTTATTGTTCATGGAAATTTCCTCAACTGATTATTGTTTTTGAAAGGAATCGGAAAAAATCCGACCTTGCATTCAGTTTTCCGCAAAACCGTGTAAATGTGCGTGAAAACCATGTGACACTGAGAAGTCCGTTCAGGTTCGAGTTATCAGCGCATCTGCACCTGACCGCGACGCTGCCCGCGAATCACTTCGAAAACCAACGGTGCCGACGGACGCGAAATCGCCGCACGGAAACTCGTCAGCGAATCAAACGGTCCCTGATTCGTCGCAATGATCAAATCTCCCTTCACCAATCCGTTTTGCGCAGCTCGTGAACCGGCGCGTACATCCGTCACCAACACACCAACCACACCGGCACGGACCGCTTCCTGCGGTGTTGGACCAAACGTCGCACCGGCCAAGCGCGGATCGACCGACGCGCCATCCAACGACGCGGCCTCCGCATTCAGGCGCGTGGAGAGATTCACCCGCTTGCCATCGCGCAAAACGACCAAACGAATATCCGAACCGACTTGCTGCAGCCCTTCGAAGTTATGCAACGCATCGCGGCCATTCAACGGCGTCCCATTCGCCGACAAAATCACATCGCCCACCTTCACGCCTGCACGCGCCGCGTCTGATCCGGGGAACACCCGCGTCACCGCAACACCTTCGCCAGCCGTCACGCCAAGTTGCCGCGCCAAAGCAGGCGTCACGTTACTCGCATCCACACCGAGCGAACCGCGTTGAACGGAGCCGGTAGTGAGGAGTTGGCGGGAGACGGTTTTGACAAGGTCCGTTGGGATCGCGAAGCTCAAGCCGATGTTGCCCGCAGCCGAGCCGCGTGGATTGAACGTTGCCGTGTTAATGCCGACCAGCCGCCCGTTGAGATCGACCAAGGCACCACCGGAGTTACCGGGGTTGATGGAAGCGTCGGTTTGGATGAAGTTTTGGTAGCCAGCGCCCGGCATGACCTGGCGCCCGACCGCTGACACGATGCCCGACGTCACCGTCTGTCCAATGCCAAAAGGATTCCCCACCGCCACCACGAAGTCGCCCACGCGCAACGAAGCCGAATCCCCGAGTGGCAGCGCCGTCAGCTTCCCGGTAGGAATGCGCATCACCGCGATGTCCGTCGCCGGATCCGAACCCACGAACTCCGCTTTCAAGGTCCGCCCATCGGAAAGCTGCACCGACACGTTGTCCGCGCCTTCAATCACGTGGTGGTTCGTGATGACCAACCCGCGTTCCGCGTCGACGATCACGCCCGAACCGAGCGACTGTGCCTGGCGTTCCTGCGTCAATCCGGGGAACATTTGCGCAAAAACCGGATCATTCCCAAACGGTGAGACACGGACGCGCGATGTTGCTTGTACGGATACGACGGCGGGCGTCACTTTGGCGAGCATCGGAGCCAGCGAAGGCACCTGTTGACCGGCGACGGCGGCAGGCAATGCGGCCTGCGCGGTGAGCGCCACAGGGGCGGTTATCGCAAGAATGGTCGCGAGAGCTACTGAAATTGGACGGATCATCATGGCGAGAAAACTGAATAATGCAAAATTCAATTTTGGCACCGATTTACCGTTGACACTTGGAACGGAAGTGGTAGTGTTAATAGTCGGCTCAGCCACTAGATATTGTGGTTTTTGTCCACCGAATTATCCACAGCTAGTGTTTTTGGTGAATTATTCATCAACCGCTCAGTTCAGAAATTACCTATCACATTGACCGTTTGGAGCTCGTTTACGGCATGAATTCACTGCGTTTGGAACCCGTCATTAGCGAAAAGCCCGTGGAAATCCCGCTGCAACCCGCGTCGCTGGATATCTGGGATAAGAAGTACCGTTTGAAGACGAAGCATGGCGATGCGGTCGATGAGGACATCGATGGCACCTACCGCCGTGTCGCGAAGGCGCTGGCCGAATCCGAAGCCACTCCTGAGTTGCGTAAGGAATGGGAAGACAAGTTTGCATGGGCGCTGCGCCGCGGTGCGATCCCCGCTGGCCGCATTACCTCGAACGCCGGTGCGTTGGCCCACAAGCCTGCCACCTCGACGATCAACTGCACGGTCTCGGGCACGATTGAAGATTCGATGGTCGGCATTCTCGAGAAGGTCCAGGAAGCAGGTCTGACATTGAAGGCCGGCTGCGGCATCGGTTACGAATTCTCGACGTTGCGTCCGAAGGGTGCGTTCGTTGCAGGCGCGGGTGCGTACACCTCGGGTCCGATGTCGTTCATGGATATCTACGACAAAATGTGTTTCACCGTTTCATCCGCCGGCGGTCGTCGTGGTGCGCAGATGGGCACGTTCGATGTGTCGCACCCGGACGTCAAGGATTTCATCAAGGCCAAGCGCGAAGATGGTCGTCTGCGTCAGTTCAACTTGTCGCTGTTGATCACCGACGGCTTCATGGACGCGGTTGCGAAGGATGCGGATTGGGCGTTGGTTTTTCCGGTCAATGTGAAGGAACAAGACGACGTCGATTTGAATGATCCAACGCAAGTGGTCTGGAAGGAATGGCCATCGGCGAATAAGTACATTCAACGCGAAGATGGTTTGGTCGCTTGCAAGATTTATTCGCACATCAAGGCGCGCAAGCTGTGGGACATGATCATGGTGTCCACGTATGATTTCGCGGAGCCGGGTTTCATCCTGATCGATAAGGTCAACGAGATGAACAACAACTGGTTCTGCGAGAACGTCCGCGCGACGAACCCGTGCGGCGAGCAGCCTTTGCCGCCATATGGCGCATGTCTCCTCGGCTCGATCAATCTCACCAAGTTCGTGAAGAATCCTTTCACCGAACATGCAGAGTTTGACTGGACTGAATACAAGGAAGTCGTGAAAGTTTTCACGCGCATGCTCGACAACGTTGTTGAAGTGAACGGTTTGCCGCTCGAAGAACAACGCAAGGAAATCATGCGCAAGCGCCGTCACGGCATGGGCTTCCTCGGCCTTGGCTCGACGATGACGATGTTGCGCATGAAGTACGGCTCGCCGGAATCGACGCGCTTCACCGAAGCGATCTCGCGCGAAATGGCATTGTCCGGTTGGGAAGAAGCACTCGAACTCGCACGCGAGAAGGGTCCTGCGCCGATCATGGACGAAGACTTCACCGTCGACGCCGACATGCTGCGCAAGCGTCCTGAGATGGTTGCCGACGGTTACAAAATCGGTGACACCGTGAAGGGTCGCGTGTTGCACGCACGTTACTCGCGTTACATGCAGAAAATTGCAGAAGTGGCACCGGAGCTGGTCGCGGAACTTGCAGAAGTTGGCGCACGTTTTACGCACCATTCCTCGATCGCACCAACCGGCACGATTTCGTTGTCGCTTGCGAACAACGCGTCGAACGGCATCGAACCCTCGTTCGCGCATCACTACTCGCGCAACGTGATTCGCGAAGGCAAGAAGTCGAAAGAGAAAGTCGACGTCTACTCCTTCGAGTTGCTGGCCTATCGTGAGTTGATCAATTCGGAGGCGATGCCATACGCCGAAAACGAAGAAGCCAAGTTGCCTGACTACTTCATCTCGGCTGACGACATCTCGCCGAAGGAACACGTGGACGTGCAAGCCGCCGCGCAAATCTGGATCGACTCCTCGATCTCGAAGACCGCAAACGTTCCAACCGATTATCCGTATGAAGATTTCAAGGACATCTATCGTTACGCGTATGAGAAGGGCTTGAAGGGTTGCACCACCTTCCGCTTCAACCCGGCTGCGTTCCAGGGCGTACTCGTGAAGGAATCGGATCTCGAGAACACCACCTATCGCTTCGAACTTGAAGACGGCTCGACCGTGGAAGTGAAGGGTAACGAAATGATTGAGTACGACGGCGAAATGCACACTGCCGCTAACTTGTTTGACGCCTTGAAAGAAGGCTATTACGGAAAGTTCTAATTTTATGACGATTAAAATCGCCCAGAAAATCGCCGGTTATTCCGTCGTCGATCCATCCAAGGCCGCCGAAGCTGCAGCACCTGCAGTGGCTGAAGTCGCTGCGTTGCCAACGGCCGAAGTCATCCACATGCACGAACGCATTGAGCGTCCGGAAGTTTTGATTGGTTCGACTTACAAAATGAAATCGCCCGCTTCCGAGCACGCGATGTACATCACCATCAACGACATCGTGTTGAATCCGGGCACGCAGCATGAGTTGCGCCGTCCGTTCGAAGTTTTCATCAACTCGAAGTCGATGGAACACTTCCAATGGATCGTCGCGTTGACGCGCATCATGTCCGCCGTGTTCCGCAAGGGCGGCGACGTCACCTTCATCGTTGACGAAATGAAGGCGGTGTTCGATCCACGCGGCGGTTACTTCAAGCCGGGCGGTGTCTACATGCCATCGCTCGTCGCCGAGCTCGGCCACATCGTTGAAGATCACTTGAAATCGATCGGCCTGATCCACGCACCGGAATTGACAGCGCAGCAGAAGCAATTGCTGGCCGAAAAGCGCCGCGCTTTCGAAGACCGCGAGAAAGTTGAGTCCGTCGTGCCGGATCTTTTCCCGGAGTTGCAAGTCGCCGTCGCGCCACGCAACGAAGATGTCGAAGTCACCGGCGAAGGCGTGTCGTTCCCACCATCCGCCACCATGTGCGGCAAGTGCCACGCGAAGGCCGTCGTCATCATGGACGGATGCGCGACCTGCCTGAACTGCGGCAACTCCAAGTGCGGTTGATTTAATTCGCTTTCCCGAGCGCGGGAGCCAAGCTGTACCAAGAACAGTACGCTCCCGTCGCACCGCAAAAAAGTCTGATACCTGAAAATAAAAAAGCTCCGCCGATGCGGGCGGAGCTCGATCTTTCAAAACTAGAACTTTTGTCCCAGTGTTGAAGCACTTTGGACAAATTCCAGCCGGGGGTAGCAATGAGAGAAAGACGCGTCTCACCTACCAAACCGCAGAAAAATCAATTTGCCGAATTCGAATGCTCAGCAAATTGATGATTCCAGATTTCTGGCTTTTCTGCAAGACCGCGCGCGTCGATTCTAGACGAGGACCGCGAATGAATATTCGAAATGGTGTGTCTGTCCGTGCTTACGTTCGTTTCCGCTTTGGTCGAACCGAGCGAGTTCGCAGACATATTCGATCATTTCCACGTCGGTAACGACTGACAAGGCGGGTGGCCGGCTTCCTTCGCCACCCGTCCTTTCAGTGACCTCACCTAGAAAACACATTTCAATCTAAAGCACAGGAGTAATTTTTATGGCCAGTAAGAATGGCGCAAGGACTGCTTATAGAAGCGCAATCAGTGGCAAATTCGTCACCGCTGCACAGGCAAAGCGCAGTCCGAACACGACCGTGAAGGAGAAAAACCCTCCACCGTCAAAACCACGCAAACGCTAACTTTCTAGTTTTTCACTGGAAATATTGAAGAGAGCCGGCCTTGAATGAGGTCGGCTTTCTTTTTTTGTGGCGTTTTGAAAGGTTGAATCTGCGTCATTTGACACAAGTTCAACCTTTGAAACTCTCCCCGAAACTCTCCGAAAAAAGCGAACATTCGTCCACGGACAAATGTTCATCTTTTTTGCCCCTGAAAACTTAGCCTGCCACCAAAACCTCGCCCACCTCACAAACCATACGTTGACGTAAGGTGCCGTCGAGGAGTATATTAAAAAGTCACACAAGCAGTGGCACGAAGTCACAAATAGCGACATGAATTATGAGTGAAAACGTTATCGTCGCTTGCAGCCAATGCAATACGCTCAACCGCGCGCCGAGCGAGAAGGTCCTCAGCGGGCCGAACTGCGGAACCTGCTCAGCGCCGCTGTTCAGTGGCACACCGCTGGCGCTGGACGAAGCGACCTTCCAGCAACATGTCCTGAAGACGACGATTCCGGTGGTGGTGGATTTTTGGGCGCCTTGGTGCGGACCCTGCAAAGTGATGGCGCCGCAGTTCGAACATGCGACGAAGTTGCTCGAGCCGAAAATCCGTACGGCGAAGGTCGACACCGAAGCGCATCCCGAACTCGGCAATCGCTATGACATCCGCAGCATTCCGACGATGGTGATTTTCCGCGAAGGCAAGGAGATCGCACGCCGCAGCGGCGCGCTCCGTTATCCGGAAATCGTCAGCTGGATCGAAGCCGCACTTCGCTAAGCGTCAATGCGGATCGGCGTCCGCAGGAAGATCCGTCCATCCGACGTCGGCATCGGCAACCGCCCACCGCGAATGTTCACCTGCAACGCAGGGTAGAGCAAGTTCGGTGCAGGTAAGTTCGCGTCACGCGCGCGCCGGCGTTCGGCGAAGTCTTCCAACGTGTCGAAGGCGTTGAGCATTTTGTTATTGAGCTTCGACTCGCGCACCGTGATGTGAGAGATGGGCGCGCGGCCATCGACGGGATAGTCATGGCACAACCACAACACGACGTCATCGCCTAATGCATAAAGCCGTTGGATCGATGCGTAAAGTGCATCAACTGAACCACCCGGGAAATCACAACGCGCCGTGCCAACGTCGGGCGCAAACAACGTATCACCGATGAACACATTGTCGCCAATGCGATAACTCAAACTGTCGGACGTGTGACCCGGTGTTGCGAGAACTTCGAATTGCAACGAACCCGCAGTAATCACTTCACCATCACGATATTCCTCGTCGAACACATCACGCAGCATCGCGTCATCGAATTCAAAAACATCGCCAAAGTATTTCTGGACATCACGAATGCCGGCACCGATGCCAATCGAGACATCATCGTCATCACGCATCAACTGCGCGCCTGACAAGTGATCGGCGTGCGCATGCGTTTCGAGAATGCGGCGCAACTTTAAGTCATGTGATTCCAAATACGAGCGCACCAGGGCAATGCTCTCGATCGAAATCGCGCCGGACTTGTGATCGTAATCGAGCACCGGATCAATGACGACCGCATCGACACCATCGTGCACCACGTAAGTCCACGTGCCAGTGGGCGTATGGAAAAAACTTTCAATCTCGATACTCATGTTTCGCAAGCTCCGTTCGTTGACTGTCCGCAGAAGGAATCGTGGAGGACGTGGAGAATGTTTTTGGCCGCACCATCCACAACAGAGTATGTGATCGACTGCGCGTCACGTCGAGTCGTCACCAAACCATCCCGGCGCAACACGGCAAGATGCTGCGACAGCGCCGACTGACTCAGATCCAGGCGATCGTTGAGCTCGCTAACATTCATGTCCTGATCGGCGAGCAGACACAGAATCATCAGCCGCTGGTGATTCGCCAACGCCTTCAGCAAACGAGTCGCCTCGCCCGCATGTTCGCGAAGGTCTTCCGGATTAATTGAACGTTCCATTTTGGCAGTATATCACTTGACACTAATATAAGAAAATACTAATATAAATAAAACGGTCGCTTGGGCCGTCAATTCCTAAGGGTTTTCAGTCATGGCTAGGTTTGTCGTAATGGGCGCAGGTCTCGGTGGCATGAGTGCCGCGTATGAGCTGCGGGATCAGTTAGGCAAGAACCACGAAATTACGCTGTTCGGCGTTGGCGATGTGTTCGGTTTCACGCCGTCCAACCCGTGGCTCGCGGTCGGTTGGCGCAAGTTCGAAGACATCACCGTTCCCGTTGCAGAGCATGTCTCGAAGAAAAATATCGATTACCGCGGCGACGGCATCACTCAGATTGATGCCGACCACAAACGCGTGACCACAGGTGATGGGACGGCGCTTGAGTATGACTATCTGCTGATCTGCACTGGACCGAAGCTCGCGTTCGATGAAGTGCCGGGACTGGGTCCAACGGGTTTCACGCAATCGGTTTGCACCACGCCGCACGCCGCTGAGGCATGGACGGAATATCAGAAGTTCGTGGGGAATCCGGGTCCCATCGTCATCGGTGCGGTGCAAGGCGCAAGTTGCTACGGTCCCGCGTACGAATTCGCGATGATTTTGGATGCTGATCTGCGACGCCGTAAGATCCGCGACAAAGTTCCGATGACGTTCGTCACGGCCGAACCCTACATCGGACATCTGGGACTGGGCGGAGTCGGCGATTCCAAGTCGTTGATGGAATCCGAGCTGCGCCAACGTCACATCAAGTGGTACGAAAATGCGAAGGTCACCGAAGTTCGCGAAGGCGAAATGGACGTGCAGCAATTTGATTTGAAAGGCAACGCGACGGACGCACACACTGTGCCATTCAAGTTCGCAATGCTGTTGCCGGCATTCAAAGGCGTGGATGCCGTTGCGGCTGTCGAAGGCTTGAATAATCCCCGCGGCTTCGTCATCGTCGACAAGCATCAGCGCAGTCCGAAGTATCCGAGTATTTTCGCAGCAGGTGTTTGCGTGGCGATTCCGCCGGTTGAAGTGACGCCGGTACCAACCGGTGCGCCGAAGACCGGCTTCATGATCGAATCGATGGTCACGACAATCGTCAAGAACATCAAAGCCGAACTCGAAGGCAAGCCAGCGGATTACGAAGGCACCTGGAACGCGGTGTGCCTCGCGGACATGGGCGATACCGGTGCCGCATTCGTCGCGCTACCGCAGATTCCACCGCGCAATGTTACGTGGACGAAGATCGGCAAATGGGTGCACGTCGCGAAGATCGGTTTTGAAAAGTACTTCCTTTACAAAATGCGTCACGGCACCTCCGAACCCATCTACGAGAAATACATTCTCAGCTTGCTCGGCATTGAGCGCCTGAAAGATCACAAATAAAGGAAGAATCGAGATGAAAACCGAACGCGCCATCATGGCATTCGCAGGAGTGATGATCATCGTCAGTGTTTTACTGACGAAGTTTGTGAGTCCGAACTGGTTTTGGCTGACTGTCTTCATCGGATTGAACTTGTTTCAAGCGGCGTTCACGGGCTTCTGTCCCGCGGCCATTGCCATGCGCAAGCTCGGCTTGATCAAGGACTGATGCTTGAATGAAACGCCTGTCGATCGCCGTCGCATTGTCACTTGGCCTGCTCGCATGCTCGGGTGAAATGCCTGTCACTCAGGAAGCCGCACCTCCGAAGTTCGCGACGCTAGTTGTGGCGGCGGATCAAGCGGCACCGTCACGTGGATGGGATGGCGTCATTGAAGCCGTTCAACAGGCGGATCTGACAGCACAGACGAGTGGACGTGTCACGCAAGTGCTCGCCGATGTGAACTCGCGCGTTCCCGCAGGTGCGGTGCTCGTGCGTCTCTCTGCAGTCGAACAGCAAGCGGGAACGAACACCGCGCGAGCGCAGTTACGAGCTGCTGAAGCGCAAGCGATCGAAGCCGAGAAGAACTACCAACGCTTCGCCGCCCTCGGTGCCGGTCAGTATGTCGCTCGCGCGCAGATCGATAATGCGCGCGCTTCCCGCGATGCAGCGATGGCGGCACGCGATGCAGCCCGTGCGCAGGTGACGCAAGCCGCACAGCAAACCAACTACACCATTGTGCGCGCGCCGTTCTCCGGCGTTGTTGCGAAGCGTCTCGTTGAGCCCGGCGAGTCTGTTGCTCCGGGTCAGCCGTTGATGACGTTGTACGCACCGGGCGCGTTGCGCATCGAAGTGATGGTGCCGCAGAGCCAGGCGGCTATGATCAAGCAATCCGGGCAAGCGAATGTCCAACTTGCCAATGGCGAAGTTGTCGCCGCGACACGAGTGATCGTGTATCCCACCGCCGATGTCGCGACGCACAGCGTGACCGTCCGCGTTGAATTGCCAACCATTGCAATGGCGCCAACTCCGGGTGAAACGGCGAAAGTGATTTTTCCGTTTGCAGCCAATGACAATGTCGCGATGCAGGGCAACATTCGGATACCGAACAGCGCGCTCGTGCAGCGGGGTGAATTGACCGCCGTATACGTGATGAGTGGCAATGAAGTGTTGTTGCGCCAAATACGCATCGGCAACGAGATCGAAGGGAATGTCGACGTGCTGGCTGGATTGCAACGCGGTGAAAAAATCGTGCTCGATCCAACCGCCGCCATGCAGTGGATCCAGAAGCAACGGGCAACGAAGGCGGGCTGACGGATGAGCGAGAAGCTGGGGATTTCCGGGCGCATTGCGAAGGCGTTTTTGCAGAATCCATTAACACCGATCATTGCCGTAATGGGATTGCTCCTGGGCATTCTGGCAGTCGTGATCACGCCCCGCGAAGAAGAACCGCAAATTGACGTCACGATGGCGAATGTCATGGTGCCGTTTCAAGGTGCAAGTGCGCGTGACGTTGAGCAGCTCGTCGCAACACCCCTCGAGCAGAAGCTTTCCGAAGTCGAAGGCGTCAAGCATGTCTACTCCGTGAGCCAACCGGGCATGGCGGTTCTCACGGTTGAGTTTACGGTGGGCGTTGAACGCCAGCCGGCGTTGGTGCGGTTGTATAACCAGGTTTTTTCGAACATGGATGCGTTGCCGCAAGGTGCTGGCATTGGGCAGCCACTGGTCAAGCCCAAGGGCATCGATGATGTGCCGGTGATGGCATTGACGTTGTGGTCCGATTCTCCGAATACAGACTCGACCGCGCTTGCGGAAGTTGCGCATACACTCGAAGCCGATCTCAAACGTATCCCTGGCACACGTGATGTTTATACCATTGGTGCACCGACACGTGTGGTTGGCGTGACGCTTGATGGCTCAAAGCTTGCGAGTTACGGATTGACCATCAGCGATCTCAGTGCGGCGTTACGTGCCGCAAACGTTGTGCAGCAAGCCGGTGAAAAAATCGGCGCCAATACCGCAACACCCATCACCGCCGGAACCTTCCTCGCGAGTGCCGATGATGTTGCAAACCTCGTTGTCGGGATGCAGGGTGGCAAACCGTTGATTTTGTCTGATGTCGGAATCGTGCATGATGGTGCCGACCTTGCGACGAACTATGTTTGGCATGGTGCACCGAAAGGAAGGAGTGGTCCTGCATTAGGTACGGCACCGGCCGTGACAATTGCAATCGCCAAAAAGCCCGGTGCCAACGCCTCTGACATCACGCAAACGGTCAATGCACGCGTGCAGCAATTGCGCGGGGAGTTGATTCCGGATGGCATGCATGTGACCGTCACCCGCGACTATGGCGCAACGGCAAGTGACAAGGCGCAGAAGCTGATCACCAAGCTGATTTTTGCAACGTCATCGGTGGTGTTACTCGTTTTGCTCGCATTGGGTTGGCGTGAAGCAATCGTCGTGGGCACGGCCGTCGTACTGACGTTGGCGTTGACGTTGTTCGCATCGAAAGTGATGGGCTTTACGCTCAACCGCGTGTCGTTGTTTGCGTTGATTTTTTCGATTGGCATTCTGGTCGACGATGCCATCGTCGTCGTCGAAAACATCCACCGCCACATGGCGCTCGATGGGCGCTCATTGCGCGAGTCGATTCCGTTGGCTGTCGATGAAGTCGGTGGTCCAACGATTCTCGCAACGTTTACCGTCATCGCCGCATTGATGCCGATGGCCTTCGTGACCGGTTTGATGGGGCCGTACATGCGACCCATCCCGATCAATGCATCCGTCGGCATGTTGATCTCACTCGCCATCGCATTGATCGTCACGCCATGGCTGTCGTTGAAGTTGCTGAAACGCCACGTCGGTGATCATGCTGACGGTGCACATGCCGAAGACTCTAAGCTGAAGCGATTTTTTAACCGAGTCATGCTGCCATTCCTCAGCGGAGACGCGGCGGCGAAGAGAAGGCAGTGGCTTTTTGCGGGGATCATTGGCTTGGTGGCGCTCGCGGCGTCGCTTGCCGTCGTGAAGTTGGTCGTGTTAAAGATGCTGCCGTTCGACAACAAGTCGGAAATTCAAGTCGTCGTGGACATGCCGGAAGGCAGCACATTGCAGTCCACCAATGCATTGCTCAGCGAACTCGCCGCAAACATCAGCACCATTCCGGAAGTGCTCGATTATCAGGGCTATGCGGGAACGTCCGCGCCGATGAACTTCAATGGACTCGTGCGTCAGTACTTCCTGCGCAGCGGCAGTAATGTGGCCGACTTGCAAGTCAACCTCGTGGATAAGCATCACCGCGACCGGCAAAGCCATGACATCGCACGCGCGATGCGTCCGGCGCTCGCCAAGCTCGGCGAAAAGTACGGCGCATCCGTCAAAGTCGTCGAGGTTCCACCCGGCCCACCGGTGCTGTCGCCCTTGGTTGCTGAAGTTTATGGGCCCACGATGCAGGGACAGCGCGAGATGGCGCTGGCGATTGAGAAAGATTTTTTCCGAAAGACCGAAGGCATTGTCGACATCGATACCACCGTGGAATCCAACGGAACACGCGATGTCGTTGTCGTGGACCGCGAACGCGCAGCGCGCCTGGGTGTCGCACAGGCGAGCATCACGGAAGCCATTGCGGCCAGTGTGAGGGGCAGTGACGCCACGCAAATCATGGATGGCCGTTCGAAGTATGTGCGCCCGGTTCGTTTGCGCCTCTCGGCGCAGGATCAATCGAGTGATGCAGGAATACTCGGCGTAAAAGTCCGCGGCACAACGGGCCAACTGGTGCCGTTGTCGGAATTGGTGACGGTCTTAAAACAACCCTGGGACGCCGCCATCTATCACAAGGATTTGTTGCCCGTCGTTTACGTGATGGGTGACGAAGCCGGCGCGCTCGACAGTCCACTCTACGGCATGTTCTCGATGGTCAGTCAGATCAACGATCGCAAGATCAACGGTCAAACCATCGAACAAACATTCATCTCACCACCGCAGGATACGAGCCGTTACTCGGTAAAGTGGGATGGCGAGTGGCAGATCACGTACGAGACGTTCCGCGACATGGGCATCGCTTATGCAGCCGGCATGGTGTTGATCTATCTGCTCGTGGTTGCGCAGTTCCGCAGCTACCTCGTGCCGCTGGTGATCATGGCACCGATTCCGTTGACCTTGATTGGCGTGATGCCGGGGCATGCATTGCTCGGCAAGCAATTCACCGCGACTAGCATGATCGGGATGATTGCGCTGGCAGGCATCATCGTGCGCAATTCAATTTTGCTTGTGGACTTCATCAATCAGGAAACCGCGCGTGGCGTACCGTTGATCGAAGCGGTCGTGGATGCATGCGCGGTACGCGCAAAGCCGATCGCGTTGACCGGACTGGCGGCAATGCTCGGTGCATTCTTCATCCTGGATGACCCGATCTTCAATGGCCTTGCGATCTCGCTGATCTTCGGGATCCTCGTAAGCACGGTGCTGACCTTGGTCGTCATTCCGCTGCTGTACTTCGCACTATTGCAGCGTACGCATCACGTCGCGACGGAAAGCGCCTCATAGGACAACTGACGCACACCGTGCGCATCCATTTGGGTTGCGAGACGAACCAAGTCATCCCGCTCACCGTCGACGATGACGAGAATTTTGCCGGCGTCGATTTCCTTTGCATATTTCTGGCGGATTGGATCGGCATGGATGCGCCGGTGAGCATGGAACCAAGACCACCGACCATTGCACCACCAACGGCGCCGCCGAGAATGATCATCGGCCAGCTTGCGCCAACTTCCCATGTGAGTCCCATCAAGACCGCAACGACGATGCCGGCCGCAGCACCCAAAAGCAACCCGCGCTTCAACGCAGGAATCAAATCGGAGTCGGCTTCCTTGCGGCGGTCGTGGATTTTGAACTCTTCGATATCACTGCGCGCGATCAATCCAATGTCACTGTCCGCAATGCCGGACGAGCGCGCGATGGACATCGCCTGCCTTGCCGCTGGCAGATCATTGGCGAGATAAACGTGTCGGGCTTTCATGACTGATTCTCCTTACCGTTTTACTCGAACATAGCGCCATCGCCGTTATTAGTCGGTGAAAAAGCTAAAATACCGCTCATGTCCATTCTCATGATCGACAACTACGATTCCTTTACGTACAACCTCGTGCAGTACTTGCAGATGTTGGGCGCGGAGGTGGATGTCGTTCGCAATGATGAAATCACCGTTGAACAAATTGCCGCGCGTGCACCGCAAGGCATCGTGATTTCGCCGGGACCTTGCACACCGAATGAAGCCGGCATTTCTTTGCAAGTCATCCGCGAACTTGGACCCACCATCCCGATGCTCGGCGTGTGTTTGGGACATCAGGCGATGGGGCAGGTTTTTGGCGGGAATGTTGTCCGCGCGCCTGAAGCGATCCATGGCAAAACCACGCAGATTTTCCACGACTCCTCGAGCGTCTTCGCAAACTTGCCATCGCCGTACACCGCCACGCGTTATCACTCGCTCGTCGTCGACCGCGAAACATTTCCGTCGTCGTTGCGCATCACCGCGTGGAATGAAGATGACTTGATCATGGGATTGCAGCACGTCGAATTTCCCATCCACGGTGTGCAGTTTCATCCGGAGTCGATTTTGACTGAGCATGGACATGCACTGCTAAAAAATTTCCTGGACCTCACATGAGCATCGTTGAAGCCAAGCTCGCCGAAATCGAAAAGCGTTCGCGCATCCGTCCTCTCGAGACGTTGCGTTCGCGCGCCGAATCATTGCGCGCCGAAACACGCGGCTTCGTCGATGTCATCGAACGCACGCCACGCGCCATCATCGTCGAGTTGAAAGATCCATCGTTGGCGCGTGCATTCGCAGACAACGGTGCGACGGCGTTGAGCATCGTGACGGATACGGATTTTCTCGGTGGTTCCAATGCAAACTTATCTGCTGCACGTGATGCGTGTTCGTTGCCATTGATGCGTCGCGATTACATCATCGATCCGTATCAAATTTACGAAGCGCGCACGATGGGTGCTGACTGCATCGCGTTGAACGTGTCACTGCTTGATGATGTGCAGATGGTGGATCTTTCGAACCTCACGCAAGATCTCGGGATGGATGTGCTCGTCGAAGTGACATCGATGGACGAACTCGAACGCGCCGTGCAAACCGATGCGACGTTGATCGGCGTAAATGCATCCGATGACACGTTGATCGAACAAGTTCCATCGGATCGCATCGCCGTCGTCTACGACCGCGTCTCGCCACGCGCGATGTTGCTCGGTGATGTGTTGATACGCGAACGCAATCCGGTCGAGGCGCTCAAGCGCTTCATGGGAGAGTGATGTGAAGTTTGTTGTGTTTGATTTTGACCACACGTTGTTTGATGCGGACTCCGGGACGAAGCTCGTCAAGTGGCTGATCCAACGTTCTCGGTGGCGTGTATTGCTTGCGGTTTTGGTCGCGCCACTCGCCGCACCACTCATCGCATTTATCCCAACACGTCGCTATGGCATCTCGGTGTTTGTCTGGATCGGCACGCTCGGCCTGCACGACGAAGCCGAAGTGAATCGCACGATCGATCTTTACGTCGACGAGAACATTTCAGACCTGCGAAAACTTTTCATGCCCATCGCGTTGGCGCAGTTCAACGAACATCTCGCCGCAGGTGACACCGTCATCGTCGCGACCGGCGCACCAACCGAACTCGCCCGCAAGTTGATGCGTGAAGTCACCCAGGAAAAAATCCCCGTCATCGGCACCATCCTCGGTCCCATCCTCGGCGGGATGCACGCGATCCAGCATTGCCACAACGAAAACAAACTCGTCATGATGCGCGCCCACGGTTACGACGCACCGATCGACATCGCCTACACCGACTCCTTCGCCGACTTGCCGTTAGCACTCGCCGCCGCACACCCCGTCATCGTCAATCCGAAGTCCTCCTCGGTCGACGACTTCCGCCGCGCTTTGCCTGCCGGCACACCGATCGTTTGGTGGGGCGCGCACGGCCGCGCCGGCGACCGCGTCTAAGCCGCCGCTCGCGACTGGGCGATCGCAATTAACGGCACTGTCCCAATTGTGGCGTTCTGCCACAATCGTGACACCCCGCAAAACCCGCGTGTCACAAATGTCACAATTGTGACAATTGCAACACCGCTCAGACATGTGAATCGACGCTGGACGCACACAAAATGACGACGTGATTTACACGCGAACTTGAAACGCCGAAAGCCACACTGTCCGCTTGAAAACGATCAACGCACTCGCACTTGCAACTATCGTCGCGCTCGCCGCAGCCCCAACTGCCAGCGCCCAATCCACCAAAAACGTCACCTTCGCCCGCGGCGCCACCTCCGCCACCGTGACCAACGTGATCAGCGGCTACAACTCGATCAACTACCGCGTCAACGCCAAGCAAGGCACCTCCGACGTGAGCCGCCGCGGCAAAGTCGCACCGTTCCGCATGCGCATCACCATCCCGCCTGCAGTCGTCAACAACCCACCAGTGCCAGACGACGGCGGACACGGCCCCGACCAATGGCGCGTCACCGGCATCGATGGCCAACTCAATGTCCGCAGCGGCCCCGGCACTTCCTACCCACGCGTCGGCTCCGTCTCGAAGGGCAGCATCGTCGAAAACAACGGTTGCGCCGGCTCATGGTGCCGCATGAAAACACTCCAAGGCACCGGCCCCAACATCTCCGGCTGGATCAGCGAACCGTACTTCCGCGAGTACACCCCCCGCTAACCCCGCGCCCCCAAATCGCTGCAACGGTAACCGAAACGCAACCAAAACGGTTACTTTTGTAGCGTTTTGTAACACCCCGATAAAGCCCGGCTGTCCCAATTGTGGCAGAACGCCACAATGGTGACACAGCAAGAAATCAGACTGTCCCAATTGTGGCAAAACGCCACAATCGTGACACCCCGCGCAAACAAAAACGGCGACCCGAAGGCCGCCGCTCATCAAAGCAACACGAAATCAGCGCGTTCCGTACAACACGATGGTCTTGCCGCGTGCGTGCAGCTTGCCGTCTTGCTGCAATTTTTTCAAAACACGGCCCGCCATTTCACGCGAACAGCCCACAAGGCGCGACAACTCCTGACGCGACACGCGCAATTGTGTACCGTCCGGATGCGACAACGCTTCAGGCTCATTCGCCAAATCATGCAACGCGCGCACGATGCGGTCCGTCACGTCGAGGAATGCCAGACGTCCGGCCTTGCGCGTCGTATCGAGCAAACGGTTCGAGATCTGAGCGCCGATTGCGTAGAGCAGGCGTGGAGCGTCGGGGGCCAACTTCGTGAGCAACAGTTCGTAGAATCGCTCATGCGAGATTTCGGCCAGTTCGCACGGCGTGCGCGAACGCAGCGCGACTTCACGCTGATCAGCCTGGATAAACAAACCGAGTTCGCCGACCAACTCGCCTGGACCAACGTAGCCGAGAACCAATTCGCGGCCATCATTTTCTTCAGCGATGATGCTCACCGAACCGGAGATTATGTAATACATGGTCGTCGCAGGGTCGCCGGGACGGAAAATATCCGTACGCGATGGATACCGACGACGGTGGCAATGCGCGAGAAAACGATCAATCGTGGCATTGTCCGGAACAAGCGGGGAATTATTGCGGTGCTGTACTGTCACTGGATATGGGACCTAAGATGGCATGTTACAAAAATCCGACGCATACCGTATGGACGAACACATCGGTTCGGACAGGTCAAATTGATGCGAAATCGGAACTATCCCCAAGAATAGACGCTAAATTGCGCAAACTCAAACGCGCATTGGGACAATCTTGTCGCGAAATGAGACTCAATCTCGCTATTTACAAATAATTAACGCATGCAAGGAGTCACAAAATTCCGTCATACTATTCGGGTTTCGAATTTTACTTTTTATCAGGATCCATAGCACTGTGGTCAAGCCTCTACGCGGTCTTCGCCTGCAAGGTTTCAATAACCTCACCAAGGCACTCTCGTTCAACATCTACGACGTCTGTTACGCAGCCTCGGAAGAGGAACGGAAGCGTTACATCGAATACATCGACGAAGCGTATAACGCCGATCGGTTGACGGCGATTTTGACGGACGTTGCTGAAATCATCGGCGCGAACATCCTCAACATCGCGCGCCAGGATTACGACCCGCAAGGCGCATCGGTCACGATCCTGATTTCGGAAGAGCCGATCATCGACAAGGCAGACGCCGGCAAGGAAATCATTTCCGACGCAGTCGTCGCTCACCTCGACAAGTCGCACATCACCGTCCACACGTACCCAGAGACTCACCCGGAGAATGGCATCGCCACTTTCCGCGCTGACATCGACGTGGCCACCTGCGGCGTCATCTCGCCACTGAAGGCGCTGAACTATCTCATCGAATCCCTCGAGTCCGACATCGTCGTGATGGATTACCGTGTGCGTGGTTTTACGCGTGACATCAAGGGCAAAAAACACTACATCGACCACAAGATCAACTCCATCCAGGAATATCTGTCGAAGCCAATCCGCTCGCGCTACGAAATGATGGACGTGAATGTCTATCAGGAGAACATCTTCCACACGAAGATGCACTTGAAGGATTTTGATCTCGACAATTATCTGTTCGAAGAGAAGGCGCGCAACCTGTCCTTCAAGGAGCGCATGAAAATCGAAGCCCGCCTGAAGCGCGAAATCGAAGAGCTCTACGCCGGCCGCAACCTCGTCGACTGACTCCCGTCGTCGACAAACTTGAAACCTGAAACTTGAAACGCCGGGCACTTGTTGCTCGGCGTTTTTTCGTTGCGCATGTGCGGACACAATTGTGTCCACTGGCTACAAACGTGTCCACCGCTGCGGAAACAATTGTTTCCAATGGTTACAAATGTTTCCGCACAAAAATTCCGGCTGTCACAAATGTTGCATTTGTGACATTTGCAACACGGCTTAGATGCGGTACGCCACGGCCTTCATCACGCGCGACGCCAATGACATCACTGACGGCAGAGGCGGTGGCAACTCGCGCGCACCGGCATGCAACGCATCGGCACCATGACGCGCTTCGTCGATTTTCATCTGAGACAAAATCGAACGTGAGCGCGCGTCAGCAGCTGGCAACGACACCAGGTGCTCCTCGAGATGCGCCTCGACTTGGCGCTCCGTCTCGACGACGAAGCCCAGGTTGTAACCGTCGCCGCGCAAACCGGCGAGCAACCCGATGCCGAACGAGCCCGCGTACCACAGAGGGTTGAAGAGAGAAGGGCGCGCGTCGAGCTCACGCAAACGGGAAGCGCACCACGCGAGATGATCGGTCTCCTCCTGCGCGGCGTGCAGCAAGTGCGCACGAGTCGCGGCATCACGCGCGACCAACGCCTGACCGCAGTAGAGGGCCTGCGCACAAACCTCACCCACGTGATTGATTCGCATCAAGCCGGCGGCGTGAGTGCGCTCTTCGTCGGACAACGAGGGCATTTCGTCGGCGAAACCAGGATTTTCCCGCTCAGCACGCGGCGAACCTGCGACAGTGGATAAAGCCCGCTGCGCTTCAACCAACACTCGATCAACAACGGACAGTGAACGACCAGACATGAAATTGACTATGAGGTAACGATGAGAGAAGTATAACTTTGAGGCTCAATAACGGCGAATAAGTGAGAAATTGCGGGCGGGGAGTTGCGCGGGCGGAAAATACGCGTTATCATCGTCAACCTTTCTCACCGATTTTGTAGGCGGACCCAGACTGCCTGCGGGATCTTTTTTACTGAAATTGCCGGCTTTCTGCCCGTTTAAGCCGCGTGTTTCGAGCTATTTTTTAGGTTATTCGCATGAAAACTTTCAGCGCCAAGAACGAGACCGTCCAACGCGACTGGTACATCGTCGACGCAACTGACAAGACTTTGGGCCGTCTCGCGTCCGAACTCGCTCGTCGTCTGCGTGGCAAGCATAAGCCTGTCTACACGCCGCACGTTGACACGGGCGACTATCTGGTTGTCATCAACGCAGAGAAGATCGCAGTTACCGGTAACAAGCTGCAAGACAAGAAGTATCACCGCTTCACCGGTTACATCGGTAACCTGAAGACGGAGAACTTGGCACAGGCGCTCGAGCGTCACCCGGAACAAGTCATTGAGACTGCGGTGAAGGGCATGTTGCCAAAAAATCCACTGGGCCGCGCAATGTACCGCAAGCTCAAGGTTTACGCAGGTTCGGAACATCCGCATGCTGCGCAACAACCACAAGTTTTGGATATTTAAGTCATGGCACTTTCTCAGAATTACGGCACTGGCCGCCGCAAGTCCTCGACCGCACGCGTTTTTTTGCGTAAGGGTTCGGGCAACATCTCCGTCAATGGCCGTCCACTGGACGAGTTCTTCGGTCGCGAAACTGCACGCATGATCGTGCGTCAGCCACTGGAATTGACGCAGAACACCGACAACTTCGACATCCTCGTCACCACCACCGGTGGCGGCACGACGGGTCAAGCTGGCGCGATCCGCCTCGGCATCGCCCGCGCTCTGGTCGAATACGACGAAACCCTGAAGGCTCCTCTGCGCACCGCCGGTTTCATGACCCGCGACGCACGTGAAGTCGAACGTAAGAAGGTCGGCCTCCACAAGGCTCGCCGCGCAACGCAGTTCTCGAAGCGTTAATTCACTTCGGTTCGGTTGTCGAAAACACCCGCTTCGTGCGGGTGTTTTTTTTGCGCGCTTCGTTGGCGACAGTCGAAATTCTTCTTTTACGAAAAGTTGCGTCCGGCGCAACAAATGACAAAACGACGTTTTTCGATGACGCCGCCGACGCCGACTAGATACTCGTCCGCCGCAGGAAGCGTCCGGCACCGAGATCCTCAGCTGCGTCATCGCGAAACGCCACGCGACCGTTCACCATCACCAAAGACACCACACCGTCGTTGCGATTCACCATCCGCGACATGCCGCCCATCACCTCGAACGGCGCTTCGGCGTAGACGCCGAGATCCGCAGCGGCCAACGCAGTAATCCGCGCATCGCCAAAATCACGCTGCCACACCGGCCGCCCCAACGGCGAGAGTAGTCTTTTTTGAATTTGTCGCGAAAAACGGGATCGGCGAACAGACGATTCCGGTCAAAATCCTGCTTCAAATGCAGCGCCGCCTCCCCCGCCGGAAACTCCTCAAAAATAATGAAATCGATCCCATCCGCATACACCTGGAACGGCTGCGGGAGCGCCTGCCAGCGGAAATTCGCCCCGAGCACGCGGTTGAATAAATTCGTGGCAAAAAGTCCGAGCTTGTCTTGGCCGGGTTTTGCCTTGATGTCCATCAGCGTGATCAGCGTCGTCTTCAGCGCGCGCCGCAACCCCATCGTCGCCGAGGTGAACATGTAAAACACGGCGTTGAGTGGGTTGTTGAGATTCGGTGCCGATTGGAGGATCGCGCCCCTGTCACGCAACACCTTGTGCAGCCGCCGATACTCGCGCCACGTCGCATATGTGGATGGGAGTGATTTTGAACGCTCGCGGTCGCCGTCGACTTTGTCCCACGGATTCGTCATCCCCGACATCCCCAGCAGCCCCGCGTCGATCGCCTCGTGCAGCTTCGCTTCCATGTCCGCCATCTCGTCCGCCGTCGGCTTGATGCTGCCGTCCGTCGCCCGGCTCAACCCCATCACCGCCGTCCGCAAATCACTGTGCCCAACATACGCCGCCACATTCGGCGCGAGCAGCACCTCCGCATCGTAATGCGTGTGGATGTCGATGAAGCCAGGCATGATCCACTTCCCCGTGCAGTCGATGACCTCGTCAGCCTCCGGACCGTTGGCGATGATGCGGCCGTCCTGGATCGTGACGTCGCCGATCGTCGGCTCGTTGGTGGAGCCATCAAACACAGTCCCATTGCGCATAATGATCGTCGTCATGTTGTTGAGCATAGCAGTCGGCTGCGGATATCGAAAAACGTCGTTTTACAAAAAGTTGCGCCGCACGCAACAAATGACAAAAGGACGTTTTTCGATCGTCGCGAGTGCGGGACTGGCTCGCGAAACCATCCTTTGCGAAAAGTTGCGCCGCACGCAACAAATGACAAAAGGACGTTTTTCGACAGTCCTACTCGACGGGGCGACGAATTCCGACACGCCGTGTCGCAAAACTCCGATAGCACAACCGCATCATGCCGCGCCACACTAAACCATGCGAAAGCCCCACCAAATACGCCAAGACGAAATCCGCGAATACTGGATGCGCAGGCGGGCCGCGTGGGAGCGCAAGAAGGCGTGGCACACCTGGCGAACGCGAACGGGATACGGGCGACTCGTGCGCGAAGCCGTGACGCCGGAGAAGAGCGGCGCCGCGGAGGCAAAAACCCAGCTGACCCAACTCCGCCTACGCGCCGGCATGACGGTCGCGCAACTCGCCCAGCGGATGCGCGTTGAGCGTTCGACGATTCACCGCATGGAAAATGGCGCACGCGCGCACATTACACTCAACGCGCTGGAGAAGTATGCGAATGCGTGTGGGTTTGAGGTGAGAGTGGAGTTTTTGGAATCAATGAAGGAGAAAGTGCCCTACGTTAAGATAGAGGGATGATCGAACTGTATGGATATTGGCGCAGCAGTGCGAGTTATCGCGTGCGGATTGCGCTGAATTTGAAAGAGCTGGCGTACGAGAACAAGGTCGTGCACCTGGTGAACAACGGCGGCGAGCATCACTCCGAGGAATACGCGCGGCTGAATGCGCAGCAGTTGTTGCCGACTTTAATCGACGGTGAGAACGTCCTGACGCAGAGTGGCGCGATCATCGAGTACCTGGAGGAAGCGTATCCGGAGAGGACGCGGTTGTTGCCGGAGAGTTTTTTGGAGAGAGCGAGAGTACGCGCATTCGCGGATGCGATTGCGTGTGAGATTGCGCCGCTGGGGAACCTCAGAGTGCTGAATAAAGTGGCCGAGCTTGGCGCGGATAAAGCAGAATGGAGCCGCGAGTGGATGGCGCTGACGTTCAAGGCCCTGGAGACGCAGGTGCGCGATTCAGCCTACTGTGTGGGAGAGACGGTTAGTATGGCGGAGTGTTTTCTCGTTCCGCAGATGTACAACGCCCGCCGCTGGGAGCTCGATTTGAGCCCGTATCCCAACCTCGTGCGGATCGATGCGCAGTGCGCGGAATTGGAATCGTTCGTGAAAGCCCACCCCGACAATCAGCCGGATGCAGCATGATGAAGAAATTGGTTTTGACAGGAATATTTACCGCCGCAATGATGGCAGGCTGTGCCACGTTGCCGCCACCGACCGAGGAGCTCGACGCCGCGAAGATCGCGCTTGACCGCGCCGTGAACGCCGACGCCACCCAGTTCGCCCCCGCCACGCTGGATGAAGCCCGCGGGTATTATTCGCAGGCCGATGCAGCCCTGAAAAAAGGCAACGAAACCGACGCACGTCCTCTTTTGAATCGAGCCGCCGCCGCTGCCGACCTCGCGTACGCGCAAGCCATCGCCCAAGTGAAGGCCAATGATGCGGAAGCCCGCGCCAAACAACTCGCCGAATTGCGTGCGAAGTTGGAAGGGGGTGCGCCATGAAGCGGGGAATCCTCTGTGCCGCATTGTTGATCGCCGCGCCCGCGTTCGCGCAAACCGCCACACCCACCGCCATGACGTTGAGCCCCGAAGCCACGTTGCGCATGCGTTTGTCGCAGCTGGATAGCGACTCGCGGTTTAATGGGTTGGCGCGTTTTGAGCGTGCGCAAGCTTCGTCCGCGATTACGGCCTTGGAAAATACCCGGTCGCGCGACCTGAAGCTCCACGCTTTGTACATCGCCGAAACCCGCGTCAAAATCGCCGAAACCGCCGCCCGCACTCAGTTGCTGGACGCGAACGTCGTCGCCATGGACCGCGAGATTGCTGACTTGTCGCTGGAATTGCAACGCCGCGAAAACGCCCGCATCGCCGCCGAAAACGAACGCCTGCGCATCGAAGCCGCCAACCGCGAGGAGGAGTTGCGCAAGCAGCGCGAGGACGCCGCGCGCGCCCAAGCCGCCCTCGACCAAATCGAGAAGGCCGCCACGACGCAAGCCTCCGCCGCCCGCATGGCCGACCTGAAGCTCGCGCGCCAGGAAGCCGAACTCGTCGCTGGCACGAAACTCCCGTCGTCCATCTTCGACTCCCGCGGTGAAGTGTTTACCTTGTCCGGCGACGCGTTCTCCGCCGCAACGGGCTCGACCCTCTCCGCTGCAGGCAAATCGCAACTGAAGGCACTGACGGAATACATCAAAATCACCACCGGCGGCGCCATCTCCGTCCTCGGCCACACCGACGCGACGTCCTCGCCGTTGTCTGCCGCGCGTGCTGAAGCTGTGTTGGCGGCACTGAAGTCCGGCGGTGTGCCAGCCGCGCGCCTGACCGCGAAGGGCCTCGGCGGATCGGCGCCCGTCGCTGACGTCGCCACCGCAGCCGGCCGCTGGAAAAACAAACGCGTCGAAGTCATCATCGCCAACCCTTAAGGCGCTCCGTGTGCGGCTGCCGGGTGGCTAGTCGCACGTTGGCCAGAACTAAAACGGTCCTTTTGCAAAAAGTTGCGCCCGCCGCAACAAACGACAAAAGGCCGTTTTTCGACATCCCCACGCCAGCTGCCGAAACACCCCCGAACCGCGAACGTTAGCAACCCGTTAGACCAGTTGCGCGCAACTCAACAATGGCGTAGCGTAAATTGACGGGCTGCGGAAAACCCGACGGGCCCGGCAACCAAAGCATTAGGAGGTTCAACATATGTTTGATGATCAGTCGCAGCAGGCCGCCGTCGAGGCACTTAAGCAAAGCAATCCCGAGTTCAAGGAACTCCTCGAACGACATCAATACCTCGACAAAAAACTGCGTCGATCCGACCAAGGCATCAATGGCATCGATGACCTGACGATGAGCGAAATGAAGCGCGAAAAGCTCGCGACCAAGGAGAAATTGCTGCAGATTTTTGAGAGCGCCTGACCCCGCGCCCCGTCTGCATGACACACAGAGCCGCCCCAACCGAGGGCGGCTTTTAATTGTCTACAGGGATTTCACCAAACGGTAAAAACATCAGTAAGAGTGAAAAGAACTCAAGACTCGCTTGTCATTTGCCACAAAAAATTTTCTGGAACGAATAAGAGCGGTAAGATACGCGAAAACCAGAAATAAGGTAACGACTTGACTCATCGATCTGCCGCACAATCCAAAGCCCTAATCCCCGAACAACTACGATTCCTAGATCTTTCCTGCCGATCTTTTGACAACGGATTCGAAGGAGAAGCCAAGCGTCTGGCTACAACTGTTCGCGTCCTCGTCCATGACACGAAGAATTCGACCTCCCTCCTCAGGCAGGCGGCGATGAAAGCAGGGACCTTCATTGACACGGCTATTCCACTTGATGATCGAAACAAAATGGAGCAGTCAGCCCTTCTTGAAACCGTAATGTTCATGGATGGAACCCCTCCGAGAACTCAGGCATTCGGGATGCGTGGACCTGAGCTACGCGGAACGACATTCGATAACTGGTGGGATGGTGTGGTGCTGATCGATCGAAACGGTGCTGAGTTTTCGCGAAAGGACGTATGCATCTATCTAGCCAACAAGGAGGGGGGAGCCCACGTCGACCCGAAACTTGACACCCAATTTGATTCCATTCGCAATCAAACGTCAGGTACCGTCACTCAGCTTCCTTCTGGCAAGACCATGATCCATTCTCCTGATCTAGTTCTACCTACGATGCGCCAGATTGCGGCGGAATTGCTTTACTCCTTGGATTCCGATTATTCCTACCAACCGCCGATTCCTAACGTCCCTCATGCACGTTGCAGTGGCGCTTCTGTAATGGAGGTGGCGCCCGATGCTGACGAATCCTCCGTCTTCGACGATGCACCGAACCTCCCCAAGTCTCGCCCTCAAATTAATGGCAAAAATATTGGACGAAATGACCTGTGCCATTGCGGGTCAGGAAAAAAGTACAAGAAATGTTGCCTCATGAATCGGTGAACTTAAATCCCCAACGCCTTACAGAAACTAAGTTTTCCTAACAACTAGCAAGTATCTGGTTTAAAATTAACGGTTAAGTCCATACATCGACCGCCCGTCGGAGAATCATGCCCGTTCATCAATCCGTGCTCGAACTGATCGGCAATACGCCCATCATCCAGGCCCAAAACCTGGACGCCGGCCCGTGCAAGCTGTTCCTCAAGCTCGAATCGCAGAACCCCGGCGGCTCGATCAAGGACCGCATCGGCCTGAGCATGATCGAACAGGCGGAGAAGCGCGGGGACATCAAGCCTGGCGACACCCTCGTCGAAGGCACCGCCGGCAATACCGGACTGGGTCTTGCGCTTGTTGCCCAGGCCAAGGGGTACAAGCTGATTTTGGTTGTCCCTGACAAAATGTCCCGCGAGAAAATTTTCAACCTCAAAGCCATGGGTGCGGAAGTTGTTTTGACACGCTCCGACGTGGCGAAGGGGCATCCCGAGTACTACCAGGACCTCGCGAAAACCATCGCCGACGAAACCCCTGGCGCGTACTTCATCAATCAATTCGGCAACCCGGACAATCCGGCGGCGCATGAGTTCGGCACGGGCCCGGAAATTTTGAGCCAGATGGCCGCGTTCGGTGGCGTCGATGCCGTCGTGTTCGGTTGCGGCTCGTCCGGCACGATGACCGGCCTGTCGCGTTGCTTTGCGTCCGCATCGCCTTCCACGGAACTGATTTTGGCAGATCCCGTCGGCTCGATCCTCGAAGACTACATCAACCGCGGTGAAGTCGTGGAGAAGTCGGCGTCCTGGATGGTCGAGGGCATCGGTGAGGATTTCCTGCCGGATATCGCTGATTTCACCCGGGTTAAAAAAGCCTACGCCATTTCGGACAAGGAGTCGTTTCTGACCGCGCGCGAATTGCTGGCTGCGGAAGGTGTGCTGGGAGGGTCGTCGACGGGGACGATTTTGGCGGCGGCATTGAAGTACGGCCGCGAACAGACCGAGCCGAAGAACGTTCTGGTGCTGGTGTGCGACACGGGCAATAAATACCTGTCCAAAATGTACAACGACTACTGGATGCTCGATAACGGTTTCCTGGCCAATGAGCCGACCGGAGACCTGCGTGATCTCGTGCTGCGTCCATTCGACCGCCGCGATACGGTCGTCGTTGCCGCAACCGATCTGCTCGTCACGGCATATCAACGGATGAAGCTCTACGATGTGTCGCAACTTCCGGTGATGGACGGGGACACCTTGCTTGGCATCGTTGACGAATCGGACGTGCTCCTGCACGTTTACGGTGACGAGTCGCGCTTCAAGGATCCCGTCTCCGCCGCGATGGTCACGAAGCTCGATTCCGTGGACGTCTCATCGCCGATCGAATCCCTGCTGCCTGTGTTCGAGCGCGGTCACGTCGCGATTGTCATGGACGGCGAAAAGTTCATCGGTCTGGTCACCCGGATCGATTTGCTGAACTACCTGCGGAGACGTGTTGCGTGACCGAACTCAGCACTAGAAAGAAAACGCAAAATCCTTTCGAGCTGCTAGTCTCGGGAATAGGAGAGCATTGGCCGCTTTCACTTGAACTTACCAAGCGGGACATTGAAGGGCGTTATCGAGGATCCAGCCTTGGAATAGTTTGGTCGGCCCTGACTCCTGTCCTTATGTTGTTGGTTTATATCCTGGCATTCGGTTGGATCATGAAGTCACGATGGCCGGGTGCGGATAATTCCATCACTACGTTCAGCTTGATCATTTTCGCCGGACTCATTATCCACGGCTATTTCGCGGAATGCATGACGCGCGCATCGACGCTGATTACTGCGAATGCAAGCTATGTAAAGAAAGTGATATTCCCTCTTGAAATTCTGCCGTGGCCAATGCTGCTTGGGGCACTTTTCCATCTAGGCGTCAATTTTCTCGTTCTTTTTTGCGCGATGGCCGTCGTCGGTCACCCAATGTCGTTTACCATTTTGTGGTTGCCAATCGTCATTGCGCCATTGATCGTCATGATGCTTGGAGTCTCGTTGGCGCTGAGTGCATTAAGTGTGTATTTCCGAGACATAGGGCAAATAATTTCGCCACTCGTTACGGCCGCTCTGTTTCTGTCCAGCGCAGTTGTTCCTGTTTCCTCAGCTCCGAAGGCCATCCAATCGGTGTTCCGGGCGAATCCAATCACCCTCATCATTGACCAGGTTCGGGATGTCGTGCTTTGGTCGAAACAGCCTGATTTAGCTGCGCTGGGCATTTACACCCTGGTTGCTGTCATCGTTGCCATCGTTGGCGCTTGGTTGTTCCAGAGGATGCGTGGAGGCTTCGCCGATGTCCTTTGAGTCAACGCAAGAAGATCAGGCAGCGAGTGTGGCCATACGCGTCAATGACGTCAGCAAGGTTTACAGAATATACGCGAAACCGCATCACCGGCTGTTGCAGCGCATCCCGACTTCGACAGGCGCGCCACGCTACTCCGAATTCAGTGCGCTACATAACGTATCGGCAGAGATCAGGCGAGGTGAAACAGTAGGGATTGTAGGGCGCAATGGATCAGGAAAGTCCACGTTGCTGCAAATCATCTGTGAGACATTGCAGCCCTCCAGCGGTTCAATTGAACGATTCGGCCGGTTAGCCGCGTTGCTTGAGTTGGGTGCGGGCTTCAACCCGGAGTTCAGCGGCAAGGAAAATGTTTTCCTGAATGCAGCGGTGATGGGAATTTCCCGTGCTGAAGTTGAAGAACGATATTCCGATATCGTTGCGTTTGCAGATATTGGCGAACACATAAACCATCCCGTAAAGACATACTCCAGTGGCATGTATATACGACTTGCGTTTGCGGTCGCCATTTGCGTCGACCCGGACATTCTAGTCGTGGATGAAGCACTGTCGGTCGGGGATGAGGCATTTCAGCGAAAGTGCTTCGCACGAATCGAGGAACTCAAGCGGAGCGGTTGTACAATCCTGTTCGTGTCGCACTCAGCAAGTAGCGTGGTGCAGTTGTGTGACCGCGCGTTGCTTCTGGATGGCGGTCAACTCGTCGCGACCGGAGAGCCAAAGCAAATCGTGGCGCTCTACCAGCGTTTGCTATACGCGCCTGCAGCTCAACGTGAACGCATTCGACAAGATATCCAGTCCGGTGTAATGCGCGCGGATGACATCACAGCCGACACGATCGAGGCGCATGATCTTGAAGACGGCAAGGAAATCGTTCCTGCAGTACAGTCCAATGTTGAAAGATTGGAAGAGCGGTTCGAACCGACGATGGTACCTGAAAGCACGGTCGAGTACGAAGTGCAAGGTGCGCGCATCATTGATCCTCATCTGACCGGGCCCACGGGACAGCGGGTCAATTTCATTGTTCCCGGGCGTGAGTACGTTTATCGCTACCGCGTCGAATTCTCGCAAGCGGCCGAGGATGTCCACTTCGGCATGATGATCAAATCCATGGCCGGGGTTGAATTGTTCGGTATGTCGTCGCACGCGGAGGATCAGGGCATTCACCGCGTGGAAGCTGGCATGACGTATGAAGTGGAATATCGGTTCATGAGCCGGTTTTTACCAGGGGTTTATTTCACGAATGCCGGTTGCACTGGCAGGGTGAATGGCGAAGAAGCCAAATTTCTACACCGGATTTTGGATGCTTATATGTTCAAGATCGAGGAGCGTCAGACAGACCGTCGAAAGGCCGGTTTTTTTGACTTGTCCTCGGAGCCGGCTTGTACGATTCGTCCGGTCGGCCAGCTTGCTGGTGCGCCGTGAGCGCGGCCAAACTGCAACAGAATCCGCACGCAAAGTTGCCATCGAAAGCGCAGGATTCCAAGGTGGCGAAGCGCAAGTGCGCGGTGCTTGTCGTGGGAGCGCCAAGAAGTGGGACGTCTGCCGTCAGCCAGCTGCTTAGCGACATGGGAGTCTACTTTGGGGATCCCGCAGACTTCGTGGATCCGACCGTGCATACGCACAACCCGAATTTTTTTGAACTTGTCGCGCTAAATGAGTTGAACGCCAAGCTTCTCCTCAGTATTGGTTATGACTATGGTCACTTCGATTACTTTCCGGGGGACTCCCACTTTGAACCCGCTGCCGAACAGCGCAGGGCGTTTGAAGCTGACGCACGCCATATCATCCGCAATCTACTAAATGGCAAGCGGCTGGTAGGACTGAAGGATCCGCGGTTTGCGTTTACGCTGCCATTCTGGACTGAACTGCTGGACCGCGAAGGCTACGACGTCAAGTGCATTTTGACGGAGCGCACATTGCCGGAAATCGTGGCCTCAAACCAAAAAGTCAACGGGAAATCTACGGCATACAACACGCGGCTCGCATTGCTGTCGCGTGGTGCCGCCGCGCTTAATCTTGACGGACGAGATGCCACAGTTGTGAACTTTCGCGAGTTGCTGGAGAGTCCTCAGGCCGTTGCATCAAGACTCGCTTTGTGGATTGACCGAAGCGCACTGAAAGTGCCGGAGCACTCAGGCGTAGACCCTGGCTTGCGACACGAAGTTCGCGAGGATGCCAACAGCCCAAACTTGGACATCACGGAGCTGTCGGCTGACTATCGTGCGTGGTTAGAGCAACTGCAAGATTCCGGTGTTCTCGGGCTGCTGGAACGCCGTCGCGAAGAGAGCGCGGAGCTTTGGGGCAAGATTGCCGAGCTCGCGAAGTACAACGACGAGATCACGGCATTGCGCAATTCGCGGAGTGAGGAAATTGAACTGATTTCCCGCAACAACCGTCAGGATGTTGAGCATGCCGTAAATGCTGTCCGTGCACTGGCGGAGCAGTTCGAGCAGAGCGGCATCGTCGCACTGCAGGAGCTGAATGAGCGACAGAAGCAGAGGATCTCAGATCTGGAGGCTGCCGTATTTGATTTGCGCGCGCAGGTGGACGATCTATCCATAGCGCTGACGGCTGCAAGTACGCAACTTGATGGGTTGGGCGAACAGCATGCGCAGGCACTGTCCAGGTTGGAAGCAGATTGGACCGTTCGACACTCGGAAATTGTTGCGGAGCTGGAGTCCGGTCATACTCAACTCCAAACCGAGCTGACCGCGCGGAACACAGAACTGCAGGACGAACTGAAACGCAAAGCTGAGCACGCCGCGATGGTCGCGGCACAACTACGTTCGGCAGTTGACACCATTGCGGCGCTTCGCGAGGAGACGAGGGCGGCAGCGACGGCACATGTAGAGTATGTGGCGGGAGCCGAGCTGGACCTTCAGATGTTACGGGACGAGCTAAAGCATTCGGAGCAGACGTTGCAAGCCATCAACTCCCAGTGCCTCAAGGAAAAATCCGAATTACTCGCGACCTATCAGGCAGAGTCCGAAGTGCTACGCTCCTCCCTCGATTCATTCGAGCGACGCAACGAAGAACTTGCCGCCCAACTGGAGGCGGCCAAGTTAGCGCATGAGGGAACGCGTGCACAGTTGCAGACGACCTCGGAGGATCTTGTCGAAATGTCGGTGACGCACGATGCCATGGCGCACAAACTGCAGGCGGCAATCATCGCGCAGGAACGACTCACGGACGCATTAAGCCAACGCATCGAAGCACAACAAGAGGCCGAGGCGGCCGGCGAATTGCTGGCAAAGGAATTTGCGGATCAACGTTCGGAATGGAGTACTCTCCGCGACCAGCTGGAATCGGAGCTCTCGTACCTGCGCGGTCAGGTGGCCGCGTTAAGGAACCGTCGCTGGTATCAGCGTGCGCTTGACTGAATTACAATGAAGCCCGCGCGACGGGCACGCCAGGAATCACTCGATGTCAATAATCAAAAAAGCAAAGTTCTTCGTCCAGGTCAATGGTTACCGGGCCCTCGTGGTGCGCGGTGTAGAAGCAGTACTGGGCGTTCGCCCCGTCAGCGACAAGTCCGTGCAGGAACATATTGATCTTGGGGCCGGCTATGTCATTCCGAACTTTGAGAAACCCGACGGCGAGCGCAGCGCACCGTTGCTGGAACTTTCCTCGGACGGTGTCAAGGAAGTGCCCGTTTACGATGCCAATGACGTAGTGACGGCGCACTATAGGCAGAACCTGCCCTTGCGGATTTTTTCTGCACCCGGACCCAAGGCCCGATTGAATCTCGTCACGGATTCCATTAATTCCGGCAGTCTCTTCGGAGGTGTCGGCACTGCTATTCTCCTCGCCGTCCAGCTTGCGAAGGCACGTAATTGCACGCTGCGCGTAGTGACGCGAACGCAGGTGGCTGACGAGGCCGGATTTCGCCAGGTCTTGCGCTGCAACGGAATCCAGTTCCGCGGCAACGTGGAGTTCAGCTACGTCGGCGTGAATTCAAAGGAGCAGCTGGATGTCTGTCCCGGGGACCGCTTCCTGACAACGAGTTGGTGGACGACAGAGTCCGTTCTGGGCAGCATCGCGCCAGAAAAGGTGGACTACTTGCTGCAGGAAGACGAGCGAATGTTTTATGCGCATGGAGACGAATGGGTTCGCTGCAACGAAGTCCTGAAGCGTGATGACATCCGTTACATTCTGAATACCCGTTTGCTCTACGAGCACATGATCGCAAATGGACTTCCACACCTCCGCGATAAGGGCATCTACTTCGAACCGTCGTTCCCGCGGGCGTTGTTTTACTGGGAACACGATAGTGAGGAGGCGCCGCCGGACGTTGGCGCGTCGGTACCCACGAAGCGCAAGCTGTTCTTTTATGCACGCCCGAATAACCTGCGCAATATGTACTACCGCGGCATCGAGGCGCTCGACAGGGCCATTGTTCAGGGCATCATCGATACGGATGCGTGGGAGATCATTTTCGTGGGGAAGGATGCGCAGGAAATGCGCTTCAGTAACGGTGCGCGGGCGATTGTGCATCCAACGTTTGCGTGGAAGGACTACGGTGAATTCATTCGCAGCGTTGATCTCGGTTTCATCCTGATGTCTACGCCGCATCCTAGCTACCCACCTCTTGACATCGCGTCCAGCGGCGGCGCTGTCGTGACGAATCGCTTTGGTCTCAAACAGGACCTGTCACGCTATTCGGACAATATCCTCATGGCGGACCTCGGCATGGATCAGCTCGTCGATGGACTTCGTCGCGGAGTGACGCTTGCGGAAAATCTTCCGCAACGAAAGCAAAATTACGACGGCGACCACATCGATCACGATTGGGAGCGTACGTTTGAACCGGTAGTGGAGGTCTTGAAATAATGTTTTTTGTCAATGAGCCAAACTTTGATTACCGGGATCCGTGGGCTCAACCGTTCAAGGATCGTTTCCGTGACTTGTGCGCCGGCAGTCCCCGTGTTGCGTACTTCTACGAAAATCCGGACAACAGTACTTTCCGCTACCGCGTATACAACATGATTCAAGTAATACGCGCGCAAATGGACGGTGCCAGCGCGGCGTTCTTTGGCAATGATGACTATGCGGAATTCAACAGGATCGTTGATGCGTCGGATGTCATCGTCATCTGCCGCACTCGCTATAACGACCACTACAACGAACTTGTGGCACGGGCCAAGCAACAAGGCAAGCGCGTACTTTTCGACGTGGATGATCTGGTGTTCGACACTTCCTACACCCATCTGGTGCTCAAAACGCTGGATCAGGACTTTAACCATCCGGAAGTCTGGAACTTTTGGTTTGCCTATATGGGTAGGCTCGGTGGAACGCTCAAGATGTGCGATGGTGCCATCACGACCAACCGTTTTCTGGCGCAGAGAATAAGTGATTTCTCGGGATTGCCGGTTTTCATCGTCCCGAACTTCATGAACATGGAACAGTTGGATATCTCTGATCGGATCTATGCGGAGAAACTTGCCAGCGGCTTCATGCGCACTGACAAGATTCACGTTGGATACTTCAGCGGAACGCCAACACACAACCATGACTTTTCGATGGCCGCCAATGCTCTCGCCGAGCTGATGGAGCAAGACGAACGGATCAACCTGCTGGTCGTGGGTTTTCTTGATTTCAAGGGTGAGCTGTCGCATTTCGACGATCGAATCCAGGTTTACCCTTTGCATGATTTCGTCAACCTGCAGCGATTGATGTCGCTGGTCGAAATCAACATGGTGCCACTGCTCGACAACGGTTTCACGAACTGCAAGTCCGAGCTTAAGTACTTCGAGGCTGCCGCAGTCGGTACGCTTTCCGTTGCGACCCCGATCCATACCTATGCGAACGCAATCCATGATGGTCGGAATGGTTGGTTGTCGAACAGCATAGAATGGGTTGATAAGCTGGGTGCTGCGGTGGAGGCTGTAGATGGCAATTATGCGGACATGGCCAAAGCCGCACATGACCAGGCGCACGCGCAGTTTGCTTGGTACAACCAGATGCCGCGCATCCGCAAGGCCTTGTTCGGTGACTTAGCGCAGGCCGATTTGGCTGCAAATCCACTGCGCCCTGCTGCTGAGTACATAGGAAACCTACACAATTCTGTGGAATTGTGATGGTTCACAACGTACAATTGTTCCGTCCGTCAGCGCTGAAAGTGCTGGCAAATCGATATTTTTCTAGTCATATCCCGGAGATTATTCACATGAACAAGGGAATCCTTATCCTTGCGACCACAGCGGCAATTGCACTTTCGGCATGCGGTGGGAATGCGCCGTCAGAGACAACTAACGCTGCCAACACCACACCAGCAGACAATACAACGCGAATTGAATTGCCTGCGGAAGGCGCGGCGACTCCGCTGTTGATGGGGCCTAACGCGACCGTTAAGACGGAATTGACCCCGCCACAAGCTGGCAATATCAGCGCCGTGAGCGTCCGCATCGGAAATTTCAAGAATACCGCCGATGGAACATTCCGAGTTCAGATTTGTCAGCAAACCACCTGTTCCGAGGGCACGGCTGACCTCGCAAAGTCGGTTGATAATCGCTATTTGACGGTCAATTTGACGTCGCCGGTCGCTGTCGATGGGAAATTACCCGTCGCCGTGAATATTACTCGAATCGGTGGCGCCGGTCAGTTTGCGTTGTGGACACATCCAGGCGCCGGCCAGATCATTACGCCAACGGCTCAAACCCAGGATGGCAACCTGAAAGTTGCGCTGGACTACGCAAAGTAATTGTGAGACGTGTAACGGCGATAGGCACGGCTAACAGCGGCTCTCATCGGGAAATGTAATGACACAAGTTTCAAATGTGAGGATTGCCGGTAAGAGGAATTTACTTTCCGCTCAACCTGCACTTCTGATTTACCTGCTTCCGTTGGTATTGCTTAAGCATCCGGTGCTGATGCTCTGCGTGTTTGCCGGTTTATTCATGTTGCACAGCGCCTTTGAGGTTGCGAGGCGTAACTGGCGTCTCGAATACGCTGCAGATCCCGCACGGGCGAACTCCAAACGATGGTTAGCGACGATTGTTGCGACCGTCGGCCTGGTGATGGCCGTGCAATATGCGGTGCTAATTCCACCAGTCCAGTCACCCGACGAGAGTGCGCACATTTACCGAGCGTATGGCCTCGCGGATAACGATTTTTTCGTCCCCAAGAATTCCGTTGAGAATCCCTTCAATCAGGACGTTGACGAAGGGCTTGAGCGATTTGTTCAAGGCTGGAGGGAAAAATTGGCGACGAAGGGTGACGAGCGTGTAACGCCCAATCTGGCTTCGTCCATGAACTCCACTTCGTTCAAAGGAAGGGAGGGGCGCGTTTGGAATGCCGCCGCCGGATATTTCCCGGTGCTGTACTGGCCAGCTGCGTCAGGATTCGCGCTGGCAATGGATGCCTCGCAGCCAGTGTGGGTCGGTAACTTGTGGGCGCGCACGTTCATGGCAATTATCGCAATCATCGCAACCGCACTCGCGCTTATGATTTCCCGTGCGGGAACTGCAACGATTGCAGCGGTTTCTCTCCTGCCGATGACGCTCGCGCAATATGGCAGCGTGAATTTCGACGCGACGACGATCAGTCATGGTCTGCTGGTAGTCGCGTTGCTGACGACCTCAGTTTTCGATACGGAGAATCCGGAGCAGATACCGCGTTGGGCGCGAACCGGCTGTTGGCTGCTCTTTACTGTTTTGATCATAAGCAAGCCAGTGTATATCGCCTTGCTTTTGCTCCCGACAGCTTGGATATTTTTCAAACATGGAAATGTTTGGGCGAAGCGTCCATCACTTCGCGAGGTGAAGAACAGTCGAGTGGAACTCCTGATGGTTGGGGCCGCACTTCTCCTGCTCTTTGGGTGGGTCGCACACATGTCAGCGAACCTCGTCGACCTAAGGATCAAAGACACCGTTTCGATAGGTGCGCGAATAACGCAGGCGGTCACCTCACCAGTCGAGCTATTTACAATCCTCGGTAACACAATCACTGAGAATGGTCGATTCTACTGGGAAAGCGCGATTGGAATCATGGGCTGGCTGGACACGCCATTACCCAGGGCATTTTATTTTCAGGCGACAGCATTCTTGCTGATGGCGTTCGTAGTTGATGCGATCGCTGTGAATGGCTTGCCGAAAAAGGAACGTCTTCTGTTGTTCATTTCCCTTGTCGGTTACGTGGCGGCATTGTTCTTGCTTTTCTGGGCAAGTTGGACGCCACGAAATGGAACATTCATCGAAGGGATACAGGGACGATATTTCATCCCCGTCATACCACTATTGGCGTACATGATTGGCAGGGGTAGCCGCGACCTTAAATTTCTTGGGCTTTCTCCTTATTGGATCATGCTCGTCCCCGTTTCTGTTTTTACACTCGTGCAGTTGTTTACGGTTCCGTTCACTTTGCTTGCGCGTTACTGGCTTTAAGAGCCATTCTGTTGTTGCAATCCGAAACCAACAACCTTCGAACTTTGGAGTAAGAAAATGTCAACATGGTTAGTCACCGGTGGTGCAGGCTTTATTGGTGGAAATTTTGTGCTCAACGCTGTGAGCGCCGGGCACAAAGTCATCAATCTCGACGCACTGACATACGCAGGCAACCTTGATACGTTGAAACCCCTTGAAGGCGATTCAAACCATGTGTTTGTAAAGGGTGACATTGGCGATGCCGAGTTGGTAAAGCGCCTGCTTGATGAGCATCGGCCGGACGCAGTCATTAACTTTGCCGCGGAGTCGCATGTTGATCGATCCATCGACGGACCCGGCGCGTTTATCCAGACCAATGTCGTTGGAACTTTGAGTCTGCTCGAGCAGGCGCGGGATTTCTGGAAGGGGCTGGACGCCGCCGCCAAGCAATCATTCCGCTTTCTGCATGTTTCAACCGACGAAGTGTACGGAACGCTTGGCGAGACTGGAAAGTTCACGGAAACGACGCCATACGCGCCGAACTCGCCGTACTCTGCCTCGAAAGCTGCATCTGACCACTTGGTTCGTGCCTTCCATCACACATACGGACTGCCCGTTCTGACGACAAACTGCTCGAACAATTATGGACCTTATCAATTTCCCGAGAAATTGATTCCACTGGTAATCGCCAAGGCGTTGCGCGGAGATCAACTGCCTGTATATGGAGATGGCTTGAACGTGCGCGACTGGCTGTACGTCACCGATCACTGCAGTGCAATTGAAACAGTTTTGCAGAAGGGGCAAGTGGGCGAAGTTTACAATGTCGGTGGCGATGCCGAGCGAAACAATATTACGGTCGTAAAGACGATCTGTAAGCTTCTCGACGAAAAGCACCCATTGGAAGGCATCGCAAACCGCGAATCCCTCATTACCTACGTTAAGGACCGTCCGGGTCACGATCGCCGTTATGCGATTGATGCCAGCAAGCTGCAGGGTGAGTTGGGATGGAAGCCTTCAGTGACGTTCGAGGAGGGCATCAAGCAAACGGTCGATTGGTATCTGGACAATCAAGAATGGGTAAACCGTGTTCTGGATGGCAGTTACCAATTCGAACGCATTGGCCAAGACGCTTAAACAGTGGGAGACCCTTCATGAATCGGAAAGGCATCGTACTCGCAGGCGGATCAGGAACGCGACTTTATCCAATTACGCAAGGCATCTCAAAGCAGTTGCTGCCTGTCTATGACAAGCCAATGGTGTACTACCCACTGAGTGTCCTGATGCTCGCCGGGATCCGCGACATTTTAATGATAAACACGCCACATGAGCAGGCATTATTTAAGACGTTGCTTGGCGACGGCTCGCAGTGGGGCGTCAATATCACCTATGTTCCTCAGCCGAGCCCGGATGGACTGGCGCAGGCCTATATTCTTGGCGAGGATTTTCTTGCCGGTGCGCCATCCGCGTTAGTGTTGGGTGACAATATTTACCATGGCCCAGGCATGACAGCCATGCTCAAGCGCGCAAGCCAGGTCGAGAAAGGGGCCACGGTGTTTGGCTACTGGGTCGCTGATCCGAAGCGTTATGGCATTGCCGAATTCGACGAGACTGGCAAGGTAGTGGGGCTTGAGGAGAAGCCGCAGAACCCGAAGTCCAACTACGCAGTCACCGGACTTTATTTCTATGATGGACGCGCGTCGGATTTTGCGAAGTCCCTGAAGCCGTCACCACGCGGTGAGCTCGAAATCACGGATCTGAATAAGGTTTATCTCAACGAAGGGACGCTGAACCTTGAACGCCTTGGCCGCGGCTACGCGTGGCTGGATACAGGAACCCATCAGTCTTTGCTTGAAGCGGCAAACTACATTGAAACGATTGAAGCCCGTCAGGGCTTGCGCGTCTCGTGTCTTGAAGAAATCGCATGGAACAACGGTTGGATTTCCGACGAGGACATGCTCAGGCTCGCACAACCGTTGAAAAAGAACGGTTATGGGCAATACTTGCTTAAGCTTGTTGAAATGGGCCACCCTAAATTTTGAGGATTGCATGAAAGTCATAAAGACTGACCTTGATGGTTGTCTCGTGTTTGAGCCAGGGGTATTCGGCGACGACCGCGGGTGGTTTTTCGAATCATTCAACGCGGACAAATTGAAGCAACAGGGCCTCGATCTGGACTTCCGTCAAGGTAATGTTTCGTCTTCGATTCGCGGCACGCTGCGTGGACTTCATTATCAATGGCCGCGACCACAAGGCAAATTCGTGTCCGTGGTCGAGGGAGAGGTATGGGATGTGGCAGTGGACATCCGAAAGGGTTCACCACAGTTCGGAAAATGGACGGCAGTTCTGCTTAGCGCAGAAAACAAGCGCCACTTCTGGATCCCTGAAGGTTTTGCACATGGCTTCGTGGCGATGAGCGACCGAGCGGTTTTTACATACCTCTGCACCGATACATATCAACCTGAGTTTGATGCGAACGTGGCATGGAACGATGAAGATTTGGCTATTGACTGGCCGATCCAGCAAGTGCTGCTATCGCCGAAGGACGAAAAGGCTCCGCGCCTTCGCGACATCCCAGAGGACCGTTTGCCATTGTACGGTGGGACGCCATGATGCGCGTACTTGTTTTTGGCGCGGATGGGCAGGTTGGAACAGAGCTGCGTCGCGCATTGCCACAAATAGCCGAAGCGGTGGTAATCGCCGCAAACACCAGCGGACAAGTTGATGGACAACGCTGCGAAGTTGCCGACTTCATGGATCTGGCTGCGGTGACTGCGCTAATTGAACGTGTCCAACCGAATGCTGTCGTGAACGCGGCCGCGCACACCGCAGTGGACAGGGCAGAGAGCGAACGCGACTTGTCATTCCAGATTAACTCCACTGCGCCCGGTGAAATTGCGCGAACGTGCAACCGTCTCGGCATTCCGCTGATTCATTACTCAACGGATTATGTCTTCGACGGTGCGGGCAGCGAGCCTTATCTTCCGAGCCGACCGACCGCGCCACTTGGAGTTTACGGTGAAAGTAAACTAGCCGGGGAGAATTCTGTGCGGGATTCCGGCGCAGACCACGTGATCTTGCGCACCGCTTGGGTATACGGCAATTACGGTCACAATTTCATGCGGACAATGCTGAGACTCGCCGCTGAGAGGGATGAGCTAAGCGTCGTCAACGATCAGATCGGATCACCCACTCCTGCGTGGCTCATCGCCGATGTCACTGCGCGCATCTTACTGCAGGGTGTGAAGGGTGGGGCGACTCATCACGTTGTGACTGAAGGCGAGACCAGCTGGGCAGGTTTTGCGGATGCGATTTTCGAATCCGCGTTTAGACGGGGTCTTATTCCCCGCCGCCCAATCGTCAACGGAATTCCGTCTTCGGCTTATCCGACACCTGCGAAACGTCCGGCGTACTCGACTTTGGATACGACGACGCTTCGTGAAGCGTATGCGGTCCACATACCTGAGTGGAAAGATGCGTTGGACGCCACATTGGATGCGGCCCGATAGTCAAAATGACTCAGACATACCCTTCCACCATGACTCCAATGATCGCAGTAGTCATTCCGAGCTATAAGGTGACGGCCCATATTCTCGACGTGATATCCGGAATTGGCGAAGCAGTCTGCCGGATTTACGTAGTCGATGACAAATGTCCCGATGGTTCGGGAAAGCTTGTTGAAGAACGTTGCACAGATGAGCGCGTACGCGTGCTGTTCAATCCAGTCAATCTTGGCGTTGGTGGCGCTGTTATGAACGGCTACCGCGCCGGTATCGAAGAAGGCATGGACATCCTTGTCAAGATGGATGGCGACGGACAGATGGACCCCAACTACCTGCCAATGTTCATCGAGCCGATATTGAATGGGGACGCCGATTACACCAAGGGAAACAGATTCTGGGATCTCACGGAAATCCGTCAGATGCCTTTCATCCGTCGGCTCGGAAACTTGGCATTGAGTTTCATGACGAAACTGTCCACAGGTTATTGGGACAGCTTCGATCCTACGAATGGGTACACGGCGATACATTCCTCGGTTGCGGCGAAATTGCCGTTTGATTCCATCAGCAACCGATACTTCTTTGAAACAGACATGTTGTTCCGGCTCAATACTGTGCGGGCAGCAGTCACGGATATTCCAATGGACGCCCGGTACGGGGACGAAGTAAGCGGACTCAAAGTGTCAAAGATACTCGGAGAGTTTGCATTTAAGCATGCTCGAAACTTTTTTAAGCGAATTGCATATAACTACTTCCTGCGTGACTTGTCAGTCGCTTCAGTGGAACTTGTTGCTGGCGCGGGTCTGATGGCATTCGGACTTGCCTGGGGTGGATGGAATTGGGCACAATCGGCTGCAAACGGTACGGCGACCCCAGTCGGCACTATCATGATCTGCACCGTCGCAGTTGTGAGCGGATTGCAATTCCTGCTGGCATTCGTGGGTCATGACATAGCGAATACGCCTCGACGTGCGCTCCACCGGCTCCTGTTGCGTCAACGCCGCACCGTTCGGGAAATCGCATCCAGATGAGAGAGTTGGATTTTTCACACGCATATGTAGTTCCCGCATACCGTTATTCACCGCACTTGGGCGAATGCCTGGATTCGCTTCTGTCACAAACATTGGCTTCGGATATCAAAGTCGTCACATCAACACCACACCCGGAAGCGGAGGCGGAATGCACGCAACGCGGAATCCCGTATATTACGCATAATCCGAATCGTGGTATTGGACCGGATTGGAACGCCGCGCTTCGTTCTACGAATGCGAAGTGGGTGACAGTCGCCCATCAGGATGATCTTTATTACTCGGATTTCACGGCATCAGTGCGTGATGTCGCGACACGTGATCTAGGCGACGAAGTCGTCATGATGTTCTGCGATTACGATGAATTCACCAACGAAGCGCTGCGTCCGAAATCACGTCTTCTGTGGATTAAGACTTTGCTGCTGCATTTTGGCTTCGTCGGGCGGTCTGCCATACGAGACGGATTTTCGAAGCGGAATGCATTGCGGTTCGCATGCCCGATACCGTGTCCTGCGGTCACCATCAATTCGCAGCGGATGCACGATGGCTTTGACGAAACCTTTGAAATTAACCTGGATTGGGCAACTTGGATAAACGCTGCCGACAAGCCAGGCTATTTCGTCTGGATTCGCAGAAAGTTAATGGGGCATCGAATCCATGATTCGTCTGAGACCTCAGCCGCAATTCTGGACGGACGCCGGAAAGCGGAGGATTTCCGAATTCTTTCCAGGCTCTGGCCGAACTGGATTGCGAAGCGAATCGTGGGGTCGTATGGACTCGCTTACTCCAGCAACGAGACGGAATGACGACATGCATGTTATTTTTCTTATTTTAATTACAACGCTGTGCACAATTGGATCTCAGATCATCCTGAAGGGTGCTGTCGGTCCCATAGTCCAAGTGTTCAGGGAAGAAGGCATTCTGCAATTTCTTTTTGCAGCGGCGACATCGCCGAAAGTCATTGCGGCGTTGGCGTTGCAGGCCATGGGGTTTCTAACCTGGTTTTTCGTCCTCGCGCAAAGCAAACTGTCAACCGCGTTCGCCACGTCCGGCGCATTCTTCTACATTCTCATGGCAGCCGCGAGTTGGTACGCGTACGGTGAGCGACTCACGCCTTTGCAATGGCTTGCACTGATGTTGATATCCGGCGGAGTGTTTCTCTTGAATGCCAAGATTTCATAAGGGATATCTGAACTATGAATCAACATGAGTATGACAGCCGCTACACTGACTATCAGACAAACCGCAGTGCATTGCGTAAGTTGGTGCGTAAGTTATACCTCCGTAAAGCAAGATCTCACTTGCGCGGCAAGACAGTGGATATTGGATGTGGCGTCGGTGAGTTGCTTGCGACGTTACCTGAAGGTTCCAAGGGGCTTGAGTATAACCGCGATACCGTCGACTACTGTCAGTCGAAAGGAATGGACGTAGAGTGGTATGACGGCTACGCGGATAATTGGCAACTGTCTCCAATCGCCGGCAATTCCAGTTTCCAGTCCGCCATCATTAGCCATGTTCTAGAGCACTTCGATGAACCAATGACCATTCTCGAGAGAATTCTGGAGGGTTGCCAGTCAAAGGGCATCGAGCGTGTTCTGGTAATTGTGCCAGGACGTGCGGGATATGGTTCCGATCCAACACATGTAACTTTCGTCGATCGTCCGATGCTTGAAACCCGAGTGAATGCAATTCCGGGCTGGCGTGTGGAGGCTGCGGAATTTTTCCCCGGGAATTTCCGGTCAATCGGCGACCGATTCACGCATCATGAACTTCAGTTTCTGATATCAAGAGACTGGAAATAAAGGATTCAAATGATCAAAAGTCCGAAGAGTCTAAGTTTGTCGACACTCGCAATTCACGGCGGTCAATCCGTTGATCCGACGACCGGTGCCGTCATGGTTCCGATCTATGCGACTTCGACGTATGCGCAATCTGCGCCGGGAGAGCATACGGGTTTTGAATATTCGCGCACTCACAATCCAACTCGGTTTGCGTATGAGCGCGGTGTTGCGTCTTTGGAAGGTGGAACGCGTGGTTTTGCGTTTGCATCAGGTCTTGCTGCAACGTCCACGATTCTCGAGTTGCTCGACAGTGGATCGCACGTCATCGGCATGGACGATTTGTACGGCGGCTCTTATCGATTGATGGAGCGAGTGCGTCGTCGCTCGGCCGGACTGGAATTCGACTGGGTTGATCTTAGCGATGAGGCGGCGTTCAAGGCTGCGATCAAACCGAACACGAAGTTGGTTTGGATTGAGACACCAACGAACCCGTTGCTGAAAATCGTCGATATTAAAGCGATCGCGAAAATTGCGAAAAAGCACGGCATTTTGGTGGTCGTCGACAACACTTTCTCGTCACCAATCAATCAACGTCCCATCGAATTGGGCGCGGACATGGTGATGCATTCGGCGACGAAGTATCTCAACGGTCACTCCGACATGGTCGGTGGCATGGTCGTGGTTGGGGATAATGCGGAGTTGGCGGAACAGATGGCTTTTCTCCAAAATTCCATCGGCGGCGTTCAAGGTCCGTTCGACAGTTTCCTGGCGCTGCGTGGTTTGAAGACATTGGCGATTCGCATGAAGGCGCATAACGAAAATGCGTTGTACCTTGCGAAGTGGTTGGAGCGTCATCCGGAGATTGAGGGTGTGATTCATCCGTTTTTGAAATCGCATCCACAACAGAAGTTGGCGATGAAGCAAATGGACGCCGGCAGTGGCATGCTCAGTGTGCGCGTGAAGGGCGGACTGAAAGGCGCAACGCGCTTCATGAAGCGCATGGAGTTATTTACGATCGCCGAGTCGCTGGGCGGCGTTGAGAGTTTGGTGAATCATCCCGCGATCATGACGCATGCATCGATTCCGGCGGTGCGTCGCAAAGTGCTTGGAATTACGGACAATTTGGTACGTTTGAGCGTCGGCATCGAAGATGTCAATGACCTAAAGTACGATTTGGCGAACGCGCTCGCGAAACGCTAATCCGATAGAATAGAGGGATAACACTTAACTTTACGGAGTTTTTGATGTCATCCCCGAATTCCAAGGTCTATCCAAGTGCTGCAGCAGCGCTGGAAGGCGTCGTCGCGAATGGACAGACTTTCGCAGTTGGTGGCTTCGGCCTTTGCGGCATCCCTGAGGCGTTGATCGCGGCATTGCGCGACACGGGCGTGAAAGATTTGACCGTGATTTCCAACAATGCGGGTGTCGATGGATTCGGTTTGGGTCAGCTGCTTGAAACACGCCAAATCAAGAAGATGATTTCGTCGTACGTCGGCGAGAACAAGGAGTTTGAGCGTCAGTTTCTTGCAGGCGAGCTAGAGCTTGAATTCAATCCACAGGGTACGTTGGCTGAGCGCTTGCGTGCGGGTGGTGCGGGGATTCCTGCTTTCTTTACTGCCACCGGTTACGGCACGATCGTTGCGGAAGGTAAGGAGACGCGCGAGATTGATGGACGTCATTACGTGCTTGAAACTGCGTTGAAGGCGGACGTATCGTTGGTCAAGGCGTGGAAGGCGGATGAGTCGGGCAACCTGATTTTTAATAAGACCGCGCGCAACTTCAATCCAGCGTGTGCGATGGCTGGTAAGATTTGCATCGTCGAAGTCGAAGAAATTGTTCCAACGGGAACGTTCGATCCGGATCACGTGCATCTGCCGAGCATCTATGTTGATCGCATCGTTTTGAATGCTTCGCCAGAGAAGCGCATTGAACAACGCACCACGCGTGCAGCCTAAGAACGGAGGACACGATAATGGCTTGGACTCATGATCAAATGGCGCAACGTGCAGCGCAGGAATTGAAAGACGGCATGTACGTCAACCTTGGAATTGGTTTGCCGACGCAAGTTGCGAACTTCATTCCTGACGGCGTTGACGTGATGCTGCAATCGGAGAATGGTTTGCTGGGTATCGGTCCGTTCCCAACGGATGCAGAGATTGATGCAGACTTGATTAACGCGGGTAAGCAAACTGTCACTGCAGCGAAGGGTGCGTCGTTCTTTGGTTCGCAGGATTCGTTTGCAATGATTCGGGGCGGTCACATCGATCTGGCGATTCTCGGCGCGATGCAAGTCACGGACAAGGGTGATCTCGCGAACTGGATGATCCCCGGCAAGATGGTGAAGGGCATGGGCGGCGCGATGGATCTCGTTGCGGGCGTACAGAAGGTCGTTGTGCTGATGGAACACGTAGCGAAAGGTGATGCGCATAAGATTTTGCCGGAGTGCACGTTGCCTCTGACCGGCGTTGGCGTGGTCAATCGCATCATCACGAATCTCGGTGTGTTTGACGTGACTGATGAAGGTTTGAAGATCGTCGAACTGGCCGAGGGTGTGTCGCGTGAAGATGCAGATGCGGCGACGGGCGTGAAGCTGATCGGGTAGGGCCAATGAAGTGCTCAGCTGTTCTCTGCAGCTACAACGGTGGTCGCTTTTTACGCGAGCAGCTTCAATCAATTGCAAATCAATCGAGACTGCCCGATCAAATTGTTTTCGTTGACGACCACTCCAGTGACGATAGCTGGCAACAGTTGCGCTTGGCAGCTGAGAGCTTTTCCACGCGCGGCATCAATGTTCAACTTCACCGCAATGCGCAGACCCTGGGTGTCACGGCGAATTTCCAACGTGCCATTGGATTGGCAAGCGGGGACGTAATTTGTCTATCCGACCAGGACGACAGATGGAAACATAATCGGTTACTGGAAACCATGGCGGCCTTCGAAGCCGACCCTGACCTGCTCTGTTTCAATGCCAATGCTGATGTAATTGACGCCAGTGGCAAACGTGTCGGTCGCACATTGTTCGAAGAACTCCATGTGACGGACACGGAACTGGAGAGTTTGAGGCAAGGCGATATGTCCCGCATTCTCCCGGAAAGAAACCTGAGTACTGGCGCAACCATGGCGTTTCGCTCCAGCATCAGGAATGTGATCTTGCCATTTCCGCAGCATTTCGTGCACGACGATTGGATATCCGGGATAGCCTGGCTTGTCGGACGAACAACAACAACTCTCAAACCGCTGATTGATTATCGTATTCACAGCGGAAATTCAGTTGGTTTGCACAATCTACCTCAATCGGTGGCCGCCGAAGGCGAGCATCCACGATTGACGCACCTACGTTGGCAGCTGAGGCGCATTGGCCCGATGTTGCAACGGTTGAAGGTGTGCGACGCGCTGCATCACGGACATGCGCAGCAATTGTCGAGTCTTCAGAAGCATCTCACTTTACGCGAGGCCGTGCTGGCCGGTAACCGTGGCTACAATTTACTTACCGTCTTGAGGGAGCTGGGTTCGGGTCGATACCACAGATTTTCCAGGGGTATGAAGTCGGCACTGTCTGATGTTGTGTTGGTGCGGAAGAATGTCCGATCCTGAGCTCATCCTGACGCATTTGGATTCAACGGCACGGATCAGTGCCCGCGGTGGTCGCGTCACGCAGTGGCGTCAACTTGGCCGCGAAATTCTGTTTCGCTCGAGCCTGGGTAGCGAACACCGAGGCGTGCCTGTGCTTTTCCCGCAGTTTGGCAACTTTGGTACCGGAAAATTCCATGGGTTCGTGCGGGATGAGGATTGGACGCTGCTCCGCGAAAGTGAGAGTGAGGTGATTGCAACCTTGAAGTCCGTGGATTGCAGGGAGCAATACGGAACGAAGGCGCAGTTTGAATGCAGATCCAGGATCACACTTTGGCAATCCAGTCTGCGCATTTCCCTGTTCATCACCAATCGGGCAGATGAGGGAGAACTTGAATTCACCGCCGGCTTGCATACCTACCTTGCCGTGACCAACCTTGAAGAAGCCGAAATCGTAGGATTTCAAGCTGCAAAATATTGGGATGCGACTGATCGTCTTGTGGCCTGCGTTGATCTGGCAGAAAGTGTCTCCTTGGGAGGGCCGCTTGACCGTGTTTATGTCAACGCAGACTTGCCGGTACGACTTAATGATTCGAACACCGAGACCGTGATTGAACAAACCGGGTTTGAGGACATCGTCATCTGGAATCCAGGTCCGGACCTAGGCCCGTCGTTCGAGGGGCTGTCGAAGGATGAATGGCGTAAGTTCGTCTGCATAGAGGCTGCGCAGATCCAGAATCCGGTGACATTGCGGCCCGGCGAGACCTGGACTGGATCGCAAACCATCACCGTGCGCTGACGTATGGCGGTGCAGAATCGGTTAAAATAAGCGGTTCACGTCCGCGCACGCCGCGGACCTCCAAATTCAAACTTTGAGTGTCGCAGCGAATATGAAGATTCTCGTAGGTTACAAGCGCGTCATTGATGCCAATGTGCGCGTGCAGGTCAAGCCCGACGGTTCGGGCGTCGTTACCGATGGTGTGAAGCTGTCGGCGAATCCTTTTGACGAAATTGCTTTGGAAGAAGCGTTGCGCATGCGCGATGCCGGCATTGCTACGGAAGTTGTCGTTGCTACGATTGCTCCTTCTGATGCGCAGGCACACTTGCGTAACGGTCTGGCGATGGGTGCGAATCGCGCGATCCACGTGGTTGCTGATCATGCAGTGCAGCCTTTGACGGCAGCGCGCACGTTCCTCAAGTTGATCGAAAAGGAACAGCCTGACATCGTCATCCTCGGCAAGCAAGCCATCGATGATGACGCGAATCAAACGGGCCAAATGCTCGCAACGATTTGGGGCCGTCCTCAAGCGACCTTCGCTTCCAAAATCGTCGTCGACGGCGGCAAGGCTACAGTCACGCGTGAGGTTGACGCTGGCTTGGAAACGATCGAAGTCGATTTGCCTGCAGTGATCACGACCGACTTGCGTTTGAACGAACCGCGCTTCATCAAGTTGCCGGACATCATGAAGGCGAAGTCGAAGCCAATCGACACGATCGCATTTGCGGATCTCGGCGTCGACGCGCACGACACGTTGAACGTGAAATCCTATGAAGCACCGGCGAAGCGCTCGCGCGGTGTCATGGTTTCTTCGGCTGCCGAACTTGTTGCGGCACTTAAGCAAAAAGGTCTCCTGTAATGTCCAAGGTCCTCATCGTTGCCGAACATCAAGACGGCATTTTGAATTCTTCCACCGCGAAGTGCGTTTCCGCCGCCGCAGCGTTGACCCCTGAAGCCATCGAGATCGTTGTGCTTGCTGCCGATCCATCGGCCGTTGCCGCCGAAGCTGCTTCGTTGGCAGGTGTTTCGAAGGTCCTGACGGTTGCGTCGGATGCGAATGCGCAGGCGATTGCGCAAGTTTTGGCGCCACAAGTTGCCGAGCTCGCTGCCGGTTACACGCACGTCTTCGGTCCATCGACGACTTTTGGCAAGGACTTGATGCCATGCGTCGCTGCCTTGCTGTCGACTGCGCAAGTCTCTGACATCATGGCCGTGGAAGGTTCGCACACGTTCAAGCGCCCAATCTACGCAGGCAATGCGATCATCACCGTGGAAGAACCATCGGATCACGTCGTCGTCGGCACCGTCCGCACGGCTTCGTGGCCTGAAGCAGCTAAGGGTGGCTCCGCTGCCGTTGAAGCGGCATCCGTTTCCGCTTCGTTGCCAACGCACACGCGTTACGTCGGTCTCGCCGCAGGTTCGTCCGATCGCCCTGATCTGCAATCCGCCAAGCGTGTCGTTTCGGGTGGTCGTGGCGTTGGTTCCGCTGAAAACTTCAAGATCGTTTACGACTTCGCCGACAAAATCGGCGCCGCCGTCGGCGCATCCCGCGCTGCCGTTGACGCAGGCTACGTCCCGAACGAAATGCAAGTCGGCCAAACCGGCAAAATCATCGCCCCCGAACTCTACATCGCCGTCGGCATCTCCGGCGCGATCCAGCATCTCACGGGCATCAAGGACGCCGGCACCATCGTCGCGATCAACAAGGACGGCGACGCGCCGATCTTCGAAATCGCAGACATCGGTCTCGTCGGTGATTTGTTCCAAATCCTTCCGGAGCTGCAGCAAGCAATATAATCAAACTTGGGGTGAATTCTTTCACCCCAAATTCTTTTAGTACTTGAACTCTAGCGATAGTGGAGCTTGAGATGAAAGGCGAATTCAATCGTATATCTAGTGGCTCACCAGAAGAGAAATACGGAGTGCCTCTGGGCTGGGTCGCCATTTCCTATCGCTGGATGCCGGAACAGCGTGAACGTCGCCTTTCTCATGGTCGTTGGTACAGGATCAGTAGTGCGCACGGAACAACATTCAGGGCGCTTCGATTTTCGCCCAATTTGAAAGGTACCCTGCAAGCTCAAGCCGGTGATGTTGTGGTGGATTGGCAAGCTTGGCTAAAGCTGGCGGGTCATAATGAGATAGTCCCCGATTCTCTTTCACTTAGTTTCAGGCGCGTTCGACCTTGGGAATGGCCAAGAGTCATGTTTTCACATCCCGATCCTGGAACGCGCTTGTCAATGATCCTTGGATTTCTATCCTTGCTGCTGGCATTGTGGTCAATCTACTTGTCGCTGCGAGTATGAATGTTTGAAGAAGCATGTCTCTTCATAATTCTCAGACCATATACATCCCCACCATCGCGCGCGACATCGACGAACAGGCGCGTGCACAACAAAGACCCATCGCGCAACTGCAGCAATTACGCGCGATGCACAGACAACGGCGCTCAGTCGGCGGCGGCATCTTCCGCAAGAACACGACGAGCGAGAAGTCGGCGTATCACTTCGGTGGGCGGAGCGAACTGCAATTCAACATCGGGCGGGACAAGCACGGCAACTTCAGGTATGGCGTTGGACTCAGCACGCAGCCCTCGCGCGACTTCCAGGACGTCACGATCATCTATCCGCTGATGGACCGGCTCAAGCGCGCACTTGAAGAAGCAGCGGCGACGGCCACGGAATTCGACGACACATATGAACTGCATGGCGATTTGAGCGACAAGACTCCGGGGAAGTTTGTGTTTTTTGGCAATATCATCCGCGACGGCACGCCACCCAACATCACCGACATCCTCGACACGTTCGACGCGCTCATCCCACTCTACGAACGCGTGACCTTCGGCGTGGCGTAATCGGCAATAATGGATGCAACATCCAGGGCAGGGGCGCGCCATGATCTACATTGACGGCAACAAATTCCGCGAAAACAGCTCGGGTGGCAGCACCCTCGGCGTCCTCGATGGCAACAAAATCCGCGAGCGCTCCTCCGGCGGCTCGGTCATCGCAACCATGTCCGACGTCCGCAAGTCCTTCAAAAACCCCATCGGCGGCATCAGCCTCGTCGCCGCCTGGCTCGCCTTCGCCCGCTAACCCGCCACGCCCGCACCCAAGCGCACGCGAGACCTACACCGCGACATCCACGTGTAGATACTCCATCAATGCGCGCGTGACTACTTTATTCAAATTTTCACCGTCCGCAATCGCCCGCAATCGCGCTGCCCGATGCAACGCCGGCGACACCCGCACATTGAACGTTCCTTTGAATGGCTTCTTCGGTGATCGTCCCTCACGTGCAGACGTCTCGATGTAATCATCCACCGCATCCTTAAACGCCGCCTCCAGCTCACGGACATTCTCCGCCTCGTACGTCACCAGGTCATCGACAAACAAAACCTTCCCAAACAGCACCAGATCCTCGGTACTCACCTCGACCGATCCCTCGTAACCCTTGTATTCGAAGACTTTCATTTCTCTCCCGCCGCCTCAATCAATTGCGAATCCAAAAGGAACTTCACTACGAGCCGCACCTGATATTGCTTCAGCAGCGAGCCCGGGTGCGGACGATGCAAGTTAATGGACAGGTTCCGTTCCATACAAAAAAACCGACATCTCGACCCACTTCCCGTCTCCTGCACAAACCCCAGCGCGTTCAGAGCCGTGACCAGGTCCGCCCACCGGAAATCTGTCGGCGTCGGGTCGCGTGTCAACTTCGCCAGCAACTTCGCACTGGTTGTCATTCCTGATTCCCCATCATATTGCAACTGAAAAATAGTTGCAATCTGAGTATGCAACCTTACAATCAGACTACGAGGAGTGAGCGCATTTAAATATCAGAAAAGTCGGATTTTCCGGTAAGAAAACCACTTGCGCGAGTTCAGCAATGGACTGTTATAGTAACGTCTGGCGTTATTAATGTGAGTCGTTATTAGTCATGGCCCGCAAGCGCAAACTCAAACCAATTCATCCAGGTGAGATTCTCGCGGAGGATTTTCTGAAGCCGTTGGGTGTCACCAAGTATCGGCTCGCGAAGGAGGTCGGCGTGCCTGCACAGCGAATCGGCGAAATCGTCGCGGGCCGTCGTGCGATTACGGCAGATACGGATCTCCGACTGTGCAAATTTTTCGGGCTGTCGGATGGCTATTGGCTGCGCGGTCAGGCGCATTACGAAATGGAACTCGCGCGCGACGCACTGCGTGTGGAATTGGCCAAAATCACTCCACTCGCCGCGTAGTCGAATGTTGCGTCAGCCGCAACAAACTGCAAAGCGCCCTTAAAAAGAAACGCTAGCTCCCGCTCCTACGCGACGCCACCCCGCAGTGCCAGCGCCGCGCACCCAACTCACAGATTCTGGTAATTCGGCCCCGACGCACCCTCAGGCACGACCCACGTGATGATCTGGTAGGGGTCCTTGATGTCGCAGGTTTTGCAATGGACACAGTTCGCTGAGTTGATCTGCAATTTCTTCCCGGACGGAAACTCATCCGACGCCACCATCTCATACACACCCGCCGGACAGAACCGCGTACACGGATTGTCATACTCCGTCACACACGTCGTCGCACACACGGCCGTATCCGACACATGCAGATGCACCGGTTGATTTTCGTCATGTTCAGTCGACGCAAAAAACACACTCGCCAACCGATCTCTCGGCGCCAATTTGCGATCCACGTAATCCCGCGGAATGTCCGCACCCGCTTCGCCGAGTTTCTTCAGTGACGACCAGTCCGCCTTGTTCTTCAAGGTCCAAGGTGACTTGCCCTTCAGCACGGTTTCCCACGCAGCATTGAGCATGCCGAACCACAGACCTTTCTTGAAGCCCGGCTTGATGTTGCGCACTTCACGCAGCTCGTCCATGATCGGCGACGCGCGCAACGCCGCATCAAACCCGGCGGTTGCGAGCTCTTCCGACTTCACAATATGTTCCGCCGCGAGCATGCCCGAGCGAATCGCCTGATGCGTGCCCTTGACCTTCGGCACGTTCAACAGCCCCGCGGTATCACCAATCAGCAACGCGCCCGGCACGTCGAGACGCGGCAACGATTGATAGCCGCCCGTTGCGATCGCACGCGCACCCGCCGAGATGATCGACCCGCCTTCAAGCAATGGCGCGATGTGGGGATGATTTTTCCACTGTTGAAACGCTTCCCACGGCTTGTACTCAGGATCCTGATAATCCAGCCCCGACACGTAACCGAGCGCGATGCGGCCCTTGTCCAAGTGGTACAAAAACGACCCGCCATACGTCTTGCTATCCGCGGGCCAACCGAAGGAATGGATGATTTTGCCAGGGGAGACGCGCTCTTCCGGCACCTGCCAAAGTTCCTTGATGCCGATGGAGTAGCCTTGTGGGTCGGCGTCCTTATCGAGGCCCGCCTTCGCAATCAAAGCCTTCGTCAACGACCCACGCGCGCCTTCCGCCAGCACGGTGCACTTCGCGATGATGTCGAGGCCTTCGGTGTAGCTCGGCTTGTGGCTGCCGTCCTTCGCGATGCCCATGTCGCCGGTGCGCACGCCGATGACGCGGTCATTTTCGTCGAACAATAATTCCGCCGCGGCAAACCCCGGGAAAATCTCCACCCCCAGCGCCTCCGCCTGCGGCGCGAGCCACGCGCACATCGCACCCAGCGACACAATCACGTTGCCCTTGTTGTGCATACCCGGCGGCACCGGCATCTTCGTGCCACCCATCTTATTCAGCAGCCAAAATTCATCTTCCGTCGCATCCACACAGATCGGCGGGGGATTCGCGCGCCAATCCGGCAGCAGCTCGGTCAGCGCCTCAGTCTCAATGACCGCGCCACTGAGAATCTGCGCACCCACCGTCGACGCTTTCTCGAGCACACACACGCTCACGTCCGGATTCAGTTGCTTGAGCCTAATGGCAAAACTCAGTCCCGCCGGCCCCGCACCCACAACCACAACGTCATACGGCATTTGTTCGCGTTCAGTCATAACTTCCCGTTCTTTTTGTGTTTCTGTCTGTGTTCCATTCTACCGCCTGCACCCCGCCCCCGCACCGCCTCTGGCTCCGGCGACGACCGCGGAAACATTTGTAACCACCGGAAACATTTGTTTCCGCTGCACAAAGCAGATACGTCACATGGCTCACAATTGCAACACGCATGGCGCTGGCCACAATTGTGTCCACTGGACACAATTGTGGTCGCATGCAGAGAGTCAGTGGGCGGTGGCGACGGTCCAGGCGGCGATGTCGGCGTCGATGCGGGACATCGCTGAGGCGAACGCGTCCACGACCGATGGCACGGAGACGTCAGAGGAAGGCACCGAGGCGGTGAACTCGCGCGATTGGATTTCGCGTTCGGCGCCGGAGTCGATCAACTTCGCGACGACGACGATCGTGGCGGACGGCACACCGCCAGAAGAATACACCGACTCGAACTGGCGGATCTCGAGGCCGAGTCGCAAGTCGGGAGCGAGGCCTGCGCCGGAGCGCGTCACCGTGCGGAACGCGTTCATGCGCTCGAATGTCTCCAGCAAGTGCGTCGTCAACATTTCGGATGGCGTGTTTGCCCAACGCACGTCCTTGTAGACTTCGAGCTCGTGGCCCGTCGGACGAACGGCGATGCGCAGATTGTTCAACGCCGGATCCACGAACGTCACGTCAACGACCAACTGACGAGGGGACGAACGACCCGCAGGCGACGCCACGACCGGAACGATGGGGGAGTATTGGGTGGTGGCGGTGGATTTTTTGGAACCACCTCCGAGCATTGCGCAGGACGACAGCAACAATGCACAACAAACCGCAGCCAAAATTCTCATCGCGCCTTCTCCGTAGCTGGTGGCACAGGCGTCGACACGCCGGTTGCCGGATCGAACTCACGCACGCCCGAACGACCACGCACGAAATCAATCGGACTCTGATTCAAGTTATCAACCAAAATACGCACATCACGCGCAGCCGCGCGCAACTCCTTCATCGTCGGACCAACTTGCGCGAGACCGTCTTGCGTGAACTCACGGATCGGACCCCGATTTTCGGCGAGCAATGAATCCGCGCTACCGGTCGCCTTTTCCAGCTGAGCCAACGTCGAATTCAACGACGCTGTCATCGCAGGCAATTGATCAACCAAGTTGCGGTTCACACCGGCGACCGTGGAGTTCGATGTCCGCATCAAAACTTGCAACTGATCCGACGACGCCTTCAACCCTTGCAACAACGCGGCAATTTGAGCCCGCTCTGCAGCGACCGTGCCGGTGACGGCTTCGAGGTTTTGTAAGGAGGCTTCAATCGATGCGATGTTGCGTTCCGACACCAACGTGTCCACACGGCGCACGAGTTTGTCGGCGGTGTCCTGGATGTTTTGCAAGGCAGATGGTTCCGTCTTAATCAACGGATATTCCGAATCATCGACGACGCGCAACAACTTTGCATTCGGTGAACCACCCGTCAACTGCACGATGGGTTGAGCGGTCAATGAAGGGGTGGCGATTTTCGCCCGTGTATCCACCTTCACCGGAGCGTCCTTGTACAAACGCAAACGCGCGGAGACACGACGCGGATCATTCGCAGCCAAACGCAATTGCGTCACCGTGCCGACGGAGATGCCGTTATAAAGAACCGACGATCCTTCCGCCAAACCCGTAACAGGCTCGGTAAAAACAATCGAATAATTTTGCCATTCCTGATCCGACGAATACTTCGCGGCCCATAATGCGAACATCACGATGAACAACGACACGAGAATCGTGAAGGCACCGATGAGGACGTAGTTGGCTTTGGTTTCCATGGTCTTATTACACTCCAACGCTCGCAACATGGCGTGAATGTTGATCCTGCGCTGCACGCGCGCGAGGACCGTGAAAATACTCCTGAATCCACGGATGCGGATCCTTTTCGACTTCGTTGATCGGGGCGTTGATCAAAACTTTCTTGTCCGCCAACACCGCAACGCGGTCGCAAATTGTGTACAGCGTATCGAGATCGTGCGTGATCAAGAACACGGTGAGTCCCAATGCGCTCTGCAATGTTTTGATGAGTTGGTCGAAAGCCGCAGCGCCAATTGGGTCCAATCCCGCCGTCGGTTCATCGAGAAACAAAATCGGCGGATCCAACGCCAACGCGCGCGCAATGCCTGCACGTTTGCGCATACCACCGGACAATTCGCTGGGTAACTTTCCGAATGCATCCGCAGGCAAACCCGCAAGTTTCACTTTCAATAACGCGAGCTCATACTGCACGAACGATGACAGCTGCGGATAGTATTCCTTCAGTGGCACTTCGACATTTTCGCCGACCGTCAAAGAACTAAACAGTGCGCCGTCCTGGAACAAAACGCCCGTATTTTTTTGGATCTCACGCATTTCTTCGGTCGTTGCATCTTCGATGTTGTAACCGAGGATGTCGATGGTGCCAGCGTTGAATTTCCGCAGTCCAAGGATCGATCTCATCAACACGGATTTACCCGTACCGGACCCGCCAACGACACCAACAATCTCGCCGCGATAAATATCGAGATCGAGTCCATCGTGCACAACTTGTTCGCCAAACTGATTGACGAGTCCGCGCACCTTGATGACTTCTTCGCGCTTCGTCTCGGTCATATGTCGAGCACCATGTAGAACATCGCCATCAACGCATCGACGACGATCACCATCGAAATCGACTGCACCACCGCGCTCGTTGTATGTTCGCCGAGTGATTGCGCCGTGCCTTTCACAGTGAGACCTTCGAGACAACCGATCGTTCCAATCAAGATTGCGAACAGCGGTGCTTTACTCATGCCCACCCAAAAATGTTTCGCCTGCATCGTGTCATGCATGCGCGCGAGATATTGCTGCGGTGGAATGTCGAGACTGTATGCGCCAACGACGAGACCGCCCAGCAAGCCGGCGCAATCCGCAATGAATGTCAGCAATGGCAACGTAATCAAAATCGCAAGGATGCGTGGGATCACCAACACATCAATCGGATCCATGCCCATCGTGCGAATCGCATCGACTTCTTCGCGGTTGACCATCGCACCGAGCGATGCGGTGAATGCGGATGCAGTTCTGCCCGCCAACAAAATCGCCGCAAGCAACACACCGAACTCGCGCAGAAAGGCAATGCTCACCAACTCCACGACAAAGATGGTCGCACCGAAATCAGCCAACACATTCGCGCCGAGGAATGCGATCACCGCGCCGACCATGAAACACAGCAACGCAACGAGTGGTACGGCATCGAGTCCAACCGCTTCCATCTGCGCAACAACGCTCGTCATTCTCAATCGTTTCGGATTGAAGATGAGCCGCAAAAATTTCGTCAGTACTTCACCGAAGAACGCCAACCCAGCGAGCAACTCGCCCCACGTTCGCGTGACCGCTTTACCAAGTCGGGCGAGGGCAGCGACAATTCCGTATTCGCGTTTCTTGCGTGGTCGCTCGTCCGCAACTTCATCGATGACTTCCGCCAACGCTGCATGTTGCTTATCAAAAACCACATCATCCAACTCCATCTTCCGCTGTTGCGCAAACCTTCGCACAGCAAGAACACCGAGGCTGTCGATTTCGTCCACGTCACGTGCGTCGATCGATTTAATTTTCTTCGGGGAATCGCGCAGCAGATCCGTAATGATGTCGGTATGTTCAATCGTCCAGTCGCCATGCAGGCGCACGATCCCGTCATTGGGATTCATTTCCAACGTCGGTTCGTTCTGGCGCTTCTTGACTGCACGTTCAATCATGTCAAAAAGAATAACCCATGCCGCGTCAATAACACTGTAAATTATGTTCATGCCAGATTCCGCGACCATTCATCCTCAGCAGTTCCCGTATCAGGAGCGGGTGCTGTTTTTGACGGAGCTTGCAAAGCGTCTGCATTTCGGTGGTGCGACTGCGCAACGTCTGGAGAAAGCCATGACCAACGCCTCCGAGCGCTTCGGCATTCATTGCGAGCCGTTCGTGCAGCCGACGGGGATTATTTTGTCGTTCTCGGATTCGTCCAAGCCGTCCGGATCCACCGACATCACTCGCGTCATCCGCTTGCCTTTCGTCGAAACAAATCTGCGTCTGCTCTCGGAAGCTGACCGCATCGCGGAGTCCGTCGCCGATGGTTCGTTGTCGCTTCCCGAAGGTTATCGGCAGATGGCGGCGTTGGATCAGATCTCGACGTCGTTCCGTGTTTTGTTGAAAATCCTCGCACTCACCGGTCTCGCTTCCGGCATCGCGATGTTGTTGCGTTTGCCATGGCCCGATGTCGGCGTCGCAACGTTCAACGGTTTCCTCGCGGGTGTTCTCGGGTGGTATGCATCATCGCGCCCACGCTTGCACGAAGCGATCACGGCATTGACGGCGTTTATCTGTACGTCGGTGGTTTTGTTCGTGGAATCATTCGTGGTCCCGTTGAACCAAAACACCGTCATCATCGCTTCGTTAGTCGCCCTGATGCCCGGCATGCATCTCACCAACTCGATCAACGAGTTGTGCGCAGGACACTTGTCCGCCGGTGTCGCGCGCTTCGCCGGTGCGGTATCGATCATGTTGCAGCTGTGCGTGGGCGCGTTGATCGCCTTCTACATCTTCAACTTCCTCGGCGTTTCGTTGCAGGTGCGTCCATCGCGTCCGCAGCCTGTTGCCGTGGAGATGCTCGGCATGGCGTTGGCGGCGTCATCCTTCGCCGTCTTGTTCCAAGCCACGCGCCGCGATTTCCTCTACGTCATCTGCGCGGCATGTCTCGGCTATCTGCTCGTAAAATTCGGCGGCGACAAGTTCGGTGCACCCGCGGGCGTCTTCATTTCTGCGTGCGTTTTGACGGGCCTCGGCAATCTGTTCGGCCGCGTCTTCCACCGTCCCGGCGCGATCATCCGCATCCCCGGCATCGTCATGCTCGTCCCCGGTTCCGCTTCGGTGAAGGCCTTGTTGAATGTATTGCAACAAAACGTCGAGCCCGGCGAAGGCATCCTCGCCATCGCCTACATCCTGATGGCCATCGTCGCCGGCATCATCTTCGGCAATCTCTTCGTCCCCACTCGCTCAACTCTGTGACGCGCGGTTACATTTGTTTCCACTGGTAACAATTGTTACCGCTCAGAGAGAGTTGCGCATTGGGCGTGTTGCAAATGTCACAATTGCAACATTTGTGACAGCAGGCGATTTCGTTAGGTGTCCCAATTGTGGCAATCTGATCTGACCTTCAAAAAACGGACAGAGATTTAGACGGCTTTGTTTAGTTTCGCACTTTGTTCAAATTTGTGGGGTGATTGCAGTCCGTTGGCTGAGTGGCGACGCCAGTGATTGTAGTAGTG
>SWJS01000008.1 GCA_007556525.1 Lysobacteraceae bacterium CU05-9 | reverse complement strand
ATCTACCAGACGCCCGCACAAATTTCCTGTGCATACTTTCAAAGATCTTGTGGAATCGACCTCAACGTCTCTTCCGATCACCCCCGGCTGCGTTTGCACGTTTGCCGAAGTGAGCCGACTACTATACACCCTTTTTTGGTGTCGTCAACTGTTTGTGAAAATATTTTTCAAAAAATTTTCACGTCAGTTTCCGAGGGGTCGGCCCATTCCTGAGAACCAGGAAGGTGGTCGGTTAGTATAACGAAACTGTGTAGGGCTTTGCAACCCCCGTCACAAAGAGTTAACGGGCGCTCATAGAGCGGGTTTCGCGGGGTTCGCGACCAAAAACCCCTTAAAAACAAGGGTTAAATTATTTCGACACCAAGGAAACGCGGGCGAAATTGCGCTTTCCGATCGCCAAAAGCCCTTCAAATCCCGCTTCAAATACGCGCGTGCCATCGGACTGGACTTCGCCATCGACGCGGACAGCATTTTCCTTGATTTTGCGGTTCGCCTCGCCGTTACTGGGCGTTAAGCCTGCAGCGGTCAACAAAGCGGCCAAGCGGATGCCTTCGGAAGGAATCTCCACCGTTTGCAAAGGCAATTGCGAAGTATCGCCTTGACCACGCACGGCTGCATTCCAGCCGGCAACTGCAAGATCCGCTTCTTCGCGATTGTGGAAACGCTCTGCAAGTTCATGCGCGAACTTCAATTTGAAATCACGTGGATTCAATTCGCCGCTTGCGATTTTCGCCTTTGCATCTGCTGCATCATCAATCGAAATGTTGAAGCTCAACAAATCAATCCACTTCCACATCAAGTCGTCGCCGATCTTCATTGTCTTCGTGACGATATCAATCGCAGGCTCATCAATGCCGATGTAGTTGCCGAGGGACTTCGACATTTTTTGTACGCCATCGATGCCTTCCATCAACGGCATCATCAAAACGATTTGCGGGGCCATGCCTTCTGCCTCTTGCAGACCACGTCCCATGAGCAAATTGAACTTTTGGTCTGTACCACCGAGCTCAACGTCCGCATTCAACGCAACGGAATCGTAGCCTTGCACCAACGGATAAAGGAACTCGTGAATCGCGATCGCTTGATTGCTTGCATAACGCTTCGCGAAATCATCACGTTCCAACATGCGCGCAACGGTTAAGCGCGATGCGAGTTTGATCATGTCGGCCGCGGAGAATTTATCAAACCATTCCGAGTTAAAACGTACTTCGGTGCGTGCTGGATCCAACACTTTGAAAACTTGCTGCTTGTACGTTTCAGCATTCGCCAAAACATCTTCACGGGTGAGTGGTTTGCGGGTGACATTTTTGCCAGTTGGATCACCGATCATTCCCGTGAAATCACCGATCAAAAAAATCACCTGATGCCCAAGCTCCTGGAATTGACGCAGCTTGTTGAGCAGCACCGTGTGACCGAGATGCAAATCAGGAGCGGTTGGATCGAAGCCCGCCTTGATGCGTAGTGGGCGACCGGCCTTCAGGCGCGCGACTAATTCTTCCTTCTTGAGGATCTCTTCGGCGCCGCGCTCCAGCAGGGCAAGCGATTGTGCGACTTGGTCGTCGGTCAGGGGCGTGAAGCTGTTCTCAGTCATTGGAAGTAAATCAGTAAGTGTTTGTTGGGTAACGGAAAATTAATGTGAAGGGCATTTGACGCGAGCCTCACATGACTTTAATGTTAGAGGATTCGAGCTTCAAAAAGCACGGTTTAACGGGATTTTTTGCATGACAGCATCCGGTCTTGACGCGCAACAGCGCGAACGACTTCGTCAAAAACGCTTCGACACCCTTCACCAACACGTCGTCGCCAAACATCTCCGCAAAGGTTTTCAGGGTCGCTGGACCCGCCGCGATTGGGCACATGCCAGTTTGTTCGGCACCATGGCCGTTCTCATTGCTTCCATTGTTCCCGGTTTGAATTCGATGCCTGGCGATCAGGCGTTGATGAAGCAACAGTACTCGGCGTTTGTTTTGCCAATGCCTGCGTTGCGCGCTGCCAATGTGAGTGCGTTGAATGGTTGGCATTCGGTGCGCCGCGAGAAAGATCAGAAGGTCGATGACCTGCTTGCATCGTTGCAGCTGTCGAAGAAAGACCGTCAGTTGTTGAATAATCAAAATGAAATTCGCGATGCCCTGCGTTCGTGGTCAATTGGTGATTCGCGCGAATTTAGCTTTACCAATGGCGTTTTGGACGGTTTGCGTTATCCGTTGAAGGATGGCTCGCTGGTTTCGTTTGCAATCAATGGTAAGAAGTTCAAGCGTTCCGTCGTTGCAGCAGACACTGAAACGCGCGTTGTTGTTTTGAGTGGTGAAGTCGGTGATTCGTTGGTTGCGTCCGCGAAAGCGCAAGGCTTGAATGATGAGCAGATCAACACGTTGACGAATGAAGTCTTTAAGTACGACGTAGATCTCGATGAAGATGTTTCGTCATCTGATCGTTTCAGCGTAGTCGTTGAACAAACCTATCGCAACGGTGAGCTCGTTAGCATGTCGGATGTACTCGCGGCAACGTTGACGACGGGAACCACGCTTCATAGTGGTTATCGTTTCGAACAAAACGGCAAGACCGAATACTTCACGCCCGATGGCCGTCCGTTGAAGAAAGAATTTATCCGTACGCCCATTCCGTATGCGCCGTTATCGTCATCGTTCGGTGGTCGTAAGCATCCAGTGCTTGGCGTGATGCGCATGCATAAGGGCATCGACTATCGTGCATCGACGGGCACGCCAATCATGGCGGCCGGTGATGCGCGCGTTGTGTCTGCCGGCCGCAACGGTGGTTATGGCAATGCTGTGATTCTCGATCATGGTCGTGGCATCACAACGTTGTATGGTCACATGTCGCGCATTGCGAAAATCCGACCAGGCCAACGCGTTGAACAAGGCACGATCATTGGCTATGTCGGTTCGACGGGTTTGTCGACGGGCCCTCACCTGCACTATGAATTCCGCGTCGGTGGTGTGCATCGCAATCCGTTGACGGTTACGAAGAATGCACCGGAGCCATTGCGTGGTGCGCAATTGCAATCGTTCTATGCAGCGGCAGCGAAATCGTTAGCGAAGATCCAGAATGTGGAAGCGGTGGTTTTTGCGGATCAAAGTCCTGCGCAATCGCAATTGAAGGCACAGTTGGCGGCAACGTCTGCCGGCCAGAAGCCGCTGGTCAACAGCAAAGCCCCTGAACTGCGGAAGCAATAAAACATGTATTGGATTGGTTTGATCTCCGGCACGAGTGCTGATGGTGTGGATGCAGCGCTGGTGGAATTTGCGGAAGGTCGCGCCAATCTCGTTGATGTGATTATTCATCCGTGGCCGGGTGATTTGCAGGCGAAGTTGATTGAGCTCGGTCAGGGCGGATCGTTATCGTCGCTTGATGAGTACGGCACGTTGGATGTGAGGTGTGCGGAAGTTTTTGCGCAGGCAGTTGATGCATTGTTGGCGAAAACTAACGTGCGTCGCGAAGACGTCATCGCCATCGGTTCGCATGGTCAGACGGTGCGTCATCGTCCTGCGGGCGCGTCGTACGACGGTCTCTATCCTTTCACGTTGCAGATCGGTGACCCGCATGTTCTCGCTGAGCGTACTGGCATTACTGTCGTTGCTGATTTCCGCCGACGTGATGTTGCGGCTGGTGGTCAAGGTGCGCCGTTGGTGCCTGCGTTTCATGCCGACTTGTTGTATTCATCCGACGAGTCACGCGCGGTGTTGAATCTCGGTGGCATTGCGAACTTTACGTTGCTGCCAGCTGCGGGTGCGGTGCGTGGTTTTGACACGGGTCCTGCGAATGCGTTGATGGATGCGTGGTGCCAGTATCAAACCGGTCGTTCGTTTGATTGCGACGGTGAGTATGCGGCGTCAGGAGTTGTCGATGATGCGTTGTTGGCGCGTCTGCTGGATGAAGAGTGGTTTCTCTTGCCACCACCCAAAAGCACCGGTCGCGAACAATTTCATCTCGACTGGGTGAAGTCAAAGTTGTCTGGCACCGAGGAGCCCGAAGACGTTCAAGCAACGTTGTTGGCGCTGACAGTGCGCACGGTCGTCAATGCGTTGCATGCGAACCAGCCGGAAACGTCGCGCATGTTGGTGTGCGGCGGTGGCGTGCATAACTCCACTTTGCTGCGCGCATTGCAGGATGCGCTGCCGTCGGTGAGCGTGCAGTCCACGTCAGAAGTCGGCTTGGATCCGGATGCCGTCGAAGCGATGGCATTTGCATGGCTCGCGATGCGCACGATGAATAATCTGCCGGGCAACATCGCGGCCGTGACGGGAGCGCAAGGACCGCGAGTGCTTGGATCGGTTTATCCTGCGTAATTAACGGGCGGAGACTTGGTCTCCGACAGGATCATGAATTTTGTTCCAGAGCCATGCGAGTAAGAGCAGTGCAGGAATCACGGTCAAGCACGACATGATGAAGAACATTTTGTACGACGTCGCTTCGACGATGAATCCAGAGACGCCACCAACAAACTTACCTGGAAGGTTGGCAAGTGATACCAGCAACGCGAATTGAGTCGCCGTAAATCTGCGATCAGTCAAAGACGATGCGAACGCGATGAACACCACCCCCGCGAAACCTTGCGACACGTTGTCCGCGAGTAGCGCCGCGTAGAATGCCCAGATTTGGCCCGGGTTATTCGCCATCAAAATGAAGGCGAGGTTCGATAGCGCAACGGCGATTGCAGCAACCAGCAACATGCGACGGAAACCAAATGCAGCAACGCAGATGCCGCCGAGGAACGCACCGCCGATGCCGAACCAAACACCGAAGAGTTTCGAGACGGTCGCGATGTCGGCCTTAGTAAAGCCGCTATCGAGATAGAACGGACCTGCCATCACGCCGATGACTTGGTCGGGGAACTTGTACAAGCCAACGAAGACGAGCAGCGCCAATGCCATCAACACACCGTTGGTGCGGAAGAAACTGGCGATCGGCTCAATGAAGGCTTCGCCGATGTTGATTTCGCGTTGGACTTTTTCGGTGGGGTTGATTGGTTCCTTAGCAACCATCGTCGTGATGATTGGAATGATCATCAATGCAGACATCGCAAGGTATGCCCACTTCCAACCTTCGAGTTCTGCGAGATACAACGCGCCTGCGCCGGCGAGAATCAAACCGAAGCGATAACCCAACGTGTATGTTGCCGCCAAAGCCGCCTGTGCAGATTCCGGCGCAATTTCGATACGGTAAGCGTCGACTACTGTATCTTGCGTGGCACCGAAGAACGAAGTGATCAGCACCCAAAGGACGAGGGTCGTCACGCCCTCAGCGGGCTTCACGAATGCAAGTTGCGACAAGCCGATCAACACAATCACTTGCGACAACAACAACCACGAACGACGACGACCGAGGAAGCCAAGCGGCGCGAACTTGTAGCGATCGAGCATGGGTGCCCAAACGAACTTCAACAGATAGAAGAAGCTCACCAAACTGATCAAGCCAATTTCGCTAAGTTCCAGACCGTCGTCACGCAAGCGAACACTCAAGGTTTGCGATGCAATGAGCAAGAACGGCAAGCCACTGCCAAAACCAAGGAACAACATGGTTAGCGCAGATGGGGTACCGAAGGCTTTTTTGATGCCGCGCCAGCCTTTATAGGAGACGGTTTCTTCCTGGAGTTCGGCAGCTTGCTCAGCGGCGTTCGTTGGTTGCGTCATAAATCGTAGTCCACGATGAAGGGAGCGTGATCCGAGAAACGCGGCTCACGGGTAATTGAACAAGCCACCAGTTTGTCACGCAATGATGGCGAGCAGAGTTGGTAATCGATGCGCCAACCGACATTTTTCGCATAGGCTGCACCACGATTCGACCACCACGTGTAATCCTGACCTTCCGGATGCAGGTGACGGTACGCGTCGACCCATGCAGCTTCCAGCAAATGATCATGCGGTTCGTGATCAATCGAGTGACCGAACAATGCATTCATCCATTCGCGTTCGCGTGGCAAAACACCCGATGTCTTTTGGTTGGATTTCCAGTTGGTAATATCCATTGCGGAACGCACGATGTTCCAATCGCCGCAGAGAACATACTGCCTATCACTCGAGCGCCACTCCTCGAGAATGGGCAGCAAGCGCTCCATCACAACGTATTTGAATTCCTGGCGTTCTTCTTTCGATGATCCGGACGGAATGTAAAACGACACGATGGACAAGTTGCCGAAGCGCGCTTCAATGTAGCGGCCTTCGTTGTCGAAGTCGTCCCAACCGATGTCCGTGATGACCTCGTCGGGCTTAACCTTGGAGTAGATCGCGACGCCGGAGTAGCCTTTTTTCAAAGCGTCCTTGAAATGAACGTGATAGCCATCCGGCAAAAACACCGGATCCGTCAGCTGTTCCTTCTGCGCCTTGGTTTCCTGGATGCAGAGCACGTCCGCGTCCTGTGCATGGAACCAGTCCATGAAGCCCTTGGCGGTGGCCGAGCGGATGCCGTTGGCGTTGAAGCTGATGATGCGCACGTTGTTTCTGTGGGTCCTTCGGGTGAAGCGTCTATAATCGCACAGAGTTGCATTGACGTTGGAGCCCGCGATGAGTGATTACAAAACCCGTTTCCTCAACCTGGCCTTGGCCGCTGACGCTCTGCGGTTCGGCTCATTCACGTTGAAGTCGGGGCGGACGTCGCCGTATTTTTTTAATGCCGGGCAATTCAACACCGGTGGCGCGATGCGCGAGTTGGCATCTTGCTACGTCGATGCGATCGAAGCCTCTGGTTTGTCGTTTGATTTGGTATTCGGCCCTGCATACAAAGGCATTCCGTTAGCGACAGCGATTGCTTGCGAGTTCGCCGCGCGTGGCCGCGATCTGCCGTTGACGTTCAATCGCAAGGAAGCGAAGGATCACGGTGAAGGTGGTTCGTTGATTGGCGCGTCGTTAGAAGGCCGTCGCGTGTTGATCGTCGATGACGTGATCACGGCGGGTACTGCGATTCGCGAAGCTTTGGCGATCATTGCTGCGGGTGGCGGCACTGTTGCGGGCATCGCGATTGCGTTGGATCGCCAGGAAAAGCCAGGTGGTGTTGAGGCTCCTGCTGAGGCGCTCTCTGCCACTCAAGCATTGCATGCGGAATATGGTTTGCCGGTGGTTGCGGTGGCGTCTTTAACTGATTTGCTTGCATTTACCTCCAGCGATCCGCGTTTGTACGCGCATGATGCGGCGATGCGTGAGTATCGCGCGAGATACGGTGTCTGATGGCATCGCTGCGTCAAATCCTGCGAAAAATCCCGCCGCTATTCTGGTCGGTCGGTGCGTATCGCTTGATGCAATTCAAGCGCGCGTTGAAGCGTGAAGATGCGGCGTATGTCGCGGCCGGCGATTCAACCTTCCCTCCTCCGATGCTGCGGTATCGCGTACATCGCGCCTTGGATCTCGATAGTTACGTCAACGTGGGGCAACAGGTGGCGGGAGCGTTGCTAAGTACGTTGAGTTTTTGCCAAGTGCCCATGGAAAACGCGAAGGTCCTGGATTTCGCGAGTGGTCCCGGGCGTGTTGCGTACTGGATGAAGAAATGGCAATCGTCGTTCGACATCACCGCAAGTGACATTGATGCCGAGGCGATTGGTTGGGCGCACGAACACATTCCTACCGTTGCTGATTTCCGTGTCAATGACATGGCGCCACCGTTAGCGTTTGCGGATGATACGTTCGACATCATCTACAGCGTGTCGTTGTTTACGCATCTCGATGAAGTGATGCAGGATCAGTGGCTCGCTGAACTTGCGCGCGTGTTGAAACCGGGTGGTGTGTTGATCACGACGGTACATGGAACGGCGGCGCAGACATCCTGTACTCCTGACGAGCTTGAGCGCATTCATCGCAAGGGCATCTATTTCCGTCGCGACCATTCGGGCATGTTGAAGTTGGATGGGCTGCCGGATTTTTATCAGACGACATTCCACACGGCTGCTTACGTGCGCGAGCATTGGGGTGAGTTTCTGCGTGTTGAGAAAGTCATCGAGGGTGGTCTCGGCGGTCACCACGACATTGTGGTGCTTAGGAAAACGCCGCATTTCACTCAGACGACGTAAAAAGCAAAACCCCGCGTGAGCGGGGTTTCGTATTAGAACCCGAGGTTCAAGCCCGGATCCAGATCCAGAAGGACTTTGCGGAAATCGTTCTGGATGCGTGCCAACGCGGCGTCGGTTTCCGCCTCGAAACGCATCACCAAAATTGGCGTCGTATTCGATGCACGCACGAGACCCCAACCATCCGGGAAATCCACGCGCAGGCCGTCGATCGTCGAGACACGCGCACCATCGAATGAAGCTGCGTCAACGAAACGCTCCACGAACTTGTGCGGATTACCTTCCGGTGCGTCGACCTTGATTTCAGGCGTCGAGATTCCGTTGGGCAACGAGTTCAACACATCCGCAGCCGACCGATCCGACTTCGCGAGGATTTCGAGAGTACGTGCGGCGGAGTAGATTCCGTCGTCGAAACCGTACCAACGTTCCTTGAAGAAAAAGTGCCCACTCATCTCACCGGCCATGGCAGCGTTGGTTTCACGCATCTTGGCCTTGATCAACGAATGCCCCGTCTTCCACATCAACGGCTCACCGCCACGCGTCGCAACCCAATCATGCATCGCACCCGTGCACTTCACGTCGTAAACGATCATCGCACCGGGATTACGCGACAAAATATCATCCGCATACAACATCAACAGACGATCGGGGAAAATGTTTTGGCCGTCTGAAGTAATCACACCGAGACGATCACCGTCGCCGTCGAATGCCAAACCGACATCCGCGTTATCGGAAGCGACACGCGCGATCAAATCAACGAGGTTATGCGGTTCGGATGGATCCGGATGATGGTTCGGGAACGTGCCGTCAATTTCGCAGAACAACTCATTCACGTCTGCACCGATGGCGCGCAACACGCGTGGACCCAACTCACCGGCAACACCATTGCCCGCATCAACGACGACCTTCAATGGGCGCGCGAGTTTGATGTCCGAAGCGATGCGATCGACATACGCTTGCGAAACATCGCGGTGTTCAACGGAACCCGGTGTCGACGCAACATGCAATGCATTGGAAGAAATGCGGTTGTACAAATCAGTAATCGTTTCGCCGGATAAGGTGTCACCGCCGACCACGATTTTGAAACCGTTGTAATCCGGTGGATTGTGTGAGCCCGTCAACGAAACGCAAGAACCTGCGCCCGTCGAATATGCAGCGAAATACGTCAATGGTGAAGGCGCCAAACCGATATCGATGACGTTGATGCCCGCCGAATTCAAACCTTCGATCAAACCAGCCATCAACGCAGGGCCGGTCAAACGACCATCGCGACCGCAGACGATTTCGTTCAAGCCCTTCTCGTGCATCAACGAACCGATGGCTTGACCGATGCGAACGGCGACGCCTTGGTCCAGATCTTTTCCGACGATTCCGCGGATGTCGTATGCGCGGAAAATGCTCGGCGAGACTTCCAGCGTGCGGCCGGATGCGTCCGGAATTTTAACGTGATTTGAGTGAGACATTTTGTTCCCAGATAAAATTCGCTGCAGGCATTATGCCCTCGCGAGTGTGACTTTACCGTGTACCTGTGTGGCCAAAACCACCTTCGCCACGGTCAGATGCGACGAACTCATCGACGACTTCCATTTCGACGCGCACGATCGGCACGATGACGAGTTGCGCGATGCGATCGCCCGGTTGAATCGTGTAAGCCGTTTGCGATCGGTTGACCATCGAGATCATCAACGGACCTTGATAATCCGCATCGATCAAACCAGTGCCATTGCCAAGCACTAAACCATGCTTATGACCCAAACCCGACCTTGGCAAAATCAACGCGCACAACGATGGATCTTCAACATGGATCGATAGCCCCGATGGAATCAACGTGCAATCGCCCGGCGCTAACGTCATTTCTTCATCCAACGCGGCGCGCAAATCCAATGCGGCAGAACCTGACGTGGCATAGGTGGGCAACTCCCATTCGGAACCGAAGCGGGGATCGAGAATTTTGACTTGGAGTTTTTGCAAAGGAAAATCAGCCTTGACGTTGTGATTGCAGTTGCGCCATGTATTCGAGCAGCGAACGTGCGACATCATACTTCGACGCCGGACCGAACTGTTGTTTGCCGTCGAGACCACGCGTAAAAACATAGATGGTGTTGTTGTCCGATTCGAAACCGGAGTTCTCAATGCCGACGCGGTTGGCGGCGATGAGGTCGAGATTTTTGCGGTCTAATTTGCCTTGCGCGTAAGTTTCGACTTCATGTGTTTCCGCCGCGAATCCGCACACCAGCGATGGACGCATCTCGGCATTCGCAACGGATTTCAAAATATCCTGCGTTTGCTCGAGCTCTAACGTCAGACCATCGTCTTCGTCCTGTTTCTTGATCTTGATCGATGCATATCGCGCTGGACGGAAATCCGCGACTGCCGCCGCACCGATGTAGAAATCCGCTGGCAACGAAGCCATCACCGCGTCATACATTTGCGCGGCGGAACGGACATCAATGCGGGTGACATTCTCGGGCGTTGTCAGATTCACAGGCCCTGCAACCAACACAACTTCGGCGCCGAGTTTCGCTGCTTGGTCAGCCAACGCAAATCCCATCTTGCCACTCGACCGATTGCCAATGAAGCGTGCCGGATCAATGTCTTCGTACGTTGGCCCTGCAGTGACAAGTACCCTCAAACCTTGCAACAAACTCATGGCGTCCCCGGTTCGTTCGACGTAATCGCTTGATGCGTTCGATCTGCAAAAACACCCGCAATTCCCAACGCATCCACAATCTCATGTGGCTCACTCATTCGTCCGAGCCCGAACTCACCGCACGCTTGCGGTCCGCTATTCGGTCCAATCACCGTGACACCGCGACTGCGCAACACTTGCAGATTCGCTTGCGTTGCCGGCGCGTGATACATCACATGATTCATTGCAGGCGCGACAAAAATCGGCGCTCGCGTCGCAAGGCATAACGTCGTCACGAGATCATCGGCCATGCCATAAGTGATTTTCGCCAGTGTATTCGCCGTCGCCGGCGCAATCACGATCGCATCCGCCCACCGCGCTAATTCAATGTGGCTCATGGCAGCCTCGGCGGCTTCGTCCCACAACGAGTCGCGCACTGCCTTGCCACTCACTGCCTGGAACGTCGCTTTGCCAACGAAGTGACTGGCGTTGTTCGTCATCGCGACCTGCACTTCGGCGCCCTTCTCGCGCAGACGACGCGTCAAGTCCGCGGACTTATATGCCGCAATACCACCGCACACGCACAGGAGAATTCGGGAGCTGGACATTTTGCAAGGTCTTTTTGTCGCCAAAAATAGTCCCTCAATCTTACCCAATTTCGGCTCTTTGTCCGATAGCGCGGCTTTGTGGGTCTCTCCATCATGGTTCTCATGAAGATCAACGAATGGCCCGCCGACGAACGCCCACGCGAGAAACTCACGCTCCGTGGCCCCTCCGCTTTAAGTGATGCCGAACTCCTCGCGGTATTCCTCGGCTCCGGTTTGCGCGGTCAGAATGCGGTCACCACCGCGATGCAGATTTTGCAAAATGTCGGCGGCCTGCGCCATCTATTGGAGATGCCCTTGGATGCATTGGCAACGTTGCCTGGCATCGGGATGGCCCGCGCTTGTTTGATTCACGCCAGCCTCGAAGTCGGTCAACGCTATATGCACAGTGAGTTGGTACGCTCCGACGTGTTGCGCAATCCCGCCATGGCCGGCCGTTACTTCAAGCAGCGTTTGCGTTCGAATAAGCATGAAGTGTTCGCCGTGTTGTTTCTCGACACGCGGCACCGTCCGATCATGTTTGAGGAAATGTTCCGCGGCACGATCGATGGATCCGAAGTGCATCCGCGCGAGGTCGTGCGCCGTGCGCTGCAGCTCAATGCCTCTGCGGTGATGGTTGGTCACAATCATCCGTCGGGTTCGCGTGAACCTTCCGTCGCGGACCGAGCGGTGACGAAGAAGCTGAAAGCTGCCTTGGAGCTGGTGGATCTCCGGTTGCTGGATCATTTCATCATTGGCGACGGGGATCCGGTGTCACTGGCGCGAATGGGGTGGTGCTAATCGGCGGCTACGCCGTCCGATAAACCTGAAACCTGGGGCCTGGAGCCTGGGAAAGGGAGATGGGAAAAACGAAAAAAGTGCGGTTTCAAAGGTTAAACACGTGTCCGTGGACAGAAGTTCAACCTTAGAAAAGCGGAAATTTCCACAGTCACCGCGCCATCAGGCAGAAACTTGAAAAACGGAGTTGGCGCCGCAGCGTCTCCTTTCCCATTTCCCTTCTCCCATTTCCCAGAAACCAGTTGAGAGAGAGGTCACAATTCCAGCGACAATGCCCCGCCGCATGGTGTGATGGCGAAAGTTTCACCACAGTGTTGAAAAAAAGATAAAAAAGTCTTTACTTCTCGTGACTTATGGGTAATATGCAAAGTAACCCCATAGGTATTTTTGACGAAGTGAAATCCCAAATTCGCGCCTTGCTGAACCTGGCGATCGACCAATTACGTGAACAGGGCGTCATTCCGGCGGACCTGAGCACCCCGGATTTCGTCGTCGAGCACCCCAAAGCCCGTAATCAGGGCGATTTCGCCACGAACGCGGCGATGATGCTCGCCAAGCCGGCTGGAACCAACCCGCGGGCGCTGGCAGAGGCGATTCTGAACGCGATTCCGGCGAACGATGTGATTGGGAAGGCGGAGATTGCGGGACCGGGTTTTGTCAATTTTACGTTGAGTGAAGGCGCTTGGCGTGGTGCGCTGCGCAACCTACTCGACACAGGCGATTCGTATGGTCGCAACGAAAGTGGCGAAGGCAAGACGGCGGGCGTGGAATTTGTTTCGGCGAATCCGACGGGTCCGCTGCATGTGGGTCATGGTCGCGCGGGCGTGATCGGTGACTGCATTGCGCGCGTGCTCGATGCGAATGGCTGGAATGTGAAGCGTGAGTTTTATTACAACGATGCCGGTGCGCAGATCAACAATCTTGCATTGAGTGTGCAGGCGCGTGCGAATGGCGTGGGTCCGGACGATAGCGGTTGGCAGGACGACTGGTACAAGGGTTCGTACATCACCGACATCGCGAATGATTTCAAAGCGGGCAAGACCGTGACGGTGGATGGCGCGGATGTGACTGCGACGGGCGACGTCAACGATCTCGATGCGATCCGAAAGTATGCGGTCGCGGCGTTGAGGCTTGAACAAAATCTGGATCTCGAAGCGTTCAAGATTGGCTTTGACAATTACTTCCTCGAGTCGTCGTTGTACAGCGATGGACTGGTTGAAAAGACGGTTGCGCAATTGATCGACAGCGGCCATGCGTATGAAGCTGATGGAGCGTTGTGGTTGCGGTCGACGGATTTTGGCGATGACAAAGATCGCGTGATGCGCAAATCGGACGGGACGTATACGTATTTTCTGCCGGATGTGGCGTATCACGAATCGAAATGGAACCGTGGTTATGAGCGTGCGATTACCGAACTTGGTAGCGATCACCATGGTTCGTTGGCGCGCGTGAAAGCAGGCTTGCAGGCATTGAATGTTGGCATTCCGAAGAATTGGCCGGAGTATGTGCTGCACCAGATGGTTACGGTCATGCGCAATGGCGAAGAAGTGAAAGTCAGCAAGCGCGCCGGCGATTACATCACATTGCGTGATCTCATCGAAGAGACGAGTGCGGATGCGACGCGGTGGTTTTTGATTGCGCGTAAACCGGATTCGCAATTGACGTTCGACATCGATCTTGCGAAGTCGCAAACGCTCGACAACCCGGTGTACTACGTGCAGGTTGCGCATGCGCGGATTTGCGGTGTCTTCCGTCAGTTGAAGGAACGTGGCTTGACCTTCAATGCGGAAAATGGACTGGACCAAGCGCTTGATCTTGAAGATCGCGCGGCGCATGAATTGATTTTGACTTTGCTCCGTTACCCCGATGTGGTGGCGGCGGCGGGTCGTGATTTGGAACCGCACACGATTGCGGCGTATGTTTTGGAACTCGCTCAAACGTTCCAGACGTATTACAACGATCACCAGTTTTTGGTGGACGATTCGAACGTGCGGGATGCACGGTTGGTATTGGCGTTGGCGACGAAGCAAGTGCTCGCTAACGGTTTGAATTTGTTGGGTGTCAACGCACCAGAGGTAATGTAGAAATGGCGACTCGTAAAAATTCGCGAACCCAGGCCCGTCGTGCAGGCTCGAATAGCGGCGGTGGAATTAAGCCAGCACAGGTTTTTGTCCTCGGTGCAGTGGTCGGCGCAGTGATGCTGTTTGCCGCTCCGCGTTTCCTCGATAAGGATGGTGACGGTTTCCTCCGTCCGAAGCCGAATGCAGATGCGGTTCCATCGCAACCATTGGCATCGGAACAAGTTGTTGCGGACGGTGAAGCAGTCGTTGCAAAGAATACAGCTCCTGCGCCAACCGAAGAAGGCACGGAGTTTGATTTCTACAACATGCTGCCGAACAAGGAAGTCGAAATGACGCCGGCGCAGCAGGAAGCGTTGAACCGTGCGCAACAGCAACGAATCGATTACGCGAAGCGCCAGGAGCAGAAGAAGGCGGAGCAGGAGGCTGCGTTTGCTTCAACGAGCCCAGCGACTGCACAACAGTCGTCCGTTGAAATCATGCCGGACATGGATCAAGGACCACGTGCCCTGCCGAAGCCGGTGACGATTGCAACGCCGGCCGCACCGAAGCCAGCGCCCACTGTGAAGCAACCGGAAGCGAAGCCACTGCCGAAGCCAGTTGTGGTTGCAACACCGACACCGAAACCAGCGCCTGCGCCGGTCAAGGAAGTCATCAAGCCTGTGAAGGATCGTCCAGTCGTTGCAGCTGCATCGACAGCTGCGGAGGCTCCGAAGCCTAAGGCGAAGGCTGTCGCTGCTTACGCGAAGAATCCCGACGTGACGGTAAACGCCAAGGGTGTTGCGATGGTGATGCCGAAGGCTGCCAACGCAGAACCGGCAAAGACCGTTGTTGCATCGGTAGCTCCCGCGACCTCGAAGGTTTTGCTGCAAGCCGGCGCGTATGGCGACCAATCGCAAGCTGAGAAGGTCAAGGCGAAAATCGCAATGCTCGGTCTCGGTGCGCGCGTTGAGGAATCGACAAGCGGCGGCAAGAATGTTTACCGCGTCCGTCTCGGACCTTACGCTGAGAACTCCGATGCGATCGACGCAGCGAAGCGCAAGCTGACCGGCGGCGGTTTGAGCGCGATGGAAGTGCGCGTGAACTGATCACGCCTCCAGTAACGATGAAGCCCGGGATGGTTCAAACCGCCCGGGCTTTTTTGATTTCAGATTTCAGATTTCAGATTTCAGATTTCAGATTTCCGCTTGAGCGTAATCAGCGACGACGTATCGGCATCACCCTGCTCCACGCTTAGCGTCGTGTAATCTCGCTCGGCTTGATTCAACGTTGGCAAAACCAATCCCACCTCCGCCGCCATGCCTTGTACGATGTGGAGATCCTTGAGCATGTGAGCGTTTTTGAAGCCTGGTGTAAATTCACTGCGCAACATCGTGGCACCACGTTTATCGAGGAACCAGTTGCTTGCCGCACCACCCATCAACGTTGGAATCAACTTCTCCGGATCGAGCCGTAACGCTTCACCCAATGCCAATGCTTCCGAAACAGCTTCATTAATGCCGGCCACCATGATTTGATTGACCGCTTTCGTCGCCTGGCCTGATCCTACCGGACCCATGTGCGTCACACGTGCACCGTATGTTTCGAGAATGCTTTGCACGCGCTCGAGATCCTCGGCAGCTGCGCCGACCATGACCGACAACTTGCCGTTGCGTGATCCTTCAACGCCGCCACTCACCGGTGCATCGATGAAGTGGATGCCTTTCGCGTTCAACACACGCGCCGCTTCCAACGCCGTTTGCTGCGACACCGTCGAATGATCAATGACAATCGAACCTGGCTTCAGGACACTCGATAAGTCACGTGCATTCGACAAAACATCCTCATCCAGCGATACATTGAGAATCACAACCTCACATGGCGCGAAGTCCTCAATGCCGACGGCACCACGCGTGCCCGGATGCTGCGCGACAAACGCAAGCACCTTACCCGATGAGCGATTGCCAACCACATCCAGCACATTCGCGTCATACAAATGACCGGCCATCGGAGCACCCATCGCGCCCAGACCAATCAACCCAACTCGGTGTCCTGCAGTACTCATCAGAAAATCGGTGCGCTCTCGAGATATGTATAACCGGTAAGGCCTCGCTCCAGAGATGCCAGCAACTCTTCACGGTCCGCTTCGGACAGATGCGCAGCCGCGACCTTCGCTGCATATTCCTTACGCACATCGTCCAACTTGTAACCGACGTAGTCGAGCATCACATCGGTGGTATCACCACGGCGAACGTTCGTCGATGCAATCGAGCCGTCGACAACACGCACTTCCAGCGCATCCGTATCACCGAACAAATTGTGGATATCACCCAGGATTTCCTGGTATGCGCCGACCATGAAAAACCCGATGCGATACATGTCGCCGCTTTGCGCATCATGCACGGGCAACGACGTATCAAGCGTTTCATTCGCGACGTAAACATCAATGCGACCATCCGAATCGCACGTCATGTCCGCCAGCACACCGCGACGCGTCGGCTCCTCGTTCAACCGTTCAATCGGCAGAATCGGAAAAACCTGATCAATCGCCCACACATCCGGAATCGATTCGAACACACTGAAGTTGACGAACAGTTTATCGACGAGGCGCTGATTCAACTCATCCAACACTGCCTGATGCGATTTCTCTGATGGAGACAATCGCTGCCGGACTTCCGTCGCAATCGCATAGAACAAATCGTCGATGCGCGCGCGATGGATCAAATCAATCTGACCCAATGAGTAAAGGGCTAAACCTTCATTGTGGTGATGCACGGCCTCATGGAACAATTCAATCGCCGGACGTGATTCCAACTCATCGTAAGTCTCACGCAAGCGGCGAATCACTGCTGGCTCATCATCGTGCTCATCCGGCACGCGTCCCTCCGGCGCCTTCTCCACCTCGGACACATTCGCCACCAATGCCGCATGATGCGCAGTCAATGCACGACCTGACTCCGTAAGAATGTCCGGTTGCTTCAAGCCATATTCTTCACACGCTTCTGCCAACGGCTGCACGATGCTGGATGCATACTGCGCGATCGAATAGTTCGTCGAGCAATAGCCACGCGAACGAGTGCCTTCGTAATCAACGCCAAGGCCGCCACCCACATCCATGAACTGAATGCGTGCGCCAAGCACGGACAGTTCAACGAAGTAACGAACCGCCTCGCGCATGCCATTCGCAATGTCACGCACGTTACTGATCTGCGAACCCATGTGGAAATGCAGCAAGCCAAGGCAATCGCTCATGCCGGCGTCGCGCAACGTTTTCCATAAGTCCAAAACCTGCCGCGGCGACAATCCAAACTTCGCCTTATCACCGCCACTGTTCTGCCACTTGCCGCTACCGAGGCTTGCAAGTCGCATGCGCACACCCAGCCCTGGCTTCACTCCGAGTTTCTCAGCTTCTTCCAACGCCATCTTCAGTTCGGATGGCTTTTCGACGACGATCCAAGTGTTCAAACCAAGCTTGCGCGCAATCAAAGCCAGACGCAGATATTCGCGGTCCTTGTAACCATTACAGACAATGACCGAACCCGGTTGCGCCAATGCGATCACGGCCATCAATTCCGGTTTACTGCCTGCTTCCAGCCCAAAACCATCCGGCGAATTCTCCGCCAGCGTCGCCGCGACACCGTGATGTTGATTGACCTTGATGGGATAGATGCAACGGTACTTGCCGCCGTATTCAAAATCCTCAATCGCCTGAGCGAATGCGCCCTGCAACTTCTTCAGACGGTGTCCAAGGATGTCAGGGAAGCGCAATAGCAATGGCAACCGCGTGCCCTGCGCAACGGCATCATCGATGAGCTGCGCGAGCGCGACTTCAGGGCCGTCCTCACCCTGCGGCTTCACGGTCACTTGGCCTTGCGCATTCACGTCAAAATAACCATCGCTCCAATATGGAACGGAATACGTGGCACGGGCTTGGTCTTGGGACCAGTTGGTCATTTCGGCAACTCGACAGATAACGGGATATTTCCTCATTTTAGTATAATTGCCGTTGGTTCCCCTTTATGACTGGATTCCCTGCGATGAGCGCTAACGATCAATGGCATTACGAAAATTTTGACCCGACCGGTTCCGCGATCGGATACCGCATCCGCCGCAAGCTGGATGAAGTGCAATCGCCGTTCCAAAAGATTGAGATCTACGAGTCCACCGACTGGGGCAACATGATGCTCATCGACGGTGCGATGATGCTGACGACGAAGGATAATTTTTTCTATCACGAAATGATTGCGCATCCTGCGTTGCTCACGCATCCCGATCCGAAGAAGGTCGTGATCATCGGCGGTGGTGACTGCGGCACGCTGCGCGAAGTGCTCAAGCACAAGGGCGTTGAGTCCGCGGTGCAATGTGACATCGACGAACAAGTCACGCGCATGGCCGAGAAGTATTTCCCGGAGTTGTGTGAGTCGAACGACGACCCACGCGCGACGTTGATGTGGGATGACGGCTTGGCATACATCAAAAATCTCGAACCCAACTCCATCGACGTCATCATCGTTGACTCCACGGATCCGGTGGGACCTGCGGAAGGGCTGTTTAATAAGGCGTTTTTTGCAGATTGCTTTGCCGCGCTGAAGGACAACGGCGTGCTCGTGCAACAATCCGAATCGCCATTGATGCTGCTCGACTTGATCAAGGAATTGCGAACGGAGATGGGCAAGGCCGGCTTCCAGGAATTCCAGACGCTGCCATTCCCGCAACCTTGCTATCCAACCGGCTGGTGGTCGGTGACGATGGCGCGCAAGGGTGGCCAAGGTTTTGACGTCCGCACCGCCGAACTGGACACGCTTTACTACACGCCGGAAGCTCATAAGGCGGCGCAAACGTTGCCACCGTTCGTTGCCAAAGCACTCGGCGAGTGATCGACGAGCGGCCACGATGCTCCTGGGCGATGGACACGTCGCCCGAGATGCAACGCTACCACGATGAAGAATGGGGCGCGGCCGTGCATGACGATACGCGTCTTTTTGAAAAGATCTCCCTCGAAGGCTTCCAGGCCGGCCTCTCCTGGGCAACGATCCTGCGCAAGCGCCCTCGCTTCCGCGAAGTTTTCCACCGCTTCGACATCCCTCGCGTCGCACGCATGGATGAAGGTGATGTTCTGACGTTGCTCGACGACGCCGGCATCATCCGTCACCGCGGCAAAATCGAAGCAGTCATAAACAACGCTTCACGCGCTCTCGAAGTGCAGAAGGAATTCGGATCGTTGGATTCGTACGTGTGGCAATTCGAAGTGGATGTTTCCAAGCGTCCGAAGCGTCTCACTCGCGAATATCTCTGCGAGCACACGACGTCACCTGAGTCTGTTGCTCTATCAAAAGACTTGCGCAAACGTGGCTTCAAGTTCGTGGGGCCGACGACGATGCACGCATTCATGCAATCGTGTGGCTTGGTCAACGATCACGTGCATACGTGTACCGTTAGACCGCCTGATTGCGAATGAGTTAGAGGTAGAGGTAGACGATATAGTGTGACACGCCTATGGCGTGTGCTTGTCGCATCGCGGCTTGCACTAAATAGTCTACCTCTAACTCTAACTCGCGTTGGGTCTAACCAACGTTTACGTTGAAAAGTAGTCCCACGCCATACGTAAACGCCATCGCCAACACACCCCAAATCGTGACGCGCAGAGTTGGACGCAGCACCGGTGCACCACCGAGTCGCGCGGAGATGACGCCAAGCGTCGCAAGTGCGATTAACGTCGCGGCGGCGACGCCAGGAACGATTGCGTTGCGTGCGCTTAACCATGCAACGAGAATGGGCAAAATCGCACCCACCGTAAACGCTGCTGCAGATGCAATGGCAGCTTGGATTGGATTCGCGGAAGTCATCTCGTTGATGCCGAGTTCGTCGCGCGCGTGAGCGCCGAGTGCATCATGTTCGGTTAACTGTTGAGCGACTTGGTCGGCGAGGTCGGGAGTGAGACCGCGTTTTTGGTAGATAAAAGACAACTCACGCAACTCAAGTTCCGGTTGCTCTTCAAGTTCGCGGCGCTCGCGTTCGAGGTCGGCGTTCTCAGTATCGGATTGCGAACTCACCGAAACGTATTCGCCCGTCGCCATCGACATCGCGCCTGCAACAATTCCGGCCACACCGGCGATGAGCACTGCAGGTTTATCGACGGCGGAAGCGGCCACACCGACCACCAAACTTGCGGTGGAAATCAAACCATCATTGGCGCCAAGAACGGCTGCACGTAGCCAGCCAATTCGATGCATGCGGTGAGATTCGGCGTGACGCATGGATTTTCCCCGGATAGGTTACAGTAATGATGCAATTGTAAACATTACCCACAGGATGTCGGAAAAATGTCAACGGATCGTGACTTCATCGACTACATTGTCGAGCAGGCGGGCTTCGGCGCCGATTTAACTTACCGAAGAATGTTTGGCGAATACGCGCTCTATCTCGATGAGAAAGTCATCGGGTTTGCGTGTGATAACTGTTTTTTCCTGAAGCCGTCGAACGCGGTGATTGCGGAACTTGAAGGCGTACCACGCAGGCCACCTTATCCCGGTGCCCAAAACTATCCCGTCATCGATGAGTTCCTCGACGACACGGAAATGCTGCGAATGATTTTGCGAAAAACGGAACAGGCGTTGCCGTTGCCGAAGCCAAAACGTAAACCTAAAACCTGAAACCGGAAACGTGAGAAGGGAAATGGGAAATGGGAGAGCGGATTCCCTTTTCCTTTCTCCCATCTCTCTTTCCAAGTTTTAGGTTTAAGGTTTCAGAGTTGACGGAACGTCACTCGGCTTGAGTCCGATCGATTCGGCGAGGTTGCGCCACTTGCCATTTTCGCGGATGTACACGTATGCCATGTCGACCGGCTTGTCATTGACGAACACTTGCCAATACTGCGACTGTCCGTCGTTATACGGCTTAGACGTCGCGCGTGAATCCCAGACGAGATCGACTCCCACGTCGCGAACTTTCTCGAGACGCGGCTTGTCGTTTGAACACGGCGCGCAAAAATGCGTAATCTCCTTCGCGGCTTCGAGTTTTTGCAAACCCCTCAGCGCATCCGGCAACGCGTTGTAGATAAACTGATCTGCGCTCGCGATGCTCGGCGCCAGGAGAATAATTAGCAGGGTGAATCGCATCGATCAATAACTCCATATGGGATTCAAAGTGTGGAAATCCTGGCGACGCATTCACTCCGATCAACATCCTCAGTAAGGAGGATCCGCTGGCCGCTGGTGACGATTTCCCACTGGCCGGATGGCGTCCTGCCGGGGGCAATCAGTTCGCCGAGTCCCCATGATGTCACGTCGCCAAGCTTTAGGCATTCACCGTTCTTTGTATCAAACATGATCCGGAAATCACGGCGCTGTGTGGCATTTGGACCCTGAGCCGCGACCAATCTCGCGCCGGGCCGCAAGGAGGTATACCAATCGACAGGAATCTTCACGCCACTATCGGTACGCCTTGCGACGAAATGCGCTAATGTCTCACGCTGATCTGACGAACTGAGGAATGTCCGAAGTGTTGCAAGTGTGATCGAGCCCGGACCCGCATAATCGACGATGTCGTAGACCCATTTGGGCGGTGTCGCCGGTTTCAGTTGCCGTGTAATCCGGATTTCCGTCTTGCACGCAGAACCCGTTTGCATTTTGCCCACTTGCAGGCTGCCAAACGGTCCGAACACGTATGCGACGGGATTTGCCAGTCCGACATTGTGCTGGATCATCCACGAGTCGACAAAGCGGTCAAGTGGTCCCGCGAACACCGTCGCGCTGCAGTCTCCCACTTCCTGCACCAGGTCCAATGCGCAGACTCCGCCCTGACAGTTCTCGGAAGTTTTCCTCCAGCCGTCTGGCAAACTCGTAGTGCCGTTATCCACGTTTGTCATGATGAGTTTGAGTTTCGCCGCATCCGATGCCAGCGATGCGCAGCTTGACAATAAAAATGCACTCACCATTGACGCGATGCGCGGTGAGAGCCTCATGCGCCGTTTCCAACGCCAGCGACCCGAGCATCACCGGGATCCCGATATTGAGCCGCAGCTTCTGCGTGGGCACCTTCCAGACTAAGACGTCCATCGAAATACTTGGCCATTGATGAGTATGCCAATGCATCCGGCCCAAACGGAGGCTTTACCACGCCTGCCCACGGGAACCCAGCCGCATAAAGAATCGCGAGTGAGTCAAAAATCGCATCTACTTCAGAACTAATGCCGCCGAATGTCTGAGGCGAATTTCGCCAATGATCTGCATGCGCCAATTCATGAGATAGGGAAAGGAGTGCCGATGAGAGGTAAATTTCCGTTATTGGATTCGACGTTACCCAGACGGGCAGCGAGATTTTCGAGGTACTCGGCGTGAACAAACCATTGCCATTTCCGGACCCATCAAACCCTTCTGGGTGCTCTCTGAGATAATTTGCCAGGGATGCCGTTAATTTTACGCTCTCAAGGATTTTTGTTTTCAATCCTTCGTACAGGTTGCGAACCACCTCGGAGGACATGAGCACAGCCAGATCTGGCTCGATGCTGTACCCGGCATCATCATCAATTGGCGAGTCATGATCCGATTCCACCGCCCCCCCTGGATACTGCGACTCCAGAAACTCGATAAACTGCTCGTACGAATGAAACCCCGCCCACCGGGAAGGATCGGAGATGCCTCTAACTATGACCTTCATAAGACGCTCAGCGACTTAACTTATTCACATCTCTTTACTATTCCATGCGCTCCGTTAGTGCGGCATCAACATCGTTCGTGGATCATCACTCTTTTCATGACGTTAACCGTTCACGCAACCACACTCCAAAAAAAAGAAGAGGAGTGAATCCACCGACTCACTCCTCTAACTCTAACTCCAACTCGGCGAAGCCTTACAGCGCGAAGCTCGCTTTCAGTTTCTTCATCGCGTTTACTTCAATCTGACGAATCCGCTCCGCCGACACGCCATACTCATCCGCGAGATCCTGCAACGTCGACTTCGCTTCACTGTCGAGCCAACGGCGCTTGATGATTTCACGCGAACGCTCATCCAATGCGGCGAGACCGGACGCCAACGAAGCCATCATGTTCGACTCTTCATCTTCGCGCTCATACATCTGCGAAGGATCTTCATCGGAAGAACGCAGGTAAGCAGCCGGCGATGGTGGTGCATGCTCATCATCGTCATCGGAAGGCATGTCAAAACCGATATCACGACCACTCAGTCGCGATTCCATTTCGAGCACTTCCTTCTCCGAAACATTCAGGTCAGCAGCGATCGCCTGCACTTCTTCGTAGTTCATCCAACCGAGACGGGTCTTTGACTTACGCAGGTTAAAAAACAACTTACGCTGTGCCTTCGTCGTCGCAACCTTCACGATGCGCCAGTTCTTCAGGATGAACTCATGCATCTCTGCACGGATCCAATGCACGGCAAACGATACGAGACGCACGCCTTGATCCGGGTCAAAACGCTTCACCGCTTTCATCAAGCCGATGTTGCCTTCTTGAATCAGATCGCCAAGCGGCAAACCGTAGCCGCGGTAGCCGCGCGCGACGTGCACAACGAAGCGCAAGTGCGAATGCACGAGTTCACGCGCCGCGTCCAGGCTTTCTTCATCGCGATACTGACGCGCAAGTGCTTGCTCATCTTCGACGGCAAGAACAGGAATTTGATTGACGGCACCAATGTACGATTCCAGCGAGCCAAGCGGGCTTGGAACCGGCATGGTCGAGACCGACAGTGCGCCGGAGGAAGGAATTGCTGAGGAGGTAATATTTGTCATAGGCGACCATATTAGCACTCTCCACCCTAGAGTGCTAATCCCCAAAACCGTGACAGACAGCGGACTTTCGCGGTTTGCGGGCAATAAGTTAAAGCAAACCTGAATGCGAGGTTCAGCGGGAGAGGCGGGTCCAGTCGATGTCTTTTTGGCTGTGGGCACGGAGGTAGCGATTCGCCTTGCCAAAATGATCGCAGCCCAGAAACCCCCGATGGGCCGACAGGGGCGACGGGTGCGGTGCGGTCAGGACGCAGTGCCGCGTGCGGTCGATGACCTTGCCCTTCGCTTGGGCATAGGCACCCCAGAGCATGAAAACGAGATTTTCGCGGTGGTCGTTGAGCTGGCGGATGATCTCATCGGTGAAGCCTTCCCAACCGCGGCCGACGTGTGCGCCGGGTTGCGCATCTTCAACGGTCAGCACCGCGTTGAGCAGTAGCACACCTTGCGCGGCCCAGTCGCTGAGATTGCCGTGCTTGGGCGGGTCCATCACCATTTTCGACGCCATCTCTTTGTAGATGTTGACGAGCGATGGCGGAATGCGCGTTCCGTCAGGCACGGAGAAAGCCAAGCCATGCGCCTGCCCTGCCCCGTGATACGGATCCTGTCCGATGATCACGACTTTGACGTCTTCGAACTTGGTGGCGTTGAGCGCTGCGAACCAATTTTCCTTCGCGGGATAAATGCGGGCGCCCTGCTTCAAGCGTTCCTTGAGGAACGCGCGCAAGTCATCCATGGGTGGTGAGGCGAGGTATGGGCCGAGGACTTTTTGCCAGGACTCATCAATCGCACCGGCTGGCGTAGTCATTGGTTAGGACGTGTGTCGCGTAAATAATGACCCGTGACCAAGCCCGCACCGATCCAACCCAGCAAACCGGCGACCAATACGATCCCAGTTGCCTGCACGACGTTGAAGCCTTGAATCATGAAGCGCGAACCGTAACTTGCGGCAAGCTCCGTCAACGACGGTTGCAACCAATAATTCGCGGCGGTGAGCAAACCTAACGCGGCAGCGCCGGCCAACAAACCAAGTACTGCGCCGAGGTAAAGAAACGGCCTTCTGATAAAACCATCCGTCGCACCCAAATGCTGAAGCACTCCGATCTCTTCACGGTGCGCTTGAATGTCTGCACGGACAGCGTTGCCAACAATCAACACGGCGCCAAGTCCGAGCAACGTCGCCAACACCAATGCAATATTGCGTCCGAACCCAATCCAACCATTCAAACGATCACGCCAAGCTTTGTCGTGTTGCACGACATCGACTTCCGGTGAGGTGCTGAGTGTTTGTGCGAGTTTGTTTTCGTTACGTCGTGGTGTCACCACCAACAATGATGGCAAGGGATTGGATTCGATGTTCTCGATCGTTGTGCCCAGCTGCGTCGTCTCACGCAATTGCGCCAAACCTTCTTCGGGTGTCACCAACTTGACGTCAGCAACGTCCGGCAATGCACGCCATTGATCCGCCAACGCACCTGCCGCACCAACCGAAACGTCAGGTTTCAGGAACACGCTGATTTCCCGCGATTCCTGCACATTTCCGGTGAAGCGCTCAACGTTCGCCAACGATGCGAGCAAGCCCAAAGGCAACGCCAACGCAATCGCCATCACAGCAATCGTCAACAACGAACCAATCGGCTTGCGCAACATGTTGCCGAGACTGCGCAGCAACGAAAACAAATGGTGATCAAAATACGTGCGAAAACCGCTGTGGTGCAGTCCCTTTTCGTGGTCAATCGAATTCGTGTTCATTCCGCCAAGTCCTCCGCCGAAATGTCATCCGCCAACTGACCATGATTCAAAACCAAAACACGCTTGCGCATGCGACGCACCAACGCCAGATCATGCGATGCGATCAACACACTCGTGCCACGATCGGGCAACGATGCAAACAAGCTCATGATTTCTGAAGACAACGTTGGATCGAGATTTCCGGTCGGCTCATCGGCCACCAGCAAATCAGGCTCCGACACAATCGCGCGAGCAATGCCAACGCGTTGTTGTTCACCTGCCGACAACTGACCCGGCAAGGCTTTCAATCGCGCACCGAGACCGACGCGTTCGAGAATCTCTTTCACGCGGCGATTGACTTCATCACGGCGCATGCCACGCAACAACAATGGCAACGCAACGTTATCGGCAATCGTGCGGTCCATCAGCAAACGGTGATCCTGGTAGACCACGCTGACGGCGCGGCGGTGGAATGCAATTTTGCGGCCTTTCGTTTTCAGCAAGTTTGCATCATTGAAAAAAACCGACCCTCGCGTCGGACGTTCCGCAAGATGGATCAACTTGAGCAGCGTCGACTTACCCGCACCGGAATGCCCGGTGATGAACGCCATCTCGCCTTTCGCCAAATTGAAATTGATGTTGTCCAGCGCGACGTGACCACCGTCGTATCGCTTCGTCACACCTTCAAATCGCAGAACACTCATTCGCTTCGGACCTTATTTCTTTCCGCCAAAAAGATTCTTCAACTTGTTACTCACCCGCGTGACCAGGCCGACTTTCTTCGGCGCGACAGGCGCAGGCGCTTCAACGTTCTTCGGCGCGCGTGCCGGCGCTTCCGTTGCAACCGTTGCTTCGTGTGGACGCTTCGGCTTACGGCGGCGGCGACGCTTCGCGCGCTGCTCATCCTTCGGCGCACCATCGACGTTAGGCGTCACGGCAACTTCGGGCTTCGGTGCAGCGGTCGCGCCAGTCGCATCATCGGTGCGCGGCTTGCGACGGCGAGGGCGGCGTTTTTTGGCGGGGCCATCGCCATGCTTCGCATTCTTCGCATCCTGGAATTCGCGTGCTTCCTTGAAGATCGCGCCGACGGACTCCGTCTCACCTTCCACCTTCGGACGCTCAGGACGCGGCAGTGAAATCAATAACTCGGGTTCGACGTGGGCGGTGGGGATTTTTTGGTCGATGTACGTTTCGATGTCGGGCAACGACATTGCGTAACGTTCGCAAGCAAAACTAATCGCATCACCTTCCATGCCCAAACGCGCGGTGCGTCCGATACGGTGCACGTAATCTTCGGCGTCGAACGGCAAGTCATAGTTATAGACGTGCGAGATGCCGTCGATGTGCAAGCCGCGGGCGGCGACGTCGGTTGCGACCAACACTTCAAGTTGACCGGCTTGGAATCGGCGCAGCAGTGTTTCGCGTTTCTTCTGCGGAACGTCACCACTCAAAACACCCACACCATAACCCGCTCGTTCCAACGCGCGCGCGACTCGTTCTACAAAATGCTTCGTATTCACGAACACGATCGACCGTGCGTTCTCTGTGCGAGACATCAAGCCGAGCAGCAACGGAATCTTGTCCTCGTCCGACGGGAAGTAAACCGTTTGACGGATGCGCGATGCGGTGATGGTATCGGTTTCCACGACGAGCTTCTCGGGCTCGTTCATGTGTTCGTATGCCAGTTCCAAAACACGGTGCGACAACGTTGCCGAGAACAGCAATGTTTGACGTGTCGTGCGGATCGGCATGCGACGCAGCAGGAAGCGGATGTCCTTGATGAATCCCATGTCGAACATGCGGTCGGCTTCGTCCAGCACGCAAATCTCGCACGCATGCAACGAGACGACTTGGTTCTGCTTGACGTAATCGATCAAACGACCTGGTGTTGCGATGATGACGTCGACACCTTGTTGCAGCAATTCGCGTTGCTTGTCGTAATCCACGCCGCCGTAGATCAAGGCGAAGCGTAGACCGAGTTCATTGCCGAACTTCACGGCGTCCTTGTGGATCTGGATGGCGAGCTCGCGGGTCGGCGCGAGAATCAACGCGCGCGGATCCTGCGGCTTGCGGTCACCCAGAGCCGGACGCGTGAGCAACCGGTTCATGACGGCGACGAGGAATGCCAACGTTTTGCCAGTGCCAGTCTGCGCTTGTCCTGCAACATCGCGGCCATCGAGGGCGATCGGCAGAGTCAGTGCTTGAATGGGGGTCGTGCGGGTGAATCCGGCGGATTCGAGACCGGCGAGAAGTGCCGGGTGCAGTCCGAATGTGTCAAATGTGACGTCGGTAAGAGGCTTGTCGCTCATTCAGTTCCAGTGAGGATAAATTCATCGCGCCTTTCACGGCACACTTGATAAGATAAAAACTATCCCCCAAGTTTACCCCATGCCGGGGAATTCACTGGCGGTATCTATTTTTTGGAATTGGAGATTGAGTGTGAGCGATAACAATAACGTGCTGAACGTGACGGATGCAGACTTCGATGCGACGGTGTTGCAGTCGTCCGAGCCGGTTTTGGTTGACTTGTGGGCGCCATGGTGTGGTCCATGCCGCATGATCGGTCCAGTCGTTGAAGAAATGGCGAACACTTACGCAGGCAAGGTCAAGGTCGCGAAGGTCAACGTTGACGAAAATCAGCAGGTCTCCATGCGTTACCACGTGCGTTCGATCCCGACAGTCCTGATGTTCAAGGACGGCCAGATCGTTGACACGTTGATCGGTGCGCCGGGCAATGTGCGTTCGGTTCTCACGCAGATGATCGAGAAGACGCTGTAATCGCCTGCGGCGATAAACCTGAAACCTGAAAATGACGAGCCGCGCCGTATCAACGTGCGCGGCTTCTTCTTAACCGCTGTAATCGAATGTGAACGCGCGACTTGCGCGTGGGGCTTGGCGGTGGTAGCTTAAGCCTATCTAGGCGCGGTTCTGCGCCGGAATTCCCCTGAATTTTCCCTTAGCGACGCGTTCTGCGTCACGCGTGCCCGGTTGGGTACGTGCTCGCCAAATCTGCGAGGATTTTTGTTTGTCAGATACAACTGAAGAAGTAACAACCCCGAAGCCACGCCGCACCCGTGCGACGAAGGCCGCTGCTGCAACGGCTGATGCGCCTGCAGCAACCTCCCCTACTCCGACTGCCGATGCCGGCGCAGGTGCGACTGAAGCACCGAAGCGCGTTGTGCGTCGTCAGCCCGCTGCGGAAGAATCGTCGGCACCGTCGACTTCGGATTCCGCGCCAGCTCCAATCGCTTCTGCCTCGGAAGCTTCGTCATCGCATGAAGGTTCCTCCGGTGGCGACGCCGCGTCGAACGATGGCGGTGAGCGCCAAGGTCAACACGGCGACCGCAACAACGATCGTGGTGGCCGCAACAATAACAACAACCGCCGTGACCGTTTCCGCAACCGCCGTGATCGCGGTGGCCGTGGTGACCGTCATGGTATGAGCGATGACGGCAATAGCGAACCGTTCGTGCCGAAGCCACATCCGCAAGTCCCTGAAGGTTTCCCGCAATATTCGTTGGGTGACCTGAAGCGCATGCCGGCACAGAAGTTGCTGGAAATTGCTGAGCAACTGCAGATCCATGAAGGTGTTGCACGGGCACGCAAGCAGGACGTTATTTTTGCGCTGTTGAAGATTCTTACGCGTCACGGTGAAGGTGTCGCTGCCGATGGTGTGCTCGAAATCCTGCCCGATGGTTTTGGCTTCCTGCGCTCGGCTGAAGCGTCATATCTCGCGGGTCCGGATGATACGTACATCTCGCCATCGCAGATTCGCCGCTTCAATCTGCGCACTGGCGATCATCTCGCGGGTCGCATCCGTTTCCCGAAAGATGGTGAGCGCTACTTCGCGTTGTCCATCGTGGACACGATTAATGGTGAGCCGGTTGAAGCCTCGAAGAACAAGGTTTTGTTTGAGAACTTGACGCCGCTTTTCCCACGATCGAAGTTCCACTTGGAACGCGGTGATGGTTCGACGGAAGATATCACTGGCCGTATTCTCGATTTGATGTCGCCGCAAGGTAAGGGTCAGCGTTCGTTGATCGTGTCGCCACCGAAGGCCGGTAAGACGATGTTGATGCAACAAGTCGCAACCGCCATTACTTCGAATCATCCGGATGTGCATTTGATTGTGCTGCTCGTTGACGAGCGTCCGGAAGAAGTGACCGAAATGAAGCGCACCGTTCGCGGTGAAGTCGTTTCGTCGACGTTTGATGAGCCAGCGGCGCGTCACGTGCAAGTTGCCGAAATGGTAATTGAGCGCGCGAAGCGTTTGGTGGAGCACAAGAAGGACGTCGTGATTTTGCTTGACTCCATTACCCGTTTGGCGCGTGCGTATAACAACGTCGTTCCGTCGTCGGGTAAAGTTCTCACGGGTGGCGTGGATGCGAACGCATTGCATCGTCCGAAGCGTTTCTTCGGTGCCGCACGTAACGTTGAAGAAGGTGGCTCGCTCACCATCATTGCAACCGCGTTGATTGATACCGGTTCGAAGATGGACGAAGTGATCTACGAAGAATTCAAGGGCACGGGTAACTCCGAAGTGCACTTGTCACGTAGCATTGCCGAGAAGCGTGTCTACCCTGCGATCAACATCAACCGCTCGGGTACGCGCAAGGAAGACTTGCTGATTGAGCCAGACTTGCTCCAGAAGATCTGGATCCTGCGCAAGTTGCTGCACGGAATGGACGAAATTGCCGCGATGGAATTCATGCTGGATAAGATGAAGTCCACGAAGAGCAATGATGAGTTCTTTAATTCGATGAAGCGTTGATCTGAGCGCGTTGCGCATAGGTAAGAAGTAAAAGCTGGACCCTCCAATCGGAGGGTCTTTGCTTATGCGCTGATGATGCCGTGGCGACGTAGGCTCTCGAGGCTATGCGGGATCTGCTGACGCAGAATGTTGCGGTCCACGTTTCCGGCTTCAGGTGGAATGATTTGGGCACCCTGTGCAATTGCATCGAGTGCGCGGTCAACCAGTGCCTCAAGGTCGCGCGTGCCGTCAAGCTGCATTGAAAGCCATGCACCGAACGGATCGAGCGAAAGCTCGGTATGCATCAATGACCATGCAATGTAACGGGATGCTGCGGGATTCGCTTCGAACTGGCGTTGAATGTGGCGCCTGGTAAACGGATGCACGAAGGGTTTCTGCGATATACCCGCGGCAGCTTGGCTCGCTTCAGATAAAGGCGTGATGCTGCCATTCACGATCATCATTCGAATGTATGGCGCCAGCATCTCTTCGGCCTTGTCAGCAGGAACGCGTGCGCGCGATTGCAACTCGTTGCGGAGCTCTGTGAAATTGACGGATGCAGGATATGCTCTCGTGAGCAATTCTGCGATCAACAGGAAAATTGGATTGTCCGCGTTGTAGTGCATTCCATTCAAATCAACCAGCTTGTTCGGCACTGGCTGGCCGCGATCATCCATCAAGTTCCGGAACGCACCCGTGAAGTGAGTTCCGGGACTGACAATGAGCGACTCTGCTTCAGGCGTTGGATGATGATCGTGCACAAGCAACGCGTGACGGAATCTTCGGTTAACGAGCAAATCCAAATACTGATGTGTTTCAAGGTCCGATTCCGGCGCCCAGTCGGCGAGCGACTTCTGCATGGCTTCGGGATAGTTTTCGACGAACATCGTGGAGAATGAAGCATCCCCCAGATATTTCAATCCGTGGCTGGATGCATCAGCGATGAAGTCCTTGAGATAAAACGCGTTGTTCTCCGGCTCGAGAAACTCGTGTAGAACATACGAATCCACGCCATCGAGAACTAACGGAGCGGATTCCTTCAGTGCGCTATGAAGAAGATCATTGTCCACGTCCTTGTCGAGCAAACGGCGCACCATGGCGCGGCCCAACTCCAACCGCTCTTTCGGCGAAGTCGCTTTCGAAGCCGCAAGAATCATGGCGTCACGAATGATCTGATGACCCTTCCATCCCGGATAGGTGTTGAACGAAATCATGGCAACACCGTTCTCGCTCAGATTTTCGCTGCAGATGCGCAGGACATCATTGCGAATTTCTTCCGGTACCCAGCTATAAACGCCATGGCAAATGATGTAGTCAAACTTGCCCCACGACGCGTCCACTTCGGTGATGCTTCCCTGCCGCAGAGAAATGTTTGGGAGTCCGCCGCAGTATTCAATCAGGGCACGGCCGTCTTCAACTTGGACGCTCGATAAATCAATGCCGACACATTCACTGCCCGGATAACGGATGGCGATTGGAATGAGATTACCGCCCGAAGCGCCACCTAATTCAAGCACTCTTGCAGTCGACGGAGAGGGTGCATCGATACCCAGCATCCTCGCAATGGACTGCAGATTTTCCGGGCTCGTCGCTGGCAACGGACTCGAATGATATGGGAGTTCGTCGTAGTAATTTTTGAGATCTTCTAAACTCATTCTTTAATCAAAAGTCCCGAACGGCGTAGCGAATCCAGCGCGACTGGAATGGTTTGGCGGAAGTGCGATTCAATTTCAGACTCCGAAAGCGGTTGTCCTTCACGATTCGTGACATTAAGGACTTGATTGGAAACGGCAGTTTTCGCAAGTTCGACCAATGCATCGAGACCTTTCTCGCCGTCAAGGTGCGAGAGTATCCACGCAGCATAAAAGTCCATCGAAATATCGCGGTGCGTCAGCGAAGTGACGGACGTCGAAGTGCCGGTTGGATTCTTGATGAAATTCGCGGCAGCTTGGCGCAGGTAATCCAATGTTTGAGGCTTTTCTGTCACTTCGCTTGCGATGAGTGTGCTTGGTAAAACAAGCCCGATGCTTGCTTTCACGACCATCACGCGCAACGCCTCTCCCAGTTCCTTGCGCGCAGTCTCCGCGTCCATTCCGGTCTTGGCGATCACCTCTTTCAAAAGTTCTTCAAAACTCGCCGCCGCAGGGAACCGCGATCGCATCACTTCAACAATGGTGCGGACAACGGAATTATTCGCATTGAAACGATTGCCAAAATCATCCTGGAATTCCGTCACCTCCGTTTGAGCTTCGGGTGGCGTTACATCCTTCAGATTCGACCAAAACGCAAACTTCTCAAGATTCTCCGGCGAGACCGCACGCAACACCTTGTCAGCCGCATCGCGATGGATTAACAGCGACTGGCGGAACGTGCGGCCAACGACATAGTCCAAATACTGTTCCATCAATTCGTGATCACCCTGCACTTCATCCTGCAGCGGTTGCTGAATCCCTTGCGGATAATTTTGCAAAAACATGATCTGATGAATCGCATCACCCAAGTACGCGAGATCATGTTCGCCTGCCTTCTCAACGAATTGCTGGAAGTACATCGGCGCATTGTATGGTTCAAGGAATTCGTGCGCGAGATAAGTTGGATCATGCTTGTTGACGATCCCGGCACCGTCTTTCATCGCCGCCTTCAGCAAGGATCCTTCTGCAACGTGGTCATTGAGGAAGTCAACGATACCCTTTGCGAGCGCCAGACGACGGCCTGGATCCTGCTCCTTCGCAGAGCGCAGGAGCATCGCATCGCGAATCACTTCGCGTGCTTTCCAACCTGGATAGGTGTTGTAAGAAATGTAGACGATGCCATTCTCGGTGAGGTTCTCACTCGCGACACGCAAGATCGCGTCTTGGACTTCCGGCGGCACCCAGCTGAAAACACCGTGACAAATGACGTAATCAAACTTGCCCCACGACTCATCGATATCTGCGATGCTGCCGTGACGTAGCGACAGATTCTTCAATCCTCCGTTCGCATCAACGGTTGCTTGACCATTTTCAATTTGGACTCGCGAGAGATCGACGCCAACGATCTCCGCATTCGGGAATCTGGCAGCAAGAGGAATGATGTTCCCCCCGGATGCGCAGCCTAATTCAAGGACTCGGCAAGTTTCGGGATTCGCCGGCGTCAGTCCAAAAAGAGTCCCCAAGGCCTGCAAATTCTCAGGTCGTGAAGACTGGAATGGATGCGACGCGTACGGCACCTCATCGTAATACTGCTCGAGTTCCATCAATCGAAAGCCCCAGTTTTTTCAAAGGATAGCCCCTATCCTAACGGATACTTCCGTTTTCAGTTGTTACACTTTTCCGATGCCACATGATTCATTGACACTGCCGCTCGTATTCCTGCTCGCTGCGATCATCGCGGTCCCACTGTTTAAGCGCTTCGGTTTCGGCGCGGTTTTGGCGTATCTCGCTGCAGGCGTACTCTTGGGCCCAGCAGGCTTGCGGGTTGTGAATGACCCGGACCGCATTTTGGCAGCATCGGAAATTGGCGTAGTGATGATGTTGTTCATCATCGGACTCGAACTTTCATTCACACGTCTTAAGGTGATGCGCCGCCCCATATTCGTGAGTGGTGGGCTTCAGTTTGTTCTGACGGCGCTTGCGTTGACGCTGATTGCAGAGGCATTCGGATTATCAGACCGGACATCGTTCGTGATCGGTGCGGCACTCGCGCTCTCATCGACTGCCGTCGCATTGCAGATACTTGCTGAGCGTAAGGAGCTGACAGACGAATATGGAAGAATCGCATTCGCCATCTTGTTGCTGCAGGATCTCGTTGCGATTCCATTGTTGGCCGCCGTCCCCCTTCTGGGAACTTACCGCTCTGAGGAAGGGCTGACGTTGTTCGCGTTCGTGAAAGCGGTTGGTGCGTTTTTTGCGCTGCTTTTGGTCGGTCGCATCGCATTGAAGCATCTATTACGGATCGTAGCGCGCACCGGTATTCCGGAAGTTTTCACCGGTGCATCATTGCTGGTCGTCCTCGGGTCGGCGTGGGTGATGACATCCGTTGGTCTCTCAGCAGGCCTTGGTGCATTCATTGCAGGGGTGTTGCTGGCGGAGTCCGAGTTTCGCCACGAGCTTGAAGCGCAGATTGAACCATTCAAGGGTTTGCTGCTTGGCCTGTTCTTCATCGCAGTCGGCATGAGCGTCAACATGGATGTCGTCGCTTCAGATCCGCTGCGCATCGTGACGATGCTGTTGATCCTGGTCGTTGTGAAATTTGTCCTGCTCTACGTTGTTGGGCGTGCATCGCGCCGGCTCAGTCACTTCGAGTCGCTGCAGTTAGCTGCGATGCTATCTGCCGGCGGTGAATTTGCATTCGTGATCCTTAATCAGGCTCAGCATTCGCAGCTGATTGAAACGTCCTTGAATGATCAGCTGGTTGCCGTTGTCTCGTTGTCGATGGCATTGACTCCGCTGCTGGTGCTTGGCGTGGCGAAGCTGAGACCACAGTTCGACCGCATCAAAGATGATCCAGTCAAGCAGCCATTCGATGAAATTCCATCTGGCAATCCTGAAGTTTTGATTGCCGGGTTCGGGAGGTTTGGCCAGATCATCGGGCGGTTTCTGGCCGCGCAGAAAATTCCTTTCGTCGCCATCGACAACTCACCGGACCAAGTTGCGTTCATGCGGCGCTTCGGCAACAAACTTTACTACGGCGATGCATCGCGGCCGGATTTGTTGCGGTCAGTCGGTGGTGAGCATGTGAAAGTGTTTGTCATCGCGTTGAACAGAAACGACGAAAATAAGCGCACCGTCCGCATGATCCGCCGCATGTATCCGGAGGCGACGATTTATGCGCGCGCACGTGACAGACAGCATGCATGGGAGTTGATGGACATGGGCGCGAAGCCTGTGCGCGAGATGTTTTATTCGAGCATGCAAATGAACAAGCTCATTCTCAAAACTCTCGGCGTGCCCAAGGACGCGGCAAACGAACGCGTGTTGAAGTTCAGTCAGTGGGATGAGAAGTTGCTGCAGGAACAGTTCCTCGTCTACGACAACGAAGAGATGTTGCGTGCGAGTGCCGGCAACGCACGCAAACAACTCGAAAGCCTTTTTGAGGCGGATACGGATTCGCACCTGCTCGATGAGCACGTGCGTCCTGCCGAAGAAGACTAACCTTCGCGCGGATTGAGCAAGTTTGCGACGGAAACGTGTTCGTCGCCATGATGTCCATGCGCTTCCAGCTCACTGGAGATATCGATGTATCCGCGCATCAACGCCAACTCTTGCGGGCGTCGATTCAAGGAGTCGCGAGCTTCCGTATCGGATCCGGCGATCAGCAGTCGCTTCACCACTTGCGACAATCCGTGCAACGCTGCCAGATGCAATGCTGTGAAGCCACGCGGGTCACGCGCTTCGATATCTGCACCGGCGCCCAGAAGCTTCTCGATGCCCGCGATGACCGCAGGCTCATGCGCTTGCGTGCCCGGCTCAGCACGCGAACCCAATAGCAGATGCAAAGGTGTTGAACCACCTGCCTCCACCTTGATCTGCGAACCTGCACCGTGACTCAACAGCACATCCAGCAGCGCGACAACCTTATCCGGATCTTTCGCAGAGAACGACTGCATCGCGGCGCAATGAAGCGGAGTCCGCCCCTGCGCATCGACTGCAGCAACGTTAGCACCGGACTTCAGTAAGCGCTCGCAAACATCGGGCAATCCAAGTGCGGCACTCAACGTCAGAACCGACAAATCGCCTGGCAGTTTACGTTCTGTATCTGCTCCGGCCTCCAGCAAATCATCGATGATCGGAAGTTGGCGCATACTCGCTGCCGCCGATAAAGGAGTCGCACCCGACGTTGCAGATAACTGCGCGTTTGCGCCACGCTCCAAGAGCAACTTCACCACCGGACGATGTCCACCACCGGCTGCGCGCAGCAACGCAGAGCAACTTCGATCATCAACCGCATCGACGTTGAAACCAAGGTCCAACAAGCGACGCACGGCTTCAAGATCGCCAATCATCGCAGCGCCCGGCAAGTCGCTGTCACGCAAAGCACGGTTCGGAAAATTCCATTTGCGCCAGTCGAGCCAACGCACCAGGTCGGTGTGACCGTTCGTTAGCGCCAGGCCGAGCGGAGCTTGTCCATCCGCTGCCAACGCCGATGGTGATGAGCCATGCTTGATCAATTGACGGACAACAGTTTCGTCGCCGCGCTCGGTTGCGATATGCAACGCTGTGTAGCCGTTACGGTTACGAACGTTTGCATTCACACCCGCTTCCAACAAGCGATCGACAACGCCTCTCCAGTCCAGCGTAATGGCATGAATCAGCGGCGACTCACCGTCTTCATCCGTCCCAAAAATATCACCACCCGCATCCATCACCCGCAACGCCAGCTTCTCTGAAGCTCTGGCAATTTCATCGGACCAAATCGGCGAATGCATTGACTTCACACACGCCCCGAGCAGTCGTGCAAGACCACCCCGTCCCGCCGGAGAAACAGCGGCATCCAACAACGCATTGACGGCATCCAGTGATGACGGCATGTGATCCATGCAATAAAACATCGGCGTATCACCGCGACGATCCGTGACATATGGATTCGCGGCGTGACGCAGTAGCCATTGAATGCGCGCCGGCGTGGGCACACCACTCGGCTGATGCAACAGCAACCCAAGATCATACGAATTCAGCAGTGGAACGAGATCTTCATGCTGCGATTCGCGACCTTCATCCAACGCATCACGCAACAGCGAAATGGGTGCAAGACTCGGCGTTTCGGAATCATCCAAATCACGCAGCGACGTTGGCAAAACATATTCGGGATCCAGCACCTGCACCAGACTCCAACGACCATCACGGGCCGCAAGCTCAATCGGCGTTCGCCCCAATGCATCACGTTCGCCGGAATCTGCGCCCTCATGAAGCAGCGCCTGGATCAGCTCCGGCGTGGTGTCCTCATTTTGCATCGCGTGGTGAATTGCACTGAGACCATTCGCGTCATGCATCCAGTCTAGATCCGGATCCAACGCCGCACGTTCCTTGATCACTGCAAAAACACGATGCCGTCCATTCGCCACCGCGACCAGCAAAGGTGTCATGCCATTGCCATCCCGCAAATTCGCATTCGCGTGTGCATCAAGCAGCATCTCAACGATTTCGACGTTACCGTTTGCAGCGGCGTGGTGAAGTGCGGTTTGTTGATTTTCGTCACGCGCATCGACTTTGACCTTGTGACGCAGCAGCAATGTGACACCACCAACATCATCGTCATCGCTACCCGCGGCATCAATCAATGCCGGTCGCGCGCCTTCCGGCTCAGCCTTCGCCCCTTTATCCAGCAAAAACTTCGCCATGCGGAAATTCCCCGCGGCCATCGCGACACCAATCGGCGACTGTCCCTTGTTGTTCAACGCATCCAAGTCAGCAGACGCATCATTCAACATTGCGGCAACACCCGGATCTGAACTGCGGGCGGCGTGATGCAACGGCGTGTTGCCATCCAAGTCGCGGCAACGCACATCGCTGCCATTGGCAATCAACGTCATCACGGCATCGGGACGACCATGCCAACTGTCACGGCATGCTGCGATCAACGGTGTAATGCCCAACGTCGCTTGATTGACATTGATGCCCTTCGCAATCAATGCACGAAGCAATCGCAAGTCCGGCAAAACCGCCGCAATCAACGGCAAGGTTCTCTGATCTCTCGCTGATTCCGATGGCAGTGCTCGAGGATTCGCACCTTCGTCCAACAATCGCAACGCTTCATCAACACGACCCGAGCGTGCAGCCTCATAAAGCTGCTGATCTTTCAACGGATCACTAAAAACTTCCGGCGCAACGTCGACATGAATCTCTGCGGTTTCTTCGATGCCTACTTCCAAAGGCAAATCGACTTCACGGATCGGCTCGACCGCTTCCAACGCTTCCGGTGCTTCACTCGCAATCACATCCAGCGTTGACTGCGGCGCATCGGAAAAAGAGTGCGTTGACCGACGGCGCAAGCCCATCGACGGATCATCCGTAACCGGCTGTGCAATTTCAGGCGATGGTGTCGGTGGTAACGGCTCGGCTTTCGGCTTCGCACGTAACGGTTTGTCGACCCACTTCAAGTCACGGATCTCTTCCGGTGCCTCGGGAATGTTCCCGGGCATCGCATCATCACGCGTTCCTGGCTCGAAGCGTTCTTTCACTTCCTTGCCGGATCCGAACACGCGCGAGAGCCATGAGGACTTCTTAGGCATCGGTCCCCCAGTCTTCGGTCATTGGATCGAGATCAATGGCAGGAGGCATCTGCAGATGAAAGCCACGTTCCGCAATGTTTGCCAAAACCACCGCCGCATCCTGCGTGGCCAACCTACGATCAGGCGTCAACTCAAATTCGAGAGCGAAGGTCAGGCGACCGAGCCTTGCGCGGATCGCTTCAGGAATTGCCTCAAAATCATCTTGCTTGGGCAAGTAGACATAGGCACCTTCCTTGCGTGAACTTCGGTAAACAAAAACCTGCATGAATTCGTGTATTTGGCGATGTTGTGCGGAGATGTCCAAGCATAGCATTTGCTATGCTAAGGGCAGTATTTTTCTAGGGAAAACCCATGCAAAAAGCTCTCTTCGCCGCGTGTTGTTTAGCTCTCAGTTCAACAGCATTTGCGCAGGATTCGACACCGATCACGCTTGAGCAAGTCATGGCGAACCCGGATTGGATTGGTCAACCGATTGAATCGGCATGGTGGTCTTGGGATAGCCGCAACGTGAATTACACGCAGCGCCGCACCGATGCAACCATTCGCGATCAATACCAAATTGGCGACGACGGTAAAGCGAGTAAGCAGCTCGACGGCAAGGCGCGCGCCACGATCGACAGCGACTCCCAAGTGATCGACGCGGCCGGAAAGCGGATGGCGTTTTTGCGGAATGGGGATGTTTTTGTGAGGGATCTCACGAATGGGCGACTCATCCAAGTCACTCGCAGTGTTGACCGCGAAGCGTCGGTGCAGTGGTCTACGAATGGACAGCTGATCTATCGCAACGGATTGCAGTGGTTCGTCTGGCAGGAAGGTCAAGGCGTGACGACGATTGCGCCCGTCAAGGCCGGCAAGGATCCGCTCGCTGAGAAGAAGCTGGATGATTTGCAAAAGCAACAGCTCGAAGTGTTCAGCACGTTGAAGAACAATGCCGACAAGGCGAAAGCGCAACGTGAACAGGAACTGGCATGGGCGAAGGAAGATCCAACGCGCGCCGCACCTTCCGCATACATCGACGCGGATGCCGAAATCAAATCAACTTCTCTTTCACCAAACGGCAACTGGGTGCTTGTCATTTCGCAGCCGAAGGGTGCCGACGAAGGTCGCGCATCGAAGATGCCGAAGTGGATCACCGAATCCGGCTACTGGGAAGAGGAAGAAGTCCGCACCATCGTTGGCCGCAATGACCCTATAAATCAAGATGTTTGGTTGGTCGACGTTCGCGCTGGCAAGGCCTCCAAACTCGATTTGTCATCCTTGCCTGGCATCAACGTCGATCCGCTCGCGGACATGCGTAAGGCGGCTGGCAAAGATGCATTGAAGGGAGCGCGTCCCGTCCGCGTCGAAACCGATGGCGACGATAGCGGCACGGCGGTGCGTTGGCGCAATGATGGCAACGAAGTTGCCTTCATGGTGCGCGCGGTGGACAACAAGGATCGCTGGATTGCTTCGGTGACACCGTCGAGCAATTTGACCTCTGTAAAACCAGTGTCGAAACATCGTCTCACTGATCCGGGCTGGATCAATTGGTACTTCAATGATTTTGGGTTCACGCCGGACAATGGCCTTTGGTATCTGTCCGAAGAAACGGGATATTCGCATCTTTATGTCGTGAATTCCGGTGCTGCGAAAGCGTTGACGTCGGGCAAATGGGAAGCATCGTCGCCGGTGTTGAACCGCCAGGGCACGCAGTTCTATTTCGTTTGCAATCGCGCAAACCCAGGTACTTACGAAATTTGTAACGTCCCTGCGAGCGGTGGCAACGTTCGCGAACTGACATCGTTGAAGGGCGTCGAAGATTTGGCGCTGTCGCCGGATCAATCGAAGTTGTTGGTGACGTATTCAAGCAGCTACATGCCGCGTCAACTTGCAACGGTGTCTGTGAATGGCGGTCCCGTCACGACTTTGACGGATACGCGCACGCCGGAGTTCAAGGCACGCAAGTTCATTCAACCCGAATATGTGCAAATTCCATCGAAGCATGGTGCGGGAACGATCTGGGGCAAATACTACGGACCGTCGGTGATGGAGCCTGGCAAGAAGTATCCGATCGTGTTTTTCGTGCATGGTGCAGGCTATTTGCAAAATGTATCGCAGCGTTATCCAGCCTACTTCCGCGAGCAGATGTTCCATAACATGCTGGTCCAAAGGGGCTACATCGTTCTCGACATCGACTATCGCGCATCGGCCGGTTATGGCCGCAACTGGCGCACATCGATCTACCGTCAGATGGGTCATCCGGAACTCGAAGATCATTTGGATGCATTGGATTGGTTGGTCGCGAACAAGCAAGGCGATAAGTCGAAGGCCGGCATCTACGGTGGTTCGTACGGTGGCTTCATGACGTTCATGGCGTTGATGCGTTCACCGGGCACGTTCAAGGCCGGTGCTGCGTTGCGTCCGGTGGTTGATTGGACGCAGTACAACCATGAGTACACGTCGAACATTCTCAACACACCGCAGTTGGATCCGGAGGCTTACCGCAAGTCTTCGCCGATTTATTACGCGCAAAATTTGCAGGACCGTTTGTTGATTCTGCACGGCATGATTGATGACAACGTTTTTTATAAGGATTCGGTCATGATGGCGCAGAAGTTGATTGAGCTGCGCAAGACACGTTGGGAAATGGCGTCGTATCCGATGGAGCGTCATGGCTTCGTGTATTCGGACTCGTGGTATGACGAATATCGCCGCATCTATGAAATGTTTGAGGACGAGTTGAAGTGAGTGTGGAAGTTCCAATGAGCGGTGCACATGATGAGCAATTCCTGCGTGTGCGTGAATATCTGCTCGATTTGCAGGATCGCATCTGTGCCGGCATTGAGGTCGCGGATGGTGTTGCGAAGTTCATGGAAGATGTTTGGGAACGTCCTGCCGGTGGTGGTGGTCGTACGCGGATCTTGCGTGACGGTGCGGTGTTTGAGCAGTGTGGCATAGGGTTTTCGGATGTTGCGGGAACTTCGTTGCCACCGTCGGCGACGGCTGCACGTCCGGAGTTAGTCGGTGCGTCGTGGAATGCGTGTGGGGTGTCGTTGGTTTTTCATCCAAAAAATCCATATATTCCGACAACGCATGCGAACGTGCGGTTTTTCCGGGCGATTCGCGATGGTGAAACTGTTGCGTGGTGGTTCGGTGGTGGTTTCGATTTGACGCCGTTTTATCCGTTTGATGAAGACGTGATTCATTGGCATCAGGTGGCGCGCGATGTGTGCAAGCCGTTCGGTGGTGCGCAACGTTATCAGGAGCACAAGGAATGGTGCGATCGGTATTTTTATCTGCCGCATCGTGCTGAGACGCGTGGCGTGGGTGGTTTGTTCTTCGATGATCTGCAACACGATTTCGAAACGGACTTCGCTTATCAGCGCGCGGTCGGCGATGGTTTCCTGGAGGCGTACTTACCTATCGTCGAGCGGCGCCGTGACACGCCCTATGGCGATCGCGAACGTCAGTTCCAGCTGTATCGCCGCGGACGCTATGTGGAGTTCAATTTGGTGCTTGACCGTGGCACGCACTTCGGGTTGCAGTCCGGTGGGCGCACGGAATCGATTTTGATGTCGTTGCCGCCGTTGGTGCGGTGGGAATATGGTTTCGTACCAGAGTCACCCGAGTCGAAACTCGCTGAGTATCTCGTTCCCCGCAATTGGGTGTGACTCTGGGTACCAGTTAGAGGTAGAGGTAGACGATTGAGTGATGGGCGCCTTGGTGGCGCCCTTTTCATTTCGTGTTGCCGGGCGCACATCGACTTCGGTCGCTTTGCCAAAATTGTCTCGCGCGACAACAGCGCCTTTGACTACGGCGAGTCTCAGCCCTCTAACTCCGCGGAAGCAGTACGAGTTAGAGGTAGAGAAGTGAGTAACAGCGAGCGTGCACGCTAATGCGCCTGCGGCAAGACTCACTCCTCTAACCCCTACTACAACTCATCAAGCAATAAAAAAGCCTCACTGGAAGGGGTGGTCCAGTGAGGCTTGTGAAATAAGATCAGGGGAAGGACCTTACTTCGGGGTGCGGAGGCATCGAGGGGTGGATTATGCTCTCCGCGGTGGCGGACATTGCATCCGACATGGATATAAAAACATTTTCTACGTAACGAATCCGTTAAGCCCGTTACAGTATTTACATTGCCGTTTAGTTTGCGTTTACTCAGTGGCCCTGTTCCCAGTTCAAACCTGTGCCGTACTCCACAATTAATGGAACTTGTAAATCCGCAGCGGCGGTCATGCGCTTGGTAATTTGGGGGGCGAAATCGTCGACTAGGTCTTTTTTGACCTCAAAAACGAGCTCATCGTGCACTTGCATAATCATTCGCAGACTGTTCTTGTTGATCTGCTCGGACCGAACCCACGAATCAATCGAAACCATCGCACGCTTGATGATATCGGCGGCTGTGCCCTGCATTGGCGCATTAATCGCCGCACGTTCCGCACCTGCGCGTAGCATCGCGTTACGTGCATTGATGTTCGCGAGCACGAGACGACGACCGAATACCGTCTCCACATAACCTTGCTCATGTGCCTGCGCGCGAATCGAAGCCATGTAACGTTTCACCCCTGGATACCGTCCAAAATACGACGCAATGTAATCCTGCGCTTCCGTGCGTGACACGTTTAACTGTTTTGCGAGACCAAATGCGCTCATGCCGTACATCAAGCCGAAGTTGATCGCCTTAGCGGCGCGACGTTGATCACCGGTGACTTGATCCAGCGGCACATCAAACACTTCTGCCGCGGTGGCCTTATGGATGTCTTCGCCGGATTGGAATGCGCTGAGCAAACCTTCGTCGTTGGACAGATGCGCCATGATGCGCAGTTCAATTTGCGAGTAGTCGCATGCGAGAATGACGTTGCCTTCGTCGGCGATGAATGCGGTCCGGATGCGGCGGCCATCTTCGGTGCGGATGGGAATGTTTTGGAGGTTTGGATCCGATGACGCCAAACGTCCCGTTGCAGCGCCGGCTTGGTGATAGCTCGTATGCACACGACCGGTGTGCGGATTGACCATCGCCGGAAGTTTGTCTGTGTACGTGCTGCGCAATTTGTTCAAACCACGGTACTCGAGAATCAAACGCGGCAACTCATGTTGATCCGCAATGGCTTCGAGCGCTTCTTCGTTGGTGGAGGGAGCGCCGCCGGGAGTTTTGACAACTGCAGGCAAACCAAGCTCGGTAAACAACAACTCACCAATTTGCTTCGGTGAATCCAGATTGATTGCGCGTCCTGCGATTTCGTTTGCGCTTTCCTGCGCGATCAACATGCGCGCGGCGAGATCCTGCGATTGCTTGCGCAACTCTTGCACGTCGAGCTTGACGCCATTTTCTTCGATCGTTTCGAGCACCGGCACCAATGGCATTTCGATGTCGCGGTAAACCGTTGCGAGCGATGGCACCGCTTCGAGCTTAGGCTTCAAAACATGATGCAACCGCATCGTGATGTCCGCATCTTCGGCAGCATACAAGGTAGCTGGTTCGAGTTCGACTTGGTCGAAGGTGAGTTGTTTTTTGCCGGTGCCTGCAACGTCCTTGAACTGCATCGTCGTGTAGCCGAGATAATGCTTCGCGAGACTGTCCATGTCGTGACGTGTGACCGTGGTGTTCAAAACAAAACTCTCGAGCATCGTGTCATCGTGATAACCGTTGACTTCAATGCCCGCGCGTTTAAGCACATGCAAATCGTACTTACCGTGTTGCCCAATTTTGTGGATGGATGCATCGCCAAAAATCGGCACCAACTTCTCCAACACCGCGTTCTTATCGAGCTGCTGCGGCACGCCTGGATAATCATGCGCGAGCGGAATGTAGGCGGCCTTGAATGGCTCGACGCTCAAGCTGATGCCGACGAGATTAGCCTGCATTGGATCGAGTGCATCCGTTTCCACATCGAAAACGAACTCTTTCGATTCGCGCAATTTCGTTAGCCACGTCTCAAGCAGATCCATGTCGAGCACACATTCGTACTCGCCCTTCGCAGACCACTTGTCTTCAGGCGCTTCATGCGTTGCTGCCGTTGCATTCGCAGCCGACGCTTCGCTGATCGACTTCGCACTTTCGCCTTCACCACCCGTCAGTTCCTTCAATGCTTGCTTCATGCCGTAGCGCGTGTACAGTGCCGTGAGTTTCTCGACATCAGGTTCCTTGCGAGTTAAGTCGCCGGCGGTGACGTCGAGACCGACATCCGTTTTGATCGTGGTGAGTGTTTGATTCAATGGCAAACGTGGCACCGCATCACGAAGGTATTCACCGACTCTGCCTTTGAACTCATCCGCATGTTCGATGATGTTCTCAAGTGTGTCGTATTGTTCGAGCCACTTCGCAGCGGTTTTCGGCCCGCATTTATCGACACCGGGAATGTTGTCGACCTTGTCGCCCATCAACGCGAGATAGTCGATGATTTGATCGGCGCGGACACCGAATTTCTTCATGACGGCTTCATCGCTGTCGAGATGACTGCCCGTCATCGTGTTGACGAGACGAATGCCTGGACGCACCATCTGCGCAAAATCCTTGTCGCTCGTGGAGATTTTGACGTCCATCCCCTCGGCCTGTCCCTGCAACGCCAGCGTGCCAATCACGTCATCCGCTTCCACACCTTCGATGCGCAACAACGGCACGCCGAGTGCCTCAACGATCTCCATCAGCGGCGGAATCTGCAAGCGCAAATCTTCCGGCGTCGGCGGACGGTTCGCTTTGTATTCGGGATACAGTTCATTGCGGAACGATCCACCACTCGCGTCCATCACAAACGCAATGTGATCGGGGTTTTCCTTCAGCATCCCACGCAACATGTTGACGACGCCGAACAACGCGCCGGTCGGTTCGCCCTGTGCATTCGTGAGAGGTGGCAACGCATGGAATGCGCGGAAGAGATAGCTGGATCCGTCGATCAGGGTGAGTTTTTTCATACTTCAATTTTACCCACGTTCCTTTCACGGCATTTGGGGCATAATCGGCGTAACTGAATGACTCGGCCAAAACCTATGCGCACTCTCCTCACCTCTCTCGCGTTGGTCGCTCTCCTCGGCGGTTGTGCGAGCATATCGTCCAGCCCTGCTTCACAACTCACCGGTGCCACCGAAACGCGCCGCATTGCCGAAAATGGCGATCTCATCGATGAATATCGCGTCGCCGGTCAACTTCGCTTGATCAAGGTCACACCCGTCCGCGGTCCTGCCTATTGGATCAAGGACGAAAACGGTGATGGCGTGTTGGACAAGCGCGATGGGTTGGCGCCTGTTTACTGGAAACTTTTCGGCTGGTAACGAACTGAGGTAGACGTAGAGGTAGACTATTCAGTGTTTGCCGCAGGCGCTTTAGCGCGCAAGCGCGCTTTCACTACATAGTCTACCTCTAACTCCAACTAGCGCTACAGCAGTGATAAGTTGGCGAACTTCAAGACGAGCCATTTCGAACCGCTGTCGTCGAAATTCACCTGGATACGAGCGTGCGCGCCCTGCCCTTCCATGTCGGTGACGGTGCCGATACCGAACGTTGGATGATCGACGATCGAGCCGAGCGTGAGTTGCGGCGAGTCGTCGTCGAGTGCGACGGAGCGCGACTCGTGCATGAAGCGTGGTGGGAAGGTGGCGGTGATTTTGGCTTTGGGGCGGAGTTCGTTGAGGAGCTCCGCGGGGACTTCGCGCAGGAAGCGTGATTCGGTGCCGTACATTTCCGTGCCGTGGATCCGGCGTGCTTGTGCCCATGAGATCACGAGCTTGTGGCGTGCGCGCGTGATGCCAACGTAAGCGAGACGACGCTCCTCTTCCATGCGATCGGATGTTTCTGAAGAACGCGACGAAGGGAAAATGCCCTCTTCGAGACCAACGAGGAAAACTTGCGGGAATTCCAGGCCTTTCGCGCTGTGCAACGTCATCATCTGCACCGAATCAGCAGCGGCGTCGGCTTGACCTTCGCCGGCTTCCAATGAGGCATACGACAAAAACGCAACGAGTTCCGACATCTCCGCCGACTCTTCGAGATCATCGAGACGGAAACGATCGGCAACGGAAATCAACTCGTCCAAGTTTTCGAGTTTTGATTCACCAACTGATGCACCGCGTGAGTCATTGGCGAAGTGATCGCGAAGACCTGAGCGGGCGATGACGTGGTCGATTTTGTCCTTCAATGTGAGCTCAACGACTTCCTCGTCGAGTTGATTGATCAACGTGATGAAGGCGCCGAGTGCGTTACGTGCGCGCGCTTGCAACGACATGTCAGCAGTGGTGCGAACAGCGGCGTCCCACAATGGGATGCGCTCTAAAGACGCCAACGAACGGACCGCGTCCATCGTGCGCTCACCGATGCCGCGCGTTGGTGTGTTAACGGAACGTTCGAAGGCCGCATCGTCCGAGCGGTTTGCAATCAAACGCAAGTACGCGAGCGTGTCTTTGATTTCGGCACGCTCGAAGAATCGGAAACCGCCGTAAACGCGATACGGAATGCCTTCGCGTTGCAGCACTTCTTCGAAGGCGCGCGACTGTGCGTTGGAGCGATAGAGAATCGCGCTGTCCTGATAAGAACCACCTTGATCGACGAACGATTGAATGCGTTCGGTGACGAAGAGTGCCTCGTCGGATTCGTTGTAGGCCATGAAGACGTCGATTTTGTCACCGTCGCCGGCGGACGTCCAAAGATGCTTGCCGAGACGCGCGGGATTGTGTGCGATGACGGCGTTGGCGGCGTTGAGGATGTTGGAGGTGGAGCGGTAATTTTGTTCGAGGCGGATCGTGTCTGCACCTTCGAAATCACGCAAAAACTGCTGCACATTCTCAACTTTCGCGCCACGCCAACCGTAGATCGCTTGATCGTCATCACCAACGACGAAGACGTGACCCTTATCGCCAGCGAGCAAGCGGATGAACGCGTATTGGATGCGGTTGGTGTCCTGGAATTCGTCGACGAGGATTTCGCCGAAGCGTTGGCGGTAGTGATTCAACAATGCGGCGTTGTCACGCAACAACTCATGCGCGCGCAAAAGCAACTCCGCAAAGTCAACGAGTCCGGCGCGGTCGCAACGTTCCTGATATTGCGCGTAGCATTCCTGCATCACTTTGCCGAAGGGATCGGCGGTGGATGGTTGATAGTGCTCGGGACGTTTGCCTTCGTCTTTTTGGGCGTTGATCCACCATTGAACTTGCTTCGGAGGGAAGCGCGTTTCGTCGACTTCGAGATCGCGCACGACGCGTTTGACGATGCGCAGTTGATCATCGCTGTCGAGGACTTGGAAGGATTCCGGCAAGCGCGCGTCATTGAAGTGCATGCGGAGCAAGCGATGCGCGATGGAGTGAAACGTGCCGATCCACATGCCGCGAACGTCGCCGTCCAATGCAACGTCAACGCGATGACGCATTTCGGCTGCGGCTTTGTTCGTGAACGTGACGGCGAGAATGCCGAAGGTCGGCACACCGAACACTTCATGCAACCACGCTATGCGATGGGTGAGGACACGTGTTTTGCCCGAGCCCGCACCTGCCAAAACCAGGTAATTTCCAGGCTCAGCCGTGACGGCGCTGCGTTGTGCGGGATTGAGATCGTCGAGAAGGTGGGAGACATCCATGTCCGTATTCTAACGTCTGGCACATTACGGCTCAGTGGGAGTGGGCTATATTGGGGAGATTCGTGACGGAGATTTTTTCACCCATGTCCAAACGCCTTGTTCTCGCGCTCGCTCTGGGCGCCGCACTGACGGTCCAACCGATGATGTCCAACGCACAAACCAACTCGAAATTGACGCTTGAAGGCCTCGCGGGCGATGTCTCGCTGTCCGGACCTAGTTTGAGTAAGCCGAAAATTTCCCCGGACGGCTCGATGGTGACGTATCTGCAGGGCAAGCCGGAAAACAAGAATCGCCAGGACCTGTGGCGCTACGACATCAAGACCGGCAAGCGCGAAATGCTGGTCGATTCGAATGTGATTTTGCCGGGTGAAGAGAAGTTATCGGACGAAGAAAAAGCCCGCCGCGAACGCCAACGCATCGCTGCATTAAGTGGCATCGTTGATTATCAATTTTCGCCGGATGGTAAGCAGTTGCTGTTCCCGCTCGGTGGCAAGTTGTATTTGTATGACCTCGCATCGCGTGAGTGCAAGCAGCTGACGGATGGTTCGAGTTTTGCGACGGACGCCAAGATCTCGCCGAACGGTAAGTTCGTTTTGTATATTCGCGATCGCAATTTGTGGGTCGTCGATGTTGCTTCCGGCGTTTCGCGCGCGTTGACGAATGATGCGTCCGCGACGATCGCAAACGGCATCGCAGAATTTGTCGCAGATGAAGAAATGGATCGTCACACCGGTTATTGGTGGTCACCGGATGGCAACCGCATTGCATTCACGCGCATCGATGAATCGCCAGTGCCAATCCAAAAACGCTATGAAGTCTACCCTGACCGCACCGATGTGATTGAACAGCGCTATCCTGCTGCGGGCGATAAGAACGTTTTGATCCAACTCGGTGTACTCGATGTCGCATCGGGTTCGAACACGCCGAAGTGGATTTCGCTCGGTGATAACCCTGACATCTATTTGGGCCGCGTCGATTGGCGCGACAACAATAACCTCACGTATCAAGTGCAATCGCGCAATCAGCATCAACTCGATTTGCGTGAAGTGGATTTGTCTTCCGGCAAGCAGCGCACGTTAGTCACGGAAAAAGCAAACACGTGGGTTCCACTCACCGATACGCCGAAGTTCCTGAAAAATGGTGAGTTCGTTTGGTCGAGTGAGCGCGATGGTTTTGAACATCTGTATGTGATGTCGCGCGAAGGCAAAATGCTTCGTCAACTCACCAGTGGCGCGTGGCCGGTTGATTCGGTGAATGCGGTGGATGAGGCGAATGGTTTTGTTTACTTCACCGCAGGCAAGGATTCGCCAACGGAAGCGTTGTTGTATCGCGTGCCGTTGAAGGGTGGCGCGATTGAACGTTTGAGCAAGGAAGGCGGTCTGCACAATGCGTCGTTCGCCCGCAACGCAAGTGTCTATGTGGATTCGTGGAGCAATGACTCGACGCCACCGCAAATGGCTTTATTTAATGCAGATGGTACGCGTATCGAGACATTGATCGAAAATGATGTGAAGTCGTCGACGCATCCTTATGCGAAGTATCTGGGCTCTCATATCGCTCGCGAGTACGGCACGGTGAAGGCAGCCGACGGCAAAACTGATTTGCAATACTGGATGTTGAAGCCCGCGAATTTCGATCCATCGCGTAAGTATCCGATGATCGTCAACGTGTACGGTGGTCCCGCATCGCAGACTGTTCGCAACAATTGGGCGCCGGATTTGAATCAGTATCTGGTGCAGCAAGGTTATGTGGTATTTTCCGTCGATAACCGCGGTACGCCACGACGCGGTGCTGCGTTCGGTGGCGCGTTGTACGGCAAGCAAGGCACGGTGGAAGTCGAAGATCAAGTCGCCGGAGTCAAGGCGATGCTTGCAAAATATCCATCCATCGATCCAGCACGCGTCGGTGTTTATGGTTGGTCGAATGGTGGGTACATGACGTTGATGCTTTTGGCGAAGGCGCCAAACGTCTATAAATGTGGTGTTTCCGGTGCGCCTGTGACGGACTGGGGTTTGTATGACACGCACTACACGGAGCGTTACATGAACTTGCCAAAAGACAACGACGCCGGTTACAAGGAAGCGCGCGTGCTCACGCATGTCGACGGCATCAAGCCGAATGCGCTGCTGTTGATTCACGGCATGGCGGATGACAACGTTTTGTTCTCGAATTCAACGGTGTTGATGAGCGCTCTGCAGAAAAAGGCGGTACCGTTTGAAATGATGACCTACCCTGGCGCGAAGCACGGTCTGCGCGGCGCGGACAATTTGCATCGCATGAAGATCACGGAGTCGTTCTTCGATCGTTGCCTGAAGTGATAAGCATTTGTTAACAACGTCACAACTTAGTTTCAACGAACGCTAAAGCGCCTTACGAGGGCTTATTGACGGAACAAATGAAGCAGAAGAACAATGAAACTGCGTCATCCGTTTATCACTCTCAAACAACAATAAGGTGGTGTGTCAGGTTCGTGCGATTCTTGGTGGTAGGAATTTTGGCTGTGGGCATGACAGGTTGCGCGACCAACCAGGTGATGTCAGAAGTCGTGTCGTCCTGGGAAGGTGCGACGGTTGCCCAGGTGAAGCAGCAATGGGGCGAGCCGCACGAAATTGGCGGGGATGCGCAGAACCGTCAAGTGATGGTTTGGAGGAATGACATGCCCGAGTATCGGGAGACCTCCCGCGTCAGCACCACGAAATACAACATCTTCAAAGGTGCGAGCCACGAAACGAAATCGCGTGGCTACATGGAAGTGCGTAAGACGTGCAACCGCGTACTTGTGTTCGATCAGTCCGGCCGCGTTTCTCGTGAATCCAGTTGGCAGGGCACGAACTGCCCTCCTTTCCGTGCAGCTGATTACCAAGCGTGGCGCCGCGCGAGTTGATAACCTAGCCAGACAATGATATGGTTATTCATATGGCTTATCATATGGGTAACCTGTCGTGCGTTTTGAGTGGAGTGAGTCCAAGAATCAGGAGAATGTCGCGAAGCACGGAGTGAATTTTCACGATGCTCAGAGCGCTTTCCTGGATCCGAATCGCCTCATCTTTGAAGACGAGAAGCATAGTCATGCTGAAGCTCGTTTTTTCTGTTTTGGTAAGTGCGATGACGAAGTGTTGACTGTTCGATTCACCCTACGGGATGACATCATTCGAATTTTTGGAGCCGGGTTTTGGCGTAAGGGAAGAAAGATTTATGAAGAAGAAAATCGTATACACCGATGAGGAAATCGGAAATCCGCGTCGCATCAAGGATTTCCTGCCGCCGCCGGAGGAGCTCATCTTCAAGGAAGAGGAAGTGAAAGTGACATTGACCTTGAGCAAGCGGAGTGTCGATTTCTTTAAGAGCCAAGCGGCGGAGCATGACACTCAATATCAGCCGATGATTCGCAAGTTGTTGGATGCATATGCTCGCGTGCATGAGACGCGTGCAAGCTACGAGGTCGATAAGAAGGTCAAGTGACGCGGTCGAGCATGCGTTTGTTGCGAGTAAGCTTGGCCCACTTGGTGCCGATGTCGGAGAGCATCACGTAACCGGCTTCACCGGCGAGGCGGAAGAAGTTGCGGAACGTCCAGCGCAAGGAAGGCTCGGCGGCGCAGAGTTCGGCCTTGAAGCCGAGGTTGCGCGCGTAAACCTGGCAGCGCGCGAGATGATAGCGGCTGGACAACAAGGCGACTTTGACGGAGATTTTGTCACCGATCAGATCACGGGCATTGCGCAAGTTCTGTAATGTGTCGCGCGACTCGGCTTCGAGATGGAAACGGTGGCCGATGTCCACGCCGCGCGACTGCAAATGCTGAAACGCGATTTCGGCTTCGGTGGGTTGTCCCGAAACACCACCACCGAGAAAGACCCAATGGACCGGACGCTCAGAGTGCAATTCGACAGCGCGGGCAATGCGAGCCTCAAAGTCCATGTCGAGCTCTCCGGAGGGAGAGTGTTTGCCGAAGAGGAAAATTTGCTCGGCGTCTAAAGGAGCGATGGGAGCGCGGCGCGCAACATACACGACGTGCGCGAAGTAAGCGAAGTACGCGAGACCCGCCGTTGCTGCAAAAACACTCAACGTCACCAGCCCAATCTGGACGAAGTCGCGGTCGGTGGAAAGCTGCAGCTGATGGCGGATTCGTGTAGGCATGTCATTAACCCGGAGGAACCACCATTCTAAGTCCCACGCGCAATAAGGCTTATACTGCGATGTGAAAACTGCCAAATCCGACTGAACGATGCTGACGACGAACGACATTGCCGTGGTGATTCCTGCGCTGAACGAAGAACTGCGGATACGCGGGGTCGTGGAGGATGCGCTGAAATTTTGTCCGAATGTGATCGTGATTGATGATGGCTCGACGGATTCCACGTGCGAGAAGATTGCGGATTTGCCTGTGATTTTGCTCAAGCATCCACAGCGCATGGGCAAGGGTGCGTCGCTTCGTGACGGTTTCGCGGAGTCGCTCAAGCGTGGCTTCAAGGGCGTCGTGACGATGGACGGCGATGGGCAGCATCAGGGCAAGGACATTCCTCGGTTGCTGGCTGCGGCGAACAAATTCCCGAACCATATCGTGATTGGTGCGCGGATCAAAAAACGCTCCCTCCAACCCAAATACCGCACTCTGGCGAACAATTTTGGCGATTGGGGCATTGCCTGGGGGACCGGCTATCAAATCGTCGACACGCAAAGTGGGCAACGCTACTACCCGCCCGAAGTGTGCGCGCTGACGGATGTGCCGGCGGAAGGTTTTGTTTATGAAGCTGAAATCCTGATTTCCGCCGCGCGTCAGCTCGGAACCCGCGTCGTCTCCGTGCCGATCGAGTCGCGCTACAGCTCCGAAGAGCTCGACGAAGAGTTCCGTGCGTCGCATTTCAAGCCGCTCGAAGACCTTTACGGCATTACGTCACATGTCATCAGTCGCGTCCTGAAGTCGGGTGGCATGCTGGAAGTGTATCGCCGGATCAAGCGGAATCCGCCGGTGATTTTTGACCCGACGGATAACGGCTAAACGATTAGCACTGTTTTTCCCGCAATCAATCGGTTACAAACAACAATTGATTGTTCCAACTTGCAAAGGTTACCCGCACATGGCTTCCGTTCATGGCACCAAGCAGAGTCAATACCGCGCGCGCGGCGTTGGTCTCGTGCTGTACTCCATTCTCTTCTTGGGCATCCTCGGTTACGGCTGGTATCACCTGCTGTACGGCACGATGCATCCGGCACTCACGGCATTGGTTGCGGGCGTTGCAGCGATGCTCGCTTGGTTCATTGCCAAAATCATCGGCGGCCACCAGGAAGGCATCCGCGGTGACATTCCGTTGTTTGTGTTTTTGCTATTGATCTCCGCGATCGGCGTATTCAACACGTTGATGTTGAAGCTCGAAGGCAAAACGATTTACGTCGAAGCGATCGATAACGCTTCGCAACAATATTCGCAGTTGCCGTTGGTCGTTAAAGGCTTGACGGGCAACAAGGAAGCGGATGGTTTGCGCGCACGCGTTGAAACGTTGAAGGTGCAGCTCGCGCAGGAAATTTCCAATCCACGTAACTGCGGTGATGGTCCGCACGCGAACGAAATCATGGAAGAGATTCGCACGGTTTTGCCTGGTTTTCAGCGTTATTCCGGCTCCGGCATTGATTGCTCGCGTAACAAGCAATTGATCAAGATGTATCACGATCAAATGGATAAATTGATGTACGCATCACCGGTATTCATGAATGCGGGCATCGGCAATCGCGAAGAATTGTTCAAGCAGGTCAACGAGAATTCCGTTGCGCAAGTTGCGAAGTTGGATGCGTTGAAGAAGTCCGTCACGGAAGGCAAGGATCTGCGTGCTGCCCGTACTGAGCTGGAAGTCATCGCAACGAACTATGCAGAGCAAGCGAACCTTGTCCGTCAACAGATTCCGACGGTGGCGTCGAACCCGGACTTCCAACCGACGTTGAACATCAGCTCCGCGCGAAACATCGGTGAGTGGGGACATCTTTTGCCATTGATGCTGTCGCGCTTGAACAAAGTGCAGACGTGGGTGTATTTGGCGATTGCGTTTTTCCTCGATTGGTTGCTGGTGCACATGTTCGCGCGCATTGCGGAATATGGTCGCGGTGAAGAGGAAGAGTTCGACCGTCGTGATGATCCGCGTGGCGGGAATGGCGGTTTCGGCGGCGCTTTTAAGTAAGATAAAGTCATGACGCCTGATTTCGACGATCAACCCACACCACCGTCTTCGGTGCGTGCCCCTTGGGAAAAGGCACCTGCAGCCCCTACCCCCGCGGCTCCGCCTGTTGCACCGGTACACGATGCGGACTTCGCTGAATTGGATGGCGACCCCGCGCCAACCATTACGCCACCTGCACCGGCGCCGTTTGCAGCACCTCCTGCAGATGCACCACTGGGTGCGCGTGCCGCGGAACCGGATCGCAATCTCGACAGCGAGTACGAGAACGGCAAGTTGCTTGCTGAGCAATTGCAGACGTTGGGCTATCACCCGGTTGTGATTGTCGGTACTGCAGGCTCCGGCAAAACGGCGTTGCTTTTGTCACTGATGGGTTATTTGCGTGGCGCATCGAAGGCGACGAACGTGCAGATCATGTTGGGTTCGCCGTTGCTGGATCAAACGACGCAATACGGTCAGCAGATTCAGGAGCAAGCGGTAGGTTTGTTCAATCAAGCGTTGCAAGCATTCCTGAGTGGTGTGGCACCGCCGGCGACGAAGGCGACGCAGCCGTTTTTTGTGCCGGTTGAATTGCAGTTCCATGACGGCAAAATTCAGAAGTACGCGTTCCTCGAGAGCGACGGCGAATGGTATCGCCCGGATTACAACTCACCGAATTTGTACAAGGATTTGCGTCCCGAGCTCGAAGCGTTGTTCCGACACTTCAAGGGTTCGATCTCGATGTTTTATGTCGCGCCTGCAACGCAGATGAGTTTCGCGGACGCGTCGGCGCGTTCGCCGCGTGGCGGCAATAACGCGACATCGATGCGTGATGCGTCACAAGGTTTGGTCGGTGCCATGCAGCACTATTCGACACACCGTGCTGCGAAGCGTCGTTTGGATCAGCAAGTATTCCTGATTACCAAATGGGATTCGGTAATGGAGCCTGGCGCGTCGACGCATGGTTTCGAAGAACCACGCTTGGAAGATGCAGTTTCGTTTGCACGCGATAATTTCTCGGATGCGTTTGCCTATTTCGAATCGATGAATGTCGGTGATAAGGCATCCCGCAAAAAAATCCTCATGCAATACTCCTCCGGGTTGATGAGCAACCGTGTCATTGCTTCGCCGGACCGCTCCGAACTGCGAGCGTTGCATTACTACCATCGCACTTTGTGGAATCTGCTGAGCCGCTTCGGATTCGGTACTGCCGTTGATCCGGAAGCTGTCACGCCGCGATCGGTTGGCAATTCCCTGCGCAACATTACGGACGGGCTGCTTGGCATGCTCGGCATAAAGCCCGGTAAACGATGAGCGATCCAAGTGCTTTTCTCGAAATCCACATCTATACGGATGGTCGGAAGGTTGCGTTTTTTGGTGCGCCATCGCGGCCATCATTTCTGCCATCGTCGGAATACGTTGGGCTGATCAATCAGGATCCTCGTTTGGGTACGGGTGAATATGCCGTGGACTTGTCGCGGTTCGCTTTACGTTCCGGTGGTGAGACGGCGACTTGGCTTGCGGTTTATCGTGGTCGTCCGGATCCTGTGCTTGGCGATCGCGGCACCTATGTCGGCGCGGGTTTGTGGATGATTGATAATCCTGCAATTGCTATCGACACCGTGCTCGATGCGTTGCGTATGATCGTCGATCGCGTTGTCGACATCATGGACTCGGATCCGTCACGTTCGTCTGAATTGTTGAATGCGCAGCTTCCCGAGTACGCGAATGGCGCAGTCAATTGGCTGCGTGAGTCTGCAATCGGTGGACCAACGGATAAGGATCTTGGACTTGTTGCGGGCGATGGTGCTCCGTTGGATGCACGTCGTGCGTTGGTACGGGTACGCAATGCATTCGGCGCGGATGCGATGAATGCCTTGAGTGCAGCAATGATTGTGCGCATTCGAAACGGTGCTACGCGGTTGTTGATGGTGCAGTCTGAGGAAGCGCTGAGCGAAGAGGCTTCTAACCAACGCGCACAAACTTTTGAGAAATTATTCGGCACTCACCTGCCCTTGAATGCCTTGAATCATCATGCGTTGAATTTTTCGCGGGATGCGTCGGTACGCGAACGTCAGGCCCGCGAGGCTGCTTCTGCTTCCGCGGCGTCCTTGTCTGCGTTGCAGACGGAGCATGACGCGTTGCGTGCCGAATTCGATTTGACGCAACAAAGCGCCGAGCGATCGCGATTGGATCACCAACGCAGCGAAAGTGCATTGAAGCAGGAACGCGAGCAGCACCAGGCGACCAAGACGATCGCATCGCAAGCCGAGAAGCTGCGCCTGGAGAATGAACGCCTCAATGCCGAATATCTTGCGTATAAGGCCCGTGTCAAAAAATCCGGTGAAGCCCCCAGCCTCGCCAAGGATCTGCGCAGCAAGGTCAACGATGCCGTGCAATCGCGGCCACAGCGTCGCAGTGGTGCACGACGTGTTCGCCAGGGTGCGGATGTACAGTTTTATCAACGCAACAAGTTGATTGTGTACGGCGTACTCGGCGTGATTGTCGCGTTGATTCTTGGCTCAATGGCGATGTCGTATTTCCGTGACAAGCCTGCGGATGCCGTGCAACCGATGAATCAGCCTGCGCTGCCGCAACCGGTTCAACAACCTGGCGTCATCGAAAGCACGAACACGCCAGCACCTGGCGAAGCGGATCCCGCTGCGACGCTTCCGCAGCCGCAAGTCGTCAACTAAGGACGCGCGTCGAGCAAAGCCTTCGTGTGGGCGTGTTGCGGATCGCGCAAAACGTCTTCGGTATAGCCATTTTCGACGATGGTTCCATTTTCTAGAACGGCAATCCGTTCTGCGACTGCTGCAGCGGCGACCAAGTCGTGAGTGATGAAGAGTAGACTCACGCCGCGTTCTTTTTTCAGCCGTGACAACAACTCGAGAATCGAAGCGCGGTGATGCGCATCCAAAGCCGAGACCGCCTCATCGCAAATCAAAACTTGCGGATCAGTTGCAAGCGCGCGGGCGATCGCAATGCGTTGTCGCTGTCCGCCGGAGAACTGATGCGGGTAGCGATCGAGCATGTCGCGGCTAAGTCCAACGTCTTCAATCAACGAAGCAACACGTTCGTCGAGATTAGTGTCCATGCCGTGCACACGTAAAGGTTCACCGATGATGTCGCGAATCTTCATGCGGGGGTTCAACGATGAATATGGATCCTGAAAAATAATCCCGAACTTCGCCCGTTGTCCGCGCAACGACGCCGCATCCAACGACAGCAAATCAACGCCGTCAAACATCACGCGTCCACCGCGCGCGCTTAATAAACGCATTAAGGCGCGACCAAGCGTCGACTTGCCGGAGCCTGATTCACCGACGAGCGCCAAGCCTTCGCCGTGATGCAGATCGATGCTGACGTCATTCAACGCTGGACGCGGCGCATTGCAATATTGCACTTGAATGCCACTCCCCGACAAAACAACAGGCGCTTCAGTCGTTGGCCTTGCCGCTGCGGGCAGATGATCGGCGGCGATCAACTCACGCGTGTAATCGTGCTGTGGTGAAGCGAACAACGAAGTGGCGTTGTTGGATTCGACGAGATGACCTTTTTGGAGAACCATCACGCGTTGCGCGTATGCACCGACCAACGGCAAATCGTGGCTGATCAACAGCAGTCCGAGGTTATCTTCGCGGCGTAAAGTATCGAGTAAATCGAGAATGTCGCGGGCGATGCGCGCGTCCAAAGCGGACGTCGGCTCATCGGCAATGAGTAATTTCGGCGTTGATGCCAAAGCCATCGCAATGGAAATCCGTTGGCGCTGACCACCGGAAAATTCGTGCGGATATTTGCGCAGCGCGCGAGAAGGATCCGGCAATTGCACACGTTCGAATAATTCCAACGCGCGGCGCTTATCGCGCGAACCCAGCACTTCCATCAGCTGTGAACCAACGGTGCGCATCGGATGCAAACTCGACAATGGATCCTGAGGAATCCATGCGACGAATGAACCGCGCAATGCTGCATGAGCCTCGCTCATCAACTCGATATTGTGTTCGCCCAAATACAAACAACCGTCCGCGCTCAATCCACGCGGAAGCAATCCGAGCAACGACAGTGCGGTGAGACTTTTGCCGGAGCCTGATTCACCAACAAGCCCGACGCATTCGCCGGGATTAATCGTGATCGACAACGGACCGAGCAACTCGCGCGAACCTGCACGGATCATGAGGTTTTCTAACGTCAAGGACTGCGAACGCAAATTCATGTTGCCGCACTCTCCGCGCGCACATCCAGACTGTCACTCAACGAATCACCAAGGAACTGGAAGACGACCAACGTCAAAACAAGGAATATCGCCGGGAAAATCAACGTCCACGGCGCCGTATCCAATTCCTGCACACCTTCGGCAAGCAACGAGCCCCACGATGCGGATGGCTCATCGATCGACAGTCCCAGGAACCCGAGGAAGCTCTCGACCAAAATCGCTTGCGGCAAAATCAATCCCAAATACACCAACGCCAACGGCAGCAGATTCGGAATCACATGCCAACGCAAACGCTCCGAGAATCTTGAACCCGTCGCCTGCGATGCCAAAACAAAGGGTGCCTCACGCAACCTCGCCGCTTCCGCACGCATCACGCGCGCCAAATCGATCCACACGTAGCCACCGATCGCTGCGAGCATCAATCCCAACGAACGATCGAACAACGTCAGCAGCAGAATCACTACAAGCAGGAATGGCAGCGCACTGAACACGTCCAACACACGCACCATCGCACTCTCAATGCGCCCTCCTGCGAGCCCAGCTACTGCACCAAACGTGACGCCAATCAACAATGCAATCACGGATGACAACAAGCCGATCATCAACGACAGACGACCACCTGCGAGCGTTCGCGCAAAAACATCCCGACCAATCGCATCCGTACCAAACCAGTGACCACCGACACCCGGACGCACCGACAACGCATTCCAGTCCGGCGAATGCGGGTTATACGGCGTCAGCAATGGACCCAAAAAACACAGCGCAATCAGAAACGCCAACGTGACCAGACAAATCCGGGCCATCAACGGTAAGCGCGTGAAAAAATTCGGTGAACTCATGCGCTTTCATCATAACGGTTCAAGCGGGCTCATTGCCAAAGGCGTAAAATGAAACCATGAGCTATCCCTACACGCGTATGCGACGGATGCGTCGCGATGAATTCTCGCGCCGATTGATGCGTGAGACGGTTTTGTCCGCCAATGACCTGATCTACCCGGTTTTTGTGCACGAATTGAATGGCCGCGAAAAGGTCCCGTCCATGCCCGGCATCGAGCGACTCTCGATCGACGAGTTGCTGAAAGTTGCCGAAGAAGCCGTCAACCTCAAGGTCCCTGCCCTCGCGCTTTTCCCGGTCACCGCACCCGACGCGAAGTCCCTCACCGCAGAGTCTGCATATGATCCGGAAGGCTTGTGCCAACGTGCCGTTCGCGCGTTGAAGAAGAATTTCCCGGATCTCGGCGTCATCACCGACGTTGCACTCGATCCGTACACGACGCACGGTCAAGACGGTTTGATCGATGACACCGGTTACGTCATGAACGACGAGACCGTTGAAGTGCTCGTGAAACAAGCACTCTCGCATGCCGAAGCTGGCGCCGATGTCGTTGCACCCAGTGACATGATGGACGGCCGCATCGGTGAAATCCGTGACGCGCTCGAAGGGCAAGGTCATTTCCATACCAAGATTCTCGCGTATTCCGCGAAGTATGCATCGGCTTTTTATGGTCCCTTCCGTGATGCGGTGGGCTCATCCGGAGCGCTTGGTAAAGGCAATAAATACAATTACCAAATGGATCCAGCGAACTCCGATGAGGCATTGCAGGAAGTGCAGCTCGATCTGTCGGAAGGTGCGGACATGGTCATGGTCAAGCCAGGCATGCCATACCTCGATATCGTTTACCGCGTGAAGCAGGAGTTCGGTGTGCCGACTTTTGTTTATCAAGTGAGTGGCGAGTACGCGATGATCAAGGCAGCTGCGCAGAACGGCTGGATCAATGAACAACAATGTGCGATGGAAGCGCTCACGTCGATTAAGCGTGCGGGGGCAGATGGTGTTTTGACTTATTTCGCGCTGGATGCGGCGCGTTGGATGAAGGAGAACGCATGAAGTACGCAGTGATGGGAACGCCGGTGGGTCATTCGCTTTCGCCGCGGATTCACCGTGCTTTCGCCGAGCAGTTCGGCAACCCGAATCTCGATTACACCGCCATCGAAGTCCAGCCCGGCGGCTTGAAAGAAGCACTCGCAGCTTTCGTTGCGGACGGTGGCGTAGGTGCCAACATCACTTCACCGTTGAAGCACGAAGCTTTGAGTCTCGCCACGAATCTAACGACACGTGCAGTCCAATCAAACACAGTGAACACAATGACGTGGGATCCGGCAACGCAAACGTGGTCCGGCGATGTGACGGATGGCGTTGGCTTGATCAAGTCATTGACAGGTCATTACCGCAAGGACTTGCGTGACCGCCGTACTTTATTACTCGGCGCAGGTGGGGCGGCACATGGAATTTTGCCAGCGCTCGTTGATGCGGCAGTTGGCGAAATCATTGTCGTAAATCGCGACGAGGCGAAAGCCAACAAACTTGCGGACCGTTGCGGCTTGCCAGGACGCGTTAACACACGTCGCGTCGAACAGCTCAAGGATGTTGGCAGCTTTGATTTGATCATCAACACCATCAGCGACGACCCGGTGAATGCGTTTAACCTCACCGGTGATTTGATGGCACCGCGTGCATTGGTCGTTGACTTGAACTACGGCGCTCGCGCCTCGCATCTCAAGGCATGGTCGCAAGTGCATAACGCACCGTTATTCGTCGATGGTCTCGCGATGTTAATCGAACAGGCTGCGGAGTCGTTCGCCATTTGGCACAACTCCACGCCGGATACTGCGCCCGTTTACGAACTGCTTGAAGGCAAGTAACGGTCTTTAAGGCGAATGTAATGCTCCGCGCTATAGCGGAGCGATTCGCGCCCCTCTTCGTCGAGCGTGCGGACGTGCTTCGCAGGATTGCCGACCCACACTTCACCGTCTCCGATCACCTTGCCAGGTGGCACTAATGCACCCGCACCGATGATGGCGTAATTACCGATTACTGCGCCGTCGAGAATCGTCGCACCCATTCCGATCAATGCGTAATCACCAACCGTGCAGGCGTGCACGATCGCACCGTGTCCGACGGTGACGCCTTCGCCGATGATCGTTGGGCAGCCGCCTTGCTTGTTGTATTGCGAATCATGCGAGACGTGAATGATCGTGCCATCTTGAATGTTCGTACGCGCACCGATCCGGATGTAATTGACGTCGCCTCTGACAACGCACATCGGCCAGATGGAAACGTCGTCACCCAACACAACATCACCGATGACGGTTGCGGCTGGATCCACGTAAACGCGTTCGCCGAGCTTCGGCAAAATATCTGAATAAGGTCGAATGTTCATGCCACTATGCTACCGAGATCAGCGGCGCTGTGGGGCGTGGCTTGCTCGGAAGTGCATGGCGGATGATGCGCCAGACGACTGTCGCGAACTGCTTCGGCAACGACCCGGTGTTGTAATGCTGCCCATAACGCGCACAAATTTCGCGGACATGCACCGCCATCGCAGCATATCGATTCGCGGGAATATCCGGGAAAAAATGATGCTCAATCTGATGACTCAGATTGCCACTCCACAAATTCATCAACTTCCCGCCGGTCAAATTCGATGATCCGCGCAATTGCCTTAAATACCAGTGGCCACGCGATTCATTGCGCACGCTCTCGCGTGGAAAGATCTCTGCATCCTTCGTGAAATGTCCACAAAAAATAATCACATACGTCCACACATTCCGCATCACGTTCGCGATCGCGTTGCCAATCATCACGGGCAAGAAAAATGGACCAGCCATCGCAGGGAATACGACATAATCTTTCACGAGTTGCTTCGTCATTTTTCGCGCGACCGGCTTGGTGATCCTCCATTGCTCATGCGTCTTCACGCGGCCGGCCAACCAACGGCCGACGCGGAGGTTTTGGATGGCAACGCCCCATTGGAACAGCACAGCAAACACTACTGCAACAATCGGTTGCATCAAATGCGATGGACGCCAACGCTGCTCCGGAAAAATCCGCAGCAATCCATAACCAATGTCATCATCCATGCCGCGCACGTTCGTCCAGGTGTGGTGGCTGTAGTTGTGCGTGTGACGCCAATTGTCTGACGTCCCGACGATGTCCCACTCATACGTTTGACCTTGCAACGATGGATCTCCCATCCAGTCGAACTGACCGTGCATGACGTTATGGCCGAGTTCCATGTTTTCGAGAATCTTGCCAAGGCCCAATAACACCGCGCCGAGAATGCACAACGGCCACAACAAAACCGGCATCACCGTGTTGCCAACGATCGCGCCGATGAGTAACGCAGCGCGGCCGCACAATCCCAACCAACGCACACCGGCGCGCACGCGGCGAATGTAATTCGCATCTGACTGTCCAAGCGTTTCGATCGTCGCTTCGCGCAACGCGTCCAACTCCGCGCCAAAATTTTCCAATTCTTCCACGCTCAACGCGCGGCTTTTGTGAGGCTTGCCCATCTTTCTTACAAATCCAAAGTGAGATCGGACTGCGCGGCATGCACGCAGATGCGGATTGATTGCGAAACCTCGCGATGAAGTTTTCCATCCAGTAAATTGCGCGCGGTGCCGTTTGATTTCCGGCACGAACACGTATTGCAGATGCCCATCCGACAACCATGCGCTGGCTTCAAACCATTGGCTTCGAGTGCTTCAAGCAGCGATTGATTGCGTGGCACTGTGATTGTTTTTCCGCTTCGAAGCAATGTCACTTCCGCTTCGCCATCAACTTCATTTTCTACAGAACTATTCGGCGGCGTAAACGATTCCGATTGGAACGATGCACACTTCCCTTCCGTCAACACACGCGCAGCTTCAACAAACCCATGTGAGCCACATGCAAGAATGTTGGGCTTGCTACTAAGCACTTCCCGCAACTGCGCTTCGTTGATGCGCCCATTCGTCGACGTCTCAATGAAGTTCACGCGAAGAATCGACGACGACAACTCCTGCAGCGCGTCACGATCAATCATCTGCTGAGAATCGCGCGCCCAGTACAGAAGGTGGATCGGCCGGGAAAACCCACTCGATGATTCCTGGTCAATCAGCGACAGCATCGGCGTGATGCCACTGCCTGCCGCAAGCATGACCGTGGGGCGATCGGGATCCGATGGCATTCGCAACCCGCCGTAAGCCGCGCTCAACGCAATCACCGTGCCAACTGGAATCGTCTGCAGGTATTCGCTGACCTTCCCTCCGTCAACCGCACGCACCACGAGACGAATCATTCCATCCGCTCTCGGTGCAGACGCAAAACTGTATGAGCGTGTATGAAGCACGCCATCGATTTCAATTTTCAGATTCACGTGCTGCCCCGCGCGGAATCCTCGGAAATGGCGGTTTGGTTTCAATAACAACGCGGTTGCGCCGTCAGCAGCGATCTCGCGTGACACTACACGCGCGCGGGCATGTTCCAGGGACCACAGCGGATTGATGCGGCTAATCCAGAACTCCAAAACTTCGGGCGGAGCAATCAAAGAGGCCACGCGCTTAAGCAGATTCGGACGGCGTAAAGTTGTTTCCATCGCAGAATTATACAATCATCTATACAGTTGTATAGCCTGCTGTCTAGACAACCCGTTTATACTCTGTCTATGTCTATGAAACCTGCGAAATGAGCGAGATCGACGCTCCATATGAAGCCGGCAGAAAGCAGCAGATCAACCGTGAGGACCTGCTGGAGGCCGCTCTGCGCCTGCTCGGCCCGCATCGCAGCGTCTCGACTCTCGGGCTGCGGGAAGTCGCACGGGAGGCAAACATCGCACCGATGAGCTTCTATCGGCACTTCCGCGATATCGATGAACTCGCGGTGGCGCTGATCGAAATGTCAGGCGAATCACTTCGCAAAGTCGTTGAGCAAGCGCGCGTAAGCGTGGCAACCGGTCACGCGATCGTTCGCGGATCTGTCACGGCGTTCATGCAGCAATTACGCAGTGATGACGGACTGTTGCAGGTCCTCCTACGCGAAGGCACAGTCGGCTCGGACAACTTCAAGCATGCGGTGGATAAACAGCTGGAGTTTTTTGAAGAAGAACTTCGCGTCGAAATCGTGCGTCTGACTGAGAACGCAAATGAACCACTGTACGAGCCAGACCTCGTTGCGAAAGCAATCACCAGGCTAATCTTTGCGCTCGGCGCTCAGGCACTCGACCGACCGCGCGAAGACGATGCCGAAGTCAGCCGTCAGATGGAATCAATGATCCGCATGATCCTCATCGGCTCGCGCCAGATCCGAAGTCATACTGAACGAAGCGCCGGGCAACCGCGCTAAAGGGCCCCAATGAAAATCGTCTCCTGGAACGTCAACTCCCTCAACGTCCGCCAGCCGCACCTCGAAGAATGGCTGAAGCTACGCGAGCCGGACGTCGTGTGCCTGCAGGAAACGAAGATGGAGGACCACAAGTTTCCGGATGATGCCCTGCTGGATTTGGGATATCGGAGTGCTTTTGTCGGACAAAAAACATACAACGGCGTCGCCATCCTCGCGAACCATAAAATGACCGATGTGCTGACGAATGTTCCCGGCTTCGAAGATGAGCAACGTCGCGTCATTGCGGCGACCGTCAACGGCGTGCGCATCATCAACCTGTACGTCGTAAACGGGCAGGACGTCGGCACTGACAAGTACGAGTACAAACTGCGATGGCTCGAAGCGATCACGAAATGGATCGGTGATGAAATGAAGCAGCATCCGCAACTCGTGGTGAACGGCGATTTCAACATCGCGCCCGACGATCGTGACGTCAATGATCCGGAAGTGTGGAACGACGACCACATCCTGACTTCGAGCAAGGAACGCGCGGCGTATCAAGCGATGCTGTCGCTCGGACTGCATGATGCTTTCCGGTTGAAGCACGATGACGCCGGTGTGTTTAGCTGGTGGGATTACCGCGCCGCCGCATTCCGCCGCAACATGGGACTGCGGATTGACTTGAATCTGGTGTCGGACGCTTTGAAAGACAAAGTTGTGGATGCAGGAATTGATAGGGAGCCGCGGACGTGGGAGCGCCCGTCTGATCACGCGCCGGCGTGGGTTGAATTGAAGCTGTAAGAGTCCACCCAAAAACGTCGCTTTACAAAAGTTGTCTCCGCTGCAACACGCCAATCTGCGACATTGCGATCAGAATTCCGCGCTAGTGTGACGCTGTGGTCAAAGTTTCCGTTGTCCTAGAAAACAATTTTTGCAAAACAACATTTTTCGACATCCGCACTCGCGCACCGCGCAAAGAAAAGGCGCCCCAAAGGGCGCCTCATACTCACTCGTCTAACTCTAACTCCAACTCAAGTTCGCGTTAGCGAACCGGAACAGGCGTAGCGTTCCGCACGATGATCTGCACACGGCGATCCGGCTGCAAACACGCAATCAAATCTGCGCGCGGCTGGTTATCCGAACACGTCGTGATTTGCTCGGACTCACCGCGACCTTCCGACGTGATGTTCGAAGGCGAAACGCCCAACGAGATCAACATGTTGCGGATCGTTGCAGCGCGACGCTCCGACAGACCTTGGTTGTAAGAATCCGAACCCAGGCGATCGGTGTAACCGATGACTCGCACCGATGGCGAACCTTCGATCAACGTTGGAGCCAATGCTTCGATTTCCGCGCGACCCTTCGGCAACGCGTCGGCAGTGCCAGACTTGTCGAACTTGAACAACGCATCCGCAGACAAGTTGATCACGCGCTCAGGCGCAGGTGGCGGCGCAACGACAACAGGCGCTGGTGCCGGAGCCGGCGCACGGTTCAACAACGTCAAACAATCAGGGCCGTCCCAATGCATGGACTCGACGTTGTAGTGAGGATTTTTGCCGTAGATGACTTGGTACTGGCAAGTGATGTACTCATCGCCAACGCCCGTGCGGAAGTTAAAAATATAGTTCCACTTATTGACCGCCATGATGCCTTCGCTGAAATGCGGCGCACCGAGCAAACGGCGGACTTCCTGCTTCGACAAACCCGCCTTCATTTGGCGCAGGTTGTCGATGGTGATGAAGTCACCCTTGTTGCCTTTCGACATGTAAGAACGATCTCGCGAAGGGAAGTCGACATCGCCGACCGTACCTTGCACAGGCAAGTAAACGTTACCGCCACCTGGCAATGCGACATTCTGCGTCTGGGCGAATGCTACGCCACCGACGGAAAACATTGCGATGGAAAGTGCTGCGGCAAAAACTGAAGTTTTCATATTCATTCCTTATATTCCGATGTTTGAGGGGGATCAATCAAAGCGCGGGGCCTTGATTAATCACCTCCCAAAACGCCGCTCACACCCACGAACACACCGGTTCCATCCTTGTTCGAGGAGAAGCCACCTTCCAAACTCCAGCGACCGTTGTCAGCCGTGCGACGCAAGCTCACGCCGACCGCACCTTGACTCTTGTACGCTGCAGCACCTGCGAAGTAAGTGGTCTTGCCCGGCACATATGGCGCTTGCTTCAATGCCATCGCCGTTGCGACACCTGCATGCATGTTCTCTTCCAACTTGTCGACACGGCCACCCAGATTCCAGACGTCCTGCTGGATTTGGTTTACGCGCGCATCGGTGTAGCTGTTCGCCGTAGTGATCGCGTTCGACAAGCCCTTATTGAGTTGCGACACGTTCACCGCATCCGTATCAGCAACACCTGCGGAGACGTTGGTGATGATCTTGCCGCCTGCATTGATGCCTTCCGTTGTCACGCTTGGTCCACCAACAATCGTCAAGCCATTGTTGTTGACGGTCGTGTTACCGGTCTTGACCGAATCCACGGTGATGTTCTTTGCAAGGTTGAAGGTCACATCGTTGCTGTCGGCAGTCTTCGTGATCACGATGTTGCCGTCCGTATTATTCAAGTCCACGGACTCGTTCGCACCGACGTTCGACGAATTCTGACCATTTGCCGAAATGTTCCAGCTACCACCGACGACTTGCGTCACTGCGTTCAACGCTTCATTGACGGTGTTGTAGGTGTTACCACCGACATTCAGGACCGTCGTCAACGTACCATCCACATACGTCGATCCACCGCCAAGTGAGTTCGCAACTTGCGAGCCCAGACCATAGAGCTGGGAGCCGTTGACGGCATCCGTCGAAGTCGAGTTGATGTCACCCGGTGCGACGTTGACGATCTTCTTGCCGCCCGCATCAACACCGTCCTTCGTGATGCTTGGTCCGCCGTTGATGACGACGCCGTTGTCGGTCATTTTGGTATCGCCGGTCGTCACGGAGTTCACGACCAGATCCGGATTCACCGCAACCGTTACGTTCGTTCCGGATTGCATGGTCACGATGTTGTCACCCGCAGTGATGGTGTGCGTAGCACCTGGTGCGACATTCGCAACGGTCGTGCCGTTCGCGATGCCCGAGCCAGTCGCGCCCGTCGTGACGTTCCAGCCCTTGTTCGCAACGTTAGATACCTGTTCAAGCTGAGACACGTTGACCGCGTCCGTCGCATCCGTACCGGCGGCAGCGTTCGTGATCTTGTTGCCACCCATGTTGATGACCGTACCGGCCTTCAACGTCAGGTTGTCACCGTAGACGTTGCCGTTGTTCGTTGTAACGCCGTTGTTGTTAATTGTCGTGCCACCAGCGTGCCGAGCGTGTTGATCTGCGAACCGTTCACCGCTTGCGTGCTGTCAGAGGCCAGCGAACCATTGCCGACGTTGTTCAACACCATCGGCGTCGTCGAGCTGTTACTGCCGTCGTTCATTGACGCAATGACGTTAGCCGGCGTGACAGCCGTACCACTGCCATCAGCCGCCGTGTTGAACGAACCGTCCGGCTGCAGGTAAACCTTGGTGCCGTCGGCAGTCGTGTAAACGACCGGCAGCTGGGCATTGTTCACCGTGCCTTGCGAGCTCACCTCAATGGTCACGCTGGTGCCGTCCTGCGTCGTGGTGACGTTGTTGCCGGCGATGATCGTGTGCGTACCACCCGGCGCAACGTTCGCAACGGTCGTGCCGTTCGCGATGCCCGAGCCAGTCGCGCCCGTCGTGACGTTCCAGCCCTTGTTCGCAACGTTAGATACCTGTTCAAGCTGAGACACGTTGACCGCGTCGGTTGCATCCGTACCCGCGGCAACGTTCGTGATCTTGTTGCCGCCCATGTTGATGGTCGTGTTCGGTGCAACGTTGAAGGTGCTATTCGTAATCTTCGTGCCACCGGTCAGCTCGATGCCGTTGTTGTTGATGACCGTTCCACCGGCGTCAACCGAGTCAACCTTGAGGTCCTTCGCAAGATTAAACGTCACGTCATTCGACGCAGTGGTTTTCTCAACCACGATGTTGCCATCGGTGTTGTTGAGATCGACCTTTGCACCAGGTGCCACATTCGTCAGGTTCTTACCCTGCGCAGTGATATCCCAGCCCTTCGATGCATTCGGATCCAGTGCGACGTCAAACGTCACCGTCGTTCCATTTGTTCCGGGGGTGACGACGGCCTTCGTATTTTGGCCATCGATGAATTGAATCTTGCCACCCGGAGTGATGGTCGTCGCGACGTTGCCGCTGCTATCCAAAACACCGAAACCAATGTTGACGTAATCGTTCAAATTGGTGATTGCGCCGCCAACGTTATTGGCTGTGCTGACAGTGCCTCCCGCAGCGTTAACAACGTTATAGGTTGGCGATGTCAGCGTGCCATCCGGATTCACGGTCGTGCCGCCGCCCAGATTCGTCGCGGTAGTCGAGGCAACGTTGCCCAACGCGGCTTGCGTCAAGTACAACTGCGAACCGTTAATCGCATCAGTCGACGTTGCAGAGATTTGACCTGCAGCAACGTTTTGGATACGGCGTTCTGCACCGACGTCACCCACGCTCACAACACCGACTGGCGTTGCACCGGCGAAGCCTCCATACGTAATGCCGTTGACGGTGCCGGAAGTAACCGCAGTCAAGCCACCGGTCTGTGCGGTCAACGCACCTTCCATTCCTGACTTGCCACCGAGAGCCACGGAGTTGCTGATGGTTTTCGTGACGTCATTACCGAGTACAAAAACTTCCGTCTGACCCGCAACAATCTTGTTGTTGTTACCGATCGCGTAGGAGTCATCACCATCGATGTACGATGGGTCACCAATCGCCCCCGAGCGTGCACCGTTGACAATGTTGCCCGTACCAATCGAAATTGATTTCAATCCATTCGCTTGAGCGGCAGTACCGATTGCGATTGCATCGTCCTTCGTTGCCTTGGCTGCGCTCGTACCATCGTTGGCACCGATCGCAATGGTGCGGTTCGCGGTGATTCCGGCTCCGGCATTCTTGCCCATCGCAATATTCTGATCACCGGTAACGCTTTGACCCGCACTGTTGCCAACGGACACGTTATCGCTGCCCTTCGTGAAGTTTCCGGATCCGTTACCAAGCGCCGAGTTGTGATCACCCGTGACGGAGTTGCCGCTCCAGTTACCGAACGCAGCATTTTCGTTACCCTTCGTATTGCGTCCGGCCTCAGGTCCCATCCACACGTTGGCGATGCCGAATGAGTTCGCACCTGCAAGACCACCAACGGCTGTGTTCAGTACGCCGACCGAGTTTGCCAAAGTTTGAAAACCGATGCCGACGGTCACTGCACCCTTGAGGTTGCGACCCGCACCTTCGCCAAGTGCAACGTTGTTGATGCCGTCGCCGGCATTGCCTGGGCAGTAGTAGGTCCACGAGCAGCCCGTAGGTCTTGATCCGACCGGAAGACTGTCAATGCGTTGGACATTTGCACCTGCAAAGCCACCGATTGCGATATTGCCGGAGCCTTGTGCGCTCTGCCCTGCGTCATGACCAATCGCGATGCTGTTTGCCGCGGTTGAGTTCCATGCAACGTCCCGTCCGATGAAAACATTACCGCCAAAGCTACTTGCGTTGTAGCCCGCGCGGTAACCCATCACCACGTTCTCGCGACCGCGCATGTTAACGCCTGCGCCGTTGCCAATGACGGAATTGTTGATGTTGTAATTCGACGCGTCCTTACCGGCGGCGTACTGGACGGTTGTGCCGTTGATGACAAAATTACCTGCACTACCAATGACAGTGTTCGAACCAATTGCCGTCGCACCCGCACCGATTGCGATACCGTAATTCGTCGGGTAAAGGACGCCGGTGTTTGGATCGACCGTGTCGCCGAGACCTTGATAGGTTTTGGCACCGTCACCGATCGCGACAGAAGAGCCGCTGCTGGCTTGAGCGTTGTTACCAATTGCAATTGTGTTCAACGGCTGGCTGGCCGAAGTACCGTTATATGCACCGTCCACCTTGCCTGCCGTTGCGCCGCTACCGATCGCAACGGAATTGCCACCGGATGCGACAGCGCCATCTCCACAAGCAACGCTATTGTTCGTTGCAGTGCCAACTGGCAATCCCGTCACTGGGTCAACGCAGACGGCATCCGCTGCAAATGCCGGGGCGGCCATGAACGTTAGCCCCGTCGCTCCTGCGGCTGCAAGCGCGAGTGCGAGAACGTTCACTGCAAATGGCGCGCCAAACGCACTGCGCGGTGATTTGCCGCCGCTTGATCCGACAACAGTATCGCCACTAGCGAACTCGGAAGCGACGACGACTTGCCCTAAGGAGGCATTCCAGACTTTGGTGTAGCACTTATTCATAGCGATTACCCATTAATTTCTGCGACAAATTCACAACAGAACTTGCACCTAGCATTACAGATGAACGTGACAAAAACTGCCTTTCAAACGGCAGTTGAGAAAAATAATTTGAGACTGAATCCCCACTTCTTGCAATCGAATGCGATAAACCGGCACGAGCACGGAGATCCGCGAATCAAGTTGCATATATAGCCAGAATTTGTTGGCGTTATGTTACGGCTATGGGACCGATCAGGAAAACCTATTTGACATCGCCTTAATTTTTCGCTGAACGGCAAACATATAAATTATTGATTAATAAGTGTTTTTTAACAAGTTTGGCGCATGAATATTCTGAATCCAGCATTAACTGAACTCATGCGTACTGAAAATATGCAAGTGATTCTAGCTTTCGATCGTCAAGCCGTGTGAAGCCAAAAGATCCAGCAATTGCTGCCGGCGGGCCTGGAAATGCGCGTAATTTTGCTCGCTCGTATTGAACTTATGGCCAATGGCTAGCCAATCTGAATACGCGAGCAGTGGGGAGCGAATGTTTCGACCATCCCAAAGCAGGACGGGCTCCGGCGGATTGTCGATTTCTAACGGTTCGAGACGCCCCATCAAACCGGCCTCAATGATCGGCCACAGGAAGCCAACGCCCGCATGGCTGTACTGCATCTGCATCATCGCGGCCAGATCGAACGCCGTCATGTAGCGCACATGTTCGACATTCAAACCGAACTTGGTTTGCACAAACAACGCCGTCGCAGCGGACGCCATCCCCGTCTCGAGCAACTTGCGCTCAAAGGTGTCGGCACAACGGATCGCCACGGCAGGATCCCCCTGCAAAACCAACGGCATCAACTTCAACGGCCCCGACACAAACGCTGGATCGGGCGTCAGCGCGCCAGGCAACGAACCCTCGCCCTGACCGAATGCGATGATCCGACCCTCACCCGCCAACACTTCATCACCTTTCGCGACGGAGGGTTTGCGGGGCGCGCGGGCGGCCAAATTCTGCAATTCAAGATGCACCGGCCACATTGGGCGGAGAATTTCCACCGGGTCATAAAGCGCACCGACCGTCAGCAGCTCCAGCTCGGCGGACTCTTCGTCAAACTTGTGCAAATCCTGTGCGACCAGCAGCGCCAACTCACCGGCTTCCTCGGGCGTCAACGCGGGGATCGTATCCTGCGGCGACTTCAATTCAACCGCCATGCACAACAACACGCCAGGATGATCAGCACTCATTTGATGGGATTCTCTTCAAAAAACACGTCCGCCCAGCCAGACTTCGTTAAACTGGGAGATTCATTATAACGGTGTGGGTTTTTGCACGAATCCATGCCTCCGCAATCTCACGAGGTCACCATGCGCCCTAACCGTCCCGTCGCCATTTTAGGTGGAGTTCGAATTCCGTTTGCCCGTCAGAACACGGCATATCAGGACGTCGGCAATATGGGTCTTTCGGTCAAAACGCTCGGTGCGTTGGTCGAAAAGTTCGGTCTCGCCGGCCGCCAACTCGGTGAAGTCGCGATGGGTTCGGTGATCAAACATTCCTCTGACTGGAACATCGGCCGCGAAGCCGCACTGTCGTCCGGTCTGTCGCCATTGACGCCGGGCATCACGATGCAGCGCGCGTGCGGCACCTCGCTCGACACGATCAATTTAATCGCGACGAAAATCGCGACGGGCCAAATCGACGCCGGCATCGGCGGTGGCTCCGACACGACGTCCGATGTGCCGATTGTCTATGGCAAAACGTTGCGCCAGCGCCTCCTGGCCGTCAACGCCGCGAAAACCCCCCGCGATAAGTTGGCGCAATTCAAGGGTTTTTCGTTCAAGGAATTGAAGCCGGAGTTCCCCGGCGTCGCCGAACCGCGCACCGGCAAGTCGATGGGCGAAGCCTGCGAAGCGATGGCGAAGGAATGGAACATCGGCCGCGAAGCGCAGGATGAGTGGGCCGTGTCGTCGCACCGCAAGTGCGCCGCCGCTTACGATCGCGGTTTTTTCGATGACCTCGTCGTGCCGTTCCGCGGCTTGAACAAGGACAACAATTTACGCGTCGATTCGACGATTGAGAAGTTGGCGACTCTGAAGCCTGCCTTTGACAAAACTTCCGGCCGCGGCACTCTCACCGCCGGCAACTCGACACCATTGACCGACGGCGCGGCAGCCTGCTTGCTGTCTTCGGATGAGTGGGCGGCGGATAATGGCTTTGAAGTTCTCTGCCATCTCGTCGACGTGCAAGTCGCCGCCGTCGATTTCGTGCATGGCGAAGGTTTGTTGATGGCGCCAACCGTCGCCGTCCCCGAAATGCTCCGCCGCAACGGACTGACGTTGCAGGACTTCGACTTCTACGAAATCCACGAAGCGTTCGCGGCACAAGTGCTGTGTACCTTGAAGGCGTGGGAAGACGAGAAGTACTGCCGCGAGCGTCTCGGCTGGGACGGTCCTCTGGGCTCGATCCCCCGCGAAAAAATCAACCCCAACGGCTCCTCCCTCGCTACCGGTCACCCGTTCGCGGCGACCGGCGCGCGCATTGTGGCTACTGCGGCGAAGGAGCTCAAGCAGCGTGGCTCCGGCCGTTGCCTGATTTCCATCTGCACTGCGGGCGGTATGGGGGTTGTCGCAATTCTCGAGCGCGCGGCTGCGCCGACGCAACTCTGAGGTAAAAGGTAAGAGCTAATGGCAGCTAATTAGCTTTTACCCCTTACCTACCGCTCTTTTTAGAGCACCGCCTGATTCCGCTTCACGCGCTGCGCGTTGGCGAACTGCTTCGCAGCCATCTCGGTTTCGCCGCGGGCCAACGCGTTTTCGCCTAACAACTCGTACGCGTGCGATGAGCCACCGCGCTGGATCGCACCCTGCAGATAATCGTGTTCGGCGAGCAAGTCTTGATCGCGCTGAGCAAGAGAAGCCAATGCAAGCCAAGTGGACTCGCGATCGGGGTGGGCGGACATCCATTTTTCCAGACGTGCCCGACGTTCCGCTTGACGCTGCACCGGCAAATCCGCGTACAGCGCGACCAACCGATCGTCCCACTGCCCGTCCATGGCTTGCTCGATCGAGCGAGTGGCGGCTTCATCCCAACCTAAAGCTGCGGCACGGTGAGCGTACGCGCTGACCACACTGTAGTTCGCACGCAACGGCTTCGGCATCTCGTCCCAGATGGCGGCAAGCGCGTTGCTGTCCGTTGCTTGCGAGATCGCAGCAGCGGCCCACGTCGCTTCAGAAGACGCTAACTCCGTCGAGCTCATGGCGTTCGCACTCCGCAGAGCACCGAGAAGACCATAGGCTTCGGCGGCACGACCCGCACCGGCGAGCGCGCGGGCGCGCATCGCAATACCGCGGGCAGGCAGAGGTTGCGCTGCAGGATCATCTAGGGCGACCAGTGCTTTTTCGTAGTAACCACGGGCAAGACACGCTTCGGCTGTGGCCAACGCGGCCCGCACCGGATGCTGCTCACGCAGCGCATTGATGTGACGATCGGCGGCATCGTAATCTTCGCGCGCAATTGCGGCTTGAGCGGCACCGACACGCGAAACACCGACGACTTCCGGATTGGTTTCGGCAGAGGTTGTCAAAACCTTCTCCGCACGCGTCCAATCACCCTGCTGATACGCATCCAAACCTTCTGCGAGCTTCAAACGCGCGGCTTGGTCACGCTTCAATTTGTAGGCTTTCATCGGCGCGGTGATCAACTGATAAACCAGCCATGCAACCAACAACACCGCCAGCAAAATCAAAAACGCATCCACCGCCGTCGCACGGTAATCGTACCCGCCCCAACTCAGCAACATGCTGCCTTGATTTGTCGGCATGGTGTAGAACGCGATCAGTTTGAGGGCCAGCAGCGCCAGCGCCAATACCAGGAACCACTTTAGAGCTTTCATTATTGCGATCCGGAATTTAAGTGACTGAATTCATCCTAATTCAGCTTTCATGAAAACCGCGTGACTCGCAACATTTCATTCGGCTGTGGTGTCCCTGCCAAAACCACCTCCTCAAACCCCATCTCCCGCGCATATCCGGCGATCCGCTCACTTGAAGCCACCAGTTGCAGACTGCGCAGATGCCGTTGGTCGGCGGAATCCAACGCTTCGTCGAGTGATTGCAGCGCGTTCAAGGAACTGACGAGCACCGCACCAGGCTGCCCTTCCCGAACGGCGTACCACTCGGATAAATTCGGTTTTATTTTTGTACGGGTGTAAATATGGTGGTCGATTAGCAAGGCGCCGCGATCGTGCAGCGCGCGCTGGATGATGCCCCGACCACCCGCCGCGCCGAGCACCACGGCGGTTTGCGCATTGATTTGCTGCAGACCGGGCAAATCCATCAGACCGTCCGACGTCTCGTCTTTCGGTGTCATGACGAAGTCGACACCCTGAGCGTGGAGTCCGGCGGCGGTGCCTCGACCGGGTGCGTAGAATTTTGCACGGGGGAAATTATCGGCAACGCCCGCAAGCAACGACGCGGCATAGGGACTCGTCACAATCACGATGTCGGGATCCGCGTCGAGCGGCCACGCACCGCGGATTGGCTCAAGTCGCCACGGCTCGAGCACGATCAACCGCACCGGCATGTCCGGCACGAAGTCTCTGAGGCTGATGACGTAACTATCCAACGATGGGACCTTTGCAAATCGGCGACAATGGGGGTTTTGGCGAGAGCAACAAAAAGTGACCCGCGACTACCTACTCAAAGAGTTTGCCTCAATGGTGCCCGTTGCGCCAATGCAGATCGACATTACGGAGCTCGGCGACCAGCGGATCACCCTCACCGCCCCGCTCAGCCAACATGTCAATGACAAGGGGAATGCTTTTGGCGGCTCGCTCAGTTCGATCATGACGCTCGCCTGCTGGGGCTTGATGACCGCCGTCACCCGTGAGAGCGGCTTGCAGTGCGACGTCTACGTCGGCGAGATCACCACGAAATATCTCAAAAAAATCGAAGAAGACCTCGTCATCCAGGCATGGTTCGTTGAGCCCGAGGAGTTGAGCGCGTTCATCGAACAACTGAAGGCGAAAGGCAAGGCGCGGATGGCGATGCAAGCGCAGACGACGCTCAGCGATGGAACGGCGGCCTCGACGCTGACGGGAAAATTCGTTGCATTTGTGAAGCCGTAAGGCGTTGCAAAACGTGCAGAGATGCCCCATATCGGTGACAATGGTGGGCTGAAATAAGCCGATTTTTTGACTGAAAATAATGACTGCTGCTGAACTGACTGACTTTGCTTCCCGTAACCCGATGCTGGTGGGGATGTTTGTAATCCTGACGATTGCGATCATCGCCAACGAAGTCATGCGCCTGACGCGTGGGTTCAGCGGAATTTCGGCGGTGCAGCTGACGCGCCTGCTCAACTCGGGCGACGGCACGGTCATCGATGTCTCGCCCGCGGTCGATTATGCGAAGGGGCATATTGAAGGGGCGAAGAATGTCCCGATGTCCACGTTCGACGTCAATCATAAGTTGCTGGCGAACTCGAAGGAGAAGCCGGTCGTGGTCGTGTGCCGCAAGGGTCTCAACGCGACGGAAGCTGCGAAGAAGTTGAAGAAGGCCGGTTTTGCGAACGTCTCGATTCTCGAGGGCGGCGTCGAAGCTTGGGCCAACGGCGGCAATTTATTGGTAACGGGTAAGAAGCCGAAAGGTTGATTTTGGAACCGTTGCCCTAACGTTTTTATAGGTATTCATTGGAGTTTATTGAAATGGCAGAAGATACAAACAACGGTGCAGTTGCGCCAGCAGGCGACCTCGACCAACAAGGCGCGCAATTCATGGTTGAGAAGATTTACGTCAAGGACGTTTCGTTCGAAGTGCCGAACGCGCCGGCGATCTTCAACACCGAAGCTGAGAACAACCTCGGCATGAACCTGCAGCACAACGTCAATCGCCTGAGCGACAATGCGTTTGAAGTGGTTTTGCAAGTGACATTGAACTGCACGCAAGGCGACTCGACCGTTTACCTGGCCGAAGTGAAGCAAGCCGGTGTGTTCGGTTTGTTCGGCTTCGACGAGCAAGGCACGGAATACCTGCTGAGCACGCAAGCACCTGCGATTTTGTTCCCATACGCACGTCAAGTCGTGTCGGACCTGATCCAAGCCGGCGGTTTCCCTCCGTTCCTGTTGCAGCCAATCAATTTCGAAGCGCTGTATGCAGATGCGATGCAACAACGCATGATGGAAGGTAGCGCAGCTGCTGAAGGTGCGGAAGGTTCTGACGACTCTGCGCGTCATCTCGATTCGTAATTAACTCCGGAGTGTAGCCTTGAGTTCGACGTTGTCGAAGATCGCCGTTCTCGGCGCCGGCTCCTGGGGCACGGCGCTGGCTACTCTGATCGCACGGAACGGTCATGAGACTGTTCTGTGGGGTCGGGACTCTGCGGTCGTGTCGGCCATCGATACGACGCACGAGAATCCCCGCTATCTGCCGGGGATTCCTCTACCTCCGTCTCTGCGCGCGACGACCGATCTTGCGGCGTGTGTGAAGGATGCGGACTGGATTTTGGTGGTGGTGCCCTCTCACGCATTCGCTGAGACGGTCGCCGCGATCGCACCTCTGAAGCGCGCCGACGCCGGTGTGGCCTGGGCAACGAAGGGCTTCGAGCCGGGCTCAGGTCGTTTCCTGCATGAGGTCGCTTCCGAGCACTTCGATGTGCCACTCGCGGTCGTCACAGGCCCTTCCTTCGCGAAGGAAGTCGCACAAGGTTTGCCAACCGCATTGACGGTCCACGGCCCTGACGCCGACTTCAACGAAATCGTCGCGAACTCTCTGCACTCGTCGACGTTCCGCGCCTACACCGGCAACGACATGCTCGGTGCGGAATTGGGCGGCGCCATGAAAAATGTGTTGGCCGTAGCCACCGGCGTCGCTGACGGGATGAATCTCGGCTTGAACGCGCGCGCGGGCCTCATCACTCGCGGTCTCAACGAGATGATGCGTTTGAATCAAGCGCTCGGCGGTCAAGCGGTCACGTTGATGGGTCTCGCCGGTCTCGGCGATCTCGTGTTGACGTCCACCGGTGATTTGTCGCGTAACCGTCGCCTCGGTTTGGCTTTAGGTCGCGGTCAATCGATCTCTGAAGCGGTGCGCGAAATTGGCCAAGTCGTTGAGTCCGTGCAAACTGCCGACGAAGTGATGCGGTTGGCTGCGCGGCACGGTGTTGAGTTGCCGATCTCTGAAGCGGTGCAGCTGACGTTGCACGGCACGATCACGCCGGCTGAAGGGTTGGCGCGTCTGTTGTCACGCGAGCGAAAAGCCGAGTATCCGTCCTCTCTGTAATGTGCTGTCACGATTGTGGCAGAATGATCTGACCTTCAAAAAACGGACAGAGATTTAGACGGCTTTGTTTAGTTTCGCACTTTGTTCAAATTTGTGGGGTGATTGCAGTCCGTTGGCTGAGTGGCGACGCCAGTGATTGTAGTAGTG
>SWJS01000007.1 GCA_007556525.1 Lysobacteraceae bacterium CU05-9 | reverse complement strand
CCGAACTCGGAAGTGAAACGCTCTTGCGCCGATGGTAGTGTGGCTCAAGCCATGCGAGAGTAGGTCATCGCTGGGCATTTATCCCAAAACCCCGTACAGCAATGTGCGGGGTTTTTCTTTGCGCGCAGGAAAATTGGAGTCCGAGTCAGAGGAGTGAGTCAAAGCGGCGGAGCCGCGCCCGTCGCGAAGCGGCTCTGTCACTCAATCGTCTACCTCTACCTATAGCTCAAAGTTCTGGGACCATTGAGTCGTATGATGGACGACATCGGTCCAGGGTTCTTGTCGCCAACTGAGGAAATTGCTTTGTTCAAGAAATCATCGCGGTTTTTTTGTTTTGGTGTGTTCACCGTTGCAGCAGTTGGATGTTCGACGGTGCCGACTAAGCCGGCAGCTTCGGATGTCCTTGCGGAAGCGCTTCAAGCGCCAACGGATGCCAATCTCCAGCGATTGTCGGTTGATCAGAAGTTGCCCGAGAGTGCGCGACTTGCGTTGTTGAAGAGTGTGGAGGGGGATTTTTTGGCGATGAGAGAATCCGCACAACGTTGCGCGAGTGATGGCGTTGCGCAGGCAACTTGCACTGAATTGGTGTCGCTGACCGCACTTCGGCAGTTCGATCTTATGGAGTGGGCAAAGTTGCAGCTTGCAAGTGATTCGCAGTCCGCCGCGATTACGCCGTATTTTCCAGGTTTGGAAGTGCATGCGCTTTCGCGTGATGACTTGCAACGGATCGTTGAGAGTGGCGGCGGGATGAAAGTTCATACTCGTGCGAATAGCACGGACACTCGCGCCTACCTAGGAAACAATTCCTCCGGAGCGGTGCCGCAGGGTGCGGGGGTGGAACTCGAGGACATTCGATTCAATGAAGGCGAAGTGCTGCCATACGGGTTCGGAATCAACCTGACGTTTCCGTTTACGGTTTTGCCATCGACATCTGCACGCATGAACGGTGTGGAGTTCATCGTTGAGAATTTTGCAAAGTACCGGCAGTCGGCTGAAAGTGCACCGATTGAATTTTCGCTTGGATTGCTCAAAAGCATGGAAGTTGCGAACTGGCGCTTCGATACGCCATGGGTGCTGATTGCGAAAACAATCAAGTCCGAAAATGGACGTCTCATCGGGCACTCCGTTGGCATGGACATCGTTGCAGCAACAGGTGGATTGCGTGTTAGTGGCGACAGGAGAGCGATGTTCGGATCGTTCGATTCCAACGAATGTACGGGTAAGTTGCGGTGGGCGTCGGGGGATCTTGGGTCCAGCTATCTGATCGCGCAAGAAGCGGCGGGTGCGGATTGGAAGCTCGTTGTAGGCGCGAACAAATTTGCGCTTGGTACTCAGCGTTTATATTCCAGTGATTTTCTGCCGCGATTCTCGGGGCTTTTGGATAATCCGTCAGACACTGGCTTCGCGCTCGATGTGCAAGGACTCAAATATTGCCCTCCGTCCGGTGTCAAAAAAATCATCAAAGACGCCGAGCAAATCAAAGGAACGTAAATACCCGCCTATACGCGAAGCGGCTTTCACTACATCGTCTACCTCTACCTCTACCTCTAACTCAATCATCGGATAACGATGCGTTAGAATGAAAGTCACTTCAAGAAGTTCCCAAGCCACCGGATGACCGAAGCACCACGCATCAGCATTGCACTTTGTACGTATAACGGCGCGAAGTTTTTGCCGCAGCAACTGGATAGTTTGCTCGCGCAGTCGATGCTTCCGGATGAGGTGATCATTCGAGATGATGCATCCACCGATGACGAGGCAACTTGGCGCGTGCTTGAGCGATATGAGCCTAAATTTCAGGCGAAAAACGTCAATATCGAGCTAATCCGCGGCTTCGATAACGTCGGGTATTTGAAGAATTTTGAGATTGTCCTAAGTAAGTGCACGGGGGATGTGATCTTCCTCTGTGACCAGGATGATGTTTGGCATCCTACGAAGATCGAACGCATGTATCGCGAGTTCGTCGCGCGTCCCAATCTCGGTGTGTTGTTTACCGATGCAAGGTTGGTGGATAGCAAAGGCGATGATCTTGGCTTCGGATTGTTTGAAGCAGTGCGGATGGACACATCGCAACTCAACGCGACGCATCGTGGGAACATTGCAGAGATCTTGATGCAGCATACGGTCGTCACAGGTGCGACGACTGCGGTGAAGCGCGAGGCATTGCAAGCTGCGTTACCGTTTCCGCGCGGTTGGGTGCATGACGAATGGTTGGCGTTTGTTACTGCCTTGCAGAATGATTACGTAGTCGATGCGGTTGAAGAGAAGTTGATCGACTATCGGCAACATGACGAAAATGCGATCGGCATGAAACGTCCGGAAGCTGCGAATTTTTGGACGGCGAATGGTAAGCGACGTTCGAGTCAGAGAACGCTGGCGTTACGATTGCAGAGTTTGCTCAACGACTCAAAGCGATTGCAGAACATTGACCCCAAGTGGGTGCATGAGTTGGAGCGGAGAAGGATTCATGCCCATCATCGCGGGCATTTGCCGAATAATCCGTTGAAGAGGACTTGGCTAGTGTTCCGCGAAGTCCTGACCGGTCGCTATGGACGGTATGCCCAGGGATTGCGGTCGATCGTGTCGGACCTCGCGAAACTCAGCTGATTAGGCGTCGCGGATGTCGGTGGAGACACCGTTGGTTTTGACAGATTCGATGCCGTTGTCGCGCGAAGCGGCGCTTGCATACATTTGGCTGGTGCCAATGATCTGATGATTGCCGGCCTTCAAGTTGAAGTACGGGCGACCGTCGGAAGCTTCGAGCTTCTCGTACCGCTCATCCATCGCACAATTTGCCTGGATCGAGGCAATGCCACCGTCGCATGCCGCAGCGGATGCATAGTTCTGCGAAGTCAAAATCACTTCGCCGTTGCCAGCCTTCAAACTGAAACGGAAATTGCCTGCGTCCGTCTTCTTGCGTTCAAACCAACCTGCCATACAACCACTCCTGTGTGATGAAGATGTGAACTTACAGGATACGAAATTACGGCCAGGTTAGGTTGCAAATGCGTTACACCGTCAAAATTCAACCGGCGGCTCACCACCCACAATCACCACATCCGCAGCACGTTGCGCGAACAAGCCGACGGTGACAACGCCCGGAATTTGATTGAGTTTGGCTTCGAGTCCGGCAGGATCCGCGATCTGCAAACCATGCAAGTCGAGAATGTAGTTGCCGTTGTCGGTAATGATCGGGGATGTTTCGTCTTTCATGCGCCAAACGGGTTGACCACCCGTCATTTTGACGAGGGTACGTGCAACGAGAGAACGCGCCATTGGAATGACTTCGACTGGCAATGGGAACTTGCCGAGGTACTTCACTTGCTTGGAGGGATCGATGATGCAGACAAATTGCTTCGAGGCTTCTGCAATGATTTTCTCACGGGTCAATGCAGCGCCGCCGCCTTTGATCAAGTTCTTCGCGCCATCACATTCGTCAGCGCCGTCAACGTACAACGAGAGTTCACCGACTTCATTTAAGTCAAAAACATCTATACCATGCGCCTTTAACGCGGCCGTGCTCTGTTCCGAAGAGGAAACTGTGCCTTTGATTTGATGCTTGATGCGTGCAAGACCGTCGATGAAATAGGCAACGGTCGAGCCAGTTCCGACACCGACGATCATGCCGTCTTCGACATACTTCAATGCAGCTTCGGCTGCCAAACGTTTCGCTTCGGACATGACTTAGGATCTCTTGGTTTTGGAGAGTTTGACGACGGATTTGTATTGCTCGGCCGTGACCGGCGCGACGGACAAACGATTGCCCTTGCGGATCAACACGAAGTCTTCGCCAAGCAATGGTGCGTTGGCTTTGAGCTTCTCGAGCAACAGGACTTGCGGAAATTTCTCGACGAAGCCGACATCCACGAGGAACCAACGAGGCTCTTCAGGAGTGGCCTTCGGATCGTAGTAATCGGATTCGGGATCAAATTGCGTCGGGTCTGCGTATGGCTTGCTCGCGACTTTCGCGAGACCGGCGACACCCGTTTCCTTCGCGGCATTGGAATGATAGAACAAAACCGGATCCCCCACCTTCATGTCATCGCGCATGTAATTACGTGCCTGGTAATTGCGCACGCCGTTCCACGGCTCGACTTTAACGCGCTCCAAATCATCAATCGAAAACGCATCGGGTTCGGATTTCATGACCCAGTAACTTCTACTCAATTCAAATCTCCAAAAAGCAAAGTACGACTCGGTGTGCAGATCGCATCGGGTTGCACGTCCCAGCTGTTGCGAGTGACATCTGCGGTTTGTTGGACATCGAAGCCAACACCGACGAGATAAGGCGGAAGGTCTGATGGCTCAAGACGGAAGGCAAACGTTCGGTCATACCAACCGCCACCCATGCCGATGCGATGTCCGTCATCAGTGAAACCAACCAGCGGCATTACGACCATCGCCATATCACGTGCATCGAGTAACGATGAATCTTCGAATACAGGTTCGGGAATGTTGTAGCGATTGTGCGTCAATGGATCACCGACACGCCATGGTGCAAATTTCAGCAGTCCATCATCGTGCAATACCGGTAAACAAAACACCGTCGCCGCCGGCAAGTTCAACTGCCAAGCATGCAATGCAATTTCGCCATCCATCGCCCAGTAACCGGCAACGTACCCATTGGATGGAGCGAACGGCAAGTCCAACAAACGTGGTGCCAAATCTTGCGCACCGCGAATGCGTTCGGAAGGGGAGAGGGCGCGTCTGGCGGCGCGGAGCGCCTTGCGTGGATCAACGTCGATGGTCATATGAAATCGATGGATTCGCTTCGCAATAAACGCCGCTAAATAAAAAGTCCACCGCTGCTGTCGATGTGCATGTAACGACCTTGAACCCAGGGTTCAAGTGGAACCGCTAGGTGATCTTCGGGCTTCCCACTCGGGGTAGGCTGGCGCGCCAGATCACTTCGAGAGTCCCGGTGTCGTCATTAAGGGACAAGGCATAAGTTGCATACACTGTCGAGCAGAGCAGAGGACGTAAACCAATTATACGCCAAGGTCACCTTGCAAGGAATGCGCATCCAGCTTGTCATTCAGTGACGTCAACAAACGCGCAATTTCCGCATCACGTCCTTGCTGTTGACGTTGTAAAGCTTGCATTTCAGATACGCAATTTAGCGCCGCCAAAATCATCACGCGATCAACCGCCGCCATGCGATTCGCACCGCGAATCTCGCGCATCTTGCGATCTAACGTCGCTGCCGCTTCCAGCAAATCGTCTTTCTCCGAAGGCTCACAACCGACCGTATATTCGCGATCCATGATCGTGATGGCGACAGGAATGGATGTTCGTTCACCGGTGGAATTACTCATGTGTTCTGCTCCAGTGACTTGAGGCGCGTGATCATTCCTTCGACGCGTTGGCGGGCCAGCTCATTCTTCTGCATTAATGCAGCGCGCTCCATGTTGAGCTGCTCCTGCTGCTGACGGAGACTGCGGTTCTCATCGGTGAGGCGCTTAATGCGGTCGTTCAAGCCATCCAGCCGGGCGACGAGCGCGTTGATTTGGTCGATTAACGGATCTGCTTCCATTCCTACATCATAGGGCGCAATCGGACTCGGTCAAGGCTTGCTAAAATAAACGATTCATTCCCTACATGGTGACTCCGCCGTGACGAACGATACCTTGCCCGACCTGGAAGAAATCCAACGTGAACTGATTGGACTTTCGATTGCGACGAGCCCCTCGGAACTGCATGGATTACTGTGCGGATGGTTGGCGGCCGGCGGAGATGTGAAGTCGAATTGGTTTGGGACGGTTTTGGCGGATGATGCGATTCAAGCGCCGGGTGATCAAACGGAGCTGCATGACTTGGGTGTCATCACGCAAGCGCAATTGACGGATCAGGAATTTGGTTTTGAGCTGATGCTGCCGGACGAGAGCGATCCGATCGATGTGCGCTCCGGATATTTGTTTGAGTGGTGCGCAGGGTTCGTCGCGGGCTTTGGACTCGGCGGCGGTCAACCGGATGCGCTCACCGAAGAAGGACGCGAGGCGTTCAATGACTTGGTGACGTTGTCGAAGTCGGATGCGCAGTTTGAAGGCGACGATGAAGGCGATGAAGAATCCTATGCCGAGATCGTCGAGTACGTCCGCGTCGCGGCGCTGTTGATTCACAGCGAAGTGGCCATGGCGAAGAAGTATCGCCAGAGCTTGAACTGATCATCATGAAAGCATTGAACGTTCCGAAGTCGCGTTACAAGCAACGCCGCGAAGACTTGATGGATTCGGTCGGCGATAACGGTATCGTGATTCTCAGCGCCGCGAGCGAGAAAATCCGCAGCCGCGACACGCACTTCGCGTTCCGTCAGGATTCGGATCTGCTTTATTTAAGCGGTTTTCCGGAGCCGGAAGCCGTGCTCGTGTTGGTGCCGGGAAGGGCGCATGGTGAGACGATTCTGTTTTGCCGTGAACGTGATCCATTGCGTGAGCAGTGGGATGGCAAACGTTTTGGTCCTGAAGAAGCCGTAACTGCGTTTGGTCTCGACGATGCGTTTCCGATTACGGACATCGACGATATTTTGCCGGGGTTGATTGAAGGGCGCGATCAAATTTATGCGCACTTTGGGCGCGACGGTGATTTTGACACGCGATTGATGGGCTGGATTAACCGCACGCGTCAACGCATGTATATGGGCAATCCGCCACCGAGTGAATTGCTGGATCTTGGATTGCTCGTCAACGAACTGCGCTTGTTCAAGGACAAGGATGAGTTGAAGTTGATGCAACGGGCGGCCGACATCAGTGTGTTGGCGCATGAAGCGGCGATGCGTTCCGTGAAAGCGGGCATGCATGAGTACGAATTGCAGGCGGAAATTGAGCATGTTTTCCGTAAGTACAACGCGGTGCCTGCGTACACATCGATTGTCGGTACTGGTGCGAACGCATGCGTGCTGCATTACGTGACGAACCAGGCCAAAATTGCGAAGAGCGATTTGATCTTGATTGATGCCGGCGCGGAGTACAACGGTTACGCGGCGGATATCACGCGGACATTTCCGGCGAGCGGGAAATTTTCGAAGGCGCAACGTCAGCTGCATGACATCGTTTGGCAAGCGAACCGCGCTGCGTTGAACGAAGTCAAAATCGGCGCGACCTACGACAAGCAACATGAAGCCGCAGTCGCCACGCTGACGGAAGGCCTGCTGCAGTTGGGTTTGTTGAAGGGCAAACTCGAAAAGAATTTGCAGGATATGACTTATCGCAAGTTTTATCCGCATAAAACCGGTCACTGGATTGGACTCGATGTTCATGACGTTGGTGACTATCGCATCGACAATGAATCGCGGGTGTTGGAAGAGGGCATGGTGTTCACGATTGAACCCGGTTTGTACATTCCAACGGACGCCGATGTTGACGCGAAATGGCGTGGCATCGGAATCCGCATCGAAGACGACATTTATGTCGGCGCCGATGGTCCCAAAGTGCTGACGGACGCCTTAGTGCGTTCTGCCAATGAAATCGAGGAATTCATGGCGCAAGCCTGAACGAACTCAGAGTTTCAACGGCGATTTACGTCAACGGATTGGGTTGCGATGCGTTGACTCTCATGATTGCGGTTATAGTGCCAAGCGCTAACCGTAGAACTCCCTGAACGGATCTCATTTTAATGACTAATTTCAAGACGCCGGCCGCGGCGCCAAAGTACTCCCTTTTGTCCATGGCATTGGCTGCGGCGATGATTGCGACACCTGCATTCGCGCAGACAACCGCGCCTACCAAGGATGAGCCAACCACGACAACGACGCCGGAAGCGAAGAAGCCGACCAATGTCGGTACGGTTCAAGTGCGTGGGGCGAGTGATCTCGACGAGCGCAAGAACGAATCGGTATCGAAGATCATCATCAACCGCGAAGATTTCCTGAAGCAGGGCGACACCAGCATCATGGACGTTCTGAAGCGCTTGCCGGGCATCAGTACCGGTGGTCGCGGCGGCGGCCCTCGCATGCGCGGATTGGGTGGCGGATATACGCAGATTTTGGTGGATGGTTCGCCGCAAGGCGCAGGCTTCCAGTTGGCGCAAATTGCACCGGACATGATCGAACGCATTGAAATCGTGCCGAGCGCAACGGCGGAATATTCGACGCGTGCAGTGGCGGGAACGATCAACATTGTCCTGCGCAAGAACGTCTCGCGCTCGCAACGTAAGCTCACCGGCATGATCGGACGTGGCGGTCATCGCGAGATGGAAGGCGCGAACATCACGTTCTCGAATTCGATGCCGAAGTTCGGTTACAACGTCATGCTCGGCGTGAACAACATGGACAGTCAATCAAAGTCCCGTTCGACGGAGCAGCGTTATGACGCGAACGATAACCTTGTTGGCTTGCGTAACATCAACAGTGTGAATGAAGGTGACAACGTCTCATTGCATTCGATGACGCGATTGAATTGGCAACTGGGCAATGGCGACTCGCTGGCGTTCCAGATGATGGCTTTTGGCGGGAATAATAAGGGCAATTCGCAATCGTGGGATATCGCAACCCTCGGTCAGCAGGCTATGCTCGCGAACGGTTTGACCAATTCGACATCGAAGTCACGTAGCGCGCGGCCAAGCTTGGAATGGACGCATCCATTCGGTGAAGCGGGCACGTTTACGTTGCGTGGCGGGATGGATTTTGACAAAAGCGACAGCTCCACCCACTACATCGGCAATGACATCAACGGCAACCAGCGCGTCGTGCGCGATTGGTATTCCGACAGCCGCGGCAATGATTACAAGATCAACGGCAAGGTCGAGAATACGTTTGCCCAGAAGCACAAAGTCACCGCAGGTTGGGAAGTTGAGAACAGCAAGGACACGGCATCACGTCTGCAATACGACACGTTTACGGGTCAACCAACGACAACTTTCGTCGATGACAACACGGTGAAGATCAAGCGTGCGTCGATGTTTGTGCAGGACGAGTTCCGCGTCAACAAGCGTTTGTCGACGTACTTGGGTGCACGTTGGGAAGGGTCGGAAACGAAGGTTGAAGGTTTGACGTTTGATCCCGTCAAAAACAAGACCAGCGTTTTCAGCCCGATCGCTTCGATGCTCTATCGCTTGTCCGATACCGAGCGCGATCAGATTCGCGTTGGTTTGGCACGCACCTACAATCAACCTGGCTCACGTCAGTTGATTCCGCGCAGCTACTCTTCGGTCGATGACGATAACTCTCCGACGAATCCAGTGGGATCGGGTAATCCGAACTTGAAGCCGGAAATTTCGTTGGGTCTCGACGTCGCTTACGAAAATTATTTCGCGAAGACCGGCTTCTTCGGCATCAGCGGCTACTACCGTCATATCGATGATGCGATCTCAAACCAAATCTCTTTCGTCGATGGCCTGTGGATCTCGCGTCCCGAGAATACCGGTAAGGCGAAGGCTTGGGGCATCTCGGCAGAAGCGAAGTTCCCATTGCGTGCATTCCTGCCGAATGGTCCGGACATGGACATCCGCTCGAACATCGCGCGTAACTGGTCGACGGTTGATTACTGGCCATCGCCTTATAACGTTTTGGCATCGCAAACGCCGGTCACGGGCAACCTCGGTTTCGATTGGCGTGCAACGCCGAAGCTGACGGTCGGTTCGGATGTCAGCTACAACCGTGGTCGCATCTCCCGCACATCATTGGATTCGACGCAGCAAACATGGTCGGTCTGGAACATGGATGCGTTTGCAACGTATAAGTTTTCTCCGAAGTTCCTGATCCGCTTCTCGGCGAATAATCTGTTGCCGAAGGACGAACGCACACAGACGTTGTATGACTTGGCGTCGGGTGGTTGGATGCAGCGTGACAACTGGTCGAGCAACTACCGTTCGTACCGTCTGATGGCTGAATACAAGTTCTAAAATGACTTCCTGCACATGATTGCAGGGGGAGGTTGGAGGATCATTCCGTATCTGATTTTTTTCATGGAATGACCTCCAATGCCCTCCCGCATGAAACTGACCGTCAAAGCATCGCCTTTGGCGGTCGCACTCCTGATCGCTCTCTCAATGCCTGGAATGGCAATGGCGCAGGATTCGGCAACGACGCCGAAGAAAGAAGAAGCCAAAGCTGACGCCGAAACAACGACTGCCAAGAAGGTCGGTACTGTTGAAGTGCGCGGCTCCAGCGCTGATGAAGAGCGCCGCAATTCCTCGGTTTCGAAGATCATCTACAAGCGTGACGATATCCTCAAGCAAGGGGATACGAGTATTTTTGACGTGCTCAAGCGTCTGCCGGGCGTGAGCCAAGGTTCGCGTGGCGGTGGTCCGCAATTGCGCGGTTTGGGTGGCGGTTATACGCAGATTTTGGTTGATGGTCAGCCGCAAAGCTCGGGTTTCCAGCTCTCGCAAATCGCGCCGGAAATGATTGAGCGCATCGAGATTGTGCCAACGGCGACAGCGGAATATTCCACGCGTGCGGTTGCTGGAACGATCAACATTGTTTTGCGCAAAAACATGAGCCGCTCCCAGCGTAAGGTTTCGGCTTACGGTGGTTACAGTCCTTCGCAGGAAATGTACGGTGCGAACACGACGCTGTCGAATACGAACGGCAAGTTCGGTTACACAATCAATTTCGGCGTGAATCGTTTCAACAGTGACAGCGAAAGCTATAGTCTGCAGCAACGCTACAACGCAAACGATGTGCTGGTGCAGGATCGTTTGTCGACCACGGATTACCAATCCCAAAACACTTCGTTCAACAATCTCACGCGTCTTAACTGGACGTTGGAGAATGGCGCGAACTTGACGGCGCAGTCGATGCTTTACGCGGGCAAGGGCAAGAACACGGCGGACACGGTTTACACAAATTCAGTTGGAACATTGAACACACCGTTCCCACGCTTGTGGGCGCAGTCTTCGACGGACTTCGTCGGCGTGCGTCCAGGTTTGGAATTTACGAAAACGTTTGGAACGTCGGGTACATTTTCGACGACGTTGAATGGTCAGTACGATCGCAATTCAACCGATACGCCGTTCGATGGTTTCGCCGCGAACGGCGCGCCGTTGATTCACCGCGATTGGAATTTGAAGAATGTCGCCACGCAACTTACGAGCACCGGTAAAGTCGAAAACACGGTTTACGACCGTCACAAGGTGAGCACTGGTTGGGAAATTTCGCGTGCGACGCGCGAAGAAACACGCAATCAATGGGATACGCCAACGGGTGGTGCGACAACGTATTTTTATGATCGCAATAATGCGACGGTGAAGCGGGCGGCGTTTTTTGCTCAGGATGAATTCGCTTTGTCGAAGCGCATGTCGTTGTATGCCGGTGCGCGCTGGGAAGGATCGCAAACGGACATGGACGGTGTGTTGTTCGGTTCGTTCCGCAACCGCACGAGCGTGTTGAGTCCAATTGCATCGATGTTGTATCGATTGTCGGATACCGAACGTGATCAGATCCGTATCGGTTTGGCACGCACATACAATCCACCTAATACGAACCAGTTGATTCCGCGTGCAGCGCCGTCGATCGATGGTGACAACTCACCGACGTCGCCGTTGCCGACAGGTAATCCTGCGTTGAAGCCGGAGCTTTCAACCGGTTTGGATGTGGCATACGAAAATTACTTCGGCAAAACCGGCATGTTCGGCGTCAGCGCCTACTACCGTCATATCGATGATGCAATTGCGAACACCATTAGTTTCCAGGCACCGTATTGGGTGTCGCGTCCGGAAAATACCGGCAAGGCGAAAGCCTTTGGCTTGTCCAGTGAATTGAAATTCCCGACACGTCATTTCTGGGCGCAAGGTCCGGACATGGACGTTCGTTCAAGCATCTCGCGCAACTGGTCGAAGGTGACGTATTGGCCATCGCCGTACAATGTTTTGGCAGCGCAAATTCCGCTGACGGTCACTGCAGGATTCGATTGGCGTGCCACGCCGAAGCTGACAATTGGTACCGATGCTTCGTACAACCAGGGCCGCATCTCGCGCACTTCGGATAGCTCATACCAAAAAACATTCTCCATCACGAGCTTGGACATGTATGCGTCGTATAAGTTTTCGCCGAAGTTGCTCGCGCGCGTTTCGTTGAACAATTTGCTGCCGAAAGACCAACATTCGTATTCCTACTATAATTTGGCGAGCGGTCGGATGTTCAGTGATTCCTGGTCAGACGACTACACGACTTTACGCGCAATGGTGGAATACAAGTTCTGATGACTCAATTGCTGGAAACACATATCGTTGAAACGGGCGCCTCCCCGCAGTGGGCGGTGATTTGGTTGCATGGATTGGGTGCGGATGGTTTTGACTTTGCACCCTTAGTGCCTGAGCTGGTGAATCCGGATACGCCGGCGATTCGATTTGTGTTTCCGCATGCGCCTGTGCGTCCTGTGACGATCAACAACGGTTACCGGATGCGTGCGTGGTACGACATCACCGACATGGATTTCGCGAACCGTGCGGATCTGACCGGTGTCGGTGAATCCATCGAACAGGTCGAAGCGTTGATCGCGGCGCAGATTGCTTCGGGCATCCCTGCGTCGAACATTGTGTTGGCGGGTTTCTCGCAAGGTGGCGCCATTGCACTGTCGTTCCTGATGAAGTCGTCGACTGAGTTGGCGGGCGTGATTGCGTTGTCGACGTATCTGCCGGACTTGACCAATGTTGTCGCGATTGCGAAGCCATCTTCTGTTCCTGTGTTCATGGCGCACGGCACGATGGATCCGGTGGTTCCGTTTGCCGCGGGTGAGGCAACGTACAAGGCGATGTCGGCGCTTGGAATGGACATCGCTTGGCGCACGTATCCGATGCAACATCAGGTCGCAATGGAAGAGATCGTCGCAATCCGAATCTGGTTGGGCGATATTCTGACAAAGAAACGCGCCATCGTCTGATACCGCTTCGGCGACGGACGGTCGACAGTGTAGGGAAGTCCTTTTGGTGGAGTTCCTTACATGAAAATCCTGATTGTCGAAAATGATCAACGCACCAGCCAGGCGCTGGCACGTCGTGTGCGCCGCATTCTCAAGGATGCGGGTGTGTCGGTGGTGAATGAGCTGCGGCGGGCTTTTTTCTCGTATCAAATTGAGCAGCCGGATATCGTGCTGATGGACATCGGTGCGTCGAGCAAACGTGGTGCGGATCTGTGTGCGCGGATCGCGAGGTGGAGTCATCGCACGGCGGTGGTATTGTACGGGGAGTCTGCGGAGGATGCGTGTTTCGCATTAGAGCAGGGGGCAGTCGACTTCCTGGTGAAGCCGATGGACGACGAGCGACTGGAGGCTGCCTTGAAGCGCGCGCAGATCATGGTTGCCGGTATGAGTCATTCGTCGCGGGTGGCGGAGAGCGTGATGGTTGGGGGTGTGGAGTCGTTTTTGACGTCTCGCCTGCACGGTGAGCTCAAGTTGATTCCATTGAGTGACGTGAATGCGTTGAAAGCCGAGGACAAATACGTCACAGCGCTACATCGGTGCGGGGAAGACTTGATCGACGAGCCGCTTGTCCGTCTGGAAGCGCTGTACGGCAAGGATCACTTCATTCGGGTGCACCGCAATGGTCTGGTGGCGCGGCGGCAGATTCGGGCTTTACGGTCGGATGGTCAACACCAGCATCACGTGCTGTTACGGGATGGCGAAATATTCAAAGTCAGTCGCAGGCATGTCGGTGCGGTGCGGAATTTCCTTTTGTCGCGGGCAAATGTCGGATAATGGTCGCATGACCGTTTTGAAGATCGCGACTCGCAAGAGTCCTTTGGCCCTTTGGCAAACTGAATTCGTCGCTTCGCAATTGCGTGAGGCGCATCCTGGCATCGAAATTGAGCTCGTTCCGTTGAGTACGCGCGGTGATGAAGTGCTTGATCGCTCGTTGGCTGCGATCGGTGGCAAGGGCCTGTTCCTCAAGGAGCTGGAAGTTGCGATGCAACGTGGCGACGCCAATCTTGCAGTGCATTCGTTGAAGGATGTGCCGATGGAGTTGGAAGAAGGGTTTACGCTACCCGCGATTTTGAAGCGCGAAGATTCCGCGGATGCGTTTGTGTCGAACCTTTATGACGACGTTGCGTCGTTGCCAGTCGGTGCGGTCGTCGGAACATCGTCGTTGCGTCGCCAATCGCAGTTGCGTGCATTGCGTCCGGATCTCGTGATCCGTGATTTGCGCGGCAACGTGAATACGCGTCTGGGTAAACTGGACGCGGGTGAGTACGACGCGATCATTCTCGCGGTTGCAGGCTTGAAGCGCTTGGGCTTCGATGCGCGTATCCGCTCGCGTTTGGATGCGCCGGTTTGGTTGCCAGCGCCAGCTCAAGGTGCGATTGCGATCGAGTGCTTCGCCGGTGATGCATTCGCCATTGAAATGGCATCGGTGCTGGATGATGCGTCGACGCGTCAGCGTGTTGAAGCGGAGCGTGCGATGAACCGTGCGCTGCATGGATCATGCCATGTGCCGGTCTCAGCGATTGCTTCGTACGGTGGCGATTATTTGAGTTTGATCGGCGCCGTCGGCAATGTCGCCACAGGTGATTCGTTGCGTGCGGAGGCGCATGTCTTGCGTACGGACGTCAATGCGGCCGATACGCTAGGTAAGACCGTTGCCGCGATGTTGCTCGACCAAGGCGCAGGTGCCTTGATCGCAGAGACGTTGCAGGACTAACCGTTGTAGTAGCGGTCGACGGTGTGTCTGGCTTCCGCGAAAAACAACCACCTCTCCACCAACATGCCCGTGATACAGCACGCTGCGGCGATGGCGTAGACAACGCCGGTTGTCGCGGTGAACAAGTGTCCGGCCTTCGCGAGCATCAACACAAGACCGAATCCAATCAGCGGTGCTACGACCGCGAGGACTAGCGCAATATTGCGAAGTTTCGTGGCGTGTTTACGCGCGACCCGGTAGCCCATTTCCTTGTTGAGATAATTCGGCTCAGTGTTCGGGCGTTCGAAGATGCTGATGTCGCGATCGGGCAGACCGACGGCGGAGCCCAGCGATGGGCGGGAGTCGCTGGTATCAATGTCGCGCCAGTAGAGCCACTTGATGATGCCGAAGATGAGGATGCACGGCGCGAAGAAAATCATCATGTGCAATTGCGCCGGTTGCATCTGCGCGCCGATCATCAACGCTGCAAGTGTGCCGCCGGAAGCGAGCGCAGCGAAGAGATAACTCCACGTCACGTAAAGGTTTGACCATTCAGGGATGGTGGGGAGAGAGTGGTAGATTTTGGCGGTGCAATAGATGGTGTACAGACTGCTCAAACACAGCAGGCCGGCGACGACGCGCAACGTCATGCTTTCGGGCAGCGGGGCGTCCTTGTAGAGGAAGAATAAGGTCAGGATCGCAGGCACGAAGGTCACCATGGCCATCACGCCTTCGCGCGACAGCCACGAGGTGCGCCACTGCGAAAATGCACGCCACGACCGCAGCGGTTTGCCCAGGTGGGCGGTGGAGCTCAGCAAGCCGCCGACGATCAGCACGAAGCCGAGGACCCACGCAGGAATCCACGCCCACGCACCGAAATTCGACGGATGCGGACCGCTCATGCAACGCAAGCCGATCCAGAACCACAGACCGTAGCCCGCGCCAGACAATACTGTAAAGAAAATGACGGAAAAAGCTGGATGCATGATTCGTTATCGCGAAAGGATTTTGTCGAGCCAGCGCAACGGCGCCGAGAGCTGCGAGTGGTCGATGGTTTCGGTTTGAGGCTTCGCTTGCGTCGCATCGCCCGCGCGTCGTGGACGAGGCGGCAGATACTTGTTCGTCGGTTTGAAGCCGAGCTCCGGCATCAGGTCAATGCCACCGCGCGCTGCAACCTTCTTCGACACTTCGCTGTTTGGATCTGCGAGATCACCGAACGAACGCGCACGCGTCGGACATGCGGAGACGCACGCAGGTTCACGCTCGGATTCCGGCAAGTTCGTGTTGTAGATGCGGTCGACGCACAACGTGCACTTCTTCATGACACCTTCGACCGCAGAATATTCACGCGCGCCGTAAGGGCAAGCCCACGAGCACAATTTGCAGCCGATGCACTTGTCTTCGTCGACCAGCACGATGCCATCTTCGACGCGCTTGTACGACGCGCCGGTTGGACACACCGTGACGCATGCGGGTGTTTCGCAATGCAAACATGAGCGCGGGAAGTGCAGCGTCATCGCGGGCTGCGTTGGCGTCGGTGCGACTTCATAGCTGTGAACGCGATTGAACCAAACGCCGGATGGATCCTTGCCGTAAGGGTTTTCGTCGGTTAACGGCGCGGCCATCCCACCCGTGTTCCACTCCTTGCAACTGACCGCACATGCATGACAGCCAACGCAGATGTCGAGATCGATGACGAGGCCGAGTTTTTTGTTAGTGGTTTTGGGTAGGTCCGTCATGATTTCATCGCCTTACGTTCTGCACGGAATTGCGCGCCGTAACGCAGTGGTTTGTCCTGGTCTTTGTGCTGCTCGCGCGGTGCGACCGGTGGGAATTGTGGCTGTGACAAAACCGCATCCTCCGACATCGCCGCTTCCTGCTCCGACGCGCGCCGGATGTTGATGCGCAAATCAAACCAAGCCGCTTGTCCGGTCACCGGATCGGAATTGCTGTACTTGGCTTTCGGCGTCAAATCACTGATGAGGTGATTGAGCAAAAACCCTTTCTGACTCTCCGGCGCACCGTCACTTAACGACCATGCCCGTTGACGTTTGCCGATCGCATTCCACGTCCACACGGTGTTGCGTTCGACGTTCGATGCGATTTTCGCCTGTGCCGTGATCGCGCCGTTGTGTGATTCCGCAACGACCCAATCCATGTCCGCGATGCCGTGCTGCTTCGCGAGATCTGCATGCAAATACAAGTAATTGCGCGCGGTAATTTGACGTAGCCACGCGTTTTGCGAGCCCCACGAGTGATACATGAACATCGGGCGCTGCGTGATTGCACTGACCGGAAACTCTTCCATCGATTGCTCGGCATGCGCGAACGGCTCATACCAAATTGGCAGCGGATCGAAGTACGTTGCGACGCGTTCGCGATGTTCCGCCGGTGGTTGATGTTCGCCGTGACCTTGGGCAGCGAGACGGAATTTCTGCAAAGTTTCGCTGTAGAGCTGCAAGACGATCGGGTCTGCGTGCTTGATCAAGCCAAGTCCAACGGCCCAATCCAAATAGGCATTGTTGGCCATCTTGTAATAGAGCGCTTCGTGCGGAATTTCATGCCGCCAAAAACTTCCATTCTCAATGTAGCGTTCCAATTGCTGTGGATTCGGTGCGCCCACACCCATCTGCGTGCCATCTTCGCCACGCCAACCTGCGAGCAAACCAACACCTGGCATGCGCTCGTGGTTGACCATGTAGTCCGCGTAATCTTTGTACTTCGCAGAGCCATCGGCGTTGATCAAGCCCGGCAAACCCAGTCGCGTGCCCAAATCAATCAGCACACTTTGGAAGCCACGCACATCGCGACCTTCTGCTTGTGACGCGGCATCAACGACGGGATGACGGATCGAATCAATCACGGCTTCCGCGTCGGAGATCGGACGGTCGAGCAACGAGATCGCATCGTAACGCTCGAGATAAGTCGTATCCGGCAAAATCAAATCCGCATACGACACCATCTCGGATGCGAAGGCATCGCTGTAGATGATGCGGGGAATTTTGTATTCGCCGTTGTCATCCTTGGCGGTCAACATGTCCATGGTCTGCGACGTATTCATCGTCGAGTTCCAGCTCATGTTGGCCATGAACATCATTAATGTGTCTATTTTGTAGGGGTTTCCCTCGACCGCGTTGCGGATGACGGTATGCATCATGCCATGAGCGGATAGTGGATACGCCCACGAGTAAGCGTGGTCGATGCGACGTGGTTGACCCTCACCATCAACGACCAAATCTTCGGGTCCATGCACGAAGCCTAACGGACCGGCATCGAGCACGCCGTTTTCGTTACGTGTTTTGCCTGGGCGATTCGGTGGTGCGATCGGCTTCGGGAAGGGCGGTTGATAACGGAACGAACCCGGTGCATCAATCGCACCGAGCAGCATCTGCAAAACATGCAAAGCGCGACAAGTGTGGAAGCCATTCGTGTGCGCGCTGATGCCACGCATCGCATGCATCGACACCGGGCGTCCGACCATCGTTTGATGCTCGCGTCCCCATGCATCGGTCCAAGGCACCGGCAATTCAAATGACTTATCGAAGGCGGCTTCCGCAAGTTCGCGCGCAATGCGTTCGATGGTATCCACGGAAACGCCGCAACGTTCTGCAACATTGCGTGGGGCATATTCATCGGAACCGTAACGGTCAACGATGTGTGCAAACACTGGACGCGCACGCAGGCCATTGTATTCGTACTCGCCCACAATCGCCGGTTGAATGCCTAACGAAGAGGCATCAACACACGATGACGAGGCACGATCGAAACACAACACCTTGCCATCCGCATCACGCAAGAACAATCCGTCTTCCGAAGTGCCTGGTGCATCGATCACCAACCAATGCGCGTTGCAAAACTGCACGAGATAATCGAGATCGACCCGTTGCGTTCGCAAAAGCTCATGAATCAAGGCAAATGCGAACAACCCATCCGTGCCCGGACGGATGCCAATCCACTCATCCGCGATCGCGCCGTAGCCAGTGCGGACGGGGTTGACCGAAATGATTTTGGCCCCGCGTTGCTTGAGCTTGCCCAAGCCGAGCTTGATCGGATTGGAATCGTGGTCTTCCGCGACGCCCCACATCATCAACAACTCAGTGCGGTCCCAATCGGGTTCACCGAATTCCCAGAACGATCCACCGACGGTGTACAAACCGCCTGCGGCCATATTCACCGAACAAAACCCACCATGCGCCGCATAGTTGATCGTGCCAAATTGCTGTGCCCACCAACCGGTCAAGGCTTGCGATTGATCGCGCCCGGTAAAGAAGGCGAGTTGATCGGGATTATTTTCGCGCAATGGCTTCAACCACGACACCGCTAACGACATCGCCTCGTCCCACGAAATCTCACGGAATTCGCCCGAACCGCGCTCACCGACGCGCAGCAGCGGTTTGTTCAAACGTGCAGGGGAATAATGCTGCATGATGCCGGCGGATCCCTTCGCGCACAAAACCCCTTGATTTACAGGGTGCTCGGGATTGCCTTGGATGTAACGGATCTGTCCGTCCTGCAGCCACACCTTGATGCCACAACGGCAGGCGCACATGTAGCAGGTGGTCGTCTTGAACTCGTCGCCCGGCGTTGGGGACAGCTCGATGGTCGGGTCCAGCGAATTCTGCATTTAGCAAACGTGCCTTGATAGACTGTTGATAGGATACTCCCACCAGCATAAGAGTGCATTGATGGAAAAATTCGAACGCGTCCGCAAGCTGCATCAAATCTTCAGTGATCGCCGCACGCCAATCAAAGTTCCGGACCTCATGGAGAAGCTCGGTGCGTCGCGCGCATCGGTGTATCGGGATATCGAATTTTTGCGGGACTTCATGTGCGCCCCGCTTGAAAATAGCGAGAAGGGCTACTTCTACGATCGCTCTCAGGAGAACACCTTTGAGTTGCCCGGTGTCTGGATGAATGCGGATGAGTTGAATGCGTTGCTCGCCGTGCAGGCGATGTTGTCGCAATCGCAGTCGATGGGCTTGAGCGATATTTTTAAGCCGCTCAACCGCAAGATCAATGAGATTCTCACCGCTGCCGCGCCGTCCAAGACGAAGCCAGCGGTCGATCGCCTGCGCGTGTTGCCACATCAAACGCGCTTGACCGATGACGTCGTGTTCCGCACTGTTGCGACTGCCGTTCTGAGCCGTCGCCAGTTGAGCATTACCTATTCCGCGCGTTCAACGATGGAGCGCACGACGCGTGAAGTCTCGCCGCAGTTGCTCACTTATTACCGCGATTCTTGGTATCTCGATGCGTGGGATGTGAAAAAGAAAGGCATGCGCCGTTTCTCCGTCGATCGCATCGTCAATCCGAAGGTGCTCGACCAAGCCGCGACCGAAGTCGATCAAAGCGTGTTGGATCAGCATGCCGGAACGGGTTATGGGATTTTCTCGGGTAAACCGAACCAAATTGCGACGATGGTGTTCAGCAAACGCGCGGCGGAGTGGGTGTCGGATCAGTTTTGGCACCGTGATCAGCAGACGCGGACCTTGCCGGATGGTCGTTTCGAGCTGAAATTGCCGTACAGCAGCGAACATGAGCTGTTGCAGGATATTTTGTCGCATTCCGATGACGTGGAAGTGATTTCGCCGATCAGTTTGCGTGAACAAGTGAAGATCCGGCTGCAGTTGGCGCTCGCCTCGTACAAGTGAGCATGACTTTCCGCAGGGTCTGAGATTGCCTGTAAATGGTATGGTCAGAGGGATATTTTTGGCCAAAACCAACCGAGGGCACTCCCGCATGACCACCCGTAGTCGGACTCGTAATTTCGTTTTGATTTCCACCGCCTTGAGCTTTGCCGTGGGTTTGTTCGCCACGCAAGCCTTGGCCGCAGCACCGAAGAAGAAAGCGACCAAAGGAGCACAAGTGACCGCCGCAAATCCTGCTGACCCGTATCTCTGGTTGGAAGACGTTGGCGGTGAGACGTCGCTGGACTGGGTCCGCAAGCACAACGCGAAGACCGTCGATAAGTACACGAAGTCGGCGCAATTCAAGTCGATGCAGGACAAGATCCGCGCATCGCTCGACTCGAATGCGAACATTCCGGGCGTGAGCAAGATCGGCGATCTGTATTACAACGTCTGGCGTGATAAGGCGAATCCAATCGGACTCTGGCGTCGCACTACGCTTGAGGAGTACCGCAAGGCAGAGCCGAAGTGGGAAACCGTGTTGGACATGGATGCGTTGGCGAAGGCTGAAGGTGAGAACTGGGTGTTCAAGGGTGTCAGCTGCCCACGTCCATATGATCGCTGCATGTTGTCGTTGTCACGTGGTGGCGCTGATGCCGTCGTGATCCGCGAATTTGATTTGAACAACAAAACCTTCGTGAAGGACGGATTCGCGTTGCCGGAAGCGAAGGGCAGCATGGGCTTCATCGATCGCGATACCGTGTTCGTATCGACGGACTTCGGCGAAGGTTCGAAGACCGAGTCGGGTTACGCGCGCATCGTCAAGTTGTGGAAGCGTGGCACGCCATTGAGTGATGCCAAGGTCGTCTACGAAGGTAAACACACCGACATGATGGTGGCCGCAGGTCACGATACGACGCCTGGCTTCGAACGCAATTTCGTGTATCGCATGCTTGAGTTCTATAACAACGAAGTATTTGAACTCAAGGATGATGGCAAGCTCGTCAAGATCGACGCACCGAATACCGCCGAGAAAAGTGTCGTCCGCGACTGGTTGATCCTTCAGCCTCGCTTCGATTACGAAGCGGGTGGAAAGACGTACAAGGCCGGCAGCGTGCTCGTCACCCGATATGACGACTTCATGGCAGGCAAGCGTGATTTCCAGGCTTTGTTTACGCCTGATGCTCACACCTCACTTTCGGATGTCGAAATCACCAAGGATTACGTTGTCCTGAATACCTTGAACGACGTGAAGAGCCGTTTGCAGGTTTTGCGCATTCCAACCGCGGGTTCAAATGAGTGGGCCAAGGTAAATCAACCTGGCTTGCCGGAGTTCGGCAGCATCGGTGTTGGCGCTGTCGACAGCGTCGATTCCAACGCGCTGTGGTTGTCTTCAACGGATTTCCTGAATCCGCGCACGTTATCGCTGGTTGAGATTGGTCAGGCACCGGAGAAGTTGAAACAAGACCCAAGCTGGTTCGACAACAAGAACCTCGAAGTGCAACAGCATTTCGCGACATCGAAGGACGGCACCAAAATTCCTTACTTCATCGTCAAGCGCAAGGACTTGAAGACCAACGGCAACAATCCAACGTTGCTGTACGGCTACGGCGGTTTCGAAGTGTCGATGTTGCCTTCGTACTCCGGTCGTCTCGGCATGGCATGGCTCGACAAGGGCGGTACCTACGTTCTCGCGAACATCCGTGGTGGTGGCGAATACGGTCCGAAGTGGCACCAGGCAGTGATCAAGGAGAACCGTCCGAAGGTTTACCAAGACTTCGCAGCCGTCGCACAGGATCTGATCAAGCGCAAGATCACTTCACCGAAGCACCTAGGTATTCAAGGTGGCTCGAACGGTGGTTTGCTGACGGGCAACATGCTCACGCAATATCCGGACCTGTTTGGTGCAGTCGTCATTCAAGTGCCACTGCTCGATATGAAGCGCTACAAGCACTTGCCAGCGGGTGCATCGTGGATGGCCGAGTACGGCGATCCGGACACGAGCGATTGGAAGTACATCCAGAAGTTCTCGCCGTATCACCTGTTTGATGCGAAGCGTAAGTATCCGGCGACGTTGATCACGACGTCGACGCGCGACGATCGCGTGCATCCGGGCCACGCGCGCAAGTTCATGGCGAAAATGGATGCAGCGGGCAAGGACGTTTACTACTACGAGAACATCGAAGGAGGTCACGGCGGCGCTGCAAACAACGAGCAAGCCTCGTTCATGACAACGCTGGCTTACGAGTTCCTCTGGGATCAGTTGAAGTAAGTTGCTGTAAAGAAGATGCCGCTTCAAACGAAGCGGCATTTTTCATTTGATGTAGCATAAGTTGACCCCTTGGGAGAGATGCATGACCAGAAATTCCGTTCGAAGCGCACTCGCAATTGCATTAACGCTCGCTGTCGCCGCCACCGTTGGCACTGCAATCGCCGCATCACCCAAACGCGCGACCAAATCCACCCAGAAACAAACCGGACCCAAGAAAATGACTGCACCTGATGTTGCCAAAAAGGATCATGTTGTCAAAACACCTTTCGGCGCAGAACGCAACGACGAATATTATTGGTTGCGCGACGACACCCGCAAGAACAAGGACATGCTCGCGTACCTGAATGCTGAGAACGCATACGCAGACTCGATCTTGAATCCGCTCAAGCCGCAGCAGGACAAGTTGTATGACGAGATCGTCGGGCGCATCAAGCAAGATGATTCGAGCGTGCCGGTGCGCGAACGCGGCTACTGGTATTACTCGCGCTTTGAAACAGGTCAGGACTATCCGATCTACGCACGACGTGCCGGGACGATGGAAGGGCCGGAAGAGATCTTGCTCAATGTCAATGAAATGGCGAAGGACAAAAACTACTTCAATGTCGGCACCTACGATGTCAGTCCAAACAATGAAATCCTTGCTTGGGCGGAAGACGATGTCGGTCGTCGCCAATATGTCATCAAGTTCAAGAATCTGAAAACAGGTGAGGTTTATCCGGACACGATCGCGCGCTCTTCCGCAGACTTCGTATGGGCGGGTGACAACAAGACACTGGTCTACGTCGAGAACGATGAGAAGACGTTGTTGACGACGAAAGTGAAGGCACACGTTCTCGGAACGGACGCGAAGAACGATACGCTGCTTTACACCGAGAAAGATGACACCTTCTACATGGGCGTGGACCGCACACGCGATGACAAATTCATCTGCATCAGCTTGTCGAGCACGGTGTCGAATGAGCTGCGATGTGCGCCTGCCGATAACCCGACGGACTTCCGCGTTCTTGCGCAACGTGAGCGCGACGTTGAGTATGATGCCGACCACCTTGATGGGCGGTGGGTGATTTTGACAAATGCACCGGATGAGAACGGCAAGCCGGCCACGAATTTCAAAATCATGACGGCACCAACCGATGCAACCTCGCGTTCGCAATGGAAGGAATGGATTGGCACGCGGGATGATGTTTTGTTGGAGGGCTTCGAACTGTTCGATGGCTTTACGGCGATCTCCGAGCGCAGCAAAGGGCTGGAGCGACTGCGCTTGATCAGCGCTGACGGTAAAGAGAGTTATGTCGACGCGGACGAAGAAGCGTACAGCATGGGCTTGGCGGCGAACAGCGAATCGAATACCGATTGGCTGCGTTACAGCTATACGTCCATGACAACGCCCGCGACGACCTACGAGATCAATACCGAGACTGGTGAGCGCAAGCTGCTTAAGCAACAACCGGTGATTGGTTATGACGCATCGAAGTACGAAACCAAACGCCTGTGGGCAACGGCGAAAGATGGAACGAAAATTCCAGTGTCGGTAGTCTACAAAAAAGGTTTCAAACCTGACGGGACCGCGGCGGTTTTGCAATATGCCTATGGTTCGTACGGCATGTCGATGGATCCCGGTTTCAACCTGAGCGTGGTGAGCTTGATCGACCGTGGCATGGTTTATGCGATCGCGCATATCCGTGGCGGACAGGAAATGGGCCGTCAATGGTATGACAACGGCAAGTTGCTTAATAAGAAGAACACGTTCACCGACTTCATCGACGTCACCGACATGTTGGTGAAGGAAGGTTATGCGGCGAAGGATCGCGTCGCGGCTTACGGCGGGAGCGCGGGTGGCTTGCTGATGGGTGCGGTTGAGAATATGGCGCCGGAGAAGTATCGGGTGATTTTGTCGCAGGTTCCGTTTGTGGATGTCGTCACGACGATGCTGGATCCGACGATTCCGCTGACCACGAACGAATATGACGAGTGGGGAAATCCCGAGCAAAAGGAATACTACGACTACATGCTCTCGTATTCGCCGTATGACAACTTGAAGGAACAGGCGTATCCGTCGACGTTCATTGGCACGGGACTGTGGGATTCGCAGGTGCAGTACTGGGAGCCGGCGAAGTATGTGGCGCGGCTGCGGGACCTGAATACGTCTGCGAATCCGATTGTTTTTCGCACGAATATGGACGCAGGTCACGGTGGCAAGTCCGGCAGATTCCGCCGTTATCGCGAACAGGCTGAGATGTACAGCTTCATGCTGAACCAACTCGGGATCAAGGATTAATGCATCGCCCACTTCGGTGGGCGATTTCCATTAAACTTTGTGCATGACTTCCAAAATCGCACTCATCCTCATAGGTTCCATCGCTCTGGGCACGCTCAGTGGTTGCGGCAACAAGGGTCCATTGTTCCTCGCGGACAATCCACCACCATCGCAGTTGCCACCGAAGACGCCGGAACCGACCGGAACCGAACGCGAAATTGTTCCACCGACGGCAGCCGATGCGCCGACGGAAACGAACGATACGCCGCCACCTGAGGCGACCAAGCCTAAGCCACCTTGATCGCGCGTGGCGGTCATGGGTGAAGTCCGTTTTACCAAGATGCACGGTGCCGGCAATGACTTCGTCATGCTGGACCTTCGCGATGGTTCGCTCGAGCCGGATCAAGCGCTGACGTCGCTACTCGGCGATCGCCATAAGGGCGTCGGTGCCGATCAAATCATCTCCATCGAACTGCCGCGCGATCCTTCAACGGTCGCGCGCTATCGCATCTGGAATTCCGATGGCAGCACATCGCAGCAATGCGGGAACGGTGCACGTTGCGTTGCGGCGTGGGTTGAGCGCGCGCTCGGTTATCTCGGCGAATTCAAACTGGAAAGTCCTGCAGGGATCCATGCGGTGACCTCGCTCGGAGATGGCAAATATCGCATCGCGATGGGAGTGCCGGAGTTTGTGCCCGCGGCGATTCCTTTGCATGGCTTCGCTGACACTGCGTTGACCTACGATGCGCAAGGCGTGACGTTCAGTGCGGTGTCGATGGGTAATCCGCATGCCGTTGTCGTCGTCGATGACGTTGACACCGCGGATGTCGATGGCATTGGACGTCGCTTGCAGACGTCGCCGGAGTTTCCGGAGTCGGTGAATGTCGGATTCGCGCAAGTGATCAATCGTTCGCATGCGAAGTTGCGCGTGTTCGAGCGTGGCGTCGGTGAGACGTTGGCGTGCGGCAGTGGTGCGTGCGCAGCGGCGGTGTCGTTGATGCGATTGGGATTGGTGGACCGTGCGGTGGCGATGGAGTTGCCGGGCGGTGTTTTGGAAATTGAATGGCCGGCGGATGATGCCAGTGTGGCGATGACGGGGCCGACGGCGTTTGTTTTTGAGGGAGTTCTAGATGACTGATTATGAAGTGGCGGATACGTTGAACGGACACGATATCGCGAATTGGCTGCGCAAAAATCCGAATTTCCTCCAGCAATATCCGGACCTCGCGTTGTCATTGGTCGTGCCGAAGGCTGAAGGTCAGGCATCATCGTTGGCGAGTTATCAGCTCGAAATTCTGCGTGACAAGAATCGTGATTTGAACCGCCGTTTGAATGAACTGTATGGCGTCGCGCAAGCCAATGAAGGTTTGACGATGGCAATGCATCAAATGACGTTGGCGTTGGTTCGTCAAAATAATGTGGCCGACACCTGGCGTGCGTTGGTTGCCGCAATTCAGGAAGACTTCAAGGCGGATGTGATTCGCATCGTGACGTTCCTCCCGATCGATGATCTCGACGAAGGCGAGTGGCATCGTGTGATTGATCGTGATGATGCATCGTTGAATCCGTTCCGCGATATGTTCACGACGCAAGAACCGATTTGCGGTCGTTTGAATCCGGATAAACAATCACTGCTTTACGGCGCGTATGAGGATCAGGTTCAATCGTCGGCGTTGTTGCCGGTGCCGGAGCACGGCATGATTGCGATTGGCAGTTATGATGCGAATCGGTTTTGGCCGGGCATGGGAACGATGTTCCTCGAAATGCTCTCGCGCACGGTTCCTGCGGTACTCTCGAGGTATGACGCTTAACGCTACCGTGCAGAAGTTCCTCGACTTCATCGTCGTGGAGCGCCGCATGTCTGACAACACCCTGGATGCATACCGCCGTGACCTCACGGCGCTGCAGGCGTATGCGGACGAACACAGCGCGGACATTGCTTCGTTGGATACGGTGCACTTACGGCAGTTCATTGCCTCCGAAAATCAACGCGGACTCTCCCCGAAAAGTTTGCAGCGCCGTTTGAGTGCGTGCCGCAGTTTTTTTGCATGGTTGTTGAAAAATGGCGACATCAAATCCAATCCCACGGCAGGATTGAAAGCGCCGAAAGCACCGCGCAAGTTGCCTCAAGTCCTCGATCCCGATGAAGCAAAGGTGTTGGTGGAAGTGCCAACCGATGCGCCATTGGGATTGCGTGACCGGGCGTTGTTGGAGTTGTTTTATTCGAGCGGCGTGCGTTTGAGTGAGCTGTGCGCGTTGACTTGGGATCAACTGGATCTTGATGATCAACTCGTGACCGTGATCGGCAAGGGCAATAAGCAACGCAGCGTTCCGCTTGGATCGTACGCCGTGAACGCATTGCGCGACTGGCATGCCGACATGAAAGCTTCGCGACCCGATATTGATCCGTCGAATGGGTTTGTGTTTCCGGGGCGCGGCAACAAGGCGATCTCGCAACGCGCGGTGCAGATCCGCATTGCGCAACTGGCGCAGCGGCAAGGTTTGTTCAAACGTGTGCATCCGCATTTGTTGCGGCATAGTTTCGCGAGCCACATCCTCGAGTCGTCGGGCGATCTGCGTGGCGTGCAGGAGTTGCTGGGTCATGCCGACATCGCGACGACGCAAATCTACACGCATCTGGATTTCCAGCATCTTGCGAAGGTTTACGATGATGCGCACCCACGTGCGAAGCGCAACAAAGAACCTGAATCCTAAGCCAACCGCACCCCTTGTAACGCCGAAGCGGGGACCCCATTTTTAGAGTTCAACCCAATGGTGAATTCTGCAAATGGATCCGTCCCAAAATCCCAATGTTTTCCACGCCACCACGATCGTGAGTGTCCGACGCAACGGTGAAGTTGCAGTTGCGGGCGACGGTCAGGTGACTCTTGGCCACACCGTCATGAAGGGCAATGCGAAGAAAGTGCGCAGGCTTGGAAGGGATGGGCAGGTTTTGGCAGGATTTGCCGGCGCAGCTGCTGACGCGTTTACGTTGTTCGAATTGTTTGAAGCCAAACTCGAGAAGCACGGTCAACTCACGCGCGCTGCGGTTGAGATGGCGAAGGATTGGCGCACCGAACGTCGCTTCGGAAAGCTCGAAGCGTTGCTCGCAGTTGCAGACAAGGATACTTCGCTCGTCATTAGCGGCACGGGTGATGTCATCGAGCCGGAAGATGGAATCATCGCGATCGGTTCCGGTGGCATGTACGCGTTGAGTGCGGCTCGCGCACTGTTGAAGCACACGGACTTGGGCGCTCGCGAAATCGCTGAGGAAGCGATCCGCATCGCTGGCGATGTCTGCATTTACACGAACCAAAATGTGGTGATTGAAACCCTATGAAAAGCACTTCGAACATCATGATGACGCCGCGGGAAATCGTGCAGGAACTCGATCGTCACATCGTCGGGCAGAAGGACGCCAAGCGCGCCGTCGCCATCGCATTGCGCAACCGTTGGCGCCGTTCGCAGCTGGATGACTCGCTGCGCAATGAAGTGATCCCAAAGAATATTTTGCTGATCGGTCCAACCGGTGTTGGCAAAACGGAAATTGCGCGTCGCCTGGCAACATTGGCCAACGCACCATTCGTGAAGGTTGAAGCGACACGTTTCACCGAAGTGGGTTATGTCGGCAAGGACGTCGAGCAGATCGTGCGTGACCTGGTGGATACCTCCATCAAAATGCATCGTGATCAAGCCAAGCAACACGTCCGCACGCAATCGGAAGAGCGCGCCGAAGATCGCATTCTCGATGCATTGCTCCCGCAGCCGAAATACGTGCCGCCTGCGTTCGACGCCAATGACGTTGATGTTGCGCAAGACACGAAGGACGATCACACCGAAAGCACGCGCTCGAAGTTGCGCCGTCAATTGCGTAGCGGTGCACTCGACGATCGCGAGATTGAAATTGAAACGTCGGTGAACATCGGTGTCGACATCATGACGCCGCCGGGCATGGAAGAGATGGGGCAGCAGTTGCGCCAGATGTTTTCGCAAGTCGGTGGCGCGAACACGAAGAAGCGCAAGTTGACGATCAAGGCTGCGCGTCAGCAGTTGATTGATGACGAAGCGGGTTCGTTGGTCAATGAAGAAGATGTGCGTGCAGCAGCCATCGAAAACTGCGAGCAGAACGGCATCGTCTTCATCGACGAAATCGACAAGGTAGCCAAGCGTTCCGAAAATGTTGGCGGCGGTGACGTCTCGCGCGAAGGCGTGCAACGCGACTTGCTGCCTTTGGTGGAAGGTTCGACTGTCAGTACCAAGTATGGCCCTGTCAAAACCGACCACATTTTGTTCATCGCATCCGGTGCGTTCCACCTCGCGAAACCGAGCGACTTGATTCCGGAACTGCAAGGTCGCTTCCCGATTCGTGTGGAGTTGGGTGCGCTGACGAAGGAAGATTTTGTCCGCATACTGACTGAGCCGAAGGCCGCATTGACGATTCAGTACGAAGCGTTGCTGGCGACGGAAGGTGTGACTGCGACGTTCGAACAGGACGCCATCGATCGCATTGCTGAAATTGCCGCGACGGTAAATGAGCGCCAGGAAAACATCGGTGCACGCCGCTTGCACACCGTGCTGGAGCGCTTGCTGGATACGTTGAGCTACGAAGCATCGGATCGCTCCGGTGACAGCGTGACGATTGATCGCGCGTATGTGGATGCACATCTGGGTGAGCTGGTGCAGGATCCGGATTTGAGCCGCTACATTCTGTAATGGCATAATGCGCACATGACAACCGATAAGCCTGCGGGCACCCCAGAAAACGACAACACCACCCACTTCGGATTCCGCGATGTCCCGAAGGATGAGAAACAGAAGTTGGTGGCGGGAGTTTTTTCCAGTGTTGCAGGCAACTATGACTTGATGAATGATCTGATGTCTCTCGGCATTCATCGGGTCTGGAAGCGGTATTTCGTTGCAACGGCGCAAGTGAAGCCAGGTGATCGCGTGTTGGATCTCGCAGGCGGTACGGGTGACATCGCGATTTTGTTGCAGGAGCGCGTCGGCAAGGACGGCACGATCGTGCTCGGTGACATCAACGGCGACATGTTGCGCGTTGGCCGTGACCGCATGATCAACAAGGGTTTGGTCAACGGTTTCGAATACACGCAAATGAATGCGGAAGCGTTGCCGTTTCCTGATAACTCGTTTGACCTCGTGACGATCGCGTTTGGCTTAAGAAACGTCACGGATAAGGATAAGGCGCTGCGTGAGATGTACCGCGTGCTCAAGGTCGGTGGTCAAGCGCGTGTGCTCGAATTCAGCGAAGTGACGCAGGACTGGTTCAAGCCGATCTACGACTTCCACTCGTTCCAGGTGTTGCCGCGGTTGGGCAAGCTTTTTGCGCAGGATGCCGATAGCTATCAATATTTGGCGGAGTCGATTCGCAAGCATCCGCCGCAGGAGCAGCTGAAGGGCATGATGGAAACAGCGGGTTTTGAGCGTAGCCATTACAAAAATCTCTCCGCCGGCATCGTCGCCATTCACACGGGATACAAGCTGTAACTCCCAGTTGTGCGTTTGCACAAGGCAGAGCAGGACATAACCCAGTAAACTGGAGAGATATCCGTTTACTGAAGGGTTTATCTCTGTGCGCACAACTTCACGCATTTTTGTAACATCGGCCGCACTCGCGACGGCGATTCTCCTCGTTGGCTGCAAGCAGCCGAATACCGGCGCGACTGATCCGAACACGACGTCTGCGACGGACGCCAAGAGCGGAACGGAGCAAGTCGTGGACGAGCATTCCTATTCGCAACCGAACGACGTCAAGACGACGCACATCAGCATGGACCTCAAGGTCGATCCGGAAGCGAAGGTGATTTCCGGTACGGCAACGCTGACGCTGGATTGGATTAACAAGAATCTGAAGGAACTCTTGCTCGACTCCCGCGCACTGACGATCGAGAAGATCGAAGGCGAGAAGGATGGCAAGTGGACGGAGCTCAAGTTCAGCCAAGCTGCGAACGACGACATCCTCGGCAGCAAACTGACGATCGAAACGCCGGATCAACCGGGCAAGGTCAAGATCACGTATAAGACGTCGCCAGATGCGAGTGGCCTGCAATGGCTGACGAAGGAAATGACGGAAGGCAAGAAGGTGCCTTTCATGTTCTCGCAATCGCAACAGATCCACGCGCGTTCATGGGTGCCGTTGCAGGATACGCCGAGCGTTCGTTTTACGTATGACGCACACGTGACTGCACCGAAGGACATGATGGTCCTGATGAGCGCGGACAACGATCCGAAGGCTGCACGCGACGGCGATTACTCGTTCAAGATGGAACAACCAATTCCGTCGTACTTGCTGGCAATTGCAGCTGGCGATCTCGTGTTCCAATCGACCGGTGCACGCAGTGGTGTTTGGGCTGAGCCTGCAATGGCGCCAAAGGCCGCGAAGGAATTCGAAGACACCGAGAAGATGATCGACGCCGCGAGCGCGTTGTATGGTCCATATCGTTGGGACCGTTACGACATTCTCGTGTTGCCACCGTCATTCCCTTACGGCGGCATGGAGAATCCTCGACTCACTTTCGCAACGCCAACCGTGATCACGGGCGACAAGTCGTTGGTCGCATTGGTCGCGCACGAATTGGCGCACAGCTGGTCGGGTAACCTCGTGACGTTCTCGTCGCCGAAGGATGCCTGGTTGAACGAAGGTTTCACGACGTATGTTCAAAGCCGCATTACCGAAGCCCTCTACGGCAAGGAAATGAAGGACATGGAGAACATCATCGACCGCGAAGAAGTTGCGCAGGAATACAAGATCATCAAGCCGGAAATGCAACGCCTTGCATTGAAGCCGGATGATCTGAAGAATCCGGACGACAGCTCGAGCGCGACCGTTTATGCGAAGGGTGCGTGGTTCCTGCAGTTCCTGGAGGAGCGTTTTGGCCGTGAAACCTTTGATGCTTATTTGAAGGGTTATTTCGATCATTTCGCATTCCAGTCGATCTCGACCAAGCAAATGCTCGATTACATGAAGGCCAACCTGATCGATAAGTATCCGGGCAAGGTCACGATGGCGGAAGTGAATGAGTGGGTCTATGAGCCAGGCATTCCTAAGGACGCGCCGAAGACCGTTTCCGCGAAGTTTGATGCCGTCGATAAGGCACGCACGGCGTTCATCGCGAATGGCACGTTGCCAGCCAAGGCTGAGACGGATAAGTGGATCACGCAAGAGTGGAGCTACTTCCTCGATAAGCTGCCAACCAAGTTGAGCGTTGAGCAAATGACTGCTCTGGATAATGCGTTCAAGTTGACCGGCACACCGAATGGCGAAATCGCGATGCGTTGGTATCCATTGGCAGTTCGCAGTGGTTACACGGCAGCGAATGCGGAGTTGGCGAAGTTCACCGAACGCGTCGGCCGTCGCAAGTTGATCATGCCGATCTACAACGAGTTGGTGAAGACGCCGGAAGGTTTGACGTTGGCGAAGGAAATTTTCGCGAAGGCCAAGCCAAGCTACCACCCGATCACGACGGGTTCGGTGCAGAAGGCGATCGACAACGCAGGCAAGTAAAGCCTGCGGCAATCCAAACAAGAAACCCGGTACTGAGAAGTGCCGGGTTTTTTATTCTTTCGGAATCGGGCGCGAGACGTAGCGCGAGCCTTTCAAGCTAAACCGCAACGGTGCGTCTGCGGCTTCGCGAATACCGACGCGCGGTGATGCGATGACAACGTGGTTACCAAGCGGTGCATCTTCGATGAAAAACCGTGAGTCGATCGAACACAAGTCCGTTCCGCCATCGTCGCCAGTAATCCCAAAACCTTTCGTGAGATTGCCAGGACCCCGCAGCAGTTCAAAGTCGTTGGGCAGTTTCTTCTGTCCCGTATGACGCCGCGAACGAATCGCATCCAAGCCTTCCAACGGCTCCGCCGCGCGAATCAAAATACCGTGCCCATTGTGCGATCCGCTAACCGCGTTTAGCGCCCAGTGCATGCCGTAATTGAAATAGACGTACGCGTGGCCAGGAGGTCCGAACATGACGCGAGTGCGTGGTGTTTCGCCGCGGTAGGAATGCGCTGCAGGGTCTTCCGCGCCACGATACGCTTCCACTTCCACGATACGCGCAATGATGCCCTCTGAAGGCAAATGAAGCCGCTTCCCGATTAACTCAGGAGCGGCTTCACGGGAATCACGCGCAAAAAATGAGCGTGGAATGATTCGCATGCTTACTTCAGGCGATATCCGAATTGCGATTCGAACTCGTCGTTGAACTCGTCGTAGGTAAACACTTGGTTCTGCGTGCCGTGATGGCTGACCTTCAACGCGCCCATCAAGTTACCGATGCGACCGATCGTTTCCCAGTCGTAGCCCTTGTCGAGACCGAACAGCAAACCGGCGCGGAATGCATCGCCACAACCCGTTGGGTCGACGACGGCCTTCTCCTTGGCTTGCGGGACTTCATAAACCTTGCCATCCGCAAAAATCGAAACACCCTGCGGACCACGCGTGCAGATCAATGCCTTAACGCGCGAAGCGATTTCTTCTTCGTTCCAGCCAGTGTGGTTCTGCAACATGCTCGACTCATAGTCGTTCACGGTCACGTAGTCGGCGAGTTCAATGAAACGGCGCAGATCTTCGCCGTTGAACAACGGCATGGCCTGACCCGGGTCAAAAATGAAGGGAACCCCCATTTCCGAAAACTCATCCGCATTCTGCAACATGCCTTCGCGGGAATCGGGCGAGACCATGCCGATCTTGACGCCCGGTACGTCTTTCACGTGATTCTCAAAGGAGCGCGACATTGCACCCGGGTGGAACGCGGTGATTTGGTTATTATCGTGGTCCGTGGTGATGAATGCTTGCGGCGTGAAGGTGCCATTCAACGTCTTCACGTAATCGAGGCTGATGCCCTGATTCTCGAACCACTCGCGGTATGGGCCAAAATCATCACCAACCGTCGCCATCGGGATCGGATTGCCGCCCAGCAGCTTCAGGTTGTACGCGATATTGCCGGCGCAACCGCCAAACTCACGGCGCATGCGCGGAACGAAAAACGACACGTTCAGCATGTGCACCTTGTCAGGCAAAATGTGATTCTTGAATTGGTCTTCAAACACCATGATCGTGTCATACGCCATGGATCCGCAAATCAGTGCTGCCATTATTCATGTCCGTTGTTGCAAACGTGTTAATTGTACTGGATTTCCCTTGCCCCTGACGGTCAGGCTTCGCTAAAATACACAGTTCTATTGCGTATCCGCAGCTTTAAGGCTTTTTCCGATGTTCAAGAATTTCCGTGGCATGTTTTCCAGCGATCTTTCCATTGACCTGGGAACCGCCAATACCCTGATTTACGTCCGTGGCCAAGGCATCGTACTGAACGAGCCGTCTGTTGTCGCCGTGCGTCAGGATCGCCGCGGGGGTGGCTCACGTTCGGTTGCTGCGGTCGGTGGTGAAGCGAAGCAAATGCTCGGCCGTACGCCGGGTCACATCACGACCATCCGTCCAATGAAGGATGGCGTCATCGCTGACTTCACCTACACGGAAGAAATGCTGAAGCACTTCATCCGCAAAGTTCACAAGTCCCGCTTCCTGCGTCCATCGCCTCGCGTGCTCGTTTGCGTGCCGTGTGCATCGACGCAAGTCGAACGTCGCGCGATCAAGGAGTCTGCATTGGAAGCGGGTGCGCGTGATGTGTTTTTGATTGAAGAACCAATGGCGGCTGCAATCGGTGCGGGCATGCCTGTGACCGAAGCGCGTGGTTCGATGGTTGTCGACATCGGTGGTGGTACCACGGAAGTTGCAGTGATTGCATTGAACGGCATCGTGTATTCCGCAGGTGTGCGCATCGGCGGTGACCGTTTCGACGAAGCGATCATCAACTACGTGCGCCGTCATTACGGCACGTTGATCGGTGAAGCGACGGCAGAACGCATCAAGGTCGAGTTGGGTTGCGCATGGCCGCAAACGGAGAACCGCACGCTCGACGTGACGGGCCGCAACTTGAATGAAGGCGTGCCGAAGGTCATCACGATCAACGAGAACGAAGTGCTGGAAGCATTGCGTGAGCCGTTGACGGGCATCGTCACTGCAATCAAGTTGGCGCTGGAACAAACGCCGCCGGAACTCGGCGCAGACGTTGCTGAGCGCGGCATCGTATTGACCGGCGGTGGCGCATTGCTGCGTGACCTGGATCGTTTGATCAGCGACGAAACCGGTTTGCACGTGCAAGTTGCGGAAGATCCATTGACGTGCGTTGCGCGCGGTGGTGGCCGTGCACTCGAGTTGGTCGACATGCATGGCAATGAATTTTTTGCGTGGGAATGATTGAACATTCCCGTTGCAATTCCGTCTCTCCTGACAATCTGATGTAAGACTGTGCCCGATCTCTCCGGTCCAAACTCTGCTCCGCGTACCGGTGAATTTTCGGACACACTGAAACTGCTGGTATTCATTGCGCTGTCCGTGTTGATGATGGTCATTGACCGTCAATCGGGATGGCTGGCGAATGTGCGCAGTCAGATGACTGCGATGGCGCAGCCGTTCTGGGCGGTTGCGCAAATGCCTTCGACGGCGGCGCGCAAAGTGTCGACCGATGCGGGTACTTATAACTCGTTGCTTAAAGAGAACGAGCGTCTCCGTCAGGAGTTGATGTTGAACCGCGCGCGCATGGCGCGTGCAGAAGCAATCGCCACGGAACGCTCGCATGAGGCAGGATTGGTCGCCGCGGCGCAAAGCAGCGGAATGTCCGTTACGATTGCCTCGGTGCTTGACGTTGATCTCGATCCCACACGTCAACGCATTCTGCTGAAAGCCGGCGCGAAAGACGGTGTCCGCGTTGGTCAAGCGGTGATGGATGAAGGCGGATTGCTAGGTCAAGTCATCAACGTACAACCAAACCTTTCGACCGTTTTGTTGATTACGGATCCTTCCCACGCGGTACCCGTCATGCTGCAACGTAACGGTGTCCGTCTGATGGCTTCGGGAAGTGGCCGGAACAATCTACTGGACGTAATTAACGTGCCACTCTCGACGGATATCAAAATCGGTGATGTAGTGGTGACGTCCGGGTTGGGTGGGCGGTTTTCGCCGGGGTTGCCCGTCGGTCGCATCATCAAAGTCAGGCCGGATGATTCGCGTGCGTTCCTGATGGGTGATGTGGAACCTGCCGCGAAGTTGGACCGTGGTTTGCAAGTCATGCTGGTGAACACGGTACCTACGAAACCTCCGGTCGCCGTGCCGGCCGTGGATTTGGATAAGCCGGCGACGCCGTTGCTGAACCGCGATCCGAGCATTCCGCAAACGCCGCAGATTTCTCCGCTGGACGAGATTCGCGCCAAGCAAGCCACTGCTGAGCCGAAGGTGACGCCATGAGCCGCGATAAGAATCCGTGGATTTTTTGGATCAGCATTTTCGTCGCGATGATGTTGATGGTGATGCCGATTGCACCGGTATTGCAGCCATTCCGTCCGGCGTGGATCGCGTTGGTGCTGGCGTATTGGATCATCGAAACGCCGGAGAAGGTGAGCATGACGCTCGCGTTTTTCCTCGGGTGGATTGAAGACTTGGTGGTCGGGAGTGTGATGGGCGAAAATGCACTGCGCCTCGTCGTCATCACATTTATCCTCATGCAGTTCCGTGCGCGGATCCGGTTTTTCCCGCTGTCGCAACAAGCGCTGGTGATTGCGGCAGTGCTCCTCAATGATCGATTGATTTCGACTGTATTGCATACGTTCTGGGGTGTGCCGAATCAGCCTGCCGTTGCGTGGGTGACTCCGCTGATTGGCTTTGCATTGTGGCCGCTGATTTTCATGGCGCTTGATTCGTTGCGTTTGCAATCCTGGAAGCGTTGACCGGTGATGAAGATTTTTCGCACGCGCCGCAACGTCAAAAATGCAGCACTCGAAAATGACATGTTCCGCGCCCGCACGTTCATCGCAATGGCGGGCGTCATTGTCGCAATCTTGATTCTGGGATTGTGGTATTTCCGGTTGCAGGTTCTGAGTTACGGCAAGTACTCAACACTGTCAACGCAGAACAGTATCCGTCCGCGACCGGTTGTACCGGGCCGTGGTCTCATCCTCGATCGTAATGGCGTCATTCTTGCGCAGAACATTCCGGCTTTCCGGCTGGATGTGACGCCGTATTTGGCCGGTGATCCTGATAAGTGGTTGGCGGGCTTGCAGCAACTGGTTGAACTCACGCCGGAGCAAATTGAAGATTTCCGCAAGGCCATCAAGGGTTCACGGGGTTTCAAGGTTGTCACCCTCAAGGAGCGCTTGAACGAAGAGGAGATTGCAAGTTTCTCGGTGAACCGGTTCCGCTTTCCCGGAATGGAAGTGACTCCGTACATGCAGCGGTTTTATCCGTATGGCGATTTGTTCGCGCACGTCATTGGCTACGTCGGCCGCATCGACGAAAAGGACAAGGAAGCCCTTGGTGATGAAGGTATTGCGCTGACGCACACGGGTAAGTCCGGGCTCGAGCGTTACTACGAGAAATTGTTGCGCGGCAAAGTTGGCTATGACCGCGTCGAGACCAACGTAGATGGTCGGCCGATTCGAACGTTAGGTCGTGTCCCTGCACAGCCGGGCGTCGACTTGCGTTTGAGCATCGACATCAATTTGCAGCAAGCCGCGGTCAATGCATTCGGTGACATGGATGGTTCCGCCGTTGCGTTGGATCCGCGCACGGGTGAAGTGCTGGCGATGGTGTCGTTGCCCGCATACAACCCGAACTCGTTCGTCAACGGCATTCCGAATGCGGAGTATCGCGCGTTGATGGATAACCCATCGCGTCCGATGTTTAATCGTAACGTGCTGGGTGGTGGTCCGCCAGGTTCGACGATCAAACCATTGGTTGCATTGGCCGGTTTGGAAAGCGGGCAGATTGGCCTTGATTACAAGGTGTTTTCGACGGGTGAGTTTTTTATCCCCGGTCAGCGCCGTGGTTACCGCGATGCGCACCGTGGCTCGGGTTGGACGGATATCCGGAAGTCGATCTGGGATTCGGTGAATTTTTTCTATTACAAACTCGCGTATGACATGGGCATCGAAAAGTTCGATCGTTACATGCGTGAGTATGGCTTCGGCGAAAAAACAGGCATCGACATGGCTGGCGAAAATGCTGGTATCGTTCCGTCGCCTACGTACAAAGCGACGAAGACGAAGGAAGCTTGGTTCTCCGGTGAAACCGTCATTGCCGGTATCGGGCAAGGTTATTGGATCGCGACCATGTTGCAGTTGGCACAAGGCACAGCCGCGATTGCGAACGGTGGTCACTTGATGCGGCCGCATTTGGTGTCGCAGGTTCGCGCCGGTTATTCGAAGCCTTGGATCGCGCCGAAGTCTCCTGAGAAGCGTCGCATCACTTCCAATCAAGCGTATCTGGATGTGATCAAGGACGGCATGCGATTGACGATGGTGCAGGGCACAGGTGCGAGGCTTGCATACGGCGCGGCTTATCCAATCGCCGGCAAGACAGGTACGGCCCAAAAGGTTTCGCGTCGTGGCTCAGCGAGCATGAATCCGCATTCGCTGCCGATCCATTTGCGTCACCAGGCGTTGTTCGTTGGTTTTGCTCCGGTTGAAGATGCACGCATTGTTGTCGCGGTGAACGTTGAGCACGGTGGTTACGGTGCGTCGACGGCAGGGCCGATTGCGCGGAAGATTTTGGACGCGTGGATGCTCAGCAAGCCTGCGGAACCGGGTCCGAAAATGTTGCCGAATCCGATGGATGCTGTGGCAGTCGCGAAGTTAGCGGAAGAGGAAAGGTTGAAGGCGGAAGCGCTGAGGCTGAAGGTGGAGGCGGAAGCGGAAGCGAAGAAAAAAGCTGAAGAGAAGGCTCAAGGCGAAGGGCTAAAGGCTAAAGAAAAGGCTCAAGGCGAAGGGCTAAAGGCTAAAGAAAAGGCTCAAGGCGAAGGGCTAAACGCTAAAGAAGAAAAGCCGAAGCAGGAGCCGAAGCAGGAGCCGAAGCAGGAGCCGAAGCAGGAGCCGGCGGCTGAGGCGGTGACGCCATGAGTCTGTTCCGTTGGTTCCTTGATCTGACACGGCATTTGCTCAGAAGCATTGACCCGATTCTCATGGCTGCGTTGTTCGGCTTGATGATCGTGGGCTTAGTGACGCAGCACAGTGCCGGTGATGGCACCATGCGTCCCGTGATTGCGCAGGGTGCGCGCTATGTGATCGGCTTCGGCATCATGTGGGTTCTCAGTCGCGTGTCGCCTGCGGCGATGAGGAATTTTGCGCCGCATGCGTTCGTTGCTTCGTTGATTCCGTTGGTCTTGGTGCTGCTGATCGGGCAGGGCAGACACGGAAATCTTTGGTTGAATTTGGGGATTTTTTACTTCCAGCCAGCGGAATTGTTGAAGATCACGTTGCCAATGATTGTCGCGTGGTATCTCAATCAGCAAGCGTTGCCACCGAAGTTTCCGGTGGTGATCCGTGCGGCGATTTTGATCGGCATTCCGGTGCTGCTGATTTTGAAACAGCCTGACTTCGGTACAGCGATGCTCGTCGCGATCAGCGGTGCGTTCGTCCTGTATCTCGCGGGCTTGTCGTGGTGGTACTTCGGCGCTGCGTTTGCTGGCGTTGCAGCGATTGCGCCGGTTGCGTGGTTCTTCTTGTTGAGGCCGTATCAGAAGGATCGGATTCTGACGTTTTTTAACCCGGAAAATGATCCTCAAGGGGCAGGTTGGAACATCATCCAATCCAAGATCGCAATCGGCAGTGGCGGATTTACGGGTAAGGGCTTCGGGCTCGGGACGCAGTCTCATCTGAATTACATTCCGGAGCACACGACGGACTTCGCGTTCGCGGTCTTCAGCGAAGAGTGGGGTTGGATTGGCGTTGCAGTGGTGTTCGCGTTGTATGCAATCGTTGTTCTGCGTTGCCTTTGGATCGCGATGAATTCGAAGGATGGCTGGGGCCGCATGGTCGCGGGTGCGCTGGGGCTCGCGTTCTGCACCTACGTGATCGTCAATGGCGGCATGATTTCGAATTTGCTGCCGGTCGTCGGCGTTCCGATGCCACTTTTGAGTTACGGCGGAACCTCGGCAGTCTCCCTACTCACGGGTATGGGGATTGTGATGTCGGTTGGCTACTATCGAAACTCGAAGGTGCGGAATTAATTTTTTGTTCAAAAATTAATGAAAAATCCGTAACTTGCGTGATATTCTCAACGTCATGACGCAAAAGACTTTGACACGTATTTCCCTGGTCGGCGCTGCCGCACTTGTCCTCACCTCCTGCGCATCGATGTACTCGTCGGAACAGGAACCAACGCACACTCCGGCTCCGGTCGTTGTCGAGACGCCGACGCCTGCGACGCCTCCTTCATCGCTACCGAAGCCTGGAACCAATCCGCTCCCGGATCCACTGCCACCGATGAAGCTTGCGGAAGCGAAGGAAGATTTCATTCGACGCACATCTGCCAAGTTCGGCGTCGATGCCGATTACATCCGTGGTGTTTTGAATCAGGCAGAGAAGCGTGACAGCATCATTGCGTTGATGTCGAAGCCAGCTGAAACCAGCAAGACCTGGGCCGAGTACCGTCCGATTTTCATTACGCCTGCGCGTATCAGCGGTGGCAAAAAGTTCATCGCCGAAAACCTTGCGGACCTGCAACGCGTTGAAGCTGCATACGGCGTGCCGAAGGAAATCATTACCGCGATCATGGGCGTCGAAACCGGTTGGGGCGCGAACATGGGTAAGACGAATGTCGTCGATGCGCTGTACACGCTCGGCTTTTTCTACCCACGCTCGGGCGATCCAGCGAAGGCGGACCGTGAAGCGCGTCGGGAAGCTTTTTTCCGCAATGAATTCATGGAACTGTTCGCGATGGGCAAGCGCGAGCGGATGGACATCACGAAGTTGCAAGGTAGCTATGCCGGTGCAATGGGCCTCGGTCAGTTCATGCCATCGAGCTACATGGAACTCGCAGTCGACGGTGACGGTGATGGTCGCGCGGACTTGTTCAATTCCAAGCGCGATGCGATGGCGTCGATTGCCAACTACTTCGTGAAGCGCGGTGGTTGGGTTCGCGGCGGTACCGTGACGTTGCGTGCGACGCGCGATGACAACGCGAAGGACATTACGCCTGAATCGCTGGATCCTGTTTACACGGTGCAGCAACTTGCCGATCGCGGCTTCCGTCCGTTGATTCCGGTGACGGCGACGGCGAAGGCGAATATTTTCCGTCTCGATGGAGTGAACGGTCCTGAGTATTGGTATAGCTTCCAGAATTTCTATGCCATTACGCGCTACAACATTTCCAAGCATTACGGCATGGCGACTTACGAGTTGTCACGCGAAATCGCGAAGTAAATTCCAGAGACTTTTTGTCGAAATCAAAGGCTAAAATCTTATGCGTCGACTTCAATTAGGTTCCATTTCCGCCCTTGCGTTTGCATTGGCTGCATGTCAAACGGTTCCAACCAATACTGCGAGTGCACCGGCTGAATCGACGGCCGACCCACAATCGATTCTGGATGGTTCGATCGTTCCGCATGTGACGCACAACTTCCCGGAAACTCCGAAGAAAGTTTCGCCGTATGCGCCTGCCGTGGAAGATCCATCGACGCGTGGAAATTACGTCGCAGGTGGTTTGTATAAGCCAGGCGTCAAGGACAGCATCGCAGGCATCACCGTTGATGCGCATTTGATTCCGGAGCCTGACGTCGTGCATCTGGAGCGCTCGGCGATCGGCAACAAACCGTCGTATACGGTGCTCGGCAAGGAATATCGCGTGATGGATGATACGCGCGGCTTCAAGGAAGTCGGTCTGGCTTCTTACTACGGCAAAAAATTCCACGGCCGCCTCACCTCCAACCGTGAGGTGTATGACATGTACGCGTTCAGTGCGGCACACAAGTCGCTGCCGATTCCAAGTTTCGCGCGCATCACGAATCTCGATAACGGACAGAGTGTTGTCGTTCGCGTCAATGATCGCGGGCCGTTTCATGACGGTCGCGTCGTTGACTTGAGCCTCGCTGCAGCAACCAAGATCGGCATCGTTGCCAAGGGCACCGGTCGCGTGAGCGTTGAGGCGTTGCAGCCAACGGGACCGTCGTACGCATCGAACCCGTTGATGGCCAAAGCAAATCCAAACGTCATCGCGCAAGCGACGTTACCGTCGCAACCGGCAGCACCGGTCTACGTGCCGGCCGCCGCAGTATCAACGAGTGCTACCGTCACGACTGCGTCGCCAACTGTGGTACCCGCCACATCGACCACCGCAGTCGTCACTAGCTCTGCCGCTGTCATGACGGCGACGGTTCCTGCAGCGAAGCCTGAGTTCCGCCCAGAGGCGGCGCGCTTCAACATGTCGCAGAACGGACAGCAGATGTCAGCGGATCACTTCGATGCGTGGATGAAGGAGCAGAAAATCACGATCGCAACCGGCAAGCCGCGCGCTGTCGATGCGGCGCCGATCGCTGCAACGACCGATCAATTGATGGATCAGGCTGTTGCGAACACGACGGCACCCGAGCCAGTGATGGTTGCGAGTGCTTCCGCAGTCACAACGGCAACGGCAGCACCGGGTCCGGGTGAAGTGATTTTGCAAGTCGCAAGTTTCAGCAGTGAAGCGAATGCGATGAGTGCCCGCGACCGATTGCTCGCCGCGGGTATCACTGGCGCGATGTTGCAAGATGGCATGACAACGACCGGCGCGAAGATTTGGCGGCTACGTGTGGGCCCGGTTGCGGTCGCGGAATCCTATGCAGTGATTGAGCAGATCTCACGTTTAGGTTTAGGGAAACCGCAACGCGTGATGTAATCCCGGAAATGCCTGCAAATTGCAGGCATTTTCATTTCCTATCCAGGCAGAATACCGCTAAAATCATTGATTCCCTTTTCGCTGTACCGTCGATGCAATGTCGACGCGGAGTATTTCCAGTTTTATGAAGAATCGCCTGACCTCGCGTCTTGCCAAAGCCGCCATTGCCGCCACCGCAACCCTTGCCATCGGCGCAGCCATCGCTCAAACCGTTCCGCCCAAGCCACAACCGATTCCAGCGCCAGCACCGGCCGCGCAATCGACGCAGCCAGGCACCATCGCTGCACCTCCTGCAGTCGTCGGTACGGCGTGGGTTTTGCTGGATGCAGCGAGTGGTCGCATTCTCGCCGGGCAGAACTACAACGAGCGTTTAGAGCCTGCAAGCATCACGAAAGTCATGACGGCTTATGTGATTGCCGCTGAGTTGGCTGCGGGTCGCGTGAAGGAAGATGATCAAGTCATGATGACCGAGCGCGCCTGGCGCGAAGGCGGTGCAGGTACAGATGGCTCGTACTCGGGCTTTCCGGTCAATCAAACTGCACCATTGATCGAAATGGACAAGGGTATGGTCGTGCAGTCGGGTAACGATGCCGCGATCGCTCTGGCAGAACACGTTGCCGGTACGCCGGAAGCTTTCGCGGATTTGATGAATCACTACGCGGCGAAGATCGGCATGAAGAACACGCACTTCATGAATCCAACCGGTTTGCCGGACGCGAATCATTACAGCACTGCATATGATCTGGCACTGCTCGGTCGCGCGCTTGCGAACGATTATCCGAAGGCTTATTCGTACAACTCGATCAAGGAGTTCACGGTCGGTCCAATCACGCAACAGAACCGCAACTTGTTGTTGTGGCGCGATAGCACCGTTGACGGTATTAAGACTGGTCACACTGCGGCAGCCGGTTACTGCTTGATGGCGTCGGCGAAGCGCGGCGACATGCGTTTGGTGTCGGTCGTATTGGGTTCCACGTCGATGGAACAGCGTTCGAGCGATAGCTTGGCGATTTTGAACTGGGGCTTCCGCTTCTTTGAAGCGCACAAGATTTACGATGCAGGCAAGGCGATTGCAACGCCCCGCGTTTTCAAGGGTGCGGCGCAGCAGTTGAACGTTGGCGTTGCAACACCGTTGGTCGTTGTCGTGCCACGCGGACAAACCGGCGCTTTGAAGCCAATCATGGACATTCAGAAGTCGATTGTGGCTCCGATCAAGAAAGGCCAATCGGTCGGTTCGGTGAAGGTCATGCAAGGCGATAAGGTCGTCACGCAAGTTCCATTGGTGGCGATGGAAGATGTTGCGGAAGGTGGTTTTTTCCGTCGCATTTGGGATTCCATCATGATGTGGTTCCAAGGTTAAGGAGTACTCGAATGGTCGAGCCAACCAACGACGAACAAGGGTTCCAGTTTCCCGGCGTGTTCGAATTGAGCGCGATGGGTGCGAAGGAAGCCAACTTGCAGGATGAGTTGCCGAAGTTGCTCGAAGAAGCCGGAATGAAGTTGATTTCGGAATCGATCAGCTGGAAGGAATCGTCCACGGGCAAGTATGTGTCCGTGCGCATTTCGTTCGAAGCAGCATCGCGTGAAGAATACGATCTCGCGCATGAGTTGCTGCGTAGTCATCCAGAAGTGAAGTGGACGCTGTAATCCAACGTCACGCGAAAGTCCGCGATTTGGGCCGCATGGCTTATGAGCCGGTGTGGCACGCGATGTCGGCATTTACCGATGCGCGCACGGCGGAGTCGGAAGATGAGCTATGGCTCGTCGAACATGATCCCGTGTTTACGCTGGGGCAGGCGGGGCGGCCGGAACATGTTTTGGCACCGGGCGATATTCCGGTGATCAAAGTGGACCGTGGTGGTCAGGTGACTTATCACGGTCCGGGCCAGATCGTTTTGTATCCGCTGATTGACTTGATTCGGTTGGGCATCAGCGTGCGCGAGTATGTCTGTCGGGTTGAGCAGGCGATGATCGATACGTGCGAAGAGTGGAATATCACCGCGCTGCGTCGTGAAGGTGCGCCTGGGGTATATGTTGGGGATGCCAAGATTGGTGCTCTCGGCATCCGCGTCCGTCACGGTCGGACTTTCCATGGTTTGGCGTTCAATATTGCGATGGATCTGGAGCCGTTTCAGCGGATTAACCCGTGTGGTTACGAGGGGCTCGCAGTGACCAGCATGTTAGACTTAGGGGGTCCCTCCGGCATCGACGCAGTGAAGCCTGTGCTGCTGGAGAAGGTGGCGAAATTGTTCGGGTTTTCGCTGGATCAAGCGCCGAACGAGTTGCCTGTCATCGCATAACTCGAGTTTGAAGTGTCTACGACCAATCCTGTCAGCAAGTCCATCCCATTGAATCTCACCGCGCCTTTGGAAGAGGGCGTGAAGCAAGTTGCGGAAGACAAGATCGCGCGCTCACCCGTGCAATTCCAGCAAGTTGAAACGTTGCGTAAGCCATCCTGGATTCGCGTGCGTTTGCCGACGGGGAATGCAGTCGAGAAGCTGAAAGAGAAGCTGCGTGCCAATTCGTTGGTGACGGTTTGCGAAGAAGCGTCGTGTCCGAATATCCATGAGTGTTTTTCGCATGGTACCGCGACCTTCATGATTCTCGGTGAAGTCTGCACGCGCCGCTGTTCGTTCTGCGATGTCGCGCATGGCCGTCCGAAGCCGCCGGATCAGGCGGAGCCATTGAAGCTTGCGTTGACGATCAAGGACATGGCATTGAAGTATGTCGTCGTGACGTCGGTTGATCGCGATGATTTGCGTGACGGTGGTGCAGGGCATTTCGCGACGTGTATTCATGAGATCCGCACGCATTCGCCGAAGACCAAGATTGAAGTCCTCACCCCGGATTTCCGTGGCAAGGGACGGATGGACCGGGCGTTGGAGATTTTTGCGGATGCGCCACCGGATGTGTTTAACCACAACATCGAAACGGTTCCGGATCTGTATCGCAACGTGCGTCCAGGCGCCGACTATCAATGGTCGTTGACGTTGTTGAAGCGATTCAAGGCGCAGCATCCTGACGTTGCAACGAAGTCGGGTGTCATGCTTGGCTTGGGCGAAACGATGGAGCAAGTGCAGCAGACGTTGCGTGACTTGCGCGAGCATGATGTCGACATGATCACGATTGGTCAGTACTTGCAGCCATCGGCGCATCACCATCCGGTCATGCGTTACTGGACGCCGGAAGAGTTCAAGGAACTCGAAGAGTTCGGTTATGCCCTGGGCTTCCAGCACGTCGCTTCGGGTCCATTGGTGCGTTCGTCGTATCACGCAGACCGTTCCGCCATGGAAGCCGGTTACGCGGATTAAACGCGAATGTGAGTATGATTTCCTTGTAGAGAATTTTTTTGAACAAGGGAACTCATGAACACGAAGGCATTCGGCGCCCACGCCGGCGACAAACCACTTGAAGCCATGGACATCACACGTCGTGATGTCGGTCCGCACGACGTTGCCATCGACATCGCGTTCTGCGGAGTCTGCCATTCGGATTTGCACACGGTTCGCTCTGAGTGGGGCGGCACGAAGTATCCGTGCGTTCCCGGGCATGAAATCGTCGGTCACGTCACGGCGGTCGGCTCTGACGTTACGAAATTCAAAGTAGGCGAAACCGTTGGCGTGGGCTGCATGGTCGACAGTTGCCAGCATTGTGCTTCGTGCGCAGACGGTCTCGAGCAATATTGCGAAAATGGATTCGTCGGCACCTATAACGGTCGCACTTCAGATGCTCCGGGTCACACGTTAGGCGGCTACTCATCGCATATCGTGGTGGACGATAAGTTCGTTTTGAAAATCAACCATCCCGAAGATCAACTCGCCGCCGTCGCACCATTGTTGTGTGCGGGTATTACGACGTATTCCCCATTGAGCCATTGGAAGGTTGGCCCGGGGCAGAAAGTCGGCGTGGTCGGCATCGGTGGTCTCGGTCATATGGGTGTCAAAATCGCTCACGCCATGGGAGCTCACGTCGTTGCATTTACCACCTCCGAAAACAAGCGTCAGGACGCGTTGGATCTCGGTGCCGATGAAGTTGTAGTCTCGCGCAATGGCGATGAGATGAAGGCGCAACGTGGCAGTTTTGATTTCATTCTCAACACCGTTGCGGCAAGTCATAACCTCGACGCGTTTACCTCATTGTTGAAGCGCGATGGCACGATGGTGTTGGTTGGCGTTCCGGAGCATCCGCATCCGTCACCGAACATTGGTAATTTGATCTTCGGGCGTCGATCCATTGCAGGTTCGTTGATTGGTGGCATCGCGGAAACGCAGGAGATGCTGGACTTTTGTGCGAAACACAACATTGTCGCCAATATCGAAATGATTGATATCCAGGACATCGACAACGCCTACGATCGCATGGTGAAGAACGACGTGAAGTATCGGTTCGTCATTGACAGCAAGTCGTTGTAACGGCCATGGATTCTTTTGTCGGTGAATTTTGGCATGGACTTCCGGACTCTGCGGAGATCGGAAGGATCTGTTTTCGATTGCTCGCTGCGATGATTCTAGGCGGTGCGATCGGTTTCCAGCGTGAGCACGTCGGCAAGCCTGCGGGTTTGCGAACTCATATGCTTGTGGCGATGGGAGCGGCGCTGTTTATCATGGGTGCTGAAGAGTTTGGCATGGGCTCGGACGAGCTCTCGCGCATCATTCAAGGGCTCGCGACCGGCATCGGCTTCATCGGTGGCGGCGCAATCCTGAAAATCTCGGCGGAGCATGACATCAAGGGACTCACGACTGCGGCCGGCATCTGGATGACCGCAGCGGTTGGCGTTACCGTCGGTTTGGGCTACTGGGGTGTGGCGGCGATGGCAGTGGTTTTCACGTTGATCACACTCGTGGTTCTCGTGAAACTCGAAATCGGAAGCAAGACGGAAGTTTAGTTAATCTGGGTGTGCACGGTAGTGAAACCCAGAGGAGGCAACACGACTGGCGGCTTCGCACTTGTCATGTCAACGCGGGTCTTTCTCAAGTCGATCGGTTGATCACCTAAGTTCGCGATCAGCGTGCTACGTTGACCATCCCATGACCGCTCGATGCACAGCAGCCCTGGCGTTTTCTGACATTCGATACGAAGTTCTCCGCGACGTAGCTCCGCACGTTCGTTACGCATCTTCAGAAATGCGCGATGCCAGTTGAGCAAACTGAGGGGCTTTCGAGATTGTTCTTCGACCGACACGCCGTCTCGGCTGCGGTTGTATCGCGTATCCCAGGAAAGCCTGTCGCCGCGGTACCAAGTTGCCGCTCCACCCGATGTTTCGCTCGAATTCCAGCGCATGGCTTCGCGTAGTGGGACATGGGCGCCATCAGACAACGTCCCTTTGCGCGTTACTCCGCGCATGCCGATTTCTTCGCCGTAATAGAGAAGGGGTGTACCCGGTGAGAACAGCATGATGATGGTTGCCAACTTCACTTTGCGCGCATCGTTGTCCAATGATGACATCAGGCGGTCTGTATCATGATTTTCGAGAAACGTAATTTGGTGCTTTCCTGCAGGTGTGTTCGTGGCCGTTTCGCGGAGAGCCTTGATGATTCCATCGCGATCAAGTTTCAAAATCGCACCGCGTAACGGAAACGCAAACACGGCATCGACATCGCCACGGGTTAGCCAGTCCTTGCCATAGCCCCAATCACTCTGCTCGCCGATGATGCGAAACTCCGGATTCAGCGCACGCAACTTTGTGAAGATCGGTTGCCACAAGTTGGCGAATAGGTTTTTGGTCACGCCTTTATTGTCCAAATCATCCATCATGTGATCGATGCGAAAACCATCCGCACCGTCACGACCGCTTCCGTCGCCGTGTGGATCCGCCCAAAACAACATCGCCCTTTCGATTTCGCGCTGCGTTTGCGGGCGCGAAAGGTCGATCATCGCGATTCCATGCCAGGTACCGTCATAGCTTTCCCATTTGGCTTGCGTCAGAAATGGTTCCACCACGTGGTTGCGTCGAAGCAAATGGTTTGAGTTCTTGGTCCACCACGGATGACCTTCACCGACATACTGAATTTCGATATCCAGATACACTTTCAAGCCGCGCTTGTGTGCCTCACGCAAGAACTTCAGATAATCCCCACGAGTTCCGTATGACTTCTCGATTCCGTAAAAATCCGTCGGAAAGTAATTGTGATAAAAAGGCGATGGCAGAATCGGCGTAAGCAGTATTGATGTCATCCCAAGCGACTTGATGTAATCCAACTTCGAAGTCAGTCCATTCAAGTCACCAATACGGTCACCATTACTGTCCGCGAAACTGCGGAAGAAAATGTGGTAAATCGCTTCATCCTTGAATGATGACAATCGTTCCCATGCATTGGCGTTCAGTGCATTCAACGCGAGAAGCGTTGCAAATAGAATGCGCTTGATCATGCTGAGTAAATCACTGGGTTTAATTCCGTATGGATGATCTCACCGACTTCTGCGCCGGGGCACCACGCGTTCCAGTCATTAACCTGCATATGATTTTCGGGATATTTCAGAACCATGTCCTCATCCATGTAGATGATGGTCATCACGGACCGTGGCGTCTCCGATATGTTTGGACCCGCACGGTGGAATGTCCATCCAAGGTGAAAGCTCACATCGCCCAGATCGAATGGCTCGTTGATGATTTCGAAACCGGAAGCTTCCATGTTCGCCGTGATCGCGCGTTCGCTTTCGTCGGAGATGCCGAGATCTCGACCGAATTCGACACCTTGGCTCCCTGCAAAAAATGCGAGTGGACCCATGTTCATGGGCACCTTTTGCAAAGGGATCCATGCAGTGACCGTGCGGTCCGAGGCAAGTGGCCAGTAGTATTGATCCGCATGGGCAGGCGTGATGCCACCGCCCGGTTCTTTGTACAGCGATTGATCGTGGTAGAGCCGCACGCCGCGGACGCCGAGCAACGCAGCCGCAATTTGTCCTAGACGCTGACCTAATACGAAATCTTTAACGGTCGCATCTTCGCGCCACAAATTCATGACCTGCAAAAATGCCCTGTCATAAGTACTGCGTTCCTCCATTGGTACAGTCTGCGTGTTTAGCTCGATTGTCTTACGCGTAATGACCTCGCCGTAATGCTGCAAGGTTTCGGCGCTCAGCACATTGCGCAATTGGATGAAGCCATCCCGCGTAAATTGCTCAACGTGTTCGGCGGTAATCGGATACGGAGAATTTATGTCGACCATGTCATTATGTTAGCTCTACCGCCCGCAGGTTCAACCATGAAAAAGTTATTTTTGCCCCTGATACTGACTCTCTCCGCGTGCACGCCGATGATTCAGGGAGATTACATGGCACCGATTGCGGGCGAGCAACCACCGGGTATCGTCGGCAAGCTCGATCCTTATCCGTTGTTTCCATCGAAGTTCGTTGAGAAACGCAATGTACAGGTCTGGCTGCCAGCGGATTACTTCAGCGACGTCAACAAACGGTTTCCTGTCATCTACATGCATGATGGCAAAAATCTCTGGGACGCCAGCACCACCTGGAACCAACAGTCATGGGAAGTTGATGACGTCATGACCAAGCTCATCAAGGAAGGCAAAGTCCGCAGCGCCATCGTCGTTGGCATTGATCAAACGGATAAGCGCTTCGAAGAGTACATGCCACGCAAGGCGGTCGAGGGTGTATCGATTCAAGTGTTGCCGGACCGACCTGCGGTGATGAAAGATCAAATCCTCAGCGATGAGTATCTGAAGTTCATCGTCAAGGAACTCAAGCCCTTCATCGATTCGCATTACCGGACGCAGTCCAATCGTGAAAGCACTTACATGATGGGATCATCGATGGGTGGCCTGATCTCCCTGTACGCCATTGCTGATTATCCGGATGTGTTCGGTGCGGTTGCAGCGGTCTCCACGCACTGGCCGGTTGGCGACGGTGCAATGATCAAATACTTGCGAAAAAATTTACCAAGCCCCAAGACCCATCGCATCTACTTCGATTACGGCACGGAGACGATCGATGCGCCGTACGGGCCATACCAAATTCAAATGGATCAAGTGATGCAAGCAAAGGGCTACACGCAAGGCTCGAATTGGATCACTCGCAAGTTTGAAGGCGCGGCCCACGACGAAACATCGTGGAATAAGAGACTTAATGTGCCGCTGGAGTTTTTGTTGAAACCATGAGAAACGGCGGCCCTGGGGCCGCCGTCCTTGAACATCCCGTTCGACTTACTTCCAGCTATATCCAACTTTCACGTAGTAGAACGAACCGTTGTAACCAAACGGCGCCGAGGTGGAGTAAGGGAGCTGACCACCTGAGGAGTTCGCGAAAATCACTTCATCCGGATAGGTGTCCGTGATGTTGTCGCTACCCAACGTGAACTCCCAGCCACCTGCACGGTACGATGCCGACAGATCACCGACCCACTTCGCACCGTAGGTTTGATCCAGCGCTGCAGTCGAGCCCTTCACCGTGAACTCACCATAACGGGTTGCAGTTGCGTTCAAGCTGAAAGGTCCATGACGGTACAGGCCGTTCAACATCACCTTGTCCTTCGGTGAGCCTTCGATCAAGCGCGACGTTTCCTGACGTCCGAAACGGACTGCGTTCGGATCAATCGCCATCAGCGATGCAGGGTTCGCAGCGATGCGGTCAATCGTTGTCTTGTTACGGTTGTAACCCGCAGTCCAGTCGATCGTGCTGGCGGCCATCGTCGTGCGGTAGGTGCCGACAACGTCAACACCCTTCGTCGTTGTATCGATCGCGTTGGTGAAGTAACGGCCGCCACCGATATCCGGGAAGCCGTGCGTCGTCAGATAATTGCGCACTGCAGCAGACGTCAAGTTCTCGGACAGCACGATGCGGTCCTTGATCTTGATTTGGTACGCGTCAACCGTGATGTACAGTCCACCGTTAGTCTGGAAAACAGCGCCCAGCGATGTGTTCTTCGACTTCTCAGCACGCAGTGGTTCTGCACCCAATGCCATCGCCGCCGGATCGTTTACACGGAACGTGCGGATTTCAAACGGCACGGTACCGACGTTTGGAACTGAGATGAAGCCAGTCGATGTCGATTGGAAAAATTGCTGTTGCAACGATGGTGCACGGAAGCCAGTCGAATACGTGCCACGCAGTGCAAACGCAGGCGAGAACTCATAACGTGCTGACGCCTTGCCCGATGTCGTGGTTCCGAAATCGCTGTAATTCTCATAACGACCCGCGAGACCCAACGTCAGCGCGGAAATTGGGTTGCCCTCGACGTCGACGTAGACGGACTTCGAGTCACGCGAGAACTTGCCGGCATCTCCGGGACGGAAGCCAGGGAAAACTTGCGAGCCCGATGGTGTTGGAGCGCCGTTTAAGAGCGCACCGCCATTGATGTACGAACCTTGCTCGCCCGCACCTTCACGGAACTCTTCCTTGCGATATTCTGCACCGTATGCGAACGACAACGGATACTCCCAGCCAACATTGAACGTCGTGTCCATATCAAGATTCACGACTTGTTGGCGGATGGCCAACTTACCGGCATAGAATTGTGTCGGCGAGGTTGGGCCCAAAGAGCGGTTCAACGTATTTTCGATATCAAACGTCAGGTCACTGTTGCCGTAGTTGTAGCTCAGGTCAGCACGCGTATCCCCGAAAACCTTACCGCGGAATCCCGCCACCAAGGATTCATCCTTGGCGATGTTGCGGATTTTCGGCAGGAAACCTTGCGGATAAATCGCCGGAATGTTGCGCGAATCACCTGCAGGACGGTAGAAACCATTCGATAGCGAGTCACGGTGAGATACTTTGCCGAACGCATAGAAGTTTGCGTTGTCGGTCAATTGGAAACGATTGTTAAAGGACAGGGCGTACTGCGCGATTTGTGGATCGCCCTGACGCTGCACCACTCGGTCCGTCGGTGCTGAAGTTGGTGTCTGTGGACCAACGAATGCGCGTGCGCGGTTCGTTTGATCGGCGCGCAGCACTTGGCCGGCAACGTGAATCGTACCGCGGCCATCGCTATATTTCGTGCCGGCATTGCCGGTCAATTGATAGCTGTCGCCGTCGCCTTCCTTCATCGTACCCATGCGCGCGTTAATGCTGCCGCCGCTGCCCGACGCCTTGAGCACGATATTGATCACGCCTGCGATTGCGTCGGAGCCGTACTGCGCCGATGCCCCGTCGCGGAGAACTTCAACGCGCTCAATGGCAGCCATCGGAATGGTATTGAGATCGGCTGGCGAGGAGCCACGGCCTTGCGTACCGTTGAGGTTTACCAAAGCAGTGCCATGCATGCGCTTGCCGTTGATCAATACCAAAACCTGATCCGGTGACAGACCACGCAACTGTGCAGGACGCACGGCGTCAGTACCGTCCGTGATCGCTGGACGCGGGAAGTTCAACGAAGGCAATGTACGCGCAAGTGCGGTCGCCAATTCAGTCGTGCCGGTGGATTCCAGCATTGCGGGTGTAATGATGTCGATCGGTGCGGTTGACTCTGCAACGGTGCGATTTGCAACGCGCGTACCTGTCACGATCACCTGACCAACTTTCTGCGGCGCCTTCTCTTCAGGCGCTGTCTGCGCATATGCGCTGGTGCTTACCAACGCCGTCGCCAATGCGACAAATAATGTAGTTCGTACCATCCTTGAATCTCCTTCTTGTTGCGGTGCAGAAAAATTTCGCTCCCATCTCACTGATAGCCTGCTAACAAAAAATTGTCAACCACTTCACGAAACCTTACAGGTTTGCGCGACCCGTGATGGAAATCACGCCAACAAAAACGGCGACCCGTAGGCCGCCGCATCTGCTTCAAAGTGCGAAGGGATTACTTCCAGCTGTAACCAAGCTTCGCCCAATAGAAGGCACCGTTAAATCCGAACGGCGAGGAACCCGAGTACGGCAGCTGACCGCCTGTGGAGTTGGCCAAAATCACTTCATCCGGATACGTGTCAAAGACATTGTCTGCGCCGACGGTGAAATCAAATGCGCCGAACTTGTAGCCAGCACTCAAATCGCCGAGCCACTTAGCCGAGAAGGTTTGATCCAACGCAGTTGTTGCACCACGGACAGTGAACTCGCCGTAGCGTGTCGCCATAGCACTGAAGGTGAAAGGACCGGTCCTGAAAATCGCGTTCGCACTGAACTTGTCACGCGGCGAACCCACAACCAATCGACCGACTTCCGTCCGGCCAAAACGCAGCGCGTTCGGATCAATCGCCATCAGTGATGCCGGATTGGCGGCGATGCGATCAATCGACGTCTTGTTCCGGTTATAACCGACGGTCCAGTCGATGGAGCTCGTAGCCAATTTCGTGCGATACGTACCGACAATGTCGAACCCGCGCGTTGTGGTATCAATCGCGTTCGTGAAGTAACGCCCACCACCGACATCCGGAAAGCCATGCGTGTTCAAGTACGTCCGCACTGCGGCGGAGGTCAGGTTTTCGGACAGGACGATGCGATCCTTGACTTGGATCTGATAGGCATCGAGTGTCACGTAGAGACCGCCATTCGTTTGCAGCACCAAACCGAGCGAGGCATTCTTGGATTCTTCCGGACGTAGTTTCTCTGCACCCAACGCGATTGCAGCTGGATCGTTGACACGGAAGGTCCGGATCTCAAACGGAACCGAGCCCACGCCGGCGACGGAAATGAAGTTCGTCGATGTCGATTGGAAATACTGCTGCTGCAATGACGGTGCGCGGAAGCCTGTCGAATAAGTGCCGCGCATTGCAATGGCAGGGGAGAACTCATACCGGGCCGAAAGCTTTCCGGATGATGTAGAGCCGAAGTCGCTGAACTTCTCGAATCGACCTGCCAAGCCAAGCGTCAACGCATCGAATGGATTCGCTTCCAAGTCGATGTATCCCGCATGGGAGTGACGGAAAAATTGCCCCGCATCCGACGGACGGAAGCCCGGATAAACCTGCGATCCGGATGGCGCTGGCGCACCGTTGATTCTGACACCACCGTTGATGTAAGACGCAACGTCACCTGGCCCTTGGTCGAATCGCTCAGTCCGATATTCAATGCCATATGCGACGGACAGTGGAAGCTCCAGTCCGATACCGATCTGGTTGCTCAGATCAATGTTGAATACGGTTTGTTTGAGATCGAGATCACCCGCAAAAAACTTAGTCGGCGACGTCGGACCAATCGAACGGTTCAAGGAATTTTCGACACCGAAGCTGATGTACGACCGACCATGGTTGTAGCTCACGTCATAACGGGTGTCGCCAATCGTTTGGCCGCGGACACCAAATACAATCGTCTGATCTTTCGTGCGATTACGGATCTGTGGCAAAAAGCCATTCGGATAAATTGACGGAATGTTGCGCGAATCGCCAGCCGGGCGGAAGTAACCGTTCGAGAGCGCATTGCGATAGGCGAACGTCGCGAAGGAATAACCGGTCATGGCTTCGCTGACGTTGAAGCGCGCGCTGTAGGAGAGTGCATTTTGATGAATTTCAGGATCACCGAAACGTTGCACGACACGATCGGTTGGTGCGGACGTCGGAGTCTGTGGGCCGATGAATGCACGGGCGCGGTTGGTTTGGTCATTGCGCAGGATCTGCGCAGCAACATGGACGGTGCCTTGGCCATCAGCGAAGCGGAATCCGCTGTCGCCGGTCAACTGCGCGGAGTCACCATCACCTTCCTTATATTGACCCACGCGTAAGCCAACACCGCCACCTGAGCCCGAACCTTTCAGGACCACGTTGACCACGCCGGCGATGGCATCTGAACCATATTGCGCCGACGCGCCGTCACGCAGAACTTCGACACGCTCAACCGCGGCAATGGGAATGGTATTTAAGTCCGCCGGCGACGAGCCGCGACCTTGAGAACCGTTGAGGTTCAACATCGCGGTGGTGTGCATTCTCTTGCCGTTGATCAAAATCAACACTTGGTCCGGCGCGAGCCCCCGCAGTTGCGCTGGACGTACAGCGTCGGTGCCGTCGGTAATTGCAGGGCGGGGGAAGTTCAGGGATGGCAACGCACGTGATAGTGCAGTGGCCAATTCGGTTGTACCGGTCGCTTCAAGAGCGGCGGGTGAAATCACGTCGATGGGCGCGGACGACTCCGCAACCGTGCGATTCTGCACACGGGTACCCGTGACAATCACCTGACCGACTTTCTTCGCCGCGGGTTCCGGCGCTGGCGCATCCTGCGCAATTGAAACGTTGCTGACGAGCACACTCGTCAGGGCCAAAAACAGAGTATTTCGAACCATTCGTGCTCTCCTAGTTGAATGACCCGCAAGTGCGCGTCGGTAATTTTTTACAGATACGCTCATAACAAATCCTTGTCAATACGTTCACAAAAAATTATTAAATCCCGACATCGACTATAATGTCCGCACTTCAGGTGACTTCGTCGTGATCGCGGAGTTGAAACGGGAATTTGGTGAGCGCGGTGACGTGCAAGTCCAAAGCTGCCCCCGCAACGGTAAGTGTTTTTGGAGTCCGATTCGCCACTGTGACCGCAAGTCACGGGAAGGCCGGATTCCCGGCAGGAGCTCGCTCCCGTCAATGCACAAGCCCGGAGACCGGCCCGAGGTAAACCCTTAGCGCGGCGGGCGCTGTTGTGGGTGCGCCGGTATTCGTTTGATTGCGCATTCTGCAATGCTCCCAATGCATTTTTTCAAAATGGACAGGCCCGCGGGTAGGCGGGTGAATGGGAGTTGTTACGTGAGTTCAAAATTTAAGTTTTCCATCCTGGCACTGGCGTTGATTGGCGCGAGCGCGAACGCGCAGGACGTCATCAAGGTCGGCGACACCGTGCTGGTGACCGGCACGCGTTCGATTGAAGGACAGGATCCATCACTCGTTGCGAATACCGTGATTACGCGTACGGACATTGAGCGTCTGCAACCACGTTCGCTGGGTGACTTGCTGCAAGCCAGCGCCGGCATCACGACGACGCGCATGGGCGGCATGGGTAAGGAAAGCTCGATGTTTTTGCGTGGTACCGAATCGGATCATGTCTTGTTCCTGATCGACGGTGTGCGCGTGGGTTCGGCAACTGCAGGTAAAGAAGCATTCCAGGACATTCCACTCGATCAAATCGACCGCATTGAAATCGTGCGTGGTCCATTCTCGTCCTTGTATGGTTCGGATGCGATTGGCGGCGTCGTGCAAATTTTTACGCGTAAGGATGCAACGGGTGTACGTCCAAACTTCAGCGTTGCGGTTGGCTCGAATAACTATCGCAGCTTGTCAGCCGGTGTTGCAGGTAGCACGGAACGTACGCGTTTCGGCGTGAACTTTGCGCATACGGATACTGATGGCATCAACGCATGTCGCGGTAGTGGCACCTTGTTCAAGGGTTGCTACACCGATGAACCGGATCGCGATGGTTACACGAATAATTCGGTGTCGGCGAACGGTACCGTGAAGTGGACCGACCGCGTGACGTCAAATGCGACTGCGTTGTTTATTAAGGGCAAAAACGATTTTGACGGCTCATACTCCAATCATGCGGATGTGGAGCAACACGTTTTTGGTTTGGATACGCGCGTCTCTTTCAATCCACGGGCATCGTTGTTGGTGAAGGTCGGTCAAAGCTTTGACGACAGCATCAGTTCGCACAACGGCAAGTATGTCGGTTCGGTTTCCAGTCGTCGTGCAAGCGCCGGTTTGCAAGGTGAGTTCGCCGTTGCGGATGCGTCCAAGTTGATCGTCGGTTGGGATGGTCTGCGTGACCGCATCGGCGGCGATACCAATTTCGCTTCGCGGCAACGCTACAACCGTGCGCTGTATTCGCAGTTCTCGACGCACTTCGCAGAGCGCCATGATTTGCAGTTGAATGCACGCCGTGATGACAACTCGCAATTCGGTGGCAAAACCACGGGCAGCATCATTTGGGGTCTCGCGTTTGATTCGCGCACCAAGCTGACGTTGTCCGCAGGTACTGCGTACAAGGCACCATCGTTCAACGAGTTGTACTACCCGTACTACGGCAATCCGAACTTGAAGCCGGAAAGCGCACGCAACATTGAAGTGGGACTGACGCGTAAGTCGTTGTATGGCACTTGGTCCGCACATGCGTTCCAGAACAAGGTCGACAACCTGATTGCACACGATTCTTCGTTGCCACCTTACGGTGGTCCGAACAATATCGATCACGCTTTGTTGCGCGGTCTGGAATTGCAGCACCAAGCTCGCGCCGGCGATCTGCAGTTGAACTCGCAGTTGACGTTCCTTTCGCCGAAGCAAGACGGCGGAATGTACGACGGTAAGTTATTGCCACGCCGTGCGAAGAACATGGCGCGCATCGATGCGGATTATCCTTTGAGTGATCGTTTCCGTGTGGGCGGTACGTTCATGGCACTGAGCAAGCGTTACGAAGAGTTAGCGAATCGCACGGCACTGGGTGGTTATGGCCGACTGGATCTGCGCACGAGCTACGCGTTGACACCATCGTGGCGTTTGGATGCTAGCGTCGAAAATGTGTTTAACCGCTTCTACGAAAGCGCTTCGTGGTACAACGAGCCAGGTCGCAACTGGCTGCTGACGCTGCGTTACAGCCAGTAATCAGCGAACGGTTTGGGGAAGCTGCGCACTGCCTCGATACTGGGGCAGTGCCATCACCATCTCACCAAGGCTATGTGCGAGCTCGCGCTCTGCGAGTACCGCCGCATCGGCGCCATGCTCGAGATAATGCTTCATTGCGGCTTGGCTATGCGCACGCGCGATGATGCTCAAGCTGGGATTCAGTTGACGCAAGTGATTGATGATTTCGCCACCTTCCAACACATTTGGAATGGCGATGATCGCAATCGTAGCCGTCTGCGGGCTTAGCGCACTCAAGGCACCCGGGTTGTTCGCGTTTGCGAGCATTGCAGGGATGCTTTGTTCGCGCGCCTTCTCGATCCAGCGCAACTCCGCATCAATCACCGCGAGTGATACGCCACGCGGCTTCAAGACATTTGCGATCTCCTGACCCACGCGGCCGAAGCCGACGACGATGACGTGGCTTTTGAGTTCGCTTTCCGGCGTGGGTATCAATTGATACGCGCGATCACTTGTGTCAATGAGGTCCTGCTTCGCTTTCCAGCGATCAAAAATCTTCAACATGAAAGGGTTGAGCATGATCGACACGATCGCTGCGGCGAGGATCATGTCCGCGCCATCCTTCGGCAACATTTTCAGCGACAATCCAAGCGATCCGAGAATGAAGGAAAATTCGCCAATCTGTGCGAGACCGACACCTGCGAGGATGCCGGCGCCTTTTTGCTTGGTGACGAAATAAACGATCAAGTAGCCGAGCAACGCTTTCACGGCGACGACGATCAACACGGTGATCAAAACTTTCAGCGGCTCTTCAATGAAGATGAGCGGATCGAACAACATGCCGACGGACACGAAGAACAAGACGGCGAATGCATCGCGCAATGGCAACGTTTCGTCTGCGGCTTGCTTGCTGAACTCCGATCCGTTCAACAACGTCCCTGCAAAAAACGCTCCCAACGCAAACGACACTCCGAAGAAATACGATGAGCCGAACGCCACACCCAAAGCAATGGCGAGGATGCCCAGAGTGAAGAGTTCGCGTGAGCCGAGGGCGGCGGTTTTTTCCAGTACCCAAGGAATCATGCGTGTTCCCACGATGAGCATCAATGCAACGAACGCACCGACTTTGAAGATCGCGATGCCGATGGCCTTGATCAATGCGAATGCACTTGGCTCCGCGCCACCGACAAAATAGGGTGCAATCACCGGCAACATCACCAGCGTGAACACACAGATCAAATCTTCGACGACCAGAAGGCCGATTGCCGTGCGGCCTTTTTCGGTTTCGATTTGCCCGCGGGATTCCAAGGCGCGCAACAAAACCACCGTACTGGCGACCGACAACGCGAGGCCGAAAACGAGACCGGCGCCGTGACCCCAGCCGAACATCACGGCAGCGCCCCAGCCAACCAATGTGAACACATTGACGCGGATCAGGGCAGAGGGCAGCGCAGTATTGCGGACGGAGAGCAGGTCGTCAATCGAGAAATGCAGACCGACGCCGAACATCAGCAGGATCACACCGACTTCTGCAAGTTGCTGTGCCAGATTCGGATCGGCGGCGAAGCCCGGTGTGAAGGGGCCTGCGATGACACCGGCGAGGATGTAGCCCACCAATGGCGAGAGTTTCAGGCGTGAAGCGATCGCTCCAAAGATGAAAGCGAGAACAAAGCCCGCCGTCAAGATAAAAATTAGCGATGTCGCATGAGTCATGCGGTCATGGTATCAGCTAGCAGGCTTTACAATATTCACCATGATTGCGTTCAAGAATTTTGCGTTACGCCGCGGTGAGCGACTGCTGCTGTCCAACGTCGACCTCACATTGCACAACGGCTGGCGCATTGGCGTCATCGGTCGCAATGGAACGGGGAAGTCGTCACTGTTTGCAGCGATTCAAGGTGAAGTTGAAGCTGACACCGGTGATATCGATGTGCCCAACCGCGTGCGCATCGCCTCGGTTGCCCAGGAAACTCCTGCGCTGGAAGAGTCGGCGCTGGAATTTGTTTTGTCGGGTGATGACGCGGTCCATCGCGTGATCGTTGCCGAGCGGGAAGCGGTTGAACGCGAAGACTGGGAAGCGGTTGCCGAGGCGCATCTGCAGATGGAGGCGCTGAAGGGCTATGACGCCACGGCGCGAGCGGGGAAGTTGCTGCATGGGCTGGGTTTTAGCGCAGATACCCATGATCGTCCGGTGAAGGCATTTTCAGGTGGTTGGCGTGTTCGATTGAATCTTGCGCGTGCATTGATGATGCCGTCGGATCTGTTGCTGCTCGACGAACCAACGAACCACTTGGATCTCGATGCGGTGTTGTGGCTTGAGCAATGGTTGCTGAAATATCCGGGCACATTGCTGATGATTTCGCACGACCGTGAGTTCCTCGATGGTGTGACGACGCATACCGTGCATTTGAACGACAACCGCGTGAAGCTGTACGTCGGCAATTACACGCAGTTCGAGCGTCAACGTGCTGAGCATTTGCGTTTGCAACAGATTGCGCACGAGAAGGAACAGGCGGAGCGGGAACACCTCCAAAAGTTCATCGATCGCTTCAAGGCCAAGGCATCGAAGGCGAAGCAGGCACAAAGCCGCATGAAGCGTCTCGAGAAGTTGCAAGGTACGGAAGCCGTTCGTGCGGAACGTTCGTTGCATATCGAATTTCCTGAGCCCGTGAAGTTGCCGCACGCCTTGTTGCGCGTGACCGATTCGGATTGTGGTTATGGCGATCACGTGGTTCTCGATAACGTGTCGTTTGCGTTGGAAGCGGGCGATCGCATCGCGTTGCTCGGACCGAATGGTGCGGGTAAGTCCACGCTCGTGAAATCGCTGACGAAGGAAATTCCGTTGCTCAGCGGCGAACGTGGTGCGCATCCGGATCTGCGGATTGGCTACTTCGCGCAACACACGGTCGAATCATTGCAGGAGGGCCGCTCGCCGATTGATCATCTGTCGGACTTGGCACCGGATGCGTCGACGCAGGTCTTGCGTGACTTCCTGGGTAAGTGGAATTTCCCGGGTAACCGCGCGTTTGAATCGGTCGATGGTTTCAGCGGTGGCGAGCGGGCGCGATTGGCTTTGGCGATGATTGCGTTCCAACAACCGAACGTTCTGATGCTCGACGAACCGACAAACCACTTGGATCTCGAGATGCGTGAAGCGCTGGCGGAGGCGTTGAGTGATTTTGACGGTGCGATCGTAATGGTCTCGCACGATCGACACTTGATCGGATTGGTTTGCGATACGTTCTGGCGCGTTGCGGATGGTGTTGCGCAGCCGTTTGACGGCGATTTGGATGAGTACGCTTCGTGGCTGCGGACGCGTGATAACAGCGGTGATGGTGCGAAGAAAGCGGGCAAACCAACGCCGGTCGCTCAAGTTGAACCGCCTCCACCGTCTGCCGCGAAGCCGCGCAAGGTCAACACGCACAAATTGGCCAGTGCAGAAGCCACGGTTGCGGAGCTCGAATCGCAGCTCAAAACGATCGATCTCGACCTCGCCGATCCCGAGCTGTTCAATGCCGACATCGACAAGGCGAATGCCCTGGTCGCAGAACGCTCTCAAGTGGCTGCACGATTGGCGCAGGCCGAAGAGGAACTGCTGGAGTTTTACGAGTAAGAACCGCGCAAATGCGTGGATTCGTGGGGCTGAAACGCTTAAAATAGTGGGTTATGCCTATCTATGCCTTTCATTGTGATGCCTGCGGTCATGATTTCGATCGTCTGCAGCGCATGTCTGACCCAGATCCCACGACTTGTCCGTCATGCGGCAAGGAATCCGTGCACCGTCAATTGACCGCGCCACAGTTTCGACTGGCCGGCGGCGGTTGGTATGAAACGGATTTCAAGTCGGATAAGGACAAGAAGCGCAATCTCGCCGACGCACCATCGGCACCGTCAGCAGATTCGAAGTCTGCGGACTGACAATAGAATTTTTTCGGAGTTTACATAAACATGCGGACGCATTTCTGCGGCTTGATCGACGAGTCGATGATTGGACAAACAGTGACGCTTTGCGGTTGGGCCGACGTGGCCCGCGACCTCGGTGGCGTTTGCTTCATCGATCTGCGTGACCATGAAGGGATCGTGCAAGTTGTAGCGGAACCGGATGCAGACAATCCGAACAATGCGGCCGTGATCGCAACGGCATCGCAACTGGGTTACGAATACTGCCTGCAGATCACGGGTGTCGTGCGCAAGCGCCATTCAGTGAATGACAAAATCCGTACCGGCCAAGTCGAAATCCTCGCCAAGGAAATCAACGTGTTGAACAAGGCAGAGCCATTGCCGTTCCACGCACACGAGAATCCCGGCGAAGAAACGCGTTTGAAGTACCGCTACCTCGACATGCGCCGCCCGGAAATGCAGGCGATGATGCGTACGCGCACGAAGCTTGTCCGCGAGTTGCGCAAGTATCTTGATGACCGCGGGTTCCAGGATATTGAGACGCCGATTTTGACGAAGGCAACACCGGAAGGTGCGCGTGACTTCCTCGTGCCTGCACGTATGCATGCCGGTGAATTCTATGCGTTGCCGCAATCGCCGCAGTTGTTCAAGCAGATTTTGATGATGGCCGGCTTCGACCGCTACTATCAAGTTGCGCGTTGTTTCCGTGATGAAGCCTTGCGTGCTGACCGTCAGCTGGAATTTACGCAACTCGACATGGAGTTCGCGTGGGTGACCGAAAAGGACGTGCAAGACCTGACCGAAGACATGATCCGTCACGTGTTCCGTGAAGTGAAAGGCGTTGAACTCGTGAATCCATTCCCACGCATGACGTATGCGGAAGCGATGCGCCTGTATGGTTCGGATAAGCCAGACCTGCGTTTCGACATGGCGTTTACGGATATTGCCGATCTTGTCGAAACCTCTGAATTCAAGGTGTTTGCCGACATTGCTAACTCGGAAGACGGCCGCGTGATTGCGTTGCGTGCGCCGGGTGCGGCGACGATGTCGCGCAAGCAAATTGATGAAGTTGCTGCGCACGCCGCGAAATACGGCGCGAAGGGCTTGGCCTGGATGAAGGTCGAAGCCGAAGGCGTCAACTCTCCAATCGCGAAGTTCCTCGATGAAGCGACATTGGCTGCGTTGCTTGAGCGCACGGGTGCGGTTGCGGGTGATTTGATTTTGTTTGGTGCTTCGAGCGAGAAAGTCGCGTCAGACTTCATGGGTGCGGTGCGCCTGAAACTCGGCAAGGACCTCGGCTTGATGCGCGACGGCGATTGGAAGCCTTTGTGGGTCACCGACTTCCCGATGTTCGAATATGACGATGAAGCGGGCCGCTACGTCGCATTGCATCACCCGTTCACGGCACCAGCAGTGAATGACATTGAAGACCTGAAGGCCAACGCGAGGAACGCCGTGTCCCGCGGCTACGACATGGTGCTCAACGGCAACGAAATTGGTGGTGGTTCGATCCGCATCCACAATTCTCAGATGCAATCCGCGGTGTTCGACTTGCTTGGCATCAACGAGGAAGAGCAACGGGCGAAGTTCGGGTTTTTGCTGGATGCATTGAAGTACGGCGCGCCGCCGCATGGTGGCGTGGCGTTCGGTATCGACCGGATCGCGGCGTTGATGGCCGGTACGGAATCCATCCGTGACGTCATTGCATTTCCGAAAACCACCGGCGCACAATGCTTGCTCACCGATGCGCCATCGCCATTGCCGGATGAGCAGTTGGCGGAAGTGCACATCAGCGTTCGACCGAAGGCTGCAAAGTCCGAGTGAAATTAGGCGGCAATCTCAGTGCGCGCAAGGCAACGGTGGATGATGCCGATCTCGTCGCGCGCATGGCGAATGCAACGTTCGTCGAGAAATTTGGGCATCTATACAGCACCAAGGATCTGACGGACTACCTGCATTTGGCTTACGGCGAACAGGCGATCATTGAGACGCTGACGAATCCTTCAAATGCGACTTGGCTACTGTTCGATGGTGACGATGCAGTCGGTTTCGCATTGATCGGAAAGGCCACTTTGCCACACCCGGAAATTGTTGCAGGTGACGGTGAAATCAAGCGGTTTTATGTGGATCCATCGCGCACGGGGCAGGGACTTGGCGCGATCATGATGGATGTGGTGATGCAAGATTTGCTGAAGAACGGACCACGCACGCTGTGGCTCGGGGTTTACAGCGAAAACGAGGGTGCTCAACGCTTCTACGCCCGCTACGGTTTCGAGCATGCCGGTGAATACGAATACCCGGTCGGTGAAGCACGCGACCGGGAATTCATTTACCGCCGCCCGGCTTAGTCGAGCTTCAGCGCCTCAGCGATCGAACGCCACGGAACGTACTTGAAGTTCTGCGGTGCTTCAGGCATGCGCTTGCGGCCGTCCTGCACTACGAACATTCCTTGCGAATAGATGCCGCCTAGATTCGCTGAAGTTACTTCGAGACCATCCGTTTCCGATGCGCCATCGATGCCAGTGCGGGCGTCGGCCATGATGCGCACGATGCCACGCACCTGGTACGGTGCTTGCGCATCCAGCACGACGTAACGGTCATTGCCCTGACTCGAAACAATCAGGTAATCGCGCTTGGCACCATTGTAGATGGCAAGCCCTTCGACATCCTTGTGCAGCACATCGCCGACTTTGATGACATCGCGCATTGCCGTAGATGCGTTGGGATCAAGTGCCAAAACATACACTCCCTCCGCTTCTTCGCCCACGAACAATTCACCGGTACGGTCATTGCTCACGCAGCCTTCGGGTTGCGAGCCCAGCTTGAATTCCCGCACCTTGCTTGCCGTGACGCCATTGCCGGCTTTCGGTTCCAGGCGGTATTGCACGAATAGGCTGTCTTTTTGGTTGGCAATCACGTACATCGCACCATTACGGTCCTTCGCCATGCACAGTCCGTAGATTTCCTTATGCTGCGTAGGCACTTCACCGATTGCCTTCACCTTGCCGGTCGCTTCATCAATCGAAAACAAGTGCAGCGTCTCATTGTCCCGGTTGCTCGCCGCTGCAATGTGCATCATGCGGTTGCCGATGCGGCCGCTACGAACGTCCACATTGTTGACACGTCCAATCCGCAAGTCCTGCAAGCGCTTTCCTTGCAGATCAAAAACCTGCAGTCCACCTTGCTTGTCCGTCCCTAACACGAGACTCTTGCGCGCATCCCGTGGATGGACCCAAATGGCCGGATCATCCGCAGCGTCGCCCATGCGTGCCACGGGAGTCGTTTGCGCCGATGGCTTGACCGTGACAGTCGGTACGGCCGTCGTTGCATTACGGCTATCCAGCATTGATCCCCATGGCACCTTGATGTCACGCTCACCATCGTCTCCGATCGCATGCAGCGTCAAAGTTCCCGGCACAAACTGACGGACTTTGAGAATCTCCACGTCCAGCGCGTCCAAACCACCGCCGGGAATGCGCTTCGTTTCCTTCCAGACACCTTTGCTGTCCGGTGTCAGAATTGCCAAAACATCCAACTTCGGATCCGCGACGACAACCTGACCACCGACTGCGGTAAACGCGGCAATGTTCTTGAATTCGCTGTACGGCGATTCGAGCAAGACGGCCGTTCGCGATGTTTCGCTCTCGGCATCCGCCGGATACGCCCACAAGCCAACGCCTTCTTCATTGACGAACAAGGTAGCGCTGATCGGATCGATTACGCAAGTTGTGGCAGTCGGAGGCAGTGCGATATCCCGGACCTTCACCGGCGTCGGCAGAAGTCCTTGCTTGTCGCCGACCTGCCACTGTTGTCCGCGGCCTTCTTCACCGACGAGCGTGACGAGGTGATTGCCCGCGGCATCGACGAAATCGCAGGTGGATTCGAGTGGAAAATGCGTCGCCGGAATTTTCGTTTGACGGCTGCCCGAGTCAATGACGACTTGCTGCAGTTTGCTGTCAATACGGACCTGCGATCCACCGGTTGCGGCAATGGACGGTGAAGCGAGGAGCATGAGCGCCAGCGAGGTGGCGGCAGTGAGTGAGTGAATTTTCAGGGGCATTAGAAGTTCCAGGTGATGGCCAGTTTATAGGTGCGGCCGTAAGACTCGAGCTGCGCGTTATAGGGACGGCGGTATTGATAGTTGTAATAGGTTTGATCGGTCAAGTTATTGGCCGAGAAGGACAGCTGCGCATTCGGTGACACACGATAGCGCGCCGTGAAGTCAACAAATGTCTGTGCATCGGCAAAAACATCCGACGTCGCATCCGTTGCATGCGTTTCGAACAGATAGTCGGACTTGTGATTGGCGGCGAGGCGCAGGCTGATGGCCTCGTTTTCCCAACCGACCATGACATTAGCGACGCGGTCGGACTGGTTCGGAAGGCGGATGGTTTCGATCGAACCGTCGCGCAAAATATCACCGCTCGACTTCGTCAGCGTGACGTTGGCGTTGAACAGAAAGTTGCCGGCGAAGCGCGTCGAATAGCCCAGTTCGATGCCATTGATATGACCCTTCGCGCCATTCGCAAACGTTTCCGCGGCATCGTAGTTCAACCAACGGCCGGGAGTGCCGGCGAGGTCGGTGAGGTAGGTGAAGTTGCGCAGGTTTTTGCGGAAAGCATGTGCGGAGATCAGTCCCACGTCTCCGAAATAATGCTCGATGCCGAAGTCCAGATTGACGGACGTCATTGGTTGCAAGTTCGGATTGCCGAAGACTGCTTCTTCTTCGCCGTCATCCACGAAGTTCGGTGAGATCTGCTCAAACGTCGGGCGGACGACGGATTTGGTGGCGCCCATGCGCAAGATGGTGCGCTCGCCGAATTTGCCGATCGCCTGCAAGTTCGGAAGGATGTGCGTGTACCGTTGCGAAATGGTCAGCGGTGAAAAGTCACCGTCCAAAATGCCGGTGCCTTCCGAATTGATGCGCGTCGCTTCGCGGCGGACGCCACCGATGATGCGCCAGTTGCCGATCACCATGCGGTCCATGATGTACGCGGCATCGATGTTTTCGCGGATGCGGTAGTCATCAATCTTCGAGTCTTCGTCGCTCAAGTTGGCAGGCGTTGCGAATTGCTGGAAGACGGCGTTGAGTTTTTTCCAGTCGAGTGCATTGCCGAAACTGCCGTAGCGGTTATCAACCGGATTGGCGGTGAGATACTCCGTCAAGTTGATCGGGAATTTGCCGATTTTCTTGAAGGACCAGACATCCGCTTCACTGACCTTGTCGCGTCGCGAGAGTTTGATGCCACCCTTGATTTCGTGTTCGACATTGCCCGAGCTGAAGTGACGGCTCAGATCCAGCTGACCACCGTTGATGCGGTCGGTGTGATGGGATTCCTGCCATTTCACTTTGCTGAAATTGAAGTTGCGCGGATCGAGAATGGCCGCCGGCAAGTTGGCCAGCAATTCGTCGGTGCCGCTGAAGCTAAAGCCCGTGAAATCGCGCGTGCCGGCGAAGGTGTCGCCGCTGGAGCCCACGGATTTCTCGTCAGCGTAGCTGTGTGAAATTTGGCCGTTGAGATCCCATGCACCGAACTGCTGATTGCCACCGACGACGAAGCTGCGCATGGATTGGTCCTGGTCCCGCGCTTTCAATGCACGTTCGGCCTTGATGGTGCCGATGTCGCCGGGCATCATTTCCTTTTTGAATTTGTAGGCCATCGAATCACGTGATTCGCGATCATCGAATTGCGTCGCGAGCGTGCGTATGTAATAGCGGCCGCCGGCGTTTGGACGGAAATCGAGATTGATGCCGAGACCTTTGCGGTTGCGGATGATGTTGTATTCGCGTTGCTGGAATTCTTCCAGACCTTCGGCCTTGCCACTGCCGTCGAACGACCAGGCACCACCGGATTCAACGTTGTCGGAACCCAGCGTACGGTGCTGCCAGCTCGCTGCAATGGCCAAGCCAACGGTTTCCTTTCCGGGCGTTCCGCCGAAACGGTGCGTGAAACCGCCCGAGACCTTCGGACTGATTTGGCCAACGAGTTCGTTGTGCCCCATTTCATACGTCACAGTGCGCAGTGGTTTACGACGGTCGAATGCGGTGAGCGTTTCGACTTCAATCGTGGCACCAAGCGAATTGGCATCCATGTCGGGCGTCAACGTTTTGACGACAGCGAGCGACTCGACCAGCTCCGATGGCAAAACATCCATCGCAACCGCACGTCGTCCGGCTTCCGGTGCAGGAATCGTTGCACCATTGATGGTCACAGTGTTGAGGTCGGGTGCCATGCCGCGGACGGTGACGAAGCGGCCTTCACCTTGATCGCGTTGCACGGAAACACCGCTCAGACGTTGCAATGCTTCGGCGGCATTTTCGTCGGGCAATTGACCGATGTCATCGGCATGCGCGACGCTTTCAACACGGTCGGATTGCTCCTGCTGGCGCAAGGCGCGGTTGAGTTGCTGCGCTTGGCCGGACACGACAACCGTACCGACATTGACGCTGGATGATGTTGCATCCTGTGCCGCAGCAGTCGCGGCCATGGCAGTCATGGCCGTTGCGAGCGAGACGAAAAGGACCGCACGACGGGGGTAATTTGAAACAGACACTGTTGAGCTCCGGTGATGGATGGCCGCAAGTTCGGCGTTGCAGCTATCCTCGAATCCACGCATTGCGTCCATGTGACATTCCGTGCGATTGCGTGAGCCATTTTGATTTCCCCTCAAAAATACATACGCCTGTCATCTCCCGCTGTTCTAATGCACATACGTTGGAGGAAACATGTCACATCATTTGAAATTACACGCGCGCAAAGTCGTTGCCCTTGCACTCGTCACACTGTTCGCATCGGCATTGATGGCAACGCGCGGCGCATTGATTGAAACGGGCGCATTGAAGTGGACGGACATCATCGGTGAGGGTGGTGGTGCGTTGATGGTTTTGACGTGGTTTTTGCTGGTCTTGATGGGGCGTCCAAAGGGGCATGTGACCAACTTGCTTGCCTGGGGTCTGGGCAGCTTGTTCATCGGCATGTGGGTCGATGCGCTCGACGAATTTTTCAAGTTGCCGGCAGCGATCGGTTGGCGTTCGATGATTGAGTCCGTCCCGATGTTGATGGGTTGGATCGTCACCACGTTCGGCATTTATGCGTGGCATCGCGAACAGTTGGGCATTTCGCGGCAGTTGCGCACGCGGGAAGGTGATGTGCGCGACCATCGCCATTTCGATGCGTTGACACCCGTCAGCCGCGTCGCATATTTCGCTGCGCAATCGGAACAATTACGTCAAAAAGGTGCCCCCGCCAGCATCATCAATCTCGACTTGATGGCCTTCCGTCAATTGAACTTGGATCACGGCGCAGATGCGTGTGACCATGTGTTGCAAACGCTGGCGCAAGTGCTGGCATTGAATCTCCGCGACGGTGATCTCGTCTGCCGCAAGGCGGGGGATCAATTTTCGATTTTGCTTCCTGCAACCTCGTTGGCAAGTGCGCGACAAATCGCGGATGAACTGCGCAAGGCGGTGGAGGCAACGTGCTTCCGTGACGCGGAAGGCATCCGGATGAATGTGCGGGCGCGTGCAACGGCAACGGATCTGGCGCTGTCATCGCAACCGCATGCACCAACCCAAACGAGTCCGGCTTAACGAGACGTGCAGGAATTGACGCACATAGACAGTGCAGTTTTCGCGGCCTGCGAATTGCCGGCGAGCTGGCTGCGCGCGGCGAACAACCGCGGTGCCGACTCCCGGTCATTGCTGCAAGGAACTGGCCTGTTTCAGGATGATTGGCTGGATCCCGCGAAATACATCACGCCGCGGCAACTGCAGCAACTTTTCCGCAATGTGTGCGAAGCCAAGATCGGCACAGACACGGCATTCATCCTCGGTGCCCGTGCCGCGCAGCAGGGGTGCCTCGACGCATTGCCGCTGTGGTCCACGTCCACGTGGAGTCACGGCGCGAAGACCTGGATCGCCTGGGAAGGCGCACATTCGGATCTCTCTGGACATGTCTCGCACGCCATTGCATTCGCGACGTACATGCATGAGACGCTGCGCAGCCAGGTCGGCGAGGATGCCGTCTGGACGTATTACTTCAAGCATCGCCGGGCGGAAGATTTTCCGGATGCGTGGGCGTTTTTGGGCCCAAAAATTCACTTTGCCCAACCCGCCAACCTGATTTGCATCGAACACTCCCGCACGGAGGTCGTTACGCAAGCCGCACCGCGGACGTTCCTGGAAGATATCCGGCATCGTTTAACGGCATGGCCCGACTTGACGTTACCAGCGTGCGCGCGGCAACTCGACATGAGCCCCGCGACGCTGAAGCGACGGCTCGCAACGCATGGAACGACGTACCAGCGGCAGATTGACTTGCTGCGTTCCTCGCGCGCCGTCGAAATCGCAACCCGCCGCGATTACAGTGTGGAGTCGGCCGTGCATGCGCTGGGCTGCGGGACGCCATCGAACTTGCGGCGCGACACGCGCAGACTTCTCGGCGTCACGCCGGATGCGCTGTACGCCGCGTTCGCCTAGCGCGAAACGGCAGCGTTGGTGCGCGCTGGTATAATTGCAAGATTGCAATCGAAGGTAACAAACGGCGATGGCCGGTCATTCCAAATGGGCGAATATCCAGCACCGCAAGGGTAAGCAGGATGCGAAGAGGGGCAAGGTTTTTACCAAGCTCATCCGCGAAATTACAGTGTCAGCGCGCGAAGGCGGCGGCGATCCGGATCACAATCCGCGTTTACGCACCGCCATTGATAAGGCGCTGGTGCAGAACATGAAGCGCGATTCCATCGATAACGCCGTCAAGAAAGCGACGGGCGAACTCGAGGGCGTCAATTACGAAGCGATGCGCTATGAAGGCTATGCGCCCGGCGGCGTCGCCGTCATCGTCGATTGCCTCAGCGATAATCGCCTGCGGACAGTTGGCGAAGTGCGACACGGTTTCAGCAAATTCGGCGGCAACCTCGGCACGGACGGTTCCGTCGCTTTCATGTTCCGCAAGCTCGGTGTGTTGAGTTTCGCGCCGGGCGCCGATGAAGATGCCATTACTGACGCGGCCATTGAAGCCGGTGCCGACGACATCCTGGTGGACGCGGATGATCAATCGATTGAAGTGATCACCGCGCCGGAAATGTTCGCAAGCGTGCGGGATGCGTTGAAGTCGGCAGGTTTCACGGCCGATGACGAAGAGATCACGATGCGTGCGGACAATGATGTGGCCGTGGAAGGTGACACCGCCATTCAAGTCGCCAAGCTCATCGACTGGCTGGAAGATCTGGATGATGTGCAGGATGTTTTTCACAATGCCGAATTGGGTGAGGACGCATACGCATAGCCGCTGAGGCTGCGTGCGCATCAACATGCGAATTCTCGGCATCGATCCCGGCTCACAACGGACCGGAATTGGCATCGTCGAATTGCAGGCGAACGGGCAGTCACGTTTCGTGCATTGTGAAACGATAGTGCTGCTGGGCAAGGGTGAATTTCCGCAACGGTTGGCGCTGCTCTGCAATGAGCTCGACCGCATCATCACGCAATGGGAACCGGTGAGTGTGGCGATTGAGACGGTTTTTCTCAATAAATCCGTGAGTTCCGCATTGAAACTAGGACATGCACGCGGCGCGGCGATGGCGACGGTGGTGCGAAGGGAGTTGCCGCTTTCGGAATATGCACCGCGGTTGGTCAAGCAGTCATTGGTGGGCAAGGGCAGCGCGGATAAGGATCAAGTTGCACATATGGTGCGTTTACTGCTCGGTCTGACGAATGAGAAAATTCAAGCCGACGCCGCCGATGCATTGGCGATCGCACTCACACATGCACACATGCAGCACACTCACTTGAGTACAGGCGTAAGCTATACGAACTGGCGACGAGGTAAGCAATGATTGGACGTTTGACGGGTGTGCTGATTTCCAAGCATCCACCATGGTTGTTGATTGATGTGAAGGGTGTCGGTTACGAACTCGAGGCACCGATGAGCACGATCTATGATTTGCCGGAAGTGGGGCAGGTCGTGACGTTGCACACCCACTATGCGCAGAAGGAAGATTCGGTGCATTTGTACGGGTTTTTGCGCGAGCCCGAGCGCCGCATGTTCCGCGAAGTCCAGAAGGTCAGCGGCATCGGTGCGAAGATCGCCCTCGCAATTCTCAGCGCACTGAGCGCGGAAACGTTCACCAGCCTGATTCAGACAGGCGATGTGACGGCGCTGACGCGTGTGCCTGGAATTGGCAAAAAAACCGCCGAACGCATGGTCCTCGAACTCCGCGACAGAACTTCGCAAATGGCTGATTTTCCTACGGTTTCCGGCAGTGGGGCGCATCGCGAGGACCCGCAGGCGGATGCTTTGGAGGCCTTGCAGCAGCTGGGTTACAAACCTGTCGAGGCGGCCAAGATGATCAAGTCCACCTTCGAAGAAGGTGACGATGTCGCCACAATCATCCGAAAAGCGTTAAAGTTCGCAATCCGCTGAAAAACAATTTGGGCCGAAATCCGGATTTACCATGAGCAACATTTCACAGACTTCCACTTCTGATTCGGCGGGCGGGCATACGTCGCACGCACCTCGCGGAGGACTTGCGGCACTGATCGTTGGGTCCATCGGCGTCGTGTTCGGCGACATCGGTACCAGTCCGCTGTATACGTTGAAGGAAGCGTTTTCGCCGCATTATCATCTGGTTGCCGATCACGATACGGTGCTTGGACTTCTGTCCATGATTTTCTGGTCCATCATGATTGTCGTGTCCATCAAGTATGTCGCGATCATCATGCGCGCGGACAACGATGGCGAAGGTGGAATCATGGCGTTGATGACGTTGGCGAAACGGTCGTTGCCCGTCAATTCGCGATCGGCCTATGTCGTTGGCATTCTCGGAATTTTCGGGGCCTCGCTGTTCTTCGGAGACAGCATGATCACGCCGGCGATTACGGTGCTTTCCGCGTTTGAAGGTTTGCAAGTTGCAGCGCCGCAACTCGACCGTTTCATCGTGCCACTTGCATTGGCGGTTCTGGTCACGTTGTTCGTCTCGCAGCGTTTCGGCACCGAAAAAGTCGGCAAAGTATTCGGCCCCATCATGATGGTGTGGTTTGTTACGTTGGCCGTCATCGGTTCTTACAACATCACGCATAATCCGCACGTGCTCAACGCACTCAATCCGTATTGGGGATTGAAGTTTTCGTTTGAACATTTTTTCAGTGCAATTTTCGTGCTGGGTGCAGTGGTGCTTTCCGTGACGGGCGGTGAGGCGCTGTATGCGGACATGGGTCACTTCGGTGCACGGCCGATCCGCTATTCGTGGTATTTCATGGTGCTGCCGGCGTTAGTGCTGAATTACATGGGACAGGGCGCGTTGCTGCTGAAAGATCCAACGGTTTTCGACAACCCGTTTTATAAGGCGGTGCCGGAGTGGGGACTCGTCCCAATGATCATTCTCGCCACCTGCGCATCCGTGATTGCATCGCAGTCGGTGATTACCGGTGCATTTTCGGTCGCGCGTCAGGCCATGCAGCTGGGTTACATTCCGCGCATGCAGATCCGTCATACGTCCAAGGATACGATCGGTCAGATCTACATTCCGGGCATCAACTGGATGTTGATGACTGCGGTGATCATGCTGGTGCTGACGTTCCGCAGTTCGACCGGGCTTGCATCGGCATACGGGGTGTCCGTGTCCGGCACGATGCTGATCGATACCTTGTTGCTGATCATCGTGGCGCGCGCATCGTGGGGCAAGCTCAAGTACATCGTGCTGCCATTGTGCGGTTTGTTCCTTATCGTGGACATTTCCTTCCTGCTCGCCAACGGCGTGAAATTCTTTGATGGTGCATGGGTGCCGGTGCTAATTGGTGTCACCAGCTTCATCATCCTGCGTACCTGGCGTCGCGGACGTGAGCTGCTGTATCAGGAAATCACCAAGGAAGGCTTGCAGCTCGATGTGTTTCTGCCGGGATTGATGCTGTCGCCGCCGACTCGGGTTCCAGGTACGGCGATCTTCCTGACTGCGCAGAAGGGCGTCGTTCCACATGCGCTGCTGCATAACCTCAAGCACAATAAGGTGCTGCACGAACGCAACATTTTCCTGACGGTCGAGACGATGACGATTCCGTTCCTGGATAACGTCAAGCGCGCGAAGGTGGAGGAGATTGCGGACAACTTCTACCGGGTGACGTTGAAGTTCGGCTTCATGGAAACGCCGGATGTTCCGCAGGCGCTGATGCGTCTCACGGATACCAGCGATCTTTGCATCGACCCGATGGATACGACGTATTTCGCAAGCCGCGAAACGATCGTTGCTTCGCGTCGCAAGGGCATGGTGTTCTGGCGTGACAAGTTGTTCTCCGTCATGCATCGCAATGCGGCGCCGGCAACCGGATTCTTCCGTATTCCGGGCAATCGACTGGTCGAGCTGGGTTCTACCGTTCAGATCTAAGGTCGAAATGTCACGCGCTTCGTGAGAAACTGGGGTGATGAATGTTGAACGCATCATTGCCCCACACGACAGCCTGGACGACGAGGCGTTAGCGCGCTCGATCAGGCCGCAACGGTTAGCCGAATACCGCGGGCAGGAGCCTGTCCGTGAGCAGTTGCAGATCTACATCGACGCAGCGAAACGGCGCGGGGATGCGTTGGATCATGTGCTGATTTTCGGACCGCCTGGACTTGGCAAAACCACATTGAGCCACGTCATCGCCAACGAACTTGGCGTGAACTTCCGCGCGACCTCAGGACCGGTGATCGAGAAAGCCGGTGATCTCGCCGCATTGCTGACGAACCTGCAGCCGCATGATGTTTTGTTCGTGGATGAAATCCATCGGTTGTCTCCGGCGATTGAAGAAGTTCTCTATCCCGCGATGGAAGACTTCCAGCTCGACATCATGATTGGCGAAGGTCCTGCCGCTCGCTCCATCAAAATCGACTTGCCTCCCTTCACGTTGATCGGCGCAACCACGCGCGCCGGTTTGTTGACGGCACCTTTACGTGATCGGTTCGGCATCCAGCAACGTTTGCAGTTTTATACCGAAGAAGAATTGACCGGCATCGTTGCGCGCTCAGCCGATATTCTCGACATCACCTGTGAGCCGCATGGTGCACGTGAGATTGCGCGTCGTTCGCGCGGCACGCCGCGTATTGCGAATCGTTTGTTGCGCCGTGTGCGTGATTACGCGCAAGTCAAAGGCAACGGTGCAGTGACGGCGGAAATTGCCGATGCTGCCATGCGCATGCTGGATGTGGACGCAAGAGGTTTCGATGAGTCGGATCGTCGCTTGCTGCACGTCATGATCGACTCGTTTGGTGGTGGGCCTGTCGGCATTGAATCGCTTGCGGCTGCGTTGAGCGAAGAACGCGGCACGTTGGAAGATGTGATTGAGCCTTACTTGATTCAACAAGGTTTTATCCTGAGAACTGCGCGCGGACGCATCGCAACGAACAAGGCATACCATCATTTGGGCCTGAAGAAACAGCCTGAAACCGAGAACCTGTTCGAAGGTTTGGATTCCGGCGATTTGGATTGAAATGCGATTCAGTCTGCCTATACGAGTCTATTGGGAAGATACGGATGCGGGTGGTGTGGTTTACCACGCGCAATACGTGGCATTCCTCGAGCGTGCGCGGACCGAGTGGTTGCGGGCGCAAGGTTTTGACCAAGGTGCCTTGAAGGAGACTGAGCATTTGATCTTCGTCGTGCATTCGATGTCTCTGGATTTCAAGGCGCCGGCGAAGTTGGATGATTTGCTCGAAGCGACTGCGAAGTTGGTCTCGTGCAAAAAAGTTTCCTTCGAATTTGAACAAACCGTCGAACGTGACGGTCAAACTTTGGTGAACGCGCGAGTGAAGGCGGCAGTGCTGGATTCGCGAACGATGAAACCGCGGGGAATGCCTGCGGGAATTTACGAACAATTACATGGAGCAATGAGTTAATGCCGACGATGACTGGCCTACAGGCAACTACCGATGTCGCGACACCTGCGACGACTGTCGACCCTTCCATCGGAAATCAACTGGACATCATTGGATTGCTGGCGCACGCAAGCTTGCCGGTGCAGTTGGTGATGGTTGTTTTGTTGTTCGCATCGATTGCTTCGTGGTTCATTATTTTCCGCAAAAAGCGCCAGCTCGACGCCGCCGTCAAGGAAGTCGATGCATTCGAGGAACGTTTCTGGTCCGGCATCAGTCTGGATAAGTTGTACAACAACACCACCGACCGCAATCGCGAAGTGAGTGGGGCGGAAGCGATTTTCGAAAGTGGTTACCGTGAATTCAATCGCGTGAAGCAGCGTCTGCCGGGTGATAACCGTGTGCAACTTGAAGGTGCGCAACGTGGTATGCGTGCGACGGGTTCGCGTGAGATCGATGATCTCGAACATAACCTTGAGTTTCTCGCGAACATCGGTTCGATCAGTCCTTACGTTGGATTGTTCGGAACGGTGTGGGGCATCATGATTTCCTTCCAGGGACTTGCGCAGTTGAAGGAAGCCACGATTGCGACGGTGGCACCGGGTATTTCGGAAGCGTTGATTGCAACGGCGATGGGTTTGTTCGCGGCGATTCCTGCGGTGTGGGCATACAACCGATTTGCAACGCGTGTTGAGCGTCTCGCAGTTCGCTATGATGCCTTCAGCGAAGAGTTTTCTTCCATCCTGCAGCGTCAGGCAGGCGAATAAATAATGGCAGGTCTTCTCGCAAGCCGCCGTCGCAAGAAGCGACTCAAAGCCGAGATCAACGTCGTTCCGTACATCGACGTGATGCTCGTGTTGCTGATCATCTTCATGGTGACCGCACCATTGTTGAATCTCGGCGTCGACATCAACTTGCCGCAAAGCGACGCGAAATCGATCACCGAAAAGAAAGATCCGATCGTCGTGAGTGTGAATGCGGATGGTGCGTATTTTCTCGCAGAGAAAGCCGGTGCCAATGATCCCGTTGATGCCGCTGCATTGGAATCGCGCATGCGTGAACTCGTCACGGCGAATCCGGAAGTTGCGGTTTACGTTGCGGGTGATGCGACCGCAAACTACCAGGAAGTCATGAACGCGATGGTGCTGTTACAGCGCGCAGGCGTTGAGAAGGTGGGTCTGATGAGTCAGCCGACACAGGGTGCAGCTTCGCGATGATTCGATCGGGACGCGCGGATGATGCGCGGGCTTTTCTGTTATCGGTGATCGTGCATGCGGTGCTTTTGTCGCTGCTTGTGTTTGGTTTGATGTTTGCTGACAAGGAAGATCCCCGTCAAAAAGCAATCGGTTCTTCCGTCTCCGCCGAATTGGTTGACGCGGGCGATTTGTCACCGGCGATGCAGCAGACGTTGCGCGGTGATCCGTCACCACCTGCGGCGGAAGTTGGTACATCGACACGTACCGAAGAAGATGTTGTTGCAGACGTCGCCGTAGAACCGTCGCCTCCAACGCCAATGCCGGCACCGGACCCGACACCGGTTCCCGCGCCTGCACCGACGCCGTCGCCTGCGATCAAAGCAGCGCAGGAACAGGCGGCAACGAAGCAACGTGAAGCTCAAGCCGCCGCGCAGAAGGCACAAGCAGCGGCCGCCGCTGCAAAGACCGCTGCCGATAAGCGCGCTGCGGAAATGGCAATCCAGAAAGCTGCAGACGCGAAGAAGCTCGCCGATGCGAAAGCTGCTGAAGCGAAGAAGCAAGCCGATGCCGCTAAGGCAGCCGATGCCAAGAAAGCCGCCGACGCGAAGAAGCTGGCAGATGCGAAAGCAGCAGAGGCCAAGAAGGTCGCTGACGCGAAGAAAGCCGCAGACGCCAAGGCAGCTGCAGCTGCCAAAGCGACGGCCGACCGTAACGCCCAACTCGCAGCTATCCGCGCCCAACGAGCGAAGGCGGCCGGCACCGGCAACACTGCGGCCGACAAATTGGCTGCGATAAGGGCAGCGCGCGCAGGTGCCGGCGGCGATGGCAGCACGACCGCAGGAAGCGGATCGAGCAGCACGGCCGCGGCAGGAGCAGGTGGCACCGACAAGGCTCTCATGGGACGCTACCAAGCCGCCATCGCCCGCAAGATCAATGCCAACTGGACCAACCGCCCGGCCTCCGTGAAGTCCGGAATGCGTTGCCGCCTCTCGATTAAGCAAGCGCCAGGCGGAAGAGTCACCGACGTCAGCGTCGGCAGCCCATGCGCCTACGACGATGCCGGCAAAACCTCCATCATCAACGCCGTGAAGAAGGCGAGCCCGCTTCCATACGCGGGTTTTGAGAGCGTGTTCAATTCGAGCTTCACATCAAACTTTGAAGCCCAATAACGCCGATGTTCCCACTCCGTTCATATACCTGACACGAAAGCGAACCAAGATAGAAATCTATGCAACCGAAACGACGAATCCGCCAATTTTCCCTTGCATCCCTGAGCATCGTGGGTGCTTTGCTAATAGCCACGCCTGCGCTGGTCATGGCGCAATCGCCAGGTAGCTTCGAAGTCAACGTCATCGGCGGCACGAGCCAAGCGTCTGACCTCGCAATCATTCCGTTTGCAGGGCAACCTGAAGTCAGCGAAGTGATCCAAGCCGACCTCGAACGTTCGGGTCAGTTCAAACTGGCGAAAAATATTCCAGCCAACCTCGTCGGCACTAATCCTGATTTTGCAGCGCTGAATGCAGCAGGTTTGGATTTCGCGTTGACCGGCAGCGTGAGCGGCAACACCGTCAACTACCGCCTCATCGACGTCCCCAATCAAAGCGTCGTGGCCAGCGGTTCGTACAGCGGCAGCTGGCGCGATATGGCTCACCAAGTCGCGGATGCCGTCCATTTGAAGGTGTTGAATAAGCGCGGGGCTTTTTTCACGAGAATTGCATACGTCACGTCGAGTGGCCTTGGCAAAAATGCACGCTTCCGCCTCATGGTCGCCGACTCCGATGGCTATAACGCGCAGGGTGTGGTCGAGAGCAACGAGCCAATCATGTCGCTCAACTGGAGCCCCGATGGCAACCGCGTCGCATACGTGAGCTGGGTCGATGGCAACTCCGCAACGTTTGAAGTGAACATCAACACCGGCAAACGTACGACGCTGACGAACTTCAAGGGCATCAACTCGGCGCCGGCATTTTCGCCGGATGGAACGAAGATGGCGTTGAGCCTGTCGCGCACCGGTAACCCAGAAATTTACGTGATGGATCTCGCGACGAAAAATCTCCGTCAGATCACCAACGATCGCGGCATCGACACCGAACCGGTTTGGTCGGCAGACGGAAATACCCTGTATTTCACGAGTGATCGCAGCGGTCAGCCACAAATTTATCGCGTCAGTGCGAACGGTGGTTCGGCATCGCGCGTGAGTTTCAGCGGCAACTACAACACGTCGGCTTCGGTGAACTCCGATGGACAGATCGCGACCGCGACGATGGGTGGCATCAGTGTCGGCGGCAAAGCGTTGACATCGGGTGGTTCGGAAGAACGTCCGGCGTATGCACCGAACGGCATGATGGTTTTGTTCACCGTAGGCAACCGGGGCAGCCGCTTGTTTGGTGCGTCTTCGGATGGCCGCTCGAAATTCTCCTTGCCAACTGCGGGCAGTGCACGCGAAGCGGCATGGGGACCTTATCGTTCCAACTGACCCGTTGGTTGGAATGCGCGCTCAAGTGAATGGGCGTTTGAATTTTTTTGCAAAAAACTGAGAGGAAGCACGACATGAATACAACAATGCGAGTCCTGGCCACAGCAATTATCTGCGCAGCCGCGATCGGCTGCTCGAAGAAGGAAGTGAAGGAAGCGCCGCCAGTCGCGGACACCTCGACCACCGATACGAGCTCGAGCTCGGGCATCGATCCGAACGCTGGCTACACGCGTCCAGGTGCGTACACCGCCGCGGATCTCGACCGCGACGCATGCCTGCGCCAACGCGTCATCTACTTCGACCTGGATTCGGATCGCGTGCGTTCGGACTTCAATGCGGTCGTCAATTGCCACGCGCAGTACCTGAAGGACGTGCCGACGTCGGCATTGACGCTGGAAGGACATGCGGACGAACGCGGTTCGCGCGAGTACAACCTCGGTCTGGGTGAACGCCGTGCCGGTGGCATCCAATCGATGATCACGGCGCAGGGCGTGAGCCAATCGCGCTTGAACCTGACGAGCTACGGCGAAGAAAAGCCGGTGTGCGACGAGTCCAACGAAGGTTGCTGGTCGAAGAACCGCCGCGTCGAACTGAAGTACAATTCGCGCTGATTTCACCGTGCGGCCAGTGTTGTCGCGCTAAAATAGACGGCAATGAACGCCGTAGTTGATCAACTGGAGCCGGTCGCTGACCGGCTTCGCCTTACTGAAGTTTTTGTTTCCCTGCAGGGTGAAGCCCGCGCGATCGGTCGCCTGACCACGTTCGTGCGCCTCACCGGCTGCCCTTTGCGTTGCCAGTATTGCGACACCGCATATGCATTCCACGGCGGTGAGTGGTGGTCGTTCGATGACATCCTCGCGCGCGTCGCTGAGCTCGGTGCGCCATATGTCTGCGTCACGGGCGGGGAACCGCTCGCGCAGAAACGTGTTTTGCCGTTGATGAAGTTGCTCTGCGATGCCGGTTACGAAGTGTCGCTGGAGACCTCGGGTTCGATTGACGTCTCGCAAGTGGATCCGCGCGTCTCGCGCATCGTCGACCTGAAAACGCCGGACTCGCTGGAATCGCATCGCAACTTGATGTCGAATCTCGATGTTTTGACGCCGCATGATCAAGTGAAGTTCGTGATCTGTTCGCGCGCCGATTACGAGTGGGCGAAGGAGACGGTGGCTGCGCATGCGATTGATTCGAAGTGCGAAGTGCTTTTTTCGCCGTCGTTTACGCAGGTGTCGCCGACCGCGTTGGCCGACTGGATTGTGGAAGATCGCTTGAACGTGCGCTTCCAGTTGCAGCTGCATAAGTTGCTTTGGAATGATGAGCCAGGCCGATGAATGATGTTCCGTTGAAAAAACGCGCCGTCGTCCTCGTCAGCGGTGGCATGGATTCAGCCGTCGTGATGGCGATGGCGAAGGAGCAGGGCTTTGACGTCTTCGCGCTGTCCGTCTCATACGGTCAACGTCATACGTCGGAGCTCGCAGCCGCGGCTGAGTTGGCTTCGTCGCAGGGCGCCATCGCTCATAAAACAGTCGTCGTCGACCTCCGCTCCATCGGTGGTTCGGCATTGACGGATTCCGACATCGACGTGCCGCTGGACCATGTCGGATCCGAGTCGGAAATTCCCGTGACCTACGTTCCCGCGCGCAACACGATCATGTTGTCGGTCGCGCTGGGCTGGGCGGAAGTGTTGGGGTCAGCGGATATTTTTTGCGGGGTGAATGCCGTGGATTACTCCGGCTATCCGGATTGCCGTCCTGCCTTCATCGATGCGTTTCAGGCGTTAGCGAATCTCGCGACGAAGGCGGGCGTGGAAGGTGCGGGCATTCGGGTGCACGCGCCGTTGCAGTTCCTGTCGAAGGCGGACATCGCGCGTGAGGGTGCGCGACTCGGCGTCGATTTCTCGCGCACGGTATCGTGCTACAACGCGGATTGGTTGGGCCGCGCGTGCGGTCACTGTGATGCGTGCTTGTTGCGGGCTGCAGGGTTTGCGGAAGCGGGGCTGCCGGATCCGACGCGCTACGCGGATTAAGACTGAAAAAAAACACGTTTTCAAAGGTTGAATCTGTGTCCGGTGACAGAAGTTCAACCTTTGAAACCCTGAAAAAAACGGCGCGAGAAATTTCCGCGCCGCCCAAACTCAGCGCGCCAACGCTGCGGGAATTGACCTGTTCGCCGCCTCAATCGCACCACCCAACGTCGCCGCGTGACCTGACGTCGCATCCACTTCATAGCGCTTGGTCTGGTGCACATTCATGCCGCCAGCGCCGGTGGCCAGTGCCATGAGCCCACTGACGACTGCGCCAGCAACTGCACCGGCTTTATCCTTGCCGGTCGTGGTCTCGCGCAAGTCCGAAAATGCATCACCTTGCGCGATCAACGGAGCTTGCAGTTCGATGGTGCCGTTGTTACCCATTTTCGGGCGGTAGACTTGGATCACTGTATCCGATGGCACGATGATCGGCGTGACCGTGCTGGAAAGTCGCGCGGTGTTACCGCTGCCCGCAATTTTGTTTAAGAACCCACCACCGTTGCCGGTTCCCTTGAAGTCTGCAAACGTCACGGTGTACGTGATGTCGAGAATGGTGGCACCGACGCGACCGGCGACTTCAGTTGCAACGAAATTTCCACGGCCCGCACCGCTTGCTGAAGCGACGGTGGACAACATTTTGGTGATGCTTTTGGAATTCGCATCTGAACTGCCTTGACCTTCCGCGAGAACTTTCGCTCCGATCGGTAACCGCACCGGCAATTCGGATGGAGTGATCATGTAGCCGGAAGAGGATGTGTTTTGGGTGGAGATGAACTGCGCGTGTTGCAGATTCGCATCGCCTTTCAAATAGTCCGAACCGTTGACGCCATCCAAGGTGCTGCGTGGCAAAACGTTATACCCGCTCGCCTTGAGATCGCTAACCAAGCTCGCATAAGCTTTGTCGGTCATCGCTTGCAACGCTTGCTTGTCGAGTCCGTTGAGCGTATAAAACGCCGAGATCGACGCCTTACCGCCATCTGGATTCGCGAAGCCTGGCGTGGTCGATCCGCTGCCGGCGACATTCGTCAAAACCACCACCCGGTAATTCGAGATGATCACATTGCCGGGCGGAGTGGTGACGCGTTGGCCAGTACTTTTCCAGGCGCCATCCAGTGCAGCGGCGGGTGTGGACGCCGACACTTCGATCGGGGCGGGAGCTGACTTGCCGAACAGCGCCGCGTGTGCGGGCGTGGCCATTGCCAATGAAATGGCGACGGACAGCGCCGCGCCGAGAACCTTTGAGTTCATTTCCAGAATCCGTTCTACGTTGTGGCGTCCTGCCTCACCTTGAGTCAGGTGTCGCTTCAATCTGTATACCCCGTGTAAATCCCGCGTCAATATAGGCGTCAAAAATAATCGCGCACGTGTTTACACCCACGGCATTTTTGGCCATAATAGTCGGCTCACATTGAGTACGGGACGTTAGCTCAGTCGGTAGAGCAGTTGACTTTTAATCAATTGGTCGATGGTTCGAATCCATCACGTCCCACCATTCAGGCCCGTGTTGATGCGGGTTTTTTGTTGCCTGAATTTCACGCTGTGCGACGGCGTGTAGGCGAAAATAGCTCATGGACATCACTCGCAAACTCACCATCCTCGCCGATGCGGCGAAGTATGATGCGTCCTGCGCTTCCAGTGGTTCGAACAAAAGGAATTCCAGTCAGTCGAAGGGAATCGGCAGCACCGAAGGCATGGGCATCTGTCACTCGTATACGCCGGACGGGCGGTGCGTCTCATTGCTGAAAATCTTGCTGACGAATTTCTGCATTTTTGACTGTGTTTACTGCGTCAACCGCGTGACCAGCAATGTGCCGCGCGCCCGTTTCACGACGGAAGAGGTTGTGCGGTTGACGATGGATTTTTACAAACGCAATTACGTGGAAGGTTTGTTCCTGTCGAGCGGCATCATCCGTGACAGTGATTACACGATGGAGCAATTGGTCGAAGTCGCGCGCTCGTTGCGTGAGGATCACAAGTTCGCCGGTTACATCCATCTCAAGACGATCCCCGACGCCGCACCTGAGTTGCTGGAATTGGCTGGCCGTTATGCCGATCGTTTGAGCATCAACGTGGAGTTGCCGACCGACGCTGGGTTGGAGCAATTGGCCCCTGAGAAAAGCGCGCCGCGTATCGAGTCCGCGATGGGTGACATCAAGATTCGCATCGTCGAGAATAAGGCCGAACGCAAGGAGGCGAAGACGGTCAAGTCCAAACCACCACGTTTCGCGCCCGCGGGTCAAAGCACGCAGATGATCATCGGTGCGGATGGGTCGAATGACCGTGCGATTTTGGATAAGACTGATCGTCTCTACAGCGATTTCAAGTTGCGCCGTGTTTACTACTCTGCCTTCAGTCCGATACCGGATGCGTCGTCGAAGTTACCGTTGATGGCACCTCCGTTACAGCGCGAAAACCGTTTGTATCAAGCCGATTGGTTGCTTCGTTTCTATGGTTTTGGCGTTGAAGAGATTGCTCCGTCCGGCGGTGACGGGATGTTGGATCTTGACGTCGATCCGAAGTTGGCGTGGGCATTGCGTAACCCCGAGAAATTTCCCATCGACATCAACCGTGCACCCCGCGAGATGTTGTTGCGCGTGCCGGGTTTAGGTACGCGGAATGTCGCACGGATTCTTCTGGCGCGTCAGCATGCGTCGTTGCGGGTTAGTGATCTGCAGCGCTTGCGCGCACCCTTGAAAAAAGTCCTCCCTTTCGTCTCCTTAGTCGATCATCATCCGGGCAAGTGGTTGGATGATCCGGCGCGATTGCGGGCGCAGTTGGCGCCGAAGCCACGTCAAGCGAGTCTGTTCGATTGACGATGTATTCGGTAGTCGTCGAACCCGCATGGGATTTGGATGCATGGCGTAGTGTCGCGCGTACGGCGTTGCTCGCCGGTGTCTCACCTGATGCGTTGACTTGGAATGGCGATTCGCAGGTCGGATTCGATTTCGGCGGTGATTTGTCTGCGTTACCGGTCGTGCGGAAAATTCCTCGCGTCTCGCAGGATTTCATCAAATTAGCTGGGGCAGTATTGTGTCATCGCGATGTCGGGCGACACGCGTTGCTGTATCGGATTCTCTGGCGCCTTGCGAACGGGGAATCGAAGTTGATGTTGAATCCTGCCGATCCGGATATTCATCGGGCGCGGGAACTCGAAAAGTCCGTGCGTCGCGACTCCCACAAAATGAAGGCATTCGTCCGTTTCCGCGAAATCTCCGGCGAGGACGACACGTTCGTTGCATGGTTTGAGTCCGAGCATTTCATCGTCGATCGAGTGGCGCCATTTTTCGCGCGTCGATTCGCAGGAATGAGGTGGGCGATCGTCACGCCTTATCGATCCGCGTTCTGGGATGGTAACGAGCTCTCGCTCTCCGACGGCGGCTCACGCGCTGATGTGCCAGCTGACGACGCCAATGAAGATCTGTGGCGGACTTACTATGCCAACATCTTCAATCCCGCGCGCTTAAATCCACGCATGATGCGCCAGGAAATGGCTCAGAAGTATTGGAAGAATCTTCCCGAGTCACACCTGTTGCCGGAACTTATCAGGGATGCAGGTCGTCGTGTGCAGGATATGGCGGAGCGGGAACCGGAAGCACCGCGTCGCAGGATTCCAGGACGGTCATCAGGCGATGAGACTTAGCTCTTGACGATGTAGTTCACTGCGACGGATCCGAGGGACACAAGCACCGCTCCGAGTGCGATGGAGACGCCAAGGAACCATTTCAGCATTTCGTGCTGAGACTTGTAGAAATCAGCACGCAATTCCTGCAAATCCGACTTCGTTGCAAGTGTCGGCAGTATTGCTTCAATTTTCGCAATGCGTTCTCTGTCCATACCACCATCATTCCCACCGCCACCGCTCTTGTCAACTCTGACGCGGGTGCCGTCATCGTGTACTAACTCGGGAGTCATTTGCAAAAGTTCACCCATCATTTCCTGCCTCCCGATTCGCTGCGAGCCAGCTGTTGATTCGCTCGCTGGAAATGAGCCAGACATGTGCGCATTTCACGCACACTAAGCCAGTGGTCGAGAAGTAGCTATCCATGACTTCGGATCCTACCGCGCGCAAACCGAGAGTCCGTGACCGATGTGCATCCACCACGCTCCAGGAGGATGTGTGGCATAACGGGCAATCCGGCATGTGGCCAATTGTCCCGTGGATGAAACGGGACAACATGGCCATCGAAATGGAATTCGCAGCGCTGGGCATATCAGTTCACGGTTGGAACTTCGTGACCGAGCAAACGCAAGATATCGGCACCGTACTTCTCGAGACGTGCTTTGCCCATGCCAGGAATCAATCCGAGCGAATCGAGATCGGAAGGGTTCTGAGAGGCAATCGCTTTGGCGGTCGCGTTCTGCATGACGATGTATGCAGGGACATCGGCAGCCTTGGCAACTTGCATGCGCCAGACGCGCAGCGACTCGTAACGCGCACGGGCGTCTTCGGAGAGGTCGGAGAGGTCGACGGGTTGGTAGGTTTTTGGAACGTTGGTTTCAGTCGTAGGTTGCATGGGGAGTCTCCTTGTCATGCTGGGTGAAATGAACGGTGAAAAAATCGGCAACATCGCCCGCGTTCTCAGCGCGGAATAACCTTTGGCGGACACTCGAAGGGCGATGACCTGGCGTGGATCCACTTCCAAGTAGCCCAATGCCATGAGTTGTCTCAAGACGCTCTGCCACGCGCGCAAATTCAACGCGGTGCCGATGCCGAATACCGACAGTTGGTCAGCTTCACGAAGGCGCACCGCATCGCTTCGCACTCCACGCAAGACGTCGAGCACAACTTGATGCGTGCAATCAAAACCAATCCGATGCACTGCAGACAGCGCCATTAAGCCGGGCACGTGTCCGTTAAAGAGAGCAGGCGTGCCGAGGCAGTTGTCGCACATGCCACACGAGCCCGCGTGATCCTCATCGAACCAGCCGACCAATGTTTGGTGGCGGCAAGTGCGTGATTCGCAGTAGCCAAGCAGGGCATCCAGCTTGGAAAGTTCCAATCGTTTTCGCTGGGGCGACGAATCACCAAATGAGATCATCTGCCGCAACCGAATGCGATCGCCGGCGCCATAGCAAAGCCATGCAATCGATGGCTCGCCATCTCGACCTGCGCGCCCGGTCTCCTGGTAATAGCCCTCCATGGATTTTGGCAAGTCCACATGCGCAACGTATCGGACGTTGGGTTTGTCGATGCCCATCCCGAAGGCGATGGTGGCGCACATGATGAGTGCATTTTCGCGAAGGAAAACCCGTTGATTTTCGGCGCGCACGTCGTCCGGCAAACCTGCGTGATAGATCAACGCGCGATACCCATTGGCATTCAACAGCGCCGCCAACTCTTCAACCTTGCGCCGCGACACCGCATAAACAACTCCGCATTGATCCCGCCGCGTCGATACAAATCCCAGCAGCTGTTTCGAGCCGTCCGTCTTCGGATCAATCCGATAAAAAATATTCGTCCGGTCAAACGAACTCAGGAACAATCGCGCCTCTTCGAGTTGCAATGTTTCGACAATGTCGGCGCGGGACATGAGATCGGCCGAGGCGGTGAGGGCAATGCGCGGCACGGCCGGCCAGCGTTCCGCGAGGACCCCGAGCTGACGATACTCGGGACGGAAATCGTGACCCCACTGTGACACGCAATGCGCCTCATCCACCGCGAACAAACCGATTGAGCAGCGACTGAGGAACTCCAATGTCTTCCGACCCAGTAAACGCTCAGGCGCCATGTAGAGAAATTTCAACTCGCCCGCCAAAGCCTGCGCTTCCACCGCAGCGGCTTCCTCGTCACTCAAAGTTGAATTGAGCAACGCCGCGGGAACATCACGTGCGACTAGCGCTTCCACCTGATCCTGCATCAATGCGACGAGGGGCGAGATCACCACGCACAGCCCATCGCGCATCAAGCCGGGTACTTGGTAGCACAAGGATTTTCCGCCACCGGTCGGCATCAAAACGAACGCATTCTGCCCAGCCGCCAAATGACAGACGATGTCGAGTTGCTGCCCGCGAAAGGCGGGGTAGCCCCAGACTTTTTGCAATGTATCGAGTGCCTGCTGTTCCATAACCAACAGGCTACGCAAGCACTCAAACGAAAACAGTCAGCCAACAACCCGATTGCGTGTAGTCAATTGCCTGATTTTCGTGACGTAAACGAAAAATCCCGGCACTCACGCCGGGATTTTATTTTTCAGCTTTCAACTTTCGCTTCAATCAACGCACAGCGTTATTGAAGCAACGAGCGCAGCATCCACGCATTCTTCTCGTGGATCGACAAACGCTGCGTCATCAAATCGACGGTCGGCTCATCGCTGACCTTCGATGCAATGTCCAACGTCGCGCGGCAGACTCGGCAAACGGCTTCGTTGCCGATGACGAGTTGCGCAACCATCGCTTCCCAATCGCCGGTGTCACGGATTTGCTCGTCCTTGATCGTCGACAGGCGGATGAATTGCGCGTAGGTACCTGGTGCGTCAAAGCCCAGCGCACGGATGCGTTCTGCGATTTCGTCGAGTGCTGCCCACTCCTCGGTGTACTGACCCTCGAACATCACATGCAGCGAATTGAACATTGGGCCGCGAACGTTCCAGTGGAATTGGTGGGTCTTCAAATACAGCGTGAATGAATCGGCCAAAACATTCGACAGCCCATCCGCCACCTTCTTGCGATTGGCTTCCGTCAGCCCAATATCAACTGCGGCCGCAGCGGACAGCGACGGTGTTGCGCCCTTGGATGCTTTCGGCGACGTCTTCTTCTTCGCAGTGGATTTGGTCTTCGTGCTCTTTGCCATCTTCAACTCCCTATTACAATGGATGATTGTGTGAAACCGATACATCCAGTTTAGCCTTTTAGACCTTTGCAAAACGTAAACAGCGACCTCAAGAAAGCCCGTTCTTCCATTGCGCAAGCAATGAGTCGTGACCGTTCGCGTCTTTTCCATTTATGGAATCAATGGTCGCGAAAGCCGGAGGATATTGCCAAGCAGGAATCGTTCGCGAAAGCGTTGGCGACATCGTTGGAAGTTCGCGCGAACCGCAAGCAACAATTGCCACAACCGGATGTCAACGACGAGCTGCCGATTGCCGAACACGCGCAGGAAATCATCGACGCCATCGCAGCGAACCCTGTCGTTGTGATCGCCGGTGAAACAGGCTCGGGCAAAACCACGCAAATTCCCAAACTCGCATTGCTCGGAGGTCGTGGCGAAACCGGCATGATCGCTTGTACGCAGCCACGACGACTTGCTGCACGCAGTGTCGCCGGTCGCGTTGCGGAAGAACTGCAAGTGCCGCTGGGAAATCTCGTCGGCTTCCAAGTGCGATCGCATGATGTGATCAGCGACCAGACTGTCATCAAGTTCATGACGGATGGTATTTTGCTCGCGGAAATCCAAAGTGACAAATGGCTTTCGCGTTACGACACGATCATCATCGACGAAGCGCATGAGCGCAGTTTGAACATTGATTTTTTGCTGGGGTATTTGAAACTACTTCTGCAAAAACGCAAAGACCTCAAAGTCATCATCACCTCTGCGACGATCGATACGGAACGTTTCGCGAAGCATTTCGCTGGCGCGCCGATCATCCAAGTCGAAGGCCGCACGTATCCCGTTGAAGTCCGCTACCGCCCGGTGGAAGAGGATGAGACGCAAGGTGTTTTGCAATCGCTGATTAAAGCCGTGGATGAACTCACGCAGGAAGATCCGCGCGGTGATGTGCTGGTGTTTTTGCCGGGTGAGCGAGAGATTCGCGAGGCGCATCAAGTGCTCGAAAAGCGCAAGTATCGCCACACCGAAGTGCTGCCGCTGTATGCGCGGTTGAGTGCGAGGGATCAGGACCGGATTTTTCAACCGGGATCGCAACGCCGCATCGTGCTCGCGACCAACGTTGCCGAAACATCCATCACCGTGCCACGCATTCGATTCGTGATTGATCCCGGATACGCACGCGTCAAGCGTTACAGTCCACGGGCGAAAATCGATCGTCTGCAAATCGAAAGCATCTCGCAAGCATCTGCCAATCAACGGATGGGTCGTTGCGGACGCGTGAGCGAAGGTGTGTGCATTCGCCTTTATTCGCAGCAAGATTTCGAATCGCGTGATGAGTTTACGGATCCGGAAATCAAGCGGGCGGCGTTGGCAGGTGTGATCTTACGCATGCTCTCGCTGGGACTCGGTGAGATCGAGAAATTTCCTTTCGTCGAAATGCCCGATAGTCGTTCCGTCACCGACGGGTGGCAGGAACTCGTTGAACTTAATGCGATCAACGACGACCGAAAACTCACCGACATCGGCCGCAACATGGCGCAATGGCCCGTCGACGTGAAACTCGCGCGCATGCTCACCGCATCGAAGCAACTCGGATGCACCCGCGAAATGCTCACGATCGCGGCGTTCCTCGGTGTGCAGGATCCGCGCGAACGTCCAAGCGATCAACGGCAGGCGGCGGATACCGCGCATGCACAGTTCGCCGATCCGAAAAGCGAATTCGTCGGGATTCTCAAACTCTGGCACGCGTATCAGGAAGCGCACGAGGAACTGAGTCAATCGAAACTACGCCAATGGTCGGCCAAAAACTTCCTTGGCTTCCTGCGACTGCGCGAATGGCGTGAACTCCATCGGCAACTGAAGATTCAAATGGACAGCCTCGGTTGGCCATTGAACGACGAGAAGGAAATCGACCAAACGCAATACGCGCAACTGCATCGCGCGCTGATCACCGGCATGCCAACGAACGTCGGGCATCGCAATGACAAAGGTGGTTTCGATGGACCGCGTGGGCGCAAATATCTTGTGTTTCCTGGAAGTCCATTGGCGAAGAAACCGCCGGCGTGGATTTTGAGTGCGCAAATTCTTGAAACCGAAAAGGTGTGGGGTCTCACGAACGCCGCGATTGAACCGGAGTGGATCATCGATGCCGTTCCACATCTTCTTGCGCGCAAGTATTTCGATCCGCGTTGGTCGCGCGCGCAAGGCCGCGTGCTCGGCAGCGAGCAAATCAGTTTGTTCGGTTTGATCCTCGCGCCGAAGAAGCCGATGCATTACGGCGGCATGTTCCCGAATGAAGCGAGGGAGATTTTTGTCAGGGACGCGCTCGTCACATTCGACATCAACACGCGCAGTGGCTTTGTCGAAAAGAACGAAAAAACCCTTGAAAAAGCCCGCGAAGAAGAAGCCAAGCAGCGCCGCGTTGGTTTGGTAGTTGATGAAGGGTGGATGGCACGCTGGTATTTTGACCGGATTCCAAGTGACATCAACAGCGTGCATGGTTTGGATGCTTGGACGAAGAAGCTAGCACCGGAACAACGCAAGGCATTGCAGTGGTCGCTCAATGATTTGCTCATCCAGGATCCGACGAATAAGGATAGCTATCCGCCATATTGGCCGATGGGCGATGTGCGTCTTGGTGTGAAGTATGTGTTCGAGCCGGGCAGTGCGGATGATGGCATGACGATCAAGGTGCCTTTGCACTTGCTCAATGCGATCGACCCAGCGAGATTGAGTTGGATGTCTCCGGGCTTCGTGGAAGACAAGGCGACTGCACTGATCAAAACACTCCCGAAAGCGCAACGTAGAAGCGTTGTTCCTGCGCCGGATTTCGCAAAGGCGTTCGCGCAAGCATACGCAACGTGGCGCAATGGTTTGCCACCGGATGCCGACTCGATGGAAGGTACGCTTGCGAGATTCCTGACGAAAATTGCGGGGGCGAGTTTCGCGGCAGTTGATTTTGACAATGATGCGTTGGATGCCAACTGGAAAGTCAATTTGCAGTTGACCGATGTGAAAGGCAACAAGATCCTCGCGCAGTCACGCAGCCTCAGCGAACTGAAGGCGAAATACGGTGAGCGCAGCGCACAGGCATTCGCGCAGCAAGCGAGCGATCACTTGCAAGCCACGCCACTCACGACGTTCCCTGACAACGAAATGCCACGGCAAATCAAGGGCGCAGGCGGTGTGCCGGGATTCCCTGCATTGCGCGATGAAGGTGATCACGTCACCTTGCACATCGAAGCGGACGCGACGGAAGCGAAACAAATGCACACGCAAGGTGTTGCGAAGTTGCTGACGTTGAATCTCAAGGACGCGATCAAACAAGCGCAGAAACAATTGCCACTCACGCCGAAGAGTGCCTTGCAATACACGGCCATCGAAAAGAAAGACGTCAACGAACTGCGCGCCGAACTGGTGCATGGCGCATTACACGATCTGATCCAAAGCTCTGACCTCGACATCCGAATAAACGACGTCTTCAAGCAAACACTGGATGACATTCGCAAAAATCTCTTCAAGGAAGCCATGCAACGCTGGCAACTGACGGAAGCTGTTCTCACCGGTATCAGCGAAGTTCGTCGCAACCTCGAATCGAAGTTGATGGGTTGGGCCGCCGGCAATCTCGACGATCTCAAGCTCAATCTCGAACAACTTGCGGGGCAGGGCTTCCTTAGCAAAACTCCCCTCGAGCAACTCAAGGAATATCCGCGTTACCTCAAGGCGCTGACGTTGCGTGCTCAACGCGCGCACAACGATCCGCAGAAAGATCAGCAACGCATGCTGGAGTTGAAGCCGTTCAACGATGCGTTACGAAACCACGGCAAAAACACGCCCGAATGGAACGCATTCCGCTGGGAACTGGAAGAGCTGAAAGTTTCAACCTATGCGCAGGAACTCGGTGCAAAGGGCGGAGTCTCGCATAAGAAACTCGCCCAGAAATTGAGCAAGCTGCTTACTTAACGCGACGGGCCTTGGCGCGCGTGTTGTATTTGCCGACCAGCATCCACCAAGTGTTCAACATGCCGGGGCGCATCTCGACTTCCGGGTTGTTGACGCGGACATTCAACTCAGCCGACTCAGTGATTTCCCATTGCTGACCATTCTCCAGCGTAAAAACACGCCCCTGTGCGAAGCCACGGAATTCACCGACGATGCGGGACTTGATGGGTTCCTTTTTGCCATCGAAATCGAAGAAACCCTGGACGCGTTGCTTCACGGATTTCTCGGCGTCGGCCTTCGCGGTTTCCTTCTCGACTTTAAGAGTGCCAGAGAGCCATTGATTCAAGTTGGCCAATTCCGCAGCAGAAAGTTTCTCGAGTCCGGCCGCCTTGAATTCTTCCTGCGTCATGCGTTGCTGAATCGGCTTGTCCTGCGCAAATGCCACAATCGGCAGCATACTGAGCAACATCGCACATGACAACGAACGGGCGGAAACAAGGGCAGAGCGCATCGGAAATTCCTGTTAGGCTGTTTGATCCAAGTGTAGTCAATTTTTTGCCGTGAATCGCGTGACATATGAATCCCAAGCAACTCAGACCACCACCGCCGTGCCGGCAAAGTGGGGGAGAGCGCTGTCGGAAGCCGTTTCGATCGGGCTGAAGCAAGATGATGCAGATCGCGTCGCGCAATTGCTGAAAGATCAGGAAGACCTCACTGACCGCCAATTGCACCTGCATCACGAAACGTTTGATTCACTGAAAGTTCTGAATGCGGACAGTGACGTGATTTTGACGGCGTTGCTATTCCAGTCACCGGAAATACGCACTGCATTCAAGCCGAATAATGCGCAGAAAACTTTATTCGAAGGCCAGGCAGCGGCGCAAAAGGTTTGGGACCTGCACGATCCTCTGGCAGATGCACGAAAGGATGAAGGGCTGAGATCACTCCTGCTCGCATTGGTGAAAGATTTGCGGGTTGTTTTGATCTTGCTGTCCCGCCAGCTTGGACGGATGCGTTTGATCGCCGAGTACAGCCCTGACGAACGAAAGCGCATCGTTGAACTCACGCGCGACATGCACGCGCCGCTCGCGAACCGACTCGGCATTTGGCAGCTGAAATGGGAGTTGGAAGATCTGGTTTTTCGCAATACCCAGCCTGATACGTACCTGCGCATCGCGAAGCTGCTTGACGAGAAGCGCAAGGACCGCGAGAACTACATCCGCGAAGTCACGCAAACGCTGCAGGATGCATTGAAGGAAAATAACCTCAACGCCCAAGTCGTCGGTCGCCCGAAGCACATCTATAGCATCTGGAAGAAGATGTCCCGCAAGGACGCCGCCATCAGTGATCTTTACGATCTGCGTGCCGTGCGGATTCTCGTGGATGACTTGACGTCGTGTTATGCGGCACTCGGCGTTGTGCACTCCACCTGGACACCGATTCCATCGGAGTTCGACGATTACATTGCTCGGCCGAAGCTCAATGACTATCGCTCGCTGCATACCGCGGTGATCGGGCCTCAAGGCAAAACACTGGAAATCCAGATCCGCACGCAGGAAATGCATGAGCGTGCCGAGCTCGGTGTTGCGGCACACTGGCGCTACAAGGAAGGCTCGGGGAATGATGCCGCGCTGGATCGCAAGATCGCGTGGATGCGTCAGCTTTTGGAGCAATCGCCTGAAGAACTCAGCGGCGGATTGAAAGAGCAGCTTGTTGAAGATCGCATTTACGTGTTGACTCCAAAGGGTGAAGTCGTGGACTTGCCGGTCAACGCAACGCCGTTGGATTTCGCGTATCACGTGCACACCGAAGTCGGTCACAGGACGCGCGGCGCGAAGGTCAATGGCAGCATCGTCACGCTGGATACGGCATTGAATACCGGCGACCGCGTGGAAATTCTTACGGGCAAGATTTCCGAACCCCGCCGCGACTGGCTCGTTGCGTCGAATGGTTTTCTCGTCAGTTCGCGTTCGCGCAGCAAGGTGCGTGCATGGTTCCACAAACTCGACCGCGATCGCAACTTGCTGGAAGGCAAGGAGATGCTCGATAAGGAACTGCGTCGCGTTGGTTTACTCAACGCGGATCTCAAACCAATACTCAGCAAGTTCAACTGCTCGAATGAAGGTGACTTGCTGGTGCTGATTGCGTTGGGTGATTTCGGCCCGTCGCAAGTCGCACGTGCATTGCAGGAACTGACGAAGCCCGAATCAGCACCGACCGTGCAGGGACTGCGTGATGCGGGTGAACTGAAGCGTACCGCGAAGCCGAGTCAACCAACCACGCAAACCCCTTTCATCGTCGGTGGCGTTGGCAACTTGCTTGTGCAGATCGCGAAATGCTGCCAGCCAGTGCGTGGTGAACCGATCATCGGCTACCTCACAAAGGGGCGCGGCATTACCGTTCATCGCCCGGATTGCGCGTCTGTCTTGAGGCTGCAAGCGAGTCATCCCGAGCGAGTGCTGGCTGTGGATTGGGGCGAGAGTGCGCAGGCGAAGCAGGAAATCGACATTCAGATCGATGCTCAGGACCGCAAGTGGCTGCTGAAAGATATCAGTGACACGATTGCGGCGTCGGATGCGCATGTTTTGTCAGTGAGTACCAATCCGATCACGAAGACCGGCAGTTTCAAAATCAAGCTCAGACTACGCGTCAAGGACTTCGGTCAGCTGTCGGTCATCCTTGCCAAAATCGCCGCTCTCCCCGGCGTTCACAATGCGTTCCGCCGCTAGCTGCGATAGACTCATAGAGTTTAGTTTGCATAGATTCCAGGGCACCCGTGAGCCGCATTGACCGCGACAGTGATTTTGACGACCGCTATGAGCCCGATGATGATTGGGACGATGAGGATTTCGACGACGGCGGGCCGACTTGGTTCTCGCGATTGTTCCGTTGGGGTGCGATTCTAGGCGCGTTATTGCTTGGCATTTTGCTGCCGTATGTCATCTATTTGAACCATCAAGTGACGGAACGGTTTGGGAAGCTGCAGTGGCAGTTGCCGACGCGGGTTTTTGCAAGACCACTGCTGGTCGCGCCTGGCTTGCCGATGGACAATCCAACACTGAAGACCGAGCTTGATGCGGCTTCATACAACGTGGGCGATGGTGTGCGTCCGGGTACGTATCTGCAAAGCGGCAACACGTGGAAGATTTCAAGCCGCGGTTATAACGATGTCGACGGTCGCATCAAGGCGATCCAGATCACCATGACGCTGGCAGATGGTCGCATTGTGGATTTGCGGGACAGTGTCGGCAGACAGCCGTTGAGAGCCGCACGTTTGGATCCAGCACGTATCGCAACGTTGTACGGCAAGCTGCAGGAAGAGCGCCGGCTCGTCCGCATCGATGAAGTACCGGAGTTGCTTGTGACCGGACTCCAGGCAGTCGAGGATCGTGACTTCAATCACCACATCGGCATTGACTTCACGGGCACAGCACGCGCGATGATCAACAACGTCAAGGCGGGATCGATGCGCAGTGGTGGTTCGACATTGACGCAGCAGTTGGCGCGCAGTGGTCTGCTCGGCATTGGCAAGGAACAGACATTCAGCCGCAAGGGTAAGGAAGCGATTTTTGCGTTGCTCCTTGAAGCGCATTACGACAAGCGCACGATTCTCGAAGCGTATTTGAACCAGGTTTTCCTGGGCCAAAAAGGAAACAACCCCATCCACGGTGTCGCCGCCGGTTCGGAGTTCTGGTTCGGTAAGGATCTCAAGGACATCAGCACGGAACAGATTGCACTGCTGATTGCGATGGTGAAGGGTCCGTCGTATTACGATGCCCGCCGCCATCCCGAACGCGCATTGGAACGCCGCAATTTCGTGCTTGGTGAAATGCGTGAGACCAAGTTGATTACTGATGCGGAGTATCAAGCGGCCCTGAAGAAGCCGTTGGGTGTGACCGCGAAACCAGGTGGTACGCCGCAGAACCGTTTCCCTGCTTACGTTGATCTCGTGCGCCGCCAATTGGCTCGCGATTATCGCGAAGACGACATTTCGGGTCAGGGACTTTCCGTGATGACGGGGATGTCGCCATCCGTGCAGGCATTGACCGAGGCTTCCGTTGCTTCAACGATGAAAGGCTTGCAGGCCGGACGTAAGGTTGAGTTGGAAACGGGCACGGTGGTGACGGATATTTTCAACGGTGATGTGCTGGCCGTTGTCGGATCGAAAAACTACACCGAATCCGGTTACAACCGCGCCGTACAAGCGCAACGTCCAGTGGGTTCTTTGCTGAAACCTTTCATTTACTTGCTCGCATTGGGTGACCCATCCAAACACAGCCTTGCAAGCTGGCTCAACGACGACCCTGTACGCATCAATTTGGGCAACGGAAAGGTCTGGCAACCCAAGAATTCTGACGGTCGCAGTCACGGCACGGTACGCCTTGTTGATTCGCTGGCGCAATCCTATAACCAGTCCACCGTGAGACTCGGCATGGAAGTCGGCATCGCGAGATTCGAGAAGTTGCTGAAATCCCTTGCTGGCATCCAAGGTACGGGACAGCCATCGATGTTGCTGGGCGCGACCGATCAAAGTCCGTATGCGATGGCGCAGCTTTATCAATTCCTCGCCAGCAACGGCAAGGTTCAGAGCTTGCATGCGGTCAGAGGCGTTTTGGACACGAAGGGTGTCGCAATCAGCCGCTATGACACTGCCGCACCACCGGCGCAATCCGTCGATGCCGTGGCGACCGCGTTGGTCACGTACTCGCTGCAGGAAGCCGCGCGCACTGGCACGGCGAAGCAATTGCAAGCCGATGGTCTGGGTCGTTTGAATGCTGCCGGCAAGACCGGTACCTCAAATGACAGTCGCGACTCCTGGTTTGCCGGTTGGACCGGCTCGCACCTTGCAGTGAGCTGGGTGGGAAATGACGAAAACAAGCAAACCGGTCTGTACGGTGCCACGGGTGGCATGCGAGTTTGGTCGGGATTGTTCAAGCGATTGCCGACTTTACCTCTGCAAGTTTCAAATCAAGGCGTTGAATATGCGTCCGTGATTGGAAACAACAGCGTGCCTGCAGATTGTTCGGGTGGCCGCCGCTTGCCGTTTGCGCAGGGCTTTACACCACCGTTAGTCGCTTGTCCGTCATACTCGCCACCGGAGGCAACTGATCCGAACCTGGTCGAACAAGTTGGTGACGCGATTGGCGATGTATTGGATTCGATCATGGGCAACGAGACACCGGCCCCAGCTCCAGATTCACAGCCTGCTCCAACGCCGGCTCCACAGCCGTAAGTAGGTTTTTGAAATATGTCGGGACAATTAGCAGCGCAAACGCGTGAAGCCCTTGCCGCAGGTGGCGATCTCGCGAAAGCGATTGAGACGTTCACACCGCGCGTGGCGCAGCAGGATCTCGCCGCCGCCATTGCGGATGCAATTGAGGAGAAGGCCGAGCTCGTATCGGAAGCCGGTACAGGCACCGGCAAAACCTTTGCCTATCTCGTTCCTGCCATCCTCTCCGGTCAACGCACTATCATTTCGACCGGCACCAAAGCGCTGCAGGATCAATTGTTCAAGCGCGACTTGCCGCGTGTGCGTGAGGCGCTGGGCAAGGGCTTTACGGCGGCGCTTCTGAAAGGCCGTGCGAATTATCTCTGTCTCCATCGCATGAACTACAGCGGTCAACGCGACATGTTTGCCTCGCCTGCAGCCGGTAAGCAATTCGAGACCATTCGGCAATGGTCCGAACGCACGATGGTGGGAGACTTCTCGGAACTCGCGACGGTGCCGGATGATTCACCGGTGTTCGCACAGGTCAGCTCAACGGCCGAAAATTGCCTCGGGCAGGAGTGCGAATTTTATGACGAATGCTTTGTGATGAAAGCGCGTCAACGCGCGCAAACCGCTGACGTGATTGTGGTGAACCATCATTTGCTGCTGGCGGATTTGAGCTTGAAAGATACGGGCATGGGGAAGGTTTTGCCGGATGCCCAAGTGTTCGTCATTGATGAGGCGCACCAGCTGCCCGAACTCGCCGGGAACTTCCTGGGCAGTGTCATCAGCGGTCACGGCATTACTGAGCTGGGTCGTGACACGCTGCGCGAGGCAGAAGAAGCCAGCGGTACAGCATCGGCGCTTCGTCCGAAAATCGAAGCGCTAAGCGCTGCCGTGAAAGCCGCCCGAACTGCGATGATCGATCTGCCGGCGAGAGCTGCATACGACGTGTTTTTCGGGAAGGAAGGCGCGCTGCAAGGTCTCGAAGATTTGGCTGATGCGACGCAGGAACTTGCCGAGCAATTGCATGTCGTCGCGGACCAAACGCCAGGACTTCTGCGTTGTGCGGAGAGAGCGGATGACATCTTGGTTGAGCTGAAAGACTGGATCAGTGCGAAGCGCGGCAACGGTGTCTATTGGTTCGAATTGTCTCAGACAAGTTTCCGCTTGCGGTTCACGCCGCTGGATGTCAGCGAGTCCTTGCAGCAGCAACGTGCACAATCGCAAGCCGCATGGATCATGACGTCGGCGACGTTGGCAGTCGATCAATCCTTCACGCATTACTCGCGCAAGCTTGGACTGAATTCACCGCGGACGACGCTGGCACCGAGTCCTTTTGATTGGGAAAAACAAGCGTTGTTGTATGTCCCCGAGGGATTGCCGGAGCCACACGATCGTTCGTTCGTCGCACGCATGATTGAGTCGGTCATTCCTGTGTTAGAAGCGTCGAAAGGACGTGCGTTCCTGCTGTTCGCGTCGCACCGTAACTTGCAGCAGGCACGTGAATTGCTGCGCGGTAAACCGTGGCCGTTGTTCGTGCAGGGCGAAGGATCCAAACATTCACTGCTGGATCAGTTCCGCAAATCCGGCAACGGTGTGCTGCTCGGCACCGCGACTTTCCGTGAAGGCGTTGACGTCGTTGGTGATGCATTGAGTGTCGTCGTCATCGACAAGCTTCCATTTGCACCGCCGGATGATCCTGTTTTCAAGGCGCGCATCGACGAGATCACGGCAAGTGGCGGCAACCCGTTTAACGAAGAACAAGTGCCCAGCGCAGTCATTTCGATGAAACAGGCGGCGGGACGTTTGATCCGGTCGGAGACCGACCGCGGCGTCTTGGTCATCACGGACCCGCGCTTCATTTCGAAGTCGTACGGCCGCACCTTCCGCGAATCCTTGCCGCCGATGCCAATGACGCGGAAGGTGGAGGATGTCGAGGCGTTTTTTGCGGAGAAGAAGCCTTGAATCTTCTCGCACTGGAGCTCGCTACCGAAGCCTGTTCCGTTGCCGTACAAGCCGGCGACGCAGTGGTTTCACGTCACTCCGTCGCACCTCGCCAACACGCGGAGTTGGCATTGCCTTGGTCGGATGAATTGCTCGCGCAAGCAGACCTTGCCAAAAATCAACTCGACGCCATCACCATCAGCATTGGTCCCGGCGCCTTCACCGGTGTGAGATTGGCGATCGCGATGGGACAGGGAATGGCACTTGCATTGGGTAAGCCGCTGATCGGGGTCTCGACACTCGCCGTGCTCGCAATGGAAGCCACGCGCGACGGATTCACCGGCAACATTCTTGCCGCCATCGATGCACGCATGGGCGAAGTTTACGCGGCACGTTTCGAGTGGGATGGCGAATCACTTACCGCCGTCTCCGACGAAATCGTGATCGCTCCGGATTCCCTCGATGTGGAAGGCATCGACAATTCATGGCGCGCAGTCGGCACGGGCATTGATGCCGCTGACGGCACACTCCGTTCGCGCTTGTCCTGCGATCTCGTCAGCGACGCACTCCCTCATGCCGACATGCTGTTGCGACTTGCGCAACACGCAACACCGTCGGCGCCGGAGCAAGTCGAGCCAACCTATCTGCGCAACAACGTCGCACTGACGCTTGCCGAGCAGCGCGCCGCGCGCGAAGCGAAGAAATAACCCCGCAAAAAAACGCCCTCTTCAACCCGGGAGAGCACCTGGATTGAGAGGGCAAAGAACTCGTCGTGTCTATTCGAACGAGTTCACTGCGTGCTCGTTGAGTTAGAGGTAGAGTTAGACTGTTGAGTGATTGGCGCCATGGGCGCCTCTTGCCGCGACGCGGCTTCCACTAAACCGTATACCTCTACCTGTACCTAGTTCTTAGTTCGCCTTCGGCTTATGCTTCATCTTGCCGCCGCGGTTCGGCATCTTCACATCCGCACCCGCCGGCACAGGATTTGCCTTGACCCACGCTGCACGTTGCTCCGGAGTCATCTTCTTGATGCTTTCCAGGAAAGTCTTGCGCTGCGCATCATCGGTATAGGACTGAGCCTTGTAGTAAACGGCGCGCATTGCATCACGGCGCTCCGGCGACATGTCGCGGAACTTCTTGCGGCCCTGCATGGCAGCCTTGCGTTGATCAGGCGTCATCGAAGCCCACTTCTGCGCGTGCTCCATCATCTTCGCGCGGTGCTCGGGATTGTTGTTCCAGCGCTCCTTGACTGAAGCGGTCAGCGCGTCCCGTTGTGCAGCGGAGAGTTGATCCCATGCAGGCATCGATTGAGCGAATGCCGAAGCGGAGAACGACAGACCAATTGCGAGAGCGATCAATTTGAGTTTCATGTAAGTACCTCTGAATGTAATTTTCGAAAAAACTAGCGCGCGACGGCTAACGCTTCCTTCGAAGCAAGCCACGCGTACATTGAAGGATCTTCGTCAAGATCCGTCGACCACACGTTAGGGTCGGTGGAAATCGCGGAATCAGCAGTTGCAACTGCCGGTGCCGACGTTGTTGAAGGATGCGAGATGGGATTCCACACCATCACCGCGACGACGGATGCGAGCAGCGCGCCGCCGCCAATGCCCAGGCCAAACCATTTCCATTGACGTGGTTTGAAAGCAGGGGAGTCCTGCAATTGAGCAGGCGCCCGAACCGCTGCATTCACCGCCTGCTCGAGCCGGTAGTGCGTATTCGCCGACACCATTGCCGCCGCATCGCCAAAGGCCTTGCGCGCAAAATCGTCGAGATGTTCAGTGCTGTTCAATTTCATAACTCCATTCCAAGTGCTTGCCCAAGTGCCGCACGCGCCCGTGACAGGTGCGTCTTCACCGACCCTTCCGAACAACCCATGATTTGAGCGGTTTCGGCAACATCAAACTGCTCGATGATCCGGAGAAAAAACGCCTCTCTCTGTCTCGCCGGCAGCTTCGTCAAAGCATTCGACAACGATGCGTAAGCCTGTTGCGCTTCGAGGATCCCGCTGGGGTCATCGTGCTCAACACCATTCCAGTCCGGTTCGAATTCCTCACCGGAGGAGGGGTCGCGGCTTGCGACATCATTCGAGAACATCCACTTCAGACGGAACGACGAGCGACGTTGGATGTCGATGATGCGCGTTCGAAGGATCCGCCAGAAGAGAGGAGACCACTCCTCACTTGGGTTGTCCTTGTAACGCATCATCCGAAGCATCGCGTCCTGCACGGCGTCCAACGCATCATCACGATTGCGCAAACCGAGCTCTGCGAACCGGAAGGCCCGCTTGCTGATTTGTCCCAAAAACTGATCCAGCGTCATCGTCATCGGAAGGTTCACACCACTGTCAACGCAACAGCGGACCAACGGTTGACACGGTTACCTGAACGGTGGACGTCAGGGCGCTCGGTGATCGCGTCGACTCGCGAGAATGGCGGCGAGAAAGATTGCGAATGCATACCAAAACCAATCCACCGGAGCGTTGATTGTGCGGATCGCGAGCACCGTGTTGTCGACGCTGGTTTGCTGCAGCGCACGGAAGAGATTGAGTGATTGCGCATGGCCAAACAACAATTTCGCCATCCACCAATTCGCGGCGCCAATGCTGAGGGCAGTGAATGCCATGGCGATCATCGGACGGGAATCGCGGAATGGCCAGCGCATTTTCCGAATGAACCACGCGATGTCGAGGGCGGCGAGGACGGCGACCCAGGAGATGTTTTTTTGGAGTGACACCGCAAAAAACGCCCACACCGCCGCAAACGCCAATGCAGCCAGGAGCAACACCACCGGCATGTACCAGCGGATCGTCGGGGGCAGGGCAGGTGCAGTGGACGAGTGCATATTCCGCATATGATACGTCACGCCCCATCAATTTGGACTAAAATAGTCCTTTATCACGAAAGACCGTTAAAGATGTATTCCCGCAGCAGTGAACCCGTCCGCTTTGAGCGCGATGCCGAAGTTGTGATGGTGCCCGGTGGCGACCGCGTCACGATGCCCGCCGGCAGTATTGGCTACATTACCCAGGCGTTGGGCGGCAGTTTTACCGTTTTTATTGAAGGCAACCTGTTCCGCTTGCACGGTCAGGACGCCGACGCGATTGGCAAGGAACCTGTTCCGCCGCTGGAATTGCCCGAAGGTGCGTCCGATGAGGAAGTTGAGAAGATGGTGTGGGCGCAGCTGCGCACCTGCTACGATCCCGAAATTCCGGTGAACATTGTCGATCTCGGTCTGATTTACAGCGTTGTCCTTGGCAAAAATGAAAAACAGGAACGCGTCGTCGCCGTCGACATGACCTTGACCGCACCGGCGTGTGGCATGGGCGAGATTCTCGTCGACGACGTTCGCACGAAGGTTGAGATGATTCCGACGATCGTGGATTGCGATGTCGAGTTGGTTTTTGATCCGCCATGGAACCGCAACATGATGTCGGAACTCGCCAAACTCGAGACGGGAATGTTTTAATACGCCCATATGGCGAGCAATGCATTTTTGGTCGGCGCGGGGATCGCGCTCAGTCGATTGTCCGGGTTGGTCCGGGAGCGTGTGTTCGCGCATTACTTCGGCAACTCTGACGCAGGCGATGCGTTCAAAGCTGCGCTCAAGATTCCAAACGTTCTCCAAAATCTCTTCGGCGAAGGCGTTCTCTCCGCTTCGTTCATCCCAGTCTATGCATCGAAGTTAGCGCATGGCGATTCGTCGGAAGCGACGAAGTTGGCCGGTGTTCTCGGCACCGTGTTGTTCCTCGCGATGGCGTTGCTGTCGTTGCTCGGTGTTTGGGCCACGCCGTATCTCATCGATCTGATCGCGCCTGGTTTCCACGGTGAAAAGCGCCAGTTGACGATCGACATCGTCCGGATTTTGTTCCCGGGCACTGCGTTGCTCGTGATGTCGGCGTGGTGTCTGGGTATCTTGAATTCGCATCGGCGATTCTTTCTGTCGTATGCCGCGCCCGTAATTTGGAACGTCGCGATCATCGCGGCGATGTTGATGTTCGGCGGCGTATCGTTGCCCACGTTGGCGATCTATACGGCGTGGGGTTTGGTTGCGGGTTCGTTGTTGCAGTTGTTGGTGCAGTTGCCTTCTGCGTTGCGCTTGTTGGGTCGCGTGCGTCCTTCGTTGAACGTACGCACATCCGGTGCACCATCGGTGTTGCGCAACTTTGTACCGGTCGTAGTTGCTCGTGGTGTCGTGCAAATTTCCGCGTACATCGATAACGTCATCGCATCGTTGCTACCGACGGGCGCGGTGTCCTCGTTAGCTTATGCACAAACGATTTATTTGTTGCCGGTGTCGTTGTTCGGAATGTCAGTATCGGCATCCGAGTTGCCGATGTTGTCGCAGGCGAAGGGCACCGATGAGGAAGTTTCGAATTTTTTGATCACACGAATCAACCGCGGTCTCGAACAAATTGCATACTTCGTGATTCCGTCGGCGGCGGCTTTTTTCCTGCTTGGGCACTTCGTGGTTGGCGCGGTGTTCCAGACCGGTAACTTCGGTAACGACGACACCAACTCAGTCTGGTACGTGTTGATGGGTGCGTCCGTTGGATTACTGGCATCCACGCAATCGCGTTTATATTCGTCGGCGTTTTATTCCTTAAAAGACACCCGCACTCCCTTGCGATTCGCGTTGGTGCGTGTTTCCTTCGGTATCGCGATGGGGTTGTTCCTTGCTTTGAAGGGGCCATCGCTACTCGGCATCCCACCATTCTGGGGCACCGTCGGTTTGACGCTAGCCGCATCCATCGCGGCGTGGATTGAATTCGCCCTGCTGCGCCGTCGCTTCAATCACCGCGTCGGTTTGACCGGTATGCATCGTGCATATCAGATGAAAGTTTGGTTCGCCGCATTGCTCGCGTGTGGCGTGGCGGCTTTGGTCGCGTACTCGCTGCCGTTGACGTTGCACATCATTCTGCGTGCGGCGATTGCGGGCGGAATCGCTGGCGTGTTGTATCTCGGCGTGACGTTGGCGCTGCGATTGCGTCCGGCGCAGGAGCTCGTCGGTAAAGTCACGCGACGTCTTGGTCGTCGGTAGTTGAATGCGCGGACACAATTGTGTCCACTGGCTACATTTGTGTCCGCAGCTACATTAGCAACACAGCTATTTAGGCGGATTCGAAGCGGTTCGCGTCGACATTCTTGCGGACGTGTTCCGGATCCCAGATGCGACCGTTCATGGCGATGTACACGCCAGGTGGCAATGATTGCACTGCACCGACCGCGCAACCGATATTGAATTCGGCATCCGAGCCGCGGAAACGGGCAGGGTTGAGAGCGCCGGTTAAGACGATGGTTTTGTCAGGGATACGCGAAAGCACTTTGGCCGTGGCGACCATCGAGTCCGTTCCGTGCGTGACCAAAACGTGGCGCGAAGCTTGCGCAGCGATCGCGTCGTGCAACAACTCGCGGTCATTGTCGTTGATGTGCAACGAGTCCTTGCGGATGATCGGAATCACTGTGAAGCGGAATGCGACGCCGAGCTCTTCGAGAATGCGGCCGATCTGAGGCTCACCGACTTGGAAATCGGACTTGTCGTCGAAGTAGATTTTGTCAATTGTGCCACCCGTGGTGACAATGCAAAGTTCTTCCATCATTCGCCCATTATAAGTTGCGTTTCGCCTTGCGCACTTGCAAGCCGACCCATGACACCGCGAGAACGATGTCGATGCTCAAAACCGTGACGATCAACGCGGCAATCCAGTGATCGGGTTCTGCGTAGAGCATCATCACGCCGTATGCGAACCATCCCAGCGCAAAAATCCCCGCAATCAAATTCGCCGGACCCCAACGCAGGAAGACCAGCACCGCAATCACGACAGCAGGCAACGAGAACGCAGCGACGGCGCCCATGTCCGGCTTCATCCACATGTAGAACGTCACCGCAACCGCCAACAACGAAAACGACGTAGCGATCCTCAACACATTTCGCAGCGGATTGAATTGCGGAAAATCATTCATTGCAATTTAACCGCCATCGTTGCGATGCGCTTGCCCAGTGCACGTGCCAAAACCGCTTCCTCATCAGACAACGTCGCATCTGCGTTTGGTCCTGCAACGTGCGTGGCACCGTAAGGAGAGCCGCCGGTTTGAGTTGAAGACAACAACGCTTCGCTAAACGGAATGCCGACGACCACGCAACCGTGATGCAACAACGGCACCATCATCGTGAGCAACGTTGATTCCTGACCACCGTGCATCGATGCAGTTGATGTAAACACGCCGGCTGGTTTGCCGATCATGACGCCCGAGGCCCATTGCGCACCAAGACCATCGATAAAAAACTTCATCGGCGCCGCCATATTACCGAAGCGGGTTGGCGATCCGAACGCATAGCCTTGGCACTCTTCAAGATCCTGCGTCGTCACGTACGGCGCGCCGCTCTCGGGCACATCACTGGCGGATGCCGTGGTCACCGTGCTCACGGCGGGCACAGTGCGAATGCGCGCCGACACATCGGGAACTTCCTCAACACCGCGCGCGATCTGCCTCGCGAGATTCGCGGTTGAGCCATTGCGGCTGTAATAGAGGACAAGCACTTCCGTCATGATGCGGTTACCAAAAAATTAAGGATGATTAAGGATAAACGATGCGCACTTCACGATGTATGCGTTAAGGTATGCGAATGGAGCCACTAACGACATGGAATCGCTGGACCGAACGCATGCGCGACCGCGAGCGCGTGCAGAGTTTCGGGCGCTTTCTGCTGAAGCGCTTCATTGACGATGACTTGCTGCAATCCGCTGGTGCATTGTCGTTCTCCACATTGCTTGCGTTAGTCCCCCTCACGATGGTGGTGTTCGGGGTGATGAGTAGCTTTGCGTTTTTTGACAAAATTTCCGTCCAAGTCTCCGACTACATTTTCCGTAATTTCGTTCCGTCGGCGGCGTACAACGTCCGTGAGTCGCTATTTGAGTTTGCGGCGAATGCGAAGAACCTCACAACGATTGGTGTCGTTGCGTTGATCGTGTCGTTGCTGATCACCATTTACGGCGTGGAAACAGCGTTTAATCGCATCTGGCGGATCAAGGTGCTGCGTCCGAAGATGTCGCGCATCGTGACGTATTGGACTGTGCTGACGTTAGGCTCGTTGATGGTGGCTGCATCGTTTGCAGTGTCCGGTCGCGTGCTCGCTTTTTCGTTCTTCAACACCACGGCCGGTGGCTTCCTCGAAAATTTCCTCCTGCGCGCATCACCGATCGTCATTGAGTGCGTGGTGTTGACGTTGCTGTATCGATTTTTGCCGCATCGTACCGTCATGTGGCGGCATGCGTTTGCGGGCGGGATCATCGCAACGATTTTGCTCGAGGTGATCCGTTCGGGAATGACGATTTATCTCGGGACGTTTACGTCGTACACGACCATCTACGGCAAGCTCGCAATCCTGCCGATTTTCCTGTTGTGGATTTACATGTCATGGATTGCCGTGTTGTTCGGCGCCTCGATGGCTGCAGCAGTCAGTGCGTTCCGTTATCAACCGGCCAAAATGCGATTGCCCATCGGCTTCGAGTTCTATGCCTTGCTGCGTTTGCTCGCGCGCTTCAAGGAAGTCTCGCAGCGCGGTCGCGGTCTGCATGTCGACGAGATTCTCGAGCTCGAACCGATCATGACGGACGACATGATCCAGGACTTGCTCGGCGAACTCGAGCATGCACACGTCGTGCGTCGCGCCGAAACGGGCGAGTGGTTGCTCGTGCGTGATCTCGATGATTTGACGTTGCGTGAGCTCTACTCGGCGTGCAAATTGCGCGTGCCGGTTTCCGAAGCATACTTGCCGATGGCCGACGATTCCATCGGCCGCGCGTCAATGGAGATTCTCAACGAATTGCGCTTGCCGTTACGCGAACAGCTGAAGCGCTCGATCAACTCTATTCCGTTCGATAAGGCTTAAGCGGCTTCACAACGCTGTACTTTTCTTTCTTCGGTTTCTCGGCGAGTGGATCAAGTTTGAAATCCGGCTCCGGAATTTTCATCTCCGGCAGTCGCTCGAGCAGGTCGTGGATTAGGGTGAGCCGTCCGATTTTTTGGTCGTTAAAATCCACCAGCGTCCACGGCGCGTTCTTCGTATGCGAAGCCTTCAACATCTTCTCGCGGGCCTGGGTATACGCATCGTATTTGTCGCGCGCACCGGCATCCATCGGACTTAGCTTGTATCTTTTGCGCGGATCTTCAAAACGTTCCTTGAAGCGCTCCTCCTGCTGTTCCTGATCGCAGCACAGCCAATACTTGAACAGCAAAATTCCGTCATCCGTCAGTTGCTTCTCGAAGATCGGCACCTGTTCCAGAAACTGATCGACTTGTTCCTTCGTGGCAAAACCCATCACACTCTCCACACCCGCGCGGTTATACCAGCTGCGATCGAACAACGTAATCTCACCGGCACTCGGCAAATGCGGAATGTAGCGTTGGAAATACCACTGCGTTTTCTCTGCCTCGCTAGGTTTCGTCAGCGCGGCGATCTGGACTTGCCTTGGATTCAGCACGTTGTGGATCGCGTTGATTGCGCCACCTTTGCCCGCCGTATCGCGTCCTTCAAAAATGATCACAATGCGCTTGCCATTTTTCTGCGCCCAGTAGGCCATTTCGGCGAGTCGGGTTTGCATTGGCTCGAGGAGTTTTTCGTATTCTTTTTTCTTCATGGCGTAATGGGAAATGGGAGGAGGGAAATGGGAAATGGGAAATGGGAAAAAACTGAGCCGCAATCGGGCAGTTGACTGACTGGCGGAAAGTGAGTGGTTGGTGCAACGTTGCCGTATGTACTATGAAAATACACTGATTTGGACCAAGGCGATGGATATCGCGGATCTCACGTATGACTTGGTTGAGTTTTTGCCCCGAGACGAGCGGTTCGGGTTAAGGTCCCAGATCACTCGGGCGGCGACTTCAGTACCGGCGAATTTCGCCGAAGGTTGGACGCGTGAGACGAAGCGCGACAAGGCGTATTTCATTGCAGTCATGCATGGTTCTTTGTCAGAACTCAAAACGCACTTACAAATTTGCGAGCGGCGGAAATGGCTCGATGCCGAAACTCTTGCGCCTCATTACGAGCGCATCAATGAGCTGAGCCGAATGCTTGGCAGTCTGCGAAAACGTTGGCGAGATGAAATTCGTGCCGGCAATCTGGAAATGGGGACGAAGAGAAGGGAGAAATGAAAAGGGAGAAATGATTGATGCCATTTCCCATTTCCCATTTCCCATTTCAAGAGAACTATGGAGCAGCGTTCAAGCGCGCGAGCTCGTCAGCTTGGTGTTCCTGCTGCAAGCGGTCGATCAGCGGAGCAAGTTCGCCCTGCAAAACATTCGGCAAGTCATACAAAGTCAGACCTTCGACGCGGTGGTCGGTGATGCGGCCCTGGGGGTAGTTGTACGTGCGGATGCGTGCGGAGCGATCGCCGGAACCGACTTGGAGCTTGCGGTCTTCGGCGATGGAGGCGGCAGCTTTTTCCTCGGCGGCTTGCGCGAGAGTGGCGGCGAGGCGCTTCATTGCCTTGTCGCGGTTGGCGTGCTGCGAACGTTCCGTCTGCGATTCGACCACGACGCCGGAAGGGATGTGGGTGATGCGGATGGCGGAGTCGGTTTTGTTGACGTGCTGACCGCCGGCGCCCGAGGAGCGGAACGTGTCGACACGCAAATCGGCCGCGTTGATTTCGATCGGCTCGCCAGGTGGTTCGACCGCGATGATCGCAACCGTTGCAGCGGACGTATGGATGCGACCTTGCGATTCCGTTTCAGGTACACGTTGAACACGGTGCGTGCCTGATTCGAACTTCAAGCGCGAGTAGGCACCGTTGCCGGAGATCAACGCGATGATTTCCTTGAAGCCACCATGCTCGCCTTCGTTGGCGGATTCCACAGATACGCGCCAGCCGAGCTTTTCGGCGTAACGCTGATACATGCGGAAGAGATCACCCGCAAAAATCGCCGCTTCATCACCACCCGTTCCCGCGCGCACTTCGAGATAGATGTCGCCATCGTCTCGGGGATCCTTGGGCACGAGTTCCGCAAGCAACGTCGCTTCGATTTCTTCGAGACGCTCTTCCGCAGAAGTGACTTCTTCCGCAGCGAGTTCCGCAAACTCCGGATCATCCAACATGCCGCGCGCCGCTTCGAGATCAGACAAAGCAGCGGACTCAGAAGCTAATGCAACCGCGATGGGTTCGAGCGCAGAGAATTCGCGGGAGTAATCGCGGAATTTTTTGGCGTCATTGATCACGGACGGATCGGAGAGTAAATGCCCCAACTCTTCACGACGCTCGGACAGCGCGTAAAGCTTGTTGCGCAAATTGGCGCTAATCATTGTTTGGATCGGCGCTCTTGAATAGGGACGTGACCAAACGCAAGGTCGCGTGGTCTTCGCGTTGTGCCGCTTCGCGCAAGGCACGTGTTGGCTGATGCATCAAACGGTTTGTCAAACGATGCGCGAGTTCCTGCATGACCGTGTCGACCGGATGACCCGCGGCAATCAACGCAACGGCGCGGGACAATTCCGCTTCGCGTGCGGCGTCGGCGTGGGAGCGCAATGTTTTGATGGAGTCTGAATGCGTCAACGTCTGTTGCGACACCATGAATTGCTGTGCTTGCATGTCGATGATGGCTTCCGCAGCTAACGCAGCTTCACGGCGCGAACGGCGGTTGTCTTCCAACGACACTTCCAAATCATCAACGGTATAGACAAAAACATCACGTAACGACGCAACCTCTTCCGCAATGTCACGCGGCACCGCGAGATCAAGCAACAACATCGGACGATGACGACGCTGCTCCATTGCAGACGAAACCATGTCGTGCGTGACCACCGGCAAACGAGATGCCGTCGCTGACAAAACGATGTCCGCTTCGTGCAAATGACGCGGAAGATCTTCCAACGCCAACGCATAGCCGCCGAATTCCGAAGCGAGTGCCTGTGCATGCGACAACGTGCGGTTGGCGATCAACAAACGTTTGACGTTCGCTTGCGTCAAATGACGTGCAGCCAACTCAATCGTTTCGCCGGCGCCAATCAACAACACCGTGGATTCGGAAAGATCTGCAAACGTGTCCTGTGCCAAACGCACAGCCATCGATGCAACCGAAACCGGATTCGCGCCAATGGACGTGTCGGTGCGGGCTTTCTTGGCGGCGCGGAATGCATTTTGGAAAAGGCGATCCAACGACGTACCAATCGTGCGCGCATCGCGGGCTTGCGACCAAGCGGTTTTCACCTGGCCGAGGATCTGCGGTTCACCGAGAACCAACGAATCCAAACCGGAAGCGACGCGGAACAAGTGCCGCACAGCGCCGACATCGTAATGCTGATACAGATAGGCATCGAGTGGCTCACCGGAGTAGTGGTGCAGCCAGTTTTTCGCTTCGTCACCCAAATCGGACACCGACGCATACAATTCCGTGCGGTTACAGGTCGACAGCAACGCGACTTCTTCGACCGACGGCAGACTCTGCAGCGACGTCAACGCACGCTCGGCGGACGACGAATCGGCAAAAGCCACCCGCTCACGCAAACTGATCGGAGCAGTTTGATGATTCAGGCCGAGAACGACCAGGGACTTTCGAGCGGGCGATGTGCTGTTCAGGTGCTTCATGTAAGCTGATGCAATAACCAAATATTGTATCGAATGCGCCGAATCAGTCTGCAAATGAGAATCATTAACGATTGGGTCAAAACCCCCGCAATCGCCGCAGTTCTCGTCTTCGGTGTGCTGCTCGGGACGTCGGCTAGCGCGCAAACCGCACTGCAACCGCGTCATCAAGCGATCGAAGCGTTGATGATTGCGGAATTCGCCAACACGGAAGGTGATCTTAAGCTCGCCGCGCAGAAATATGTCGAAGCCGCGACGCTGACGAATGATGTCGAAGTTGCGCAGGATGCATTCCGTTATGCGCTGCTCGCACAGAGCGATCCACTTGCACGTCAAGCGCTCAATGTTTGGCAACGTAACGCGAAGGAAATCACCGAGCCACTACTCGCCAGCCAAGCGGCAATGGCATTACGTGAAAGAAACAACGACGAAGCCACACGCCGTTTTGCCACCTTGCTTGCCCGCAACAACGAAGAAGCGACGAAGCAGGCGATTGTTTATCTCGCTACTGCGAGCATTGATGAAGCGCAAACGAAGGATGTCCTTGGACGTCTGATCAAATCCGATGCCATTCCAAACACATTGAGTGCGTGGATTGCTGTTGGCGGCATGGCGCAAGCACTCGGTGATAGCGACCTCACGGAACTTGCCATCACACACCTCGTCGCAAAGTTTCCGAATGAGCCGCGCGTTGCATTGCTGCAGGCATCGCGCGAACGCGAAGCCGGTGACATCGACAAAGCACGCGCAACACTCGAACGATTGAAGCCACAAGCAGCGAAGGACGAAATGATTCGCGCGGCGATGGCGCAGGAATATGAGTTCATGGGTGACTTCGCGGCAAGCGAACGGACCTTCGCACTCGGCGAACAATCGAACGAAACGTATGCGCACCGTGCAAGCGCGTTAGCGATGGCCGATGACGAAGTCGGTTTGACCAAGCTGTATCAAGAGCTTGCGAAGAAGGCGAGTGATCCCGATCCGCAGCAACGTTTATTGCTCGCGCAAATTGCGCAGTACCAGAAGAAGTGGGACGAAGCATTGCGTTGGTACAACTCCGTGCCAGGCAGTGATTTGAAGTGGACCGCGCAACTCAGTGCGATTCAAGTGCTGTACGAATTGCAGCGACGTGATGAGTGGATGAAGCAACTCAAGTTCATGCAATCCGATCAATCGGTGCCGGATGAAATACGCCGAGATGCCTTCCTGCTGGAATCCGTGTTGATGCAACGGGACAAAAATCTGCAAGGCGAACTCGAAGCACTCAACCGCGCACTTGCCGCGTTCCCCGATGATGTCGAAGTGATGTACACGCGCGCACTCGCATTTGAACGTCGCGATGAAGTCGATAAAGCGATTGCGGAGTTCCGCAAAATTCTCGTCACCGATCCGAACAACATCGAAACGTTGAACGCACTGGGTTATACATTGGCCGATCGCACGACGCGTTACGAAGAAGCATTGCAGTTGATCAACCGCGCACGTTCGGCGCGTCCGAACAACCCTGCGATCATCGACAGTTACGGTTGGGTTTTGTACAAAATGGGTAAGCTCGACGAGGCCCTCGTGCAACTCAAACGCGCCGCAAGTTTGCAAAGGGATCCGGAAATCCTGGCGCATGTGGCGGAAGTTTTGTTGAAGAAGGGCGATCGCGAAGGTGCGATAAAGGCCTATGAACAAGGCAAAAAACTCGACACCGAAAACAACAACCGTGCACTCGCTGCGGTGAAAGAACTTTTGGATAAAGCGTCATGAAGAAATTAATTTTGTTGGCGGCGTTGGCATTGACGTCCTGCGCCACGATTCCTCCTGCTCCCGTTGTCGCACCTGCGCAACATCAAGCCGATATCGCGCAATGGTTTGCCGCGCATCCGGAGTGGGGCATGAATGGCCGCGTTGCGGTCAACGCACCAACGGGCAGCGGCAGCGGTTCGCTTGAGTGGGTCACGTTGAAAGATGGCTTCACCGCAACGATCTCCGCACCGATCACGCGTCAATCGTGGAAGCTCACGTCGCGTGCGGGAAGCGATGCAATGATTGAAGGTCTGTCCGGCGGTCCTCGTACAGGCTCTTCAGCGCAAGCGTTATTGCAAGAAGTCACCGGCTGGAACATTCCACTCGCACAACTCCAAAATTGGATGAAGGGTCTCGCGCCGTCCAACGTGACGCGCGATCCACGCACAGGTTTGCCGCAACGTTTCGTGGATGGTGAGTGGACCGTGACGTATGAAGAGTGGTCGCATGCGGAAGGCGATGTGCCTGTTTTGCCGAAGCGCATCAGTGCAACCAAATCCTCCGACACGCGCGTGCGCTTGATCATCGACACCTGGAATCCGTGATCGCATATCCCGCTCCGGCGAAGCTCAATCTGTTCCTGCAGATCACGGGTCGCAGGGACGACGGCTATCACAACTTGCAATCGGCGTTCGTGATTCTCGATTGGGGCGACACGGTATACCTCGAAAAAACCAACGACGCCACCATCACCCGCGTCGGTGAATCGACCGTGCCGCACGACGACGATCTCACAGTGCGTGCCGCCCGCGCGCTGCAAGAAGCCACCGGCACAACTCACGGTGCGCGAATTCAAATCGACAAAAAAACCCCCATGGGCGCCGGCATGGGCGGCGGTTCCAGCGATGCCGCATCAACCCTCGTCGGTCTCAATCAATTGTGGGAGACGCAACTCTCGATAGAACAGTTGGCTGAGTTGGGTGCGAAACTGGGGGCGGATGTGCCGGTTTTTGTGCATGGAAATCATGCGTGGGCGGAAGGCGTGGGGGAGATTCTCACGCCGATTGAGCTGCCGCAAAGGTGGTATTTATGCGTCCAACCACAAGTTCATGCAAATACGGGTAAAATATTTAGCGATGAGTTCTTGACGCGCGATTCGAAAGCGGTCAAAATATCGGACTTCCAAGAGGGACGCGTTCATGGAAACGCTTTTGAAAGTGTCCTTCGCCGTCGGGAACCCGCGGTGGATCAGTTGTTTACGCTGCTTACAGAGCGCGTCGCTGGAACGCCACGGTTAACCGGCACTGGCAGTGTTGTTTTTGTAGAGTACTCGGATCGGGATTCTGCGCTAACCGCATTGTCGGCGTTACCCTCACCAAGCCCGCTTATTGCGTCCGTTTGGGTTGCGGGCAGTGCGATCAAGTCGCCCTTGCATGCAGCGGTAGACGTCAACTACAACCAGTTTCTGCAGGGCTGTCGCCAAGAGGCCTAAGGCACCAGGTTTTGATCCTGGCATTTCGTAGGTTCGAATCCTACCAGCCCTGCCATTCTTCTTCCGATCCGACCCTGGAGTCTCTGCGTGCAAAACGACCGTAATATCGTCGTCTTTAGCGGCAATGCCAACCTCCCTCTCGCCCAAGAAGTCTGCGCCGAACTCGGCATCTCTCTTGGCAAGGCCTTCGTAGGACGTTTCTCGGACGGCGAGGTCCAGGTCGAAATTCAGGAAAATGTGCGCCGGCAAGAGGTCTTCGTGATCCAGCCAACGAACGCGCCCTCTGCAGAAAATCTCGTTGAATTACTCGTATTGATCGATGCGTTGAAGCGTGCTTCCGCTGCGTCGGTCACCGCAGTCGTGCCGTACTTCGGCTACGCGCGCCAGGATCGCCGTCCGCGCTCTTCCCGTGTGCCAATCACCGCGAAAGTCACCGCGCGCATGTTCACGGGCGTGGACACGGACCGTGTTTTGACGGTCGATTTGCACGCTGACCAAATCCAGGGCTTCTTCGATGTCCCGGTCGATAATGTTTACGCGTCGCCTGTTTTGCTCGCGGACATCTGGCGTTCTTTCGGTACCGAAAATCTGATCGTCGTCTCCCCGGACGTCGGCGGTGTGGTGCGCGCTCGCGCCATCGCCAAGCGCCTCGACGATGCGGATCTCGCCATCATCGACAAGCGCCGCCCGAAGGCCAACGTCGCCACGGTGATGAACATCATCGGTGATGTCTCCGGCAAAAACTGCGTCCTCGTCGACGACATCGTCGACACGGCCGGTACGTTGTGCGCCGCCGCTAAGGCTTTGAAAGAAAACGGTGCGTTGAAAGTCGTCGCCTACTGTACGCACCCGGTGTTGTCGGGCGCCGCGCTGGACAACTTGAACAACTCGGAACTCGATGAGTTAGTCGTCACGAACACGATCGAGCTCTCGGACGCCGCCAAAGCCTGCCCCAAAATCCGTCAGCTCTCCGTCGCCGAACTCCTCGCCGAAACCATCCGCCGCGTCGCCTACGGGGAATCGGTCTCCTCTCTCTACGTCGACTGATGCGTCGCGACGAACCGTCGCGCATCATCGATGGACTTCAGACTGTGCACGTTGATGCGCATCGCTACGTCTTCGCCCTCGGCAATCAGCTGAAAAAGCCGTTCACTCTCGCTTTCTGACGGTCTCGGCTCCGTCGAAAACGCCCGCTCCGTCCACTTCTTGAGCATCGCCAGCAGTGCGTCGCTCGTCTCGAGCGCGGTCGGTACCGGCTTCGGCGGGCTGTCCGGCAACGGCTCCGCCACCGGCGTGCTGGGCGGTGGCTCCCGCGGCGGCGGAATCGCAATTCCGGTCCCCTCCGTATACGCCTTGCCGATCCACGCCCAATACTCCACCTGCGCCGACATCCTCCGCCCGAAGGCTGATCCAGTTGCCTCGCCTTGGTCTGCGAGGCACTTCGAGATGCGAATCAAACGAGTTTTCCGAGTCATGAACGTGTTCTCCTGAATTGATGCGGAAACATTTGTAACCACTGGAAACAATTGTTTCCGCTGCTGGGGAGAGCTGGTAGGTTTGTCGAGCATCCGAGTGATGGGTGGTGGGGGCGGGGCGACGGATGGCGGGAGTGGGGTAAGTGCTTGAGGGGGCGGGGATTTTGTGGGATAATATGCGACCCGAGAAGTCGGGAATTAGCGGGTGCAGCTGGTCGCGGCGGTGCCTTTTTTGACACAAATTTATATGAGAATTAAGCAATGTCTGAGCACATCATCAAGGCATCTGCGCGCAACGTTGAAGGGAAGGGTGCGAGCCGCCGCCTTCGTCATGCGGGCAAGATTCCGGCAATCGTTTATGGCGGCAAGTCCGCTCCGTTGAACATCGAACTCGATCAGGAGCCAACGTGGTTGGCACAGATGAATGATTGGTTTTATTCGTCGATTTTGACGTTGGATGTTGACGGTAAGAAGGAACAAGTGCTGTTGCGCGATATGCAACGTCACCCGTTCAAGCAAATCATCATGCATTTGGATTTCCAACGCGTGTCGGCTAACCAGCCGATCAAGTTCGCAGTGCCAATTACCCTGCTGAACGTTGAAGAGTCGCCGGCCGGTAAGGATTCCGAAGTTGCAGTGACCAAGGAATTGAACGAAGTCGTCGTGACCTGCTTGCCAGGCGATCTGCCGGAAGCGCTGGAAATCGACTTGAGCGATCTGCAACTGGGTGACGTCATCCGTTTGAGCGCGATCAAGTTGCCGAAGGGCGTCGAAATTCCGGAATTGTCGGAAGAGAACGATCCAGCCATCGCAATCGCGAAGCACGTCAAGGTTGAAGCTGAAGAACCTGCAGAAGGCGAAGAAGCCGCTGCAGAAGGTGAAGCAGCACCTGCTGACGACGCAGCTGCTGAAGGCGCTGACGCGACCGACGGCGAGTAATCGTCATCGCTGGCGTACGCCTCATTGTTGGGCTCGGCAACCCCGGGCCCGACTACCTCCAAACCCGGCACAATGCTGGGTTTTGGTTTATTGATGCCCTCGCAATGCAGCACGGCGCTGCATGGAAAGCGGAAGGCAAATTATTTGGCTCGGTGGCGTCCGTTGTGATTGCCGGCGAGAAAGTGCTGCTGTTCAAGCCGTCGACTTTCATGAATGAGAGCGGCAAGGGCGTTCGGGCGGTAGCGCAGTTTTACAAAATTCCATTGAATGAAACTTTGGTTGTGCACGACGAGTTGGATCTCGACCCGGGCGTTGCGCGATTGAAGTTCGATGGTGGTCATGGTGGCCAAAATGGTTTGCGCGACATCATCCGTGTTTTTGGTGGCGATACGAAGTTTCATCGTTTGCGTGTTGGCATTGGCCATCCGGGTCATAAGGATCGCGTGGTGGGGTATGTTTTGTCGAAGCCTAATGCGGGCGACACTGACAAAATTCTCGACGCAATCATCTCCGCTGCGGACGTGATGGACTTAGTCGTTGCCGGTAACGTGATGGATGCGATGACGCGGTTGCATACGCCTCGGTAAAAGGTAAGAGCTACGCGGAGCGTGCCGCGATTTTTTGATTTTTGATTTCAGATTTAGGATTTCCAATCATGGGTATTAAGTGCGGTATCGTCGGCTTGCCGAATGTGGGTAAGTCCACGTTGTTCAATGCGTTGACGAAGGCGGGGATTGCTGCGGCGAATTTTCCGTTTTGTACGATTGAGCCGAACGTCGGTGTCGTGCCGGTGCCGGATCCGCGTTTGAATGAGCTCTCTGAAATCGTGAAGCCGGAGCGCGTGGTGCCGACGGCTGTTGAGTTTGTCGACATTGCGGGCTTGGTTGCCGGTGCGGCGTCGGGTGAAGGTTTGGGCAATAAGTTCCTGAGCCACATCCGTGAGGTCGATGCGATCTGTCACGTGGTGCGTTGCTTTGACAACGACGACGTGATTCACGTGTCGAACAAAGTGGATCCGATCAGCGACATCGAAACGATTGATACGGAGTTGGCCTTGGCTGATTTGGAATCCGTCGAAAAAGCAATCACACGTTTCGAGCGCGCCGCTAAGGGTGGCGATAAGGATGCAAAGGCGCGTCTGGAAGTGCTCGCGATTGTGCGTGCAGTGCTCGACGAAGGTAAGCCTGCGCGTGCGGCGAAGCTGGACAAAGATCAGAAAGCGTTGATGCGCGATTTGTTTTTGCTGACGATGAAGCCGGTGATGTACGTTGCGAACGTGTCGGATGATGGTTTCGGCGATGACAATGTTCATCTCGCTGCGGTGCGTGCGCGTGCTGCGGAAGAAGGTTCGGCGGTCGTGCCGGTGTGCGCGTCGATCGAAGAAGAGTTGTCGCAGTTGTCCGATGAAGAGCGCGATGAGTTCCTTGAGTCGTTGGGTCTCGATGAGCCTGGTTTGAATCGTTTGATCCGTGCGGCGTATGAGTTGCTCGGTTTGCAAACGTACTTCACTGCCGGCGTCAAAGAAGTCCGCGCTTGGACGGTTCGTGCAGGTTCAACGGCGCCTCAAGCGGCCGCGGTAATTCACACGGACTTCGAAAAAGGCTTTATCCGCGCCGAAACCACTGCCTACGATGACTTCATCAAGTACCGTGGCGAGCAGGGTGCGAAGGAAGCGGGTCGTCTGCGTTTGGAAGGCAAGGAATACAAGGTGCAAGAGGGTGATGTTTTGCACTTCCGTTTTAATGTCTGACCTGACGGTCGAGACTAGAGACAAGAGATAAGAGATAACTGCGGCGCTCGCATGTTCCAGGTGAATTGCCAGTTGCCGTAGTTTTTTTGTTTTCGGGGAAAAGAATGTTGGGGCATTCGCGTTTATGGAATCGTGTAGGCGGCATCGTGATGATTGCGATGTTCCTCACGCTGCGTCCGCAACTTGTTCTGGCCAAAGTCGTTGAGATCGGCGGCACATCGGTGAATGTTCCAACGCCTTCGAGCGTCATCGAAATAGAGGCTGATCCAGACTCAGAGCTTCAGTTCAAGTTGCTGCAACCGCCCGGTCACTTTGAGGTTTCCGGTGCTTATCGGCCCGTCGATGCAGATGCTAGCGGAACGTATATTGAAATACTTCACGAGGACGACGCAACTTTTACGCGCGCGACCGAATCGACGCTTGACGCAATGTCGCAACGTTCGCGGCGACGGTTAGTTTTTTGCGTATCAACCGTCGCGGTCGCGACGGGAAGTAGACGCCTGTGAGGTTTGAATAGCCTTTGAGTCAGTTCGTAAGGTATGTAAAGAAAAACCAAAAACCTTTACATACCCCTACAACAATGGAAAGAATCTTTACATAGATCCTGACTATGTAAAGAAAATCGAATTTTCTTTACATACGAGTCAAACTATGCATAAAATCTTTACATAGAACGAGGCTATGTAAAGAATTTCCACATTTCTTTACATTCGAACCGAAGAAATCAAGGGAAATCGAACCATGGCTACCGACATCCCCGCGCTGACCACATTGGATCCCGCGCGCTTTGAGACACCTGTGATCATGAAGCAGGCAGTCAAGGCGCACCGCGCATTAGCTGAGCTCAAGGGCATGGTCGCATCGGTTCCCAATCCGAATATCTTGATCCAAACACTCGGTTTGAGGGAAGCTAAGGACAGTTCGGAAATCGAAAACATTTTCACGACGCACGACGAGCTCTACCGTGAAATGTCGATGCCGAGCGTTGACGCCAGTCCGGCGGCCAAGGAAGTTGCCCGATATTCGCAAGCTCTCAATACCGGATTTGCAGAAGTTCGGCGTACCGGATTGTTGACGACAAGCCAGGTCGTTGCGATTCAATCAGTTTTGGAAGAATCTGACGCGGGAATCCGCAAACTGCCGGGAACGATACTTCGCAACAATTCCGGCGCAACTGTGTATACCCCGCCCAGCCCGGAGTTGCTGCCAAGTCTTTTGACCGATTTGGATAGATTCATCAACGATGGTGAAATTTTCGATGCGGATCCACTCGTCAAAATGGCCCTCATGCATCACCAATTCGAGTCTATCCATCCTTTCTATGATGGCAACGGTCGCACAGGGCGCATCATGAACGTGCTGTACTTGGTGAAGGAAGGGCTGCTCGACATTCCAGTGCTGTATTTGAGCCGTGGAATCGTCAGGACCAAAAGCGATTATTTCCGGCTCCTGCAATCCACACGCGATGAAGATCGCTGGGAAAACTGGGTGAAATACATGCTTGAAATTGTCGAAGCGACGGCTGAGGATTCGATTCGAACGATCACGGACATCCGGAATCTGATGTTGGACTTCAAGCACCGGGTTCGCAATGAGTTCAAGTTCTACAGTCAGGATCTGATCAACAATCTTTTCCGTCACCCGTATACGCGGATCGAGTTCATCCAAGAGGATCTGAGCGTGTCGCGCGTCACTGCCGCGAAGTATCTTGACGAGCTTTCAACTGCCGGATACTTGACGAAACGAAAGATCGGCAACGCGAACGTTTACGTCAACGACGCGCTATTTGCGATATTGTCGAGGTCATGACTAAACACATCCTCCACGTCGTCACCAATGTCGGCGACTTCGACGGCAACCCCGCGCACCCGACCGGCCTTTGGCTCGGCGAACTCTCCCACGCCTATGATGAATTCGCGGCGCACGGCTACCGGCAAACGATCGTCAGTCCGCAAGGCGGCCTTTCCCCACTCGAGCCAAAATCCACCAAATTCCCCATCGTCGACCGCTCCGCCCGAGCCTGGCTGGCTGACTCGACACGCATGGAGCTCCTCCGCAACACGCTCGCACCATCTGGCATCGATCCCGCCGACTTCGACGCGATCTATTACACCGGCGGACATGGTGTGATGTATGACTTTCCGGATGCGCCGGTTTTGCAGGAGATCACTCGCGCCATCTGGGAGCAAGGCGGCATCGTCTCTTCCGTTTGCCACGGCTACTGCGGCTTACTCAACGTCGCAGTCTCCGATGGCTCACTGCTTGTGCACGGCCGCAAACTCACTGGCTTCTCATGGCGCGAAGAAATTCTTGCTGGCGTCGCGAAGCTAGTGCCCTACGATGTCGAAGCTTTGATGGTCGAGCGCGGTGCGCTGTATTCCAAAGCATTCCTTCCATTCGTATCCAACGTCGTCGTCGACGGTCGACTCGTCACCGGCCAAAATCCCGGATCCGCGAAAGCCACTGCGAAGGCTGTGTGCAAGTCAATTTTCGACTGAATTATTGTTCTAAATTTCGGACGAATAGATGCTTCAGTTTGGGAAACGTATTATTTGGAACCAATAGACTACCTACACGAGGTTGTTCTTTGAAAACCATATGATGCTGAACTCGCTATAATCTTGGATGTATAGAAATTCTCATGTTTTGCGACAGCCAGTCGATATGATTTGGAAGCTTCGGAAACGCCAAGTACGTCGATTTCGATACTCAATTTTCTAAATTCCCTGGATATCGTTTTGAGCAAATGTCCCTCACCATTTGATTCGGTCTATTTCAAAGATTCCCGCTCGATGAAGGAGATTCCGGACAACTCTGTGCAGCTTGTTATCACGAGTCCACCATACTTCAACATCAAAGATTACTCGTTGGATGGTAAGCAGAGTGTGCAAAATGCCGATCGGAAAAAAGGCCAGATTGGAGACATTCCAGAATACGAAGAGTACATTTGTTCGATGCTGGAAGTTTGGCGGGAATGCGAGCGAGTTTTGGTCCCAAACGGGAAGCTAGTAATAAACGTCCCGCTGATGCCGATCCTGAAAAAGCAAATGAATACGCATCACACTCGTCATATCTTTGATATCAACTCTGATATTCAAAGCAGCATTATTTCCAATTTGAGTAACACGTTTCTACTTGATGTTTATATCTGGGAGCGAACTAACTCGAGCAAGAAACTCATGTTTGGAAGTTATCCGTCTCCAGGTAATTTGTATGCTCAGAATACGTTGGAATTCATGACAGTTTATGTGAAAGGTGGAAAGCCATCCCAACGTTCGCAAGAAATAAAGGACTCAAGTAAATTGTCCCGCGCCGAATGGGTGGAATTTACGAAACAAATTTGGCGTTTACCTATTCCGAATAAGAAGGACCCCGCTTACGGAACCCACTCCGCATTGATGCCAGCAGAGATTGCCAGTCGCTTCATAAAAATGTTCAGTTTCGTCGGTGATGTGGTGCTGGATCCATTTACGGGTTCAGGCACGACACTGAGTGAAGCAGTCCGATTGAATCGTCGGTACGTCGGTTATGAGATTTCAGATCACTACCGAGATATTATCCAAAAAAAAATATCAGTAGCTCATGATTAAGGTTGATAGAGTCGTTCGAAGCGACTGTTTCAGTTTTCTGTCAAAAGTTGAGGACGGGACGGTAGATTTGGCCCTGATAGATCCTCCATATAATCTTGGGAAAGGAGATTGGGATACATTTGAGTCTCAAGAGGCGTTTCTGGATTTCACTTTTTCTTGGCTTCAAGAGGTCATTAGGACCCTCAAGCCGGACGGGTCGCTTTACGTATTCAACACGCCCTTGAACTCAGCATTCATTGCCAACTTCCTAATCAACAAAGGCCTCCACTATAGAAACTGGCTCACATGGGATAAACGAGACGGGTTCGCCGGCGGGACGAAGAGGTTTGTGCCTCAGCAGGAAACAATTCTCTATTTTTCCAAATCCAACAAACCTTATTTTGCAGCAAATGACGTTCGTGTTCCGTATGAATCTACGGATAGAATCAAGCACGCAGCTCATAAAGGCATTTTAAAGAACGGTAAGCGATGGTTTCCAAATCCTAATGGGCGCCTTTGCGGTGATGTTTGGCACTTCAGCAGTCACCGGCATCAAAATAAGGTTAATGGGCGTTTGGTAAAGGGTGTCCATCCGACGCCAAAACCACTAGAGATGATAGAACGAATGATCCTTGCAAGCACTCGGCCGGGTGAACTTGTGCTGGATTGCTTTGCGGGCACAGGCACAACGGCAGTTGCAGCGATAAAGAATGATCGGAAATTTATTGGATGTGATAACGTCCAAGAATATGTTAAACATGCTAACGAGTGCATAAAGAATGTCGCTAAGTGATTTACTCAAGATTGGCGCAGGAAATGCGTCCTTGATCTACCTTCACGATCGACTCTCAGATCCTGATTATCGAGGGGCGCATGGTAGTCAACACAACCGATTTGACGTCGACTTTACGCACGACATTCTGAGTGAATTTAACTCAGCGGCTGGTCCGACCGGTAGAATGCAAATCCGAACAACCGACTTAAGCAAGCGAGCCACAAACATTCCTGGGGAAGAGAAATACGCAGCGTTTTGTAGTGCAGTTAAAGCAAAAACTGGTCGAGGCACACAGGACAGTATCCGAAAGAACTTGTTTGTTGATTGGAATAGGATGGGTCTAATTGACCGATTAAATGCGAGCGGCATCATAGTCGGTCCGAATGAAAGAGCAGGAAAGATCTCTTTTGTGCAGTTAACTGAGCTTGGATCAAAATTCGTTTCTGCGACCGATCCTATTCGCCGTAGATTTATTTATTCTGCCGCGATATCAAAGTTGCTCGGTGATACTGTGGATGACGTGCTGACTGTAATGGAGGAGCTTTCGGGCAAGCCCATTACTGTATATGAATATATGTTTTTTGCATCGGCAATCGACGATCAGGCGGCATTCGGTCGTTCGCGGACACAAGTCGTCGAATTGCTAAAATCGTTCAGGCTTCTTAGCAGGACGGAAACGCAAGCAGTTATACGAATCGTCCGAGAATTTGCAAATCCAGACAATTTTTCTGGTGACAAGACGGAAAAGCGAGATTTTCATAACTGGAAGAATGAGGCTCAGCAAACCTTTGAGTTGCTAGGCCAGACTGTTTTTTTTGAGTATAGAGACAAAGAAAAATTGCTCCTAGCCAATGATGCACATGCCCCAACAACTAGCGTTAGACTCAAAAGATCGATGGAGCAAAAAGCGGAGTATTTCCGGAAACACCGTGCGAGTAAGACGGTCGGCTTTGAACTGCATCATGTAGTGTCACTTGGTTCTGCGCAAAGTCTCGAGCATTTTAAGGAGCTTGATTCATGGAAAAATCTTTTATACGTAGACGCCTTTAGCCATGCGAAAATTTCGCAGCGAGGAAACAGGCACGTTAAGATGGAAATTCAAAAAAATGAGCGCGTTATTAGACTGGAGGCGCTCGGCAACGCGAGTGACTGCGTCGAGTTGAAGGACCACACTAATCTCAAGTTCGACTTTAACCTTTCTAAAACGATTCAAGATTACAACTTCAAACTAAACAACGTTTAGTACATCGTTTTACATACTAGAAAGCGCATTTCAACTAAAAAACCCCTCTTCGAATTCATGGCAAATGCACGTCATCGAGAGGGGTTGTCTTGCCGTCAGTAACATCGGGGCGATTTCTAAATTTATTTAACGCTTTTAGTGGGATTCAGAACCGCAACTCTGAGTCTACGCCGTATTTTGCATTGGCTCAAGCGTCGCATGAAACGTGCAACGACACAAGATGTCGCAGGGTGGCCCTAAGCTGGATGTAACGGAAGGCAACTTAGGGCGATGAAAAATGCTGCGGACGCATTGGTATTTCAGCGATGAGCTGAGTGAGATGGTGAGGGCGGGTTTTGGCAGGGGTAAGCGGGTGGGGCGGAAGGTTACGGAGCGTTACCAGGGGCTGGAGGCGGCGCTGACTGCTGAGGTGCGCGCGAATGTCGACGATGTGATCGAGGAAGTGCTTGATCAGCCTATTGATATTTGGTTGCGCGAGTGGGGCGTGACGTTGCAATATCTTGGAGCGATGAGGTGGGATTTTGACGGCGATCAGCTCGTTCGCGAGACGACGGTGGATGAGTCGTGGTGGATGGAGTTCGACTTCGAGGAAACGGACGAGACGAGAATGTTCCCGTTCCACTTTTCGGTGGGTGCCGCACGGAGATATCTGAAAATCCGTTTGATTCATGACCTCCGCGCCAAGCTCACGCATCTTGCGGTTGGCGAATTGAACGCGAGGTGGTTGCGTGAGTACGAACGTGCGGACGGCATCAAGGCGGTGATTGGGAATTTGACAGAGGCTTGTGGGCCGACGATTTTTGCGGATATCGATGCCGGTTGTTGGGATAAGGCTCTGCGGCAGACGTGGATGGAATTAAAGGGGTTTTTGAATCCGGATGTCATTCAGCGCACGACGGCACTGTTGCCACGTACTGGTTGCAACCGGCCGATGGAGGTCTATCAATATCTTGACCGCGAAGATGGCGAGTTTGATGAGTTCACAGAGATTCCGGTTCTTTGGGAGCTGATTCTTCGCTCGGATATGTTGCGCGTTGGTGAGTTCTGGAAGTCAGCGGAAACGCTGCGGTTGTCGCTGAATGTGGACATCGGCAAAAAACATTTCGCCCGCCTCGCCCGTATGTCCTTCGACACGATTTCGTCATATGACCATGTGCCGTATAGCATCGATGAGCTCGTGGATGCGTTGCGCGCATCGTTGTCGCATGGTGGCAAGGCGCTGATGTCACGCGATGCGTTCATGCATCTTTGGGATATATGGAGCGCTGACATGGAAGGTGTCGTGTGCCAGGTATTCAAGCGTGCGCGTGAGATGGACTTGGCGACGTTTGGTACGGAGGAGCATCCGAAGACGGTGGCGGAGATTGAGCGGGTGGTTTTTTGGCTCCTCCAAAATCAGGACAACCTCCCCGACAGCATCGGCCGCGCGAAATGGTCGCGGCTGTTGGAACACGTCAACGCGTTTGAGTTGAAGATGTTATCCGAGTACAAGACCGTACAGTTCGAATTTGCTCCCGCCTGCGAGACATCCGTTGCTGGCTGTCGGGTGACGCCGTTGGATTCACCTTTCGGCATGTTGTATGCCGGGCGCGCGTTTCGGAATTGCTTGGGGAGTCACGCGGAAGCGGCCGCAGCTGGGGCTGACCGTTATTTCATTCTCGAATCGGCTGGTGAGCGGGGGGCAGTGCGGATTTCTCATGAATGCTCGGATGACCAGTTCGAGGGACGTTGGGTGGTCGCTGAAATCCAGCGAAAATGCAATGAAGCGCCTTCCGACGAAATGCATGCCATGGCAGAGCAGCTTGCGTCATTTTATCGTCACAACCACCCTAAACCCCACAGCCGCGTAGAATTTCCTGCTGATTTTATTTCGACGTTGCCTGGGTTTTTGCGCGAAGGTCTCGATGTCAAGTTTGAAACATTTGAAGACTAGGGCGAGAAGTTGAAATGTCCCCTGAACTAATACTTGAATTGCGCCGACGCTATCCAACGGCATTCCGGTTTTTTGAAATCAACGGAATGAACGATATTGGCCAGATTGCACTGTGGGGGTTGTCATCTGGCGATGGCTGGCTGCCTGTGCTTGAGCCGTTACTGGCGTATGTTGAGCTCGAAAACTGTAGGCGTACACCGGAAAATTACATTCTCATCAGACAGATCAAATCCAAGTTCGGCGGTTTGCGATTCTATGTTCAGAATGCGCCGGCGGAGTTGCGGATGATGATTTCACAAGCAGAAAGAACGGCAGACGCTTGGTGTGAGGATTGCGGTGTCAATGTCGGTGATGTTGTTCGCGCCGACTTCGGTGAACCGGAGTTGGTTGCCGGCAAGTGCGCCGGTGTGTGTGACTTTCTCAAACGGTATCCGCTGGGCTCATTTGCCGCGCGGGCGGCTTCGCGTCGAGATAAAAGTCAGCGCGATGAATAAGAACGTCTCGTGTTGCGACACAAAGTGTCGTTAAACTGGGTGTATGAAGAAGATGCCAGCTAGAGACAACTCGCGAAAATCCACATCGGAAACCACATTGCTTGGGTTGCGGATTTTGTCGTTGATTTTGTCGCATCGTTCGCAGACGGCGTCGGAGATTCAGGTTAAGTTGGCTGAGCTGGGGATGGAGCGTGATCTGCGTTCGGTGCAGCGTCAGTTGTCGACGTTGGCGGAGGAGTTCCGGTTAGAGGTCGATGATTCGTCGAAGCCTTATCGTTACAAGTGGGGTCGCGATTCGGTGAAGTTTACGTTGCCGAATTTCACGCCTGCGGAGGCGTTGGTTTTGTCGTTGGCGCGGTCGATGTTGAAGGATCTTTTGCCAAGCAAGGAAGCGCGTGAACTCGACACGGTGTTTGGTCATGCCGAGGGTGCGCTGTCCGCCGGCGGTGGTTCGTCGTCGAAGGCGCGGGCATGGCTCGACAAGGTTCGCATTGTTCCGCGCAGTCAGCCGTTGCTGCCGCCTTTAGTTGCAGTGGATGTGTTCGAGCGTGTTTCCGAAGCGCTGTATGAGGATCGTGTTTTGGCGATTGATTACGAGAAGCCCTTTGATGCCGTCGAGTCCCGCCGAGTCGGTCCGTTGGGGATCGCGAAGCAGGGGAACAATCTGTACTTGGTCGCATATTGTTTCCGCGCACGTGATGTCCGGCATTTCGCGTTGCATCGAATTCGTTCGGCGTTCGTGTCGATGGATACGTTCGTGCGTCCTGTGGGGTTCAAGTTTGATTTTGACAAGTATGTCGCAGCGGCAGGATTCAATTTCTCGCGCGGGGAAATGATTCGATTGCATTTTTGGATTGAACAAAATCACGGCTTCCACCTCACCGAAACGCCATTGTCGATGGATCAGGTCATGACGTTGGATGAGGAGGAAGGGTGGTACAAGGTTTCTGCGACGGTGCCGGACAGTGAGGTATTACGCCAATGGCTCGCGGGCTTCGGCGACATGGTGCAGGGTGTGCGGCGTGTCAAAATTAAGAAATAGCTCTATTTGGTCTATCTGCCTTGGCTAACTTCAACAGTTTCTTATGCGAGTCGCAGAACGGTAGGCTTCCTATTCAGAGAATCCCGAAGAATATAATTGATGATATGAAACGAATTGGATTACGCGGATGAAGGCAAGTATCAACACATTGGGTCATGTACTTTACGCTCCAAGCCAGTACGTAATTCCGGTTTTTCAGCGTAATTACCGCTGGGATCAGCCACAGTGGGAAAGGCTGTGGACGAGCCTCATGGAGATCCAACAGTCAGCGAAGACCGGTAATCATTTCATGGGATTTTTGGTGTTCGTGCAAGATGGAATTACGCCGCCGGGTCAGCATTCCAAATTTCATCTCATTGATGGTCAGCAACGACTGACGACGACTTCTCTGCTGTTGGCAGCGATTCGGAATGTCGCAAGGGTTCTTGAAGACGAGAGCCTCTCCGAAGAGATCCATATGGATTATTTGGTCCATGTCCGTAAGAAGGGCAGTCAGCATTTCCGATTATTGCCAAAGACGCAGGACGCGGAGGCCTTTCAATCGATCATTCTCGCTGCGTCACCGACGTCAGGACGAATGGCAGATGCGGTCGAGTATTTTGAGTCCAAGGTGACAGGCTATGCGGAGGGAGACACCGAAAGGCTTCGCGCACTTTTTGATCTTGTTTGCCAGCGTCTGGAATTCATGTACGCGACACTTGAAGGTGAGAATGCATATAGCATTTTCAAGAGTTTGAACTCGACCGGCGTTCCATTAAGTCAGTCGGACTTGATTCGAAATTTCGTTTTCATGCACGTGAAGCCCGAGGAGCAAGATGACTTCGATGCGGAACTGTGGACGCTGCTGGAGCAGTTTTTCGTTGACGGCAATGAACGGCTCATCGAAGAGCGTTTTTCACAGTTTTTCCGCGACTGGATGATGGCTGATGGTGAGTACATTCAACCGAAAGCCACTTTCACGTCATTCGAATCGCGCTTCGAAGGCAGCAATTTCGATCCATCGGTTTTGGTTAGGTCGCTGATTGCAGATGCGCAACGTTATCAAGTCATTTGCGGCGCCGCTGCCGATGGTGATAAGAGCGTTTCACAAGCGATCGCTAATCTCAATGCGTTGGATTCCTCAACAACGTATCCGTTACTACTCACGTTGATGAGACTGCGAGATACACAGAAATTGACGAACGGCGAACTTGCAGAAACGATTCAGATGCTTTCCGGATTCTTGTTGCGTCGCTTTGTTGCGAATGAATCGTCAAGGAGTTATGGGCGGGTTTTCGTCAGGGCATTGCACGACGCCGATGACGACATTGTCGGATCGTTGCGTCAGTTCCTGCTTGAGAAAGGCTGGCCTCATGACGAGAAATTCAAAGCTGATATCGCAAGCTATCCCATCTACAAAAGTAACTATGCCCGTCACATCCTTGAACGGTTGGAGCGTTCGTCGGGGCACAAGGAAGGGGCAGACCTGAGTGCGGCACAAATTGAACACGTCATGCCGCAAACCTTGACTTCACAATGGCAGACAATGCTTGGCGAGAGTTTCGAGACGGATCATTCCGAGTGGCTGCACCGCCTAGGCAACCTGACGTTGTCTGCATACAACCAGGAAGTCGGAAATCAACCATTCGAAGTTAAGCGTGAGCGATTCGAGGATTCCAATGTTGGCCTTACTCGGGATATTTCCAAGTCGAGCGTTTGGACATCCGCGGAGATTGAGTCGCGTGGCGTTGCACTTTCGGAGGTGGCGAAAGATCTTTGGTCCGGGCCGCAGGACCCATTTACACCGGAAAGCGTTGTCAACACGGAGATCAATATCAAGCAAGAGCGACTCGATTTCTGGACTGAGGTTTTTGAGCGAGTAAAGGCGATTGATTCAGATATTCCCGTATTGGATGCAAAGCCGAGAAGGACTCGGAGGTTTCCGGCGCGTGTTCCAAACATACTCGTCGAATCGCGTTATAAAGTCGCTGAAAATAGTGTTCACGTCGACGTGTACTTCATGAAGTCTGCCCAGAAAGTGCTGAATGCGATTTCGATGGATCCATCATTCGTCAATCAGCTCATTGATGACACGTGGCAAATTGAATCGGCACCGAGTGGACGGTATGGTTGGATAACAATTTCAATGGATGCGCCGAATGAGGGTCGTGTCCATTGGCCAATGTTGCAAAGTTGGCTTGTGCATAAGCTTTCGCTGGTTTACGGCAAGGTTTTGCCGTATCTCGCATTGGAATTGAAGTCGAACGCGTCGAGTGCCTCTGGATCCAATGGCGGTGTGAGAAATTATTCTGAGACGCAGTTACTGCAGCGTCGATTCTGGGAAAAGCTATCCAAACATCTTTCCGCAACAACCGATGAATTGACTCCGCAGAAACCGCTTCCGCAAAATTGGACAAACTACAGCATTGGTCGCACGGGTTTCTCGCTGATGGGTACCATCAACATGTCGGATAATCGATTATCTGCAATCGTCAACATTGATTCGGCAACACCGAAAGAGCATTTCCGTGCCTTACTTGACGATCGTGCAGCAATCGAAAATGATTTCGGCGGGGCCCTTGACTGGCGGGAATTGCCTGACCGCAACTCATCCCGCATTGTCGTGACTAATGAAAACTGCGATCCGCGCGACGAGGGTCGCTGGGATGATTATGTTGGATGGATGAGCGATGCACTCTTGCGGTTAAATAGAACGTTCCGCGATCGCATCGAAAAGCTCGCCTGAGACGTTCAGCGACTGTGCAATCGATCTGCAAAAGTTGCCAATGAATTAGCTCTCGTCGATAACGGTCACGACCAGGCGTTCGTCGTGTGGGATTGTGCGAAAGTCCTCGTCAATCGTCGGTGTGCCCCAGAGCATGTTGCGTTCTTCTTTCTGTTGAGGGGTGACTGCGATCTTCGCAAATTTCTTCAACACCGGCATCGCTTCACCCGCCAAAATCGAGTACTTATAAATCAAGTAATCGCCACCGGGAATACTCTGTCTCGACGGCAGTTCCTCGAACATAGAGTGGAAACGATGGCGAGCGCTGGCGTGCTCCTCCCACCAGGCAACCAGATATCCCTCCTTCTTTCCGCGTGAGGGTGCGCGGGTGATGCTGTACGAATATCCGAGCATATGTTTCTCCTTTTCTACAAGGCAATTATCGGATGAAGACGTCTCACTGATTGAGGCAGGTTGATTGGCATTACTATGGAATACATGAGTATTTCGATGGAGAATTCGCTCAATACTGCGGCAGCGCTAATTCGGTCTGCCGATGCTCTCGTGATTTCCGCTGGTGCGGGCATTGGTGTTGATTCGGGGTTGCCAAACTTTCGTGGGGCGGAAGGATTTTGGCGAGCTTATCCTGCACTGCAGGCCTCGGGCATGTCGTTCTATGACGTCGCGTCGCCGCAGACGTTTGATCGGGATCCCGAGTTGGCGTGGGGCTTTTACGGACATCGTCTGGATCTGTATCGGAAGACGGTACCGCATGAAGGGTTCGAGATTCTGCGCAAGTGGGCTTCGGAGAAACCAGGTGGTGCCTTCGTGTTGACGTCAAACGTGGATGGTCAGTTTGAGAAAGCGGGTTTTGATCCGTCTAGAATCTGGGAATTCCACGGCAGCATTCATCGCCTGCAATGCACCTCGTGTTCGAGTGGTGTGTTCCCTGCAGGTGAGTTCGTGCCGGTGGTCGATGTTGATGCGTGCCGGCTGACAAATAGCCTACCGTTGTGTCCGAGTTGTGGTTTTGTCGCGCGTCCGAATATTTTGATGTTCGGTGATTGGCATTGGGACTCGACGGTCGCGGACGAGCAAGCGATGCAGTTCGATGCATGGTGGCGTTCAATTGGCGGCTCTTCGTCGAATGCGGTGATCATTGAGCTTGGCGCTGGCACGGACATCCCCACGGTGCGATGGCATGGTGAGTCGTTAGGCGTGCCGTTGATTCGGATCAATCCGCGTGAGTTCGGTGTGCGGCGCGAGCGTGATGTCGCGCTGCAGGGTGGGGCGCTGGAGACATTACATCAACTGGACGCACTGATTCAAAGCTGAAACGAAAATCGGGAAATCTTGCAATCGGTTTGCGGTGATGGGGGAGACTGGTCGCGGTGAAATTTTTTTGCGAAGAAATCCGAGGAGGGTGCCGCGATGTCACTGATGTGTCGATTCAAGTTTGTGTGCGATAAGCGTTGGGAGGAGCTGATGCCGATCGGGGGTGAGCCGGATGTGTCGTTCTGTGGGGAGTGTCGGACGGCGGTGTATTTTTGCCGGAGTATCAAGGAGCTGGATGCGCACGCGAAACAGGGACATTGTGTGGCGTTTGGAAAGCGGTACGAAGACGTGCTGATGGGCGTGGCGATTGTGCCCGCCTGGAACAATGTCGATGACTGATCATATGTTTTAATAGGTACAAATATAGCGATTAAAACTATATAAATGCTATAATTACTATTATTATGACGATTCAACTGCTATCCAATCACGAGCTTCTGAAGGAAATCGGTGGGCGTTTGAAGATGCATCGGCTCAACCAGAATATTCCACAGGCGACGCTGGCCGAGATGGCGGGTGTATCTGCCGGTGCAATTCGAAACCTTGAACGGGACGGTCAAGTATCAATGCTGACGTTGATCAGCGTTGTACGGTCACTTGGGTTGTTGGGGGAGTTGGAGAATTTATTTGTATCGCGATCGCAATCGATTGCAGACATGGAACGCGAATATGATCTCGGGAAGCGCAGTCGTAAACGTGCCCGTGCAAAGGGTGACGCTGCATGAAGTTGCTCGACGTCTATTGGGAAGGGTTTGGGCAGCGCTGGAAGTTTGGTCGACTTGCTGAAAATCGGCAACAGGTTTTGTTCGAATACACCGATGAGGCGCTGGAACGACAAATCGAAATGTCGCCGCTTCGGTTGCCGTTGAGGCGAGATGCGCTTGGTGACTTTCCGGATTTTCAATATCGACTCCCTGGTGTGATTGCCGACAGTCTTCCGGATGGTTGGGGATTGATGTTGATGGATCGGTTTTTTCGGAGGAAAGGACGCGGTTCGCCTGCGGCGCTCGAGCGCTTGGCGTTTGTCGGTGATCGCGCGATCGGTGCATTTGCATATGAGCCATCCGACGAGCCTGAAGGCACGTTGCCCAATTGGAGTTTGAAGGAGCTCGCGGCGGAAGTTGAGATTGTCGTGAATGACGAGGCTGGCGCGGCTCTAGACGTGTTAGCGCAGTTGGGCGGATCGCCTCAGGGCGCGCGGCCGAAAGCTCTTGTGCAGTTTAATGCCGTTACCGGGCGTATGAGTACGCAACCTGATGCATCAGGTGCGCCGTGGTTAGTCAAGTTTCCGGCGGGCGGAGAACATCGCGAAGTCTGCGCAATTGAACACCTCTATATGCGGATGGCTGGGCAATGTGGCATCGAGACACCGGAGACACGAGTTTTTGAAATTGGTCGAAGTAGTGCGGCGTTTGGTATCGAGCGGTTCGATCGACGCGATGGTCAGCGTATACCAGTTGCGAGTCTCGCGGCTTTGCTTGATGCCAACTTCCGAGTGCCTGGAAGCGTTGATTACCTGACGTACCTGCGCATGGTGCGGTTGCTGACGCGTGATCAACGCGAAGTTGAGCAAGCATTTGCGAGACTGGTGTTCAATGTGGTTTTTCATAACCGTGATGATCATCCGAAGAATTTCGCATTCCGCATGGACGAGGCTATGGCATGGAAATTGGCGCCGGTCTTCGATCTGACATTCAGTGATGGGCCGTCAGGACAACATCATATGGACGTGATGGGTAAGGGTGAATCAATTGCGCGTAACGATCTTGTTGAAATTGCTAAAGCAGTCGACATCCGTCCGCGCGCCGCGAATGAAGTGATTGATCGTTCTATGGAAGTGGCGAATCGTTTCGTGTTGGTGGCAGCGGAGTTGCCAATTCGAGGCGCGACCGTCGATGCAATTTCACAACGACTCAAGGAAATTCGCGCGCCACTTGAGCGTTAAACCTCCGGCGCGCGATTCCCGACTTTAGCCGGTGCTTGATGCGGCACTTCGGAGGGGATCGCAGTTTGGCGTTCGGCATCGATGGGTAGCATGCGGGCTTTACGCCAGCCGCCCCATTGGTAATAGGCGACCGACATGAGCATCGCGACAACAGAGGAAACGGGGAAGCTCCACCAGATTGCGTCGGCACCGTACTTCGGTTGTAGCAACACGGCGAAGGGAATTCGCACGACCCACAGAGCAAAGGCAAGGATTAGCAACGGTGGCATGACGGCGCCGGTTGAGCGCACGACGCCGGAAACTACGAATGTCACGCCGAAAAACAGGAACGACCAAACCGCGATGTGATTGAGATGACTTGCGTTGGCGAGGGCGGCGCTGCCGGACGGCAAGAACAGCGACAACGTGGTGTGGTCGAACAGGAGGATCGGTGCAATCAACGCACCGGTCATGAGGAAATTGAACAAAACACCCGTACGCGCGACGCCGGAGACGCGGTCCCATTTGCCGGCGCCGACGTTTTGGGCTGACATAGAGGAACAAGCGGCGCCGATCGCCATTGCGGGCATTTGCACGTAAGTCCACAGCTGCAACGCCGCACCGTAAGCCGAAGTCCAGTCGACACCATATTGATTGACGAAGCTAATCATCATGATCATCGATAGTGAGATGACGATCATTTGCAGACCCATCGGCACACCCTTGACGATCAACGAGCGCAGGATCGTGAAGTCGGGGCGGTAGACAGAAGTTTCGGTGCGGTTGATCCAGAGCGGATGACGCTTATAACGAAGCCAAAAAATCATCGCCACCAAACTCACCACATTCGCAATGAGAGTTGCGGTCGCGGAGCCGGCGATTCCCATTTTGGGGAACGGACCGATGCCGAAGATCAGGAGCGGATTGAACACGATGTCGAGCAGCACGACGAGTGACAGAAATGCAAAAGGTGTGCGCGTGTCGCCAGCACCGCGCAGAATCGCCGAGAAAAAAGCAAACATGTAGAGAAACGGTACCGCCATGAAGATGACGCGAAGATAGGCTTCCGCCAATTCCAGCGCTGCGGGCGGCGTGCTCATCCAAACGAGAATATGTTTCGAGAGCGGGTAACCGATTGCCGCAATCGCCAGTGACACAACGAAGAAAAAAGTGGCGCTGGTGCCGATGACTTTTTTGGCAAGGATCGTGTCCTTTGCACCGATTGCCTGAGCGACCAGAATCGTCGCAGCCATCCCCACTCCAAACACGGCGCCGATGAGGAAGAACATGATGTTGTTTGCGTTCGCCGTCGCGGTCAGTGCCTGTTCGCCAAGGAACTTGCCGACCCACATCGCATTAACGGAGCCGTTGAGTGACTGCAGGACGTTGCCCGCTAGAATCGGCAATGCGAACAGAAGGAGGGTGCTCGCAATCGGGCCGGTGGTGAGGTCTTTGGTTTGGCGCATGGCTCAGTATATTGGTTGCGGGCGTTATTGCGTTGTCGTGACCGCGGGATGTTAGCCTTATCACATGGAGCACAAGTTCGATCTTATTGGATCTATTCGCAACGCATTGCGGGGCATTATTGTCACTGTCAAAACTCAACGTAATGCGCGCATCCATCTGCTCGCGACGATCATCGTGATTGCGGTGGGTTTTGCTTTCCAAGTGTCGCGCGGGGATTGGCTGTGGTTGATTGCAGCCATCGCTGCCGTGTGGATCACGGAATTGCTCAATACAGCGATTGAACAGCTCACGGATTTGGCGTCACCACAATGGCATCCACTAGCACGTGATGCGAAAGATATTGCCGCCGGTGCGGTGTTGGTGTCAGCGATTGCGGCGTTGGTTGTGGGCGTGGTTGTTTTGGCGCCGTATATTGCGGCACATGTTTAAGGCAATTCCCAATCCTTGCCGTACCGTTCGGTAAACGCGTCCACACTTTCCAATGGAAGTGGCATCTCTGCTGGACGCTGAAAATCCGCGTTGACATCGGATTTCGTACACGCATCGTGAGATGTCCACTCACCGTTACTCGATTGCGTAATCAAATACGGGACGCGCGCGCGGGAAGAATCTTTCGTTGCGACAAATTGGTATCGCACGTTGTTCGCTTCAAAAAAATACCGCTTCTCCACAAGACCATCGTCGGTCCAGGAGAGGGCGGGAATTTTGGAAAAAATCACGAGCGACGGTTTGTTCTTCTTCACCACGTCGAGCTTCAACGCATTCGCAGCGGTGTTCCAGGAAAGCGTCAACGACTTTCCCGTTTCCAGCTTGCACGTCGCTATCAATTCGTCCGCCGAAGCCGCCGGAACGAGTGCGAACAGTGCCAAAGTCAGAAAGATGCTTTTCATCCCAAATCCCTGCGATGTTTCCTAGACTTTACCAAAATCGTGCGCCATCCAACGCATATTTGTCGCCGCGTTTAGCGTTCGTTAGTGACCTGGATATTTCCGCCAAAGCTCTTCGGGAACGCCCCACGGCTCGCTGGACTCCCACTCCGGACTTTCGAATAAATCCACCGCCATTTCATCAATGACGTCGCCGAGCTCCAAGTCACGCACCCACTGACCCGCATCAATCGCATCGAGTCCGTAGAACGCGCCGGCCAGGTTGCCCCCGATCGCTCCTGTCGAGTCTGCGTCACCGGAATGGTTAACGGCAATCCGGAGAATCTCATCGAAATTGTCGGCTTTCAAAAACGCATACACCGCAATCAGGAATGCATCTTCGGCGACCCATCCGCCGTAACCGAGCATCTCATCAATGACCTGCGGCGTGTCGTCACCAGCGTCGAGTGCCGGCTGTAGCTGCTCGAAGCACGTCATGAATTCGTCGGAGCCTTCAAGCGTTGCCGCAAACGCCAGCATGTCATCGCGTGCCTGGCGCTTGGACGCGCCCTGCAACAGTCTCATGATCATGATAACCATCGCTGCACTTGCGACACTGGACGTACGGTGGTGATGCGTGATTTCTGCAAGGTCTACTGCAACCTGCGCGGCATGAGGCAGTGACCATTCGTGCGCAACGCCCATCAACGCGACGGGTGCCAGGCGCATCACAGTGCCGCAGCCTTTGCTGTCATTACGCGGAGGGTTTGGTCCGTTATGGAATTTCTGCGATGACAAATGATCCAGTGCATTGAGACACGTGTTGCCGGGTGCGCGACGTGCGAACAGTTCGCGATGCGTGATCAGCCAACCATTCAAGTGCTCAAGTGGAATGTCACGTCCCTGCGTGTGCAGCCAGCGTAAATAGGCATACTCCGTGACGCCTTCGACTGTCGTGATGCCTTTGACCATGAGTCGCGTGTATGCACGTAACAATCCTTCCGCGGTGAACAAAGTCATCTGCGTGTCATCGGAAATGCCACCGAGTGGCGCGTAGTCATGCGCAACCATTGAAGTGATACCGCGATCGCCGTAGAGCGAACGGATCCGCGACCAACTGTCGAACTCAACCGCGTAACCGAGCGCGTCACCGGCACCTCCGCCTAGCAGACAAGCACGAAATTTATTCTTTAGATCATTCATAGACATATCATGCAACAGTCATGTCTCACAGGCTGCAAAAATCAGCCCGACATTTTCACGCACTTGAAATACGGTTTGTCCTTCCTCTCGTTGTAGATCAAGCGTACGCCGCCATCAATGATGCGGAAGTTGAAATGCTTCGTTTCGCTGGCCAAATTATCCTGCAAAGTCGCTGTAAACGTGAGGTCATTGCCCATGTCATTGACAACCGCTATGACCTTGTAATGCGTCGGTCCATCGCTGAAGCCCACTTCACCGATATCGAGATTCTTGGCGACATCTGCCGGGTCATTACCGCAGTTCGATAGCGCCCACGTTCCCCAGAATCTTGAAGTTATCCACATCTCCGTATCCTGTGAGGCTGGTTGTATGCGCGCTTCATCCGGTGGAACCGAGCGATCTGGATGACATGCCGTCAATGACAAAGCTAACCCAACGACAGCGAAATATTTCATATTGAGTTCCTTCTCTTGAAAAAATTCTACTGTCCCAACGCGTGATCCTGCAACCACACCTGAGCATGGACCATGATTTCCGTATCAACATGGGATTTGCTTCATCGTAACGCAAAGAATTGGTGGGCTGGTGGCAATGTCGCGTCTTGTTTGGGTACGCTATGGGCATGAGGCGGACTTTCATCATTGACTTGGAAGCGACGTGCTGCGATCGCGGCACAGTTCCGCGTGAGAGTATGGAAATCATTGAAGTCGGTGGTGCATTGGCGACGGAAGATGGCGACATCATCGAGACGTTCCAAAGTTTCGTAAGGCCGGTGGAATATCCGGTGTTGACGACGTTTTGTACGGAGCTGACCAGCATTGTTCAAGCTGACGTCGCGAATGCACCTTTATGGGCGGACGTTGCGAAGCAACTCGATGATTTCGTCCGGAAGCACAAGGTGACGGAGTGGGGCAGTTGGGGGCGTTATGACCGACGTCAGATCGAGCGTGAATCCAAACGCAAGAGAGTGCCGGTTCCGATGGCGCGCTTAACGCACCGGAACATCAAATCGGAATTCGCGCACGCGCATCAGACAAGTAAGATGGGAATGGCGGAGGCAGTGGCGTTCGTTGGATTGCCGCTGCACGGCACCTATCATCGTGGGATCGACGATGCGATCAACATTGCGCACTTGTTGCCGTGGTGCAAGCTGAGTTAGTGCGACTTCACGTATTCGCTACGGCGGAAACGAAGTGCCGACCAATCATCATCGATGGCGACCATGCGGCATGGTTCCCAACCGGCGTCGCTGAGGATTTTGTATTCGCTGTCGCGATGGAATTCGGCTTTGTAGTTCTTCGACGTTTTTTTCGGATAGGCGATCCAAATGATCGCATTACCTTCCGCGTTCTTGACGAGCGCTGACGAGACTCTGTCGAGATCCTTATTCGTCACGGCAAAACCAATGCCAAACGTCATCATTTCTTTAGCTCCGACTTTCGTGGCGACCTTCGCAGTGTCCGGTGTTGGCTCCTGATCGAAAGAAGCGGGCGCATTGAGAATGTGGATGAGCGGTTGAGCTTTGTAATTGAGTTTCTTGAAAAGGGGTGACATGGTTTTTGGCGCCATCAAATTTCGTGTCGATGGACACAGATTGAAGTTTCCGCGTATGAGCTGCAAGTGAAAATCGCCGTCATCTATGCCGAAAGTCATTTGACCTCAACGCCCGCTACGCCGATGATTGAGGGCTATACGCGAAAAATAAGGGTAATTGCATGTTGCGAGTGACGGGCGGGATTTTGGCGGTGGCGTTGATGGTGGCGACGGTGCCATTCCATGCGACGACGGTGAGTGCGCAGACGAAGGTGGAACCGGTCAATCTTGATGTGGTGTCGCAGATCCGTCAGGAAGCGTTCTATCGCTCGCAAGTCATGAGCACCTTTACGCATCTCACCGAAGGCATCGGTCCGCGTTTGACGAACTCGCCGAGCATGGCGAAAGCGAATGCTTATACGCGCGGCAAGTTCAACGAATGGGGCCTGAGCAAAGTGCATGATGATGCGTTTGCGGATTTCGGACGTGGCTGGGAATTCAGCAAGTCACGCGTTGAAATGATTTCGCCACGTTCGCTTCCGTTGTATGCGTTGCCGAAAGCGTGGACGCCCGGAACGAATGGCGTTGTCGAAGGCGATGCGATTGCGGTGTCGTTGAAGACCAAGGACGATCTCGCGAAACAAAAAGGCAAGCTGCGTGGCAAGATTGTCTTCCTCAGCGATCTGCGCGACTACAAGCCTGGCTTGGAACCGGACCTGAAGCGTTACGACGAAGCAGGATTGGCCGCGTTGCAGACGTTTGCGATTCCGAAGCCACGCAGCGATGACATGGCGAAGCGTCGCGAAGATTTCCGCAAGTCGCAGCAGTTTGCCCGCGAGTTGAATCAGTTCCTGGTCGATGAAGGTGTTTTGGCAACGGTGTCGATCAGTGGTTGGGACAACGGCATCATCCGTGTTGGCGGTGGTGGTTCACGTCGCGCCGGTGAATCCGCAGGGGTCGCAGAGTTTGCAATGATCGCCGAGCACTACAACCAAGTCATGCGTGCATTGAAGCGCAAGGAAACGGTTCGTATTCGCGCAGAAGCGGATTCGCGTTTCACTTCGGACTCGAACGATGCGGGTTACAACACGTTGGCGGAAATTCCCGGATCATCTAAAGCAGACGAAATCGTCATGCTAGGCGCACACTTGGATTCATGGCATACGGGAACGGGTGCTGCAGATAACGCAGCCGGCGTCGCTGTCATGATGGAAGCGATGCGCATCCTCAAGGCGATTGGTGTGAAGCCAAAGCGCACGATTCGCGTTGCATTGTGGGGTGGAGAAGAGCAGGGACTGATTGGCTCGCAAGATTACGTCGCGCGCACCTTCGCAGATTACCCAACGTCGATGGCGGAAGAAGACTCAGTGTTCCCGCGCTCCTTGCGTCCGCGCACCGGCCCACTGCAACGCAAGCCTGCCTACGATAAGTTCTCGGTGTACTTCAACATGGACAACGGCTCCGGCAAAATCCGTGGCATCTACGCCCAGGAGAATCTGGCTGCGACGCCTATTTTTGAAGCATGGTTGAAGCCTTTCAACGATATCGGTGCAACGACCGTTGTTTCGCGCAACACCGGTTCAACGGACCATATCGCATTTGATCGTGTCGGTCTGCCGGGCTTCCAATTCGTGCAGGACGGTTTGGATTACTTCACCAACGTGCACCACAGCAATCTCGACACGTATGATCACGCGTCGGAAGATGACATGAAGCAGGCGGCGGCAGTGATTGCTTCGTTCGTGTACCACGCGGCGATGCGGGATGAAAAAATGCCACGCAAGGCTTTGCTCGAAGAGCAATAAGCCGCGTGGCGAGTTCAAGTATGAGTTAGAGGAGTGAGTCGGCAACTTCCGACAATCTCGCAATGAAAACGGGGCGCCATTGGCGCCCCGTGCTTTTACTCAATCGTCTAACTCTAACTAGTTTTACGGCGTCGCATTCATCGCGCGGCAATCCTTCATCACGATCTTGTCCGACGGCGTATCCACACCATTCACCTTCTCGACAACGTGTTGGTAAACGAATACATCCGCCTTCGAGAGGTTCACTTCATCATCGCCCTTCAGCATGTAAGTGCCGTCATCCCACACGTCGCCCTTGCGTGGCAACTTCAATTCAACGCCTTTCAACGACATTGAGGCCGTTGACGACGACATATCCGAGACGCCGGCATAGCGGACGTTGAGATCGCCGCCTTGGTCGCATTCGTACGTCACGTTCAACGTGTTCATTATGCCGCCGGAACCGGCAGGCTCGGGCATCGAACCAGTTGAGGCGGGTGTTGGTTCGCCGCTGACTGGCGCTGGATCGGCGGTCGTGGTGTCGGCAGGTTTGGTGCAGCCAATCATCGCGAGTGAGATCACGCTTGCGGCGCACAGTGTTCCAAGTCGTTTCATCGGTCAATCTCCGGGAATTTGGTAGGAATGATGCTACTCGGGGAGAGCGTAAATTTTTGTCGAGAAGCTGAATGCGAAGCAATTTATGGTTTACAAATGGGAATCATTATCATTTAATATGAGGTTCGGGTTGGTGCCAAAAGGTGTCAATGTCATTCACCTCACGGGACTTCGATGCAGAACGCGCAGCAAAAACGTGGATTCTGGCTACGCACTTTGCACAACTGGCATTGGATCAGTTCGGCGGTTTGCTTGATTGGGTTGTTGGTTTTTACGATCACCGGCGTGACGTTGAATCATGCGTCCTTGATTGAAGGCAAGCCGAAAGTTGAAACGGGCACGTTGCAATTGCCAGCGGAAATGTTGAAGCAACTGGATGGCAAAGACGCGCAACCGTTACCGCGCAGCGTCGCGAAGTGGTTGCGTAACAACTCGCGCCAGAACGTCACGAGCGGAACCGTCGAATGGAATGACGATGAAGTTTATGTGTCGATGCCGCGCGCCGGTGGTGATGCTTGGTTGAGCATCGATCGTGCGAGTGGTGCCGTTGAATTTGAGAACACGAGCCGTGGAACTGTTTCGTATCTCAACGATTTGCATAAGGGACGCAACACCGGAGCCGCATGGAGTTGGTTCATCGATGTGTTTGCCCTTGGTTGCGTGGTGTTTAGCGTGACAGGGTTGTTTTTGCTGTATTTCCACGCGCGTCAGCGCCGCCTGACCTGGCCATTGGTCGGACTTGGCTTGCTGATTCCATTGTTGATTGCACTGTTGTTCGTGCATTGAAGGTTGTCATGAAAAAATCCATTCCTCTCACTATCCTCATTGGCTCCGTCGCGACGGGCACGCCGGTTTACGCAACAACGATGACGGTGAACGTTGAGATTCCGCGCTTGAATGTCGCCGAATATCATCGCCCTTACATCGCGGTTTATCTCGAAGGTGCGGACGGTTCCGTCGCTGCGAACTTGTCGGTTTGGTATCAGCAGAAAACCACTTCCGAAGGCGCGGGCACCAAGTGGTTGCCAGATCTGCGTCAATGGTGGCGCAAGTCGGGACGTTCGTTGAAGGTTCCGGTCGATGGTGTGACGGGTCCAACGCGTCCTGTCGGCAAGCATCAAATCAAGGCGTCGGCGGCGCGATTGTCCGGCGTCAAACCAGGCTCGTACACGCTCGTTGTTGAAGCGGTGCGCGAAGTGGGCGGGCGTGAACTTGTCAAAATTCCCTTGACCATCGCCGCCGGCAAGTCTGCCTCGGGTTCGGCGAAGGGCTCATCTGAACTCGGCGCGGTCAGCGTCACCGTTGCACCGTAACGTTTAATAGGATCATAGAAATGAAATTGAATTCACGTGTTTTGGCACTGTCATTGGCGCTGCTTGCAATCACTCCAACGGCGTTCGCGCACAAGGCTTGGATCATGCCATCGCAAACGGTGATCTCCGGCGAAAATCCATCGGTCACTTTTGACGCTGCCATCTCGAACGATTTGTTCTATTTCAATCACGTGCCGATGCCGGTTGAACGCATCAGTGTCACGGCGCCGGATGGTTCGAAGGTCGACGTCACGAACGCCGCGAAGTTGAAGTATCGCAGCGTGTTTGATTTGGACCTGAAGCAAAAAGGTACCTACCGCATCGCGTCCGTCAACAGCGGTTTGACCGCAACGTGGGATGAGAATGGAACGGCTAAGCGTTGGCGTGGTGCTCCTTCCGCATTTGCGTCTGAAGTACCCGCCGCTGCGAAAGATTTGAAGGTCATGCAAACGGTAGGCCGCGTTGAAACGTTTGTGACGTACGGCGAGCCTTCGACTTCTGCGTTGAAGTTGGTGGGCGAGGGCATCGAAATGGTGCCGGTCACGCATCCGAATGATTTGGTGGATGGCGAAGAAGCCACATTCAAGTTGATGATTGACGGTAAGCCTGCCAAGGGTCTCGAGATTGAAATTGTCCAAGGTGCAACGCGTTACCGCAATTCGCAAGACGAAATGAAAGTGACGACCGCGGCAGATGGTTCATTCAAGGTCACGTTCAAGCAACCTGGCATGTACTGGTTGGAGACGACTTGGTCAGATGCCAAAACGTCCGTTCCCCAAGCGAAGGAACGTCGTCTGAGTTATGTGGCGACGTTGGAAGTTTTGCCGCAGTAATTGATGACGGCATTTGCGCGATTGGGTGGTGAAAGCATGGGCACTTCATGGAGTGTCCAGTGCGACGATGCCGATGGTCGCGACCTGCACGCATTGCACGCAGAGATTGAAGAATGTTTGTCGCTTGTTGTCGCACAGATGTCGACATGGGAAGCGGAGTCGGAGATTTCGCGTTTCAATGCTTCGCCAGCTGGAACGTGGCAAAAACTCTCCCCCGAAATCTGGCAAGTCTTGAGCTGTGCGCAGTTGATTGCTGCATTGTCCGATGGCGCATTTGATGCAACGGTTGGTGCGAAGGTCGCGCGTTGGGGTTTCGGTGCGCATGCCTTCGAAGACTTCGCGCATTCGAATGTAACTTACCGTGATCTCGAAATGGATTCGTCGGAGCGCGCCATTCTTCAGACCGGTGGAATGCAACTGGATTTGTCGGCCATCGCGAAAGGCTACTCCGCAGATCTCATTGCCGCGCGATTGATGGATCTTGGCGCGCGCTCGATGCTCGTTGACGTCGGTGGCGAATTACGCGCTGTTGGGGATTCACCCCGTGGCGGCGCTTGGAATGTGCTGCTTGAAAGTGATCAGTCGTCGGACCCATGCGTTGTTGCGCTGAAGGATTGTGCGATTGCGACGTCGGGGGATCGATTTTTCCGTCATGAAATCCAAGGCCGTTCTGTTAGTCACACCATTGATCCCCGCAACGGAGAACCGATTAACGATGAAACAGCGCAAGTCTCCGTCATCGCTGAGTCGGCCATGCTTGCAGATGGTTGGGCGACCGCGTTGGCCGTGATGGGTGTTGAACACGGCGTAGCATTTGCAAATGCCCAAGGGTTAGCGGTTCGATACACGACCGGTGACGGAGAAGTTTCTTGCTCTGATGCATTCAAGCCTTATGAGGTGGATGCATGAATGCGCGCATTGGTAACTGGCTGATTGGCATCGCGCTCGCGGCGATCGCGGTTGCGTTCGCCACGCTGCAAGGTCGGTTCGCTGTGACGGAAGATGCATCGCGTTGGACCTGGGCAGCTATCGCGACGATCGCTTTTGTCGCCGTGAGCGCGTGGTACTTGTGGCCACGAAAGCAAACACTAACCAAAAAAACTTCCACCATCGTCGTCTTCGCCACTCAAACAGGCTTCGCGCAGGAACTCGCCCAAAAAACCGCCGCACAAATTCCCAACGCCGTCGCCATTGCGATTGATCGGTTGAGTCCGGAGAAGTTGGCGCGTTCTTCGAAGTCGTATTGGATCGTCAGTACAACGGGTGAGGGCGACCCGCCGGACATGGCGATGTCATTCCTGAGCAACAGTAGCGACTTGAAATTGAATGGTCACGAATTTGCGGTGCTCGCATTGGGTGATCGGGCGTATTCGCATTTCTGCGCGTTCGGTCATTTCATGAGCAACTGGCTCCGTTCACGCGGTGCTGATGAGGTCCAGCCGATCATCGAAGTGAACAATGCGGATCAAACAGCTTTGGAACAATGGCAAAAATCCATCGGCCTCTCAGCCCTCCACATCGATGCACCGGAGCCATTCGTTGAGTGGACACTCGCGGAGCGGAAGTTACTCAATCCCGACAGCCTTGGTTGGCCAACCTATTTGATTTCATTGAAGCCACGTGGTGAGCTTCCAACCTGGCGCGCCGGCGACATCGCCCAAATCGCACAATGGAGTGGTGCCGACGAAATCGACTCCAAGGACTGGCGCGAATACTCCATCTCTTCCATTCCGTTTGAAGGCTCACTCAATCTGCTCGTCCGTCTGACGCATAACGCGAACGGCGAATACGGACTCGTTAGCGGCTTGCTTTGCCAAGCATTGAACGAAGGCGATTCGATCGCGCTGCGCATCCGGGCAAATCCGTCGTTCCACGCTCCCGTCGATGGACGTCCAATGATTTTGATCGGGAATGGTACCGGTATTGCAGGACTCCGAAGTTTGATCCGCGCCCGCATCGGTCGCAATCATCGCCGCAACTGGTTGATTTTCGGCGAGCGCCAACGCGAAAAAGATTTCTACTTCGAAGACGAACTCCGCACCTGGCACGAACAAGGCAAGCTCGAAAAGCTCGACGTCACGTTCTCCCGCGACCCTTCCAACAGTTACGTCTACCACGCACTCGAAAACAACGCGGAAACCATCAAGCAATGGATCGTCGAAGGTGCCGACATTTTCGTGTGCGGCTCACGCGCCTCCATGGGTGCCGATGTCGATCGAGTGCTGCGGACGATGCTTGGCAATGAAGTGGTTGAGCAATTGATTCGGGAGAATCGCTATCGCAGAGATGTTTACTGAGGTAGAGGTATAGGTAGACTATTTAGTGAGAGCGCCTGCGGCAAGACTCACTTGTCTAACTCCAACTCCTACTCAGACTTAACGTACGTAGTGTTACGTTTCCAGAGTTATGCCGCCACCACTGCCTCCCGTCCACCTTAATTTCCGCGAACGCTTCATTGCGATGCGCAACGTGCGCCCTTTCCTTGCCGAGATTTGGGCGACGAGTAAATCCCTCACGATCGCGGCCGTCATCATCCGGTTGATCCGCGCGTTGTTGCCGATCATCACGTTGTATATCGGCAAGCTGATCATCGATGAAGCGATTGCGTTGGTTGCTGCGGACGTCGCGGATGATCTGAAAACTGGATGGCAGAGTGGGGCGCTCAACAACCTGTTGATGTGGCTAGGCATTGAACTTGCGTTGGCAGTTGCGAATGATCTGCTCGGGCGGATGGCGTCGTATGTGGATCAGGTTTTGTCTGAGAAATTTACGAACGCAACCAGCATTCGGTTGATGGAGCATGCGGCGACGCTGGATCTCGAAGATTTCGAGGATGCGGATCTTCAGGACAAGCTGGACCGCGCGCGTCGACAGACGATGGGTCGCATGAGTTTGATGACGCAGCTGTTCGGGCAAGCGCAAGACATGATCACGGTGGTGAGCTTTGCGGCCGGTTTGATTGCGTATGCGCCGTGGTTGATCGTGTTGCTCGCTGTTGCGTTGATACCGGCGTTTGTTGGCGAGTCGCACTTCAATGCACTGAATTATTCGTTGAACTTCCAATGGACGCCGGAGAGAAGGCAGCTTGAATACTTGCGTCAGATGGGTGCGAGCGTTGAGACGGCGAAAGAAGTCAAAATCTTCAACCTCAACAAATTTTTCATTGAGCGGTTCCGTTATTTGTCGGATCAGTTTTTTGAAGCGAACAAAAAACTTGCCGCCTCCCGCGCCATCTGGGGCACCATGTTGTCCGCGCTGGGAACGTTGGGTTATTACCTGGCTTACGGCTACATTTCTTGGCGCACGGTCAAGGGTGATTTCACGATTGGTGATCTCACATTCCTCGCCGGTTCGTTCCGCCGCTTACGTCAGTTGCTCGAAAGTTTGTTGAGTGGTTTCAGCCAAGTGGCAAGTCAGGCGTTGTACTTGGATGATCTGTATTCGTTTTTTGAAATTGAAGCGGAGATCGCGTCCAAGCCCGATGCATTGCCGATTCCAAAACCCATCAAGCAAGGCTTCGTATTCGAGAACGTGGGCTTCCGTTATGAGGGATCCGATCGTTGGGCGCTGAGACATCTGAGTTTCGAATTGCATGCCGGTGAAGTGATCGCATTGGTCGGCGAAAATGGCGCCGGCAAAACTACCCTCGTCAAACTTCTCGCACGCTTGTATGATCCTGACGAAGGTCGCATCACGTTGGACGGCATTGATCTGCGTGAATACGACCTTGATGATTTGCGCGCGAATATCGGCGTGATTTTCCAGGATTTCGTGAGGTATCACCTCACCGCTGCAGAGAACATCGGCGTTGGCCAGATTGAAGACATGAACAATCGTGAACGCATTGAAGAGGCTGCGCGCCGTGGCATGGCGGATGAAGTTGTGAGCACACTTGAACGTGGCTATGATCAAGTTATCGGAAGGCGTTTCAAGGATGGTGTCGATTTGTCTGGCGGTCAATGGCAGAAAATTGCCATCGCGCGCGCATACATGCGCGATGCACAGGTGATGATTCTCGACGAGCCGACGGCCGCGCTTGATGCCCGATCTGAATTTGAAGTGTTCGAGCGTTTCAAGGAACTCTCGGATGATAAAACTGCGATTTTGATTTCACACCGTTTCTCTTCGGTGCGGATGGCGGATCGCATTCTTGTGTTGGCAGACGGCAAAGTCGAGGCATCCGGTACGCATGCGGAATTGATGGCGCAAGGCGGCAGGTATGCGGAGTTGTTTGAGTTGCAGGCGCAGGGATATCGGTGATGAGTTGGAGTATGAGTTAGAGGAGTGAGTCCGCACGCTTTTACTCACTTGTCTAACTCTAACTCGTACTAGTTGGAGAGCTATTAGATGCGAATGACATTATGTCTTGCGACAACCCTATTGATTGCGGGCTGCAACTTCACGGCGAGCACTGCGACTCCGCCGGCCGCGAATGCGCAACCGCAAAGTGATTTGGAGATCAAGACGCTTGCGAGTGGATTCAATCATCCATGGGCCGTGGCGTTGTTGCCGGATGGAACTTTCCTGGTGACCGAACGCACCGGATCATTGCGGCATGTTGCAAACGACGGATCAAAGTCGCTGGCGATTAAGGGAGTGCCGAAAGTTTTCGCGCAGGGGCAGGGCGGATTGCTTGATGTTGTTTTGGCGCCTGATTTCGCAACGTCGAAAATGATTTATCTCAGCTACGCGGAACCAGCGGAGGATGGTACAGCTGGTACGGCATTTGCGCGTGGCGTGTTGAATGGCAATCAGCTCGACAACGTGCAAGTGATTTATCGTCAGGAGCCGAAGGTGCAGGGTGGCATGCATTTTGGCTCGCGCATTGCGTTCGATGACAAAGGGCACATCTTCATTTCGCAAGGCGAACGTAACCAGAAATCACTCGCCCAAGACCTCACCAAGCTGCAGGGCAAACTCGTGCGGTTGAATCTCGATGGTTCAATTCCAAATGACAATCCGTTTGTTGGGAAGAAGGATGCGCGGGCGGAAATTTTTTCGTATGGACATCGCAACATGCAAGGCATGACGGTGGATCCTCGCACGGGTAAGTTGTGGCAAAGTGAACACGGTCCGAAGGGCGGTGACGAAATCAATCTGCCGCAGCCGGGGCGCAACTATGGTTGGCCGCTTGCAACGCATGGCATGGATTACTCAACGGGTCGTCCATATCCGGAAACCAAGGCAGCGGTCGTGAAAGGTCTCGATGAGCCGTATCACATGTGGCCGAAGTCGCCGGCGTTGAGTGGGATGGCGTTTTTTGTTGGGCATCCAGGGCATGCGTGGAATGAGTCGTTGTTCCTGGGATCGTTGGTTGAGCGCAACTTGATCCGCCTGACTCTGGACGGGGACAAAATCGTTTCCGAGGAGCGCCTGCTTTCCGACCAAGGGAAGCGAATCCGCGACGTGCGGGTGGGGCCGGACGGCACTGTTTACGTGGTCACGGACGAGGACAACGGCGAGTTGATTTCAATCCGAAAAATTCGTTGACATCCCCCAAAAACCTCTTCATAATGTTGGGCTCATTGGAGGGATACCCAAGCGGCCAACGGGGGCAGACTGTAAATCTGCTGGCTTACGCCTTCGGTGGTTCGAATCCACCTCCCTCCACCATCATTTGAACGTGATGGGCAATGAGTCCATCCGGCCTTACCATCCGAGTGGATGCAATACCAGGCAATCTCCTGCGGGAGTAGTTCAATGGTAGAACTGTAGCCTTCCAAGCTACTAGTGCGGGTTCGATTCCCGTCTCCCGCTCCATTGCTTGCCTGTTCGTTATTGCTCACGTAGCTCAGTCGGTAGAGCACCTCCTTGGTAAGGAGGAGGTCGATGGTTCGATTCCATTCGTGAGCACCATTATTTTAATCCACGCTTTTTTTTGGGAATTTCTCCATGGCAAAGGGTAAGTTTGAACGCACCAAGCCGCACGTTAACGTCGGCACCATCGGTCACGTTGACCACGGCAAGACCACGCTGACGGCTGCTCTGACGAAGGTCGGTGCAGAGCGTTTCGGC
>SWJS01000006.1:30153-157703 GCA_007556525.1 Lysobacteraceae bacterium CU05-9 | reverse complement strand
CACTACTACAATCACTGGCGTCGCCACTCAGCCAACGGACTGCAATCACCCCACAAATTTGAACAAAGTGCGAAACTAAACAAAGCCGTCTAAATCTCTGTCCGTTTTTTGAAGGTCAGATCAATCTGCCACAAATGGGACACCACAAGTTTCGATGCCCCAGCGTAGCGCCGCGCGCGTTAGGAAGCGGTCGCGGGCTTTGGGCGGAAAACTTTCGCCATTGTGATGATCACGACGCCCGCGAGGATAACGACCATCGCGCCGACTTCGGATGGAGTGATGCGCTCACCCGCGAGCAGCACGCCGAACATCACCGCGATCGGAGGATTCACGTAGGCATAGGAGTGTGCGAGGGCGGGGCGTACATTTTGGTTGAGCCAAATGTACGCAGTGAATGCGATGATCGAGCCGAACACGACGAGGTACAACATCGCCAGAGTCGCGTGCATGGAAGGCACACCCGCGAAACGCTCGCCGGTCAGCAGCGCCGCGAGAAACATCCACGCAGAACCGGTCATCATTTGGCATGCGGCACTCATGAAAGGCGCCGGCAAATCCTGATCTCGACTCCACACCGAACCCCACGCCCACGAGATCGACGCGATGATCAAGCAGATCATGCCAAGTGGCGTTGCCAGTAAATCCGAGCCGATGTTCAACCAAATGACGCCGGAGAAACCGATGATCAAACCGAGCCATTCCAAAGCAGTGGGCTTAACGCCACGCATCCAAGCGAACAAGCCACCGAACAATGGCATCGAGGCAACGGCAACGGCGGCGATACCGGAACTCACCTGAGTTTCAGCGAGATTGACGAGTCCGTTCGATAACAACACCATCAACACGCCGAGCCAAACCAAGCGACCCCACTGCGCGCGAGTTGGCAATGCGACGCCGCGCCAACGCATGATTGCGAATAAGGTCACGCCGGCGAGACCCATGCGGATGCCGCCGAGTAGGAAAGGCGGATAGTCGGCTAAAGCAAACTTGATGCCGAGATACGTTGAGCCCCACACCACATAGACAAGCGCCACTGCCAAAATGACAGCGGCGCTTGATGGGTGCGAAGGATTAGCGCTTGGTACCGACGAGGCCGATGGCATCGTTCAAAATCTCAGCCGTCTCACGCAGCAATGGATCCGGACGCTTGTCGAACAACTTGTCGCGCTCCGCTTCTTTCGCGATGTTGCGCTCATTCGCCGACAGACCATCATCATTATCGTCGTCGGCCAAAGGATCCAACGGCAAACCTAACGCGCGACGTTGCGCTTGACGGTCCTTGCGTTGCTTGTCGAGACGGTCCTTTTCGGCGCGGCGTTCTGCGAGATTCAACACGACCGACTTCTTCGCACGTTCGGCCTTGAAGTACGCAATGTCCTGCTGCAACCACTGCATTTCAAGGTCTTTCGCGATGCGCGCGTCATGCGTCTTCGTCAACGACGGCAGATACTTCGAGAAACTACCGATCGTTGAGTAAGGCACGGCGGCGATCTTCGTCCAAGGCAACGCGTTGTCGTAAGAACTCTCACCGAACTTCGAATGATCCGCCAACGTCGGCAATTGAATGTCGGGAACGACACCCTTGTTCTGCGTCGACGAACCGCTGATGCGGATGAACTCGGCGATGGTCATTTTGACCGAACCAAACTTATCCGATGCTGGATCCGTGTTGAGGAAGGATGGGAACAATGGCTGGATGTTTTGGACGGTGCCCTTACCGAACGACGTGTCACCGACGACAATGCCGCGACCGTAGTCTTGAATGGCCCCTGCAAAAATCTCCGACGCCGACGCCGACGACCGGTTGATCAAGACTGCCAATGGGCCTTGCCACAAAGCGCCTGGATTTTGGTCAGCGCCGACTTCCGTGTTGCCATTCGGATCGCGCACTTGCACGACCGGACCGCGGTCAATGAAAAGACCCGTCAACTTGATGGCTTCGTCGAGCGAACCGCCACCGTTGTCGCGCAGGTCCATGACGATGCCGTCGACTTTCTTGGTTTTGAATTCTTCGATCAGCTTCTTGACGTCGTTCGATGCCGAAGCGAAGTCCTGATTGCGGCCACGCGCGGTGAAGTCCTGATAAAACCCGGGTAATTTAATCACGCCAATCTGACGCGCAGGCTGACCGTTTGCTGCAGGAATCGACAAAATATCCGACTTCGCCACGCCATCTTCCAACTTCACCTTGTCGCGCACGAGCGTGACCAGCTTTGGTGCGGAGTCCAGCGAGCGTTCGGCAGGAACGACGGAGAGGCGGACGGTGGTGCCTTTTTTGCCCCGGATTAATTGCACGACGTCATCAATGCGCCAACCGACGACATCTTCCATCGGACCCTTGGCGTTGGCGCCCTGCCCGACTGCAACGATGCGATCGCCTGGCTTGATGTTGCCCGACTTACCTGCTGGACCACCGGCAACGACTTCGCGGATCGCCACGACGTCATCTTGCTTCTGGAGAACAGCACCGATGCCTTCCAGCGTTTGGGAGATCTGCGTGTTGAACGCTTCGGCGCTGCGTGGGTTCAAGTAATCGGTGTGCGGGTCAACGGAATTCGCATAGGCGTTGAGGAACGACTGCACGACGTCATCGCCGTTCGTGTCGTTGATCGTCGTCGCGAGGTTGGCGTAACGCTTGTCGAGAGTTTTGCGAATGTCGTCTGCTTTGCGGCCGGCAAGTTCGAGGCGCATCCAATCATAACGGACGAGCTGCTTCCACATGTTATCGAGCGCGGCTTGGTTCGGCGCCCACGTTGCGTCTTCGCGGTCGAACTCAAAGGTGTCCTGACCGGTAAACGTAAAAATATCCTGCTTCAACAACTCACGCGCGTATTTGGTGCGGTCGAGCGCGCGTTGTTTGTAGACGAGGTACAGGTCAAACGCCGGCTTCAGGTCGCCGGAGAGGATTGCATCGTCCAACTTGGTGTCGAGCCCGGGGAACTTGGCGAGGTCGTCGGCGGACAAATACATTTTGTTCGGGTCAATCGACTTCAAGTAACGCTTATAGATGTCCTTCGACATCGCGTCATCGAGTGCCTTCGGGCGATAGGAGTCGCCATTCGGGCCGAGCGAGTTGACGAGCAGGCGCGCGGCATTGGCCTGGTCCTTGGTGGTGGACATCGGCGCGGCGCGACGTTGCTTCTTGCCTGCGACGGCGGCGGCGCTACCGTCTTGCTGGGTCTTTTGGGCCAAAAAATAATCCATCGCCTCCGGTGCTGCCCAAAGCACGAGCGGTACGGCAATCAGGGCACCAAAAACGGCGGTCTTAATTTTCATGGCATGTGGGCGACGGTTAAATGGAGTCATGTCTTCAACAGTGGAGAAAATTGCGGCACTGCGCAAGACCCGAAAGTTGGTTTTCGGGCTTTTCGGGTGATTTTATTCAGGTTTCTTACAGGGCGTCGGCGTCGAGCTCGCCTGTGCGTATTCTCACGACCCGTTCGAGGTCCCACACAAAAATCTTCCCATCCCCGATTTTGCCCGTTCCAGCCGCCTGCATGATGGCTTCCAGTGCGGCTTCGGCCATGTCGTCGCTGACGGCAACTTCGATTTTGATCTTCGGGAGGAAGTCGATCACATATTCAGCGCCGCGGTAGAGTTCGGTGTGCCCTTTTTGGCGTCCAAAACCCTTCACTTCCGTCGCCGTGATCCCATTCACGCCCACATCGGCGAGCGCTTCGCGGACGTCATCCAATTTAAACGGCTTGATGATGGCCATGATCATTTTCATTTGGGAATTTTAACGTGTTGTTCGATACGATGTGGTTCTGAACCGCGTGGAGGCTTTTATTGTGATTGATTTGAACAAGTTGGATGAGATGGCCAAAAAGCTGTCCGAGCTGGTGCCACCATCGCTGCGTGAAGGCGGCGAGGAGTTGCAGGCGAATATGAAGTCGGTGTTGCAGTCCGGTTTTTCGAAGTTGGACTTGGTGACGCGTGAGGAATTCGACGTGCAGCGCGGTGTGTTGCTGAAGACGCGCGAGAAACTGGAGGCGTTGGAAGCTCAGGTCTCGGCGTTGGAGTTGTCTTCGCGGTCGCGCGATCCTGAGATCTGAGTTCGCTACCGTGGCTGCGCGGTTGCGGCGGCGCGAAATGCGGCGATGGCTGACAAGACGGCGGGAAGTTGTCTGATTGTTGCGAGGCGCTGCAGGCGCGATGCTGACGGTTACGGTCAGTACGTGGAGTGGCGGGAAATGAATTTGTCGGTGGTGCAGACGCGCGGGCGTGATGGGATGGAGGCGCCGGCGGTGAAGGTGGAGGTTTTTTTCGGGATGGGCCTTCCGGGGCTTTCGCTGGTGGGGATGCCGGATGCGAGTGTACGTGAGGCGCGCGAAAGGGTGAAGGCGGCGTTGCTGTCGTCGCAGTTTGATTTTCCGAATCGCAAGATCATCATCAATCTCTCGCCGGCGGAGTTGCCGAAGGAAGGTGGCGGGTTTGACCTGGCGATTGCGTTGGGAATTTTGGCGGCGAATGCGGATGTGCCGCTGCAGGCGTTGCGACAAACGGAGTTTATTGGTGAGCTGGCGTTGACCGGTGGGTTGGCGTCGGTGCGTGGAGTGTTGCCTGCGGTGATTGCGGCGCTACGGGATGGACACAAGGTCGTGATTCCGGCGGCGGATGCGCAGGTGGTTGCGGGCATCAGTGGTGAGGTGCGGTGCGCGCGGACGTTGAGTGAAGTCGTGGCGTATGCGCGAGGGCGACTGACTCTACCGCTTGCCAGCGAAGTGGCGAAAGATGGCGTGGCGGAAGAACCGTTTGTCGGTGATTACTCGGAAGTGTGTGGGCAAGCGGATGCGCGTAATCTCGTGCAGATTGCTGCGGCGGGTCAACATCATGGCGTGATTTATGGACCACCGGGCTGTGGCAAAACAATGTTGGTTGAACGCATGCCGTCAATCATGCCGCCGTTGACTGCGCAGGAGTCGATGGAAGTGCAGATCATTGCGTCGGTGGCGAATCAGGTTTTGCACGATACAACGCTGCGACCGTTTCGATCGCCGCATCATTCGTCGAGTGCGGCGGCGTTGGTGGGTGGCGGATTGAACATGGGGATCGGCGAGATTACGTTGGCGCATAACGGGATTTTGTTTCTGGACGAGTTATCACAATGGTCGCGCACGGTGCTCGATCACTTGCGGCAGCCAATGCAGTCCGGCGAAGTGAATGTTGCGCGAGTGAAGCGATCGATCATTTATCCCGCGCGTTTTCAGTTGATGGCGGCGAGTAATTTATGTCCGTGCGGTGCGAAGGGTGTGCCGGGATTGCTGTGTCGATGCAACGAAAACATGATGGGTTTGTTCCGGCGTAAGTTGTCGGCGGCGTTGATGGATCGTGTGGATTTGCAAGCGATCGTGCGGCCGTTGAATTTGCAGGAACTTAAAGAATCCGGATCAGCGGAATCATCGGCGAGCATTCGTGCGCGCGTGCAGCATGCCCGAAAGAAGCAACTGGATCGCGCCGGCAAAGTGAATTCGTTGTTGAATGAGCGGGAGTATCGAACTACGGCGAAGCTGTCGGCGAAGGGGCGGGCGTTTTTTCAGGAGCATGCTTCGGCGTTGAACTTCAGTGCACGCGGAGGAATCCGTGCGTTGCGTGTTGCACGGACGATTGCGGATTTGGAAGATTCGGAAACGGTGGAGGTGCCGCATGTGCATCAGGCCGTGCACTATCGCAAAAATGCGCTCGCTCAGATGTCGTGATTGCGCCCGAAACCGCGCGGACGATACCACGCGAGGATGCGTTCCATGTCGGCGCCCATGTCGTCGGTAAGTTGGAAAGCTTCGCCGACGCCGATGACTTTGCGCTTGTAGTCGAAGTAAATCGGAACGACGGGCATGTTCGCTTCGCGGGCAATGCGCCAAAAGCCCATCTTCCACTTTTCGACTTTGCGGCGGGTACCTTCTGGTGCGAGTCCGTACCAAAATGGTTCGTCGCCCAGCAGGAGTTGCGCGGCTTGTTCAACGATGCCGGCGGGGTTGCTGCGGTCAACGGAGATGATGCCGATCCAGCGGAGGACTGGACCGAGGAAGGGGATTTTGAAGAGAGAGTCTTTGCCGAGGATGCGAATGTCGATGCCGAGTCCGACCTTCGCAGTGAGACCCCAGAAGCCGTCCCAGTTACTGGAGTGTGGTGCGCCGATGAGGACCGCGCGCGGAAGGTTTGGGAACGCCCCTTCCATGTGCCAACCGCCGAGTCGCCAGACCGTCCGGCAGAGCCATTGGAGGAACGGGTGATCCTTGACCCGGGGGACTGCGGGTGGCAAGTCGAGCAGCGGAAAATTCTTGTTCGGCATAACGGTCGATTTTAGTCCCAATTCGCCTTGTTTCGGCGCGATTTCGTGTCGCTGCGCTCTTTTTTGGCTTGCAGGCGTCGCGCTTTCGCGGCTTTCGAGGGTTTGGTGGCGACGCGTTTCTTCTGCACGACGAGCGTGGCGTTGAGAAAGTTGAGCAGACGCTCGCGGGCGTCTTCGCGGTTGCGGTCCTGCGAGCGAAAACGTTGCGCGTTGATCACGACCACACCTTCGTTGGAAATGCGGCGGTCGCGTTTGGCGAGAATCTTCGCTTTGGTGTCGTCGTCGAGCGTTGTTGAGTTCGTGACATCGAAGCTGAGTTCCACGGCGGTGGAAACTTTGTTGACGTTTTGGCCGCCGGGACCACTCGAACGAATGAACTTCTCGATGAGCTCCGCGTCGTCGATGTACGCGCCGTTACTCAATCGCATGAGCGTCACCGAAGAGTGCGAGCGCCTTGTCGAATTCGGTGTCGACGTCGGCGACGGCGTTGATGGTTTCGCCGGTGTGTGGATGCGTGAAGCTCAAGGCGCGCGCGTGCAACAACATGCGGTGTATCCCGAGCATCCGGAAGTTGCGGTTGTGGCGGCCATCGCCGTGACTCGTGTCGCCGATCAAGTGATGGAAGATGTGCTTGAGGTGACGGCGAATCTGACGGAAACGACCGGTGTCGAGAGTGGCTTCGAGCCAGGAGTAACGCGACGTCGCGAAATCTTGAAACGGCACGGGCAGTTCAGCACGACCGAGCAGTTTGAAGTGGGTGATGGCGGGTTTTTTGTCACGTTTGCCAGGACCACCGTCGAGCGCGTAGTCGACCGTGAATTCCGATTGCTTCGGCCAGCCGCGGGCGACCGCCCAATAGACCTTGTGCAATTCGTTCGCCATGACTTGTTTGCCGAGCAGCGAGGCCGTGTCGGCATCGAAGGCGATCAGGCAGCAGCCGGAGGTCGCGCGATCGAGGCGGTGAATGAGGTAGATCGATTTGCCGAGTTGCTGAACGAGCACGTCATGCAGGAAAACCTCTTCACCGGAGGACAATTTCGAGCGGTGCGCCATCATGCCGGCAGGCTTGTTCACCACGGCGAGCGTGTCGTCGTGGTAGATCAACTCAACGTTTGGCACATTCGCGGACATGGGATTAATGCTAAAAAGGTGGATTCATTTTATCGGATTCACCAAAGAGGTTCGGATGAAGGTTCAAGTCAGCGCGTTGTCGCTTGCGGTTGGGTTGGTTTTGGGGGGAGTTGCAACACCGTTGCTGGCACAGGATGCGCCGCTGAAAGTTGCGGGGATCGCGAATGGTCCTTGCATGGAAGGCATTTGCGAATATCAGCTCAAGAATGGTTTGAAAGTGCTGCTGTTCCCGGACGCATCGAAGCCGGTCACGACGGTCAACATCGCGTATGGTGTTGGGTCGGTGCAGGAAGGTTTTGGCGAGACGGGTATGGCTCACTTGCTCGAGCACATGTTGTTCAAGGGCACGCCGACGGTGAAGGACATTCCCGAGGAAATGAAAAAGCGTTCGATGTCGTTCAATGCAACGACGTCGTTTGACCGCACGAATTATTTTGCATCGTTCCCTGCAGATGCGGATCGCCTGAAGTGGGCGTTGGACCTGGAAGCGGAGCGCATGACGAAGGCAACGTTCGGCCGTTCGCAACTCGACAGCGAAATGACCGTTGTCCGCAACGAAATGGAACGTGGCGAAAACAGCAATGGCCGCATTTTGCGCGAGCGCTTGTTCTCGACCGCATTCCTGTGGCATCCATACCGTCGCTCGACGATTGGTGCACGTTCCGACGTTGAAAATGTCGGCATCGATAATCTGCGCGCGTTCTATAACAAGTGGTATCGCCCGGATAATGCAACGCTCGTTGTCGCCGGTGACTTCGATGCTGCGAAGACGTTGCCGTTGATTGACAGTGTTTTTGGCAAGATCAAAAATCCTGCGGGCGCCGTTCCAAAGAACTGGACCGTCGAACCGACGCAGGATGGTGAGCGCGAAGTTCTGCTGAAGCGTCCCGGAGATGAGCGCATCACGTTCATGGGTTACCACACGCCATCGGCGATGCATCCGGATTCAGCGGCGCTCGGCGTGTTGAGCATCATCATGAATGACGTGCCGAATGGTCGTCTGTATAAGGCACTGGTCGAGCCGAAAATCGCTGCAGGCGCATCGCTCGGTACGATGAAGTTGCGTGATCCGGCGTTGACGATCGCATCCGTGCAAGTGGATAAGACCGCGGACTTGGCGAAGGCTGAGGCGATTTTGATGGAGCAGGTCCAGGACTTGTCGAAGAATCCGATCACTCAGGAAGAGTTGGATTTGGCTTTGCAGAAACTGCAAGTCGCACGTGAGCGCATGACCGAGAACGTCAACAGCATCGGTCAGTCGTTGACGGAATCGATTGCGCTCGGTGATTGGCGCATGTTGTTCTATCAAGTCGACGAATCGTTGAAGGTGAAGTTGGCTGATGTGAATCGCGTTGCTGCGGCGTACTTCAAGCCATCGAATCGCACGATCGCGCGTTACATCCCAACCGATAATCCGGATCGTTCGATCATCGCGGCAGCATTGCCAGCTTCGGAAGTCGTGAAAAACTACAAGGGCGGCGCGGCGATTGCGGCGGGTGAAGTTTTTGAATTGACACCGGAGAACGTTACGAAGCGTACGGAGTCGTTCAATCTCGGTCCGGACTTGAAGGTCAATTTGCTGCCGAAGAAAACGCGTGGCAACACCGTCATCGTGGACGCGAATTTCCGTTTCGCAAGCATTGATGACATTGCCAAAACTTCCGACGCCGCTCTCGTTGGTTCGATGTTGCAGTTGGGTTCGAAGCAATATGATCGCGAAGCCATCAAGAACAAGTTGATCGCGTTGAAGTCTTCGGGCAGTGCGTCGGGTTCGATGCAAGGCGCCGGCATTTCGTTGAACTCGAAGCGCGACACGGTCAATGATGCAGTGTTGTTGTTGGCGGAAGTTTTGCGCGAACCAACCGTTCCTGTCAAGGACTTCGGCGTTGTGATTTCGCAAGCGTTGACCGGCATGGAAACGCAGCGCAAGGAACCTGGTTTCGTTGCAGGTCAGGCGATGTCGAAGCACTTCAACGTCTACCCTGCAGGTCACCCTCTTGCATATCAGACGCTTGATGAGCAACTCGCCAAAATTAAGTCGCTCACTCCTGAGCAACTGCGCGAGTATCACAAGTCGTTTTACGGCACGAACATCGGTGAAATTTCGGTGGTCGGTGATTTCGATCCTGCGTCGATGAAGGAAACGCTGAAGAAGGCATTCGGCAACTGGAATGCTCCGAAGCCATGGCAGCCGGTGCCGACGAAGTACACTGCGATCGCACCTGAAACGGTAAAGATCAACACGCCGGATAAGGCGAACGCGATTGTGATTGCCCGCCAAAACCTCTCCTTGAACTCCAACGATCCCGACTACTTCCCAATGATGATGGCGGACGACATTCTCGGTTCCGGCATGGACTCGCGCATGTCGGCGCGTCTGCGCGTGAAGGAAGGTTTGACGTACGGTGTCGGTACGAACATCGTTGCGGACTCGAGCGTTAAGGGTCGTGACGACAATGGTTATCTGACGATCTCCGGCACGATGGCACCTGAAAACGCGGAGAAATTTGTCGCGTCCATGCGTGATGAGTTGGCTCGCTTTGTCCGTGATGGCGTCACAGACGCGGAAGTTAAGAAGGCTGTTTCAGTTGCGTTGGAACAGCGTCGCGTTCGCCTGTCGAGCGATAGTGGTTTGGCGTCGATCCTCAACCGCAATTCGCAATACAGTGAGTCGATGACGGATTACGCGAAGCGCACGGAGTTGTTGTCGAAGGTCACCGCCGCTGACGTCAACCGCGCAATCCGCAAGTTGATCAAGCCAGACCAAATGTCGGTCTACATGGCCGGCGATTTCGAAAAAGCCGCCGCTAAGTAATTACTTAGCGTGTTGTTGCTGTGAAAGCCGCGGTGCTCTGTGTGGGCGCCGCGGTTTTTTTATTATCGGTTTTTGCGGCTTCGTGGCCAGGCGGCGAGCAACGCCCACAAACCACCGGCTGCGGCGATCCAGGCGCTCAGGGGCACGGTCAGGATTTTGGGACCGCCCGCTTCCAACCCGTACAACACGGTCGCGACGATCAGCAGGCCGATGCCGAGAATGGCGGCGACGGTTTGCTTGTGCGCGTTGTGGATGTCGTTGCGCAGTTGATGCAACTCAGGCGAGTTAATCGTCATCTGATGCTTCGCGTGCACTTGCTGATCCAACCAAGCGTGCACGAGTCGTGGCATCTCAGGCGCAGTCGTCATCATCTCCGGAATGCGCTTGCGGAATTCGCGAGCCAACGTTGATGGTGAGTATTTTTTCAAGAGAATCTTCTGCAACACCGGTTTCGCAGTGGCCCAGATGTCCAACTCCGGATCCAGCGTGCGGCCGACGCCTTCAATGTTCAATAACGTTTTTTGCAACAGGATCAATTGCGGTTGCAACGTCAGTTGATATTTCTGGGCCGTCTTGAATAACTTCGCGAGCAACTCGGCCAACGACACTTCGCTCAGAGGGCGCGTGAGGTAGGGTTCGCAAACGGCGCGGGCGGCGGCTTCGAGTTCATCGATGCGGATATCGGAGGGCATCCAACCGGCGCGGACGTGCAGCTCGGCGATACGGCGATAGTCGCGGTTGAAGATGGCCATGAAATTTTCGGCGAGATAATACTGATCGTCGTCCGAGAGCTGACCCATGATGCCGAAGTCCAGCGCGATGAAGCGTGGATTGTCCTTGCGCGCGGGATCCTTGTCGACCCAGATGTTACCGGCGTGTGCGTCCGCATGGAAGAAGTTATCGCGGAACACTTGCTCATAAAAAACCCGCACACCCTTCGCCGCTAACTCCTTGCGGTTGATGCCTGCAGCGTCGAGTGCCGCCACGTCATCGCTTGGAATGCCATAGACGCGTTCGAGTGTCAGCACTTGCTCGCCGGTATGACTCCAGATGACTTCGGGTACATACAAGTCATCGCTACCCTGCCAATTGCGACGGAGCAAGGAAGCGTTACCGCCTTCGCGTTGCATGTCGAGTTCGGCGGTGAGTGTGTTGGCGATTTCGTCGACGACTTCGCGAGGTCGGATTTTGTCAGCGGCGGGATGCGTGCGTTCAACGATACGCGCCAACGTGTAGAGCAAACTCAAGTCACCCTTGATTTGCTTCTCGATGTCAGGACGCAAAACCTTGACCACCACTTCACGACCATCGTGCAATTGCGCGCTATGCACTTGTGAGATGGATGCGCTGCCCAGTGGCGGCTCCACATCAAAGCGCGCGAACAATTCGCTGATCGGTTTGCCTAAGCCGGCTTCCACTTGGCGCTTGGCTTGCTCACCATCAAACGGCTTCACGCGATCTTGCAGGTAAGCAAGTTCGTCGGCGATGTCGGCGGGAATTAGATCTCGGCGTGTCGAAAGAATCTGACCGAACTTTACAAAAATCGGACCGAGCTCCTGCAACGCCATGCGCAAGCGCGCACCGCGGGAGAGTTGTTCGACCTCAGCGGATGCACGTGGCACGAATGGGCGGGCAACTTTGAGCCACTTTTCGAACGACGTGTCCTCGAGAAGATTATCGAGGCGGTAACGGATGAGGGTCCGTCCGATTTTGGAAGCGCGTGCAACCGAACTCATTGACTCAACTTCCGAATGCGATACGCGATGCGTTCAACATCATCACGCAATATGTCGACGTCATCGTTGAACTTGCTCAGCTCAACTTTGGGAATAATGTCCTTCGATTCTTCGATGAAGTACAACGCGCTCGTTTCCGCGAATGACTTACCGGCGTCCTTGAGATGATTCACGGCACCTTCTGCAACTTGCGCAACTTGCACGCCGAGCACATCACCAAATAACTTCACGAATGGCAACTGCATGTCCGGGTCAAAAGTCGCCATCAACGACTGCACTTCGCGTGCCAACTCGGCATCACCACTGATGCGCAAACGGCCGTTGAGTTTGTTCGATGCATCACGCATCAATGGACTTTGATTCACAAGGCCAGTGAGGTTGCTGTCGATTGCGAGATCATGTTCGATCGTGTCGTCGTACTTGCCGACGCGGAGCTTGCCGTCAGCGACCGTGACTTGCAAAGCCAAAGGTGGATTGGCGAGCTTGAATGCGATCTTGCGTCCGTCCCAACCCTTCACGCGTTCCTGCGCTTCTGCATCAAGTGCGAGCGCGCGGTTGAGTGCAATCTCCAGGCCCTTTCCGGCGAGAGGTTTGAATGAGTTGAGAAACGACAGCGGGCTATTCATGCCCCTATTGTAACCGTCTGGTTAAAGCGGATGGTTCAGGTAGAACTCGCGCATCCGCGCCACGCCTTCTTCGAAGGACACGGCTGGAACATACCCAAAATCTTCCCTCGCCGGCGTCATGTCATACCAATGGGTGGTGACCATCTGTTCAACGAGGAATTGCGTGAGGAGTGGCTCGCCTTTGAGGTCGAATTTGTTGTACGCCCATTCGCTGGCTTTCCCGACGGCCATTGCGATGGGATAAGGAATGCTGGAGTTGCATGGTGGTGCACCGGCCGCTTGGAGCATGGCGTTGACCATGTGCTTCATCGTTTGCGGCTCGCCGTTACTGATGAAGTAAGCTTTGCCGGCGTTGCGGCTGTCGAAGTCCAGCGCATCCAGTGCTTGCAAGTGTGCTTGCGCGGCGTTGTCGACGTAGGTCGCATCGACGAGGTTGTCGCCGCGGCCGATGAGTCTCAGTTTGCCTGCGCGCGCGCGTTCGACGAGTCGTGGCAGCAAGTGATTATCACCGACGCCCCAGATCAATCGTGGACGTAACGCCGTGACTGCGAGTGTTGAATCGTTGGCGGCGAGGGCGTTGATTTCGGCGATTTTTTTGGTGCTTGCATAGGCGGCCTTCAAGTTCTCGCCATATGGAACTTGCTGCGCGCTTAAGCCCGCGACAGGATTCGTCGCCAGATGCGTGACGCTTGGCGTGGAGGTGTAAACCAGCTTCGGCACACACTGTTCGCGCATTGCTTCGATGACGTTGTTGGTGCCGACGACATTCGCGTTGTAATAATCTTCGTATGCGCCCCACGCGCCGGCTTTCGCGGCGTTATGAATCACCGCGTCGACCCCATCGATGGCTTCGCGAACTACGTCGAGTTTGGCGATATCACCTTGGTATTGGAAAACACCGAGCTTATCGAGCTCCGGGTAAAACGAACGGCTCACGCTAAACACAATGTCGCCGCGGGCGCGAAGTTGCTCGCAGATTTTCGCGCCGAGGAAACCACCGCCACCTGTCACCAGGACTTTCATGACAGACGCTTCCGGGCTTCGAGTGTTAAAGCTTCGCGTTGAATTTTCGCGTTGTGGCGAATGTCGACGGGGAACTTAGCGTGTTTCAAAAACGTGGTGATGCCGCGCGTGCCTTCATGTTGTTGTGCGAGCTCGCACAGTTCGATTTCCAACGCCGGCCAATTGCGCGATTGCGTTTCGATCATCATCACCGGCACGCCATCCACGCCGACCAATGCCGAGCGAGATACTTCCGGATGCGTGTTGAAAATCGGTTCCACCCGCTCAGTATAGAGTTCGCCGTCGAGTGTTTTGACACGTTGCGTCATGCGCCCGCAAAACCACAAACGTCCTTGCTCATCGAAGTAGCCAACGTCACCCATGCGATGCACGACAGCGTCGCCATCGATGATTTTCGCCTTCGACGTCAGATCAGGACGGTTGAAATAAGTATCCGTCGCGCTCGGACCTTTCACCGTGATTTCGCCAACTTCATACGCAGCGCATGCAACCGTGTCACTCCATGAAGCGATCGGACCATCGACGATGCGAATGATGCGAACGGTGTTCTCCGCCAACGGAAGACCCACACACGTCCCTGCTCCAGTCTCAGTTGCCTCACGCGTCGTCAGCAACTCACGCCCTTCAATCACGGCAACCGGCAAACATTCCGTCGCACCATAAGGCGTCCAAAACTGTGCGTCATCATCCAGCAACGACAGCATCCGCGACACGGTATCCGATGGCACCGGCGCACCCGCACTCGTCACACGCTTCACGCCTTCCAGTGCGTGATCGTAATCAACCAACACTTTCATCAACGCTGGCGAACCGAACAATTGCGCAACACCAAAGCGCGTTATCGCATCATGCAACTTGCGTGGATCCGCTTCCGCCGGCTTGCGCGCATCCATGTCCGGAATAATCGACGTCAAACCTAACGCGGGATCAAACAATGCGAATGGCGGAAATGTTGGTAAGTCGACACCACCGGGCGAGATGCCAAACGCCTCACCCAACATGCGCAGCTGACCGACGAAATGACGGTGACGGTATTCGACGCCTTTCGGCACGCCTGTACTTCCCGACGTAAACAAAATCGCCGCCACATCCTCACCATCCGGCTCAAACTCCAACGTGCCATCAATGAAATAGCGCTGCAATTGACGATCATCGATCACGACACTTGCACTCGGCGCCCATCCCAGCAAACGCTTCGCCCACACGGCCAAACGAATGCCAATGAATCCTTGCGGCTGTGCTTCCTTGAGACACGCCTTCAACGCCTTGCGCGGAATGCCCGGATCAATCAGCACTGGCACGAGCCCTGCGCGGAACAACGCAAACATCACCACGAAAAAATCCAGCGACGGCTTCAACATCACCACCACCCGATCACCGCGGTTCAATTCCGTTCTCAGCAGTAACCCACTTGCCAACTTGCGCGTCTGACGATCCAACTCCGCGAACGTCAACGCCTCATCGTATGCGGCAAAGCCTTCGGCATTTTTGCGCGAGCCCGGTACGCGAATCGCGATTTGCTCCGGCAACTCACGTGCCATCGCCGGCAACGCATCAACAATGGATTGAGTGGAAGTCTGTTTCACCCGCTAATTATAGAGCCTCGCTCGCGTGGCCAATTTGGGCGCGTCGTCATATTGCGAGGCTACTTTCAGGTTTGATCACTTTCGTACCAGGGCAGCTAATGAGTTCCCCTCTTCTCAATAGGCACAGATAGCCATTTCCATGGCTTCTCCATGAAAATGTAGCTGACGCATTCATCCGTTCGGATTCTGTCGAACGCGAGCACGCGGTCTGGTTTTGCGAAGTACAGGCGACTTTTTGCGTCATTGCTGTTGCCGACACCTGGAACATTAAACTCGACGCCATGACCGAACCATTCTCGAAGAGTCGTGAATGTGAGACATTTTTCGGTCGACATATCCAGTCGAATGAAATTTATCTCTCCGCTTTCATCCTTTCTGGCTGAGAACGAAGTGATTTCAAACCCATCGGATGTCTTCCCAAGGACGGTCGGAATTTCGGCATTTGGAGATTCTTCCAAAGTCCCCGTGATGCTCGAGAATGTCGACAAGGACATCGGGAACCGCGCATCGAACAAACTTGTCAAAAATTTGCGGAGAGGCAGTTCTGCTTCTGTTGGGCGCACGTTGGCATGGCAGCCAGCCAGTAAAAACAAACCAGCAGAGAAGAGTACCGCTTGAATTGGGGTGCAGCGGTTTGACCGAGACTTCAAGGGTGCGCTCATGTCATTTGACCTCCGCCTGTACTCATTCGATCGCGCGCCCAAGACTTCAAGAATGCGTAGCGCCTAGAAACTCACGCACAATCGGCAGCGACTCTTGCCACTTATCTTCGAGCACATAATGCGCCGCATCTTCATACGCATAAACGTTCGCCGACGGCAACGCGCGCTTGAACTCTTCGAGGAAGTGATGATCGAACACGAAGTCCTTCAGGCCCCAGAAGATCAACGCCGGACGATCCGCTAACGAAGGCAAAAATTCACCCGTCGCCTTAACCGTCGCATACGAACGATCACCTTCGCGCAACGGAATGTCCTGCACGAAGCGCAACACCGAACGACGCGTATCCCAAGACGAATACGGTGCGATGAATGATGCAAACACATCACGCGACAACTTCCGCACCGAACCGATATGTGCCGTGCCGCGCGCGAACGCATTCAAGCCGCGAATGAGGAACGACCCAACAACCGTATTGCGGCCGAGCCACAAAGAGCGCGGCAAGGTTTTGGCAGCTGGCATCAAGAACGCACCGGTATTCGTGATCAACAACCGCTCAACTCGCGAAGGATGACGTGATGCCCAACCGAAGCCAATGCCACCACCCCAGTCATGCACTGCCAACGTCAATGGGCCGGAGACGCCGAGGTGCGAAAGCAACGCCTCAACATCTTCAATGCGCGAATCCAACGTGTATCCATACTCTGCATCCGACGGCTTATCACTCAACCCCATGCCAACGTGATCGGGCGCGATGCAACGATACGTATCGCTTAATCCGCTGATCCAATTGCGCCACAGATACGACCACGACGGATTGCCGTGCAGCATGAGAATGATGGGCGCATCACGCGGACCTTCATCCAGATACGACATCCGGATGCCAGGGCGAACTTCGAAGGACTTGGGTTGAAACGGATACTCAGATAATTTCATCGTGCACGATTTCGGCGGCGACGACGTCTTGCCACACCGAATACAGTAATGCGAAAAGAAACGCCACAAACGGCAACGAACTCAGCCACGAAATCAAACCAACAGCGAGCTCAGTCGTTGCAGACGGCAACTTCGAGATGGGCCAAAGAATCAGGAACACAACGCCGCTCCAGATCAACATCACAACAGCAGCGAGGATCGGAATGAGCAATGCGCCGGTGAAGAAGGTTTTGAAATTTTTGACAAAACCACGGAAGCCCGTGCCAAACGCATCACTCACCTTATGATTCGCGACCGCAATTTCACCAAGACCAATGCCCAGCAACGCGGTGATCAACGCCATCATGAAACCGGTGACCAACAATGGCATCAACTTGATGTCGGTCAATGTCGGACGTTGCAAAAAGTCATCCGGCAAACCAACCCAACGGAACAACGCAAGCACCAAACCGTATCCAAGCGCGAACAAAATGAAGAAGCCCGCCAATCGCAACGCCATGCGTTGAATCGAATACGGTTCCATCAATTGCGTTGGACTCCAACGTGCGGTCTCTGGCTCATGCGCAACGCGATGCATCAAGCGGAAGTATCCGCCAAACATCGGCAACCAAACGAGAAAGAGGAACGCCGCACCCACAAGCGCCATGACATATTGGAGCGTATCGCCAGCAGGGATGAAATACTTCAGCAAGTACTCAATCCAGGCAGGAATGGTCGTCAACAGCGACAGAATCGCCGCGCCCACGAACACCGCCAACGGGCGACGCGCGATCAAGTGGAACGCATTGCGGATCCAGCTGATACTCGCCAACAACGGGACTTCCCGCGTATTCATGACCTAAACCTTGAAAGTGACGCCGTCGACCACTCAACGCGCGTCACACATTATCGCTTATTTAACGTGATGCTGACGTGCGTGCCGGACGAATCGACGCAGAACTTTGCGCGCGTGCGGCGTCGCAGAGACCCCACGGGACAGCTCTTTGTGACAGATGCCCTCTTCCGCCAGCCGTTCCTTTCGGGCTTCAACGTAACCACGCATCATCGTCCCCGAGAATTCCGGATGGAACTGAAGTCCCCAGGCATGCTCACCGAAGCGGAAGGCGTGATGGGGATCGGCGTCGGATTTTGCCAAAATCACCGCTCCCTCCGGCGCTCTCATCACCGATTGCATGTGCGTCACTTGTGCGGAAAAACGATTCGGCGCCTTCGCGAACAACGGGTCCTTGTCGGCATCTTCTTCATTCGTGAGGACTTCAATCGTGCCCATCTGGCGCTTCGGCATGTAGCCAACTTCGCCGCCGAGTGCATGCGCAATCAGTTGGTGCCCGTAGCAAATGCCCAGCGTCGGCACGCCCGCGTGGATCGCATCGCGCAACCAATCCGCCGTCGCCTCGCTCCAATCTTCCTTGTCCGTCACCATCGCGCCAGACCCCGTCACCAAAATTCCCGCGAATCCTTCGTGCTGGTCTGGCAGACTTTCGCCGCCCTGCACGTTCACGACCACGGCATCGTCGGCCTCTAGCCCCGCCGCCACACGGATCCAATGCGGAAAGCCGCGGTGACGCTTCATGCTCGGCACCGGCTGCCCGGTTTCGATGATCAAAAAAGGTGATTGGAACGACTTCGTCATGTTCAAAACCTGAAACTTGAAACTTGAAGGCCGCCATGATGGTTGCGTCTTTGGCGGGTGTTACAAATGTAACATTTGTAACATTTGCAACACCTGACTATGAGCTGCAGGGCGGGTGGCGCTGCGATTTTAGATTTTAGATTTGGGGTTTGTCCCCAATCGGGGACGTTACAATATGAGGTTATGCAAAAAGACACTGCTCCGACGTTCCAGGACCTGATCCTGCGACTCAATAATTTCTGGGCGCGCCAAGGTTGCGTGCTGATTCAACCGCTCGACATCGAAGTGGGTGCGGGTACGTTTCATCCGGCGACTTTTTTGCGGGCAATTGGCCCCGAAACGTGGAATGCCGCGTATGTGCAGCCGTCGCGTCGTCCAACCGATGGCCGCTATGGCGAAAATCCGAACCGTCTCCAGCGCTACTACCAATACCAAGTGGCGATGAAGCCGTCGCCGGACAATATTGTGGAGCTGTATTTTGACTCGTTGAAAGAGCTCGGCATTGATCCGTTGGTGCATGATTTGCGGTTGGTTGAAGACAACTGGGAATCGCCGACGCTCGGTGCGTGGGGTCTGGGTTGGGAAGTTTGGTTGAACGGCATGGAAGTTACGCAGTTCACTTATTTCCAGCAGGCCGGTGGTCTCGAAACGCGTCCGGTGCTTGGCGAAATCACGTATGGTCTCGAGCGTTTGTGCATGTATTTGCAGAACATCGACAACGTCTACGATCTCGTTTGGACTTACGGTCCGGACGGTCGCGCGGTGACCTACGGTGATGTCTACCACCAAAATGAAGTCGAGCAATCCACATACAACTTCGAATATGCAGACGTTGCGGAGCTGTTCCATCGTTTTGACGCGTGCGAAGCCGAAGCCGTGAAACTCATCGAAGCCGGCTTGCCGTTGCCTGCGTATGAGCAAGTGTGCAAAGCCTCGCATTCGTTCAACTTACTTGATGCACGTCGCGCGATTTCAGTGACGGAGCGGCAGCGCTATATTTTGCGGGTGCGTAAGATTGCGCAAGGTGTCGCGCAAGCGTATTACGATCAGCGCGAGAAGCTTGGCTTCCCCGGTGCGGCGAAAACGGAGGCGGCGGCATGAAGCCTTTCCTGTTTGAATTGGGCACCGAAGAATTGCCGATGCGCGCGCTGCCGGAATTGGCATCGTCATTGTTCAACGGCATTGTCGATGGATTGAAGTCGGCCGGTATCGAGATCGATACGACTGGCGCGAAACCCCTGTATTCCCCGCGTCGTTTGACGGTTTTGTTGCCGGGCGTTGCGGATAAGCAAGCCGATGCCGATCAAGAATTGCTTGGTCCCTACGTCAACATTGCGCTGGATGCGAGCGGTGCGCCGACGAAGGCGTTGGAAGGTTTTGCCGCCAAAAATGGCATCGCCTGGACCGACCTCGAACGCACGACGGACAACAAGGGTGAGCGTTTCGTTTACCGTGCGCGCAAGGAAGGTGCATCGACGGCTTCGTTGTTGCCGGGCATCATCGAGAAAGCGATTGCGGGCATGCCGATTCCGAAGCCGATGCGTTGGGGCGGGCATTCCTATGCGTTTGCGCGTCCGGTTCATTGGATTGTAGCGATGCTCGGTGACGATGTCATCGACATGGAAATGTATGGCGTGAAGTCCGGCACGATTTCGCGTGGTCATCGTTTCATGGCGGATCACGATGTTGCGGTGACACCTTCGTCGTACATCTCTGCACTGCGTGATGCGAAGGTCATCGTCGATGCGCAGGAGCGCGAAGCACGTGTGGTTGAAGAAGCGCACAGGGCTGCAGGTAACGGTGTGGCGCGGATCAATCCGGATATTTTGCAGGAAGTCGTTGCGTTGACCGAATGGCCATCCGCCGTGGTGTGCAGCTTCGAAGATGAGTTCCTCAAGGTGCCGCAGGAAGCGTTGATTGAGACGATGGAAACGAACCAAAAGTTTTTTCCGGTTCTCGATGCAGCGGGCAATCTGACTTCAACGTTCATTGGTACGGCGAACATCGTGTCGAATGATGTCGCGCAAGTGCGTGCAGGTTACGAGCGAGTGATTCGCCCGCGGTTCGCGGATGCGAAGTTCTTTTTTGAAGAAGATCTCAAGCAAGGGCTTGATTCGATCAACGACGGTTTGGCGAATGTAACGTATCAAGCCAAGCTGGGTTCGATCAAGGACAAAACCGCCCGCGTTCAAACGTTGGCGACGGAGCTTGCGGAAGTGTTTGGTGTATCCGCTCAGGATGCTGCGCGCGCTGCCGTGTTGAGCAAGGCCGATTTGCAATCTCGCATGGTCAATGAGTTCCCTGAGTTGCAAGGCATCACCGGTCGTTACTATGCGACTGCTCAAGGTGATAACGCGGAAGTTGCGAATGCACTCGACGAGATCTACATGCCGCGTAACGCGCACGATGACATCGCACCGTCTAAGCTCGGCCAGTTGCTGTCCGTTGCCGATCGTCTCGACACAGTTGCCGGTGGTTTCGCGGCAGGTTTGCGTCCAACGGGTAATAAGGATCCTTTTGCGTTGCGTCGTCACGCATTGGGTTTGGCGAAGACTCTACTCAACGGCAAGCACGAAATTCTTTTGCACGAGTGGATTGATCGCGCGGTGACGCTGCAACCGGTCGCGTTGCCGGATGATCTGTCGTCGTATGACATCACGCAATTTGTTTATGACCGCATGCGTTCGTACTTCGCGGATCGCAACGTCACGCCATCGCACTTCGAAGCGGTGAATGCCGTTGCGCATGATTCGTTGCCGGATTTCGAAGCGCGTTTGAGCGCGATGTCGGCGTTTGCGAAATTGCCGGAAGCCGAAGCATTGGCTGCGGCGAACAAGCGCGCGCGCAACATCCTCAAGAAAGTCGACGAAGCGATTCCAACCAACGTCGATGCATCACTGCTCGTTGAACAGGCCGAAATCAACTTGGCCAATGCGTTGGATCAAGCGGGGAAGGACACCGACCCATTGCTCGACCAACGTGATTACGTCGCGGTGCTCAACAAGCTGGCATCGTTGCGTCCGGTGGTGGATGAGTTTTTTGACAATGTCATGGTTAACGCGGATGACATGAATGTCCGCCGCAACCGTTGGGCCTTGTTACAAAAGCTCAGCGACCGACTCGGCTCCGTTGCCGCTATCGAGCATCTGTTGAACTAAACGAAAAGGCACCGAAAGGTGCCTTTTTTCTAGGGATTTTCCATGCCCAACCACCAACGCGTTCCCGCAGCCGGTGCATTCAAGTCGATGCTCTCGCCCATCATCGGCGTGGCGATTTTGACACCACGATCCGCACCTAACGCAATCACGCGATCGAACGGTTCGTACCACGCATGCATCGCGAGATCGAATGTGCCGTTATGAATCGGCACCATCCAGCCGCCTTGCAAGTCGATATGCGCCTGCACGGTCTCCTCAGGTTGCATGTGCACGTAAGGCCACGCGGTGTTGTACGCGCCGGTTTCCATAAAGGTCACATCGAACGGTCCAAAACGTTTGCCAATCTCCGCAAACCCCTTGAAATAACCGCTATCGCCGCTGAAGAAAATTTTCTTGTCGCCGTCCTGAATCACCCAAGATGACCACAGTGTCTTGTTGCCATCGCGCAATCCACGCCCGGAAAAATGTTGCGCCGGCGTCGCCGTAAACTTCACACCACCCACCGTCGTGCCTTGCCACCAATCGAATTGTTGAATCTTCGTGGCGGGCACACCCCAACGTTGCAGGCGCTCACCGACGCCGAGTGGCGTGAGGAAGAGGTCGGTTTTTTGGGCGAGTTGTTTAATCGTCGCGGCATCGAGGTGATCGTAATGATCATGCGACAAAATCACCCCGCGTATCTGCGGCAACTCGCTCAACGAAATCGGCGGTGCGTGAAAGCGCTTCGGTCCGGCGAATGAGAACGGCGAGGCGCGCTCACTGAACACCGGGTCGGTCAGCCACCAGCTGCCCTGCAATTTCATCAACAACGTCGAGTGGCCGAGGCGGTAAACGCTGCGGTCGGGCGCTGCATCCAAATCGGCGCGGGTGATCATTTTCACCGGGACTGGCGCGGATGGGACTGTGTTTTTGGGCTTATTGAAGAAAAAATCCCACATCGTCCCGGCATCCGGATCCGCCCCCTTGGGCTTCGGTGCGTCGTTGCGGAAATGGCCGTCGCGATATTGCGGCGATGTCGTGTAATCTCCCGTCGGCTTAGCGGGAATGTTCGTAGCAGCCGTCATGGCAATGATGATTCCTAAAATGAGGAACGCAATGAGTTTGGTTCGTTTGCGCATTTCCTTGTTGTGCGGTTGCGTGGGTGCGTTTTCAATCCGCCGCGCCCGCTTCCATTCAGGGACGGTCGCGCTGCGAACGCGGTTACATTTGTAACCACCGGTAACAATTGTTTCCGGAGGCGGGCGACGCATTCCTGCGAGTGGCCACAATTGTGTCCATTGGCCACAAATGTGGCCGCGCTTCGCTCTCCGTCAACACAACAGACGATCAAAGCGGTTTCACGCTAAAATACACACCCAACACTTTTGCGCCTGTAGCTCAGCCGGATAGAGTAGTGGCTTCCGAAGCCATTGGTCGGGGGTTCGAATCCCTCCAGGCGCGCCATCATGAAAAGCTCCCATTGGGAGCTTTTTTCATGGGCCGCCGAGGATTCAGAACTCCCCGCGGGAACGCCGCGCCACAAATAAGCATCTAATGGGATATGGACACCACCAAACCTGATGATGCAACGGCGCGAGACGCGCAATACGCCACACTCGACGACAACGATCTGGCGGAGCGGGCGGCGACGGGGGATCACGTAGCTTTTGGGCACATCATGCGTCGCTGCAATCAACGCCTCTTCAGAGTGGCGCGTGGTGTACTCAACAATGATCAAGACGCCGAAGACGCAGTGCAGGACGCGTACATCAACGCATACAAGCACCTGAAACAATTCCGCCACGATGCGAATTTGAAAACATCGCTCACGCGCATTGTCCTCAACGAAGCTTATGGCCGCCTCCGCAAAGAGAGAAGCGCACCAACCCTCAATTCCCTCGATGCGGAGGAGGTCTCCTTGACCGAAATCACCAACATCATTCCGTTCCCTGGCCACACGGCGAGCGGCATAGACCCGATCAAGCCCGCGGCGAACGAAGAAATCCGACGACTCCTTGAAGTTGCCGTAGCGGAGTTGCCGGAGAAGTTCAGGACTGTTTTTGTGCTGAGGGAAATTGAAACATGCAGCATCGAAGAGACGGCCGCGCTGCTCGACATTCCACAAGACACCGTCAAAACCCGTCTCCACCGCGCCAAACTCCAACTTCGCGAAACGCTCCAGGACACGTTCAACGAAGCCATCACCGGCGCATTTCCATTTCTCGGTGCACGTTGCGATCGCATTGTTGCGAAGGTGCGTCACGCGCCACTGCTGCTTTGGGCATTCTCGTCATCGCTGCACTGGGCGGCTTCTATCTCGCGTCTTTGCATTTGAAGCAAAAAATCCCACCTCGCGGCATCGTCCTCGCACATGCGGGGTTAGCGGTGGTTGGTTTTCTTACGCTGCTTTCAGCGGTGCTGTAATAACGAGTTGGAGTAAGAGTTAGAGGAGTGAGTACGGGTCGCAGGCGTTTTCACTCACTTGTCTAACTCTAACTCGTACTGATGAGCGCGTTAGGTGTGCGTAAACGTGCGGGGGCGCGAAGTGCACAAATTCTTTAGCGGCTCTCTGGCAATGTGGAGTCATACCAAAAACAAGGAGACTCCACATGTCCATGATTCCAAATCAAACACTCGTCGTGATTGCAGATGGCGGCTCGGCACGGTTCTTCCGCAACGCTGGTGATGAAGCGAACTTGCAATTGGTGCAGGACAAAACCTTCGACGAAACCGCCGCTGCCGAAACCGCTCCGGCCGGCAGCCAACCCAAGGACAACGACCGCGATGAATCGGCGTTTGCACATTTTGTCGCGAAGAAACTCAACGCCTCCGCGCTAAACCACAAATTCGATCATCTGATCGTCGCAGCGGATCCAATCACTCTGGGTGAAATGCGCAAAATCTTCCACACCGAAGTCACCAACCGCATGATCGCGGAGGTCGCGAAGGATTGGACGAACACGCCGAAGGAGCAGATCATCAAGGCGCTGGATGAACTTAAGATTGCTTGATAACAGGTAGAGGTAGAGTTAGACGGTTGAGTGAAAGCGCGCTTGCGCGCAACACTGGATAGTCTACCTATACCTCTAACTTAGAGACTCAGTGAAGCGCCAGGCGTCGTTGCACATCTCGGCAAGTGTTCGCGTTGCGGTCCAGCCGAGTTGCGAGTGAGCAAGCGAAGGATCCGCCCACAACTCCGGAATGTCACCACGACGGCGCGGACCAAATTCCAGCGGAACCTTACGGCCGGATGCGGCTTCAAACGCATGCACCAACTCAAGAATGCTATAGCCGCGGCCGGCACCGAGATTCAAAGCTCGAACGCCGGGGTCGGACGATGCTTCGACGGCGAGCACGTGTGCATGCGCGAGATCCATCACGTGCAGATAATCGCGAATACATGTGCCGTCGGGCGTTGGATAATCGTTGCCGTTGATTTGCACCGACGCAAAACGTCCCGCACAAACCTGCGCAATGATCGGCATGAGATTGTTGGGGCGGCCGATTGGGTTTTCGCCGAGGATTCCCGAAGGGTGCGCGCCCGCCGGATTGAAATAGCGCAGCAAGGTGGCGGACCAACCACTTTGCAACGAAACAAAATCCGAAATCATCTCCTCCGCCGTCAACTTCGATCGCCCATACGGATTCGTCGCGGACAGCGGCATCGATTCGACCACCGGAATCGTCGCTGGTAAACCGTAGACCGTTGCAGACGATGAAAACACCAAGTTGCGGATGTCATTCGCGTGCATCGCCGCGAGCACTTCGATCGTGCCACTGACATTGGTGCGGTAATAATCCAGCGGGCGCACCCAACTTTCGCCGAGTGCCTTCAGCCCCGCAAAATGAATCACCGCGTCGCAGCCCGCCATCGCCGACGCCAACGCCGCACGATCCAGCACGTCCCCTTCAATAAACGTAAAGTCCCCGGACGGCGCCAACGCACGTAAGCGCTCGGGCACGTCCGCATGACTATTCGAAAGATTGTCGTACAAAACCACCGAATGCCCACGTTCCGCGAGCAATAAAGCGGTGTGGCTACCGATGAATCCCGTGCCGCCGGTAATGAAGATGCGCATGCGACCATTGTCGCAGAAAGCAGTTATAGGTAGAGGTATACGGTTTAGCGAAAGCGCGCTTGCGCGCAATAGCGCCTGCGGCAATCACTACATCGTCTACCTCTACCTCTAACTTCATCTATGTTGTCGTTTCGTCACATAAACCTTAGATTCAGTCGTTATCATTGTGTGATGCGAAAAACTGCCTTATTCCTCGTTTTGGGTGCGTGCATTTGCGCGCCGAGCATTGCCTTTGCAGGCAAGGTGACTGCCGTCCATATCAAGGGACTGGATGAACCGATGACGGAGAATTTGCAACTCACACTTTCGGTGATGGACTCATTGAACAAGGACGTCTCCGAACGTCGCTTCCAATACCTGTTGAATCAGATCGAAGCGGAGACGCGAGAGGCGCTTGAACCTTTTGGGTATTACTCCCCGAAGGTGACCGTGCAACGCAGCAGCCAAACCGATGTCACCGAGTTGACGATCATCGTGGACAAGGGTGATCCCGTGCGTGTTCGCAAGTCGGATATCAAGATCGAAGGCGAAGGCGGCGATGACATGTACCTCGAGCAGGAAGTTGATGCATTCTTCCCGCAGGTTGGTGACGTTTTTGACCAGGAAATTTACGAAGGCTCGAAGGCGCGGATCACGAGACGTTTGGCGGAACGTGGATATTTTGATGCGGATTTTTTGACACGTCGTGTTGAAGTGACGCGCGCGGAGTTGGCGGCGGACATCGATCTGTCGTGGCAAAGCGGTAATCGTTATGACATGGGCAAGCTGACTTTCATTCAAACACCGAAGAAAATCATTCGCGACGGCCTTGTTGAGAAGCTCGTCTATTGGAACGAAGGCGATTACTACCACCAAGGACGTCTCGACCGTTTGCGCGAATCGCTCAATAATCTCGGATATTTCAGTGGTATCGACATTGAAGCGAAGCCGGAAGAAGCGGTGGATTACCGCGTGCCGGTGACGATTACGTTGACGCCTGCGAAGCGCAGTGTTTACACCGCCGGTATCTCGTACGGAACATTCTCCGGCGCGGGTGTGAAAGGCTCAATCGAGAAACGCTATCTCAATGATCGCGGCCACAAGGCCCTGGCTGATGTCGATTGGGCGCGCCGCCGCAAGACGGCGACATTGCAATATCGCATTCCTGCCTTCAGATGGCTGGATGGTTGGTACACGTTCTCGTTGCAGGGCTTCGATGAGCAGACCGATTACATCAACAACCGTCGCTTGCATTTCGTGGCAAGCCGTAGTGGCAACATCACGCCGAATTTCAGCGCGATCGTGAGCATGAATGCGTTACGCGAGCGTTGGAATTACACGGCCGAGGAAGATGGAAACCCGGATACCAAGACGCCGTTCCATTATGCGAATGCGTTTTATCCCGCTTTCTCGATGCATTACACAAAGTCGGATGATCCGATTTTCCCGCGTAGTGGCATTGGCTTGAATGGCGAAATCCGTGCGGGCATGGCGGATGATGGAAGTGACAAGACTTTTTTTGCGCAGCTCTATGGATCCGGTCGTTATTACATGCCAGTCGGACTGCGGAATCGTTTGATCGCGCGCGGCGAGTTGGGCTATTCGAAAACGAAAGTTGAATACCTGCCTCCGGCATTGCGTTTCTATGCCGGTGGTGATCGCAGTATCCGTGGTTACGGCTGGCGTGAAGTCGGTCCGCGCATCGGCGAAGGCAAAAATGCCTATCCAACCGGCGCGACGAAATTGATCACTGCGAGCATCGAATACGAGCATTACCTCAACGATAAGTGGGGCGGTGCAGTGTTCATCGATACTGGCAGTGCGTTCAACGATAAGCCGGACATGCGTACCGGTGTTGGCTTCGGTGTGCGGTGGCGTTCTCCTGTTGGGCCGGTGCGATTTGATATTGCGCGCGGTTTGAACAATCCTGACAGTGCTTTTGGCATTTATCTCAACATTGGCTCGGATCTGTAATTGATGGCAACCTGGCGTCGACAACCAAAGATTGATCCGAACCTGACGCCGGAGGAGCGCGAAGAGTTCATCAAGGAACTGCGCGCGAAACGGCGACGTCGCATGCGTTGGTTGGCGATCCGTTCCAGTATCGGAATGGCGTTGCTTGTCGTTGCTATCGTCGCATTGCTGTATTGGTTGTTCACGACGGTCGGCGGGCGGAATGCATTGCTTGCTCAAATCGTTGCGCGTTTGCCCGCAGATGCGACGTTGACCTGGGAGAAAGCCGAAGGACCTGCGAAGGGTCCACTCATTCTCTATGGCGTGAAGTTTGATTACAAAGACACGCACTTTGATGCGAAGCGCGTAATGCTTGATCCAACGCTGCGTCCCTTCCTCGGTCGCACGGTGCGGATGGATCGCGTGGAAGTTTCCGACGCGAACTTGAACATTCCGAAAAGTGACAAGCCATTTGAACTTCCGACGTGGCCGGACTCGCTGCCGCAAATCAAACCGCCGTTGACCGTAGATCTCGGTAAGGTCGACATCAAGCGATTGAAAGTCGCACAAACCAACACACATTGGGCAACGGTTCGTTATGCGACCGCCGGATTGAAAGCATCCAATGGCAAGTTGCACGTTGAGCAGTTGCTGGCGGATACGGATCGCGGCTTATTCAAATTGCATGGCGATTACGAGCCGCGCAATGATTACAAGATGGCGATGGTCGGCAGCGCATACATTCCTGACGCATCGGGCGAAGGTCCCGGACGCGTTGGCTTCGCGGCAATGGGTGATCTTGCGCTGATGAATGTCATCGTGCGCGGCAGCGCGCCGAAGCCCATCAATGCGCACCTCAGTTTGATCGGGAAGAAAAATCCGCGCTGGACGTTGGTTGCGAACACGGAAGGTTTTGATCTCGGTGCCATCACGGGCAACAAGCAAGGCGTTCCGTTGAAGCTCAACGTCGACATTGCAGGCGTCAAGGGCAACGCGGATATCCGTCGCGCTTACTACGAGCAAGGCGACATCAAGGTCAATGTTTTGCCATCCAAGGTTGCGTTGAACGACAAGGTGCTCGAAGCGAAACCCTTGGTCGTTGAAACCTTCGGTGGACGCGCAATCGTCAACGGTAAAGGCGATTTCCGCGATCCGCAGAATGGTCGCATTAACTTCGCAGTGAATGCCCGCAATCTAAGCTGGGGCGGCACAGGTGGCACGGCGAAGATCACGGCAGACGGTGACTTCGGCATCGCGGGTACAACCGGGCTCTGGGCAGCGAAGGGTAACGCACGCTTGGCACGTGCGGGCCAAAAAGCCAACGTCGACTTCGATGCCACCGGCAACACGAAGGCCGCAACCGTTCGCGCGTTAACGGCACGCATGCCGGAAGGAACGTTGAACGCAACGGGACGTGTCGGTTGGGATCCGAAGATCTCGTGGAATCTCGATACGCGGTTGGCTGGATTTGATCCGAGTTATTTTTTGCCGGATTGGAAAGGTGCGTTGCACGGCAATATCAAAACCATCGGTGGCGTCCGTCCGGATGGCGGTCTGAACATGTCGTTTGATGCGCCGACGCTCGGTGGTTCATTGCGTGGCCGCCCATTGTCCGGTCGTGCGCATGTTGAATACCGTGGCGCGGCAAACATCAGGCAAGTCGATGTTTGGAGTGGCGACGTTGCATTGAATTCCGGTGCCAGTCGCTTGATCGCAAAGGGAACGATTGGCAGCACGCTGGATGTGGATGCGCAGTTTTTGCCGGTTAATTTGAATGATTTCCTGCCGTCGGCTTCGGGTGTGCTGCGTGGCACGTTGCAATTGAATGGACCACGTACGACGCCAAACATCGTTGCGGACCTCGATGGCAATGGTTTGAAGTGGGGTCAGTACACGGCATCGACGTTGCATGCGAAGGGTTCGCTGCCATGGCGTGGCAACAACGGCGTGCTGTTCGTTGAAGGCACTGGTCTGAACGTCGGTTTGCCGTTGAAAACGGTGCGCTTGAATGCGCGTGGTGCGTTCGAAAATCTAACGTTCGACGGCGAAGGTTCCGGTGCCTTCGGTAACGTCGCGTTGCGCGGTACAGCTTTGAAAAATGGCAACACCTGGTCCGGTGCGATGAACACATTCCGCATCGATCCGCCGAAGGGCGCGGCATGGACTTTGAATGCGCCGACACGTTGGGTGTGGGATGGTGTCGCGGGTGGTTTGACGAATGCGTGTTTGAGTTCGTCGGCCGGTGGTTCGTTGTGCGCAACAGGCAACTGGCCGCGGAGTGGTTTTGATTTCAATGGCCGCAACTTGCCGTTGTCATTGGCACTCCCCTACTTGCCGATGCGCGCTGACGGTACGCCGTATGATTTCCACGGCAACATCGATGTGACAGGTAACGTGCGCCCAGTTGCGGGATCGTGGCGTGGTACGGCGCAGATTCGTTCGGCTGCTGGCGGCATGAAATTCAAGTCGGGTGAGACGAAGGATACGCTGTTCTACAACAACCTCACGATGAATGGTACGTTTTCGCCGGATGGTTTCGATGCGACGTTTGCAACGCGGTTGAATAACCAAGGTGACATTCGCGGTAACGTGAAATCCGGTTGGAGCACATTCTCGCCGTTGAGCGGCAATATGTTGGTCGACACGAATGATTTGACGTTGCTCGAGTTGCTGTCGCCGGACATCGTGGATCCGAAGGGACATCTGGTTGGCAACATTCAACTCGGTGGTACGTTGAGCGCACCGCGGTTGGGTGGCAATGCATCGTTGACCGGTTTTTCGACGGAGATTCCATCGCTGGCGACGGCGTTGACGAACGGTGATATCCGCATGACCGCAAATGCAGATGGCACCGCACGCATTACGGGTTCGGCGCGCATGGGCGAAGGTACGTTGAATGTCAGCGGCACGTTTGGTTGGTCGAACTTGAATTCACCTTTGGTGATGAATGTCACCGGCAAAAACGTCCTCATCTCCGACACTCGCGATCTCTACGCCGTGGCCGATCCGAATGTGCAAGTGAAGTTCCAGCCAGGTCAGCCGATTACTGTGACGGGACGAGTTTTTATTCCCGAAGCCAAAATCGATTTGGAGCGCTTGGACAAGGGTTATTCTTCATCGGATGACGTGGTGATTCTCGATCCGGCTGATCCGAAGTATCAACGAAATAGCGCCTTGGATTTGAATCTCGAGTTGGCGCTCGGCGACAACGTAAATCTCTCAGGCTTTGGTTTGACCGGAGTCGTCGATGGTTCGATGCGTGTCCGCGCGCGTCCTGGTCGCGAGATGACGGCAACCGGTCGTTTGAACATCGATGGTAAGTACACGATCTACGGTCAGCGTTTGGACATCACGCGCGGTCGCCTCACTTGGTCGGGCAACTCGGTGTCGAATCCTTCGTTGGACATTCGCGCAGAGCGTGAAGTCGGTGACGTCACTGCGGGTGTCGACATTACCGGCCGTGCTTCCGCACCCAAAGCCTCTGTCTGGACCAACCCTGCCACTTCGCAGTCTGAAGCACTCGCCTACTTGGCGTTGGGTCATTCGCTGTCGTCCGCATCACGCAACGATATCCGTCAGTTGAATGCGGCGTCGGCTGCGTTGTCTGCCGGTGGTTCGCTGTTGGCATCGCAGCTCGGTGCGCGCATCGGCTTGGATAGCGCGGGCGTCACGGACAATCGCACGTTGGGTGGCGCGGTGTTCGGCGTCGGCAAGTATCTCTCACCGCGTCTGTATGTTTCTTACGGTGTGTCGCTGCTAGGTACTGGCCAAGTGTTGACGTTGAAGTACTTGGTGCGGAAAGGTATCGACGTCGAAGTCGAGCAGTCGAACATTGAGACGAAGGCGTCGGCGAATTGGCGTTGGGAGCGCGACTAATCACTTCTCACTGCGCTCTAGCGAGTTGGAGTAGGAGTTAGAGGGGTGAGCATTGACGCGCTTTGCGCGTGATTGCCGCGTAGCGGCTTTTACTCACTTGTATAACTATTACTCGTATTCGCTTGCAGCGCATCGCGCTCAAGTTGCAACAGATGTTGCTTCCGCCACACTCCGCCGGCATACCCGGTGAGTTTGCCGTCGGCGCCAATGACGCGGTGGCATGGGATGACGATGGCGATTTTGTTCATGCCGTTGGCGTTGGCGACGGCGCGGACTGCTGATGGTCGACCGACGATGACGGCTTGTTCGGCGTACGAGCGTGTTGTGCCGTAGGGGATTGAGACGAGTGCGTCCCACACGGCGTGCTGGAAGTCGGTGCCGGTGCGTTCGAGAGGGACGGTGAATGCACGCAGCGTACCGGCGAAGTACGAACGCAACTCCTCCGCGAGCAAGCTCAAGTGCGGATTCTCAGCTTGAATGATGGTCGCGTTGAGTTTGCGAGCTAAGGTCAGCAACTCAGTTTCGAGCGCTTTGCGATCGCTGAACTCGACAAGGCACAAGCCGTCTTCAGAAGCACAAGCAATCATTGTGCCGAGTGGCGTTTCGATGCGTTGCAGATGCAACACGCGAGCGGCACGAGCGGATGACGGTGCGACGCCGAACACGTCGCGGAAGCGATCGCCGAAACCGCTCAGGCTGTCGAAGCCGGCGGACATCGCGGAGTCGGTGACGGTGGATTGCTGCTGCAACTTGCGGAATGCCGTGTTGATCCGTTGCATGCGCGCGAATGCATGGAACGTCATGCCGTGATGCTTGAGAAACCAACGGCGCAAAGTTGCAGGCTCGATCCCGCGCTCACGCAGATCGCCATCACGCAGACGCAAGGATGGTGAAGCACGAAGCTCTTCCAACAAGCGCTCAATGTATGCCGGAGTCTGAGATGGCAATTCTAACGGCTTGCAGATTTTGCAGGCACGGTAACCGCGAGTGATGGCAGAGCGGGAATCGGTAAAAAACTCCACATTCTCCGGCAACGGCTTGCGTGCGGTGCAGGTGGGACGGCAGAAGATGCCGGTGGTTTTGACGCCCATCCAAAAAAGACCTTCAAATTCAGGGTCTTTCTCGCAGCTTGCGCGATACATGCGGTCGAAGGTGAGTTGGTTCATGGATTCATTCTCGAACGGGCACGAGACAACCACAACCGAAAAATGGACAAATATGTCGGCTTAACTGGCGCGACGTTGGTCACGTGCGATGTGCACCATCAACAGCGAAATCGCCGCAGGCGTCATGCCCGGAATGCGTTGCGCTTGACCAATCGATGCAGGACGCACTGACGCCAACTTCTGCGCAATCTCCGCGCTCAATCCATGCACACGCGTGAAGTCGTAATCGACCGGAATCAACATCGACTCATTGCGTTGCTGACGCGCAATGTCTTCCTGCTGACGGCCGAGATACCCGGCGTACTTGATGCCGATCTCAACTTGTTCGGCGACTTTCGGATCTTCAACGCCCGGGCCAAAACCATCCACAGCCATCAACGCGTCGTACGTCATCTCAGGACGCTTCAACAAATCAGCTGCGGAATTTTCGCGGGACAAAACCGTTCCCGTCGCCTCACGCAACTTCGCACCTAGAGGATTGTTCGGAGTCGCCCATAGCTTAGCCAAACGCTCGTTTTCGGCAGTAACAGCAGAACGCTTCGTTTCAAATGCGCGCCATTGCAGATCGCCAACCAATCCCATGTCGCGACCCACCGACGTCAAACGCAAATCGGCATTGTCTTCGCGCAACTGCAAACGATATTCTGCGCGCGACGTGAACATGCGGTACGGCTCGTTCGTACCGTGCGTGATCAAGTCATCAACCAACACACCGATGTACGCTTCGTCACGACGTGGCCTCCACGATGGCAGATCCTTTACCGCACGCGCGGCATTCAAACCTGCGAGCAAACCTTGCGCAGCCGCCTCTTCGTATCCGGTCGTACCGTTGATTTGCCCTGCAAAATACAGACCATCAATGCCCTTCGTTTCCAACGACGGCTTCAGGCCACGTGGATCAAAGAAATCATATTCAATCGCGTAACCGGCGCGGGTGACGTGGGCATTTTCGCAACCCTTAATCGAACGCACCAATGCCAGCTGCACATCAAATGGCAACGACGTGCTGATGCCGTTCGGATAAATTTCGTTGACGCCCAAGCCTTCCGGCTCGATGAAAATCTGATGCGACACCTTATCGGCGAAACGCACGACCTTATCTTCAATCGACGGACAGTAACGCGGACCGATGCCTTCGATCTGACCCGTGTACAACGGCGAACGATCGAGACCACGGCGAATGATGTCATGCGTGACTTCGGATGTTTCGGTAATCCAGCACGACACTTGTTGCGGATGATCGTCGAGCGAACCCATGAACGACATCACCGGGCGCGGATCATCTCCGGGTTGTTCCTGCATCACCGAGTAGTCGAGCGTGCGACCATCGATGCGTGGAGGCGTACCGGTTTTCAAACGGTCGATGACGAAAGGACCTTCGCGCAACTTCGCCGCCAACGTCACCGATGGCGGATCGCCGGCACGTCCAGCTGCATAAGTCGTTTGACCGATGTGCACTTTGCCCGCGAGGAACGTTCCTGCCGTCAGCACAACCGCCGGTGCATGGAACGTCAAACCGGTTTGCGTGACAACGCCGGTAACACGGCCACCTTCAAACACGATGTCATCGCACCCCGCTTGAAACAACGTCAGGTTCGGTTGCGACTCAACGGCATGACGGATGAAGTTGCGATACAAAACACGATCCGCCTGCGCACGTGTCGCACGCACAGCAGGACCCTTCGATGCATTCAAGCGCCGCCATTGGATACCGGAAGCATCCGCAGCGCGCGCCATGATGCCACCCATCGCGTCGATCTCCTTCACCAAATGCCCTTTACCTATACCGCCAATTGCCGGATTGCAGGACATCGCGCCGACCGTTTCGATGTTGTGCGTCAGCAATAATGTGCGCGCACCAACCCGCGCCGACGCCAAAGCGGCCTCGGTTCCGGCATGGCCACCGCCAACAACGATGACATCGAAATGATAGAAGGAGTTTTTCACAGGGGGTTAGTTTACAACGAAAGTCCTTGATTTATAGGCGAAAAAAAACGGACCCAGTCTCCCGGGTCCGCCTTGATCACTCAAACCACCGAGTCTTTATGGCTCGATTGGCTTCTCACGATTGGTCGAACGTGCACGTTGCACCGCGCCGCTGAATGAACCACTGCGTTCCGAAGAGCGGGACTCTTCACGCACTTGTGGCATCTGACGCGCCGACTGTTGGATGTAACGGCCATCAGGACGCGGTTCATTGCGGTTCTTGATGCCTTCGATATCACGCCAACCTGGACGCTGCTGGTTGCCACGATCGACATTGTCGGGACGTGGTGGACGTGGACGTACTGGTGGACGGTACGGATAGTTGGAGCCATAGCCGTAGCCATAACCTGGATAGCCGTAGCTTGGATAGCCATAACCGCCACCGTAGCCATAGCTCGGATAGCCGTATGCGCCATAACCGGCATACGGGCCATAAGCGCCGTAGTAACCGTTGCCGTAAGGATAACCGTAGCCGTTACCGATTGACACACCGACCGAGCTCGAGACTTGCGGTCGACCGTAGTAATAGTCACCACGGCCTTGCTGGCCGCCGTAACCGTATTGGTCATACGTCGCGCAACCCGTGAGAGCAGCCGCCGTAATGACACCAACCAAAGCTAATTTGCGAAACATTTGAGGAATCCCCCTTAGGACATGATTGCAGATTGAGGTCAGTCCGTTGAATAAGGGCTTAATGCTTACACGCGCACAAAAAAGGCACGGCAGCCATTCAGCTTACCGTACCATTTTGGCAGAAATGCACCGCGGAAGTATGAACTCCCGCAGCGCATCAAAGTCGCTCAAACAGCTTAAATTAAGCTGCCGCGTCCTTCAGCTTCTTCAGCGGACGGACCTTGACCTTCACCGAAGCTGGCTTGGCCTTGAACATTTGCTCTTCACCCGTGAACGGGTTGATGCCCTTGCGAGCCTTCTTCGCAGGAACTTGGACTGCGGTGATCTTCAACAGACCTGGCAGCGTGAACGCGCCAGCGCCCTTCTTGTTGACCGATGCAGCGACGGTCGATTCCAGGCATGCCATAACTGCGCGCACGTCTTTCGCAGCAACGCCGGTTACTTCCGAGATGTGAGCAGTCAGACCCGACTTGGTCAGTACTTCCTTGATTGGCTTGATTGTCTTCGCAGCTGGAGCGGCTGGTGCCTTGACGGCCTTAGCTGCATTCTTAGGTGCGGCTTTCTTTGCAGGTTTCTTCGTTGCCATTTGAATCCCTTTGGGACGTTAAGTTGAAAAAAAATTCCGACTCAGCAATGCATGCCGAGTAATTGCAATTTAGGACAAATACACGCTGATTTCCAGTACTTTGCGAAAAAATTTTCATTTTTCTGCTTCACCGACAGTCGCTTTGGGTTCGCGTGTCGCGACCATGATGAAAACGACGACGCCAATCATGACGATCAACATGCCGATCCATGCCCACAACTTCGGCAACGCTTCGCCGAAAAACACATAACCAAGCAACGTTGCGAACACGATCTCAAGTGCTTGCATCGCTTCCGCAGCGGCGAGCCCAACAGGATGATGTTTCATCATGTCGGTTGCCTGGAAGAACAGGACCGTTGCGATGATGCCCGACGTCAATGCGACGCCTGCCGTGTTGATGAGCTGTCCCTTCGGCGAGAAACCCGCTTGAAAATAGGCATAAAGTGCAATCGCGATCCAGAACGGAATGCTTGCGACAACCATGCCGAAGGTGCGTTGGATTGGATTGAGCGTTGTGCCTTCGCGCTCGAGATGCAACATCAAACCGCGGTTGCCGAGTGGATACATCAACGCACTGATGAGCACCATGCCGAATGCGATCCAACCTTTCACGTCGAGAACGCCGTCAGCGGCAGACCATTGCATCAGGAACACACCGATGAGAATGAAGAGACCGACAAGCAAGGCGTTCAATGGAATTTTGGCACGGTGATCGTTGTACAGAAGTGGTGCGCTGAGAACGCCCATGACGACCGTGGTGCAGAACGTTCCCGCGATCAGCCACGATGGCCCGCTGTCCGCCGCGTACGAAAGTGCCGCATAGAAAATCACGAAGCCAAGGAAGCTCCACACCATCCATTGGATCGGACTGCGACGCATCGCATTGAACACCGGCTTCATTCCGCCGGCGAACATCACGATCGGAATCATCATCGGCAGCGTCCACAGGTAACGCAGAGACGCAGTCCATGCCCAATGACCTCCGGCGCTCGCATCCGCGCGATTGAGCACATACGTCGCCGTAAAAAAAAAAACAGCGCCGACAGCACCGCATACGCAATCGCCTTCGCGACAGGGGGTTTATTCACTCGAGCGTTTCCGGATTTTGATTTGGTTGACGGGGATTCTTACGAGATCGACGCCCTGCTCTCTGATCGGTTGATCCGCATTCGGCGCCCATGCTGTCGCGTAAATCACTTCCCACGTCACCGGAATGTTGCCTGTGCTTGCGTCGCGCCATTGCTCGTAGGCTTCGGTGGCTTTGTTGAAACGCGCGCGTCCTGTGAGTGTTTTGCGCCGGTCATTCAACGCGTTCGTGGCACCAATGTCCTTGAGATATTTCATCAAATCCTTGAGGCTGTCGTGACCTTCCGTGATGACATCGCGATCCAACACCGGATTGCGGAAGCCCGTCGCGATGAGTGCATCGCCCCATTGTTGGATGTTGGCAAAAGGACTCACATGACTCGTTTCGTCATCCGCTTGTGCAAACGCCTCTCGCAATTCGATCAGCGTTTCGGGACCGAATGTCGAAAATAAAACCATTCCACCCGGCTTGAGAACTCTCCGAAAACCATTGAGCACGCCTTGCAAATCTTCGACCCATTGCAAGCAGAGGTTCGAGTAGATGACATCGACGGAGCTATCCGCGAACGGAAGGTTTCTGACGTCGGCGTTGATCGCGATCGGTTGATTCGGTTGTTTGCTAAAAAGTTTGCGCGCGCGTTCGCCCAACGTTGGCTTCGGTGGTTGCGCGTAATTGAGCATGCCTTGCGCGGCATCGACACTGAACACCGTCGCATCGGGATACTTCGCCTGGATTTGTTTCGAGCTCGCGCCCGTGCCGCTGCCGGCGTCGACGATGACGCGTGGTTTTTGGCCGTAAAAACCAGGGTCTTCGATGTATTCGAGCGACTCCATCAATGTGGCGTCGATCATGCGTTGCAACTTCGCGGCTTCGTCGTAACGTTCAGCGGCTCTGGAGAAGGAGTGCTGAACTTTTTTGCGGTCAAACCAATCCGAGGTCATGTTCCGCTCCGAATTGTTCAATGTGTTCGATGAGAATGTCGGGCGCGCTGATGAAGGCGGCATGCCCCGCGCCCTGGATGATCACGCATTCGCCGTGTTGGTTTAGCGCGGCGCTTGCTTCGAGTGATTTCGGATTGACAAGTCGGTCGCGTGATCCGCCGATCCAAAGATTCGGGATTTCCAGCGCTTTAACTTCGTGTCTTAGATCAACGTGTTCGAGCAAGTCGAGTCCTTCCTGCAACGCCTTGGGTTGCGGGTCGCCGTGCGCGAATGCTTCTTCGCTGACTTCCTTCAAGCTCGGATGTTTGCGCGAAACGCCAAGTACTTCCAACTGCAAAAACTCCTTCACCGTCCGATGCGCGTCGTTTTCGACGGACTGTTTCATGTTTTCGAGGACCTTCGTGCTCAGTCCGTAAGGCCAATCGGTTCGTTCCGTGAAGCATGGTGAGGTGCTCAAGCCGATGTATGCGCGTGCGTTCTTGGTCGCGCATTGCAACGCGAACAATCCGCCCATCGACCAGCCGAGCCAGATCGCATCGTCGCCGACTTCGTTTTTCAGTGTTTCGGTGATTTTGTCCATCGGCGACAACGAGGTGTCGTCCGCGCGTGATCGTCCGTGACCGGGCAAGTCGACGAGGATGATTTGCGCCGTGTTGCGCCACTTGGTGACCATCGGTTCGAACATCGCCGTCTGCATCGCCCAGCCGTGGATCATCACGAACTTCGGACCTGTTGTCCCGATCCTTTCGATGTTCATTGCAACGCTTCCGCCAGTGCGTCGATCTGATCGCGCGTGTGCGCGGCGCTCAACGTGATGCGCAAACGTGCGCTGCCTTCCGGCACCGTCGGCGGACGGATCGCGGAGATCCAAAATCCTTTCTCTAACAACTGGCTAGACAGTTGTACGGCGTCGGCATTGTCACCGACGATCCGCGTAAAAATCGCACTCTCTCCGCCCTGCACTCCCGGCACGTTCAAGCCGGCGAAGTACGCGCGGTTCTCCGCGAGCTTGGCGGTCAACTCGCCACGACGGATCTCGCGGATATTGGCCGTAACGTGCGCGGCAACCGACGGCGGCAACGCGGTGGTGAACAGCAATGGACGCGCGTATTGACGGATGTACTCGATGACCTCGCGACCGCCGACCAACGCAGCGCCGTACGAACCCAGCGCCTTACCGAACGTCACCAACCGCAAGTCGGCAAACCCAGCGACACCTTCACCATGCGCACCGAGAACACCAACGGAGTGGGCTTCGTCGACGTAGAAGAGGGCTTTTTGGGAGGATGCTAACGAGCGCAGCTCAACCAAAGGCGCCAGATCACCGTCCATGCTGAAAACACTGTCCGTCGCCAGTACTTTCAAGCCGGCGCACTCACGCAACAACTGCTGCGCCGCGCCTAGAACATCGTTATGCGGATAGCGCACCAGTAAAGCTTCCGACGAACGCAACGCATCCAACATCGACGCATGATTCAAACGGTCCTGCACGCACAAATCGCCGCGACCGCACAACGTACTCAACGCCGCGAGATTACCGACGAAACCATTGCCACATAACAACGCATCTTCAGCACCTAGCCAATCACATAACTCAGCGATCAACGCATCATGCTCAACGAAATGACCTGACACCATGTGCGCCGAACCCGCACCGTCCATCGACAGCGACGAACCACGAGCGCCTAACCCGAGATAATCATTGCTGCAAAAATTCAGGACGCGAAGCCCATCCACCTCGCACCAAACACCATCACGTGACGTGACTGTGCGCGCACGACGTGTGCGATGTAACGAAGCCGTATGACTCAACGCATCGCGGAAACGCGACGACCAATCGGGCGGTAACTCAGCGCTCACGCGACCGCGGAAGCAGACTCAGGTTGAATGATGTCCGCATGCACGGTGCCGCCATTTTCGACCAGTGGCATTGGCTCGATACCCAAACGATCGAACAACTGCATGTCCTTGTCGGTTTCCGGATTTGGGGTGGTGAGGAGTTTTTCGCCGTAAAAAATCGAATTCGCACCCGCCAGGAAGCACAACGCCTGCAGCTCATCGCTCATCGTTTCGCGACCGGCACTCAAACGCACCATCGATTTGGGCATCAACAAACGCGCAACCGCAATCGTGCGGACGAATTCGAAGGGATCGAGGTCTTTTCCCTCAGCTAAAGGCGTACCTTCGACTTTCACCAAACGGTTAATTGGCACGCTATCCGGATGCGCCGGCAGATTCGCCAACGTCCGCAAAAAATCCGCCCTCTGATTCCGCGTCTCGCCCATACCGACGATGCCGCCGCAGCAAGTTTTCATGCCGACATCGCGCACGTGTTCCAACGTATCCAAGCGATCCTGGAACTCACGCGTGTGGATGATCTCGTTATAAAACTCCGGCGCCGTATCCAGATTGTGATTGTAATAATCGAGGCCGGCTTCCTTCAGATCCTTCGCCTGCGTCGCCGACAACATGCCGAGCGTCGCACACGTTTCCAGACCCATCGCCTTCACGCCTTTAATCATCGCGGCGACCTTCGGGATGTCACGGTCCTTCGGCGAACGCCACGCAGCACCCATGCAGAATCGCGTCGCACCGTTAGCCTTCGCCTGGCGCGCACGTTCCAAAACATCATCCATCTCCATCAACTTCGTCGCATCCACGCCAGTGTTGTAGCGCTGCGCCTGCGGGCAGTACGAACAATCTTCGGGGCAACCGCCGGTTTTGACACTCAATAACGTGCTCACCTGCACTTGATTCGGGTCAAAATTCGCCCGATGCGCCTCACCCGCCCGCGCCATCAAATCCGCAAACGGCAAATCGAGTAGGGCACGGACTTCATCGCGACGCCAGTCATGACGGACAGTGAAATCGCGACTTTGGCTGACAGTGGACATGGAACCTCGCTGATAGACATCGTGTTTGCAACCTATCAGTCTGGAAGTCATGGGCATTTCTGTCAATCAAAAATATCTGGAAATAAGGCATATTCCGCATGCGAGTCGCTGACGGCTGGGGCCGTTTCATGGATGCGTGGATTCCGTCGAAGTGCACCTTGTGCCAGACCTCCACCAAGAATCGCCACGGTTTGTGCGCGCGATGCGAACTGCAATTGCCCTACGTCGACCCGTCCACCGTGTGCCTGACCTGCGCCGCCGGCCTGCCCGTGCTGGATCCTTTGGTGTCCGCCGCCTTATCGCCGCTGCTATTTGACCTGCGAAAATGCCCCATCTGCGACTACGAGCAACCGCCCCTGGAAGTCATGCGGTCGGTGTTTCATTACAAGACGCCGATTGATTTTTGGGTGCCTCAAGTTAAATTCCACCGCAACCTCGCGTTGGCGCGGCTGATGGGCGAGTTGTGTGCGGATCGGCTGCTCGAGCTCGGTCCTGCGCTGGATCGGTGGCCGGATGCCCTGATTCCCGTGCCATTGCATACCTCCCGTCTGAAAGAACGGGGCTTTGATCAGCCGCTTGAACTGGCGAAACCCATGGCGACGCGGCTTCCGGTGGCGTTGCGGACGGATATTTTGGTGAGATCACGCTTCACCGTGAAACAGTCCGAAACCGATCTGGAACACCGACAATCGAATCTGATGGGTGCATTTTCGACGAATTTAACGCCAAAATCACGGAACTTGCCACGCCATGTCGCCATTCTCGACGACGTGATGACCACGGGTGCGACGTTGCATGAAGCCGCGCTGTGCCTGCTCGATGCCGGTGTGGAGCGGGTCGAAGCCTGGGTTGTTGCGCGCGCCGAAGCCAGTTAGTCCACTTGCGTTACACGGCGACTTTCGACAGTATCGAAGGTCGTAGGGAATTTCCGAATCGAATGAAGCCAATCATCAAATTGACGACCGTTGGAATGTTGTCGCTCGCACTGGTCGCCTGTGGCAAAAGCGAAGCCCCCACAGTCGCCGGCACCGAAGTCACGCCATCCGCCGAGACGCGGATCGCGGAAGGCTTGCAAGCCATGTCGATCGACGAACTGCGTGAGGCGTTGAAAAAAGCTTCCGACGCGAACCGTCTGTACGCGCCCGCTGGCGACAACGTCTACGAATACTTATTGGCGCTACGTGCGAAGTCGCCTGGTGATGTCGGCATCTCTTCGCAGTTGATCGACGCTACTCCGATGCTCGTTGCAGCGACGGACCAAGCGATCAAGTCGGACGATGATGCGGAAGTGGAGCGCTTACTCGGTTTGCTGCGTCTCGCGGATCCGAACAATCCTTCGATCGCGACGATGATGCAGCACCGCGAAGAGCGCAAGGCGATGTTGGCGCGCGAACAAGCAGCAGCCGCTCAAGAACAGCAACGCAACGCTGCCGCGCAGGAACAACAACGGAAGGCTGCTGAGAAGGCCGCCCAAATCAAGGTGGAATCCCAGAAGCAAGCTGCCGCCGCTTCCGCTGCGACACCTGCTGCGCCTGCAGCCCGAACCGCCGAGCCTGTGACGACTGCGCCAAAGCCTCCTCAACCCAAAGAACCCGAAGAAGACGACCCTGCATCGCAAGCCAATCGGGAGCTCGATCTGCGGCCGATCAGCACGCCCGAGCCGGCCTATCCGCGCGAGGCGTTGCGTAATAGCACGAGCGGTGAAGTCACCGTCGAGATTACCGTCGGCCGCGATGGCTCGGTGATCGCGGCGCGCGTGGTGCGCTCGACGCCGCGTGGCGTGTTCGACTCCGCGGCGTTGGATACGGTGAAGCGCTGGCGCTACGGCGCGGTGTCGTCGCCGATTACGGTTCGCAAAACTTTCGCCTTCGCGCCGGGTAACTAGCGCCGAAAATCTGAAATCGCGGGAGTCAAAATTTTCGGGTCTAAAAAAGATGAACTTCTGTCCATGGACACAGATTCAACCTTTGAAATGCACCTTGAATTGAAAATCGCCGCGAGGTTTCATGTCGCGGCGATTATTGACTTTAGATTTCCGATTTACACAGCGTTAGAAGCACGCCTCAAGTTTGTGTGTACAATGTATACACCCTCTTGAGGATTTCGACGTGTCCACTGAAACTGCAACCAAAGTCATCAATCTCAGAGCGCCTGCTCGCAAGCAGTCGCTGATTGACCGTGCGGCTAAAGTGACTGGCAAGAATCGCTCACAGTTCATCATCGACGCATCTGTCGAGCGCGCGCGTGAAGTTCTTGCTGATCAAGTTGCATTTGAACTGGACGAGAAGGCGTGGAAGAAATTCCGGTCTGCGCTCGATGCTCCTTTTGGCCCTGAAGACACTCTCGCGCTTAGTCGTCTGTTGAATTCGAAATCTCCGTGGGAGTAACCGAACTTGCAATTGAACTCTCCGACTCCGTTAACGGAGCGACATCTTACGGGTGAATTTCAATGTGACGCAGAAGAGCTCACGCGATGGCTCAAGGAAAAAGCGTTACGCAACCAGATAGCTGGCGGAACGCGTACCTACGTCGTATGTGACGAAGAGAATCGAGTCATCGGCTACCACGCACTCGCCGCAGGCAGTGTCTCCCATGTCATTGCCACGAGTGCTGTACGAAGGAATATGCCTAACCCGGTACCGATCATCATTTTGGGAAGACTAGCCGTCCATGCGGACTACATGGGTGAAGGAATTGGAAAAGGTCTTCTAAAGGACGCCGTCCTCCGATCGATGCGAGCGTCAGAACAAATTGGAATTAGAGCAATGCTCTGTCACGCAATCGATGAGAACGCGAAATCGTTTTACCTGAAGCATGGATTCACTGCATCCAACATCGACCCACTTACATTGATGCTTCGGCTACCCAGCGATTGAAAATGTAGGTTTCCAAAGATGAACTTCTGTCCATGGACACAGATTCATCCTTTGAAAAGGCCAAAAAAATGAAATCGCCGCGAGCTTTCAAGTCGCGGCGATTTTTGATTTCAGTTTTGCTTCGTTGTGTCGAGTTTGCGGCTCGACCAATGCAGGCTCAAAATCTTCCAGCCTTGCGGCGTTTCCATCAGGACCGCGGTTTCGGCGGTGTCGTATGACTTGCCGTCCTTGCTCACACGATCGACCGTGTTGATGCTCGCCATGCCATTTAGGACACGCGCTTGGCGGCGACGATTGGACTGAGTCGTGCCCGCAAGAAACTTCGCATCCGCATCGGCATGACCCGCGAGATACTCGACCTTCGATTCTGCTTCGCCGCCTTCGTAAATCGTGGCATCGTCGGCGAGCAAATCTGCAGCGGTTCTGATGTCACCTTTGCGCATCAACGTCGAAAACTGATCCAACACTTCAAGTGGACCGCCCTTCGGCGCAACACCGGATTGCTCCGTGCAATCGCGCTTACCCGCGGCATCCACTGTGCAACGCACCGTGTGGATCACTTGCTGGTGTCCTTGCACGGTCGTCGCTGGAGGTGGCGGCGGAATCGGCGCAGGTTGCGCACCCACGACCCCAGGAACTGCAGCCAACATCAATGCCATCAAAATTTTCATTCGCTTTTTGCTCCTAGTTTCAGCGTTAGCCCGAAATCGCCAACCGCTCATCGTTGTAACGAATCACTGCCAAGAACCAGAACAGTGCAGCCACACCGATCGCGCCTGCGAAATAAGCCCCCCAAACCTGAGGCGAAATCCATTCTTCGCGCAACAGTTTCATGATGAGTTGATTTTGGGACAAAAACGGAACCGCAAACTGCCACAGTTTCTCCTTGATCGGATTCACCATCAACACCATGCCCGGGATCATCGGCAACAGCATGAGGATGATCATGTACGACTGTGCTTCCTTGATCGTCTTGGAACGCGCGGCAATCCACGTCAGGAACGTCGCACCGAACACAACCAACGGCGCGAGGATCACGAGCAAGTGCCCAATCGTCATGATGGGTACGTCCATCATCTTGCCAGCTTCACCACCCACTGCGGCAGCCAACTTAAAGCCGAGCAACGTCAGAATGATGGAGATGACGCCAACGACGGATGCTGCGGCGATTTTGCCGGAGACGATCGAGCCACGTCGCGTCGCAGTTGTGAGCAACGGTTCAAGCGATTGATGCTCGCGTTCACCGGCGGTCGCTTCAAACAGCAACGGCGCGCCACCGAGAAACGCCACGATCATCAGGATGTACGGCAGGATGAAAGCGAGCAAGCCATTGCGCTTCGCTGCGGCAGGCGCAAGGTCACGCGTACCAACATTCACCGGCTTCGCAAGAATCGGATCGATGCCACGGACAACCAAACGCATTGAGCCGACTTGCTTGTTGTACGCATCCAATGCCCCGTTGAGACGCCCGACCAACGTGTCTGCATTACGACGCGTCGAGTCCGTCATGATTTCAACGGTTGCCGGTTGGCCTTTGCGGAAGTTTTCGGCGTATTTATCATCGATCACGAGCGCCATGTCCAAACGTTGATCCCGCACTTGCGCTTCAACATCCTTCGGTGCCTCAACAGCATTGATACCGGCTGCTTTCAGGAAGTTCATCAAATTGGGCGCGGAATGCACATTGACGACTGGCAGCTCAATGGGCTGTTGCAGTTGCGTTTCAGCGCGACCGGCGGTCAACTTCGAAAGTCCGATCAACATGATTGGATAAAGCAACGGCGAGACGATCAAAAGGTTGATCATCGTGCGGCGATCGCGGAAAACATCTTTCAGTTCCTTGCGCAAAACCGCCAAAAAACTTTGCATCAATGTCGGTCTCATGCGTGCAGTCCTTCTTCCGTGCCGATCAGTTTCACGAAGGCGTCTTCGAGGTTGTCGTTGCCGGCTTGTGCGCGGAGTTCATCCGGTGTGCCTTGTGCCATGACGCGACCCTTCGCGATGATCACGATGCGATCACACAGCGCAGCAACTTCCTGCATGATGTGCGAACTGAAAATCACGCAGCGTCCGTCTTCGCGCATCTTGAACAAAAACTCACGCATCGCCCGCGTCGTCATCACATCGAGACCGTTCGTGGGTTCGTCGAGAATCACGTTGCGCGGATTGTGGATCAACGCGCGTGCGATTGCCGTCTTCGTGCGTTGACCTTGACTGAAGCCTTCCGTGCGACGTTCGAGAATGTCGCGCATGTCGAGTTGGTCGGCGAGCAGTTCGGTATGTTGCTTGATGACTTGATCGCTCAAGCCGTTGAGACGACCGAAGTATTCGATGTTTTCGCGGGCGGTGAGTCTTTTGTAAAGACCACGGGCATCCGGCAACACACCGAGACGTTCGCGCACCGCAATGGGATCGCTGAATGCATCGATGCCATCGATCTGCACGCTGCCGGACGTTGGCTTCATGAGCGTGTAGAGCATGCGCATTGTCGTGGTTTTGCCGGCGCCGTTGGGACCGAGCAAACCGGTGATTTGGCCATCGGGTGCTTCGAAGGAAACACCTTGTACGGCGTTGACGATGTCTTTTTTGACTTTGAAAGTCTTGTGCAAGTCATTGGCAATGATCATGTGCCGTCTCCTTAAGGATCCCAGCCGTTAAAGCTGGTGAATGGCGGAATGAAGCCCAATGAATCCAGGCACGTGGCATCGATGGATTTCGCTTCGCCGCGATCGATGAACTGACCGACGAGACGTGACGTGCAACCGCGCATCATCGAACCATGTCCGGATCCTTTCAAAACCAACGAACGTCCATTCGGAAATTGCTTGATGATCGAATCAACGTATGACGGTGGAGTGACAGGATCGAGATCACCGGACAACATCAGCGTTGGAATCTTTAGTACGGGCGTCTTTGCAAAATCAGCCGGCATCTCTCCCGATGGCCACAACTTGCAAGCCGCATCGAACTCCGTGCGAACATGGCGGCCAAGCAGATACTTGTTGGCATCGCTGCTTTCGGTCCAGCGTGGCATGTCTTCCGCGCATGTCACTGACATGTACAAGCCGGCTTGAATGCCGTTACTCTCCGAACCCGCCGTGTTCAACAACGCACCGAGTGGTTGATAATCGCCTTGTTCTGCAGATTGAATCAGCAATGGCAAAATCGACATCGCCTCCGGTTGATACGCGAGCTTCTGCACGAGTGATGCGAGCTTCTCGCCGCTGATGCTCACGTTCTTCTCAACGTTCGTTTCGCGATCACGCACTTTGACGGAGACCGGCGATTGATCAAGCTTCACGCGCAACGCGCGCAGACGCTCGGAGAGTTTACCGCCGTAAACTTTCGCGCATGACTTTTCTTTCGAGCAGTATTCGTCTTGCTTCTTCAATGCGTTATCGAGCTGACGCGCGAAGTCACCGCCGATGACGAGATCATTCGGTGCGACGCCATCGAGCACCATGCTACGAACGTTGTCCGGATAAGCCGCTGCGTATTTCTGCGCGGAGCGGGTGCCGTAGGAAATGCCGACGAGATTGTATTGCGTTGCGCCGATTGCTTTGCGAATGCTCTCAAGATCATTCACGAAATTAGCCGTCGTATAAAACCGCGTGTCCGCCTTCTTCGCAATCTCCGCTTGGCATGACGTCATCGCTTCGAGTTGTTGCGTCGGAGTGAGAGTGACGTCGACGGCATCGAATTTTTTCTCAGAGTCAGGGCACGACAGTGCATTCGACTTGCCGGTGCCGCGCTGATCGATCAACAGGATGTCGCGGTTGCGATTGGCTTGCGAAAGAATCGCGCCTGCGTAGCTACCGTACTCAACTGCCGCTTGACCGGGACCACCCGCGAGAAAAACAATCGGATCCGTCGTGCCCGCATTGCCCGCCGGCAAGATCGCGAGATTCAACTTGATCTTGCGTCCGCTCGGGTTTGCCGGATCTTCGGGAACTTCATACGTGGTGCAGTAGGCCTTCTCGGCGTCGAGTCCTTGCGTGCCTTCCAGCGCGCACGGCTCGAACGTCACGGAGCCCCATTTGCGTGCGGATTCACTGCCTTCGTTGACCGGTTTCGGCGAGCACGCCACCAGCGTCAAACCCACTGCAACGGCCAGCGCCAACTGCAACGGGGGGTTGTCGTTACTGATCTTCATACAGAAAAATGTCCTCGATCCGTTCTTCAAAAAGTTTCGCAATCGCAAACGCCAATGGCAAGCTTGGATCGTATTTGCCGGTCTCCAACGCATTCACCGTTTGCCTCGAAACACCGAGTTGCTCGGCCAAACTGCCTTGGGTCCAGCCGTATTCTTCGCGTAGCTGTCGAATTCTATTGTTCATGAATAGTGACGGATCACGAAAATCTTACCAATGCCATAAGTCACGCAAAGCACAGGAAACACCAGCAACAGCGCCAGTCCTGCGTTGACGTGCAACACGTTACCCGCCACAAGGAAGCCGAACATCATGCAGATCAGTGAGGTAATAAGCGCGGATATTGCGACGGATTCCATCTCGATTTTTCGCTGTAATTCATCGAGACCACGTACGAAGCGGACATGCGCTGCCATGAGCCAAGCGAGCGGCAAAACAGGTGCGATGGATGCAATCGCTTGTACCGCCGGATGCAATTGAGTTTGAACTGCGGCAGAAAATGCACTGAGAAGTACGACGTAAATCGCCATGCACTTCCACATTGTTTTCATGTAGTTTTTGTAAGCGGGCGTCCGAGCTTGGTCTTCGGTACTTTCGCGGTACCAGTCGGGCATCAGCTTCGACAGCCACATGAACGATGCCGCGATGATGAATGCGATGCCGGCCATGACCAGCGTCGCGGAAAGCAATGTATAGAAACTGCCGAGGTTCGATCCGAACGCGAACATGCCGGCCAATCCGCCAACGACGCAAACGGTACCGACGGTCGCGATCGCATTGCGATTACGGACTTGATTGGGTGTTTGAACTTGTGCCATTGTTTTTGCCTGTCAAGTTAGTTTTACAGGAACAATATCAGCGCAATTTCGATGTGTCAAGCAACCTTTACACGTTGCTCACGTATTTCTCGCGGCGGATGAACTGCGTGCTCAAGCCATACTCTTTCAATGCGGCAAAACACGCGTCCACCATATTCGGATTGCCGCACAGATAGGCGACGTCCTGACCTGGCGTAGGAACGAGCTCCGCCAAAACACTTTGCACATAGCCATGCGTGAACTTCACGTTCGGCGCATCGACACTGATGTCCTCGCGCGAAAGGCATGGACGATACTTGAAGTTCGGGTTTGCGGCAGCGAATGACATGAAGTCATCGTCGTACAGCAACTCTTCGCGGGTGCGCGCACCTTGTAGCAAAACAACTTCGATACCCCGTCCCATCAACGCTTCGAGTTGCGGCAACATCGAACGATATGGTGTGATGCCGGTGCCAGTGCCGATGAGCAGGTAACGCTCGTTGGTGTCACGCTCGTTCAAAACGAACTTGCCATATGGACCGGAGCAGCGGATTTCGTCGTTGATCTGTAGGTTTTGGAACAATGCAGTTGCACGGCCGCCTTCAACGAACGACACCGCGAATTCGACGGCTTCGCCCGGTTCCAGTGAATGCTCGCGGATTGTGGCCAACGAGTAGCTGCGTTTGGCGGGTGTGCCGTCCGCGTAATCGAAGTGGATCTGGATGAATTGACCCGGGATGAAGTCGAGCGCGTTGCCATCCGAACGGACGAACGCATAGTGGAAAACGGTAGGGGCGAGGGGCTTGGCGTCGACCAGGCGGATCGGGAAAACGGAATCCATGCGACCTATAATACTCGTTTACCTTGTTGAACCCCTGTAGTTATGATCGATCGCAATGATCTCGCGCTGTCCGTCCGTGGCCTGCGCAAAACATATGACAACAACGTCACCGCTCTGAAGGGCGTGGACTTTGATGTGACGGAAGGGGATTTCTTTGCGTTGCTGGGGCCGAACGGTGCAGGCAAGTCGACGATGATCGGCATCATCTCGTCACTCGTGAATCTCACGGATGGCGATGTCAAAATCTTCGGCATCGATCTCGCCACCGAGCGTTCGTTGGCCATGCGCCAGATTGGTTTGGTGCCGCAGGAAATCAACATGAACTTGTTTGAGTCGCCGCGCACGATTCTGGTGAATTACGCGGGTTTTTATGGGATTCCACGCGACGAAGCGAACCGCCGCGCCGAAGAAGAACTCAAGCGTGCGCACTTGTTCGAGAAGGCCGATCTCATGAGCCGCACGTTGTCGGGTGGCATGAAGCGCCGCCTGATGATTGCGCGCGCGATGATGACGCAGCCACGCTTGCTGATTCTCGACGAACCCACCGCAGGTGTCGACATCGAAATCCGCCGTGACATGTGGAAGAACTTGCGTGAGATCAACCGCGCCGGCACGACCATCATTCTCACCACGCACTATCTTGAAGAAGCCGAATCGCTGTGCCGTAACTTGGCGATCATCAACCGCGGAGAGATCGTGTTGCAGGGACCGATGAAGTCGTTGCTGGCGAAGTTGGATGTGGAAGGGTTTTTGTTCGATATCGAAAGTGACGTTCCCGAAACATTGCCTGTCATCGAAGGTGCGGTGCTGACCCGTGAAGATGAGCACACCATTGCGTTGGAAATGCCGCGCACGATGGATCTCAATGAAGTGTTCAACGTGTTGTCATCGAATGGCATCAAGGTGCGCTCGATGCGCACGCAATCGAATCGACTGGAGGAGTTGTTCGTGAAGCTCACAGCCGGCGGATCCATGAATCAACCGGAGGCGTCGGAATGAACGCGAATACGCAAGTCGAAAATTCCATGGGCGCCAACCTGACCGCGCTGTACACGATCGCGCGTCGCGAGATGACGCGGATTTTGCGGATCTGGACGCAGACGCTGATTCCACCGGCGATCACAATGACGCTGTATTTCATGATCTTTGGCAAGCTGATCGGCTCGCGCATCCAGGACATGGATGGCGTGTCGTACATGGCCTTCATCGTGCCGGGCTTGGTGATGATGTCAGTGATCCAAAATGCATACGGCAACATCTCGTCCTCGTTCTTCGGCGCGAAGTTCGGTCGGCATATCGAAGAGCTGTTGGTGTCGCCGATGCCGAACTGGGTGATCTTGCTCGGTTATGTGGCGGGCGCGGTGCTGCGTGGCCTGATGGTCGGCGCGATCGTGTTGGTCATCGCGTTGTTCTTCACCAAACTTGAAGTGCCGCATCCGATCATTACTTTTGTGACGGTGATTTTGGGTGCGACGATTTTTGCGCTGGCTGGTTTCATCAATGCGATCTATGCCAAAAAATTCGACGACATCGCCATCATCCCAACCTTCATCCTGACGCCGCTGACGTATTTGGGCGGGGTGTTTTATTCGGTGAAGATTTTGCCGGAGTGGGCGCAATCGATGACGCACTTGAACCCGGTGTTCTACATCGTCAACGCATTCCGCTACGGCTTGCTCGGCATTCACGACATGCCGCTGTGGCAATCGTTCTCGTTGATGGGATTTTTCATCGTGGCGCTTGGTGCGTTCTCGCTGTACTTGCTCAACCGCGGAACCGGTCTACGCTCGTAATTATTTTCCGAGCGCAGCTTCCGCCAGATTACGGACGTGTTTGCGCACGTCCTTCGGCCACTTCTTCAACGCCTTCTTGAACTTCGCGCCGTCCTTCGCGAACAGCGCGCGGATGCCTTCTTCGTAACCAGGCAGATTGCCGCCGATCGCCGTCATGAAGCGGTAAGCGGACTCGAGTTGTTGCTGTGGGTTTTCGCCGGAGTCATGCGCCTTGCTCGCAGTCTCGACGAGTTTGCGGAGCGTCACCGAAGCGCCGCCGGGTTGCGCCTGCAACCAATCCCAATGCCGCGGCAATAAAGTCACTTCCTTCGAGACCACACCCAGCTTCGGCCTTCCGCGTCGACGCTTGGGCTCCTGCACCGCCAGCGTTTCCGTCACGCGTGCGGTGACTTCGTCGAGCGTGCCCCGCAGATCCAGCTCAACGGGCTGGCTGCTCGCCATGTCGAACACCAGCAGATTCGCGGTGTCATTCGCATCGGCGAACTGCTTTACGGCAGTTGCAACGACCTTCGGTTCGCCCTTGGCGATGCGGGCGTGGCCCGAGAATGCGATCCAATTTTGGGTGGCCATGATTTCATCAGGGTAAAAATGTAAACTAATATTACCCTGATAAATTAATCATGGCAAGCGGAAGAAGGTCTTCGTCGCGAGAACGCTATTGGACGCAGTCACCGCAACCTCTTCGCCACGCTCCTTCGCCAGCTCCTCAAGGATATGTGGCAAAAATTTCGGCTCATTCCGCCGCGAGGACGGCATCGGCTTCAACGTCCGTGGCATCAAGTACGGTGCATCCGTTTCGATCATCAAACGATTCGCAGGAATGTCCATAACGATCTCCCGCAAATGTTGCCCGCGACGTTCATCGCACAGCCAACCGGTAATGCCGACGTACCAATCGTTGTCGAGATAGTCGTACATCTCTTCGCGCGTGCCCGTGAAGCAATGCACAACCGCCGGGCCGATGCGTCCTTCGAAGTTGCGCATGATCGCCATGAAGTCTTCGTGCGCATCGCGTTGGTGCAGGAACAATGGCTTGCCGATATCGACGGCCGTTTGCAGCTGCATCTCAAACGCACGGCGTTGTGCAGGACGCGGTGAGAAATCACGGAAAAAATCCAGCCCACACTCCCCAACCGCCACCACTTCGTCGTGCGCCAACAACGCACGCATCTCGGCATCGCACTCGTCGGTGTATTCCGTTGCATGATGTGGATGCACACCCGCCGTTGCGAAACACACACCCTTGTATTCCTGCGCCAACTGCAACGCCATCGGCGAGTGCTCACGCGACGCACCCGTCACGATGAATTGCGCAACACCTGCGGCTTGTGCATTGGCGATCACGTCCGCGCGATCATGGTCAAAGCTGTCGTGCGTCAGATTCGCACCTATATCAATCAGATTCATGCGTTGAATTTTACTTTAGACTGGCAGACGATGACTGAAGCGCTGCCGATTGATGCTGTTTTGCCCGAGATTCTCGCGCGTTTGCGCACGTCGCAACGATTGATCCTGCAAGCCGATCCCGGCGCGGGCAAGACCACGAAAGTCCCACTCGCGTTGCTCGAGACGCTACAAGACTCTTCCAAAATCATCATGCTCGAACCCCGCCGTGTTGCCGCCCGCGCCGCCGCGTCTTACATGGCTGCATCATTGGGCGAAGACGTCGGCCAAACCGTCGGCTACCGCATCCGCTTCGAAAACAAAACATCCAACAACACCCGCATTGAAGTTTTAACGCAAGGATTACTGACGCGGCGAATTCAACAGGATCCGGAGTTGAGTGGAGTGGATTTGCTGATTTTTGATGAGTTTCATGAGCGGCATCTTGCGACCGACCTCGGGTTAGCGTTGGCGTTGGATGTGCAAGCTTCGCTACGACCCGATCTCAAAGTCGTATTGATGTCCGCAACCATCGACGCGGAACGCATCGCAAACTTTCTCGATGCGGATGTCATACGGTCAGAAGGACGTAGCTACCCGGTCGATGTCATCGCGTATCCCGCCCGTCGCGATGAGAAGCTGGAACATCAAGTTGCGCGTTGCGTGCGTGAAGCCATGGCGAAGCACGACGGCGATGCACTCGTTTTCCTGCCCGGTATCGCATCCATCCGCAAAGTCGAACGCCTACTGGAAGCCGACACATTCGAAGTCATGACTTTGCACGGCGAAATGGCCATCGATGCGCAATCCCACATCCTGCGCGCGCACGACAACAACCAACGTCGCGTCATACTCGCCACCAACGTCGCCGAATCCAGCGTCACTCTGCCGAACGTCCGAATCGTCATCGACAGCGGTCTTGCGAATGAGCCACGCTTCGATGCACAAACCGGACTGACGTCGCTCAAGACTGTTCTGATCTCGCAAGCAAGTGCGGATCAACGCAGCGGACGTGCAGGAAGAACTGCGCCCGGCACTGCGTACCGACTTTGGCCAACGTCGCAACGGCTCGACAAACAACGCCGCGCGGAAATCACACAAACCGAACTCAGCAACTTCGCGATGGAGATTGCCGCGTGGGGCAGCGATGATCTGCAGTTCCTCGACGCACCACCGAAGGGCACGTTGCAGCGCGCGCACGATCAACTCAAATCACTCGACTTCATCGATGGCAACAACAAGCTCACGCAACAAGGACGCGACGCACTCAACCTCGGCCTCGATGCACGCCTCGCCAAAATCGTCATCAACGCACCAAGCAACACGGACGTCTCCGGCATCCTTGCGACGCTCGAATCACCGCGGCAACTGAGAATTGATTCGGATGCTTGGACGAAACGATACGAAGAATCCCAACGCAGCAACGCGCATACCCGTAAGCAATGGCAACGTCGCCTACGCAGCGAAAACAAACAACCGCCGAAAGATTTCGCCGCCATCATCGCGCCCGGCTACATCGATTGGATCGCGAAACAGTCGAGCAAGGATCCACTGCGATACCACCTCTTCAACGGCAACACCGCACAACTCAACGAGCAATCCGATCTCTACGGTCACGAGTATTTGCTGATCACGGAGCTCACGCATGCTCGACCACACGCACGCATACGCAGCGCGATTCCGATTGACGAACACTTTCTCAACAACCAGTTCCCCAACGAATTCACCGAGAAAACCGAATCCACCTGGAACGCCGACACGGAGACGATGAGTTCGGCGACGGTGGCGCGTTTTGGGAGGATTGAACTCAGCCGCAAACCCACGCAGCACGCCGACAAGGACGCGATGGCCGATGCAATGCTCACATACATCATCGAGCAAGATCTCAAGCCACTGCCATTCAACGAGAGCACGCACAAGTTTCTTGCAAGAATTCGAAGCCTGCAGCAATGGCAACCAAATGATTGGAAGCAGTTCGACACCAACGCGCTAAAGGAAGACGCAACGCAATGGCTCAAACCGTTGCTGACGAATAAATCAAAAATCAGCAACATCGACGCAACGCAACTTGATCAAGCGATCCGCAACCGACTCGACTGGAACCAACAGCAACAACTCAACGCGCAGGCACCGACGCACATCAACGTGCCGTCCGGACTCGACCGCCCGATCGAATATCAATTCGACGAAGAAGGCAACACAACGAGCCATGCACACGCACCGATCCTCAAGGTCAAACTGCAGGAACTGTTTGGACTGGCGGAAACTCCTCGCATTGCGAATGGAACGCAACCGCTGAAAATCCACCTCCTCAGCCCGGGCGGCAAACCATTGCAGGTGACGACGGATTTGCGGAGTTTTTGGGACAACACCTATCCCGAAGTCCGCAAGGAAATGAAAGGACGCTACCCAAAGCATCCGTGGCCGGAAGATCCGTGGAACGCCACCCCGACGCACCGAGCCAAACCGCGAGGAACCTAAACGTGCGTTTAATCACTATTCGCATCACAACGCGAATCTCACGCATTGCCAACGCAGTTTCAGTAATCTGAATGCAGGAAAAAACTTTTCCCGAGGAGGGAGCCCAACATGAGCAAGAACAGCATTTCTGATTTGATCGATATGGTCGGTCAACAATTGCGCGGCGTCGACACCGACAAGGCTGCGAAGTGGTTGAATGAAGGTCGTTCGTTGGCGAAAGACTGGATGGAAACCGGCAAGGACAAGACTGTCGACCTGGCGAAGGACGCACGTAACGGTGTCACCGATTTCGTCAATCACAATGATCAAGTGCAAGCCGTGAAGCGTGGTGCCGTTGTCGCTGGCCGCAAGGCGAAGGAGAATCCTTTGCTGACCGCCGCCGCCGTCGCCGCCGTCGCAGCCGCTGCGTATCAAATCAACAAGAAGATGAAAGAGAAGCAGTCGGAATCCGAAAAGGGTTTCTTCGACGGTAACTCCGAGCGCGAATAATCCGCACTCGACGTCAGGCGCACCCACAACCGCGCCAAACGAAACACTCCGAACCGCAAGGCTCGGAGTGTTTTTTCATTCGGCGTCCGGAACTTCGATGACGAAGGTCGAACCGCCGCCTTCCGCGCGTTCGTACCAAAGCTGACCACCATGCTCTTCGATGGTGCGCTTGGCTAACGACAAACCTAGGCCACTCGAAAGCAATTCGGTTTGCTCATCAGACGAATCCTTATGGAAACGCGTAAACGGCTTGAACAAACGACGCTGCTGATCATCGGACAAACCAGGCCCGTTATCGGTCACGGTAATCCGCCAAAAATCCGGCGCACCACGCCGAACCGCAATCACCATCGGTGCATTCGGCGCGTACTTGATGACGTTGGTAATGAGATTTTCGACAACTCGGCGCAACACGCGTTCTTCAAAGTGCGCGATCGCGGGAACATTCGGTTCCTGCAATGACAATGCGATGCCGTGTTGCTGCAAGTTCTCCAGGTAACGACGCCCCGCCCAATGAATCACTTCACGCAAATCCGTGCGCGCATTCGGATCAAATGACGGCTTGCCATTTGGATCACGCGATTCCAGATAGTCGCGAATGTAAGCAACGGCATCCGATGCCGCATCTTCAATGATTTCAAAGTAACGCGGATAGCGGTCTGCACTCAAACCATCCTCACGCAACATCTGTGCTGCGAACAGCACGGAACTTAAGGGATTCTTGAGATCATGCGCCACGAGGTTCACGAGCTCCTCGCGGTCCTTCGCCGTACGCTTCAACCGATCATTGGAAAGCTTCAAGCCCAGGTGAGCGTTGACGCGCGCAACCAATTCACGGCCGATATATGGGCGCGTCACGAAGTCGACGACACCGGCAGCGAACGCACGCTCGAGAATGATCTCGTCATGCGCGGCGGTCACAAACAAAACCGGCGACAAGGAGTCCTCAAACAATGACGTCAATTCCGCCATCACATCGAATCCGTCCATGCCGGGCATCATCATGTCGAGCAGAATTAAATCAGGGTGAAACTCAGGGTATGCTGCCAAAGCGTCTTCGCCAGAATGAACGCAGCGGACTACGTACCCCTGTGCTTCCAGCAATACCCTCGCTGCGTCGAGATTGATCTGTTGATCATCGACGATCAGGACACGTCCTTTGTAGTCCTGTACATGGCTAAATGGCATGGTTTATGCGCACCCCTCGACGTATTCCACATTCGGCGGAATACCGGAACGAACATGCGTGACCTTGGCATTGGAATCCGTTTGGAGCACGAACGCCGCTGAGCGCCCATCGTTCCAAATCACAACTTCCTTTCCGGCGGGTAGATACGTGTGCGGGCGGACAATGGCCTTCGGATATTTCGCCAAAACCGATTCAATCGAATCACCCACCTTCACGCCCAAGGAGTTCGGAGTTCCCTTGGCGACATCGATGCGGGTGACACGCTTCTTCTCAATCATCACTTCCGTGCCGCCGGACGGTGCTAACGGATAGAAATGACACGAGTCCGGACCATCCATCATCTCCGACGGGCCATGCGTGCGCAGCTTCAATGCGAGGAACTCGTCCTTTGTCATGCCGTAGCGAATCTTGCCCATGCCATTGAACGTCAGCGTATTCGCATCAACCGGTACAGGTTTCGCCGGCTCGGGCTCCGGCTTCGGTGCCGGCTCAGCTGGGGTTGCAGGTGGAGTCGCGGTATCTGCACTCTCCGCAGGTGCGGGCGCAGGTGTAGTGGGCTCTGCATTCGACACCGGGGCTGTCGAGGTCCCCGGCGATTCGTTGCTTCCTTCAACGGACCGCGGTTCAGCTGCCGGATTACAGGCAACTAAACTCATCATGCAGGCGATCGACAGAATCTTCAGTGCACTGTTCATGATCAACCTTTGTAAAAAATTTCTCCCGCGGGCGAAACCGCACCGCTGTCATCCAGCGTAACAGAATTGTGAGTAACGCAACGTCAATTCTGAACGACCCGCCATTCCCCGGGCTCGAGTCCATTCAACAAAACCCCGTCAACCGCGACGCGCACCAACCTCAAAGTGGGCAATCCAACGGCCGCAGTCATCCGTCGCACCTGTCGATTTCGTCCTTCTGAGATCGTGATTTCCAGCCATTGATCCGGCACGCTTAACCGCACCCGCACCGGCGGCTTCCGCTCCCACAGCTCCGGCGCCTCAATCACCTTCACCTGAGCAGGCTTGCACAAACCATCCTTAAGCCTTACGCCTTCGCGCAGCGCCTTCAGCCTTTCCTCATCCGGCGCACCCTCAACTTGCACGAGGTACGTCTTCGGCTTCTCATGCTTCGGATCCGTCAACCGATGCGCCAACCCACCATCGTCGGTCAGCAACAACAACCCTTCACTGTCAAAATCCAGCCTTCCCGCGGCATACACACGCGGCGGCAAACCAAACTCCGCCAACGTCCGACGCGGCGGCTCACTGCGATCCGTGAATTGGCACAACACATTGAACGGTTTGTTGAATGCAATCAACATCCGCTCGACTCAACGCCAGTACTTCGCGACCCAAGGCGTCGGACGTATATGCCGATACCACTTGCTGCCCTTGCCGATCAACGCATCTTCCGGCTTCGGATCACCATGGAACACGATGACCTTGGAACCCTCAGGAATCTTTGGTGTTGTGATGTAACTCAACGGACCCAACGACACGCAATCATGCTTGAAGCTCGGACACCACGTCTCCGGCCAATGATGCAGGCGTCCACGAGAATGGAACCAATGTGACAAAAACTCCTGCTCATTCCGATAGATCGCCTTATCGCCATCCCATGCCGCAATGAAGTCGGCAAGCACCTGCGGATCTTCGCCCGCATTGAAGCGGAACACCGACGTATTGCCAACGAAATTATCGCCACGCACCCGCACTGGACGGTAATCGCGAACGACGCAAATTTCACCCGGCTTATATTCGAACAACGGATCCAGCTGATCCACGATCACCACATCGAGATCGAGGAACAACGTCATGCCTTCGAGATGGCCCAATGGCGACGCGAACATCGACAGCTTCCGCCAACCATGTGCGAAGTTCGTATCCGCAGGGCCCGCCGATGGAATCGGCAACGACTCAATGCCCGGATTGAACCCTTCGTTGTTATCCGTCAAGCACACAAATCGATACGGCCGCGCCAGATAACGCTGTACCATGTTGTGCAAAATGTTCACATACTCAGGGCCAAACTTCGTGCCCCACTTCATGCAAATGACGTTGACCGGCTCCTGCCGCGGCTGGATGGAGGTCATTGCAGAACCTGGGCGGCCTTAGCCAAACGTTGTTTGTGCGCGATGTCCTTCATCATCGTTGGCAGCGCGGCAATGATTTCCATGCGCTCCTTGAAGGCCACGGGTTCACCCGGTGCCGTCGGATCTTCCGGATTCATGATCTCACCGCTTTCCAGCTGATCGAGATACGTGAGGATCTCTTCGAGGAAATCTTCCTCATCCAACCATTCGTCCCAACGCGATTCGCGCAGACCCACACCCGTAAAAAACCCACGCGCCCAATCCGCGCCGACTTCCAATTCGTCGATCTGCGCATTTTCGAAATCGACTTCCTGCGGCAACCACATCAGCGGCGTCAGTTCTTCCGGAATCTCATCCGAATCCAACTCCACACGTTGCGTCACGGACTGATGATGAATCTGCAGCAGCTCCTGACCTTGCGAACGCTCCGAAGCCGTCAAGTTCGGATCACCGTCGCCCCACACCACAGGCTCCCACTCCTCAAACGGAATCGGCTCCGGTGACAACACAACTGCCGTCAAAAACCCATCCAGCGCCTCCAAGTTCATGCCCATGTTCGGGATGGCTTTGGTTTCCATCAACTCCGCGAGGATGTCGATTTGTGCGTCGGTCAGTGAAGCGTATTGGTTGGTCATGGTTTCTCTGCAAAAAAAGCTTTCAATCAGTTTAGTCTAGAATCCGCCGCCACTGGCACCCAGGCCATTCAACGCCGCGACCAACGTCGCGCGCCAAGCCCGCGGCACCTGCGGATTGTTCGCCACTTGCGTCAAACCTTGCACGGCCGCGTTGGGATCCGGCGAGTTTTCGATGGCGCGTTCGACGCTCTCAACCGCGAGCGCCTGCTCACCGGAGTACGACAACGCTTCCGCCATGAGAATCCACGCGCGCGCTTGACGGTCATCCATCCGCAACGAACTCGACAACGCATTCAACGACGCCTGCAGATCACCAACGCGCAAATAAGCGAAGCCCAGATCCGTCATGTACGCCGCGTTGTTCGGCTCCATCGCCACCGCGCGCGACAGGTAGTTCACGGCCATGCGTGGCAGACCTTGCTTGATGAGTTCCAATCCGCGCGCGTGGTATTGGTCCGCGCCACTCGTCGGAGCCGCGTCATCGTTCATCGGAGAAGCGGGCTGGACCGTCGCCGATTGCGGATTGCGCGAGGCGTAGTTGCGCGTCTTGCGCGCCTGCACGTCGAGAGCCCAATCGATGGGCGCGGCGAAGTTGAGGTTTTGGCCGTCCTTACTCATGAATGACGGGATGCCGATCAAACGTCCCTGCGCGTCGAACAACCCACCACCGCTGGAACCTTGCGAGATCGGCGCAGTCGTCTGGATGTAGGGCAGCTCCTTGCCACCGTCATTGCCACGGAGCGCCGACACGATGCCTTGCGACAGCGTCTGCTCGAGACCCTGCGGATTCCCAATCGCAAAAACATTCTCCCCAACCCTCACCGTCGACGCCGAACGGGTCTGCACCGGCGCGGACTGACCATCATCGGCTTCGAGAATGCACACGTCGCGATCGACATCGCCGGCCATCAACTGCGCGGGGACTTCGCGATTTTTGCGCTTGATGAAATACCGTTGGCCACCCATCAGCACATGGCAATTCGTGACAAAAGTATTTTTCGCAATCTCCACACCACTGCCCAACGATGACGCCTGCGGGTTCTTCACCAACACTACGCCGCCGCTCACCTTCGCGAACAACTGCTCGGCGTTGAGCGTACCGTCGGCGGCAGTCGTCTGGGTCGCGGCTTCAATTTTGTCATTCGTCGCCTTCGCCGCTGCAGCCGGATCCACCGTCGGCGTCTTCGTGCAGCCGCTGATCATGACGGATGCGGTTAGCGCGAGGATGAGGGCTGATTTTGTCTGGAAATTTTGCATGACTCAGTTTACTAAACACACCACGAAAAAAAGCCCCACGAACAACATTCGCGGGGCCCTTCAACTGAAACGATGAAGCGAAGATTATTCGTCGTTGCCGCGAACCAGGAAGCGGTAGATGATGCCGCCCAGGATCCCGCCGATGATTGGCATCAACCAGAAGAACCACAGCTGGCCGGTTGCGCCGTTGTTGGCGAACAATGCGACCGCCGTTGAACGCGCCGGGTTGACCGAAGTGTTAGTGACTGGAATTGAGATCAAGTGAATCAACGTCAAGCACAGACCGATCGCGACGCCGGCAAGGCTATCCACGCCACGCTTGTGCGTTGCGCCCATGATGACGATGACGAAGACTGCGGTCAGCACGACTTCGATCACGGCACAGGCGGCCATCGTGTAACCGTGCGGCGACAGATCACCGAAGCCGTTGGTCGCGAATGCGCCCGCGCCGGTCAGAGGATTGTTCGCGAAGTCCGCATTGCCCATGGCGACGTAGTACAACACGGCCGCAGCAGCGATACCGCCGATGACTTGCGCGATGACGTAGCCAGGAACATCCTTCCAATCGAAACGGTTGCCGGCTGCGAGGCCGAACGTGACGGCTGGATTGAAGTGCGCGCCGGACACGTGGCCGAACGCATACGCACCGGTGAGAACGGTCAAGCCGAACGCCAGAGCGACGCCCGCATAACCGATACCGAGGTCGGGAATGCCGGCTGCAAGGACTGCGCTACCGCAACCACCGAGTACCAACCAAAATGTGCCGAGGAATTCGGCGGTGAGACGCTTCATCATTTTTTGCAATCCTTACAGAGTGTGACCAAGCTCAACAAACGTTATTCCTTCACGGGCGCGATGTCAACGGGTCCAACCGCGAGCACATCACCGGCCACGACATCCTCGGAAGCCTGCATCTGATACCCACACGTCGAACAGAACTTGAAAAAAGTACTGCAGCGCGTGGAGCATTGGGGGCAATTTTTGTAGACGCACAAACCACAGTGCACGCAGAAGTCTGCCGGCTGCCCGGGATCGCTCGAACTCAATTGACGTTCGCAACTCGGACAAACACCTTTGGCGAGATGCCCGAGCGCCTGCTCATACGTAAATTGCTGACGACGTTGTTCCTGCGTACTCTGCAGCATCGCCGCTTCTTCCGCCTGCTTGCGCGCGAGATACGCCTGCATCTGGCGAATTCCATACCAACCTGCGACACCGAGCAACGCGATGCCCACGATGTAACGCACGTAGCCACCGTAACTCGGCAAGTACGGAACGAGCTCGAAGAAAAACGCAAACGCCGCGAAGAAAATAAATCCCCACACGAATGGCCAGTAGCGGGAGCGACGTTTTTTCACGAACAACCACGCCGCAAGTAGCAGCAATGGCAGCGTAAACATCAAGCGCCACAAAAACACTTTCAACGCATGTTGATTCGACGCGCTGTCATATTTCGTCTGTGCTTCCTGCTCCAACTCACTGATGCGCCGATCGTTGACCGACTGCATGATGTTGAGTTGCTGCTGATCGATGGCTTCGAGGGCCTTTTCGGTTTCCGTCGCCTTCGCCTGCAACGCATCAAGTTCGCGCGTGCGACGCAAGACTTCCGGATCTTGCGCCGGATCCGTCGTCGCCGTGCGCGTTGCGATCCAGTTGTCGAATGATTGCTTCGCTTCAGACCAACGCTTCACCGCTTGCGAATTCTGCAACTGCGCTTGATCGCGTTTGTCATTCAACGCGTCACGATCACGTTCGGCTTGGACGACTTGCGCGCGCAACGATTTCAACTCGGCCGATTCGAATTGCTCCATCGGCGCCATCTCGCCGGCCTTCGGCAAGTCACCAATGATCAAGCTGCCAAGTCCGATGAGGAAGATCGCAAACAACACCGCAATCGCCCACATCACCACACGGAAAATCTGTTCCGGCAAACGTTGTCCCCGATTCGTTTTGAACATGTGCGCGCCCTCGCTGAATTCCTAACCAGCTTACACAAACAAAAAAGCCCCGCAAATTTTCGCTTGCGGGGCTTCCGATCAAATGTCGAAAATCAAATTACTTGACTTCGAATTCCTTCGATTGAACAACAGCGCCGTTCAACGAAATGTCGACCTTGTACTTACCTGCTGGCATGCCCTTCGGGTTGCTCAGGTCAAACGCGGTGTGGCCGGTGCCGTTGAAGTTCACTTGGCTTTCCTTCGCGGTGTTAGGAATTTCGGTCGTGCCGAAATACCACTTCGCACCCAGCGAACCTGGAACCGTTGCTGCTGGATCCGACGTCGCGGTGCTCACCGAAGCGTAGACCTTGTCCGATGGCTTGAACGTGGTGCCCGATGCGGTGACTGCGTTGTCAGCGCCGATGGCGTTGCCCAGATCAACAGCGGTAATCGAAATCGTAGCTGCAGGTGCTTCCACTGGAGCGACTGGTGCTTCAGCTTCCTTCTTCTTGCAGCCAACCATTGCGACCGATGCGATTGCAACAGCAGCGGCCATAACAACAATGCGATTTGTCTTCATAAAAATTGTCCCTTTTTTGAATTTCGAAAAAAATTATTCTGCGCGTGCAGGAATCTTCAGCACTTGGCCTGGCTGGATCAGGTCTGGATCGTCCAGTTGATCGCGGTTCGCTTCGAAGATGTCCTTCCAGTGATTGGCCGAACCGTAGACTTCCTTCGAAATCTTGGACAGGCTGTCGCCCTTCTCAACCGTGTAGGTTTGTTCCGCTGCGCCGCCGCCTGCACCTGCACCGCCGGTGATTTCTTCCGTCGATTGGACGCCCGACTCGAAGCCGCTCAGATCTGGATTGTTCGTGTTGTTCATTCTCTCGTCTCCATTTTTGAAAAAGTGTGGAACACGGTCAAATAATTACATGACCTCCGTTAAGAAATCATTGTCCTATGTGGCTATTTGCTGAATGAATGTCTACTGCCTTTCATCGCGTCCCGCCGCCGGAATCACGTGCCCAGGACTCGCCCGCCACGGATTGATATCCAGCCCGCCACGCCGTGTGTAGCGCGCATCCACGCTGAGGTCGTTGATGCCGAGCGCATGCAAATCGCAAAAAATCCTCTCCACACACTGCTCATGAAATTCATTGTGATTGCGGAAGCTGATGATGTATCGCAGCAGCGCTTCATGGTCCAACTGTGGCCCCGCGTATGCGATGCGTATGGTCGCCCAATCCGGCTGACTCGTCACCGGACAATTCGACTTCAATAACCTCGAAAAAACAACTTCCTTGCCGTCCCGCGCGCCGCTCAATTTCAGCAACTTCGCATCGGGTGGCCCGTATCTATCGATGGCGATGTCCTGCGCATCGAGGTCGTATGTTTTGGCACCTTTCAATGTGAATCCCGGATCGCCCGGCTTCATCATCGGCGGCAAGCCCCACGTCACTTCGACATCCGTGCCCGCCACCGCGCTCAAATCATTGTCGATGTGTTCGAGCAGCACATCGCGCGACTCCATGCGCACGTTGTTGAACGAGTTGAGATACAACTTCAGCGATTTCGACTCAATCAAAAACGGCGAAAACGCCGGCACCGTAATCGTCGCCGTCTCAACCATCGGCTTGCCCTTCATGTCGAGCCAACTCAACTCATACGCATGCCACCGATCGTGCCCCATGAAGGGCATGAACTCTTCGCCGGTTTTCGCACACACCAGATCCTTGCGACCATGCGCGCGCGGAATCGGAAACAGCAGCCCGGGATCATAGGTCTGCGGATATTCGACGGACTGGCCAAGTGTTGAGTCTTGTGGGCGATTCATGTCTTAATTCTATGTCATGTCAAAAACTCACGTCGCGCGTTCGCCGCAGGAAGCCGAACAATCTCTCGTGCAGGCCATCGGTCCGTACGCGCTTGCCGCCGCCATCATCAACATCATTGTTGGGGCCGGCATTTTTGCGATGCCCGCGCGTCTGTATGATCGGCTCGGCACGGCGGCACCTCTCGCCTTCGTCTTTGGCGCACTCGCGATCATCCCGATCTCGATGTGCTTCGCCGCGATCGGTTCGCGCGCTGCAGCGACGGGCGGACCCTACACTTACGGTCGCGCGGTGTTCGGCTCGCTGGTCGGCTTCATCGCCGGCGCACTGATGTGGATCTGCAACGTCGCATCTTCCGGTGGCGTCGCTGCCGCGCTGATTGATCAGCTGGCGAAGTTTTTCCCATCGGTTGGTTCCGGCTCGACACGCGTGCTTGTGCTGGCGTCGGTGTATATTTTGCTGCTGGCATTGAATGCGTTCGGCGTCAAACTCGGCACGCGCGCGATCAACACGTTGGCTGCGTTGAAACTCACGCCGCTATTCATCTTGACGATCGTCGGGATGTTTTTCGTGGATTGGTCGTTCGTGTCGTTTACGGATGTGCCGTCTTGGGCAGCGATGGGGCCGGCGATGATTCTCGTGATCTTCGCGTATTCCGGCATCGAGACCGCGCTGATTCCGTCGGGCGAAGTGAAGGACGCGTCGCGCAACATCCCGCGCGCCACCGCGATCGCCATCATGTTGGTCGTGTTGTTGTACGTCGGCTTGCAGATCGTCACTCAAGGCCTGGCCAAAGCTTCGTTGGCCGGCTCCACCACGCCGATTGCGGATGCGGCTGGGACGTTTTTGCCCATCGCCAAAACTCTTTTGTTGCTGACCGCCTGCGTCTCCATGCTGGGCTTCCTCATGGGCAATTTGTTCGCGTCGTCGCGCCTGCTGTTCGCGCTGGGTCGTGACGGTTTCCTGCCATCCGCCATTGGCCGCGTCGATACGCGCTACCACGTGCCGCGCGTGGCGTTGTTCGTGCATGCGGGGATTGCGTTTTTCCTGGCGGCCCGCGGCAACTTCGAAGCGCTCGCCATCATGTCCGGCGCCGCGAACTGTCTGGTCTACGTGATCGTCTGCATCGCTTCCTGGCGCGCACAATCCATAGACCTCCGCGAAAAAGGCACCCCCTTCCTCATGCCCCTCGGCCCTCTCGTGCCCTTACTGTCCGTGCTGATCATGGGCGGCATCCTCTACACGTTGCCGTCCGCAGAGTGGCGCGCGATCGGCATCGCTCTCGCCGCACTGCTCGCCATCTACTTCGTCATCGAAGGCCTGCGCCGCTTCTCCGGCAAACCACTCGCTTAGCCGGCGTGGTCCACAAATGTAGTCATTCCCCACAAATGTGGACACCTTCGATGATGCTCACCCGTGCGGTGTTACAAACGTAACGCGCTGAAGCAGACTGAAGCAAAGTGATGCAAGCTGATGCGTTTGTTACACCCGCGGCAAACCACTCGCCTAATTCGGGCGGAAACATTTGTAACCACTGGAAACAATTGTTTCCGCACCTGCAGAAACAATTGTTTCTGTCAGCAACATTTGTGACACGAGGCAGGGACGACCCAACTCAGCTCTGTTACAAATGTTGCAATTGTGACAATTGCAACATCAGTTGCGCGAGTGGGCGAGATATTCGAGGGACTGCATTTCGACCAGGCGCGAGGCGGTGCGCTCGAAGGGCATCGCTAACCGAGATGACGAACACAGCGACAGGGGTTCGGCGGCGGCGGTTAGCACGACGTTGATGCCGCGGTCGTACATTTCGTCGATGAAGTAGATGAAGCGTCGGCCGGCGTCATCGTTGGAACCGTCGAACAACGGCACGTCGCCAACCAACACCGTGGGGAACTCGACGGCGATTTCGATGTAGTCCGACGGCGAACGCGGACCTTCGCACAACCCAGCAAAATCAAACCACGCGACACCATCGACGGCGGCGCGGACGGGGATTTTGCGGTCGTTGATCATGAGATTGTTGCGCACCGAGGGCTTGCCGCCAGTGAGCTCAGCGAAGCGACCCGAAAGCCACGCGTCCGACGAAGCATCCAACGGCGCGCGATAAACCGGCGACTGCGTCAACGCCCGCATCCGATAATCCAACGGACTGTCGAGGAAGACCACGTCGCAGTGAGTTTTCAAAGCGCGGATGGCGGGAAGAAAACCGTCACGCTGCAGCCCGTCTTTGTATAAACCGTCGGGCTCGATGTTCGACGTCGTCACCAACGTCACGCCGGACGCGAACAACACGTCGAGCAACCGGCCGAGCAACATCGCATCGCCAATGTCGTTGACGAAGAACTCGTCAAGCACCAACAACCGCGACGACGCGGCGATCTCACGCGCGACGGGAACCAACGGATCCGACTCACCCTGATGCGCACGCAACCGAGCATGGATGTCACGCATGAAACGGTGGAAGTGAGTGCGTTTTTTGGGGACAGACGACGGCACAACGTCGTAGAGCAGGTCGACGAGGAAAGTTTTGCCGCGACCGACCGAACCATACAGATACAGCCCTCGGACGCCGGCGACATCGGATGAGTCCCGAGAGAAGAGACGGCCGAACAACGACGGGCGCGCGATAGGACGCTGCAACTCATCGTAGATCCGGTCGAGAGAAACTAAAGCGAGTAACTGCGCCGGATCGTTGGACCATGAACCTTCCGCGACGCCCTGCGCATAGCGCTGCGACGGCTTCATGCGTTAGGAAGGTGGCGCTTGATGCTGTTTTTGATAACGCCGCGGAGATCCATCAAACGACGATGGAAAAAATGCGTTGTCTCCGGCACCTTCACCAACTCCGGCGGCTCCGCGAGATCCGTCAACGACGAAACCCACTCGTAGACCTTCTCCGGATCCACGATCTCATCCGCATCACCTTGCACGATCAACCACGGACACTCCGGCAAATCGATCGCTGCAAAATCCCAATCACGACCCACCGGCGGTGCAATCGAAATGAGGAACTTCGCGTTGAGGCGCTTGGCATTTTTGATGGAGACATAAGCACCGAAGCTAAAACCAGCGAGCCACAATTCGTGGTCCGGGAAATTTTCGGCGGCGTATGCGGCGACAGCCACAAGATCTTCGGATTCGCCTTGACCGTGATCGAATTCGCCGATGGAACCACCGACGCAACGGAAGTTGAAGCGAATGGTCGAGACACCGCTTTCGCGCAGAGCGCGCGACGTCATGGTGACGACCTTGTTATGCAGAGATCCGCCCTCGGTCGAGAGCGGATGGCAAATGATGCAGATGACCGGCTGAGGCGTGACGCCTTCTTCAGGTCCTTCGACGATGGCTTCAAGCGGACCGATCGGGCCCGGGATCTGGATCGTCATCGCGAGCTCAACTTATTGAGCCAGCATCCACTCAACGGTGGCCTTGATTTGTTCGTCGGAAACCGAAGGGTTACCGCCGCGTGGTGGCATCACGCCGGCAGCGCCGGTGAAGCCTTCAATTGCGTGCTTGATCAACAAGTCTTCGCCCTTCGACAAACGTGCCTTGAATTGACCGCCGGCCAACGTCGGTGCGCCGCCCGAACCGCTCGTGTGGCAAGCGCCGCACAAACCGTCGTAAACAACCTTGCCGTCCAGCGAACCGCCGAATGCAACGTTCGCCTTCGCGCGATCCAGAGCAGCTTGCGCCGAAGCGGCCTTCAACTCTTCACCTTCAGCGCCGGCATAAACGGTGCCCGTCGGAGCAATGCGGTTCTCAACTTGAGCCTGAGCGGAGTTCAAAACTTCCGGTGGAATGGTCTTCGACAGATGGCTCGCAAGGAAAACCAACAAGACCGCCAAAGCAATCAGGAAAGCCATGACCATCGAGAAACGCTTCAGGAATTCAAGATCGTAGTTACGCACAAAGCACCTAATAAATTCGTGTGACCCACAGTCACGGCAATATCTAAGCGGTGAGCCATTCAACCTGAACCGCCACCGAAACCCGTTTAGTTTAACCCAAGGTGTCGGTGACTTGCGAGTTTTTTGGCTTCAACCAACTACCAGCGAGGATTCCGAGCTCGTACAACGCCATCATCGGGAACGCCAATAGCAACTGCGAAAGCACGTCCGGCGGTGTCAGAACGGCAGCCACTGCAAAAATCCCCACAATCGCATACCCGCGCCACTCCCTCAGCTGCGCCGGTGTGACCAGGCCCAACACGACCAGAATCACCAACGCGACCGGAACTTCGAAACACAGTCCGAAGGCCAGGAAAATCACGAGCGTGAAGTCGAGATAGTGGTTGATGTCAGTCATCATGCTGACGCCTTCGGGAGTGGTTTTGGCCATGAAACCAAACACCGTCGGCAACACGAGGAAGTACGCGAACGCACAGCCGAGATAAAACAACGCGACGGCGCTGACGAGGATGGGCTTGGCCATGCGCTTTTCGCGCTGATATAGACCCGGCGCCACGAACGCCCACGCCTGATACAGGAACCACGGCACGCAGATGAGCACCGCGACAACGAGCACCAACTTCAACGGCACAAAAAACGGCGACGCCACATCAATCGCAATGAGCTTCCCACCTTCCGGCAAGCGGTCGAGGAGGGGTTGCGCGAGGTAGCCGTAGATCTTGTTCGCGAAGGGGAGCATTGCTGCCGCCACGATGCCGAATACGATCAGGCTTCTCAGCAGACGCGTCCGCATCTCGAGGAGATGATCGATGAGGCGTGAATTCTCTTCAGGTGGATGTGCCGGGAGTTCGCTCATTTCGGCTCACCGGTGTCTTTGATGTCTTGCTGCAATTCGCTGGCTTGCTTGCGCAGTTCCGTTTCCGCGTTCTTCAGGGCTTCCTGGGTTTCCCTTAGGGAGCGTTTCAATTCGTCGTCGGCAATTTCATTTTCGAGTTCCGACTTCACGGCATACCATTGCGCGCGCGCCCTTCGAATCCACAATCCCACGAAGCGGGCAGCCTTCGGCAAACGCTCAGGTCCGAGGACGATGAGCGCCACCACGAAAATCATCACCAGTTCGCTGAAGCCAACGTCAAACACTTCTATCTACTCACACGGCGTCGTCAGCGGCGGACGGCACGGCTTACGGTTGCGTGTCGTCAGTCTTGTCGGTTGGAGGCAAGGTCTTGTTGGCAGTGTTGGCGTCGTCGCCATTCATGCCTTCCTTGAAACCCTTCACCGCTTCGCCGAGGTCCTTGCCGGCATTGCGCAGACGCTTCGTACCAAACACCAGCACGACAACAATCAGCAAAACGACCAGATGCCAAAAACTCAAACCCATATCTAACCTGTGGTTTCTTCACGAAAAAAGGGGGACTAACAGAATACCGCACTTTGCTGGCATCCTATACACATGCTTGATGCCGCTTCAGTTTCCAAACCCCACATCATGGTCGTGAATCTCGGCACGCCGGACGCTCCGACGCCCGCCGCCGTTCGCGCTTATTTAAAGGAATTTCTCAGCGATATCCGCGTGGTGGACCTCGCCCGCTGGAAGTGGCTGCCGATTTTGCATGGGGTGATTTTGCCGATCCGCTCCCGCCCCGTCTCGCGCAAATACGCGGAAATCTGGCTTCCTGAGGGTTCGCCGCTGGCTCATTACACGTCTTCTTTAGCTGCCAAAATCGTCACCATCCGCCCCGACTGGGTCGTCGCTCCCGCGATGCGTTACGGTTCGCCGTCCATGACCAAGTTGCTTGCGTCGTGGGCTGCCGCCGGCGTAGAAGACATCCGCGTGCTGCCGTTGTATCCGCAATATTCCGTCTCGACCGTCGCGTCCGTGCAAGATGTCGTTGATGCGGTCGCTCCTGCGGCTCGCGTCGTGCCACCTTACTTTGCGTATTCCGGTTGGCTCGACGCCATCGCGGAGTCGATCCGTTCGTTCCGTTCCGAGCACGGCTCCGGTGAGCACCTCGTGTTTTCGTTCCATGGCATCCCGAAGCGGTTTGCTGACAACGGCGACCCGTATCCCGAACAAAACGAATTTTCCGCCCTAGAAATCGCACGCCGTTTGGGTCTGCATCTGAAAGAATGGACGTTGACGTATCAGTCGCGTTTTGGCCGGGAAGAATGGCTCACACCTGCAACCGAAGCGACGTTGTTGATGATGGCCGCCGAAGGTGCGCGCGTGATTGACATCGTGGCGCCGGGCTTTGCGGTCGATTGTCTCGAAACGCTCGAGGAAGTGAACATGGGCATCCGCGAGAAACTCGAAGCTCTCGGCTGCGAGCTGCGTTACATTCCGTGTCTCAATGATTCGGATGCGCATGCGCGTGCGTTGTCTGCGTGGGTGGCTGCCAATGCGTGAGGCGATTGAACTTCAAACGGTCTTCGGCAAAATCCGTGGTTGGCGCCGCGCCGGTTCGTCTCCTTCGTCACCACGTCTGTTGGCGTTCCATGGTTGGTTGGACAATGCGGATAGCTTCGTTCCGTTAGAGCCTTTTTTGCGTGATTACGAGCTCGTCGCGATCGATCAAATCGGTCACGGTCGCAGTGATCATCTGCCGTTGTCTTCCGACTACACCGCATTGACGTTTACGCGTTGCGGCATCGAAGTTGCCGATGCGCTCGGTTGGCAAAAATTCAACTTGCTCGGTCATTCGCTCGGCTCCGTCGTCGCATCGTTGGTCGCCGCTGCAATCCCTTCGCGCGTTGAAAGTTTGATTGCGATCGAAGCACTCGGTGCGTTGACGAATGCGCCGGAGTTGACGGCGGAAGTTTTTCGCGAGGCCATCGACATCGCCTACAAGCCGCGTCGCCCGTTGCGTGCGTTCGCCACTTTGGATGATGCGATTCGTGTGCGCGCCGCCGTGAATCATTTGAGCGAACCCGTCGCGCGCTTGCTCGTCGAGCGCGGCATCAATGAAGTTGATGATGGCTTCGTGTGGTCATCCGATCCCCGGCTCACCCATCCGACGGCATTCCGTTTGACGGAAGCGCAGGCGATGGATCTCATCGAAGGCATCGAATGTCCAACGCGCGTGATCCTCGCCGATCCACCGCAATCGTATTTCCCGGATGCCATTCGCCGCCGCCGCGTCGCCGCTTTACGCAACGGCTCGCTGCGCATGATCAACGGCACGCATCACGTCCACATGGAAGAACCGGAAGCGGTCGCGAAGCTATTCGATTAGTCGACGTCGCCTAACCAAATAAACCGATCCGGCTCCGTGATCCGATCGAAATCCAACCGCACGAGATTCCCGCGCGCTTTTAGATACTCTTCGGCATGATGAAACTCCGGACAACGCTGCGCCACATGACGCCAAAACGCACGCGAATGATTCATCTCAATCAAGTGACACAACTCATGCACGATGAGATATTCAAAGACATACCGCGGCGCGATCGCCAACGAGTATTCCAGGGTGAGAACACCTTTTGAGTTCATCGAACCCCAGATCGATCGCACACGTTTGAACCGAATCCGCACTGGCATCGATGGCATCGATGGTGCCAACCGATTGAGAATCGGCGCCATCACTTCACGTGCCTGCGCCTCATAAAACTGCTTCAACGCTGCGCCCATTTGCTTCGCACTCACCGCACGCGGCGCGGCCACATGCAACGACCCATCAACGACAGACACAGCAATTCGCGAAGCCTCCGACCACACCACCGGCATCGCTTCACCAAACAACGGCAACGACTCAGTAACAAACGGCTGCAGCAACGGATGTGCAAACGCATGCGACTTCGCCCACTGCGCAACAATCCACGGCTCGAACCCCGCCAACGCAACCTTCAACGACGCATCCGAAAAACGCAACGGCACGCACACCACAATGCCTTGACCATGCGCACGCGCAGTCGCACGCTTCGACGCACGAAGACGCTTCACTTCGACTTGAATCGCTTCATCACCATGACGCAGTTGATACAACGTCGGCGCGATCTGAATCCAGCCCGCGGGCAGGGAAGGTTGAACGTGACGGCGCAACCAGCTCAGCAATTATTCGACCTTGGAGAGCTTGAAAGCTTTTGATAGTGCCGCAAAAAGCTCCCCCAACTCCCCATGCATCAACGCCAATCGAGCGTCGCGCTCGGCATTCGCATCTTCCGTCTCACCGGAGTCCATCGACTCAATCGCTTGCTCCAGCAACTTCAACTTGCGAACCACCAGGTCATCGCCAATCACAAACGACACACGATCGTTGAACAGCAACGCCAAACGCGTCACCTGAAAACCCGCTTCCAAATGATGCTGCATCTCTTCCGACTGCAACTCCATGCGCGCAACTTTAATCGTCGCACCCTGCTCCGCCGGATCCTGCAACTCCGCTTCATGGCCGAGCACGAAACCTTCCGGGAGATTTTCACCGCTGATCCATTGCGTCAAAACCTGCCTCGGCGCAACTTCCGCATTCAACGGCAACGCAGGAAACGACGACAACGCACGACGCACTTCGCTCACCGCATTCTCCGCCTGCTTCCGACTCGCCGTATCAATCGCAATCCAACCACTCGCCGTATCCAACATCACCGACATCTGATTCGACTTCACGAACGCCTTCGGCAACATTTCCAAAATCAAATCCGACTTGATCTGCGCACGTCTCTTACTGCCCGGACGGCGACCATCCTTCTTCTCAATCTCGCGCAACTTCTTTTGCAACGCTTCATTGACCACCGCACCCGGCAACAACTTTTCTTGCTGCCCAACCTGCACGCCGATCACCTTGTCCTGCTGCTGCATCATCAGCTCGCTCTCATCCCCATACGGCGACACAAACCCGCGCGTCACCAACTCCAGCCCCTGCACCGGCTTCAACTCACACTCCGTCAACTGCTCATTGAAATCTGCAAACGAAAGTGATTTTGGGAACTGAAAAAATGTGGCGTTACGGAAAAGCATGTTGTTTGGTATACCTGAAACGTGGGTAAGAGCGAATGGGTAAAAGCTAGCGGACTCACTCCTCTAACTCGTACTCCAACTCAAGAAAGCCAATTATGATCGGCCGGTGTCTCGGAGACTGAAGATCCCAAAGATTTAAAATCGAAGAGAGAAGAGTCCGAGAGCTGAGACGGCCGGATATCACCGAGAGCGTTCGCCATGGATTCCAGACGCCCCGGATGTTCGCGCTCCCACTGCTTGAGCATGAGACCGACTTGCTTGCGTTGCAGATTTTCCTGAGTGCCGCACAGATTGCACGGAATGATCGGAAATTGCTTGAACTCCGAATACTCAATGATGTCCGCTTCCTGCACATACGCGAGCGGGCGGATCACGATGTGTTTGCCGTTGTCCGACTGCAGCTTCGGCGGCATGCCCGACAACTTCGCGTGATGAAACAAATTCAGAAAAAACGTCGCCAACAAGTCATCCCTGTGGTGACCGAGGGCGATTTTGTTATAGCCATTTTCTTCGGCGTACGTGTACAACGCACCGCGGCGCAAACGCGAACACAGGGAGCACATAGTTTTGCCTTCCGGCACCACGCGCGTCACGACGGAATAGGTGTCCTGTTCGATGATGTGATACGGCACGCCAATCGACTCAAGATACTCCGGCAAAACATGCTCCGGAAAATCCGGCTGCTTCTGGTCCAAATTCACCGCGAGAATGTCGAACTTCACGGGCGCTTTCATTTTCAGCTGCAACAAAACATCCAGCATCGTATAGCTGTCCTTGCCGCCGGACAGGCACACCATCACGCGATCGCCATCTTCGATCATGTTGAAATCAGCGATCGCCTTGCCCACCTGATGTCGCAGCCGTTTCGAGAGGCGTTGCTGTTCGTGGGCTTTGCGACGGGATGGGAGAATCGGGGTCTCCAGCGGGATGACATTTGTGCTCATTAGCCGAACATTATAATCTGCAGACATATGGACGACTTCGATATCAGCGCCAACGCCCGCCTGCTCATTCATTTGCGCCAGGAACACCGCGACCTCGACGCCGCAATCGAACACATGCTGTCCGCGCCCTCGCCCGATGAGTTGGCTGTCAAACGCCTGAAGAAACGCAAGCTTTCTTTGAAAGATTCCATTGCCCACCTGGAATCCTCACTCATCCCCGACGAACCCGCGTAATCACGGGGTGTCTCAATTGTGGCAATCTGCCACAAACGTGACACCCGCAAAATTGTGGGCGTCACAAATGTCACAATTGTCACAATTGTGACACCCGAAGAAAGAGTGATCTCGCTGCACGCGGAAACAATTGTTTCCGGTGGTTACAAATGTAACCGCGTTACGCAGAGGCAGTGCGCTCGCGGCGTGCGAACGACCACGCGATCAACACCGCGACACCGAGCAGCGCCGCCGCTAAGTACCACGGTGCGCCAGGCACGTTAAACGACACGTGGCGCGAGATGGCGAAACCGAACACGGCGGAGAACATCAGAGGCGCCGCGATGCCGGCCAACGACACCAAGGACGACAGTGCGCCCTGCACGCGGCCCTGTTCGTCGCGACCAACGGTCTTAGTGATGATCGACTGTGCGGCGGGACCGGACAGCGCCCACAATGCCGAAATCGGAATGCCCAGCCAAAACATCCAACCTGACGACGCCAACCCATACAACGCGAAACCGATGGTGCCGCAGGTCAGGCCCAACATCATGGCGCGGGCTTCGCCGAGCCAGCGCGTCATGCGGCCGACCAACAGACCGTTGACGATGATCGAGCAGACACCGACGGCGGTGAGCACGTAAGCGACATCGCGCGGGCCCCAACCGTAACGATGGTCCGCGTAGATGACGAAAATCGTCGGATAGATGTAGTGCGCGAAGTTGGCGATGAAAATGATCGCGACCAACGGCCAGATGCGCGGATATTGGCGCAAAAGTTGCATAGAGCCGATCGGATGCGCCGTGCGCCACTCGACGCGCGCGGTGCGGTCGGCGGGACGCAACGACTCCGGCAAAATAAACAGCCCATAGAGAAAGTTCAGCAACGCCAAACCGCCCGCGAACCAGAACGGCGCGTGCAGATTGTGCTCACCGAGGAAACCGCCGATCATCGGACCGAGGACGAAGCCGACACCGAAAGCGGCGCCGATCATGCCGAAGGATTTTGCGCGGTTTTCGGGGGTGGTCACGTCCGCAATGTAAGCGTTCGCGGTGGTGAAGGAGGCAGAGGTGACGGCGGAGATGCAGCGGCCGACCAACAGCCACCACAGGTTCGGCGCCAAGGCCATCAGGATGAAGTCGAGACCGAGACCGAGGCAGGACAACAGGATGACGGGGCGACGGCCGAAGCGATCGGACAACGCACCTTGCAATGGCGAGCAGACGAATTGGATGATCGCGAATAATGTCGCAAAAACACCGATCCAATACGTGGCGAGAGAGTCGTCGCCGCCGGAGAAGTTTTTGATGAGTTGAGGCAAAACCGGGATGATCACGCCAAACGAAATGACGTCGATCAACACCGTGATGAAAATGAAAATCAGCGCCGCCTGGCGCCGTCCACCCGTGATCGTTTCAGCGGCCGACATGCGGAATTAGCGCCTACCGATGCCGACGATTTGCAGGAACTCATCGCGCGTGCGCGGATCGTCGCGGAACGTCCCGAGCAGCGTCGACGTCACCATGCTCACACCACGCTTGTGCACCCCACGCGTCGTCATGCACTCATGCTCACCCTCAATCACGACGCCTACACCGAGCGGTGCCAAAACATCCTGGATCACGTGAGCGATTTGGGCGGTCATTTTCTCCTGGACTTGCAACCGCTTTGCGTAAGACTCGAGCACGCGGGCGAGCTTGGAGATCCCGACGACGCGACCGTTCGGCAGATAGCCGATGTGCGCCTTGCCGATGATCGGCGCTAGGTGATGTTCGCAATGCGATTCGTACGGAATATCGCGCAAAACCACCATTTCGTCGTAACCTTCGACCTCTTCGAATGTGCGGCGCAGGTACTCGGCCGGATCGGTGTCATAACCGCCGAACCATTCTTCGTAGGCTTTGACGACGCGCTTAGGCGTATCCAAAAGACCTTCCCGCGCCGGATCATCTCCCGCCCAGCTCAACAGAGTGCGGACGGCGGCTTCGGCTTGTTCGCGGGTGGGCTTCGAGGCGTTGTTGGAATCGGACATGGTGGGGGATCGGTCGTTTTTTGGAACAGAGCTCCTATGGTAGTCTAATCAGTCAGTTGGGAGAGAGAAGTTTGTGGGTTTGATGGACGCTTGGCAACGCAGCTTGGAACGGTTGGAAGCCGAGTATCCATTCGAAGATGTGCAGACGTGGTTATCGCCGCTGCACGCGACCGAACGGGCGAATCAGCTTGTTTTGCTGTGCCCGAATTCCTTCACGATGAACCGCATCCGCGCCGAGTATTTGCCGCGGATTAAAGAGTTGGCGAAACATTTCGGATCGTTTGAAGATGTCGTGCTCGAGATTGGCTCGTCGTCGCAGGATCCCGTGTTGCCCTCCACTTCTGCATCGACCTCCGTGCCGCATTCGGCGCCGAAGCCTGCGGGGTTGAACTCGTTGTTTTATCCGTCGGCGACCGTGCAGCCGGATCCCGCGGTGGCCTCGGATTTTCATGGGTTCCTGGATAAGGAATACACGTTCGAAAATTTCGTGCAGGGTTCGTCGAATCGCATGGCGCACGCCGCCGCGATGTTGGTGGCGAACAATCCGGGCGCGAAAGACCACAATCCGTTGCTGCTGTATGGCGGGACGGGGTTGGGCAAGACTCACTTGATGTTCGCCGCCGGCAACGAGATGAAGCGGCAGAATCCGCGTGCACGGATTTTGTATCTGAACTCGCAGCAGTTCATGACGACGTTCGTGCGGTCTCTCCAACAAAAGAAACAGGACGAATTTAAGCGCCAGTTCGCCGAAATTGATGCGCTTTTGCTCGACGATATCCAATTTCTGGCGGGTAAGGACAGCACGCAGGAAGAGTTTTTTCATACGTTTAATGCGCTGATCGGCACGAATAAGCAGATTATTCTCACTTGCGACCGGTTTCCGCGGGAAGTCGATGGGCTGGAGTCGCGGCTGAAGTCGCGGTTGGCGTGGGGTCTCGGTGTGCCGGTCGATCCGCCGGATTACGAGACGCGGGCGCAGATTGTGATGGCCAAGGCGCAGGCACGGAATGTGCAGGTGTCGGAGGAAGTGGCGTTTTTGCTGGCGAAACGCTTGCATACCAACGTTCGCGACCTCGAGGGTGCGCTGAATACGTTGATTGCGCAGGCGAATTTCACGGGTCGTCCGATTACGGTCGATTTCGCGCAGGAAACGCTACGGCAGTTGTTCCGGGCGCAGCAGCAAACCCTGTCGATTCCCAATATCATCCGTGTCGTGGCAGACTATTACGGCGTCCAGCAAAAAGATCTGCTGGGCTCCAATCGACGCGCGACATTTGTGTTGCCGCGACATATGGCGATGGCGCTCGCCCAGGAACTGACAGATTCGAGTCTGCCGGCGATTGGGGAGGCGTTTTCGGGTCGTGACCACACAACGGTTTTGCACGCCTGCCGAAAGATGGCGGAGAAGCGCAGGACCGATGGTAAGTTGAGTGAAGATTGGGACAAATTGATCCGGAAACTCAGCGAATAAGCTGTGGATTACGGTGGTAATAAGTTGTGGGTGAGTGTGGGATAAATTGTGGATAAGTACGAGGCTTGCAGCGATGCGCCGATTTATCCACAGGTTTTACCCAGCCATTCCAGCGAGTTTTACAGTTGTTTTACAATGAAGTTTTATCAATGAAATCAATGGCTTACGTAGGGTTTTCGAGTTGTAAACAGGCCTCTACTACCACCACAGATTTTATTTATACCCAAATTAATTATTGGACCCACTGAAGGATAGCCCTGTGCGATTTAGTCTCCAGCGCGAAGTTTTTTTGAAAGCATTGACCCAGGTGATCAATGTCGTTGAACGCCGGCATACCCTGCCCGTTTTGAGCAATCTGCTCGTTCAGATCGAAGGCGGCAAGATGTCGCTGACGGCTACGGACATGGAAGTTGAAATGATTTCGCATGTGGATGTGGAAGACGCCGAAGATGGCGAGATCACGATTCCTGCGCGTAAATTGTTCGATTTGGTGCGTGCGCTGCCAGACGGTTCCAAAATCACGGTCAAAGTCTCCGGTGATCGGGTCAACATCACTTCCGGTCGTTCGCGTTATGTTCTGTCGACGTTGCCTTCGCTGGATTTCCCATCGATTGATGAGTTCGAAGCGACGGAACAGCTGGAAGTGCCGGAATCGGCTCTGCGTGAGTTGATTGACCGCACGGCGTTCGCGATGGCGTCGCAGGACGTTCGTTTCTACTTGAACGGCTTGTTGCTGGATCTGCGCCCGAATTCGCTGCGTTGTGTGGCGACGGACGGTCACCGTTTGGCGCTCTGTGAGCACCAGTTGGAGCATCCATCGTCGAATCCGCGCCAAATCATCATTCCACGCAAGGGTGTGCAGGAACTGCAACGTTTGCTGGAAGGTGGCGACCGCGTGCTCCGCATGCAAATCGGTCGTGGTCATATCCGCGTTGAGCGCGACGATCTGTCGTTTACCTCGAAGCTCATTGACGGCAAGTTCCCGGATTACGAAGTTGTGCTGCCAATTGGCGCCGATCAGCTGATTCGCGTGGACCGTGAGTTGTTGCGTGCGTCGTTGCAGCGTGCGGCGATTTTGGCGAATGATAAATACAAGGGCGTTCGTCTGGAAGTCACGAAGGATCAATTGAAGGTTTCCTCGAACAATCCGGACCAGGACGAGGCTCAGGAAGAAATCTCCGTCGATACGATCATTGAAGGCCTGGCAATGGGCTTCAACGTGGTTTATCTGTTGGACGCGCTGACTTCGTTGAAGGACGAGGAAGTGATCATTGCGGTCAAGGATGCGTCTTCGTCGGCGTTGATCCGTGAAGCGACGAATGAGCGTTGCCGTCATGTGGTGATGCCTTTGCGCCTGTAAGGCGGAGAAAAGGGAGATGGGAAACGGGAAATGGGGACACCTCCACACTTTCCGTTCCCTACCCCAGTTTGAATTTACGGCGCGGGGCGGAGTTTGTCTGTCTCGCGCCGAATTGTTTCACGTGGAACATTGCTCGCCGATTTTAGATTTTTGATTTCAGATTTAGACGCATGAGAATTACGCGCATCGACATTAGGAGCTTCCGGCGCTTTGGCGAGGTATCGCTGCGCCCTGCCCCTGGCGTCAATATGCTGGTCGGTGCGAATGGCGCAGGAAAGACGACGGTTCTGGAAGCACTGCATTTGATGGCTTACGGGCGGTCGTTTCGCGGAAAACCATCTGATGGGCTGATTCAGCAGGGATCGGACGCGCTGGAGGTCTTCGTTGAATGGGCGGGTGTTGATGGCAGGCACCGTAAGGTGGGAATGCGCCACGGTGGCCGCGAGTGGACAGGACGGTTGGATGGAGAGGACGTTACATCGCTGGGCGAGCTGTGTGCGGCGCTGGCGGTGATTACGTTCGAGCCGGGCAGCCATAACCTGATCATGGGTGGCGCCGAGGGTCGCCGCAGATTCCTTGATTGGGGATTGTTCCACGTGGAACCAATGTTTATTGGCTACTGGCGCAGGTATTCGCGGGCGCTGAAGCAACGTAACGCCTTATTGAAGACAGGCGCGTCTCTGGCGCAGTTGGATGCATGGGATCATGAGTTGGTGAGTGCGGGCGCTCCGTTGACGGCTTACAGGGAGCGCTATGTGGCGGAGTTGAAGGAACCAGTCCTGAAAGCGGCTGGCGAATTGGCACCGGAACTGCAATTGTTCGATTTGGAGTTCTCACCTGGCTGGCGCACGGACCTCGGTGAATTCGCCGATGCCTTGCTGATTCAACGCGATAGGGACCGCCAGAGCGGTTTCACCAGCGTCGGTCCGCATAGGGCGGATTGGGAGCTGAAATTCGCCACAGGGCTCACGCGTGACCATTTGTCGCGTGGACAGGCTAAGTCGTCGGCTTTAGCGGTGTTGTTGGGGCAGGCGGTGCACTACGCAGAGCATACTGGAAGCTGGCCGGTGATAGCGCTGGATGATGTGGCGTCGGAATTGGACGCGACGCATCAGCAGCGCGTGTTTGACTGGTTGAGTGCGGTGGATGTGCAGGTTTTTGTCACGGGGACGCAGGTGCCGCAGGCGTTGAGCGACTGGGGCGAGGAAGTGCAATTATTCCACGTGGAACAAGGCCAAATCGAAGCCTGAATCCACAGGTTACGCACACGGTTACCCACAGGGGCGGACTGGTGTGAAATCCCGAAAAATGCTATAATTTACGGTCAAAGAACGACTTTCTACGTCGTTGAATTCATTAGGATTTTTGGATGTCATCAAGCGATTCCGTGAGCACTCAAGTGAAGCCTTCGGGCGACTATAACGCCGATAGTATTTCGGTTCTTGAAGGTTTAGACGCGGTTCGCAAGCGCCCAGGCATGTACATCGGCGATGTGCATGATGGTACGGGCTTGCACCACATGGTTTTTGAAGTCGTCGATAACTCGATCGACGAAGCGCTGGCGGGCCACGCGACTGCAGTGACGGTCACGTTGCACGAGGACGGCTCGTGCTCGGTCATCGACAACGGGCGCGGTATTCCGACCGGTATCCACAAGACGGAAGGACGTTCGGCGGCGGAAGTGATTTTGACGATCCTCCACGCGGGCGGTAAGTTCGACGACAACTCGTACAAGGTTTCCGGCGGTCTGCACGGTGTGGGTGTTTCGGTGGTTAACGCGCTGTCAGAGAAGCTGGTGCTCGACATTTGGCGTGACGGACAGCATCACCACCAGGAATACGCACACGGTGTGCCACAAGCGCCGTTGGCGGTGGTTGGCGAAGCGGACCAACGCGGGACGAAGATCCAGTTTTGGCCTGCGAAATCGACGTTTAGCGATGTCGAGTTCCATTACGATATTTTGGCGAGCCGTTTGCGCGAGCTGTCGTTCCTCAACTCCGGTGTCCGCATCGAGCTGATTGATGAGCGCGGCGAAGGTAAGCATGACGTGTTTGAATACGCGGGCGGCATTGCATCGTTCGTGCAGCATCTTGCGAAGTCACGTACGCCGCTGCATCCGAACGTGATTGCCGTCTCGGGCGAAATGAATGGCATCGTGGTCGATGTGGCGATGCAATGGACGGATTCGTATCAGGAAACGATGTTTTGCTATACGAACAACATTCCACAGCGCGACGGTGGTACCCACTTGAAGGGTTTCCGTGCCGCATTGACGGACACGCTGAAGAAGTACATTGACGAGAATGGCATCGCGAAACAGGCGAAAATCGACCTGACCGGCGAAGACATGCGCGAAGGCATGATTGCGGTTTTGTCGGTGAAGGTGCCGGATCCGAGCTTTTCGAGCCAAACCAAGGACAAGTTGGTCAGTTCTGACGTAGAGCCTGCAGTTAGAAGCACGTTCGCAGCACGTTTGCAGGAGTTCCTGCAAGAACACCCGTCGGAAGCGAGAATTATCTCCGGCAAAATCGTCGAGGCCGCCCGCGCCCGCGAAGCTGCACGCAAGGCACGCGACATGACGCGCCGTAAGGGTGCGCTGGATATCGCGGGTCTGCCAGGTAAGTTGGCGGACTGCCAGGAGAAGGATCCTGCGAAATCCGAACTCTTCATCGTCGAGGGTGACTCGGCAGGTGGTTCGGCGAAGCAGGGCCGCAACCGCAAGACGCAGGCGATTTTGCCGTTGAAGGGCAAGATCCTCAACGTCGAGCGCGCCCGCTATGACCGCATGCTCGGTTCCGCGGAAGTTGGCACACTGATCACTGCGCTCGGCACCGGCATTGGCCGTGGTGGTGGCAAGGACGATTACGATCCGGACAAGCTGCGTTACCACCGCATCATCTTGATGACCGACGCCGACGTCGACGGTTCGCACATCCGCACGTTGTTGCTGACGTTTTTTTACCGTCAAATGCCTGAGCTGATTCAACGCGGACACATCTACATTGGTCTGCCGCCGCTGTATAAGATCAAACAAGGCAAAAATGAACTTTACATCAAGGACGACAACGCACTGAACGAGTATCTCGCGAACAACGCGATCGAAGGTGCGGAGTTGTATCCAACTGAGAATGCTCCGGCCATCACCGGTCAGGCGCTCGAGAAGTTGTTGCTGACGTTTGCCGGCGCGCGCGAAACCATCGCACGCAACGCACACCGTTACGATCCGAAAGTACTCGAATCATTGATCGACTTTACGCCGCTCGATGCCGAGACACTTGCTGCGAATACCGACGAAGCTCACGAGCTCGAAGCTCTCGAAAAGCGCTTAAATCGTGGTGTTTTGGGACAACCGGTCTACAAACTCAGCATCCGTGAAGCAACCGAAGGACACCCTGCTGCCCTACTCGTCGCCAAGCAACACATGGGCGAAGAATTGCTGCAAGTGATTCCGTTGTCGGTCTTCGAAGGTGGTGAATTGCGTTCACTCCGTGAAGCGGCCGCTGCCCTGCACGGCTTGATCGGCGAAGGTGCCCGCATCGTTCGCGGCAAGGCATCGGAGGAGATCCGCAGCTTCGCACAAGCGCAAGCCTGGTTGCTCGAAGAAGCGAAGAAGGGTCGCCAAATCCAACGCTTTAAGGGTCTCGGTGAAATGAACCCGGAACAGCTTTGGGACACGACGGTGAACCCGGACACGCGCCGCTTGCTCCAAGTCAAAATCGAAGACGCCGTCGCCGCCGACCAAATCTTCTCGACTTTGATGGGTGACATCGTGGAGCCTCGCCGTGAGTTCATCGAAGACAACGCGCTGAAGGTTTCGAATCTGGACATTTAGCGCTACGCGCTGGCTACTAGCTACTGGCTACTAGCTGGGCAACTACGTTTAGCTTTTACCTCTTACCCAGCCGAAGGCAAAAGCAGCAGGAGTCGGCAGAGAGCTAGTAGCTAACAGCTAGTAGCTCAGCCGCTCCGCGGCTCACAAAGCTGAACAAAACGGCGTAAGCTTGTGGTGTTAGAGGTGTTTTTTGACTCAGAATTAAGACTCGAGTCGCGACACTGAATGCAACTTCCTAGAATCTTGAGGTCCTGACCATGAAAAAGCTGCTCCTCGCCGTCGCCCTTACCGCTGGTTTGGCATCCTGTGCCACCACAACCTCCCCGACTGGCCAACGCCAATACAACGCGGTTTCTGACCAGCAATTGGCGCAGATGGGCGCGCAAGCGTTCCAGGAATATAAGCAGAAGTTGCCGCAATCCACCGATGCCGCGCAGAACCGTTACGTCCAATGCGTCGTGAACTCGCTCGTGAGTCAGATTCCGGCGGAGTCGCGCACAGGGTGGGAAACGGCGGTTTTCGTGAATAAGGAACCGAATGCGTTTGCGCTGCCGGGTGGCAAGGTTGGCGTGTATACGGGGATTTTTCAGGCGGCACGTAACCAGGATCAACTGGCAGGCGTGATTGCGCATGAAATTGGCCACGTCCTCGCACGTCACCATAACGACCGCATTTCTCGCCAACTGGGTAGCCAACAATTGGTCGGCATCCTGGGCGCTGTCGTTGGCGCTCGTTATGGCCAAACGGCCGGTCAGATTGCACAAGGTGTGGGAAGCATGACGGCGCAGGGTGCGTTTTTGCTACCTAATTCCCGCGCACAGGAAACTGAAGCGGACGTCATTGGTCAGCAGTTGATGGCAGCGGCCGGTTTCGACCCACGTCAGGCGGTAAACCTGTGGCAAAACATGGTGTCCATCAGCGGCAGCAACCGTCCGGCCGAGTGGATGTCGACTCACCCGAACCCACAAACGCGAATCAGTGAACTTCAGAACCGCGCCGCAGGTCTATTGCCTAGGTACGAAGAAGCGCAGAAGAAGGGTTTGCGTCCTCGTTGCGGTTAATGGCGATATTGCAAAAAGGCGCGTTTTTTCGTAGCGTGGACTGCTTATCTTTGCAAAATTGGTTTACCGGAGTTTCCTGAGATGTCTTTGATCAAACCGTCGCGCGCCCTACTCGGCGCCGCAATCGCCGCCGCCTTGCTTGTCGGTGGTGGAGTCGCAACATCGGCTGTCGCCGCACCTGCTAAGCAAGCCGCAGATGCCAAGCGCTACCCGTCGTCGACCCGCAACGAACCAGCTGCGAAGGATGCGCGCACGACTCAGGCTTACAACAAGCCGATCAACGACATGATCAAGACGTATCAGGACCCGTCGAAGAACGCGGCAAACTTGGCGTTGGTGGATAAGATTTTGGCCGATCCGAAAGCGAACGCTTACGACAAGTCGTTCTCCGCGCAAATCGGTGGTTTGATTGCGAACAAGGCCGGCGACAACGCGAAAGCAATTGCGTTCTTCCGCCAAGGTCTCGATGCGAACGGTCTTGACAACAACGGTCACTTCGAAATGATGTACAACATGGGCATCGTGCAAACGCAGTCCAATGATTTCGCCGGTGCCGCCGCGACGTTCCAACGCTTCCTCGATGAAACGAAGAGCAACTCGGCTGATGCGCGTTACCTCCTCGCTCAGAACGAATATGAGCAAGGCAAGTTCGCGCAAGCAGCCGCGAATGCGAAGATCGCCATCGATGGCAAGCCGGACGCCCCGGACAACTGGAAGCAGCTGTATATGCTTTCGTTGAACAAGAGCGGTAACTCCGGTGCAGCGATCGGCGAAGCCAAGGCCATGGCTGACAAGAATCCAAACGATAAGAAGGCGCAGATGAATTACGCTGCCCTGCTTTTGGACGCCAACCGTAACGCAGAAGCGTTGGCTGTTATGCAAAAAATGCGTGCGGCCAAGTTGCTGACGACCGATGCCGACTACCGCAACCTCTTCATCATGCTCAGCCAGCAAGATGGTCAGGACAAGGCAGTCATTGACGTCATTAACGAAGGCTTGGCGAGCAAAGTCCTGACGCAAGACGGCCAAGTGAACCTCGCTTTGGCGCAGGCATACTTCTATACGGACCAGGAAGGCAAGGCAATCGAATATTTCGAAAAGGCTGCACCTGACGCGAAATCCGGCAGCGTTTACATGAACCTCGCACGCATTTACTGGCAGCGCGGTGAGAACGTGAAGGCGAAGGATGCTGTGCGAAAGGCGCAAGCCAAGGGCATTTCGAGCGATAACGACAAGAAGACTTCGGCCCAGATTTTGGCACTGCCAGACAAGGGTGGATCGACTGTAATCCTGCAGAAGAAGAAATAATTCCCGAGCACTACCAGAAAAAAAATAAACTTCAAGTATTGGAAGTCCTGTTTTTTTGCTGTATATATTTAAGGTTCTCGCGCGACGCTATGGCGTTTAGCGAGGATTAATTCCCCCCAGCCCGGTGCGCGAAGGTGTACCGGACAACCAGAGCCCATGGCGCATATGCAACAGCTAGAAGTCCGAAATTACAATCGCCGAGACGAAGAAGATGAAAATGCCATCAGCTGGCCGCGAGTAGCAGGTATTACTGCTGCAATCGCTGTCCACGCCGCTGCACTGCTTTTCATGCTCGCGCCAATGGCGCCTCCGCCAATGGCGGCTGCGGATGAAGATCCGGTAATGGTGAATATCATCAAACCACCACCACCGCCTCCACCGCCACCACCACCGGAGCCGATCAAGGAAATCAAGCAGATCAAGATCCAACCGCAGCAGCAGATCAAGCCGCAGCCTACGCCGCCGCCTCCGCAGCCGCCAGTGGTCTTTGATGATTCACCGCCGATGTCCTATCAGGCACCGCCACCGGCACCTCCTGCTCCGCCATCGCGTCCAGCTCCACCGGCGCCACCGGTCTCGCCACCAGCTGCACCGGCAGAGAAGCCACGCCAGGCAGGCATCGATCCATCGTCCTATGGTCTGAACCAACCGGAATATCCGCGTAACGAATTGAATGCGGGCATTGGCGGTACGGTGACGATCCTTGTCACGATTGACGCCAACGGTAACGTCACCGGTACCCGTATCGGTCGTTCATCCGGCAACCGTAACCTCGACCGTGCTGCAGAAGCCGCAGCGAAGCGTTCGAAGTACAACGCCGGCGTGAACTCGGACGGTCAACGTGTCGGCGCGACTGTGTCGGTCGATTATGAATTCTCTCCGGAATAATCGGATTCCGGAATAGATGTAACTCGTAGTACCCTTAGTTTTTCTTTTTTTAACGACATATAAAAGGTAAGCGTTATGCTGCAGGAAACCACCGCCGCTGCAACCGGAGGCAACAATGCCGAAGCTTTTCAACAAATGGGTTTCTCCCATTTGCTTCAAAACTTCGACGCCATGGGCTGGATCGTATTCATCACGTTGGTGTTGATGTCGGTTGGCTCGATTTACTCGATCGCAATGAATTTCTTCCGTAACATGCGTTTGTCCTCGAACTCGGACAAGGTTGTCAGCACGTTCTGGGATACGCCAAACATTCAAGACGCGATGCGCTACATGGAAGAGCAACCAGCGAGCGAACCATTCTCGAAGATTGCTTTGGACGCAGCACAAGCTGCTACGCACCACGGCACTGCTGATTCGGCATTGGGTAGCACCCTGGGCCGTTCGGAATTCGTTGACCGCGCACTGCGTCAAGCTGTGACCCGTGAGTCGATGAAGCTCGAAAATGGTATGACCATCCTCGCAACCACGGGTGCAACCGCACCGTTCGTCGGTCTGTTGGGTACGGTTTGGGGTATTTACCACGCACTGATCAAGATCGGTTCGTCGGGTAACGCCGGTATTGAAGCTGTTGCTGGCCCAGTCGGTGAAGCACTGATCATGACCGCAGCCGGTCTGTTCGTTGCAATTCCAGCCGTGTTGGCGTTTAACTTCTTCAACCGTCGTAACAAGGTGACGAACTCGAAGTTCGACACGTTTGCACACGACCTGCACGACTTCTTCGCAACGGGTTCGCGCGTTCGCTAATTAGTTGTATCGATGTCAGTGGGAGCGTCCGTTGTCTAACGCGATAACGTGCTCCCCTGAAATCAAAAAACCATTACGGTTCTACGTGGTTCTCCACGATGATCCAAGAACATAGCAATCGATTTTTTCGGAGTTACAGAACATGGCAATGAGTGGAGGCGGAGATGAAGGCGGCATGATGGCTGATATCAACGTGACACCTCTGGTGGACGTGATGTTAGTTTTGCTGATCATCTTCATGATTACTACACCGCTGATGCAACACAAAGTCCAGGTCGCGTTGCCCGAAGCAAATTTGGATAAGAAGGACAGCAATATGCCAGTCCCTCCTATCACGATTGCTGTGACGGACAATGGCGCTGTCTATTTGAATGACGCGGCCACGACCATGGATCAGATGGAAACGTTCCTCGCGACTGAAGCGCAGAAGACGCCTCAGCCACAGGTGAACGTCCGCGGCGATCAAACGACGAAGTACCGTGATATCCAGAAAGTTGTACAGCTCGCCCAAGCGCAAGGTATGCGCAAGGTCGGGTTCGTGGCAACGGCCGAAAAGAAGCAATAATCGCTGGAGATTTAAGAAATGGCTTTTTCAGGAAACTCAGGCGGTAGCAATGCAATGGCCGATATCAACGTGACGCCGCTCGTCGACGTTATGTTGGTTTTGCTGATCATCTTCATGGTGACGGCTCCAATTTCTTCCTATCCTATCGACGTCAACCTTCCGCAGCCGACGAACAATCCGCCGCCGGAACAGAAGACTCCGCCAGATCCGATTCCGTTGCGGATCGATGCGACAGGACAGATTTACTGGAACAACATGCCCGCAAGTTTGTCGCAGTTGCCAAACTTGATGAAGCAGGAAGTTGCAAAGGATCCGACCAATCAGCCACTGTTGGAAATCGACGTCAATCCGGACGCGCAGTACGAAACTTTGGCGAAGGTTCTCGCCGAAGCGAAGAATGCGGATATGGAAAAGATTGGGTTCGTGCAACCAGCAATGTAATACGTAGCACAGCATTACCTGTCGGAAAGCCACTCGGAAACGGGTGGCTTTTTTTGTGCGGGGTTGGCTGAGCGTGAGTCGAAGCCGCTGCGCGGCGGAGCAACCGCGAGGGCGGTAGGGTGCGGGAATATTGGGGTGTTACATTTGTAACAAATTGATGCACTTTGGTTGCGAAACGGTTCCGAAACGGCACCGTTTCGGTTGCGAAGTGATGCGTTTTGTTACAAATGTGACACCCGGTAAATGTGAGTTAGACCAGAGCGGCGCGGTAGCGGGCGAGTGTTTCGGGCAGTCCGTCAATGAGGCACTCAGACACGAGTGCGTGGCCGATCGAGACTTCGGCGACGCCGGGTACGTTCGACAGGAAGTAGGCGAGATTGAATTGCGAGAGGTCGTGGCCGGCGTTGACGCCGAGGCCGGCGGCTTGGGCGCGGCGGGCGGCGTCGGCGAAACGCGCAACGGCGGAGGCGAGGGCGCCAGCGTCGTCGAGATCAAAGGCGTCCGCGTAGGGGCCGGTGTAGAGCTCGATGCGGTCGGCGCCGCAGGAGCGGGCGAGCGCGAAATCTGGCGTTTCAGCGTCGGCGAAAACAGAGATTCGCGCGCCAAGTTCGGCGAACGCGGGGATAACGTCGCGCAACGCGGCTTCATCGGCGGCGAAGCTGAAACCGTGGTCGGAGGTGATCTGGCCGTCCGAGTCGGGGACTAGCGTCACCTGTGCGGGGGACGTCGAAGCGCAGAGAGCGAGGAGACCAGGGTAGTTGCCGCGGGCGGGTGCGAAGGGATTGCCCTCGATGTTGAACTCGACGCCGGCGGAGTGGCACAAGGGGGCGAGCTCGTAGACGTCAGAGGCGCGGATGTGGCGCTCGTCGGGGCGAGGGTGCACCGTGATCCCGTCGGCGCCGGCGGCGAGACAGCGGCGCGCGAAGTCGAGAGGAGATGGCAGAGAGCCACCGCGGGAGTTCCGGAGAACGGCGATTTTGTTGACGTTGACGCTGAGCTGCGTGCGGGTGCGAGTGTGAATGCTAGTCATGACGGACGAATCAGAGAACAGGAGAGAGCAAGCGAGCGACGGCCTCTGGCAGCTGCGCCGACCACAGTGGACGATGACGATCGTTACGGACGGCCGGTGCCGACTTCATCTCATGCACGAACAAATCCGCCAACTCCGCACCAACGCCGGCATCCTGCATCAGGATCATGACCTCGAAATTCAGCCGAAAACTACGCTGGTCAAAATTCGCCGACCCGATCATCACGGTCTCATCGTCGCAGAGAATCGCTTTGGTGTGCAGCAGGCGAGGGCCGTATTCATAGACTTTGACGCCGGCCTCGAGCAACTCATCGAAATAAGACCGCGCGGCGTAAGTGACGAGCTTGGAGTCAGATTCCTTTGGAACCATTACACGGACATCCAAGCCCGAATACGCGGCTGACGTCAGAGCCATGCGCGCGGCCTCAGAGGGAACGAAGTAGGGCGTCATCAACCACACCCGCTCCTTGGCGTTGCCGATCATGGAAACAAAACTTCGATGGATCGCTTCCTTGGTGGAGTCCGGGCCCGAGGCGACGACCTGTGCAAGCACATCACCGCGTTGCGGGCGCGGGTGGCGGATGTGAGGGGGCTTTTGGCCGGTTGCGTAAGCCCAATCCTCGAGAAAAACCACCTGCAACTCGCGAACAATGTTGCCCTCGACGCGCACGTGCAAGTCGCGGTAGGCAGTCTCGTGCAGTCGCTCATCCTCATCGTCGGTGACGTTGATCCCGCCGACGAAACCAATCATGTCATCGATGACCACGATTTTGCGGTGGGTGCGGAGGTTGGCCCATGATTTTTGCCAAAAACGGAACCAACGAGTCGGATGGAACCACGCCACTTCACCACCCGCGTCCATCAACGGCTTCAACGCCGAGCGCTTCAAACGCGCCGAACCCAGTGCGTCGATCAGCAGGCGAACCTTCACACCTTCGCGGGCCCTCGCCTCCAACGCCTGGAGGATCAGCGTGCCGGTCTCATCGCCCAGGAAAATGTAGTACTCAATGTGGATATGATCCTGAGCGGAGGCGATGGCTTCGAGCAGCGCGGGGTATTTTTGGCCACCGTCGATGAGCAAGCGGACGTTGCGGGCGGTGGTCGGGGGGAGGCCGGTCGTGGCGAGGATCATCCGCGAGAGTTCCACGGCGTCGCGGTCGACGTCCTTGAATGCCTCGTGCTCCATGAACATTGCGGTGGAGCGGGAGCGGCGCAGGGTCTGGCGCTCGATGCGCATCGGGCCGATCAGGTAATACACCACGAAGCCGATGAAGGGCAGCATGGAAAGTGTGATGACCCAGGAGAGGGTTGCGATGGGCTCGCGTTTTTGCAAAATGATCCAACCGCCCAAAACAACCACATACCCCGACCAGAGCCCGGTGACGATCACCTTTGCGTAGGGGAAGTCGAGGTAGCTATTGAGAAGTTCGAACATGGAGTCCCATCATAATGAAATGGAGTGTGAGCGCGGTGTGCAGGTGTTGACGCGACCGTTACGTTTGAGCATCTATCATGCACTGTTAACTGGTTTGGTTGTACGTTTTGCTTGAAAGCCATGGCTCTGAAAGAATTGGAATCTGTCACTGACTCGGATATTGAGTCCGGCGCCATCCTGATGATCGATGATTCTCAGGACGATGCCGATTTGACGCGTCTGGCGCTTGACCAAATCAATGCGCCGCAATTGTTACTCTACTCCGGTGATCCTGTGGGCACCGTGGACCAGTTGCAGACGAAACCGGCGGTTTTGCATCATCTCAAACTCGTGCTGCTCGACATCAACATGCCGCGGTTGAATGGGATGGATGTTTTGAAGGAGTTGCGTGCGCATCCCGCGACGAAGGAATTGACGATCGTGTTGATGACAACGAGCGACGATCCCAACGAACGCGTGACCAGCGAGGCTCTCGGTGCCGACGCGCACTTCCAGAAGCCGGCGAACTTCGCCGACTTCGTAGACTTGGCTCAGCAGATTAAGTCGACTTACTTGGATTGATTGTCGAAGTCCGTGTGGTATTGCACGGCGGCTTCCACTTCTTTTTTGGAACCCAGGAAAACCGGCACTCGCTGATGCAGCCCCGTCGGTTGCACGTCCAGCATGCGTCCACGTCCGGTGCTCGCCGCGCCGCCCGCTTGTTCGATCAGGAATGACATTGGGTTCGCTTCATACAACAGTCGCAGCTTCCCGCCCTTCGCGGCGACCTTCTCGTCGATTGGATACGAAAAAATCCCGCCTCTCGTCATGATCCGGTGCACGTCCGCAACCATCGATGCGACCCAGCGCATGTTGAAGTCCTTCTCGCGAGGGCCCGTCTTGCCGAGGAGCATGTCGCCGACGTAGTCTTGCATTGGTTTTTCCCAAAACCTCTGATTCGACATGTTGACCGCGAATTCTTTGGTCTCTTCGGGGATCTGGACGTTCTTCGTAGTGAGGACGAAACTTCCGATCTCGCGGTCCAGCGTAAATGCGTGAGTGCCGTGGCCGACGGTGATTACGAGGGTGGTGCTCGGTCCGTAGGTGCAGTAGCCCGCCGCGACTTGCTTGGTGCCCGGCTGGAGGTAGTCTTCGTCGGTCGGTGTGCCATCGCCTTCGTACTTGAGCACGCTGAAGATGGTGCCGACGGAGATGTTCACGTCGATGTTCGATGAGCCGTCGAGTGGGTCGAACAAAAGGAGGTAACGGCTGTCCGCATCGTCGTCATGCTGCGGCACCGGGATGGAGTGGTCCATTTCTTCGGATGCCATGCCCGCGAGGTGGCCGCCCCAGGCGTTCGCTTCGAGGAGGATTTCGTTGGAGATGACGTCGAGCTTCTTTTGGGCCTCGCCCTGGATGTTGCCGGTGCCCGCATCTCCAAGCACGCCGCCGAGGGCGCCCTTGTTAACGGAGTTCGCAATGACGCGGCACGCTTGGCTCACCACCGTAATGCAGAGCCGTAGCTCGGCGTCGATCTGTCCCTTTTGTTGGGCTTCCAGCAAAAATCGCGTCAGCGAAACATTACTCATGGCTCTGCGTTCCCGGTTGGTTGTCTGTGGTGCCCCATATTGTACTTCGTTGAGTCGTTCTCCGAGCTCGCGGAGTGTGTCTCGCGGGCTGCGCCGCGTGGCGTGGCGCGTTGTGACGCGCGGCGGTGGCGGGGGTTTGTTTTCGCGGGGTGTCACAATTGTGACAAATTGATGCACTTTGGTTGCGAAACGGTTCCGATCGACACCGTTTTGGTTGCGATTTGCCACAATTGTGACAGCGCAAGATTCGTGGGTCGGGGCGGGAGCGGAGATCGGATTTGGTCGTTTTGTCAAAAGCGACGTTATTCGAGGTGTCTGCCGTGGTCATCGAGTCGGCAGCAGCGGTTACAAAAGTTTCCGGTGGTTACAAATGTTTCCGCGTATTCAGGGCAGCAGTGCACTTTGCGGGTCGCGAGCGTGCGCGCGGGGGTCCGGTGTCGGTGTGTGGGGGACGGCGGCGGTGGGATAATGAGGGGATGCAACCGGATTATGGCCAGCGGAAAATTATCCATGTGGACATGGACGCGTTTTATGCGTCGGTGGAGCAGCGGGATGATGAGACGCTGAGGGGGAAGCCGGTGGTGGTGGCGTGGAAGGGCGCGCGGTCGGTCGTGTGTGCGGCGTCGTATGAGGCGCGGAAGTTTGGGGTGCGGTCGGCGATGCCGGCGGTGACGGCGGAGAGGTTGTGTCCGAAGGCGGTGTTTGTGCCGCCGGATTTTGGCAAGTATAAGGCGGTGTCGGCGGGGATTAGGGAGATTTTTGGAAGATATACCGATGTGATTGAGCCGCTGAGTTTGGACGAGGCGTATCTGGATGTGACGGAGCCGAAGTTGAATCTGGGGTCGGCGACGGCGATTGCGCAGATGATTCGGCAGCATATTCGCGAGGAGTTGCGGTTGACGGCGTCGGCGGGGGTGGGGCCGAATAAGTTTTTGGCAAAAATTGCGTCCGACTGGCGAAAACCTGACGGGCAGTTTGTGGTGCGGCCGGAGATGGTGCTGGGGTTTCTCGAGGCGTTGCCGGTGGGGCGGATCCCGGGGGTCGGCAAGGTGATGGAGCGGAGTTTGCATGGGCATGGGATTTTTGTGGCGGGTGATATTCGCAGGTTTTCGGCGAGTGAGATGGTCGCGCGGTTTGGTGAGTGGGGGCATCGGCTGCATGAGTTGTCGTTTGGGATCGATCACAAGGCGGTGCAGCCGAATCGGCCGCACATTTCGATTTCCGCCGAGGATACGTTTGAGTCGGACTTGATGCTGTACGAGTTTCCCGATGCGATTCGGTCGTTGGCGACGCGCGTGTGGTCGTCGTATGAGCGGAATTGTTTGGCGGCGTCGCCTGCGCGTGCTGCACGCACAGTGGTGTTGAAGTTGAAGACGTCGTCGTTTCGGACTTTGACGCGTTCGGTGTCGCCGGCGGTCATGCCTTCTGATGCGGCCGCGTTGGCTGCGTTGGCGTTGGAGTTGCGGGATCGGGTGGCGGATCGCGCGGGCGAGCGGTATCGGTTGGTGGGTGTCGGGTTGTCGGCGATTTCTTCTTTGGCGCCGTCGGTGTCGGAGTCATCGGGCGACGTGGTGCAGCCGGAATTGTTCTGAGGTTACGGGGAGGGCAATTTTGGTAAAGCGAGTTTTTGAGATGTGGTTGCGCGGGCACGCATGTTGCGGGAAGAATGAAGTCATCGAGCAAAGAGAAGGGGGCGTAGCAGTCGTTGATCGCGGCGACTTGGGTGAAGGTCGATGAGAATCGACGCGAGTGGTTGCTCGCGGTCATGGACCTTGTCGTCATTGCGGTGTTGGCGATTCCGTTTGGATGGGTGGGCTGCAATGACGGACACCGCGATTTTCCGGGTGCCACTCGATGCGTTCGGGTGGGTGCTTGAGCGCGCCGGTTTGTGATGTGGTGATTGCTCCCACCGTCGTCGGCGCGGCGAGCATCGTGGTGTTTTTGATATCGTAGATGCGGTACAAGGGGGCTAAGAAATGACGAACGAGATTCTCAACGAGCTTTACGAAATCTGTTTGCATGATCGTGCCGACAATCAATTCATCAATCGCCTCTCGGCAGCGTTCAGCCGCCATCGCGACGAAGAACCATTGACGCTCATAGATTCACTTGCGAAATTCATCGCCGAAGAATTCCTGACCGACCAATTGTCATTCGATAACTCGGACCGTGCGATCAACAACCTCGCCGGCTACGTCATCTACACGGACCAAATTCCAGAACTCACTTGGAAAATTTATCTTGCCTTCGATGATGCGGAGATCGATCAAGATGGCTCGACCCGTTTGCGCACTTCGCTCCGCGATGTTTTGGATGCAGCCGAATACAACGCACACGAAGTCGAAAACCATTCCGCGGATTCCTGATACTGCGATATTCCCGTGTTATAAATTCACAACTGAAGAATATTTGGCAGTCCATGATCAACAAGTTTCAGAGTGGTACGCTCGTACGCAAAAACTCCGAGACCTGGGAGCCCAGTGATTTCGACTCGTGGGGTCGTGGTGAAGGCGTCGGCATCGTGGTCGACGCGCCGTTTGAAGTTGCGGATCTCGACGTCGTTGACGTGCGATGGCCGGCGGGTCGATGTTTTGAAAAAATCAACGGACTCTTGATCGCCGAGGAAGGGAAGACAATACAAGGATTCGATCCACTAGGCGAACCTGTTTTGCGGAACAAGCAAGACGGCACGATTGAGATCACGTTTGAATTCATGCCACCGAGTTGGGCAGAGCAAGTTCATCGCGACGAGCTTTACAAGTACGACTACTTCGAACACATCATCGCAGCGCATATCGGAGCGAAGGTGGTGAGGGATGACCGGGAAGTTTTTGTGGTGCAATCGAGTGATCCTGACGTCATCGAAAAACTCGTAACATTCCTGAGCGGCTATCGGAATGGACTTCACCGTCGCTACATCCGAATTGAACGCGCGCCGAAGTATGGCGAAGCACCGATCGAAATCCGCCAAAAATGGATCGGCCTCACTCTCCCTTTGACCGAGCTTCTTCCAGTGCAACCGCAACCGATGAAGTTTAAGCAGGTGCTCGAAACCGGTGACGTTGAGATTGAGTTTCTCGCCTATCGGGTCGATACGATCGTCGCTCTGAAAATTCTCTCGCAACATGACGCGTCTGCATCACACTGGTGGCATGAGTATTTGGGTGTGAAAGTCGCGCCTGGCCAAGCGCTCGCATTCGATGCCGATTGTTGCGTTGAAGTTGATGTTGGGAGCGGCGAAGACGCTTGGGGTAATAATTGAAACTGGCTGGCATTGGAGTGGAGAATGGGGCTTTCCGTATCAACCGACATGCTCGCGGACATCATCAAGAATGATCCCGAGAGCGCAGATTATTTCAATGCGGACATGAAGGTGGTGAACAAGCTGCTTCGTGAGAATGGTTTGCCTGAGCACACCGAACCGACCGACGTCCCGGCAAGTATCCGCCGTGACAAGATGATTGGGTTTCCGTATTCGTTTTTGCATTATCTTCGTCGCGCGTATGCGCATCGGGCGCGTGATGCAAGTTGGATGGCGAGTCCACTCGGTGCCGATGAAGACCCAGGCGACGATCCGTTGCTCGATGAAGTGATGATGGAATTCGAAAGTCACTTGCTGTGCCACTCCGATGCCGAGGGCTATTACGTGCCGATTGAATTTGTTGACGTGATTTTCGATGATCAGCAGGAGCTGGCCGGCGGCATGCTCGGCTCAACTCACATGTTGAAAAAAGAACTTCAACTTGTCGCCCCCGCGCTTGGAATCACATTGCAGGAAGGTGAACTCACCGACGTTGAAGTCGCCAAAATCGACGCTCGCATCGACGACGAGGACGACCTTGAGCGCGAGATCATCACGTGGGTGTGTTTGTTCGAAGCGTGCAACGAAAGTCTCAAGCACGGAACCGCAATTTGTTTTACGTGACGACGGTGATCGAGAAGCCCTAATGTTTGCGAGAATGCGCGTCCGTCTTATCATCGGCACCGGAACCGCCAACATCATGATCACATTGAAGCCCGACACTCGACTGCAAACTCTATTTGGCAAAAAACAAATCCGCACGGTGTATCTTGGACTTGATGAGCCGTCTTTGTTTCTGCAGGAAATTTCCAGGTGCGAGCAGCTTTGATTAAACGTGCGTCACTCCTAGCAGTAGTTCTACTGTCCGTCGCGGGCACTGCGTTTGCGCAGCAGCTTCCTGCGCCACCCGCACCCGCACCAATGCCAATTGACGCGTGCACGAACTACCGAGTTGCGATGGTGTCGAAGCCTGATACAGCTATTTTGGGCAGGACGATCTTCGATATTGCCTCGGAAGCCAGCGCGAAGTCACCTGACGTTCTCCTTAAGTACCAAATGCCGATTGTGCGGCTGGCCGTTGGCAGCGATGGGCATGTGGTCACCGCGGGCATTCTCCAAAGCTCAGGCAACCGCGACATCGATAAGACAGTGGTGGAGTGGGCGAAACAAATCGTCGTTTCAGAAGACGAGTGCTCACAGAAGCGCACACGGTCACTGACCCTTCCCATCAACATCAGTAACGCCGTAAATCCCTGAACCGACCCCCCGCGACCTCGACGGCATGTGCAAAAATGACGGAAACCCCAAACCCTGCCGCGCCCAACATTTTTCCATTCCGTAATCGAACGTCATGACCACACCCGAACAAATCGAAGCGATGCAAAAACAACTCGAAGGACTCGGCATCAAGCCTTCGACCTCGAACCCACCGTTCCTCAAGATGGCACGCAAGCTCGGTTTCAACCTCACTCCACCGGTATTCATGCCATTTTGGCAAGCGGCCACCATACTCGGCGTCTACTTTGCCGTGGCTTGGGGCATCGCGATGTGGCTCATCATGTGGTCCTGGCAGAACGCCCCATTGTGGCTGGTACTCTCCATGCCAATTTTGGCAGGCGTTCTATTTGGTGTCTTCATGGCCGCGTATTACCGCTATATTCGCCGCAAACATAACCTCCCCGCGTGGCCCGAATACCTCCGCACACTCGGTAGTTAGTTCGGTTACGTCAAGAGTCGGACCGTCCTTTTCGGTTGGCGGCCCCAAAGTTAAACGCCGCCATCAGTCGGTGGGACAGCGAAGTTTTCCTATTAACTGCGATGCTATACTTGTATAGCAATATGGAGAAAATATGATGCTCGCACTGCGTTTGCCACCTGAAATTGAAGATCGGCTTGAAGCACTCGCCAAACGAACCGGCAGAAGCAAGAGCTTCTATGCGCGCCAGGCGATTCTGGAGCATCTCGATGATCTCGAAGATATCTATCTTGCGGAGAGTCGTATGAAGCAATTGGCAGAAGGTAGATCCTCTACCGTTTCCATCGCCGAGCTCGTTGCGAAATATGAGTTGGAAGATTGAGTTCGAACGCGGGGCAGAGAAGGATTTTGGAAAGCTGCCTCGAAACGTGCAAAGCCGAATCATTCGCTTCCTCCTTGAGCGAGTCGCGCCGATGGAAAATCCACGTGCAATTGGAGAGGCGCTTAAAGGCCCAACACTCGGCGAGTTCTGGAAGTTTCGTGTCGGCGACTATCGACTCATTACATCGATTCAAGATGAAACGGTCACGATTCTGGTTGTGCGGCTCGGTAACCGCAAAGAGATCTATAAATAGTTGGACGAGTGCGTCGCGCGCTCACTAATATAGTCTACCTCTACCTCTACCTTCACCTCTGACAGGTGACGTAACTGACGACGCTACGTGTCGCAGTTAAACGTCACCGTCAGTGAGCCATCCTTCACCCGTGCCCTCATTGAACACAACATCCGACGACAACACATTGCCGGCAGGAATGGCATCTTCCGCAGCAAGTCGCTGATAGATCGGAGTAAAGTCCGGGAAGGTCGCTTCCATCAACTGCTCGTAAGAGTCGATGACGAAATAAGTCTTCTGGTAAGTGTCGATACGGTACTTCGTACGCATGATGCGTTCGAGATTGAAGCCGATGCGATTTGGTGCATCCGACTCGAGCGAGTAAATCGATTCGCCCTTCGACGACACGATGCCACTGCCGTAAATGCGCAGGCCATCCGCCTGGCGGATCAAACCGAATTCCACGGTGTACCAGTACAGGCGCGTGAGATTCGTCAATGCGTCGGAACCCAAAGACAACGCCTTCGCTTCATCGAAATGTTCAACGCCATCAACGACCGTCGTCGCTGCAGCGCGCGCGGCTTCCGCAATGCCGTGTGCCTTGACCCCACCGCGACCGTAGGCCGCCATGTAGTTTGCGAACACCGGATTCATGAGTAGCGGAACATGTCCAAAAAGATCGTGGAACAAATCCGGCTCGCTCAGATAATCGAGCTGATCCATCCGACGAATCCACCACGTCACAGGGAAACGACGGTTCGCCAGGTGCTCAAAAAAGTCCAATTCCGGCAACAGCCCCTCGACGCCGATCAACTGCCAACCGGTCGCGTCCATGAGAAGTTTGTTGATGTCCTGGAACTTCGGAATCTGATCCGGCGACATGCCCATCTCGCGCTGTGTGCGCAGGAACTCATCACTTGCGCGACCCTTCAGCACTTCCTGCTGACGCGCATAGAGAATCTTCCAAACCTCATGATCTTCAGGCGTATACGAATCCCACGGCTGCTCAACGACCGCAGTCGTGTAGACAGGGACGTAACCTTTATCCGTCAATTGCGATTCAACGCGTGTGGGTGTCTGAACATTCATGGCCAAAATCCTCCATTGGGTGCTTTCGCAGCGCTCAACTATTCAAGTTAGCGCGGGCACGTTAACGCAGGGTTGCAAAATTGCGCTTATAGCACAGCTTTTACACAACAAAATTGCGTCACAATCCGACGAAGTGCAATAATTGGGCGATGAATGGAGTTTTGGCACAATGAACAGCGTCGAATTGGACCGAATCGACTTAATGTTGCTCGCCCTGTTGCAGCAGAACAGTCACCAGACCAACGCCGAGCTCGCCGCGAAGGTGCACCTCAGTCCATCCGCATGCCTGCGCCGCGTGCAACGCCTCGAGAAGGACGGCGTGATAAGAACCTACCGCGCTGAAGTCGACCCGCAAGCAATCGGTCTGGGTTTGATGTCATTCGTGCGCGTGCAATTGCGCGAACACAACACCGAAGCCGTGGAGTCATTCATCACGTTCGTCAATCAATGGCCGGAGGTCGTCAGGGCCTACGCGCTCACCGGCGACATGGATTACCTGCTGCAGATCGCAGTGAGGGATCTCGATCACTTCTCGAGGTTTTTGCTGGATCGATTGCTCAACAACTCGAGCGTCGCGGACGTCAACACAAGTTTCGTTTTACGGACGGTGAAGACGTTTAAGGGATTCGAAGCGGCGAAATAAGAGACGGGAAAAACGAAAAGGGTTTGCACACCCATCTCCCTTTTCCCATTTCTCATCTCCTTGAATTTAGCTGCGCCGACTTATCGAGAATCGCTTTACGAATTGCAGGCAATGCTGCTTGAGCGGCACGCTCGCCTTCGAGGATCGCCGTGTTGCGCTGGGAGAAATCCGTCGCACCAATCTGACCGACGCGAGGACGGATGATGACGTTGGCACGTTGGAGTTCGGCGTTGCCGAGCTTGCGGCCCATGATCGTGATGGATTGATTGACGACGCCGAGCATCGACGATGGTGTTGAGCCAGCGACGGGAGCTGCGCCGATGTCCACCGCAATCACGATGTCCGCACCGAGCTTGCGTGCAGCGTCGACAGGAACCGGCGAAACGACACCGCCGTCAACGTAGGAGAGCTTGCCGATTTTGACGGGTTCAAAAACACCCGGAATGCTGCATGACGCGCGCACTGCTTGACCCACGTTGCCCTGCGAGAACATCACGCGATCACCGTTGTCCAAACGCGTTGCGACGGCGATGAAGGGCTTCTTCAAGGATTGGAAATTTTTGTTTTGAACTTGAGCGTTGACGTAGTTCTGCAACGCGAGACCTTTGATCAAGCCGCCGCTAAACAACGACACGTCACGGATCTTCGATTCATCGAGGCCAACTGCAGTTTGCTGCATCGTGTACGCGTCCATGCCGCTCGCATACAACGCGCCAACGACGGAACCCGCAGATGTTCCGGAAACAACAACCGGGGTGAGTCCGTTCGCTTCAAGAATTTTGATGACGCCGATGTGTGCAAAACCTTTCGCCGCGCCGCCACCGAGTGCGATGCCGATTTTGACTTTGCGTTGTTGCGTTGGTGCAGGATCGGGTTTAACGTCGCCACCGCACGAAGACAACAACAACGCGGTGCAGGCGAGGGGGAGCAGTAATTTTTTGGCAAACATAAGTCAGTCGTTCCGGTCGTGCCGTTCGATCGGCATGCCGAGAAATTCATCGGGTTCGGGTTCGTCTTCGTAACTATAACGGCGCGGCGCTGAACGTGGGTCGACATTCCGCAACAAAATCCCTGCAATAATGCCACCAATCGCGCCACCCATGTGCGCTTGCCACGAGACGCCCGCTTCCTGCGGCAACACGGTCAGCAACATTCCGCCATAAAACAGGAACGCAATCAACGCCGCCGCAATCGATGGCCGATCGCGCCGAATCAATCCGATGGTCATCATGAGAAAAAGCAACCCATGCGTAACACCCGACGCGCCCAGATGATGCGTGCCCGGTTCACCGAGGATCCATGCGCCGATGCCGGAGCCGAGCCACATGATCGGAAGGCCTAAGAGCGTACCCTTCGGGTAGGTAAGAAGCGCGAGAGGTAAAAGGATGAGCAGCGAAATCGCGTTGGCGGCGAGATGTTCGATGGAGCCGTGCAGCAACGGTGCGGTGAGCAAGCCGAGCCAACTATGCGGCGAGTGTGGTTCGACGGTCCAAGCGGCGATGTTGAGTTTTGGCTGGATCATGAAGTAGACGACGCACAACAACAAAACACTGAACAACGTGATATTCAGCGCGCGCCACAACTTCGCGCGGTCGCGTTGGCGTTGCGTGCGGGTGTCGCGTTGCGGTGAGGGTTCGTGAATCTGCATATGTTTAAGGATATGGGGTAACGTGGCGCTCGGGGCAAGGGGTTAAAATAACCGCATGAATAACGCCATCCCAACTGTTCGCCTGAAGAACGCGTGGAAGTCCACGCATCCGTGGATTTTTCAACGCCTCGTGGAGAAGCCAGAGCAACGCCCGAAGCCCGGCACCATCGTGAACGTCGTTGGCGTGGATGGTGATTGGATTGGTCGCGGGTTTTATAACGGTCACTCGCGCATCGCGGTCCGCATTCTCGAAACGGACAAGCACATTCCTGTCGACGAGCATTGGTTCCGTGCCAAAATTTCCACCGCCGTTTCCCTGCGCCGCGAAGCTTTGAATCTCGATGAGATCACGGATGCATGGCGCGTCGTTCACTCGGAAGGTGATGGCATCAGCGGGCTCGTCGTGGATCGTTATGGCGATTTGATTGTGGTGGAGTTTTTCTCGGCGGGTGCGTGGCGGCATCGCGATTGGATTTTTGATGCGTTGTCTGCAGAGTTTCCTGGTTGCCGTTTCTATTCGTTCGCGGAAGAGCATGTGCAAAAGCAGGAGTCCTTCGATTACCGCACGTTGGATCCGGTGCCTGCATCGGTGATCACGGAGTACGGTGTGAAGTTCCGTGCGGATCCTGCCGGCGCTCACAAAACCGGTTTCTTCGCCGACCAACGCGAGAACCGTGAGTGGTTGTCACGTCACGTCTCCGGCAAGCGCATGTTGGATCTGTGCTGCAACACCGGTGGCTTCGGTGTCTATGCCGCCGCGAAGGGTGGTGCCTCGGAAGTTGTTGGCGTCGACATCGATCAGGATGTTTTGAACATCGCCAAGGGCAACGCGAAATTGAATGGTGCCACGGTGAAGTTTGTGCAGGCGGATATTTTCCCGTGGTTGCGCGAAGCCGCCGATCGCGGTGACTTCTATGATGTCGTTGTATTGGATCCTGCGAAGATGACGCGTGATCGCGATCAAGTCATTCCTGCCCTGAAAAAATATCTCGACATGAACAAGCTTGCGCTCTCCGTTTTGAAGCCAGGCGGTTTGTTCGCGACGTTCTCGTGCACCGGTCTCGTGTCCGAAGAGCAGTTCCTGGACATGCTACGTCGTGCTGCGTTCTATGCCGGCCGCACGTTGCAAATTCTGAAGGTGTCGGGCGCGGGTCCGGATCATCCGTGGTTGGCGCAGGCGAATGAGAGCAGATATTTGAAAGCGGTGTTTGCGAGAGTTCTCGATTAAGGTAGAGGTAGAGTTAGACTATTTAGTGGTGGGAGCCGCGATTTGAAACACTTACTACTTTCCTTGTTGTTGGCGCCAGGGTTGGCGTTCGCGCAACAGCCAGCGCCGCCGGCGACGTCGCCATCTCCTGCTGTGAATCAACCGGCTCCTGAAGGTGGCGGGACGGCGACGGTGGAAGTTAAGATCGATGCGAAGGGCAACGTGTTGATGGCGAAGATCACGAAGTCATCGGGTAACAAGTCGATCGATGATGCTGCGCTTGAAGCGGCGATGATTTCCAAATACAACCCGGGCAAGGATGGCAACGGACGAGGCGTGCCTTCGGTGGTGTCAGTGGATTATGAATTCACGCCCGATGACGAAGATGAAACAGTGAGCGATTCCGCACAAACGGAAGATTGATTTTTTGCGAACGCACCTTGGGGTATATTCGGAAGACCACTCGTGCTGAGATGTTGATATGAAAAAATTTCTTTTGACATTGTTATTCGTCCCCGCATTTGCGATGGCGCAATCCGCCGCGCCGGTCACTGTGGCGACTGCACCTGCCGAAGGTCCGTCCTATCCTGCCGCGAAGCTTGCCGCTGGCGTGAGCGCGAAAGTCGAAGTGAAAGTCACGATCAACGACAAGGCGGACGTCGTGAAAGCCGAAGTCACCAAGTCATCCGGCGACGAGGAGTTCGACAACTCCGCAATCGCATTCGCGAAGGCCTCGAAGTACAAAGCGGCGAAGTCCGGCGAAACGAGCACCGTTACTGTTGATTTCGATTTCGACGCGAAAAGCTAACACGGCTCATTGCGAACAATTGATGGCGCAGCGGAGACGTTGCGCCATTTTCATTTGGATCTTGAGTCGACGCGCAACAATCTCATGAAAAATTGAAGAATGCTTTTGCCGTGTGGCGATGAGGCCAGACGGCGCTGCCTATCCGCATATGGATTTGGGCGGGACTTCAGATTTCTCAAATCGTATTGCTTTTTCATGGCGTGTGCTCGAACCCGAGCGCTGATATGAATCTCTCTATTAAAACCTAAAATCGACGCTTTGTAAGAATTGTCCTGCAGGCGATGCGCGACTAAGGCGCCGCGATGACGTTGCGCCAGAGTGTTTGGAAGGAATCCGTGTACCAGTAAACGTCCTTCATCAACGTCGGCAGCAGCGTGAGGTCGAGCGGATACTCAGAGCCGAAACGTGCGGCGAATTGTTTTTTCAAGGAGGGCAGAGACGCACGATCACCGACGAGATACGTCGATGCCATCATGCCGATCCACGAATCCACTTCGTCCGGATCAGAAGCGAACGCACGCGCGAACTCGACTGAGGCTTCCTGAGGGCGCTGCAGATCCAACAACATGTAACCGTAGTTGCGACGGAACTCGACGTCGTCCGGTGACAGCGCGACGACGCGTGCCATCAACGGAGCGGCTTCGCGTACGCGACCGATGCGATACATGATGAAGGCTTGGTAGCCCATGATTTCGAGCTGGTCTTTCGTAGGGGACAAAACATTGCGCGGCAACAATCCGTCGATGCGTTTCAACGCCAACGCATAATCCCTTGCGGCCTCAGAGGAGCGACCGAGTTGATTCAACATGCCGGCGCGATTGAAGGCCGCTTCGTAACGCTGCGGGAAACGCGTGATGGCGTCGGCGAGAGTTTTCAAAGCACCGTCGACGTTGCCGCTGTCTTTGTAAGCCGACGCGAGGTTGAGGTATGCGCCGAACGAAGTCGGATCGAGTTGCATGGCTTTGACGTACCACTCGATGGCGGTGGATGGTTTTTGCAAATCCACCATGTACAAGTTGGCGAGATTGTAAGGTGCGCTGACTTCCTTCGAATCGATTTTCATTGCACGTTTATAAGACGCAATCGCCCCGTCAAAATCCTTGTTCTCCGACAACGCATTCGCGTGATTCACGAGCAAGCTGAAATTGTTGGGATGCATTGCGATGCCTTGCTTCGTCACTCCCAACGCACGCACGTTCTGATTCATATCCAGCAACAACGCAGAGTAGTTGATGTAAAAATCAACCAGCGACGGATTAGTTTTCGCCAATGCTTCGTAGATTCGTAGCGAGTCATCGAACTTGTCGGCTTCCTTGTACGCGAGTGCGATACGCACCATCGCATCGACATCACCAGGACGCAAACGCTCCGCGGTTTGGTAATCGCGAACACCGAGATCCGGCTGACCGGTCTTCATGTAGATCAGGCCGCGATTCAAATAATGTTCGGGCACATTCGGATCGGCGCGGATGCCTTGGTTCGTAGCGTCCAACGCCTTCTGCAAATTGCCGAGCTTGTAATACGCGTGCGACAAACGTCCCCATGCGGGAGACAGGTTCGGATCCAACGCGACCGCTTGCGTCAATACACCAATCGCTTTCTCATACTCTCCGGCAGCCATCATCGATGTCGTTGAGTTGAACAACAGCGTTGCTTGCTTATCGCCGGTAAGCAATGGCATTGCGGTCGCTGCAGCTTGAGCGGCATCTGCAGGTCGACCGAGATCACGCAACACGTTCGCGCGATTTGACAAAACTCGCCCATCCTTCGGATCAATCTTCATCGCGTTGTCATACGCGGCCAGCGCTTCTTCGTAACGCTTCAATTGATCTGCTGCGGCACCGATGTTGAGCCAGATGTCGAGATTGTTTTGGCCGAGACGACTGGCCTCACGGAAATCACGCAACGCTTCTTCGTAGCGCTCCAGCGTCATAAACGTCACGCCGCGGTTGTAATACGCATTCGCGTTCTTCGGCTCCCACTGAATCGCGCGCGCATAATCATCGAGCGCCTTGGTGTATTCCTTCAGGTCGTCGTAGGCACTGGCGCGGTTGACGTAATAGCCGCTGTAATTCGGCGAGATGCGGATCGCTTCACTGTAGAGTTCGATCGCGCGACGGTAGTCACCGGTTTTGTAATAAGCAATCGCCGCATAAAACGGAATGTCCGGATCTTCCTCGCCCAGTTCCTCCGAGCCACCACGTCGCAATGCTTCGTAGCTCGCATAAACGTCCTTCACTTCGTCGTACAAGCCTTGTTCTTTCAGCATGTCGAGATAGTTGTGATAAAGGTTGACGTCCTGATAGTTGAGCGCATATGCCTTGCGGTAATCGTCGAGGATGTCCGAGTTCTTGTACTTGAGAAAATACTTCGCCGTCCCGCGGATCGAATATCCTTCACCAAAATCCGGATCCAGCTTGATGATACGGTCTGCAGCCGCCAACGATTGCGGATATTGTTGCGCCTTGCCATGCAGCAACGACTTGAACTTCCAGTAATCAATATCGGTCGGTTCACGCGCGATCGCTTGATCGATATACTTCAGTGCCGTCAGCCAATCTTTCTTCTTGTAAGCATCATACGCCTGGCGATGCAGCGAACTTGCCGACGCTGGCGAGACGGGTTTCTGCGGTTCAACGCGCGCCGGAGGCGCTGCAAACGCAACGCCACACGACAAAAACAACGCCACCCCAATCGCGCGTTTCATCAGCCGCAACCCTCGCCGCTTTCTTCATCACACTCAATCGTCTCGGGATTATTCATCTCGTCGATGTCAGCGTTGGTGTATTGGTGATACTGCTTGAAGGTTTTGGTCTTGCGATCGTACATCACGACAAACTTGCGGTCGGAGTCCTTGATGATCATTCCATCTTCAGGTGCCGGTTCGAGTTCGGTGTTATCGATAAAAATCTTCGCACCCTTGCGGAACGAAGAGACGGTCGGGAGGCTGCCGTTGTATTTTTTGTAAAACAACAAATCACCGCGGCTCGATTGCACGAACAATTGGCTGTCCGAGAAATCCGCGCTTTCGAGAATGTAGGCGATGTCGCGGTTGGAATCGTTACCGTCGGCGCGTCCTGTGAAGTTACCGAATGCATAAACATTCGGCGCGCGGTCCTTGATGCGCGTCAGGCGCCAGACCTCGCTGTCACTGTCGCCATCGATGTATTTGTTATCAATGAAAACCTTGATCATGCCGCGTTTGTAATTCGGCGGAATGCCGTCATATTCGGAAATCGGAAAAACCGCATCCTTCCAATTCTGATACGTCTCAATGCCAATCCAGCCGTCGGCATCTTCATTGAACGCATCGACTTCCTGCTTCGTCAGTGAGGTCGCAATTCGCGATTCCACGGCGCTGTCATCGACCATCGCGTCGCTCTCCGGCGCCGAGCAGCATGCGGTGTACTTCCAGACATATAATGCGCCGCCCGCGGCGACCAACAACACCAACCAAATCCACTTCGCCTTCGACATCTCAAGAGCCCACGTTGTTCAGTCGCTTTTATAATATCCAAAAAACATGTAAACCCTGCGTCATTCCCATTCTGCGAGACACCCTGCCGTCTACAATGGTCGAATGACTGATCAACTCCTCATCGCCCTCATCGTTGCCGTTGTCATTGCGGTCGTGCTGCAGATTGTTTTGCTATTGCGCAAGCCATCGCTGAAGCCACTCGAGGAGTTGCGAGACCGGCTTGAAGCGCAACTGCGTGAGGAGAATCGCGCCGGCCGTGCCGAGTTGAATGAACAACTGGGCAGGCTCGGCAGTCAGCAAGCGCAAACGATTGAAACCTTGCGCAGCAGCCTCCAGGATCAATCCGCGAAGGCGCAGGATGCCGCACGTGAGAATGCCGATCGTATCCGCACTGAGACTAAGCAGGACGCGGAGCAGTTCCGTGCGCAGATGCTCACGCAGCAGAATCAGTTGCAGACAACTTTGAGCACGACGCTCAAGGACCTCACAGCGAAGAACGAAAGCAGCCTGACGCAGGTGCGCTCGGACCTGCAGACATCACAGCAGAACTTGCAACAAACTCTCGGCGCGTTGCGCGATACAAACTCGCAGACGTTGACGGAAGTCCGAACAGGTTTGCAGCAATCGCTGGAATCTTTGCAGAAGGATAATGCGGAGAAGCTCGAACGCATGCGTGAGACGGTTGATGAGAAATTGTCATCGACATTGAATGAGCGATTGGATTCATCCTTCAAGCAAGTCAGTGAGCGTTTGGAGAATGTGCAGCGCGGACTTGGTGAAATGCAGGAACTCGCAGCCGGTGTCGGCGATTTGAAGAAAGTCCTGAGCAACGTGAAGAGTCGCGGCATGTTCGGGGAAACGCAGTTGTCGATGTTGTTGGAGCAGGTTTTTACACCGGAGCAATATGGCGTCAACGTGGCGACGATTCCCGGCAGCACGGCACGTGTGGAGTTCGCAATTAAGTTCCCTGGGCGCGGTGCCGATGGTGATTATGTTTGGTTGCCGATCGACTCGAAGTTTCCTACCGAAGATTACGAACGCCTGATTGCAGCGCAGGAGGCGGCGGATGCGGAAGCAGTGGGTGTTGCCGGTGCTGCATTGGAATTGACGATCCGAAACGAAGCCAAGAAGATCCGCGAGAGATACGTGCAGTCACCTCATACGACGGACTTTGCGATTTTGTTTTTGCCGACGGAAAGTTTGTACGCCGAAGTCCTGCGCAGACCAACGCTGTTCGAACGCTTGCAGCGTGAGCATCAAGTTACCGTTGCAGGTCCAACGACGCTACTCGCGTTACTCAACTCGTTGCAGATGGGTTTCCGTTCCATCGCGATCGAGAAACGTTCGGGTGATGTGTGGAACGTGCTGAGCAAAGTGAAGGTCGAGTTCGGCAAGTACGCCGACATGGTTGAAAAGGCGAACAAGCAACTCGGTACGGTGCAGAACACGCTCGGCGAGAATGCGAAGCGCACGCGCGCACTGGAGCGCAGCTTGAGGGATGTGCAAGTGCTCGATGAACATAAGGCGGATGACAAGCCGCTACTTGGTCTCGACATCGACGGCGACGGCGAACCGGAACTTTAAAAAAGGCGCTCAAATATGAGCGCCTTTCAATTTAATTCGGCAGAACCGGAATCACGTCCGCAGGTGTTTGCGGGTTGCGGTCGTCGCGCAGGTATTCGGGAAGGTTTTCGTCGTCCTTCGCGTTACGGCGATCGCTGTTGATTTGATACATGCGGCGGCGTGACCACGTATCGCGAATCAACTTGTACTCATCTTCAACGCCCTCCGTCAGGCCATCGAGACCGAGCAACTCCGAGCGCACGTCGACAAGGCTAAGCCCTTGCAAACCAATGCGCAGATTGCGGTCATTCATGTGACGCACCGGCGAGAGTGGCGCATCAGCAACCATGCCAAGCGTGTCGCGGATTGTACGCGGACCGAAGAATGGCAGCTCGACATAACGCGAACGCTGCCAACCCCAAGTGCCCATCGTCTGACCGAAGTCTTCCGTGCGCTCGGTGAGATTTGCATCCGCTGCAGCGTCAATCAAACCACCGATGCCGAGCGTCGTGTTGATTGCGAAGCGCGCAATGTTGCGACCGGCATTACCAGGCTTGCCTTGCAACAACGAGTTCACTGCGCTGACCGGCAAACGCAAATTGTTGAAAAAATTATTCACTCCCAACCTTGCCGGACGAGGAACGACTTTGACGTAAGTCTTGGCCAATGGCTTCGCAATGCGGTTATCAAGAACAGAGTTGAACTTGTGGACCTTGCGGTTGTACTTTTCCCACGGATCCCAAACTTCCGCAATCTGCGCAGGTTCCGGCAATGTCGAATCGGCAACCGGGTTGTATGGCGTCTGCTGTGGGACACCATAAATCAACGCGTAATCCGCATCCGCTTCGTCCTGCGCTTCATCGTCAGATGCAGCGGCGTTTTTCGAAGCAGCAGCATCGGTCGTCGGCGGAACATCAGAAGGTGCCGCGTCCGACTCAGCGAGATAAGCAGGCAAGGATTCTTCCGGCGCAGGTGCAACGTCGGCAGTCTGTGCCAGTGCGAACGGCGCCGGAACAAGAAGCAATGCCGAGAGAACGACGCGGCGGGTTGTGAGAATAAGCATTAGAAAACAAACATCAATGTTGATTAATTGGACCGTACGAATTCCAGCTGTTCGGTCAATCGGTATGCGGAACGAAGTCCGGCAAGGCCCTCAGGCTCACCAACCAACATGGGTCGATGCGAGGAAGGGAAGTTGGAGTCGATCCATTTTGACAGCATTGCCAATCCGGCGCTATCGATTTCGTCAACGCCGGAGAGGTCAATCAGATTGATTTCGTTTGCATTGATCTTCGAAAGCGAACCAAAAAACGATGCAACCTCCTCACGAAGCAAAGCGCCTGACAGAATCAGGCGCTTCCCATCTTGTGCAACTGAGGCAGTCACGGTTCAGTCCGCGCTTGCCGAGATCTTGCCGGCGCGAAGGTCGGCAGTCACAGCAGGAATCGACTTGCGCTGCAACGGACCTGCGAACTGATCGCGGAACGTCTGCACCATGGAGACACCTTCAAAGGAAACGTCGAAGGCCTTCCATTGCGAACCGTTCTTGCGGAACAAGTAAATCACGTTGACCGGTGCGCCGCCTTGACGGAGATACTGTGCGTTCACGGCAACGATCTGACCGTCCTTGACAGCCTTCTCACTGAGAATGCGGACTTGCAACTTCGTGTTGAAGTCCAGCAGGGCGGAACCATAACGGCGCATCAAGCTACCCATCAACGCATCACCGAACGCGGAAACTTCAGCGTTCGATGCACCACGGCCATACTTGCCAAGCACCAGTCGAGCCGAGTAATCCTTGTCGAACAAGATACCGAAATTCGAATTGATGAAGGATTGCAACGACGCGCGATTCTTCGTGAATTCGCCACGGCGCGCTTCAAGCGTATTCAGAATATTCGTCGAGCTGTTCAACACAATCGCCGATGGCGAACCTGCAACAACCTTCGTGCCAGCAGCAGCCTTCGCTTGCGCTTGAACCACCATCGGCGTCGCAGCCAGCAATGCGGCGGACAGTGCGAGAGTAAAGATGTTCTTTTTCATTTTGTCCTCAAATATGAAGTTACGGGCAAAAAATCAATTCAATTCATTCAAGTACGCGGGCAGCTCATCATCCGCCGGCTTCTTGTCGTCCGAAGCTTTCGGTGCATCGGCTGCAGGCGCGGCACTCGCGTCATTGCCCTTATTGTCTTTCGCGTCGGCACTACCGCCGCTGAACATGAATTTGCCGACCAGCGACATCAAGTCCACCGACGACTGCGTCATATAGATCTGACCGCCTGGTTTCAGCGCTTCCGGATCACCGCCTGGCGTGAGGTTTACGAAACTTTCACCAAGCAAACCGGCCGTGAGAATGCTTGCGGAGGTGTCTGCGGAGAGATCGTTGTATTTTTTCGAAATCGCCAACGTGACAACGGCATCCAACGTTTTCGGATCGAGTTCAATCTTGTCGACCGAACCGATGGAGACGCCACCGATTTTCACCGGTGCATTCGCGCGCAACGAACCGGTGTTGTTGAACTTTGCGGTCAGCGGATACGTGCCGCCACCCAAGCCCCATTTGCCATTCGTCGAAGCGAAGGCGAGCACGAGCAGCGATGCAAGTGCGAGTAGCAAAAACGCACCAACTGCAAATTCAAGACGTGGTCCACGGGATTTCATATCTATTTCCTAATTCCAAAAAATCAGCGGAACAACAACGCTGACATGACAAAGTTGAGCATCAACACCAGCAGCGATGCATTCACGACGGCCTTCGTCGTTGCAACGCTCGTGCCTTCAATCGTTGGTTCCGCGTTGAAGCCGACATACGACGCGATCAATGCCGCGACGCCACCGAACACCGCGGACTTCCACAACGCGACGATGAAGTCGTCGACGAAATCCACGTTCTCCTTCAGCGCCGACCAGAAGTAGCCCGCATCCAAACCGAGCACGTGCACAGCTTCGAGATACGACGCCGCAATCGCAAACGAACAGAAGAATCCGGTCAACAACGGCACGGACAGAACTGCCGCCCAGAACCTCGGCGCCACTGCTTTACCCACCGGATCAATCGCCATCAAGTTCAATGCCGTGATCTGATCCGTCGCGCGCATCAAACCAAGTTCCGCCGCAATCGACGAACCCGCGCGTCCAATGAACAACAACGCCGTCAACACCGGACCGAGCTCGCGATACAACGACAAGCCAAGCAACGTCGACAACGAATTCGATGCACCGAAAATCGCAAGTGTGCGATAGCCTTGCAGCGTCAGCACCAAACCTACGAACGCGCCACCGACTGCGATGATGGGCAGGGAGCGTGCACCGATTTTGTAAATTTCTTTCGTGAGCTCAGCACGGAACGATGCATTCGGCACCGACGCACGGAGGATGCTCGCAAAAAACAACCCAATCTTGCCCACATTCCGGGTCATTTCAGCAATCGCGCTCATGCTGCGGCTCCGCGTGGTTCTGCATCGAACTTAATTGGACCTTCCGGCTCGCCGTTGAGGAATTGCTTCACCAAGGCGTCATCGCTGTTTTGCAATTCAGATGGTGTGCCCTGGAAAATAATCTTCCCATTCGCAATCATCACCGCGTAATCCGCAATCGGCAACGTCTCATGCACGTGATGCGTCACGATGATCGATGTCAAACCTAACGTGTCATTCAAACGGCGCACGAGGCTCATCACGACACCACTCGCAATCGGATCCAAACCGGTCAACGGTTCGTCATAGATCATCAATGGTGGGTCGAGCGCGAGTGCACGCGCCAACGCAACGCGGCGTGCCATACCACCGGACAACTCACGCGGATACGCATCGCCGACTGCGGACAGACCGACGGCCTGCAATTTCATTTGCACCAGTTGGTCGATGACCGGCGCAGGCAGGTTGGTGTGGGTGCTTAAAGGTAGCGCGACATTCTCAGCAGTCGTCAAGTCAGTCAACAACCCGTTGCCCTGTAGGAGAACGCCCATTCCCTTGCGGAACGTCAGCAAATCGCGCGCGTTCGTCGGAATGGATTGGCCGAGAACCCGGATATCACCCGAGGACACGGGCAGTTCACCCGTCAGCGCCGCCAATAAAGTAGACTTACCGCTACCCGACGGTCCCAAAATCGCCACAACAGCCCCACGGGGCACTTGCAGGTGGATGTCGTCGAGAATGACCCGGCCGCCACGTTCCAAACGGACATGCTGAAGGTCGACAACGGGTGCTGAAATGGGCTGGGAAGCGGTCATAGGGCGTTATTGTCGCACTTTTGGCTCACATAGCCTGAACAAAAGCACACTTTTGCTTGCACGATCCGAAAAGTGCCTGTACAATCGACGGTCTTTCCCCTTTACTTTTATCGCGAGTTTTTCGCGTAAGGCCCTAACATGGCTACTAAGCGTACATTCCAACCATCGAATCTGAAGCGTAAGCGCGACCACGGTTTCCGCGCACGTATGGCAACTGCAGACGGTCGCAAGATCCTTGCACGTCGTCGTGCCAAGGGCCGCAAGGTCCTCTCCGCTTAATATCCGTTCCGAAGGCGACTCCAATGATGTTGCCTTTGTTGACGTGATTGCAATGAAGTATCCGCCGACAGCGCGGGTGCGGAGCGGGTCAGATTTTGATCGCATATTCCAGCACGGCAGGCGTAAAGCGCTTCCCGTGCTGGCTTTGCATTGTCTGGACACCGAGAATTCGCCGCGTTTAGGCCTCGCCGTCAGCCGTAAAGTCGATTCGCGGGCCGTCGGCCGCAACCGCATCAAACGTATCCTCCGCGACCATTTCCGGTTGCAACGGGGGTCCTTAAAGAATGCGGATTATGTTTTTGTCGCACGTCCCGGAGCCGCGAAATTGAGCGCTGAAGAATTAAGGCGTGCATTTGACCAGCTAATTCGTCGCTGTGATGCGAGAATAGAGCGCGACGAAACACTTGAAGTGGCCGCGAAAGCACCGCATCTTTCCCAATCAACCTCTGAAGATTGAAATTCTAGACATGCCTAATATCCGTTCCTTCCTTTTCATTGCCTGGATCATGACAGCCGCGATGCTTTTCATGACGTGGAATACGGATAAGGCCGCGAAGAATGCGCCGACCGCGACACCTGCGGCGGCTGCAGCTTCGACGACGCCAGCGGGTGCCGGAGTGCCGACGACATCCGCAGGTACGGCGGCAATTCCGGCAGCGGCAACGACCCCGGCTGCAACGCCTGGCATGAGTGCAGCAGCACCGACCGCGGCAGAAGTGCAAGTGACGACCGACGTGATCAACGCACGCTTGAGTGGCGGCGCATTGACGTCTGCAGAATTGCGAAAGTATCCGAAGACGTTGAATGGCAAGGACAACGTCGTCCTGATGTCGAGCCAGCCTGAGAACTTCTTCGAAGCGCAATCGGGTTGGGTGGGTGCGAACGGAGTGGCGGCGCCAACGCATGAAGTTGGTTTTGTCCCGGCATCTGCAGGTCCGTTTGTCATGGCGGACGGTCAGAACGAATTGAAAGTTCCGTTTGTTTGGACGGGCGACAACGGTGTGACGATCACACGCACGTACACGTTCACGCGTGGCCAGTATGCGGTGAAGGTTGATGACGTTGTTGCGAATAACTCGACGGCACCGTGGACGGCTTTTGATTACCGTCAGTTGGCGCGTGCGCCGGTCGCAAATGTCCAAAAGGGTCCAATGCACCCAGAGTCTTACAGCTTCCAAGGCGCTGCGTGGTATTCGGATGCGGAAGCTTATGAGAAGCGTGCGTTCGATAAGTTCGCGAAAGAAGATCCGCTGAATCAGGATTCGACGGGCGGTTGGATCGGCATGTTGCAGCATCATTTCTTCGGTGCGTGGATTCCGGATCAAGCTGAGAAAGTCAAAATTCAAACTGCAACTTTGCAATCCCCAACCGGTCCGCAATATCTGTTGCGTGAAGTCGGTCCAACGCGCACGGTTGCTCCAGGTCAAACGTTGAATACCTCGGCGCGCTTGTGGGCAGGTCCGAAGTTGGTTGATCAAATCCAAGCCCAAAATGTGCGCGGTCTCGATCGCGCCGTCGATTACTCGAGCTTCTCGATTCTTGCAGCGATTGCGAACGGTCTGTTCTGGGTCCTCGAAAAGATTCATGACCTCGTCAAGAACTGGGGTTGGGCGATCGTCGGTTTGACGATTGTCATTCGCGCATTCCTGTATCCATTGACCGCAGCGCAGTACAAGTCGGCGGCCAAGATGCGTCAGTTCTCGCCACGCATCAAGCAATTACAAGAGCGCTACGGCGACGATAAGCAAAAGTTGCAGATGGCCACGATGGAACTCTACAAGAAAGAGAAGTTCAATCCAATGGCGGGTTGTTTGCCGGCATTTCTGCAGATTCCAATTTTCATGGCGATGTACTGGATGCTCGCAGAATCCGTTGAGTTGCGTCATGCGCCTTGGATTGGTTGGATTCAAGATCTGACGGCGCGTGATCCGTATTTCATTTTGCCGGTGTTGAACGTGGCGATCATGTTCTTTACGCAGCACCTCACGCCGATGGCTCCGGGCATGGATCCGATGCAGCAGAAGATCATGAAGTTCATGCCACTCGCCTTCGGTCTGTTGATGTTGTTCATGCCGGCGGGTCTGGTTCTGTACTGGGTCACCAGTGGTCTGATTGGTTTGGCGATCATGTTGTACATCAACAAGCGCGAAGACCGTTTGCATGCCGCATCCAGCGCCGTCACCAACGCCTGATCTAACGGGTCGCGACACCATCGTCGCGATCGCCAGCGGCCAAGCTGCCGCTGGTGTCGGGATCATCCGTCTCTCCGGTCCGCTGTCCCATGACATCGCCGCACGTGTGTGCGGCGTTGCCGTCTTGAAACCACGTTACGCATCGCATCGTGCATTCCGCTCCGACACTGGTGAAGTGTTGGACGATGGGATTGCTTTGTATTTCCCGGGTCCACGCAGTTTCACCGGCGAAGATGTCGTTGAACTGCAGGCGCATGGTTCGCCCGCAGTGCTCGCATCGTTAGTTGCGTTGTGTGTTCGCTACGGTGCGCGTCGTGCACGTCCCGGTGAATTCAGTGAGCGTGCGTTCCTCGAAGGCCGCATTGATTTGCTGCAAGCCGAAGCGATTGCGGATCTCATTGCCGCGACGGATGAGCGTGCAGCGCGTGCGGCGCGGCGTTCGTTGCAGGGTGATTTTTCGAAACGTGTGGATGAAGTGTCAACGTTGTTGTTGAACACGCGCATCCATGTGGAAGCGGCAATTGATTTCGTGGACGAGTCGCTGGAGACGTTGGGCTTGTCTGCGATTGAGTCGAACTTGAATAAAGTTGATGTCGCGGCGTCTTCATTGCTCGAAGCTGCGCAACGTGGTCGTCGTTTGAATGAAGGTTTGCATGCGGTGTTGCTCGGCGCGCCGAACGCGGGCAAGTCATCGTTGTTGAATGCGTTAGCCGGCTACGATCGTGCGATTGTCACCGATGTTGCGGGAACGACGCGCGATCTGTTGCATGAAGTTGTTCGCGTTGATGGCGTCTCATTGGAGTTGGTGGATACCGCAGGTCTGCGTGATTCATCGGATGCGATTGAGATGGAAGGCATTCGCCGTGCACGCGCGCAAGCATCGCAAGCAGATCTCGCGTTGATTGTGGTGGATCCGCGTGATGACGCCGCGTCGGTTGTGATGGATGAAGCGCGCAATGCGGTCAGGCGTCTATGGATTTACAACAAGTCGGATTTGGTGGGCGAGGTTGCGAATCTTTTGCACGAAGGTGAACCGCAGTTTGCGGAAGATGCGTACGTGCAAGTCTCTGCGAAAACCGGCGAAAACATGGAGTCTCTCCACGAAGCCATTCGCAACATTGTTTCCGATGGTGCGATGAGTGAATCGACGAGTGAGTTCTCGGCGCGTGCACGACATACCGAAGCACTGGATCGCACGCAGGAGTGGGTGGCTCAGGCGCGCATGCATCTCACGCACGAAGATCTCGAGTTGACCGCCGAAGCTTTGCGTATCGCGCACGACACGTTGGGCGAGTTGACCGGACGCATATCGCCGGATGAATTGCTCGGGCATATTTTCTCGAGCTTCTGCATCGGCAAGTAGCTCGCGATGTCTAGAGTGCTAGACTGCGAATAGTGCAGTTCAAGATCTGGATTGGAAGCAACATGAGCAGCGTAAAGCTGGACATAACTTCATTGAATAACGCAGTCCACCGCTTGCGGGAAGGGCTCGAACGTTATTTATCGGATACGTCGGACATTCAAATTCGCGATGGACTGATTCAACGATTCGCGTTCACTTATGAAATCAGCCACAAGATGGTGAAGCGATTTCTTGAGATGACTTCGGCGAACCCTGCTGATTTTGACGAAATGAATTTCCAGGACATCATCCGAACTGCAAACGAGCGGAACATTCTCAGTGGTGACTGGTCAAGCTGGCGCGTCTTTCGCGACATGCGTGCGCGCACCAGCCATGCATATGACGAAGACGTTGCGATCCAAGTTGTGAAGGGAATTCCCGACTTCCTGGCGGAGGCTGAATTCCTGCTGCAAAGTTTGAAGAACGAGTTGCAATGAGCGATTTACATGCGATTGATGCAACAGGAGAACAGCTTCTGATCGTCAAGGATATTCTTCGCCGTAACGTTCCTCACCTTGCGGTCTGGGCATTCGGTTCACGGACGAGAAACACCGCGAAGAAATATTCTGATCTTGACCTCGCCATCTTGACTGATGACGCGCTTGACCTCGGCCTCCATGCGGCACTTGTCGATGAGTTTTCCAACTCGGACTTGCCCTGGAAAGTTGATATTGTGGATTGGGCACTAACCGATGACGTTTTCCGCGATGTCATTCGGGAGCACTATGTCGTCATTCAATCCGTTCCGGAGTTCGAAGACGTCGACTAACGACGCCGTTGTTGCGTCAACCACGTAAACTAAACGACTTCCAACACTTCAACCGACATCACAATTATCGGCGCCTCTTACGCAGGGCTCCCGTGTGCACGCACGGCCGCCGGGCGGGGAATCGATGTCACGATTCCCGAGGCGAAGCCGGAAGTTGGATTCAAGCCGCATACGACGGGTATCCTCGTTGAGGAAGCGTACGAGTATCTGCCTGCAATCCCGCAGCATCTCGTGCGCCCCATCAAAGGCATCCGCATGCACTCGCCGAAGCTAAGGCACTTCGATTTGTTCAAAGGCGACTACGCGTTTCTCTCGGCCAATACACCCGGACTGTTGAGATGGATGGCGGATGATGTCTGCCGAAACGAACGCATCACCCTTCGCACCCGCGCTAAAGTCGACGGCGCCACGCAACAACAAGATCGCTTCGCCATCAACAATCACGATCTCGACACCCGATTCATCGTTGGCGCAGATGGCGCTCGCAGCAGTGTCGCAAAGCACTTCAATCTCGGCGTGCCGAACGTCATGACGGAAACGATCTTTGGCAGTGCGATGTTCCTGAAGTTCGCGCAGCTGATTTTTTTCCATCATCGTGGCTTGCTCAGCAAAGACGCCTGGAAAGATATCGCCTAATTCTGTTCTTTCGAAAACGCCAGCATCCGCACACGCGAGCGCTGCACGACGACATCATCCTGATTCAACGTTTCGATCAATGCACCCACGAATCCACGCGATGGGTTCGAACTCGAACGTCGCACGGACTCCACAGTAACGACGATGCGCAAGACATCGCCCGGCCTTACCGCAGCCGGCCACGTGACGTCGGCACCAGCGCCAACGAGACCGCCGGCAACAGGAATCGTCTGCACCATCAACCGCATCGTGATCGCAGCGGTGTGCCAACCGCTCGCAGCGAGCCCACCAAAAAACGTCTCCTTCGCCTCCAGCGGATCCAGATGGAACGGCTGCGGATCGAAGTCGGAGGCAAACTCCACGATTTGCGTGGCGGAAAGCGGCGGATACTTGTCGCTCTCAAACGTCATGCCGACAGAAATGTCTTCAAAATAAAGTTTCATGACTTCATTGTAGTCGGTGCAATCAGGCACAATGTCAGGCAATGAATGGAGAATGCCCATGAACCCACTTTGGATGATCGTCGCACTCGCCGCGATTGTGATCTTACGATTCGTGACTGACCAAAAAGACATCAACCGTCTCGCCCGCGAACACAACCTGACGCAACTGCAGGCACGCGGAATTTTCCGGACCGAGATCTACAACACCATGGCGGCGAACAAAGTGTCGTTGCTGATTTTCCTGGCGGCTATCGCCGGCGCGATCTACATTTTCACGCACACGGTCGCCGAGCAAAAAGTCCTCATGCCCGTCCTCACCCTCATCCTTGGCATGGAGATCGGCCGTTTCATCACGCGCGCTCAAGCCAACGAAGCGATGGTCAAGCGCATTAACGCGTTGAAAGACGCGCGCTCGCAGTAGAATGAAACGAACCACGATCCGGAGTCATCGATGAATCATTATGAATTGCCCGTGAGACGCCCGTTCTGGCGCACGTTCTCGACACTGCTCTGGAGCGTTGCAATTTTTGGGGTGTTTGGAATCGCGCAAGTGTTCGGCATGATCGCGTACCTCACCAAGTCGCTCGGCCGCACGATCAACGAATCCGATCTGATGGCCATGATGCCGACGCTGGAAACGGATGGGAATGTTTTGACGTGGGCATCGCTCGCATCGTTCATTTTTGCGGTTCCCCTGATTTTGCTGATCATCAAATTGAAGCGCGGTTCGAGCATCCGCGACTATCTTGCGTTGAACAACACATCGTTAAAGAACTACATCGTCTGGACGCTGATCATGTTCATTGCGGTGATGCTGATGGGTTGGGGTGGTACGGCAATCGGCGAAAAGTCCGCAACCGAATTCACCGGCAGCGTGTTCAAATCAGCGGATAACAAGATGCTGCTTTACCTGGCGGTTGCGGTTGCGGCACCGATTTTTGAAGAGCTTATGTTCCGCGGCTTCATGTACAAAGGTCTCGCGGAAGGTCCGCTAAAGCCGGTCGGCGCGATCATCGTGACATCAGCGCTGTGGGCAGTGATCCACATCCAATACAGCTGGTATCCAATCCTGATGATTTTCGTGATGGGACTGATCCTCGGCTGGTCACGTTGGAAAACAAACTCGATCTACGTTCCGATCCTGCTGCACTGTCTCAACAACTTTGTGTCGCTGCTGGCGATTGATAAGGGCTGGGCGTAACTTCGCACTTCGTGCGTGGGTAAAAGGCAAGAGCTGTTGAAAAGCCAAAAGCAAAGCGCCGCGGATTAGAAATCTCGCGGCGCTTGTTGGTTAGCTCTGACCCTTTACCTAGCGAAGTGATACGAAGTCACTTCGCCGACGCGCAGCCTTCATACTTATTGCCGTTGAGTTCGCCACGCACGGTGTAATCGAACTTCTGGCCGGACATCGAATCCTGGCAGCCGCGCTTGATCAGCGAAAACGCAAACGCCTTACCTTCATGCACGCCGCTATAGGTGACCTTGTTGCCATCGCCACTGCGCTTCACCGGCAACATCCAACCGGATTGGTTCTCCAACGTGGTGAAGTTCATCATCTTGTCATCGACATCGAAACCCCAAAAAGGTTCGTTGCCGGTCGCCTTGAATGACGTTGCCTTGATCGCGGAGTTGTCGGCGGCAGATGCATGCGGATCAACCGATGGTGCCTCTGGTGCAGGCGAAGTATCTGCAGCGGTTGCGGCAGCGGCAGCGGCGCCGTTATCCATCGTGGCTTCTTCGCCAGCAGGTGCTTCCACTTCAAACGGCGGTTGCTCGGCAGGCATTTCGATGGCGGGAGCTTCGGGCGTTACTTCCGCGGTTCCTGCGGCATCATCCGTCGGGGTGCGTTGACACGCACTCATGGAAATCGCGAAAGCGAGGGACGTAAAGGCGACTAACAAACGACGTTGATTGGACAATTGCATGGGGCTTTCCAGATGTGTCAGAGTTTCTAAATTAAAGGTTAGCAATATCATCGGCGGAAATCGTAAGTGATGCGTCAAAAACCCCGCAATCCCCTCCGGCATTTCAGCTGGCGTGCAGTTTTGTGCGTCATTGCGTTACAAGCGTGCACCGCATTCGCCGGCGAGATCCGCCACATTGAGTTGCCCTCCAAAGCACTCGCGCGCAACTGGAACGTCAACGTCTACGTGCCCGATGACAACACCTCGAAAGACATGCCGCTCATCATTCTCCTGCACGGTCGCGGTGGCAACTACAACGATTGGGCAACCGCCGGCGATATCCAAACCACCCTCGACCAAATGATCGCGACCAAGCAAATGCCGCCGAGTGTTGTGGTGATGCCGGATGGTTTTAACTGTTGGTTCCTCGACATGCGCGACTGCAAAGTCGAAACCGCGATCATGCGGGAACTCATCCCTCACGCAACGAAAACATACAACGCCGGTAAGGATCGCAGCACACGTTACATCGCCGGGCTGAGCATGGGTGGCTACGGCGCGCTCAACATCTCACTGAAATATCCTGGCGAATTCAGCGCAGCCGGATTACTTTCGCCGGCAGTCTACACGCCACTTCCGCCTGCCAACTCGAGCGCCCGCAAAGACTTCGCAACGCACGGTCAATTCGACGAGAAGGAATGGATCGCTAATCTCTACACCTCGCGCCTGCCGACGTACTTCGCGCAACCGAATCGCGTGAAGTTCTACATCCACTCCGGCGATGACGATGAGTTTTTTGTGGAGAACGATGCGACGCGGCTCCACAACGTCATGCGCAAACATCACAACCCGGCCGAATTGCGCATCAACAACGGCAAGCACAGCTGGGATGTCTGGAAGGCGAGTGTGCGTGGGGCGCTGAGCTATTTTTTTACAGACACCAAAAAAGAACCCGACCATTAGGGCGGGCTCCTTCGTACGAACTAAGCGGCGAACCGATTAGAACGTGTAGCGTGGACCGATGAAGTAGCTCTGTGCGCCATCAGCAAACTTGACGTCGCCGGACACCGACCAATTTTGGGTCATGTGGATTTGGCCGCCGAGCTTACCGTAGACTTCGCCGTCAACGTCCTTACCGTCCTGGTAGCCAACAGCAGCTTGACCGCTGAAGCGTGGGGACAGGCGGCTGTTCAAGCCAGCTTCGATCGAGTAGCCGTTTTGGTCATAACGACCGGCCTTCGCACCTTCATACGCAACCTTCGAGACGAAGTCGGTATTTTGGGCAATCGCGCGGTTATAACCGATACCAACGTTACCTTCCTTCAAGGTGATGTTGGTGTGGTCAATGTCTTTCTGGCCATACGAACCAAAAACGTGGAAGCTCGGAGCAATTGCACCGGAACCGCGCAGCGCCCAACCGTCAGCGTCGCCGCCATCGGTGTTGAGCTTGGCATAGCCACCTTCAACATAGTTGTACTTCACGCCGTCAGCTGCCACCGCGGACAATGGGAGCGCTGCGGCCAAGGTCAATGCAATCAAGGAAAGTTTCATAAAGGTCTAAACCTCACAATCAAAAAATTAAATCCGATCTTCTCGGAAATCAGCAAAGACATACCTTGCCGACGGTTCCCAGTATCCAGTTTTGTTTTTAATGTTTACTGAACTTGCGCGTACAAAATTCAGCTTCGGTGCAGACAGAATTTCATGACTTTATTAACAACTCCTCATGTGTTTTCGAGGGTTGTTCAGGCGCCGCCCGCGTAGCCCTGCTGCCGCCACGCTTCGTACACCATCACCGCTACGGTATTCGACAAATTCAGTGACCGGTTGTTCGGCATCATCGGCAATCGCAGCACTTGTTCGTTCGGCAGATTGTCGAGCACTTCCGGCGGCAACCCCCGCGTCTCCGGCCCAAACAGGAAGACATCGCCCGGCACGAATTGGATTTCATCCGGCCGTTGTTGTCCTTTCGTACTCAGCGCAAAAACTCGCCCACCTCCCGTCGCCTTCAGCGCATCCTCGAGATTTTCGTGTACTTGCATGTTTGCGAACTCGTGATAGTCCAGCCCCGCGCGTCGCATCTGCTTGTGGTCGATCGGAAATCCCAGCGGCTTCACAAGGTGCAGCTGCGCCCCCGTGTTCGCGCACAGCCGGATGACGTTCCCGGTGTTCGGCGGGATCTCGGGTTGGAAAAGGACGACATGAAACACGGTTGCGGGCGGCTCGGTGATTTTCGGTGGGTGTCCCAATTGTGGCAGATTGCCACAGTTGCGACACCCTCGCGTTTGTCGCGCGACCGCGCTGTCACATTTGTGACAATTGTGACAATAGCAACATCACCGGGGCCGAGCCACTCTGCGGCGCGGTTACATTTGTTTCCGGTGGTTACAAATGTTTCCGCGTGGGCATGACTTTCGGCGCATACGCAAACGCCGCGCGCCACCTATAGTTGATGAGTTACCGTCGGCGGGCGACAAAAGCCGGCGACTCCGAATTCCACGACAGGGTGATCCACAATTATGAAGTCCACTCCAAAGTTTCATGCACTGGCGCTGAGCGTCGTCGCTGCACTGGGTGTTGCATCGTTCGCGCCGAATGCCGCGCACGCCGCACCGAACAAGGCTGCACCGGCGAAGGCCACGAAGGCGAAGGCCGCCAAGGCCGACAACGTCAACATCGCGTATGAACAGTTCACCCTGCCGAACGGCCTGCGCGTCGTGGTCCATACCGACCGCAAGGCGCCGATTGTGGCGGTCAACGTCTGGTATCACGTGGGATCGAAGGATGAGCCGGCGGGGCGCAGTGGTTTTGCCCACTTGTTTGAACACTTGATGTTCAACGGCACCGAGAACTTCCCGGGCGAGTATTTTGAACCGTTCCAGAAGATCGGCGCGACGGGCCAGAACGGCACGACGAACACCGACCGGACGAATTATTTTGAAAATGTCCCAACCACCGCGCTGGAAACCGCACTGTGGATGGAATCGGACCGCATGGGCCACCTGCTCGGTGCGATTGACCAGAAGACCCTCGACGAACAACGCGGCGTCGTCCAGAACGAAAAGCGCCAGGGCGAGAACGCACCATATGGCCAAGTTTTCACCAAAATGTTCGCGAGCCTGTTCCCGAAGAGACACCCATATAACCACACCACGATCGGCTCGATGAATGACCTCAATGCCGCGTCGCTGGAAGATGTGAAGCAGTGGTTCCGCACCTGGTACGGCCCGAACAACGCCGTTCTCGTGCTGGCCGGCGATATCGATGCGAAGACCGCGAAGCCGCTGGTTGAGAAGTATTTTGGCGATATCAAGGCGTCGCCGACGATGGCGCAGCCGAATGTGAACGTGCCGAAGCGTGCGGAAAGCCGTGAAGAGATGGAAGACCGCGTGCCGGCCGTCCGAATCACGCGTGCCTGGCCGGTGGCTGAAGCGACCAACCGCGATTCCGACCGCCTCGACCTGCTGTCATCGATCCTCGGTGGTTCGAAGTCCTCGCGCCTCGACAAGCGTTTGCTCCATGACGAAAAGCTCGTCGACAGCGTCGGCACCGCCATGTGGGGCTCGCAACTGGCGTCGATGTTCATGGTCAATGCGGTCGTGAAGGATGGCGTCGATCCGAAGAAGGTCGAAGCGATCATCGACGAAGAAGTGAAGCGCCTGATCAACGAAGGCCCCACCGACGAAGAACTGACGCGCGCCAAGGGTCAGGCCAACGCCAACTTCGTGCGCGGCATTGAACGGATCGGTGGATTTGGGGGCAAGGCGGATGTTTTGGCCGCTTGTGCAATCTATGAGAAGAACCCGGGCTGCTTCAAGGACTCTCTCGCAGCGTTCAACTCCGCCACCAAGAAAGACGTTCAGGATGCCGGTCGCAAGTGGATTCTGGGCAACGGCTCGCACACGATCGTTGTGAACAAGGGTCAGCGCACACCGCTCGTCGAAGCGCCGGCCGAAAAGCCAGCCGCATTCACCCTGCCACCGGTCGACGCGAAGTTTAAGACGATTCCTACGACGGTCGACCGTTCGAAGGGCGTCCCATACCCAACAGACTTCCCATCCCTGAAGTTGCCGAAGATTGAGCGTGCGACGTTGTCGAATGGTGCGACGGTGGTTTTGGCACGTCGTCCTGAGATTCCTGTGATTCAGATGAACTGGATGTTCAACGGCGGCACCGCGACGGATCCGAAGTCGCAACTGGGACTGGCCAACTTGGCGCTTGGATTGCTGGACGAGGGTGCAGGCAACTATGACGCGCTGACGTTCGCCGCGGAGGCCGAAGGCCTCGGCGCCGAAATGGGTGCGTCGGCGGGTATTGATGGCGCAGAAGCTTATATGAGCACGTTGAGCTCGAAGCTGGATCCATCGTTGGCGTTGTTTGCGGACATGCTGCAGCGTCCACGCTACGACCAGTCGGAAATTGACCGCGTCAAGGCAACCTGGGTCGCTGGCATCAAGCAGGAGAAAGCCAACCCATCCTCGGCGTCCTCGCGCGTGCTGCCGTTGGTTTTGTATGGAAAGGACCACCCATACGGCATTCCAGCCTCGGGAACTGGTTATGAGTCGACGGTTGGCAACATCAACCGTGCGGACTTGCTGAAGTACACGGCGACCTACATCCGTCCGGAAAATTCCACCATCGTTGTCGTCGGTGACACGACCCTGTCGCAAATCGTGCCGGCGCTGAACAAGCACTTCGGTTCGTGGAAGGGCACAGGTACGGCTCCGACCAACGCGGCTCCGGCAGTCGTCGCCCGTCCATCGGCCACCAAGGTGTATCTGATTGACCAGCCGGGTGCGGTGCAGGCGAATATTTTTGGCGGACAACTGCAGGACGCACCGTCCGATGTCGCGAAGGACGTGATGCTGGAGATGGCCAACGATCTGATCGGTGGTTCCTTCACTTCGCGCCTGAACATGAACCTGCGCGAAGACAAGCATTGGTCGTACGGCGCCCGCACGGGTATCCGCACCATGCTGGGTCAGCGTCCATGGATCGTCTCGGCTCCAGTCCAGATCGACAAGGCTGCGGAATCGCTGGCCGAAGCGAACAAGGAAATCGTCGCGTACGTCTCGGGCTCGCGTCCGATCACGGATATGGAAGTAAATGACGCCGAAAAGCGCGCTCTGCTCTCGCTCCCAGGCTCGTTCGAAACAGCTTCGTCGGTCGCAGGCATGTTGGCGGGCAACGTCCGTTACAACCGTCCGGATGATTATGTCACCCGCCGCGCTTCGATCATCGAAGGCATGACGCCAGCCCAGGTCGCCGCCGCTGCCAAGGCGTTCGACCCATCCAAGATGGTCTGGGTCGTCGTCGGCGACCTGTCGAAAATCGAAAAACCAATCCGCGATCTCAACCTCGGCCCGATCGAAATCCTCGATGCCGACGGGAACCCTTCGGGTTCGAAATAATCGTCTGAGTTCGACAAGCGATTGAAAAGGGCGCCCTTCGGGGCGCTCATTTTCATTGGGACACCGTCACGAAACTCCCTCGAACACTCCATGAGCGCATGAACGACTACGCGCAACTAGGCAAAAATCTTTCATCATTTTGTAATAAAAAATCCTGCACTGCACCAATTTCCCGTGACAACCGTCATGAAATGAGAAAAATCTGTTATCATTTTGAAAATTAACACCAAGCGTATGCTCAGCTAACAAAGCTACGCAACGTGTGGAATTCAAACTGCAGTTACAACATTGATCGCTTCACTTCACTTCACTTCGGCCTGGAAAGACCGGGTGAATTGTTGCGAATTGGCCATTCTGAAACTCAAATTTTCAAAGACGACCGTAATGACAAATATCAACAAAATAAAGGGATTTTTTGTTGGAGAAGCTCGTCAAGAGACTGCGTTACAACGTATCAAGTTTGGGATGCGTCGTATCGCTGCGACGACTTTGTTGTCTGCCATTACCGCATTACCAGCAGCGGGTGCACTTGCTGCGGATGCCGTCAATACTGCGACCGTGACGCCACCTTCCGGCATTACGAATACCGGCGCAAGTTGTACGGCACCGGCCGTCTTTAACTCTGCAACCGGCACTTGTTCGTCAACCGATACGGACACGGTCACGCCGGTTGCTGACCTTCAGGTCGTGAAGACCAACTCGGTCACGTCGGTCACCGCGGGTGGCACGACGACCTACACCATTACAGTCACGAACGCCGGTCCAAGTGCGTCGACGGCCACGCTCACGGACCCTGCGGTCACGGGCCTGACCAAGACGGCCGTGGCGTGCGGCGCGGGCTGCACCACGGCACCGACGGTTGCGCAGCTCGAAGCGGGCTTTGTCACGCCGGTCATCGCATCGGGTGGCACGTACGTCATTACCGTGACGGCCAACGTCACGGCGACGTCGGGTTCGGTCTCGAACGTGGCGACGGTGGCACCGCCGGCAGGCACGACGGATCCAACCGGCGGCAACAACAGCTCGACGGATACGGACACGGTCACGCCGGTTGCTGACCTTCAGGTCGTGAAGACCAACTCGGTCACCTCGGTCACCGCGGGTGGCACGACGACCTACACCATTACAGTCACGAACGCCGGTCCAAGTGCGTCGACGGCCACGCTCACGGACCCTGCGGTCACGGGCCTGACCAAGACGGCCGTGGCGTGCGGCGCGGGCTGCACCACGGCACCGACGGTTGCGCAGCTCGAAGCGGGCTTTGTCACGCCGGTCATCGCATCGGGTGGCACGTACGTCATTACCGTGACGGCCAACGTCACGGCGACGTCGGGTTCGGTCTCGAACGTGGCGACGGTGGCACCGCCGGCAGGCACGACGGATCCAACGGGCGGCAACAACAGCTCGACGGATACGGACACGGTCATCGCAACCCCGACTCTTACTATTGTTAAGTCGGCCAATAAGACCACGTATTCGAGTGTCGGCGAGACCGTGACATATAACTACGTTGTCACTAATACCGGGAATGTGAGCATTAGTGCTATTTCTATCAGTGATGACAAGATCGCGACTGTGAGCTGCCCAGTTACAACGCTTGCTCCGACGGAAAGTACCACTTGTACCGCAACGTACACCATTAAGGCAGAGGATCTGCTTGGTACTCCGGGTACCGTTACGAACAACGCAACCGTTACAGGCACACCTGCAGGTGGAACACTCACTCCTGTTTCGGATAGTGAGACGATTACAGAAGCACCGAAACCGATTGATGCGGTGGACGACACGCCGGCACCGATCAACGGTGCAACGGGTGGCACGACGGGCTCGGTCCTGGTCAACGACACGCTGAATGGCGCGCCGGTGGTCCCAGCGGACGTGACGCTGACGCCGGGCACGGCACCGACGACGACG
>SWJS01000006.1:0-30055 GCA_007556525.1 Lysobacteraceae bacterium CU05-9 | reverse complement strand
CGGCACCGATCAACGGTGCAACGGGTGGCACGACGGGCTCGGTCCTGGTCAACGACACGCTGAATGGCGCGCCGGTGGTCCCAGCGGACGTGACGCTGACGCCGGGCACGGCACCGACGACGACGTCGGGTGGCATCGTGATGAATCCGGACGGCACGATCACGGTTGCGCCGGGTACGCCAGCGGGCACGTACAGCTATCCGTACACGATCTGCGAGAACCTGAATCCTTCGAACTGCGATACGGCGACGGCAACGGTGGTTGTTGACGCGGCTCCGATCGTGGCGAATGACGACACGGTGACGGGCGTGAACGGTACGACGGGTGCCGCGAATGTGGTGAACGCGTACACGAGCAACGACACCTTGAACGGTGCGGGTATCACGGATGTGTCGACGATTGTCGGCACGGTGGTGACGCCAGCGACGCCAATTAATGGTGGTGCGGTGCCGACGTTGGATACGGCGACGGGCAACGTGAGCGTTCCTGCGGGTACGCCAGCGGGCAGCTACACGATCACGTATCAGATCTGCGAGACGCTGAATCCTTCGAACTGCGATACCGCGGTGATCACGGTGGCCGTGGTGCCGCCGGCGATTGATGCGGTGGACGACACGCCGGCACCGATCAACGGTGCAACGGGTGGCACGACGGGCTCGGTCCTGGTCAACGACACGCTGAATGGCGCGCCGGTGGTCCCAGCGGACGTGACGCTGACGCCGGGCACGGCACCGACGACGACGTCGGGTGGCATCGTGATGAATCCGGACGGCACGATCACGGTTGCGCCGGGTACGCCAGCGGGCACGTACAGCTATCCGTACACGATCTGCGAGAACCTGAATCCTTCGAACTGCGATACGGCGACGGTGGCTGTGGTGGTAACACCACCGGCAATTATTGCGACGCCTGATCCAGTCGGTCCAATCAATGGATCGACTGGCAACCCGAATGCGGGCAACGTCTTGACTAACGATACGATCAATGGTCAACCGGTGACGCCGGGTAATTCGACGGTGACGGTGACGACACCGGCGACCCCAGTTACGCCGGGAGCGCCTGTGCCTAGCGTCGATCCGAGCACGGGTGTCATCAGCGTGCCGCCAGGAACGCCGGCCGGTGAGTACACGGTCACGTATGAGATTTGCGACAAGCTCAATCCGACGAACTGCGCAACCTCGACAGTGACGGTGACGGTCGTGCCGCCGGCGATTGATGCAGTGGACGACACGCCGGCACCGATCAACGGTGCAACGGGCAATCCGAATGCGGGCAATGTTTTGACGAATGACACTCTGAATGGACAGCCTGTCACGCCAAGCAATGTCACGACGACGGTAACGACGCCAGCAACGCCGATGGTACCGGGTGCTACGGTTCCGAGCATCGATCCGGCAACGGGCATCATCAGTGTTCCTGCCGGTACGCCTGGTGCTGATTACACGATCACGTATCAGATTTGCGAAAAGCTGAATCCGACGAACTGCGATACGGCAACGGTGACAGTCAAAGTTGAATTCTCGCAACCGAAGGCTATCGACGATGCTGCACAAGGTGAGGCCGGTAAGCCGTTGACGATCGCCATTCTTGCGAACGACGATGGTAATGGCGCGTCCCTTGACCCAACGACGGTACGGATTGTGGGTGCAGCAGGGGATGGCAAGTCGCTGACGGTGCCAGGCGAAGGTACATGGACGGTTAATGCGAATGGTACGCTGACGTTCACGCCGGAGGTTGGTTTTGCGGGCGAAGCAACCCCGATTCAGTACAGTGTCAAGAACATTTACGGCACCGAATCGAATGCAGCGAACGTGAATGTCACGATCCTGTCGGATACGCAAATCCGCATGACGAAGACCGCCTCGCCACGCGATGTAAAGGTTGGTGACCTGGTGCGTTACACGGTCGTTGCCGAGAACGTTGGCAAGACTGACGTCAAGGATGGCTTGATCATTGATACGCCACCAGCAGGCTTCACGCTGGTCGACGGTTCGATTCAAGTCGCCGATGATGACGCGCAAGGCCGTGTCGTGGGCACAAGCCCAATCCAGATTGATCGAATCGACATCAAGGTTGGCGGACGCGCAACCATCACGTACTTGCTGCGCGTAGGCGCAGGGGTACGTGGCGGTACGCATTCGAACAGCGCGATGATGAAGGATGATGGCAAGACCGTTTCGAACACCGCGACAGCTGACGTTCAACTGGTCAGCGATCCGATGGCGGACACGACACTGATCCTGGGTACGGTGTTTGACGACCGTGATGGTGACGGTTACCAGGATAGTGCGGAGTTGAGTGAAGTGAGAGTGCAGGGTGGCTTTGCCCCAAGTGCTTACATTGCCAATTCAACGACCGTTGATCGTGGTGCTGGGCCGCAACCGGAGCCTGATGCAAGCTCACCAATGCTGCATGGCATTAAGGTCGGCAATATGACTGCGCGTCAGTCGGATGCTGATCCGATTAAGAAGCATCAAGTTATGATCCGCCAGCGGTTGAGCGCACTCGACTTCACGAATGACTTCGTGCTGACGAACGCACAGGGTGTGACGGTTAGGATGGCTGCGGACGGCTCAACGAGCACGACGAAGTCGGGCGACGCCTCGAAGGGTACGACAGCAGCAGCACCGATGGTTGCACGCAGCGTTGCGAAGATCGACGGTGGCTATGAAGTCACTTACACCATCAGCAACGTGGGTGTTGATGAGCGCGGCATCCCAGGTGTACGTATAGCCTCTGTCGAAGGTTTGATCATGGAAACGGATCAGTATGGCCGGTACCACCTTGCCGGTACGGAAGGCGGACCATGGGAACGCGGTCGCAACTTCATCCTGAAGGTCGATCCATCGACTCTGCCACGTGGTGCGGAATTCACAACGGATAATCCGTTGGTGCGCCGCATTACACCGGGCTTGCCAACGCGCTTCGACTTCGGTGTGAAGATGCCGAAGGCAGCGATCGAAGGCGGCAAGAAGGATGTCGAGATTGAGCTGGGTACGGTGATTTTCCAACCGGGCAGCTCAACGGTCGAAGCGAAGTATGACAACGTGATCGGTCAGATCGCAGCCAAGGTGGATCAGTACCGTGGCGGCGATCTGCTTATCGCCGCGAACGGTGAATCCGACAGTCTGGCAGTGGCCCGTGCGAACGCAGTGGATCAGGCGGTACGCGCGAAAGTGAGTGCGGAATCTGCCGCAAATCTGAAGGTGTCGGTACGAACCGACGTCGCAGATCCTCATAGCTTGGTCGTTGCAACGAACGCACAGGGATTGCTGATGGGGACGGTATTGTTTGATACCGACAAGTCGAATATTCGTCCCGAGTTCGAATCGATGTTGGATCAGGTGGCTCACCGTCTTGAAGAGATGAACGGTGGCGTGATCGCGCTCGTCGGACATACGGATCAACGTGCAAGCCACGCGTACAATACGGCTCTGGGATTGCGTCGGTCGACAGCAGTCTACGAGGCGCTGAAGAAGCGCTTGAGTCCTGAACTATTGAAACGCGTCAAAGTTGATACCTCATCCGACACGTCGGCACCGGCTCGCTAGGACGGGGACAGAGTTTTGAAAATGAACATTAAGAATCGCAAAAAAGTCCTCCACCTCGCAGTGACTTCGCTACTGGCGGGCATCTTCACGATCCCTGCAGCGGGACAATCCGGTAAAGCGCAGACGGACCCTGCATGCGATTCGCAGGGTTGCAAGGACAACGGTGAGCTTCTTTTCAAGGTTAGGACGCGAAGTGAAGAACAGCCAGTGACCAAAGGAACGACGGAGAAGTCGTCCTCCGAGACACTGCAACCGGACCGGCGCGTGTCGATCGCGCTCGAGCCACCCGGAAAGGCCGTTGCGATTGGTAAGTGGTCAATTGATCTGCCGAATGGTGGCGTCATTTGGGCAACCGAAGATCCGACCATTGGCCAGCCGAACATGACCGTGTCCGGCTCACCGTATGTTGGGTTTGAAAATGGGCAGATCGTAAAGCCGGTTCGATTCTATGGCTACACCAACTACGCGCCGTTCCTCAAGTCGGCGCAGGTGCTGATTTTCCGCGCGAGTGACTCGGATTTCATCAAACCGCTGGCGAGGGTGGATCTCGATGTCGGACCAGTGATGGAAGCGGAATGGAATGGCGCACTGCCGCCTGATGCGGAATTGCGGCAAGGTGACGAGCTGACGTATATCGTCAGGGCGGTCGGCATTGACGGCAACGTTGACGAGACCTATCCACAACGCATTCAACTGCTGACGAATGCTGAAGCCGAGCGTGGTGCAAGCTTAATCCGCAACATGGTCGAAAAAACCAGCGGCATCACATTGAATACCAACGATGCGGAACGCTTGCAGTATACGCAGGCGACGTTTGGCCGTAGCAGCCTCCGCCAGCAGAACATTGGGATCTATGGCTCGCGCATCCGTATCCAAGGGCGCAACATTCCCGAAGGTTATTCGATGCGGATCAATGGCGCGAATATCCCGGTGGATATGGAGCGCAAGATGGTCGCCGAGTTCCTCGAGCCGATCGGACAACACAAATACGATGTCCAGTTGACGGGTGCGGGTGCAGACCTGTCGCATACGCTTGATGTGGACGTCACCGGCAAGTATATGTTTGCCGTGGCCATTGCGGATCTCACGGCATCGAAGAACACCGTTACGGGGTCCATCGAACCGTTGGCGGCGGATGACCGTTTTGACAAAAGTTTTCTCCTGGAAGGCCGACTCGGCTTCTACTTGAAAGGCAAGGTCAAGGGCAAGTATCTGATCACCGCGCAAGCGGACACCCGCGAACGCGAAGTCAGCCAACTGTTCAACGGATTCTGGAAGGCGGATCCGGCGGATATTTTCCGGCGTCTCGATCCGGATTTGTATTACCCCGTTTATGGCGATGATTCCACGACGTATCGCGATGTCGACACAATGGGACGTTTGTACGTCCGTGTGGACTGGGACCAGAATCAAGCTCTGTTCGGCAACTACAATACCGGCCTGACCGGTACCGAATATGCGCAATACAATCGCTCCCTCTATGGCGCAGCCCTCAGCTGGCGCAGCCGTCTCACGAATGCCTGGGGTGAGCCAGGGACGCAGTTCCGGATTTTTGGGTCCGATGCACAGACTGTTCCCGGGCACAACGAATTCATCGGTACAGGCGGAAGCCTCTACTACTTGAAGAACACCGACGTCCTGCCGGGCTCCGATAAAGTCACGATCGAAGTGCGCGATGGAACAACTGGCCGCACCGTGAACCGCATTGAACTGGCGCGTGGCGCGGATTACGAAATCGACGAAATGCAGGGGCGCATTATTTTGACGCGTCCGCTCATGACGGTGACACGCGAAAATGTACCTGGGATTACGCGCGATGTCCCCCTAGATGGGTTGTCGCAAGTCCTTCTCGTGGATTACGAATACGTGCCGCGTTCGTTCGACCCGGATAACGTGGTCATGGGCTTGCGCGGGAAGCATTGGCTCGGGAATCACCTCGCAGTGGGTGCAACCTACGTTGACGAGAACCGCGCCGGCGACGATTACAACCTTAAGGGTGTGGACGTCACGTTGCAGGCAGGCCGCGGCACATACATCAAAGCCGAAAAAAGCCGCACCAACGCGACCGTCTCCGAGATCTACCGTTCCGACAATGGTGGTTTGACGTTTGCTCCGCTGGGCTCGCAGGCTCCATGGCGTGCCGGTGATGCGACGGCGATTGAAGCGCGTGCGAATTTCCAGGAACTGGGTTGGACGAAGAACGAATGGTCCGCCGGTGCTTGGGACCGCCGCGTTGACGACGGCTTCTCCACTGGCCGTGTTGATTCGGATTCTGAAATTCATGAGTATGGCGCGGAGTTCATGGGTCGTTTTAGCCCAACGCTCTCGCTGTATGGGCGTTATAGCCGTGCCGAGCGCGACAACGATGCACTGGAACAAGGCCAGATCACGGGTGAGTGGCGCGCTAACGAAAAGTCGACGTGGACCGCTGAACTGCGCCGCATCGATGAGCAACGCAATGGTTTCAGCGGCGTTGGCACGTTAGGCGCTCTGCGTTACACGCACCGTGTCAACGATCGACTGGATCTGTGGGGCACTGCGCAGAAGACATTGGATAACGATGACGGACGTTACGCCGACAACGATGCAATCTCACTCGGCGGCAAGTATCAATTCGGCAATCTGTCGACGGTGAGCGGTGAATTGACGTCCGGTGATCGCGGTGACGCAGCGCAATTGACGGCCGAGTACCGCATGTCGCCGGATCACACCATTTACGGTGGCTACGCTTACTCAACCGATACCACGCAATACGATCCGCTTTTTGCGAACCGCACCAAACCGGGCTGGACGATTGGTCAGCGTTGGCGCTTGAGCAATACCGTCAACCTGTTCAACGAAAGTCAGTACCTGAAGGCGCCTGGCGAAGCTGGATTGGCGCATACGTTTGGCATGAATTTTTATCCATCGCAAGGCTGGAACCTCGGCTTTACGTTGCAGCATGCCGAACTCGACAAGGATTTGGGTCTCGTCAACCGCAAGGCGGTCAGCTTGACCGGCGGTCACACGACCAACGACACGCAATGGCAGAGCAAAGCTGAGTGGCGCAAAGACATGGGTCTCGAGCAACGCACCCAATGGGTGAGCACGAACCATCTGTCACACAAGTTTGACGAAAGCCTGCGCATTGCAGCTCGCTTGAATTATTCGCGGACCACCGACAAGCTGGACGCATTGGCCGGTGCCAAATTTGTCGAAGGCAATCTCGGTTTTGCGTACCGTCCATGGAATAACACCAAGTACGCACTGTTCGGCAAGTACACCTATTTGTACGACGTGTCGGCACTGCAGCAAGTGGGTCCTGACGTGGCCTGGTATGACCAGAAGTCACAAGTTCTCTCCGTTGAAGGTGTATATCACCCGAGCCACAATTGGGAGTACGCCGCGAAGCTGGCACATCGCATCGGTGAAGTTCGCTATGGTCGTTTGGATGGTCAGTGGGCAAGATCGGATGCATCATTCGCTGCGATCCAAGCCCGTTACGGAATCGGCAACACCGACTGGAACGCCTTAGCCGAGTATCGCTGGCTGAATGTCACTGACGGCGGTACAAGAAACGGCTTCCTGATGGGTCTCGACCGTGACATTGGCAAAAATCTTCGAATAGGCGCCGGCTACAATTTCACCGATTTCAGTGATGATCTTACGAATTATGATTACCGGCATCGCGGCTGGTTCGTTAACTTGGTTGGCACCTACTAAATGAATTACTTGGACTTACAAGACCGGAAAATCCAGCGATTCGTTTGCGCAGACACTGCAATATCCCGCTGCGCCGGGCGGCGTAACGGAATATCATTGAATGCGTACGTTAGGACTGCCAACGGTATGAGTGGTGAAGCATTGGAATGGAATTATTGGAAATTTTGATGGCAGGAATACAAATGATCGGTTTAACAATGCAACCTATCGGTAAGGCCGTTGATCAAACGCGGGATATCCTAAAGAGTCGAATAGTCCGCATACTTACCCTAATAGGTATTGGATTAGCGCTGCTGCCAACCCTTTCCCAAGCTCAAGTCGTTCAGCGCAGTACGATTAACATGGACTTCGAACAGCCGCAGATCGCTAATGCGTGTCAGGGTTACGTCTACGCGGCGCGGGTGCCTGGCTGGCAAACGACAGACTCACCTCTGACCTCACCCACCGCTGATTTCGACAGCCCTAATGGTTGCGTTGGCAACAACGGGACGAATCCGCCCGGTGGCACTCGCGTGTTCGAGTTTTATTCGAACGGCGTCCGCGACAACCAATCCGGTCTGGTGCTTAACGCGAACAGCGGTCGGCAGTTCGTCGAGCTCAACGCGCAGACTCCCTCCCGCCTTTACCAAAATATATGCGTGGTGCCAGGGGAAGTGATTAATTTCAGCTTTGCACACCTTGGCCGCCGGAGCGCGACCCAACCGGACGTTGCTCGAATGATGATAGGTGGCGGCAGCACGTTGGGTAGCGGCCAGGAGGTTGTAAGGGTTGCAACGACGACAAACGGCCAGAGTACGAGCGGCATCACTATGGGACTTAGTACCAACACGGTTCATACACGTGGAGGACTCTCCAGCTCCACAAACGGCGACAAATATTGGGCGGTTTATTCCGGCACATTTCTGGTTCCCGCTGGATTGTCCGGAAATCAGCAAGTTGCATTCGAGGCGGTTTCCTCATCCAATAACAATAGTTCGCAAGGGAATTTTCTCGATTCGATCAACATTTATCTCGAGCCATACGTTGAAATGGCAAATAGCACTTACACCACGACGGAGGGTCAAACGGCTCCCTCGATAGAGTTTCGGGTTGTGGGACGCGTCACGGCTCCAACTGGCATGAATGTCAGTTTTGCGATTACGGGAGGCAGCGCCAGCATCGGCACGGACTACACGGTGAATGGTGGTTCTTCAACAACATTCTCGGTGAGTATTCCGCAGGGAGACTATACCGCAGGTCAGATTTTCCGGATACCCGTGAGTGTCATCAATGATCAAATTCCTGAACCTACCGAAAATTTCACAGTGACCTTGAATGACCTGGCCGGTTACGTCGTGACATCAACTACGACCTGCGGTGGTAGCCCTATCGCAACGTCTACATATACCATTCTGGATAACGACGCTACAGTCGCCATCCAGAAAAGTACGGCGAATGGGTTTGGTGGGAGTTTCTCTTTCACACCAACCAACCTCAGCGCTGCAATTAGTCCGATCTCAACCACTGCAGCGGACACTCCTTCACCCGCTGTACCGGCGGCGGTGCCCGTGACATCGCTCAACACAGCAGTCACGTTGACTGAGACTCTGCCTGCAGGATGGCAATTTCGTTCTGCCGTATGTACTGACGTCAATGCCGCCGACACGGGCAACACCCCGATAACTTTAACAACACAACCGATTACAATTCCGGCCGCAAACGTCAAGGCGGGGGCCGCGTTCACTTGCGTTATCACCAACACCGCCATGCCGGACTTGGCTATTTCCAAGACGAATACGCCCGCAAGTGGCAGCTCGGACCTAAGTTCGGATACCGTGAACGCGGGAGCTGCGACGACGTACACGGTGCGAGTCACGAACACGGGCCCGGGATCAGTGACAGGTGCCGTCGTGCGTGATTCACCGATTTCCGGCTTGACATGTCCTCCCACCAACCCGGTAACCTGTAGCGGGGGTTCTGCCTGTCCGGCATCCCAAATCACAATTTCATCGTTAGCCGCGGGAGTGACACTCGGAACCATGGCGCCTGGAAGCGTACTGAATTTCACGTTTACGTGTACAGTGAGTCCGTAGAATGAGTTATGAAAACGGCTGCAGATCCTTCATCTGAATTTAGAGACCCCAAAAGGAAAGCCCGCGACATGAATCGCGGGCTTTTATGCACTTGTGCAACTTAAACCCGTAGTACCCTCAGGTTTTAGCGTCCATCACCGTCGGTGTCCCCGGGCATCGCGCGCTCGACCTTGTGCCATGCGTCACGGACTGCGTGCTTGGCATGGTCCCATTCGAGACGGGATTCGCCCTTCGCCGTTTCCCACCCACGTTCCAGATCGAATTCAGCGTCTTCCCAGCGCGAGGCAGGAGGATGGTTGAAACGCGTCTGCGTGCCATAACGATATGCCGGCTGATAATCTTCGTAACCATAAGACGAATTGTAATAGTCAGCCTTCGAGTAGTTCGTGCTGAATTCCCGATCCGTCATGTCGTACGCACGGTAGGTGCGGTCAGCACGTTCGTACGCGTCACGTGAGGCGTTACGCGCGTCTTCCCACGCGAGGCGGGAGTTGCCGCGTGCCGTTTCCCAACCGCTGGCGATGTCGGCTTCCTGCGAATCGTCCCAAGGCTGGTTGCGGAGCTCGTTGCGGACCGCTGCGCCGTAGGTGTACGCCGGACCGTAGTCGCTGTCGTAGTCGTATTCGCTCTTCACGTATGGGCGGGACGTGTAGTTGTTACGCCAATACTCGTTTTCCTGAGCCGGATCAACGCTTTCTGCCACTGCGTGACCTGCTGCACCGCCGGCCAATGCGCCAGCCGCACCGCCGATCAAGGTGCCAATCGGTCCAAAAAACGACCCCGCAATCGCCCCCGCCGTCGCTCCGCCTACTGCCCCGACGCTGGTGCCGACAGGATGGGTTTTGTCGCGGTCATATTCATTCGTCATGATTTTTCTCCTGGTGTTTCGTTGTAGTTATGGGTGGAGATTTCAGACTAGGCTCGGCGAGGTTTTCCTTCGGTGAAGTAAATGGAAGCGCCACGTCAACGGCTTTGTGAAGCATTCAGTTACGCGCGCCGCGCAGTACGAGTCGGAGTTAGAGGAGTGAGTGGGGCGGCGCTGCGGCTTTGACTCACTCGTCTAACTCGCACTCCAACTCAATGTGCGAAAATATACGCCTTCCCTTGATTTCGCACGGCGGCAGCACCAAATCAAGGTGAATTGCGCATTTTCGATACAGGCACCCCCATTGATGACGTTCCAAAAAGTTTCCATCGCCGGCATGGCGCACATTGACGCACCGCTGCGCGTGACCTCCGACGAGATCAACCAGCGACTGAAGCCGGCGCTCGACCGTCTGGGCATCAAGGTGGACGTCCTCGGCGAAATCGCGGGCATCAAGTCGCGCCGCCTGTGGGGCTCGCCGATGCTGGCTTCGGATGCGGCGACGCAAGCGGCGCAGAAGGCCCTTGCGGATGCAAACATCGCGGCCGATCAGGTTGGGTTGCTGGTGAGCACGAGTGTGTCGAGGGATTTTTTGGAACCGTCGACCGCATCGATCGTCGGCAACAATCTCGGGTTGAATGAAGAGTGCCAGAATTTCGACGTCGCCAACGCCTGCCTCGCATTCGTGAATGGCATGGACATCGCGGCGCGGATGATTGAGCGCGGTGAGCTGGACTATGCGCTGATCGTTGACGGTGAGACGGCGGATCATGCGTATGACCGGACGATCGAGCGGTTGAACCGTCCGGAAGCGACGGAAGAGGATTTTCGCAATGAACTCGCGACGTTGACGTTGGGCTCGGGTGCGGCTGCGATGGTGATGGCGCGCAGTGACCTGGTTCCGGATGCGCCGAAGTATCGCGGTGGTGTGACGCGTTCGGCGACGCAGTTCAGCAATCTGTGCCGCGGCAATCTGGATCGCATGGTGACGGATACGCGCTTGCTGCTGATTGAAGGCATCAAGTTGGCCGAGAAAACGTTCGCTGCCGCCAAGCAGGCCCTCGGCTGGTCGGTGGAGCAGCTGGATCAGTTCGTGGTGCATCAGGTGTCGCAAGTGCACACCAAGGCATTCACGGCGGCGTTGGGCGCGGATCCAAAGAAGGTGCTGACGATTTTTGCGGAGCATGGAAACATCGGGCCGGCGTCGGTGCCGATTGTGTTGTCGAAGCTGCGTGATTTGGGTCGCTTGAAGAAGGGCGATCGCATCGCCTTGATGGGCATCGGCTCCGGCTTGAATTGCTCGATGGCCGAAGTGGTCTGGTAAGTTTGGAATCCCCGCGGTTTGCGGGGATTTTTTTTGGGCGCGTTTTACAAACTCGAAAAAGTGTCGACGACGGAAGTTCGTTTTTTTCAGGTCCCGGAAAAAGTCTCAATCAGCGAGAGACCAAAATGTTACCCTGCTGATTCATGAGTGGGATGAGTGCGCGCGTGACTGCGAAACTGTTTAACGGTTCCAATGGTTTGCTGGTGTATCGGGCGTCGCGGCTCGAGGCGTTGGTGCCTCCGATGCTGTCGCTGCTCGCGGCGGTGCCGGCGTCCGGGAAGCATTTGCTGGTGAAGCAGACGGTGCTGGTCGCGCATGCGGGAATGCGTCGTTGGTTGACCGATGAAGTCGCGAAATTGCGGCACGCGCAGGATGGATCTGCGGCGATTGTGGCGGATCTGGATCTGGTCTTGTTTTCGACGTGGATGGACCGCTTGGCGCAGCAGGTGCTCAGCAAGCACGCCGTTGCGGTCGAAGCGTATCGACATGGGACATTGCGCTGGACAGTGTTTGATGTGCTCGGCTCCGTCGCGACGCCACTGAAGGATCTCGACGATGATCAGCGCCGCATGCAAGTGGCCGATCGTCTCGCGGGATTGTTCAGTCAGTACATGATTTATCGTCCGGATTGGCTGGCGACGTGGGAACGCGGCGAAAAGGTCGTGATTGTCGACGACAGCAATCCGATGTCATTCGTGGGCGACGTGTGGCGCGAAGTGTTCAAGCGCATCAAGTTGCCTTATCGCTCGCAAGTGCAGAAGGAATTGGTGGAGAGAATTGCCAACGGCGCCGCGACTGAAGGCGACGGGCAGGATGCTGAGGCGATTGTGCATGTTTTTGGCGTGAATCATATGTCCGCCGGCGATCTGCGGTTGCTGGAAGCAATCGCGCAGCATCGGATCGTCGTGATGTATGTGCCGGATCCGAGTGCGCAGCGGTGGCAGGAAGTGAATGCGTCGCAGCGGGCCGCGATGTCGTTGAAGCGTGACGCGGAGTTGACGGAAGACGAACGGCAGGCGCTCGAGTTGGACTTGCTGGATGCAGAACATCCGTTGCTCGCGAAGTGGGCGAGGTTGGGGCAGCATTTTTTTGCGCGGCTTGAGAGTGTCGATGCAGCGTTTGATACGCGGCATCATCTCGACCAGGCGAAGTTTGAAGTCGATGCGGCGAATGAACCGGCGACGCGATTGGAGGCGGTGCAGGAAAGCATCCGCCAATATGATGCGTCGTTGCTAACCAAGGAGTTCGTCGGCGACCGTTCGTTGTTGGTGCACGCTTGTCATACGCCGCTGCGTGAGCTGGAAGTGTTGCGCAACTCGCTGCTGGATGCGCTGGCCAATGATCCGGCGTTACGGCCGGAAGACATACTCGTTGTGGCACCGCAGATTGGTGAGTATGCCGCACTGATTCCGGCAGTGTTTGGTAAGCCGGGCGATCGCACGTCGGTGCTGCAGTACACGATGAATGATGTGCCGCTGGCGCGCAGTCATGCGTTGGTTGAATGGCTGCAGACTTTGCTGGGTGTGCCGAGTGAAAGGATCACCGCAGTGAAGGTGTTGCAGTTGCTGCGGAATCCATCCGTGTTGCGCGCACTGAAACTCAATGAGACGCAGGTGGAGGATGTCGCGGAGTTTTTTGCGGACAATAACATCGCGTGGGGCTTCGATGCCGAGGACCGTTTGGCGCATGGTGTTCCGTTGCGGAAAACGAATACATTGGCGTGGGGCTTTGATCGCTTGATGACCGCGCAGGTGTTCGGTGCATCGCGCTCGTTTGATGACGGCAAGGTGTTCGATAACGTCATGGCTGCGGAGTCTAAGTACCGTTCCGGTGCGACGAACTTCGAGTGGGCCGGTGCCCTGGATACGTTGATCGTGAAGTTGTTTGGCATCAATGAGTTCGCGAAATCGAAGCATACCGTGCCGCAATGGCTCGATAAGTTGAGTTCATTGTTTGATGCGTTGGTGTCAGTTGATGACAAGGACGAGAAGGCGGTGACTGTCTGGCGTGAAATCAACAACGCGTTGAATTCGTTGCGCGAAGAAGTCGGCGATCATTCGCCGTCATTGAGCTACGCGGCGATGCACGATTTGTTGAGTGCGAAGCTCGAGCGCCTCGAAAGCGGAGAGTTCATCGGTGGCAACGGTGTGACGTTTGCAGGCATGGTGCCGCAGCGTTCGATCCCTTTTAAAATGATCGCTGTCCTCGGTTTGAATGCCGGCGATTTTCCGCGCGCGTCGCAGGAGGATGGCCTCGATTTGATGTTGCGGTTCCCGCGCGTCGGCGACCGTGAAGTGAGGATGGATGATCGGTATCTTTTTCTCGAGACCATCATGTCGGCGCGTTCAAGGTTGCATCTGAGTTACGTCGGCGAAAGTGCGAGCGATGGCAAGGAACGCAATCCTGCGCTGCCGTTGGCGGAGCTGATGGATGAACTGCCGAAGTCGGCTGATGGTGGCAAGGGTGCGTGGTTCGTGAAGCATCCGTTGCAGCCGTTCGATTTCAAGTACTTCACGGCGGAACCGACTGGTGAATTGGTAAGTTTCGATAGGCCGCCTGCGCGCGTGGAGATTGCGGCGGCGAAGGCGAAGCGTCCGCGTGTTTCGGATGCCGTCAAAGCGGTGCGTGCCCTCGAGCCCATCGATATCAATGACGTGGTCACCTACTACCGTGATCCTGCGAAGTACATTGCGTCGCAACGCTATGATCAATTTGAAGTGGTCGATGTGGATACGACGTCGTCACTGGAGATCGAACCGCTGGATCCCGGCTTCAGTCCAATGCTGCGAATGAATTGGCAACTTTTCCAAGCGTTGCTATTCGGTGATCTGACGTCTTTAAGTACGACGGAAGCGCCGGAATGGTTGAGTGCGAATGGGATGGTGCCGACCGGTGCATTGCTCCTGGAATCGTGGGAACCCGCGGCGAAGGACGCAAAGGACGCGTTTGACGCAATGCGCCTGCAAGGATTGAACAAGGAGATGCTGTCGACTTTGATCGATCTGGATCTCGGTAGTGTGCGATTGGCGGGCCGAGTGAACGCATACACGGATGGCGCGAACCAACTGCATGTTGTGACGCCGGCGTTTAAGGCCGGGGCATCGGTTGCGAAGCTTACCTTTAAGGATCTGTTGCCGCCGTTCATTCAATGGGCTGCGTTGCGACTGCAAAATGCGGATCGCAAGAGATCCGTGAAACTGCATACCGCGACAACGAAAGGCAACACGAAGTGGGCTGCTGCGATTAACGGGTGGGATGAACTCTACACCAATGGCGAAGTCGAGCTGGATGAGCTGAGGAATCACTTGCGGGATGCGGTGTTGTTTTTTGCGGCGTCGGACCGGCTGTACTTCCCGAAAACATCCTGGCAAGCAACCCAAAAGCCCGACGACGTCATGACTGCGTGGATCGGTGGTGATTACAGCAAGGGTGAGTTGGATTACAGCCCTCGCATGCAACTGTTGTTTGGTGATCTGGACCTGAGTTTCCATTCGGATGATCGCGATGCGTTGATTGAAGATGCGAAGTTCCTTCGCAACGTTCTGAACTTCAGCAGCGCTATCGACAAGGATGAAAAGCCATGATCGACTGGAAGACGTGGAACGTGGGTCCTGACGGTCGTGGCATGATCTCGGCGAGTGCGGGTACGGGCAAAACCTTTACCATCGCAGTTCTATTCATTCGGTTGATCCTTGAGCGGAAGTTGCTTCCGGATCAGATCGTGGTCACGACATTCACCAACGCGGCGGTTGCGGAATTGAGCGAGCGACTGCGGGGTCGCATCCATGATGCATTGACGGCGGCGCGGAGTGGGCGTGACATTGCTGCGGACAACAAGGATCCGTTGATGTCATGGTTGCGCGATCGTTGGGCGGACGCGGGTCTGAAAGCGCAGGACCGGAAGCAATTGCTCGCGGCGTGGAGCGCGATGGACCGGGCGCCGATTTTGACGTTGCATGGGTTTTGTTCAAAGCTCATCGCTGAGTATCCGCTACTGTTGAACGCTCCGCTTGAGCCCACACCGCTACTGAGTGAGGGAACGGTCGTGAAAGACATCGCCGACGATATCTGGCGGCGTCATACGCAAGCAGGTTTGGCGGATTCGTTCTCGGAAATTTTCGAAAAGCGCGGAAGCCTGCGCAATCAACTCAAGGTTGTCCTGAAACCGGAATTGCAATTGGGAGACTTGAGTGACGAGGCGTTTCCACAGTGGCTTGCCGGTGACGAGGCGACTGCAGCGATCGCGTTTCTTCAGGATGTTTTGGAAACCAAGAAGCCCTGGTTCAAGGGTCAGGCGAACATTCGCAGGAAACTGCCTGGCTTCATTGACTGGTTGATCGCAACGCGTGATGGCGGCACCTGTGAGTACAAATTGAATTCCGCCGACTTCATGCCTGAGAAGTGGAGAGCCGCCGCGGTCGCCGGTCATGAAGATGATGTGGCGGCGCTGGACTATTCGTTGATGAAGGTGTTGGGTGAGCGAATTGCGCGTGTCGAAAATCTTCCGAAGCTCCGCGTTTATCAGGAAGCCCGCGATTTACATGATCAGTATCTGGTGTCGCGGAACGTCACCACGTTCGGGCAGATGATCTACCGTGTCTTCGAAGTACTGGATCGTGGTGATGCGACGGCGCGGGAGTTGGCGGACAGTGTTTTTGCACGGTATCCCGTTGTGCTGATTGATGAGTCACAGGATACGGATCAGGTGCAGTACGCCATCATGGACAGGATTTACCGTGACGCGGGAGGGAAGCCGCGTGGCCGCATGATCATGATCGGTGACGTGAAACAGGCGATCTATGGTTTCCGTGGTGGTGACGTTGAATGTTTCCAGCTTGCGCAGAAGGAAGCGAATGAGTCGTTGAAGCTCAGCACGAACTTCCGGTCTTCGCCGGAGATGCTCGATGGGTTCAACTCGTTCTATCAGCTGTTCGGTGATGTCATGTCGTCATCGGAGCCGACCAAGGATTCGATCCAGTACGACCCATTCAATAAACCTGACAACGATGGGCCGGGCATCTATCGCATCGATGGCGAACGCGTTGCGGATGCAATGAACATTCACGTCGACGATGCGACGTCCATTGATGAAACGGTCAACACAGACAAGTTGAACGAAGCTGTGCTGCAGGCATGCGCCAATCAGATTGCTGACATGCTGCAATCCGGACGCCATGCGATTCAACCGAATGGTAAAGAAGAGAGACCCATTGAACCGGGCGACTTCGCAGTGATCATGCGACGGAACGTTGATGTCATTGCGATGCGCCGCATGTTGAATGCGCGTGGCGTACCGGCGGTGACGCAGTTGAAGCAGAGTGTTTTGGCAAGTCCCTGGCTATTGGATTTGGCATCTGTGGTCGTTTCTGCTGCAGAGCCGTTTGACGAAGGGAAGGCGTCGGCCGCGAAGTTGGCCCGATTCTTCAAGGCCGAAGATCAACCCGATCCGCATCTCTGGGCAGCACATCTGGAGAATGCCGGAATTATGGGCTTGGCACTCGAACTTATGCGCGCGCACGGTGCGCAATTGATGGCGCGCAAGGATGGTGAGCGCGCGATGACGGACATCCGTCACCTTGCGGAGATCATGCAGGACCACTATGCACAGACGGGCGATGCGCAGGAAACGGTGCACTGGATCTACCGCGAGCGCGACGAAGGTAACGATGACCCCGATGCACCGAACGCCTTGCGGATGGAGTCCGATGCGAAGCGTGTCCAGGTGGTGACGGCGCATGCAAGCAAGGGATTGGAGTACAACATCGTCATGCTGCCGACGTTGTATGTCTGGGGTAGCGCAAAGCCGAAGAGCAGTCTGCGCACGGCCAAAGGCACCGACGGCATTCACACGCAACTTGCCGAATCCACTGACGCGAAAGCGAAGCTGCTCGCGAGTGATGCCGACGAGAATCATCGCCTGCAGTACGTTGCGCTGACGCGTGCCAAGTATGCGTGCCACGTTTATTTTCTGGAAGGAACTCAGAAAAGTGGTTCGCCCATGATCGATCGCTGGGACGTTAATGAAGCAACCGTCGTGGGACCGGGATTGAAAATTCACGAGGGTCTGCCGCAGCCGCATGACACCGTCGTGAAGTGGAGTGGTGCAGATACGGTGGATCTCGCATTGCGTGAAGAAGCCTTGCAGCTGCCGGAGATGAGGACGCCTCATTATCAGCATAGTTTTTCGACGATGACCCGCAATCATCACGAGCAGGTTGCGCGTGGTGGTGAAGATGAGAGCGATGTTGAAGTCACGGATGATGCATCGATCGCAAATCCTTTGCTGCTGAAGTTGCGAAACGTCAAAGGCAAGCAATTCGGTGTCGCGATTCACGAGGCGATGGAAGACTTGTTGAGCGGTGATGAGACGCTTGATCTGCCTAAGGTCGTCGAAAGCGTGTTGACGAAGAACGGCGTGAAGCATGACGCGACGATCCTCGCAGATACGGTTGAACTCATTGAGCGGACATTCAATGCGAAGATCCGGTTCGATGATGGTTCAAGCCTGAAACTGAGTGATTTGAAGCCGTACCAAATCCAGCGCGAATTGAATTTCCGTTTCCATCTCGAGAACACCACTGTCAAGGAACTGCAGCAAATCGTGGCGAATCACGGTGAGCGCGATTTGTTCCGTGGCGTGACGATGCGCGAACTGAGTGGGTTGTTGAAAGGCTCGATCGATTTGCTGTTTGAACACGGCGGTAAGTTCCATGTGCTCGACTATAAGGGCAACTACCTCGGCGACAGCATCGCGGATTACGAAGAACCCAATCTTACCGAGCGCGTTGAGCAGCAAAATTATGATCTGCAAGCTTTCATCTACAGCCTCGCCGTGGACCGCATGGTGCGCGCGCGATGGAAGGGCGACGCGGCAAATCGTCACGGTGGAGCCGTGTACCTGTTCATGCGTGCGCTCGGCTTGTCGGAGACGGCTGGGATTTGGACACGCCACTTTGATGCGGACTTGCTCCACACGGTGAATGAAATGCTGGCGTTTAAGGGAGAGGTGGAATGAGGTTTTTTGAAGAGCGCCCTAAACACCCTCAACTGCGTGACATTGACCGGATGCTCGCGCGCTGGGTCGAGTACAAGGGCGGCTCGCGGGAGCTCATCAACGTCGCGCAATGGGTCAGCCATGCCGATGGAAATGCGGATGCGGCATTGCCGCTCGGTGACAACGACCGCTATGACGTTACCGTCGACGTTGACCTTCTGCTGCAGGACGAATTGGTCAGTGATGGTTCGATCGAAACACCGTTCGTGCTCGAACATGATTTGCTGTATCTCCACCGCAATTTCGCGGCGGAACGTGATTGCGCCGACAAGCTCAACGCAAGGCGTGCGCAAGCCGGCGTGTCAACGCTCGAGCCCCTGATTCCCGAAGGCGTGGATCCCTTGCAAGCGCAGGCAATCTTGAATGTCCTCGCCAAAAAAATCTTCATCCTCACCGGTGGCCCCGGCACCGGCAAGACGACGACGGTCAAGCGCATGCTCAACGCACTGCAACTCGACGGTCCGAAGAACATCGTGATCGCTGCGCCAACTGGCAAAGCCGCGCAACGCTTAAGCGAATCACTCGGCAGTGAGTTCGGCACCGAACCGCTGACGGTGCACCGCTTCCTCAACACCGAAACCACCGCGGCCGACATCCTCGTCATCGACGAAGCATCGATGCTGGATCTGTGGATGCTGCAGTCGATTTTGTCGGCGATCCGCGATGATGCGATGCTCATCCTCGTCGGCGATGCGAACCAGTTGAATTCCGTTGGCACCGGCTCGGTGTTCGCGGACATTGTCAGCGCGTTCGATGATTCCAAGCGTGATGACTGCATCGTCCTTGAGAAAAGCTTTCGCGCCAACCTCACCGTCAACGCATTGAACGAAGCGGTTCTGCATAACGAACCCGACAAGCTCGCGGGCATTCTCAACGACGGCAAGCCACAGGACAACGTGGCGTCATGGACGGAGAAACTTTACGAAGAGCTCGTTGCGCCGCTACAAGGTCAGCCACACTCGGATGAGAATGCGCGCAATGCATTCCGTAACGCATCGAAACGGCAATTGCTCACGGCGCTGCGTCACGACAAACTCGGAAGCATCAATGTCTCGAAGCAAATCGAGCAGCAACTCAAACGCAAGCTGGAACTGAAGGATGATGCGAAATCCTTTCAGGGTCAGCTGTTACTCGTGACGGGCAACGATTATTCGTTGAAACTGTTCAATGGGGATGTGGGCGTTGTTTTTGAAACGGCGCCGGGCAATTACGAAGTTGCATTTGAGATTAGCGATGGGACGATTCGCTGGCACAATCTCGAGCAGCTTAATCAAGTGGAGTCGGCGTTTGCGATGACGATTCACAAGAGCCAGGGCTCTGAATACGATGAAGTCGCTGTGTTGCTGCCCGACACAACGGATTCGAAAATCCTTTCACGCCAACTCATTTACACGGGCATTTCGCGCGCACGCAACAGCGCGGCGGTTTGGGGAACTCACGAGGTTCTCGCACAGGCACTCGGTCAAGTCGCGATCCGTTATGGTGGATTGCGGCAACGGCTTACGGTGGAGTAGATCAGCGCGAAAGGTTCTGCTCAGGTAGTGCGCTTTTTTTGTGGCTAGAATGCACCCTATGACACCACGTACTTTCTTCTTCGCCATCCTCGTCGCTTCCGCAGCTCTCAACGCCCACGCGCAAACTGCAGCGAAGGCACCGGCGGCGCAGCCCGTTTCGCCCGGTCTCAATCACGGCATGATGACAACGCAACTCGACGCGGCACTGCAAGTCACCGGTCGCTGGTTGACCTTGATCGATCAAGGCAACGTGGATGCTTCGTACAACATGTCTTCGCCGTTGATGAAGCGGGCGATGACGAAGGAGCAGTGGGCGCAGAATTTGCAGTTGATGCGCAGTAAATTCGGTGCGGCGACTGCACGAGAGTGGTTCCGCATTGAACGCAACGTCAATCCCCAGGGCATGCCGCCTGGGGAGTATCTCTCGGTTTTTACATTGGCAAATGGTGAGAAGCGTGTCGGCGGCGCCGAGAAAATCTCACTCGTGCTCACCAACGTGGGCTGGATTCCCGTCGGCTACGTAGTGCTGCGCTGACCCTGGCGATTGCAATGACTTCGCTGCACGTTGTTCGCTGCGGAACTTCGCCGGCGTTGCACCGATGATGCGGATGAAATTGCGATGGAACGTTGCCGCATTCGGCATGCCTACCGCAACAGCAACCTCCGCGATCGTCAAATGATCGTAGGCCCTTAGAGACAGCATGTCCGCCGCACGTTCGATGCGCATGCGGATCAGGATATTTGGAATGCTTTCGTCCGTTTCCTTCTGGATGATGCGGCTCAGTTGCCGCGCAGAAAGATGGAAGTGCGCTGCGATCGCATCAAGCGTCAAGTCCGGACCCGCGAAGTTCTCGCGAAGCCAGGTGATGACTTGGCGATACATTCTTCTGGAGCGCGAATTATGCGGCGCCGGTTCTGGCGGTGCCATGGATTCCTGCTGATCAAACAACGCATTGCGCAGCATGCTCGCGATATGCTCCGGCAAAATTTTCAACATCGACGGATCAGTTCCCAGCTTGCTGAGCGACGCCGGATTGAGTTGCGACAGATAGTTGCCGAGCAGATGTCCCCAGCCATGTTTGGTCGACACCGGAACCAGCGCGCGCGACTCCACCAATGGCAGCCAATGGATGAGCGTTTCGCAGGACAGTCGGAAGTACAAAAACTCCGTCGCACTCTCACATTCCGCCAAAGAATAAGCTTCGCGTGCGTCAATCAACGTGATATCGCCTTCGCGTAACGTGATCTCGCGCTCCCCTTGCCAGATGCGCTGCGCACCGTCACCCTTCGCGAAGTAAGCCACCAAAAAGAAATTGTCGCCTTTCGATTCATCGTCTGACATCGGATGAATGTGGCGAATCCCCTTCACGTGACCAACACCGCGATAAACGGTCAGCATGGGCGAGCGAAAAATCTCCACGTCGTATTCCCAGCTCCCATCCGATCCCTCGACCGTAACGGCGTTCAGCTCGTTGCGGCTCCATTGAGCCAGATCTCCGCCGTTATCGAAATTAAATTGTTCTAGCTTTGGCACGACGCCCCTCGAACCCATTGCCCATTCAATTAAAAACCTGCGTCACATTATTTGTCAAACCTTACTGGAAGCGGTCAACAAAATCATGGATTGTCGGTTTTTGATAGCCATATCGTCGCGTTTCGGAACGACCGTTAGGTCGACGCTTTCTATCAATTGGTGACGAATCTATATAATCACGACAGTGTTGCATCTAAGACTACGTATGCACGCAAGTTTAATAATTGACTGCAGTTGTAAATAAATCTAAAAAACGTGACAAGAGCCTTCAAATTCGGTTATATTTTACTGGAATCTTAGCTTTTGGTGCGGTACGCGTTGCGTCATTTTTTCCGAAAGCCCCTCCAAACCATTCGCAGTCGCACTACGGATGTTTTTTGTTTCTCTGGAAGCCGTGCAAGCGGTTGTAATCCGAAAATCGAACGTAAGGAAGTCTCCAATGAATAAGTGCTACAGCAAGGTGTGGAACGCGGCTTTAGGGCAAGTGGTCGTCGCCTCTGAACTGGCATCCACGAAGTCGAATGGTTCGACGGTCGGCGCAGGACGCGCAAATCAATTGATTTCACGTGCTGGTTTGGCTGTGGCATTGGGATTTGCCCTCGCCGGCACTTTACCGAGTGTCGCCTTTGCCGCCGATGCTGTCTGCGTGGATCCTGCAACGGGTCTGCCTATCGCCACGGGTACGACCGCAGCCGGTGATCAAGTCGCGTGTGGAACAGGCGCAGTCGCCAGCGCTGCGAACACGGTTGCGATAGGTAATGTCAATGTCAAGGCAAGTGCCGCGAATGCAGTTGCCGTCGGCTCGCAAAACGTCACGGCAAGTGGAGCGCAATCAGTCGCCCTTGGCTATAACGCAAATGCGACGAAGACGGGTGCCATTGCGATTGGTGCGGGCAATGTAGCAACGGGTCTCCCTTCGACTTCTGCCCTCGGTGCAAACAGCATTGCGATCGGCAGCGCTGCGTACGCAAACGGCGACAACGCAGTAGCGATTGGTCGTTACGCGACAACTGTAGCCAACAGTGTCGGTATAGGTTATGAAGCGGATACAGCCGGCGAACGATCCGTGTCGGTTGGCTATAACACATATGCGGGGAATGAGGCCGTCAACATCGGTTACGCCAATACCGGTTTCGCGGGCGGCTTCCGCGGTGCGTTCCGCCGCGGCAGCACGCTGGTCGGATACCTTGCTGAATCGGGTGGCGCATATACCACAGTGATGGGAAACAACTCCAACATTCTGACGAACCAAAACGTCAAGGTTGGAGGTTTCATGGGTTCGGCCATGTTCTCTCCACAGGGTGCGTTCTCGAATATTTTCGGCGCTTACAATAAGGTGGGTACGCTGACTGATACGGCGACGCATAACAGCATCGCGGTTTCAGTTGTTGGCGCGGCGAATAACGTCAATGACGCCAATGGCGTATTCATTGGTGGGTACGGTAACACCATCAAGAATGCATACGACGACAAACTGGCAATTAATGACCTGATGGGTGGCTCGACCTATGATACGAGCGCGGCGATTGCCACACGTATCCAGGACCCGAATACTGCTCTTGGCCAAGTCGGGATCATCGGTGCAGGCAATACGATCGACACGGCGAAGAATACGTTCGTCACCGGCGTGAAGAACAAAGTCACGAACGCAAACCTGGCTCAGGTGTCGGGTTTCCAGCAAGTCGCTGACAAAATTGACAATGCCTTCATCGCGGGTGCGACGAATACGGTAAACAACACTTCGAAATCCTTCATCTCAGGCACCGCGAACACCGTCAACAATGCGACGGGGATTTTGGCAATGGGCTCCAACCAAAATGTGGGCACCGCCGCGGGCAACACCGCGAAGGGCAGCATCTTGCTGGGCGACAACATCAACTACGCTCAAACGACGTCGCAACAGGACTCGATCGCCATCGGTGACAACACCGAATCGGCAACCGGCGCAGTGGCAGTTGGCGTGACCGCGAAAGCGAAGGGTGATTACAGTATCGCGATCGGTTATGACGCCATCGCAACGGGTTCGGTGGCCACGGGTCTTTCCGCCCGCGCAGGCAACGGCGGTTCGGCTTACGGCGATGGCGCTGTTGCTACCTACCTGGGCGGCGCGACAACGGCAGGAACCGTTGCCGGTACAGCAGTCGGCAAAAATGCGATTGCAGACATTTCCGGCGCCACCGCTCTCGGCACCGGCGCGAAAGCCAACGTTGCGGACAGCATTGCAATTGGTACGCAATCCGTCGCGAACATCGCTGCAGGCATCGCAGGCTACGACCTGGCAACAGGTGCGGCCTCCACCAACACGTCCCCAACGTGGGTGTCGACGCGCGCTGCCGTCAGCGTCGGTGACGTCGCGAACGGCATCACGCGTCAAATCACGAGCGTTGCGGCAGGTGCGGCAGACACTGACGCCGTCAACGTTGCTCAGCTGAAGCAAGCAGTTTCGGGCGCGGCATCTCATTACTACTCGGTCAACGATGGTGGCACGCAGAAGGCTAACTACAACAACGACGGTGCAACCGGTGTTGACGCGATGGCGGCTGGCGTGAATGCGTCGGCAACCGGTTCGGGTGCAGTTGCAGTCGGTATGGGTGCAAATGCAGCGGCGTTGAACGACGTTGCAGTTGGTGCAGGTTCGACGACCGGCGCAACGACAGCTGTGAACAGCGCGACGGTTGGCGGCATCACTTACGGTGGCTTCGCCGGTAATACACCGGACAGCGCATTCGCAGTTGGTAGCGCGGGCAAGGAACGCCAGGTCCAGCACGTTGCAGCAGGTCGCGTGGATGCTTCCTCGACCGACGCAATCAACGGTTCGCAACTGTACGCAACCAACAAGGTCATCGACACGTTCGCACAGAGCGTCGCAGCAGGCATGGGTCCTGACTCGACGGTCGGACCGGACGGCAAGTTGTCCACGGTCATTAACGTCAACGGCACTGCCTACAACAACGTTGAAGAAGCCATCCAGACCGTCAATGACACGGCGAGCGCTGGTTGGAACTTGAGCGCAAACGGTGGCACACCAGTGAATATCGCACCGGGTGCAACGGTTGATCTGAAGAACACTGATGGCAACATCGTTGTGACGCAAGATCCAACGACCGGTGATGCATCGTTCGATCTGGCTGACACCATCAAGATCGGTGGTGCAGCTGGCACGACGATCGACGCGAACGGCGTGACGCTGAGCGGTGGCTCGTCGTTGACGAACACTGGCTTGACGATGGCACCTGGTGCAATCATCAACATGGGCGGCAACGTTGTTACGGGCGTTGCGCCAGGCGCATTGAATGTCACGTCCACGGATGCGGTCAACGGTTCGCAACTGTATGCAACGAACGTCAATGTGACGAACGCGCAAAACACTGCTGACACCGCACTCGCGACCGCGAACAAGGGCATCAAGTTCGGTGACGGTTCGACGAGCACGCAGTACGCTCTGGGCGATACGATCAACGTCAAGGGTGACGCAAACGTCAAGAGCGTCACTACGGCGGACGGTGTGCAGTTGTCTCTGGGTGACGTTGTCACGGTCGGTGGTGCAGCTCCCGTCGTTATCAACGGTGAAGCCGGCACGATTGGCGGACTCACCAACACGACATTTGATCCGAACAACTTCGTGAGCGGTCAGGCAGCAACTGAAGACCAATTGGCGCAAGTCAACACGGCTGCTGTTCAAGCGAAGACGACAGTTACACAAGGCGAAAACATGGTTGTCACGAAGACGACCAACGCCGATGGTAGCGACAACTACCAAGTGGCAACGGCGAAGGACGTGACGTTCGATACGGTCCAAGTCGGCGACATCAAGATCGATGGTGCAACCAATGTGATCTCCGGTCTGGCACCGGGCGCGCTGGCAGCGGATTCGACTGACGCAGTCAACGGCTCGCAGTTGTTCCAGACGAATAACATCGTCAATAACTTGGGTTCCTCAACGGCAGCTGGTCTGGGTGGCGGTTCGGCATACGATCCAGCGACCGGAACAGTCACGACTGTCTTGAACGTCGGTGGCAACACATACAACAATGTGAACGATGCACTCGGTGCGATCAACACGTCGGCAACGGCAGGTTGGAACTTGACTGCGAACAGCGGCGCAAATGGTACGAATGTTGCACCAGGTGGCACGGTCGATCTGTACAACAACGACGGTAACATTGTCGTGACGAAGACCGACGCTGACAACAACGTTGCGTTTGATTTGGCCAAGGACATCACCGTTGATAGCGTGACGGCAGGTAACACCAAGCTCGACACGAACGGCATGACGACGACAGACGGCACGGACACCGCGACGTATGGTCCTATGGGTATGTCGTTGAGCAACGGTACGGTCATCAACACGACGAACGTGACGATCGCCGGTGGTACGACAATCAACATGGGCAACAACATCGTCAGCGGTGTTGCGGCAGGTGTTGCGGACACCGATGCAGTGAACGTCTCGCAGTTGAAGGCTGTTGCGGGAGGTTCCGGTAAGTCGACGGTTTCGGCAGGTAATAACACTGTTGTCACCACGACGACGAATGCAGACGGCACCACCAACTACCAAGTTGGCACGAGCAATAACGTTGCGTTTGACACGGTCAAGGTTGGTAACGTCAACATCGATGGTGCAACTGGCAAGATCAGTGGCGTTACAGCTGGTGACATCAGCGCCAACTCGACGGATGCGGTCAACGGTTCGCAGCTCTATGCAGCGAACCAGAAGATCGACCAAGTTTCGCAAGTTGCAAATGCAGGCTGGAACATCAGCACGCAAGGCAAGAATGCAACGAACGTGAAACCGGGTGCGTCGGTTGACATGAAGAACACCGACGGCAACATCATCGTGAGCAAGTCGACGGCGAATAATGACATTAATTTTGACCTCGCCAAAAACATCAAGGTCGACTCCGTGGTCCTCGGCAACGGTACCACCACCATTAACCAGAACGGTTTGATCATCCAGAATGGTCCAAGCGTGACGGCGAATGGCGGCATCAACGCCGGTGGCATGGCGATCACGAACGTGAAGGCCGGTACGGCTCCTACGGATGCGGTCAACGTGTCGCAATTGCAGGCTGCAACGGGTGATGTCTTGAACCAAGCTAACTCGTACACCGACGTGCAGATCAACGGCGTCCGTCAGGATCTGTGGCGTGTCGATCGCGGTTACCGCGGTGGTACGGCATCGGCGATGGCGATGGCTACTTTGCCACAAGCCTACATCCCAGGTAAGAGCATGGCGTCGATTGCTGCCTCGCATTACGAGGGTGAGTCGGGTCTTGCAGTGGGCGTCTCGGGTGTGACCGAAAATGGTCGCATCGTCTACAAGCTCAACACCTCGGGCAACACGACTGGTCAGTGGGGCGTTGCAGTCGGCGCTGGTCTGCAATGGTAATCATGGGAAATACGGAGAAAACAATGATGAGCATTTCAAAAAACTTGATCCGCACTTCCCTGGTTGCCGCAGCATTGGCGATTGGTTTGAGTGCATGTGGTACTTCGCACTTGAGCCGCATCGATTCGAACGGTCAATCGTCTGATCCCGTCTGGCCGGAGATCCGTCCAGGCGGTTGGATGCAGTCGGGCACGTTCCCGAACTTGCAGAACTTACGTCATGTCTATGCGGGCATGACCAAGGATCAGCTGATGGCCTCGCTTGGTCACCCGCACTTCCGCGAAGGTAAGTTCGGCGTGCGCGAGTGGGATTACATTTTCAACTTCCGCACAGGCGGACCGAATGGCGAGTACGTGACTTGTCAGTACAAGGTTTTGTTCGATAAGGACTACTTGGCTCAGTCGTTCCATTGGCGTGACAACAAATGTGCGCAGTATCTGGATGATGCGAAGCCGGTGACGAAGACGGTCACGACAGTCGTCGAAAAGCCAGCACCTGAAACCCGCAAGGTCAATTTGTCAGCAGATGCGTTGTTTGCATTCGGTCGCTCAGGTGCAGGCGATATCGTCGATTCGGGTCGTTCGGAAATCGCGGCATTGGCAGCGTCGATCCGCGACTCCAAAGCGGCATCGGTGACGGTGATCGGTCACACGGACGAGATCGGTTCGGCGGAGTCGAATCAGCGCTTGTCGGAGGCGCGCGCGAACGGCGTTCGCCAGTTGCTGATCGAGAACGGTGTCGACGGGTCGATCATCCGTGCCGTCGGCGCGGGTGAGTCGCAGCCAGTGAAGTCGTGTGATTCGAATGCACCACGCGCGCAGTACATTGCGTGCCTGCTGCCGAATCGCCGGGTCGAAATCGAAATGTCCGGTGTCCGATAAACGGACAGTCGATGTATAATTAAGTGACACCCTGTGAAAGCGGTTGAAGATGATTCTTCAGCCGCTTTTTGCAAAAATCTGCTATACAATTTCAGAACTACTTCACATTTTCCGCAAACGTTTATGACGCGCCTGATCCGCAACGTTCCGTGCATTCTTGCCCTCGCTCTGGCAGCAGTCAGTATGGTTGGATGTGCGACAACGGCGGGTACCCAAGTTGGTTCGAATGGGCAGCCTGTTACGGAGTTGGTGTGGCCGACGATCAATGCGGCAGAGCCGAGGCAGGACGGTGTTTTTGTCAATCTTCTGTCACTGCAGAACATGAATCTCGACATGACGCGTTACCAAGTCGAACATTCGATCGGTTTGCCACAGTATGGAGTTTGGCCGCAGCGTCAGCGTGAGTGGGATTACATTTTCAACTTCCGCACGGGTGCACCGGGTGGGGAGTATGTGACTTGTCAGTACAAGGTTTTGTTCGATACGGCGGGTCGCACGCGTTCGCTAAATTGGAAGGATCCGGCATGTGCGGAGTTGGTGTCCAAAAGTGACATGAAGCCTCTTCGTAAAATCAGTCTTTCTTCGGATGCGATGTTCTCTTTCGGTGCGTCGTCGGTCGACGGTCTTCAGGCGGAAGGGCGCTCGCAAATCATTGGTTTGGCGAAGGAGCTCAGCGGTGCGCGTGATTTGTCGATCACGGTCATTGGGCATACGGATGACATTGGGTCGTCTGATGCGAACCTTGCGTTGTCGCAAGCGCGGGCTTCGGCGGTGCGTCAGTTGCTGATTGATCAAGGCATCAACCCGGCGATGATCCGGGCGATCGGTGCGGGTGAATCGCAACCTATCAAGAGCTGTCCCGCTGATCTCCCTCGCGAGGAGTTGATCGCGTGTCTGCAACCGAACCGCCGCGTCGAAATCGAAATCCTCGGCGTCAAGTAAAATAGTTCGCATGCTCTCTGCTGCGAAACTCAATGCGTATTGGCGCCTCATGCGCGCGGACCGTCCGATCGGGTGGTTGTTGTTACTGTGGCCGACGTTGTGGGCGCTGTGGATTGCTGCCCGCGGGATGCCGTCTCTGTGGGTTTTGTTTGTGTTCGTTGCGGGCGTCTGGCTGACGCGCGCCGCCGGCTGCATCATCAATGATTACGCGGACCGTTGGTTGGATCCGCACGTTGAGCGCACTAAAGGTCGTCCGCTGGCCACCGGTGAAGTCTCCGGCCGTGAAGCGCTGGGTTTGTTCGCGCTGCTGATGCTGGTGGCGTTCGGGTTGGTGCTGACGATGAACCGGCTGACTATCATGCTGTCGTTCGTGGCTTTGGCATTGGCGGTCGCGTACCCCTACATGAAGCGGGTGATGCCGCTGCCGCAGGTCGTGCTCGGCATGGCGTTCGGGTTCTCGATCCCGATGGCGTTCGCGGCGGTGCTTGGTGAGGTGCCGTTGGTGGGGTGGGTTTTGTTCGGCGTCAACATCGTGTGGTCGACCGCCTACGACACCTGGTACGGCATGGTCGATATCGAGGACGATTTGCGCATGGGGTCAAAATCCACCGCCATCCTGTTCGGTTCGCGGTTGTGGTTGGCGCAACGTGTACTGTTTGGGGTGTTCCTGGCGCTTTTGGCGTGGGTCGGCGTATTGGCGTCTTTAGGGTGGCCTTTCTATGTGGGGTTACTCGTGGTCGCCGCTTTGATCGTCGGCAACTTCCGGGTCGCCCGCTCCGGCGACTACTTCCGCGCGTTCCTCGACAACAACACGGTTGGGCTCGTCGTATTTGCCTCTGTGGTGGCGGGACTGGCTAATTTCGGGGTGTCACAATTGTGACAAAATGCGGCGATTTGCACCGAAATGGTTGCGAAACGGTTGCGATCTGCATCTAATTGACACAATTGTGTCAGCCGTCGCGCGGCGGGCCATACCTTCGGCTGTTACATTTGTAGCAAAATGTCGCGAACGTCACCGAAATGGTTGCGAAATGGTGCTAAATGTTACAAATGTAACACCCCGATGAAGCCCCAACCTCACGGGGTGTCCCAATTGTGGCATTCTGATCTGACTCGAAAAAACGGACACAAGATGTAACGGTTTACACTCCAACTTATACGAGGTAAATCATGAAATCGAAGTCCAAACCGAATCAAAAATCCAATGCCGGCCGATATTCCGCCGAA
>SWJS01000005.1 GCA_007556525.1 Lysobacteraceae bacterium CU05-9 | reverse complement strand
CCGTCTTGTCCACCACGACCGTGTCGAGGGTGCGGAACTGCTCAATCGCCTCGGCGTCCCGGAAAAGGACACCCGCCTGGGCCGCACGTCCGGTGGCGACCATGATCGACATCGGGGTGGCCAACCCCAGCGCACAAGGGCAGGCGATGATGAGGACCGATACCGCGTTGAGCACGGCCCAGGTCCATGAAGGCTCAGGCCCAAAAAATCCCCACACAAAGAATGTGGCGACTGCGACGGCGACAACGGCCAGCACGAACCAATAGGCCACCTTGTCGGCCATCCTTTGCATGGGTGCACGCGAACGTTGTGCCTGCGCCACGAGTTGCACGATTCGCGACAATACCGTCTCGGCGCCCACCTGATCCGCACGCATGACCAAGCTGCCGGTCCCGTTGAGTGTGGCGCCGATCAGCCTTTCGCCAACGCTTTTCGACACGGGCATTGGCTCCCCGGTGAGCATGGACTCGTCCACACTCGACCGGCCTTCGATCACGGTGCCATCCACCGGAACCTTTTCACCTGGTCGTACGCGCAAGTGGTCGCCCACATGCACGTGCTCGAGCGGGATGTCCTCCTCGCCACCATCGGCCTTGATGCGTCTTGCGGTCTTCGGGGTCAGGCCCAAGAGTGCCTTGATGGCAGCGGACGTCTTCGATCGGGCCCGTAGCTCCAGCAATTGACCGAGCAGCGTCAGGGAGATGATGACGGCCGCCGCCTCAAAGTAGACGCCCACGCGCCCGTGTTCGCGAAACGAATCAGGAAATATCCCCGGCGCGACCGTCGCAACCACGCTATAGCCGAAGGCTGCGGCGACACCGATCCCGATCAGCGTCCACATGTTGGGGCTGCGATTGCGGATCGACTGCACGCAACGCTCGAAGAAGGGCCAGCCGGCCCACAGCACGACGGGTGTGGTTAGAACGAGTTCGATCCACGTCCGGGCGCTGGTCGACAGTTCACTGAATCGGTGTCCGAACATCGCCAACACGAGCACGATCAGGGTCAGCGGCAGCGTCCACCAGAAGCGGTGGCTGAAATCACGCAGTTCCGGGTTGTCCTCGTCTTCGAGGCTCGGCATTTCAGGCTCTAAAGCCATGCCGCAGATCGGACACGTTCCGGGTCCCTCCTGCCGAATCTCTGGGTGCATCGGACACGTGTAGATCGTGCCCGGTGCAGGCGGCGCCATGGTTTGATCGAGAGCCTTCCTGCCGACGTATCCATCAGGATGGGCCGCGAACTTGTCCTGACAGCGCCTGGAGCAGAAGTGGAATGTCTGATCCGCGTGTTCGGCGTGGAACTGGCTGGTTTCAGGGTCTACCTGCATGCCGCAAACGGGATCCGTCCCGCTGCCAGAAACAGGACCCGATGCTTGATGGGCACAGCAAATCTTCGGCTGCGCCTCAGTGTCTTTGGAGATGTAACGTTCGGGGTTCGCTTGGAACTTCGTCAGGCAACCACTCGAGCAGAAATAGATCGTCCTGCCTTCGTACTCGATGTGATGGACAGACGTGCCGTCGACGTCCATGCCGCACACCGGGTCTTTCATTGCCGCCCCTTCGCCGGCTTGGACATTGCCATGTTCGTGGTTCATGAATCGTCTCCAGACAGTGCCGCAAGGATCGGGCAAGCATCCAATTGCCCGCTTCCCGGACACTCGTTTACCAACGTTTGCAGCGCTGAGCGGACGCGCTGAAGTTCTTCGATCCTCGAGTCGATGTCCTGGAGCTTCGCGCTGGCGTGATGACTGAGCATTGCCATGTCATCGGTTCGGTCCTCGCTCAGGCCGAGCAGATCCTGCACTTCTGACAAAGTGAACCCAAGCCGCTTGGCGCGACGCACGAATTGGAGCCGCTTGACGTCCACTTCGCTGTAGTCGCGATAGCCCGATTCACGACGCATCGGTGGTGGCATCACGCCCTCGCGCTCATAGAAGCGGACCGTATCGGTGGGGACGTCGGCGCGCTTGGCCAATTCTCCGATCTTCACTGTACAAATCTCCTGAGGCACAGGATGCAAGCCTGCACCCTGTACCGTGGTCCAAAGTCAAGCCTCAGTGACCGTGCTGTGCGTACGCGGTCGTGGTGCCGTTCATTCCAACGAGTTCGACGGTATACGGCGCCACCCGCCCATCCGGACTTTCCATGCCGGGTGAACCCATCGGCATGCCGGGCAACACCAAGCCCTTTGCTTTCGGCTTTTCAGCCAGCAAGCGCTTGATGTCCGCGGCCGGCACATGCCCCTCGACCACGTAACCACCGATTTCGGCGGTATGGCACGAGCCCTTGGCATAGGGCACACCTAACCGCTTGCGGATCGGCTCGAGTTCATCGGTTTCATCCACCTGCACCTCGAAACCAGCTTGGCGCATGTGGTCCACCCAAGCGCCACAGCAGCCACAAGAAGGGCTCTTGTGCACAAGGACCTTTGGAAGTGCTGACTGGACAGCTGCGGGTTGCGTAGCGTCTGATGTCGTCTCCGCTGGCGCAGTGTTCGTGGCGGGTGACACCGCATTAACGGCAGCTGCCGTGGTTGCGGGCGCGTTGCAGGCGGCCAAGCCAAGCACCACGGCCAAGGTGCTACCGGACACCAAAAGAGTGTTGAATCTCATGACGTGTTTCCTCATTGCTTTTTGGTTCGTGACGACCAATGGATGTGTGCGATGTGCCAGGTGCCGCTCTCGCGTTTTAGCACCATCGTTTCGGTGCTGAGCAGAACGGCAGCCTTACTCTCTTTGTTGACGTGAATTTCGCTTTCTGAAGCCACCCATGCGATATCACCCACTGCTTTGGCATAGCGCGCCAAGGGTTGAATATGCGCATCCTTCAGGAATACCGCATCGGCAGGTGCGTGATGTTCGAGGTACTCTGCACGTGACTTCTCGACGCTGCCGCTCTCCAGAATGACAACGTCCACAGCCAGATGACTGGCAGCTTGCTTCAGGTCACCCGCCTGCATGGCTTGCGAAAACGCGTCCACGACACGGAGGGCTGGGAGAGCCTTCTCCTCGACGGACCGAGTGATCGCTGTGGTCGCGACAGGTTCGCGAGCCTGCGCCGATCCGGCGAGCAACAGGATTCCAACTAGGCTGGCCCGGCAACCTTCAATGACTGTCATGGTGGTCTCCATGGGACTGATGTGTGGTGGGTGGCCGAGACTCTGCGGGTGTCGACTTGCTGGGCGGCACTGATTTCTCAACTTGGCGCTCAGGCTTGCGAGTTGTGGAGCCACCCTTTGTCGGAGCGTCATCGTGTACGTGAGCTTTTCGATCTGCATGTACGTGGGTCTTGGCAGCGGTCGGCACCGAGGCGTGATCCGAGTTGGTCATGGGAATGTGTTCGTGGGCGTGGGTCTCCCCACCACCGTGGGAATGCCCGTCGCTGCTTTGCACGAGCGCGGCGTATTCCTGCTCGTTCAAGCTAGGCAGACGCTGGAGGAATGCCACCATTCCCCAGATGTACTCGTCTTCCATGCTCCGGCCCCATGCCGGCATGCCGCTGGCCTTGATGCCGTGCTTGACCACCCAGAATTGGTGGGCCGGATTGGGTGACAGCGACTCGAAGGATGGCGGGACTGGATATAGCCCCTTGCTGAGTTCTGTTGGTTCCATCCCGGGTGCCAAATGACAGCCGGTGCACATGGCGGCATAGTTCCCCGCACCCTGACGCACCATCAATGGGGTCGACAGGTCAGGCACCTTGATCTCTGCTGCATGGCGTTTGACAGACTGCTCGCGTACCGTCTGCAGCAACGAAAACACCGGTCTACTGTGGGCATCATCCGCTGCGACGTTGTAGCTCCCCGACCAGATGAGCGCGGCGGCAACGCCGATGCCGACCACCGACAACAGTGCAAGCAGCAGGGCACTTCTCTTGAGTGTGATGTTCATTGGCTGCCTGTTGATTCTGATTCAAAAGTAGACCACGGTTCTGATTGAAAACTAGACCACATAGCACATAGATAGAATTTACACTAATTGACACTGTGTGGTGCGTCAAGATGTGTTTGTGATGACTTTAGTTCCGCGGCTTTCTCCCTTTGTTGCTGAATTTGACTGTGGCGGAAACGCCAGGAATCGTTTCCAGTTTCAACAATGTGGCAATGATGTGTAACTCTGTCCAGCAGCGCGGTCGTGAGTTTCGGATCTCCGAACACCTGTGTCCATTCCCCGAAATTCAAGTTCGTCGTTAGAATGACGCTGGTGTTTTCGTACAGGCGTGCGAGTAAATTGAACAACAGACTCCCTCCCATTTCACTGAATGGCAAATAGCCGAGCTCATCGGTCACTACGAGATCGACGTATGACAGCAGCTTTGCCAACTTGCTGCTTTGGTTCATGGCGTGTTCCCGCTCCAGCGCACTGATCAGGTCAACCGTGGTGAAGAACCTCACCCGTTTTCCAAGTTCCGTCACGGCGTTCAATCCAATGGCCGTGGCAAGGTGGGTTTTTCCGGTGCCAGGTCCACCAATGAAGATGATGTTGTAAGCGGACTCCAGGAAGTCTCCACAGTGCAGCGTTCGCACCAAATTCGGGTCAACGCTGGAGGACGCAAAATCAAAGCTCGCCAAGTCGCGGGGCTGCGGAAATTTTGCGAGCGTCCGTTGATGCGCGATCGAGCGTACTTTGCGGTCAACACGCTCGGCCTCCATCAGCTCCGCCACAAACTGCGCGGCATCGAAATTCACGCGTGACTGTCGACGAACGATATCCGTCCAGGCACTGGCCATTCCGCGCAACGACAGCTCGCGTAGTTCCTTGAGAATGTCAGCGCTCATGGTGTTACCACCGTCACCGAACGTGTTGCAGCGGCAAGTTCGTCGTATCGCTCGACATTGGACGTCGCCGGAGTTGTGATATTGCAGTCGACGTCAATGCCTAGTTGCGCGGGACACTGATCCACCAGCTTGCGCAATTCCTCGCGCACATGCTCAACTGTTGGATAGCCAGCCACGACCAGCCGCCTCGCCATGGCCATCACTGACGGCACCCCGACGATCTCAGTTGCGGTCAGTACCTCAACCATTGTGAGGTTGCCGTCTTCCTGGCGCCCGAGCACCTGCGAAAGCTGTCGCAAGGACGACGGCATCGTCTTGAAGGGTGCGCCATCCCGCAACGCGCCTGGCTTGCGTCGAATAACCCACAGGTAGTGACGCCAATCGTAGTGAACTTGACCTTCGCCAAAATCCCGAGGATGGCGAGCGACCGGACCGCTCGACGTTGTGACGACGACTTCCCAGGCGTATTTGCGGATCGTGACGACTCCGCCCGCCAGACTGCTCGGGACACTGTATCGGTTGCGATCCAACATGATCAAGATCGTCGACGTCACCTTGGCGAGGATCTCAACGTACCCATCGAACGGGCGCGTGGTCCGAAACAGCAACTCCCGTTCTTCATCCAGGACTTCTGAGATCTTGCGGGAAGTCTGGATCGGATGAACAAGTCGACCCCATTCGCTCCTGCATTCGTCGGCAAGCCACGCGTTAAGCTCCTCAAAGTTGCGCCATGGTCGGTTCTGAATGCGCACAATCAATTGCGCGCGTCGATCGCGGACGTTCTTCTCGACAATCCCCTTTTCCCAGCCCGCGGCGACATTGCAGAACTCCGGCTCAAACAGGTAATGCGCTGCCATCGCGCTGAAGTGCTGGTTGATGACACGGCCGCGTCCTCCAACGCATTTGTCCACGGCCGTACGCATGTTGTCGTAAATGCAACGGCGTGGCACCCCTCCGAATGCGCCAAACGCGCGCGCATGGGACTCAAACAGCATCTCGTGTGCCTGACGCGGGTAGGCGGTCAGGAAGAACGCCCGTGAAAAACACAGCTTGGCATGGGCGAGCATGACTTTGATGCGCTTCCCGCCGATGCGGAGTTCTTCGGTACTCCAATCAAATTGCATGGCATCGCCGGCGTCAAACTCGAGCGGAACGAACGATGCATTGCGCTTTCGTGCATCGCTTTGACGGAACATCGCGATAAAGGATGCAACTTGCGAATTGCAGCCGTCATAACCCAGATCACACAGGTCATGAAAGATCGCGCGGATGCTCCGCCGATGTCGCTTCGCGCGGCGTGAATCCGCTTCCAGCCACACCTTGATCGTCGGCGCATACGGCAGCAGTTTGGTGGTTGGAACGGGCAGCCGCTTCCGATACCGCACGTCCTCCGGCAGCTCGCGCGTAAGCCACCGATGGACCGTGACACGGGCAAGCCCGGTGACGCGGGCGATCTCACGCTAGGACAAGTGATCCCTAAAATACAGTCTTCTGATGAATCCAAGTTTTGACATCGTAATCACTCCATACGCTCCCGTTGTGAATGCACAACGTAAGCATGGTTGAAGTGGTCTACTTTTGGATCAGAATTTTGGTCGAAATTGGTCTACTTTTCGATCGTATTCAACAAGCAGTTTTCCTACACTACATGACTATCTATCGCGACTGATTACAAATCAGCTTGAAGTTGAAATACTACGTGCGCTGGCTGATGAAGACGCTTAAGAGGATCATCGCGCATGCGATACCCATGTTGAGCGTGAGGGGTTCGCGCAGGACGATCCACGCCCAGGTGACGGCGAATAGCGGGATCAAGTAAGTGACGGTGGATGCGCGGCTGGCGCCGATGCGTTGGATCAGACGGTAATACATCACGTATGCGATACCGGAGCAAAAAACACCCAGCGCAATGACAGCAAACCAATGTTCGGGGACGATGGCGTGTTTTGGCCAGAGTGGAATCGAGAATGGCAGGCTGATGATCGTCGACGTCAGCAGCGTTGCGCATGCGAGTGCGCCGGCGGGAAGACCCGTGAAGTGACGGCGGACGAGATGTGCGCCCAGACCATAGAGTGCGGCGGCGAGGACGCCGGCGAGAACGGGAAGGCCGAAGCTGGCGCCTTCGGTTTTGCCGAGAGCGAGAACGAGAACGCCCGCGAAGCCGAGCAACAACGCGAGACTGCGCTTGACCGACATAGGTTCGCGGAAAAACATCGTCCCGACCAACGCCGTGAACAACACCGTCATGGCATTTGCGATCGAGGAGACGCCGGCAGGTGCGCGCTCAGAAGCCCAAGCGAACAGCAGGAATGGAATGAGCGTGTTGATGGCGCCGATGACGGCGATTTTGGGCCACGACTTCAGCGGAAACTTGCCGCGATACTTCAGCAAAAACGGCAGCAACACCAACGCACCGAAGCCAACACGCAAAGTCACTAGCGGAAACGGACCGAAGTCATGCGCCGCCATGCGCATGAAGAGAAACGAAGCGCCCCAGATGGCACCAAGAATGACGAGCTTGGTCGGATCCAACCAAGTTGGACGAGCGCGAGTTTGTTGAATGGTCGTGCTCACTATTTGAGGAGTCCCGCGCGGAAACGCTTGCCTTTGATTTTGCCGTTGCGCAGATAGTTCAACGCATCCTGGACCTGTCCGCGCTTGATGGCGACGTAGGATTTGGTGGGCATGATGTTGATTTTGCCGATGGCGTTGGCGCTCAAACCGCCCTCGCCTGTCAGTGTGCCGAGGAGATCGCCGGGTCTGAGTTTGTCGGTTTTGCCACCGTCGATGCGGATCGTTTGCATGGGTGCGTAATGCTTGACGCCGGTCGGCTTCATCGTCACGCGCAACACTTCGGGCTTGACGGCAGTGCCGAGGTGGTCTTCGATGTTTTGGACACGACCGCCATCGACTTCGGTGACTAACGTAATCGCATCACCCTTAGCTCCGGCACGACCAGTGCGTCCGATGCGGTGCACGTAACTCTCAGGCTCGAATGGCACGTCGTAGTTGATCACCAAATCAATGTGCGTGATGTCGATGCCGCGTGCAGCGACGTCGGTGGCGACCAACACGTTTGCCGATTCATTCGCGAACTGCAACAACACTTCATCGCGATCACGTTGTTCGAAATCACCATGCAACGCAAGCGCGCTGAAGCCAACTTGATCGAGGTAATGCTGGACGTCGTCGCACATTTTGCGAGTGTTACAAAACACCACACACGCCTGCGGATCCTTGTGATGCAGAACCTGCGCGAGTGCTTGCAGCTTATGCGATTCACCCACGCGATAAAAATGCGTGCGAATGTCCGCATGCTGCGCTTCCGATTGCGCATCCACCTTCAGGGGATCATTCAAATATTGATTGCTGATGTGTTCCGCCGCTTCGGGCATCGTAGCGGAGAACATCAAGGTCTGCTTCTTCGGTGGAGTGCGCGACAAGATATCCGTCACTTGATCCGTGAATCCCATATCCAACATGCGATCGGCTTCGTCGAGCACGAGGACTTTGAGCGAACGAATGTGGAGGATTTTTTTGCGCAACAACTCCTGGATGCGACCCGGTGTGCCGACAACGACATGCGGATCATGCACTTTCAATGAAGCGATCTGCGGACCTAATGGCATGCCACCAGTCAGCACGGAGACTTTCAAATTCGGCAAACGCGAACCAAGCTTGCGGATTTGACCGGCGACTTGATCTGCCAGTTCGCGGGTCGGACACAAAACCAACGCTTGTGTCTGCACGAGCCCGAGATCGATTTCTTTCAGCAAACCCAGGGAAAAAGCGGCAGTTTTGCCAGAGCCTGTCGGCGCCAACGCCAACACGTCGCGACCTTCGAGGATCGCCGGCATCGTCTCGCGCTGAATCGGCGTGAGCTCCTTGTAACCGGATTGCGTGACCGCTTCCAACAGTTCGGCTGGAAGATCAAATTCGGCAAATTGCGTCATGGTGGTTTACTCTGCGCTCGCCAGCAACTGGCGCTCACGTTCAAAAATACAAATTGCCGCCGCAGCCGCAACATTCAAGGATTCAACACGTCCGCTCATCGGGATGTGCAACGGATGCGACGCACGCGCGAGCAACTCATCGGATGCTCCCGCACCTTCCGCGCCGAACGCCAACACGAGATCACGTTCGAACTTCACGTCATACAACGATTTGGAGCGATCACCGAGCGACGTCACAGCGATAGAGACGTCAGGCAATGCATCGAGCTCAACATTCTCAATGATGTCCAGCAAAAAATGCGCCCCCATCGCCGCCCGCAACACCTTCGGGGACCACACGTCGGCACAACCTTTACTCAACCACACCTGCTCCACTGTCGACGCCGCACACGTGCGTAGAATAGACCCGACGTTACCTGGATCCTGCACGTTCTCAATCAACACCGCACCACGCGTCGCATTGAAGTCTTCCACGTGCGGAAACTCAAACAACGCGAGAATACCGGTGTGCGAAGGCATCTGTTCAATAGCATCGAACAACTCACCGCTCAGCGTGGTCATGCGAATGCGTTGTGCTTCGCACCGCTCGATCAACGTGGCGACTTCATTGTGTTGCGACGATCCATCGCGAACAAACACATGCTGCAGCGTAAACGCATGATCCAACGCACTTTCAATCAAATGCGTTCCGACTAAAACGGACTGCTTCGAACGCAAACGTTCACGGCGCTGCGTCGCCAGCTTAATTAAATGCTTGACGACGGGATTTGCGCGGGAGTGAACGTAATCCACTAATTTTCAGTCTATCATCGGCAGGTCGAGACCCTGCTCACGTGCGCATTCGATCGCGATGTCGTAGCCCGCATCCGCGTGACGCATGACACCCGTGCCTGGATCGTTCCACAGCACGCGAGCGATACGCTTGTCCGCATCTTCGGAACCGTCACAAACAATCACGACGCCGGAGTGTTGGCTGTAACCCATGCCAACGCCACCACCGTGATGCAACGAAACCCAAGTGGCGCCACCGGCGACGTTCAACATCGCGTTCAACAATGGCCAATCGCTCACAGCGTCAGTGCCGTCCTTCATCGCTTCCGTTTCGCGGTTTGGTGATGCCACGGAACCACTGTCCAGGTGATCACGGCCAATGACAATCGGTGCTTTCAGCTCGCCATTGCGAACCATTTCATTGAAGGCCAGACCAAGCTTGTGACGCAAGCCAAGACCAACCCAACAAATGCGCGCCGGCAAACCCTGGAATTGAATGCGTTCGCGCGCCATGTCCAACCAACGATGCAGATGCGGGTCGTCAGCGATGATTTCCTTGACCTTGGCGTCAGTTTTGTAAATATCTTCCGGATCACCGCTCAACGCGACCCAACGGAATGGACCGACGCCGCGGCAGAACAGCGGACGCACGTATGCCGGCACAAAACCCGGGAAATCAAACGCATTCGCACAGCCCACATCGAACGCCATCTGACGGATGTTGTTGCCGTAATCAAACGTCGGAATGCCCTGCGCTTGAAACGCGAGCATCGCTTCGACATGCACCTTCATGGATTGCTTGGCGGCGTCGCGGACTTCATCAGGAGACGCAGCCTGCTTCGCTTCCCATTCTTCAACCGTCCAACCAATCGGTAGGTAACCATGCACGGGATCGTGCGCGGATGTTTGATCGGTGACGGCATCGGGACGCACGCCACGACGAACCATCTCGGGCAAAATCTCCGCCGCATTCCCCAGCAACGCAATCGATTTCGCTTCGCCGGCCTTGGTGTATTTCTCAATGCGCGCGAGGGCGTCATCCAATGAATCGGCTTGCTCATCCACGTAACCGGTGCGCAGACGCATGTCGATGGATTTTTGCTGACATTCAATGTTCAACGAACACGCGCCCGCCAACGTCGCCGCGAGAGGTTGTGCACCACCCATGCCACCGAGACCCGCCGTGAGAATCCACTTGCCCGTCAAATCACCGTTGTAATGTTGGCGACCCATTTCGACGAAGGTTTCGTAGGTGCCCTGCACGATGCCTTGCGAGCCGATGTAAATCCACGAACCCGCGGTCATCTGGCCATACATCATGAGGCCTTTTTGGTCGAGTTCATTGAAGTGTTCCCAATTCGCCCAATGCGGAACGAGGTTGGAATTCGCGATCAAAACACGCGGCGCATCTTTATGCGTCGGAAAAATTCCCACCGGCTTCCCCGACTGCACGAGCAACGTCTGCTCATCGGTGAGTCCTTCGAGGCACTCAAGAATGGTGTCGTACGATTCCCAGTCACGCGCGGCCCTTCCGATTCCGCCGTAGACGACGAGCGATTGCGGATTTTCCGCGACATCGGGATCCAGGTTGTTCTGGAGCATGCGGTACGGGGCTTCGGTGAGCCACGATTGGCAGTTCAGTTCAGGTCCGCGGGGGGCGCGGATCACGCGGGTTGGATCGGTCCGTGTCGACATGACTCTCTCAGGAAAGCGCGAGGTAATTTCGCAATCCGTCTATTTTGCCGTTTTCCGCTCGTGGGCTCAAATTTTTCGCAATTAATCGCTAAAATCGAAGGTTATGAAATCAATCATCCGCGCTGCTTTCCTCTCCCTTTTCGTTTTCTTCGTCTCCTCATGCGCGACGGTCGCGCCCGCGCCGTCCGCACAGCGCTCTGTGCTGCTGGTCTCCATTGATGGCTTCCGTCCGGACTATCTGGGGAGGGGCAACACGCCCAACCTCGATCGCATCGCGTCCGATGGTGTTCGAGCGGAGTGGATGAATCCGTCGTTCCCAACGCTGACGTTCCCGAACCATTACACGATCGTCACTGGCTTGCGTCCGGATCACCACGGTATCGTGCACAACACGATGAGCGATGCTGAGCTCGGTCCTTTTTCGCTCGGGAATCGTGAAGCGGTGAGTAACATCAAGTGGTGGATTGGCGAACCAATCTGGGTTGCCGCTGAAGCCGCAGGAATGAAGAGCGCGTCGATGTTCTGGCCAGGCAGCGAAGCGAAGCATCCATCTGAGTGGCGCGCATGGGACGAAAAATATCCCTATGAAGATCGGGTCAATACCGTCGTCGCCTGGTTGCAAGAGCCGATGGGTAAGCGTCCACGTTTTGCCACCTTGTATTTTGATTATGTTGATCATGAGGCACACTCTTCGGGTCCGTTTTCTGACAAAACAATCTCAGAAATCAAACGCGTCGATGCTTCGATTGGCGATCTGTTTGCCAAAATGAGTTCCAACGGCTCCCTCGCCTACACCGACGTGATCATCGTTTCCGATCACGGTATGGCTCCGGTTCCACCGACTCATGGTGTCGTCGTTGATGACATGGTCTCGCGCGAATGGGCGAAGGCAATCACGATCGGCCAAGTTGTTACTTTTGCGCCGAACGCCGGTTTTGAATCGCAAGCCCGCGCGAAGTTACTCGGCAAGCACGATCATTATGAGTGCTGGGATAAGGGTTCGTTGCCCGCACGTTTCCACTACGGCACGTCGCCACGCATTCCTGCGATTGTCTGCTTGATGGAAACCGGTTGGGACGCGGTGACCCGTGAATCGATGGCGAAACGCATCGAAGGTGGCGTCACGCGAGGCTCGCATGGTTTTGACCCAGCGTCGCCAGAAATGCACGCGATGTTCATCGCCGTGGGTCCCGACTTCCGCAGCGGCACTGTCATTCCCGCATTCGACAACGTGGACGTATACCCACTGTTGCGTCAGCTGCTCGGCTTACCTGCTGAGAAACGCGACGGCTCAATCGACTCGCTGCGTGGCGCGTTGAAGTAATGACGAAAATCCCGCTGAGATGCGGGATTTTTTTCGGCTGTCACATTTGTGACAATTGTGACATTTGTGACAGGCTTAAAGCCTTGATACAACGTCGGAATAATCCCGCAGGATTTCCTCTTCCAACGCATGACGTCCATCCGCCAAAACGACGCGATCACCAATCCGCACATTGCGCACCAACGGCACATTGCCTGAGAACACAAACCGGCTCGTAAAGTCGTCCGCCGAAGCGCCGATCAACGGCGCCGCGCGCGAATCCAGCTCCAACACATGCGTCGCGAGTTCTGACTCCGAATATCCAGTCGACGTCGACGCGGATGCGGCGATACCACTCAGCAAATTATCCGCGACCGATTCAACCGACGACGATGCCAACACCGTGCGTTGATGCGCGGTCAAGCGTTGCGCATATTCCAACCAACGCAGTTCTTCGACGGGCGATACCGAGATGTGCGAATCGGATCCGATGCCCCAAAGACCACCAGCGGCGATGTATTCGGATGCAGGAAACACACCGTCTCCCAAATTCGCCTCCGTCGTCGGACAAATCACCACACACGCACCGGACACGGCAACACGCGAAATTTCGCCAGCAGTCAAATGCGTCGCATGCACCAACGACCAACGATCATTGACATCGAAGTTGTCGTACAACCAATCAACCGGACGCGCACCACGCAAACGCAAACACTCATCGACTTCTGCCAACTGTTCGGCGATATGGATGTGCAACGGTGCAGCGCGCGGCAACTCATCAACAATGAAAGACATCGCTTCCAAAGGAACGGCACGCAGCGAATGGAACGCACAACCCAAACGCATCGTGTCCGATTGCTTGGCGCTCAGCAACTCCCAATCGTAGAGATAGGTGTCGAGGGTGTGGCCGAAGCGTTTTTGCTTATCTAACAAAGGCGCACCGTCGAGATGCGACGTCATGTACAAAACCGGCAACAACGTCAACGCGATACCGGTCGATTCTGCGGCGGCGATCAACGCATCGGACATCGCGGTGGATGGCGAGTACGGCGAACCGTCCACATCGTGATGCACATAATGGAACTCGCACACCGTCGTGTAGCCGGCCTTGAGCATTTCCATGTAGAGCAAGCGCGCGACGGCGTAGAGATCGTCGGGTGTGAAACGCTGCGCCATGTCATACATGGTTTCGCGCCAGGTCCAAAAAGAATCCGTCGGATGCAGACGCTTCTCCGCCATTCCGGCCATTGCACGCTGGAACGCATGGGAGTGAAGATTCGGGATGCCACGCAACTGAAATTCGCTCATGCTTCATTGTCGCCTGTTCTCGCATTAGAATCGAGTCATGACTGCAAATCAAAAATGGGATGAACTCATCATCGGCCCTGCGCTGGTGACGATGACCGACAACGGTTATGGGTTGATCGAAAATGGCGCGCTGGGCATGCACGACGGAGTCATCACGTTTGTGGGTGCGGCAGCGGACTTAGACGGAGAACCTGACGCGCTGGCGGAGCACGTGAGCTATCGCAAGGGCATCGTGACGCCAGGTTTGGTGGATTGCCATACGCATTTGGTTTTTGCGGGAGATCGTGCGAAGGAATTTGCGATGCGTCTCGAAGGCGCTTCGTATGAAGATATCGCGAAGGCTGGCGGTGGCATCTTGTCGACGGTGCGCGCGACAAGGACGGCGAGTGATGACGAGTTGTTGGCTGCGTCGATGCCACGCGCGTTGAACCTGCTGCACGATGGTGTGACGACGGTGGAGATCAAGTCGGGATATGGATTGGATTTTGAGAATGAGCGCAAGATGCTCCGTATCGCGCGCCAAATAGGTGCATTGACTGGACAGGATGTGCATACCACCTATCTCGGAGCGCATGCCCTGCCCGCTGAATTCAACGATGATGCGGATGGCTACATTGATCAAGTCATCGAATGGCTCAAGCCGCTGCACGAAGAAGGGTTGGTGGATGCGGTGGATGCTTTTTGTGAAGGGATTGGATTCAGTCCGGAGCAAACGCGCAAGGTGTTTGATGAAGCGAAACGCCTTGGAATCAGGGTGAAATTGCATGCCGACCAACTCAGTGATCTCGGTGGCGCAGGCATCGTGAGCGATTACGCAGGCTTGTCCGCGGACCACATCGAATACACGAATGACGACGATGTCGCGAAGATGGCGGAGAGCAATGTCGTCGCTGTCCTGCTGCCAGGCGCGTATCACGTCTTGCGCGAAACCAAGCAACCTCCGATGGATGCGTTGCGCAAACACGGCGTCAAAATGGCCATCGCCACCGACTGCAACCCCGGCACATCACCGCTGGTGTCTTTGAGGCTTGCGATGCAACTTGCGACGACGCACTTCAAGATGACACCGCTGGAGACATTGCAAGGTGCGACACTGAACGCGGCTGCAGCACTCGGGTTACACGACCGCGGCGCCTTGAAACAAGGCATGAAAGCCGACATCGTCCATTGGAATCTCGAACACCCCGATCAACTCAGCTACTGGGTCGGCGGTGATTACGTGCAAGACGTTTACATCAACGGTCGCTCAGTGCATCGACGCGAACAAGCACCACTCATTTGATTGAAGGAACGCAGAGAATGTTTTTTGGCACTCTAGTTTTGATGGCGGCGCTGACGCCGACGCAACTCGCGCAACAAGCATTGATCGTCGACACGCACATTGATGCGCCATCGTTGCAAGCCAATCAATGGCTCGACATCAAGGAGATGGACAAGCGTAATTTTAGCTATGCCCTTGCGAAGAAAGGCGGTCTCGACGTCGCCTTCATGTCCATCTACACCTCACCGACATCCGACGAAATGAATACGGCAGAACAATCCGCCGACCGTCAAATCGATGCGATGGAGGCGTTGGTTTATCGCCACCCAACCAAGTTCGCGATCGTGAAGGATCCGAAGGATATTGCCAAAAACAAGGGCAAAATCATGTTCGCCTTCGGCATGGAGAATGCCGCACCCATCGGTGATCACCTCAGCAAGCTCAAGAAATTCTCAGATCGCGGTGTCAGCTACATCACACTGGCGCACAGCGCGAATAACCGACTCAGCGACTCATCGTATTCAATCGAAAAAAAGTGGAATGGATTGAGTCCTTTTGGCCGGGAAGTTGTTGCGGAGATGAATCGTCGCGGCATGATGGTCGACGTGTCGCACTTGAGTGATGCCGCCGCATTGGAAGCCATTAAAATCAGCAGCGTGCCGGTCATCGCAACGCACTCTTCGTTCCGTCATTTCACGCCAGGATTTGAGCGTAACGTCAGCGACGAGATTGCCAAAGCGATTGCGGCGAAAGGTGGTGTGGTGCAGGTGACGTTTGGGACGGGTTTTGTCAATCCGATTGCGGCGAAGAATACTCAGGATTATTTCACCGCGTTGAAAGCCTTCAAGGATCAGCATGCGCGCGACATCGCGAACGGTGTGAAGCCTGCACAGACCGAAGAAGAGTTCGACAAAAAATGGGACGACGACCACCCCACTCCCAAGGAATCTTACAAAGCCGTTGCCGACCACATTGAATACGGCGTGAAGCTCGTTGGCATCGATCACATTGGAATTGGCAGCGACTTCGACGGCGTTGGCGAATCATTGCCGGATGGACTGAAAACCGTCGCAGATTATCCAAACCTCATCGCGGAGCTCAGGAAGCGTGGCTTCACCGATGCGCAACTGCGCAAGATTCTCGGCGAAAACACCATCCGCATGTGGAAACAAGTCCGCGCCGCGAAGAAAGCCTAACCCACAAAAAAACCCGCGACCAAACATCGCGGGTTTCCTGTAACGCAACAACTGGGTCGCTTACTCAGCGTCAGCAGCCTTCTTCGCCACTGTCTTCGTTGCCTTCTTGGCAACCGACTTCGCAGCCGTCTTCGTTGCCTTCTTCGCCACGGCAACCTTCTCGGTCACAGCCAACTTCGCTGCCACGCCACCTTGCTTACGGGCATTGCCGTAGCTCGAATTGTAGCGCTTGCCCTTGGCCGTCTTGCGATCGCCTTTACCCATGTTGAACTCCTAAAATATCGTTTATATCGTCAAAAAAATCCGCAAAGTCCGCACCGACATCGGCACCGAACTTGGACAAATCAGTGTAGCACGCAGTCTTTAATGTGCGCAGGTAGCGTCGTGGATGTGCGTATGATTTTGGCGCAGGGTCAGCAAATGTCCGAGACCGACGAGCACGCCCCCCAAGGTCATCACCACCGCATGAAACACAGGGTTATCGTGAATCGCCGGTGTCAAAATTCCGAGCCACAGGATCGCAACGCCTGGCACGAGCAAGCCCTTCGCACGGATGTGCTTGTGGCGTTTCCAGCTCATCCACATGCTCACCGTCGCGAGCAGCGTCGCCGCGACGACGAACACCACTTCGACAGTGCGATTCGCGAGCAACCCGACGCCAAATCCAGGCAACACCGCGATCAAAATCGGCAGCACCGAACAGTGAATCGCACAGGTGATCGAACCTGCGGCGCCCATGCGGTCGAGCCAGCGATGTTTGTGATGATTGTGCATTGAGTCAGACTGTTATATTGTTTCAATGTAATATTGTAACACCCGATTGTTAACGCTACGGAAATTTTGTTTTGAAAAATCGCGTCATCCGCCTCAGCCCCCTCGCCTTTGCTCTGGCGCCGCTGCTGGCCGCCGCCCAAACGGCACCACATGTCGACCCACACGAACATGCGAGGCCGCCCGTCTCCGTGGGCAAAGTCACCGTGAAAGCCTCCCCGACGAAGAAATCGCTGGAAGAGCTGACGCAACCGGTGGCAGTTTTGACCGGTGAATCGCTGGATCAAGTCAAAGCGGTCTCGCTCGGCGAAACGGTCAGCAAGTTGACGGGTGTGCAGTCGACGTCGTTCGGTCCGGCGGTTGGGCGTCCGATCATCCGCGGCATGGATGGAGCGCGCGTGGCAGTCACGTCAAACGGCATGGGCACCGGCGATGTGTCGACCATCAGCAATGATCATGCGGTGACGGTGGAGCCTTTTCTCGCGGATCAAATCGAAGTGCTGAAAGGTCCTGCAACATTGATGTATGGCAGTGGTGCGATTGGCGGGGCTGTCAATGTCATCGACGGCCGCGTTCCCGACACGATTACCACCGATCACATTACCGGTCGCACGGAATTGCGCTATGGCACGGCAAACTCCGCCAAAACTGGCATGTTCCGCCTCGATGGCGCGGGCATGGGAGGCAAACTCATCATTCATGCAGATGCAGTTCACCGCGAGAGTGGCGATCTCAAGATTCCTGGCTATGCGGATATTCACGGTGCCGAGGAAGATGATGCGATTTTTGGACAAATTCCAAACACCTTCGTGAGAACGGATAGCGCTGCGTTAGGTGCGTCGTGGTTTGGTTCGCATGGATTCCTTGGCGGTGGCGTTTCGATGTTTTCGACGCGTTACGGCATTCCCGCCGGTGCGCATGTGCACGAGCATGACGGCCACGACGATCACGCGCATGAAGAGCACTCCGACAACGTCCGCATTGTCATGAATCAACGTCGCGGCGAGATCAAAGGTGCGTTGGAAAACGTGGGACCATTCGTTGCGATACGCCCTCATGTCGTTCGCAACAATTACACGCACACGGAGTTCGAAGGTGATGCGGTGGGAACGGTTTTTGAGAACGTTTCGACCACGATACGAACCGATTTCATTCTGCGGAAATTCGGTGGTTGGGATAATGCATTCGGTGTCCAGGCAGGCCGCGAAACACAATCCGCGATCGGCGACGAAGCCTTCATCCCTTCCACGTCAAGTCGCGACAGCTCCGCCTATTGGTATGGCGGAAAGCGCATTGGCTCAGTGCAATTTGATGCAGGCGCGCGTGTCGGCCGTGTTTCGATCTCACCCGATTCGCACGACGACCGACGCTTCACGACGAAGTCCGGTGCCGTGTCGGCGAAGTGGTTTGTCACGCCGTCGTTCAACATCAACGGCGGGTTGGATCATGCAGAACGGGCACCGAGCGTCGAAGAGTTGTTTGCGAATGGCCCGCACATTGCGACGCAAACGTATGAGATGGGCGATGAAACACTGTCCGTAGAAAAGGCCAACCGCGGCGAACTTGGTCTCGGCTGGAAATCACGTGGACTGTCCGCGAATGTTTCGGTGTATCAGGCGCGGTTCGATAATTTTTCGTACTTGAAAGACATGGGTTTCGAGGAAGATCACTTGCCCGTGCGTCAATGGGTGCAAGCACCTGCACGATTCACCGGTGTGGATGCGGAAGTGAAATGGAATTTCGCCAACAATGATTCCGGCGTGTGGGATGCACGCGTGTTTGGCGACACGGTACGTGCGAAGTTGACGAACGGTGTGAACCTGCCGCGCATTGCGCCTTCACGTGTTGGTGCAGAGTTGTCGTGGCGTCGCGATGATTGGCGCGCGTCGTTGAGTTCAATCCAAGTTTCCAAGGCGAAAAATCTCGCACCCGGCGAAACACCAACGAAGGGTTACAACCGCGTTGATGCGCACGTCGCATGGCATCACGACTTCACGCCAACGCATGGTTTCGAAATCTTCCTTGATGGCACGAACTTGCTCAACAAGGACATCCGCTTGAACACGTCGTTCCTCAAGGACTCCGCGCCGCAAGCCGGACGTCGCTTCGAATTTGGGATTCGGACCTTCTTTTAAGGGTTATTTCGCGCGGTCGGCTTTCTGGCAGGCCGCGCACAATCCGTGCAGCTCAAGCGTTTGGGCGCGGACGTTAAAGCCCATTGCCATCGCCTGATTCTCGAGCTCCTCAACCCACTTGGGCTGTTCGAGCTCCTGCGTCGTCTGGCAGTTGTCGCAGATGAGAAATGGCGTTGCGTGCTCTTCCCCACCCGGATGGTGACAGGCTAAATACGCGTTGATGGACTCGAGCCGGTGCACGAAGCCATGTTCCGTCAAAAACTCCAGCGCTCTGTAAACCGTCGGCGGTGCTGCGGTGTCCTGCAGCTTTTTCATGCCTTCAAGCAAATCGTATGCTTTGATCGGCTTGTCGGATTCCGCAATGAGTTGCAGCGCATTCGATCGCGCTTGCGTCAGGTTTAAACCACGCGCCTTGCACGCCGCCTCGACCGCTTTCACGAATGCTTTGGCATCGCGAACGTGGTGATGGGGATCGGTGCAATGTTCGGCGTGGTTCATTCCTTAACCTTGGATCATTTGCAGCGCGCGGTCAATTCGACTCACGGCTTCATCGCGTCCGGTCAAGTAAACCGTATGCGAAATATCCGGACTCACGGTCGTACCCGTCAATGCCACACGCAATGCCGGCGCAAACTTACCCATGGCGAGACCGAGTTCGGTCGCAGTGTTCTTAATGGCGGCGTGGATCGTTTCCGGATTCCAATCCGACAATTCGGCAAATTGATCTTTCAGATGCGTGAGTGGCGCAACAACTGCTGGGGTGAACTGTGCGGCGATGGCCTCATCATCGTAATCGCTCAATGGCTTGTACCAAATCGCGGCTTTCTCGGCCATTTCCTTCAACGTCTGCACGCGATCGCGCAATGCAACCACAACGTCTGCAGGCTTTGGTCCATTGCTCACGTCGTAACCATTGTGGTCGAGGTGCCATTGCAAATGCTTCGCGACGTCATTCGGGTCATCGCTCTTCAGGTATTGCTGGTTCAACCAACCGAGCTTCGCAGGATCGAGACGTGATGCCTTGCTGTTGACGTCCTTGAGATCAAAGTACTGCGTCATTTCATCAATCGAAAAAACTTCCTGATCCCCATGCGACCACCCCAACCTCACGAGGTAGTTGAGCAACGCATGCGGCAAGTAGCCGGCATCGCGATACTGCATGACATCAGCGGCGCCTGTGCGCTTCGACAACTTCGCGCCCTCCGGATCGAGAATCATCGGAAGATGCGCAAAATAAGGCACTTTCTCGCCCAGCGCTTCATACATGTTGATCTGGCGCGGCGTGTTGTTGATGTGGTCATCGCCACGCACGACATCCGTGATGCCCATGTCGATGTCGTCGACAACAACCGCGAAGTTATAAGTCGGGTAACCATCCGGACGGAAGATCACGAGATCGTCGAGCTCGCTGTTGGCAATCTCGATGCGACCTTTCACTTTGTCATCCCAGGCAACGACACCATCTATTGGATTTTTGAAACGGATGACGCGATTCGGATCTTCGCGGTAAGGTTCGTTGCGGTCGCGGTAAGCGCCGTTGTAGCGGGGCTTTTCGCCGGCTTCCATCGCCTTGTTGCGCATGTCCTCGAGTTCGTCCTTCGATTCGTATGCGTAATACGCCTTACCTTCATCAAGCAACTTCTGCGCGAATTCCTTGTAGCGGTCGAGACGCTTCGTCTGATAAAACGGACCTTCCTGATAATTCAAACCAAGCCAATCCATCGCATCCAAAATCGCGTCAATCGCTTCCTGCGTGCTGCGCTCGCGGTCGGTATCTTCAATCCGCAAAATGAACTCGCCATTGTTATGGCGCGATTCCAGCCAGCAATACAATGCCGTGCGGGCACCGCCGATGTGCAGGTAACCGGTGGGACTTGGGGCGAAGCGCGTTCTTGATGTCATGTTTGTTTCTTGGTCAAAAATTCCGTGTTAGCCCTCTATTTTACGCTGTTCTGCGTAGGCTGCCTTACAATGGCGTGATGGCTATTTTGCTCGTGTCCGACCTTCATCTCGATGCTTCGCGCCCTGCCGTGACGTCGTTGTTCATCGACTTCCTGCGCGGCCGCGCCCGCGACGCCGATGCTCTGTACATCCTCGGCGATCTGTTCGAGATGTGGGTTGGCGATGATGAGCATTCGGAGTTGAATGACACCGTTGCTGCCGCATTGCTGGAATTATCGTCGGTTACGCCGATTTATTACATGCATGGGAACCGCGACTTCCTGCTCGGTGATGCGTATGCCACGCAATCGGGCATGACCTTGCTACCCGACCCTTACGTCGCAGATTTCTATGGTGTTCCAACGTTACTGTCACACGGCGATGCGTATTGCCTGGATGATGTCGCCTATCAAGCGTTCCGTTCGCAGGTGCGGGATTTGGAGTGGCAAAAGCAGTTTTTGTCGCAACCTCTGGAGGCGCGTCTCGCCTTCGCCGCGCAAGCACGTGCTGCATCCGCTGCGCATCAATCTGGTTTGGCGAACATGGAAACGATCACCGACGTCACGCCTTCTGCAATTGATGAGTTGATGACTTCTTTCGGTGTTTCGCGATTGATTCATGGTCACACGCACCGTCCGTTCGTACACACCGATCGCGGTTACGAGCGCATCGTTCTCGGTGATTGGTATGAGCAAGGTTCGGTGCTGGAAATAGTACCTAATGGCGAGTTCACGCTGGAAAGTTTGCCTGTACTACCGAAATGAAGAATTGAACACGCAGGTCACAGACCAAATCGCTTGGCTACGTTAGTCTGAAAGGACACGCTTTTTGATTTGAAATATGACATTCCGCAATCTTGTTTTGTGCGCGTTTTTTGCATGTGCTGCGCCTCTGTCCGCGCAAGCCAGTGACACATCATTCACCGCCCAAGTCTCGGACCTTACGAAATCCGTTGATGCAGACGTTGGCATCGCGCTCGTTTCAAACGACGGCAAGCTACTTCGTGAATTCAATTCAGGCAAACGTTTCGCGATGTGCTCGACGTTCAAGCTTCCGCTTGCCGCAATGGCGTTGCAAGACGCACGGCAAGGCAAGTATCGCCTCGACCATCCATTGAAATTCAAGAAATCGGATCTCGATGCGTATGCGCCGGTCGCGACCCGCTACCTTCCTTCCGGACACATGACTGTTCTGGAGGCTGTTCACGCCTCCGTACAGTTGAGTGATAACACCGCTGCCAATCTCCTCTTACGCCAAGCTGGTGGTCCGAAAGTTTTGACGCAGGCGTTTCGACGCTGGGGCGACAATGTCAGTCGACTCGACCGTAACGAACCGACACTCAACACGAATCTTCCTGGAGATCCTCGGGATACGAGTACACCTGTCGCGATGGCCAAGCTGACCGCGAGGTTGGTCTATGGCACGTTGCTGGACAAGCAGGATCGTCTGAGTCTCGAGCGTCTTTTGATCGGCAATCAAACCGGTGACAACACGATTCGCGCCGGAGTTCCATCGTCGTGGATTGTCGGTGATAAAACGGGTTCATGCGAACGCGGTGGTCGCAATGATCTTGCTTTCCTTCGTTCACCCGCAGGAAAGAAGTATGTTCTCGCCGTTTACGTCAACGCGCCGAAAATTGAAGCACCGAAACGCGATCAATTGGTTGCTGAAATAACCAAACTGGCATTGATCGGCTTTTGAACACACAATGACCCCGCACGCTTCAAAACGAACTGGTACCTAATCGCTGGTGAAATTGCCCGCGACGAAGAGCATGAATGCGGCAATGGACATAACAATCAGCGCAAGCCAAATTCCGACGAGCAGTTGATTAATCTTTTCGAGCTTGCGCCACAGGACCGGTCGTAGTGCGTCCAGTCATCGCTGCCTGCAATCATGTCGCGGCGCACCGTGATCCAGCCTTGCGGGTTGTAGCCAAAGTGCGATCGCACGTTACCGGGCGACTCGATGTAGCACAGCAGTCCCTTGCCGTTGCCGCACCAGTCATAGCCGTAGGTGCAGGATTCTCCGCCACCGGCAACTTGAGTAATGCGTGCATTCATTCACCCTTTGATCTAAGCGAAGAATTACACGTGTTGTTTAGCTTTTGCACCACCCAGTCGCAATCTCGATATGGATCATCGTGAAACGATGGATCGCAATACTCGTCAATCAATCTTCTGCTAGTAAGCAACCTGCATTGGGTTGGCACTATTTGAGATACGCTGAAAATCAAATTTATCCGGCCTTTTGGCGATAGATTGCCTTTAAGTCTATTGTCAATTTCCAATACAACTTCATCCGATAGCGGCTGTAATGCACCTAGGAGTATGTAATAACTGGGCCGTAGTTCCTCCACTCCATACAACGCCAATCCTACTTGATCTTGTACGGAATACCTCCGCATATTGAGCTTTGCCTCTCGAGCGTCAGAACCTGTAACTTCAAAATACATCTTCGGAGAATACCGTTGCTCACTTGAATCGCAGGCCAGAAGAAATGCGAGCATCGTTGAAGACACGATCACTGCTAGGACGGCTCGCGAGTCAATCATTCTCCGCATTTGCAGTTAATCTTTAGTTTGCCGGACCGTATGTCGTTGGCAATTTTCATCTCCACCGCGTTGCTCGATCGTTCATAACTGATCTTGTCGTGAATATTGTGAAGGGGGATGCCATTCAGTCGAAATGAAATAGCTTGAGCTAAATAGCTCGCATAAAAAACTGCGCCGGCTACTCGTTGCTGACCAATGTGTCCAACTTCATGTCCGATTGTTGGCGCAAAATCTGCGGTATCGCCACGATCCTTCTCTACGAATATTTGCGAGCCAATTGTAATTGCAGGATAATTCGAATGAACGAAGAACGGCATTCCTTCAACAATATCGGCGGATCTCAAATCCTCAATCGGCAGGTAGGGTCGTAACGCATCAATCATGCACTCGCTCAACGGTCTAAGTCCAAATGGGTCAAAGAACGAAATCGGATTCCCGACTGCGTATCCGAATGTATTCGAACCTACCGCCAATCCAATCGGGTCGCTTTGGAGGTAGCGGCCGTTGCGGGCATCGTAGTCTCGGAAGCCGTTTTGCCAGTGGCCCGTTTCGGCATCGTAGTACTGGCCGGGGAAGCCGATGTTGATGCCACCGATGCTGTCGGTCGTGACCTTGCGATTGAATGCGCCGTTCTCAGCGCGCCAAACGATGGCCTTGCTCGCGTTGGTTGCGATTTCGGGTCTTCCAAGATGGTCGGTGTGGAGATTGTACAGCTGCCCACCCCTGACGAGTCCAACCAGCTCGCCGTCAAACCACAGCCAGTCACTCCAGCTGCTTCCAGTATTCTCCGCAAGGAGTTGACCGGGTGCGCCCTGGATGAAGTTGGTGATGGTGCCGTTGACATTCTTCTGCGCGCGCATGTCCAACGCGTCGTGCAGATAGTGGGTTGTTCCGGCAGGAAGCGTTAGGGTGCCCTGCTCCGGGTTTTCGAAGGTGGATGCGATGTCACGCGTGGTGGTGCGCATGCGGTTGAATGCATCATAGCCGTATGTTGCCGTGGAGCCACCCCAGCTCTGGCTGATGCGGTTGCCCGATGCATCGTTGATAAAGCTCATATGCTCGCTGAGCAAGCGGTTGCTGTTGCTCGCGATGGTGGAGTTCGCCGTGTTCGGCGTACCGCCGCTGAGCGGCCACGTGTGCTGCGTGCGGTTGCCGTTCGCATCCAAGCTGAAGCTTTGGTTTGCATTGGTGCCGCTAACGCCGGTGAGGCGCATGATGGCATCGTACGCGAACGACTTGTTGAGGTTTGGGTTGAGGTCGGAAATTGAGGCGATTTCGTCGTTGATCGTGTAACCGTAGTCATGGTTCGCAACCGTCGTGGTCCAGTTGTCGGACAGCCGCTGCTTGGTCATGCGGCCGTCGAGGTCAAACTCGCGTTGCTGCATCAATCCGTTGCCGTAGCCGAGATCCTGCAAACGGCCGTCCACCCGATGCCCTGCCCCGGTGATGACCGGTTTGCTGATGCCGCCAATCACGGCGTTCATGCCCACGAGATTGCCCTGTTCATAACACTTCAGGAGCGGCAGTCGATTTATGGCTAAAATTCACTCCAAACATCGACTAATCGCCCGGATATAGTTCAATCCTAATATCCACGTTTAACCGATCGGCTAATTTGACTATAGGGTTACTTAACATGAGCGACGCGTTTCCGCTCAAGAACCATCCAACCAAGATTTCAACCCGACCGCCACTGCCAACGAGTTTTTCGACGAACTCCGAATTCTCCGACAATTCGCTGAGCATCCTTTGAATATCGTTATCCGGACTGTCACTTCCAGCGATCGATTCCCCTACCCAAAATGAATCTTTCCTCAGCCCGCTCAGCGGCCGACCATTAGGGGACGTCTTTCGATCTCCTTTTGAGTACTGCCAAGTCGACTTCATTCGTAATCCTTCGGAAATTTCGCCTGCAGACATCGAATCATGTATGATTCGAACCGATATCGTGTAAGTGCTCATGGCTTGTAATCGTCCACATTGCCTTCCGGAGATGCCTGTCCGTCCTCATTAACCCAGATATTCCCATCTCGATCTACGCCAACCCAATCACGCGGGCCAGCTCTAATTCCACGCTTGATTCCGTGTATGAGCTCTCTATCCAGACCCGCTTGATCAATCGGTCTAGTACCACTAGGGCAGTTGGGAGGCCGTTGCTCACGGTCTGACTTGATGGAGTTTTGAACGCAGTGATTCACACCACCACGAATACAGGTGGCATCACCGATAGGCGTCGGATATAAAATGAAACCCAATGCGGAGAGCTGTCGCGAACGCAATCCAAGTGTAACAGTACCGCGTGCGAGAGCATTCCAATCGAAAGCTGGAAACGGCATCGGCAGGATTGGGGCAAACGCCTGAAGACCAACACTATCGAAAAATGAAATCGGATTCCCACCGACGTAAGTGAAGGTGTTAAGTCCACCCGCCAATCCGATTGGGTCGCTTTGGAGGTAGCGGCCGTTGCGGGCGTCGTAGTCGCGGAAACCGTTTTGCCAGTGGCCCGTCTCGGTGTCGTAGTACTGGCCGGGGAAGCCGATGTTGATGCCGCCGATGCTGTCGGTCGTGACCTTGCGGTTGAATGCGCCGTTCTCGGCGCGCCAGACGATCGCCTTGCTGGCGTTGGTTGCGATTTCGGGTCGTCCAAGATGGTCGGTGTGGATGTTGTAAAGCTGTCCGCCCCTGACAAGTCCAACGAGTTCTCCGTCAAACCACAGCCAGTCGCTCCAGCTGCTGCCGGTTTTCTCGGCAAGGAGTTGACCGGGTGCGCCCTGGATGAAGTTAGTGATGGTGCCGTTGACGTTTTTCTGGGCGCGCATGTCCAGCGCGTCGTGCAGATAGGTGGTGGTTCCTGCAGGAAGCGTCAGGGGGCCCTGCTCGGGGTTTTCGAAGGTCGATGCGATGTCACGCGTGGTGGTGCGCATGCGGTTGAATGCATCGTAGCCGTACGTGGCGGTGGATCCTCCCCAGCTCTGGCTGGTGCGGTTGCCGGAGGCATCGTTGATGAAGCTCACGTGTTCGCCGAGGAGGCGGTTGCTGTTGCCCGCGATGGTGGAGTTCACCGTGTTCGGGGTACCGCCGCTCAAAGGCCACGTGTGCTGGGTGCGGTTGCCGTTCGCATCCAGCGTGAAGGTCTGGTTCGCATTGGTGCCACTGACGCCGGTGAGGCGCATGATCGCGTCGTAGGTGAACGACTTGTTGAGGTTCGGGTTGAGGTCGGAGATCGAGCTGATCTCATCATTGACCGTGTAACCGTAGTCATGATTCGCGACCGTCGTGCTCCAGTTGTCCGACAGCCTTTGCTTGGTCATGCGTCCATCGAGATCAAACTCACGTTGCTCGATCAGCCCGTTGCCATAATCCAGATCCTGCAAACGACCGTCCACCCGATGCCCTGCCCCGGTGATGACCGGTTTGCTGATGCCGCCAATCACGGCGTTCATGCCCACGAGATCGCCCTGCTCATAGATATACGTTAGCGCAGTTCCGCTGGGATAGGTGATGGTTGAAGGCCTTGCGAGGGCATCGTAACCGTACTGCGTCCAGTCATCGCTGCCTGCTATCAAGTCGCGACGTACCGTGATCCATCCTTGCGGGTTGTAGCCGAAGTGCGATTGCACATTGCCGGGTGATGCGATGTTGCAGAGCAGTCCCTTGCCGTTGCCGCACCAGTCATAGCCGTATGTGCGGGATTCTCCGCCACCGGCAACTTGCGTGATGCGCCCGAGCCCATCGTGCGTGAACTGCAGTGACGTGCCGTTGGCACGCGAGAGGTTGGAAAGCAAGCCGCCGTTGCCATACTGGTAGTTCGTGGTACCTGAGTCGGGACTGTTCTGCTGCCACATGCGCCCGAAACCGTCGCGCAAATACGTCGTGATGAGGTTGCGTGGATCGGTGACGGAGACGATGTTGCTGATCGCATCGTAGCCGATATACGTGGTGCCATTGATGGCATTGGTACTGCTGCTGATACGTCGCAGCCGATCGTAGGTCATTGTGGTGTTGCGGTTCATGCTGTCGGTGACGGTGACCAAGTCGGTGTTCGCGTTGTAGGCATATCGGATGTTCTGTCCGTTGTTGCCGCGGATTGCCTTGATCAGTCCGTTGCCGTCATAGTCCACGAATTGTTTCTGCTCAACGCCAAATTGCCACTCCATGACCGGCGGAGGATCATCCTCACCGATGGGACCGCACTCGGGGTTGCATTCCGGCTGTACGGGTAAGAGATAGCCACGCGAGAGTTTGTGCTCCGTGACCTGACCCATCGCGTTGAGCGCAAACTCAGCGAGGTCCCGATAGGCGTCGCCCGGTGGTGTGCGCAGGATCCGCATGATCCAAGTCGGTTGCATATTGAAGTATTGAATGTCGAGCGTGGCGCCATCGGGTTGCGTGAACTTGGTGCGGTTGCCACGACCATCCAGCTCGAACGCCGTGGTCTGTGTGCTTCCGGAGACATGGGTCTGAACCGATGTCGTGCGTCCCAGCAGGTCATACCCGTAATCCGTCTGCGCGCCGTTGGCATTGATGGACTTGGCGGGCTGACCCAACGGGGAGTGATTGAGAAACTGTTGGGTATGGCCGAGACTGTTCTCGATTTTGGTGAGGTTGCTGGCCGTGTCAAATGTGGTGGTGACTGCATCACCGTTGCCGGGCAATGGTCCGTCGACCGTTTGTGTCGAGACGATGCCGTTGGAATGGTTGGTGTAGCTGTAGGTGGATGTCAGCGTTTCATTCGGGGTGCCAACGGACGTCAAGTTCTGCACGCTGATGCTGGAAACCAGACGTGCTTTCGAACTGCCATCGTTCTCGTAGGTGTAAGTTGTTTGGCGGATCGGCTGGGAGAGTGACGCGCCAAACACTTTCTCCTGCAGCAGTCGGTTGGGAATCGTCGCATCCCAGACGTAGTGAGTGATTTGTTGCTGGTCGGTCTCTCCATTTGGCCCGATGCCGCGGATCACCTGCAGGACGCGGCCTTTCGCGTCGATGTCGTAATCGGTTTTGACACCGAGTGCGTCGAGCTCGTAGTCTACATTGCCGTTGCTGTCGAAAGCGGTGTAGACCGTGCCTGCTGCGCATGCATTCGTCGCGGGGCGAGCGACGGAAGTGATCTGATTGCCGTTTGCGGCCAAGGTGTAGACAGTTGCAAGACCAAGTGCGTTGGTGACGGTAACCGTATTTGTACCGTATGCAAAGCTGCTGCGGTCGGTGTCGCCGTTGATGCCGAGCCCCGACTTTTGAGCGCGGCCGTCGGCAAAGTATGTGTACTTGCTGTATCGGATGCCGTTGATGCTGACGCCGGTCAATCCACCGGGTTGATTGCCGTCTTCATAATGGTAGGTGCGGTTGGCGAGATTGCCGGGCGTCGTGACCGTCGTGAGGTAGCCGCCGCTCCCGTAGCCGTAATGGAACACGCCGCCTTGCGGATCGGTCACCGATGCAATTTTTCCATTTGACCAGGACAGGCTGATGCTGCGTCCCGAACTATGTGACACAGTCGCAAGCTGTCCGCTACCGTTGTAGCTGTAAGTTAATCCAACACCCCGCACATTCTTCAGCGTGATGGCGCGGCCATGGGAGTCGAACGTCTCAACGTCACCGTTGTCAGCCGTCAGGATCCAGTCGCCACCGGATGAAACGATTGACGAATCATCGGTGTCGGAGTCGCTGCGAAATACTCCGTCTGTACCTTTCATATACGACGTTCCGTAACGGCTACCGCGATAGGCCAGGATGGTGGTGGGATTGGGGACGGCAGAGGTACAGTTCGCCGCGCCGCCGAGAATACCTTCGCATTGGTTGGTACCGTCTTCAAAGGTCAACGAATAGTCGAGCGTCGACGACCATTTGGAGCCGAACAAACCTGTCTTGAAGGATCCTTTGTCGTACATGCGGTAAACGCCGAGAGGCCGGTCCGTTGGTGGGACCATGAAATCCTGGTCGTAGTACAGTTTGTTGCCGGTCGGGATGTGGACTGGCCTATTCGTAACATCGCATTGGTTGGGTTCCGCTACGGTTCGTTCCGGGCTAAGCTCTGCCGGGCCTTGTCCGCCCCCTCCGCCGCCATCCGACATAAACGTTTCGCGCCAGTTATCCCTGGGACTATCAAAACCATCTGAGTAGACGGAACACACGGTGGAAACTGTCGGTTCGCAGGATCCGCCGACTGGGCATGCGGTTCCGCGTCGAGTCGTGCATGAAGTGTAATATCCTGCAAATGCAGAATTCGCAAGTCCAACGGAAATTGACAGAAGGAACATTACCAGAATTGCAGACTTGATACGTCGATGCGACATAATTTCCACCCTGGAAAATCAACTCTAGATTTCTAGGTACCACGGTTCTCCCGGCAATTCAAGCAGCTAAAGTTCGTTCTTTCAGCGAGGGCAGATTTTGCATGCGTGATCCATTGCTCGTGCCTGTTGAGTTGCCGTGATAAAAGATCAAATCTTCGAAATCAGATCAAGCAATTGAAGCTCACTCGCATCGAAGCCGGCTGCTGTCCGCGCTTCGACATTGAACGGTCCGAACAAAGATCCACGCGCATATTCCTTCAACAACGAAGCGAACGTCGAGCGAGGCTCAACGCCTTCCAATTCGCAGGCATAAGCAAACCAACGACTGCCCGCAGCGACATGCGCCACTTCTTCGCGCAAGATGACTTCAAGAATATCGGCCGTTGCATCATCACCTAACGAACGCAACTTGACGATCATGCCGGGCGTCACATCAAGTCCACGCGCTTCCAACACACGCGGCACCAACGCCATGCGAATCAGCACCGAGGACGTCGTGCGAACCGCCATCTCCCACAAGCCGTTGTGCGCGTCGAAATCGCCATACGTATAGCCATATTCTGCCAATCGCGCTTGCAACATCTCGAAATGCCGTGCTTCGTCGTCAGCGCAAGACACCCAATCCGAATAATACTCACGCGGCATGTCGCGGAAACGATAGATCGCATCCCACGCCAAATCTATCGCATTGAATTCGATGTGCGCGATGGAATGGATGAAGGACGCGCGACCCAAGTCAGACCCAAAGCCTCTCTTCGGCAACGAACGTGGCTCGACTAAGACCGGACGCGCAGGACGCCCCGGCAACGCGATGTCTTCAACAACCCCGCAAGGTTCCAACGACAACTCGCCAGCGCGCCACAACGATGCAGCGGCATGCGTCAACGACAATTTCGATTCAATGGAGTCCGCCGCAAGACATTCGCGCGCGACATCAAACAGCGAACGCATCGGAGTTAACTGGCGCGGCGGCGGGATTTTTCGGTGTCCGAACGCGCTTCACGGATCCGGTCAAAATAACCGTCATCCACACCCGTCACATACTCACCACTGAAGCACGACGTATCGAACTGATCGATGCGATGCTTCGGACCGGACACGGCTTCCACCAGATCACCGAGATCCTGATAGATCAACCAATCGCAGCCAAGCAATTCTTCAATTTGTTTCTCCGTGCGGTTATGCGCGACCAATTCTTCCGCCGACGGCATGTCGATCCCATAGATGTTCGGATAACGCACCGGTGGAGCAGCGGATGCGAGATACACTTTCTTCGCACCAGCTTCGCGAGCCATCTGCACGATCTGCTGCGACGTCGTCCCACGCACGATCGAATCATCAACGAGCAACACGTTGCGACCGCGGAACTCCAATGGAATCGGATTCAACTTGCGGCGCACCGACTTCGCACGCTGACTTTGACCGGGCATGATGAAGGTGCGGCCGACGTAACGGTTTTTGATAAAGCCTTCGCGGTACTTCACGCCCAACACCGTCGCAATTTCCAACGCAGCATCACGCGACGTATCCGGAATTGGAATCACCACATCGATGTCGTGATCGGGACGCTCGCGTAGAATTTTCTCACCCAACGTCTTGCCCATCCGCATCCGCGCCTTATGCACCGACACGTTATCCATCATGGAGTCCGGACGCGCGAAGTAAACATATTCAAAAATACAAGGCGCAAACACACCTGGTTCCGCACACTGACGCTCAAACAGTTGACCATCATTCGTAATGACGATGCCCTCGCCAGGCAGCACGTCACGCACACGTTCGAAGCCCGTCAGATCCAACGCAACAGACTCGGACGCCAACGCATATTCGTCCTTGCCATCAACGACGCGCTTGCCGAGAACCAATGGGCGGATACCATTCGGATCGCGAAAACCCACTAGACCAAAGCCCAAAATCGTCATCACCACCGCATAGCCACCGACCACACGTTGCGTGACACCCGTGATCGCGTTGAACACGGAATCGGGCGTCAAACGATTTTGCGAATCCAATTCATGCGCGAACACATTCAACAAAACTTCCGAATCACTTTCGGTGTTGACGTTGCGACGATCCGTCTCGAACACTTCGCGACGCAGCTTATCGGTGTTGATCAAATTACCGTTGTGCGCCAACGCAATGCCATACGGCGAATTTACGTAAAACGGCTGCGCCTCATCGGAACCCTCGCTACCCGCAGTTGGATAACGGCAATGCGCGATACCGACGTTGCCTTCGAGTTCCTGCATGGTTTTTTGGTCGAAAACATCCCGCACTAACCCATTACCCTTGTGCACACGCAAGCGGCGACCACTCGTCGTTGCGATTCCGGCGGCGTCCTGCCCACGGTGCTGCAGAACCGTCAGCCCATCATAGAGCTGTCCTGCAACGTCACTTTGAGCCACGATTCCGATGATGCCGCACATGTTCGTGTGTTCCTATCGTTGAATTAGGTCAAAAAATATTTACAGCTTCTGCACTTGACCGGTACGATTGAGCTTCATGGAGACTTGCGCCTTCAGCGCTTCCGCGTCTTGCTTGGTGCTCACCGGTGCGGTGCGCACGCGAGTGACCGGACGGCCTTCCTTGTCCTTGCCCTTGATCAGGATCGTATTGAATCCTGCCGCCGCTGCCTTCTTATGCAATGCATCGGCCTGGCCTTCGTTCTCGAACGCACCGAGCTGCACGGCGTAAGGACCATCGCTTGCCGCAGCGGCCGGTTCAACTTTCGCGACCGGTGCTTCGGCAGGTTTCGCTGGAGCCGTTGCAGGCGTCGCTGGTTTCGTTGTTGCAGTCGCCGTACCTGGTGCTGGCGACATTGTGCCTTCCAGCTTGCGAACCTTCGCTGCGACTGGGCTGACCTTCACCGCGGCGATGCGTGCCTTCTCAGCATCCGCAACGCTCGAGAATGGTCCGATCACAACTTGATGGACTTCCTTGCCCGACTTCGTCATCGGTGCCGCTGCAGACGCCGACGTCAGACCTGCCGACTTCAACGCATCCACAACCATCTGCGCATCGGACGCGGTTGCATACGGGGCAAAATCAACAATCCACGACGGACCCGTCGCAACGGGCTCAGTCACCACAGGCTCTTGCGCAGCCGCAGCAGGCGCGACCACCGCAGCAGGTTGCTCTGCCGGCGCATTGAAATCAATGTCACGGCCTTGAAGCTCAACATTCGCGTCAGGTGCCTTGGGCACATTCGCAGGCACGCCCTGCATGTCCTTCGAGCCATCAGGCGCAGGACCGGTCACCAACATTGGGAGAAAAATCACCGCCAGCAGCACCAACACCGCAGCGCCGATCAGGCGTTGTTTCAGGGCAGAATCCATGAATCCACGTCAACAAAAAATACCCGTCAATTATACGCTGTCAGGGTTTTCCTTGCCGTGACCCCTGCCCCGACGCTTGCGCCGATTCAGGTCAGATATTGCAGCGCCTTCGACACGGTGTGAAACGATCCGAAAACCAGAATGCGATCTTCTTCCGCCGTCGCAGCCACCGCCGCTTCCAACGCCGCCTCAACACTCTCGTGCCACGCCGTATCCGCCGGCAAATGCGATGCCAACGCTTCACGCACGTGTTCCAGCGAATCCGCCCGCGGTCCATCCAACGCCGCCACATGCCACGCATCGACATGATCACGCAGGACATCAATCACGCCGGCACGGTCTTTATCGGATAATCCCGCAAAAACCGCCACCGTCCGCCCACAACTCACATTCTCCGCCGACCAATCGCGCAACGACGACGTTGCTTGAGGGTTATGTGCGACGTCGAGGTACAGGCGTCGTTTTTTGTAGGTCAGCTCCTGCAATCGCGCAGAAACGGATGCATTCGCCACACCAATGGCATACGCCTTATCCGGCGGTGACTCCGGCAACGCCCGCATCGCGGCAATCGCAATCGCCGCATTGCGGATTTGAATCGGAGCGGCTAACGAGGGCTTCGGAATCTCCAACTCCGTTCCCGGTTCGCGCCAAATGAAATAACCATCGCGATCACAAGGATCGATGAAGTAATCGCAATTGAAGCGGATTGCAGAAGCGCCGATCACGTATGCGCGCTCGAGCACCGACGATGGCGGATCACGGTCACCGAGGATGACGGGTTTCCAGGCGCGCATGATGCCGGCTTTTTCGAAGCCGATCACTTCCCTGTCGTTGCCCAGATAATCCTGATGATCAATGTCGACCGTCGTAATGATGGACACATCGGAATCGACAATGTTCGTCGCGTCCAAACGACCACCGAGGCCGACTTCAAGAATCGCTAGATCGAGCCCGGCATCTTCGAAGATAATCAACGCCGCCAACGTCGCAAACTCAAAATAAGTCAGCTGCGTCTCACCACGTGCGGCATCAATCCGCTCAAACGCCGCAACGATCAACTCATCCGCGACGGGCACACCATCAATGCGGATGCGCTCATTGAACGCGAGAATATGTGGCGACGTATATGCACCAACACGCCATGAAGCGGCACGCGCGATCGACTCCAGGAAGGCAACGGTTGAACCTTTGCCGTTCGTGCCACCGACCGTGATCACTTGCGATGCGGGACGCATCAAACCAAGCGACGTCCATACCGAACGAATACGATCCAGCCCCATGTCAATCGACTTGGGGTGGATCGCTTCAATTCGCTCAAGCCATGAAGCTAACGACATCGATTACTTCGAAGCCGGCTTCAGTTTCGGTGGATTGATTTCCTTCAGCAGTTCAGGCGCTGGATAAACCTTTTCCATCACCCACTGCATGTAACGGTGATCGACGGAGATCATGCGCGTGATCTTCGGATCGAACACCCAGTTCGAGCTGACCGATTCAATGTTGCCGTCGAATGCAAGACCGACCAACTTACCGTAGCCGTCCAGCACCGGCGATCCGGAGTTACCGCCCGTGATGTCCAGGTCCGACAAAAAGTTCACCGGCACCGATCCCAACCGCGCGTCGGCCAGATCACCGTAATCCTTGGCAGCAATCGCTTCGAGTTGCACCTTCGGCGAATCGAACGGATCCACACCCGTGTCCTTCGCTGGAATTTCTTCGAGGACCGTAAATGGCTTCTGGACCGAACCGTCGAGCTTGGTGTAATTCGTCACGTTGCCGAACGTGATGCGCAAGGTCGAGTTGGCATCCGGATAAACGGCAACTTTCTGGGAGTTTTTGAAATCGATCAGCGCCTGCATGTAACGCGGACGGTCGACCAAATCGCGGCCATACGAATCCTTCGACTTCGCTTCCTGTTCGAGGCTGTACGGCATCGATGCAACGGCGTACTTGATGACCGGATCGTTGCTTGCTTCAAATGCCTTGCGGTCCGCCTTGAACCACTTCATGCGACCGTCGAGCGTGTTCAATTCGGACGTGGCCAACGTAGCGATCGCGTCCGCCGGTGCACGGTTGTTCAACCATGCATCGAGATACGCGATGCGGTTTGACGCTGGTTGCTTGAGGTATTCCGTCAGCGCGTAGTTCTTGATCTGCGCATCCATGCCGACATCAAAGCGACGGTCGAGCTGACGCAGACCGGCTTCGATCCGCGAAAGATCACGGTCCTGATAACCCTGTTCGCGCTGGGCGTTGGCCTTTTCGCGCTCGATGGAGAGACGGTACAGCTGACGCGCGATGCCGAGCGTGCCGCCGCCATTGAATTGGCCGACCAGGAAGTTACGTTCCAGTGTCGCGGCCGACTTGACATTGCGTGCCTCGATATCCGCGATGGACTTCAACGCTGCTTTGGCCTTCGCTGCAACTGCCTTGTTTTTGGACTTAGCATTGCGATTCAAATAGGCAATCAGTGCCGCTTGGTCGTCTCGCTTGGTTTTCGCCGCATTGATGCGCTCGAAACCTTCCAGCTGACCACCGAAATTCTTCATCGTGTTGTTGAGTCCGGCGTTCGTGTTCGCATATTTGACGCCCACATCCTTGTTGCGCTCGGCTTCCGCATCAATCAGCTTGATGATGTTGCCGTAATGCTTGACCGTGTACGGATAAATTGACGATACGGTATTGTCGAATTCCTGCACCGTAGCGTAACGCGCCGTGCGCCCCGGATAACCGGCGACCATTACGAAATCACCGTTACCCAGCGGTTGATCAGCGAACTGCAGGAAATGCTTCGGCTTGTAAGGAACATTGTCCTTGTTGAATGCCGCTGGCTTGCCATCCTTGCCCACATACGCGCGGTAGAACGAGAAGTCACCGGTGTGACGCGGCCACATCCAGTTATCGATGTCACCGCCATACTTGCCAACACTGCCTTGCGGCGCGTAGACCAGACGCACGTCCTGGATCTCGAGGTTTTTGAACAGGCGGTACTGAGCGCCACCGAAAAACGACGACAGGCTGCAGCGGTAGCCGCCACCCGTTTCGCAGTCGGCAATCAAATTCTTCTCGAACATGTCGAGTGCGGCTTCGCGGGCGGCTGGCGTTTTCGCCTTGCCCATCGCGGCATTCGCGCGCGCGGTGACATCTTCGATCTTATCCAGTACGAAGACTCGCGCAGCAGGACCTGCACTCAATTCCGCTGCTGTATTTGGCGCATAAAAACCGTCAACGATGTAATTCTTTTCCGCAGTGGAATTGAGTTGAATCGCGCCGTATGCGCAGTGGTGATTCGTCACGACCAAACCGTTCGGCGACACGAAGCTTGCCGTGCAGTTGCCCAGCGAAACGACCGAGCCGATCGGATCGCCGGTGAGGTCTGCCAGCTGTTTCGGATCGAGTTTCAGCCCTGCCTTCTTCAGCGCACCGGAAATCTCCGGCAATTGCTGCGGCACCCACATGCCCTCACCTGCCACGGCATTGCCCGCCGCCATCAAGCCCAATGTTGTTGCAATCGCAAGAATGCTTCGTTTCATTTTTCCCATTTCCCTTTTCTTCAAAAATTTACTGTGCAGGCACATTCAGCTCTTTGAGCAAATGCGGCGCCGGATACGCCTTCGACATCAACCAACGCATGTAACGCATATCGACGTGGATCGCACGCTTGTAGCGCGGATCAAACTTCCACGACGCACTGACGGCTTCCCAGTTACTGTCAAAATTCAAACCAATCAACTTACCTTCCGCATCCAAAACCGGCGAACCGGAGTTGCCACCTGTCGTATCGAGATTGGTCAGGAAGTTCACCGTCTGCGTTTTCAGACTGGGTTCAAACGTGGTTCCAAAATCACCCTTGTTAATCGCATCGAGCAACGGCTTCGGCACGATGTAAGGGTCGACGCCGGTATTTTTCTCGAGGATGCCCTGCACCGTCGTCAATGGAATGTAATGCACGCCATCGCGCGGATTCATGCTTTCAATCTGACCGTAGCTGACGCGCAATGTCGAGTTCGCATCCGGATAAACCGCTTCACCCTTCGAGTTGCGATACGCAATCAGCGCCTTCATGTAAGCGGGACGAAGACGCAGCAATTCACCGCGCGAATCTTCACCTTCATCATCCATGCGGATAATCGCCGGCATCAGCTTGGCTGCAGCATTGAGCAACGTGTCGTTTTGCGCGGCCAATGTCGCTGCGTCTGCACCCATCAATTTGACCCGTGCGTCTTCCGTTTCCAGCTTGGTGCCGGCGTACAACGCATCTATGGTTTTGCGGGCTTCTTCTGCAGTTGTACCAAACACCGCATCGTATTCTGCGACGTGTTGATTCTTCGGCAATGCTTGGTAACGCGTGACGACATCCAGCAACAAGGCCTTCTCAACATTACGGTTATAACGACGTTGCGCTTGCTTCAATTCACCGAGGAAAATTGCTTCATCGCGAACTTGGTAATCCGCTTTGCGATCACCATCCGGCTTCGTGCGCTCATGCGCGAGACGCGTCAGCTTGATCGCCGACTTCATGACCTGCGTTTGCGAAACAATCATTGGCAACAAGTGATCGCGGTCGCGTGTGGCAACGCCACTGTCGAGAATCGCTTGCGCGGCATTGATATCACCGCGAATCGCCGCGACGTTCAACGACTTATCTTTCGCACCGTCGAGCCAGGCATACATTGCATTTTCGTCAGCGGCACGCGTGACGACCGCGTTCGAACGTTGCAAACCTTCCAGTTCACCTTGTGCACGCTTCAGATTGTTTTTCAGACTGCGCATCTGCGACGCGTATGCAACCGTTGCATCGGCATTGCCCTTCGATGTTTTCTCAATCGTGTCGATCAACGAACCGAACACTTTGATGCGCTCAGGCAATTGCCATTCAATTTGATTTTTGAACTCCGATGCCATGCGATGACGGAACGTCGTGCCCGGATAACCCGCGAGCATGGCGTAGTCACCTTCCTTCACATTGCGCGTTGAAATTTGAAGGTGGGATGGCGGCACGTAAGGGACATTATCCGCAGAATAATCAGCAGGTTTGCCATCCGTTCCGACGTAAGCACGCAGCAACGTGAAGTCACCCGTGTGACGCGGCCACATGAAGTTATCGATCTCGCCACCGTAGTTGCCGATGTCATTCGGCGGTGCGTAAACCAATCGCACGTCACGCAATTCGAGTTGTTTAATGCGGTAAAAATCCGTCCCGTAATACATGTTCACGACGGAGCAACGGTACCCGACTTCCTTTTCGCAATCCGAAACCAACTTGCGCGATGCTTGATCAACGGCCTTCTGGTAATCCTTGCCCGTTTTGCCTTTCGCGCCTGCGAGCACTTCATCAGTCACGCGATCAAACGCGGTTGTCACCAAAACCCGGAAATCCGGATTCGCCGGCAGTTCCTGCGAGCGATCGTTCGCGATGTATCCGTTCGCAATGTAATCATGCTCAGGTTTGGAGTTGTATTGAATGACGCCAAAAGCCACGTGATGATTCGTCAGCACCAATCCTTGATTCGACACAAATGATCCAGTGCCGCCACCAACCTTGACCACTGCATTCATCGGCGCCTTGGTGAGATCAACGAGTTGCTTCGGATCTCCCTTAAAACCGGCATCTTTCAACTGCTTAGCGATGCTCGGGAGTTGTGAAGGCATCCACATCCCTTCATTGGCGCTGGCTTGCAATGCAGCAACGGAAAGTGCGACGGCGAGGAGGGATTTGCGCATACGTGGGTTTTCTCCGAAAAACAGCTAGATTGCTATAATCGCATTAATACCGTACGGGATAAACACTCAGCCATGAAACCGACCATGATGAAGGCGCTGGTCAAGCGCGAAGCAACCAAGGGAATCTGGATGGAGGAAGTGCCCGTACCGACGCCGGGTCCGAACGAAGTCCTGATTAAACTTGAGAAAACTGCGATTTGCGGCACCGATCTTCACATTTACCTGTGGGATGACTGGAGCCAGCGCACGATCAAGCCAGGATTGGTCATCGGTCACGAATTTGTCGGCCGCATTGTCGAAATGGGTTCCGCCGTCACCGGTTATGCCGTCGGTCAACGCGTTTCCGCGGAAGGTCACATTGTTTGCGGTCATTGCCGCAACTGTCGCGCTGGTAAGCAACACCTCTGCCCGAACACGATCGGCATCGGTGTGAATCGCGATGGTGCGTTCGCGGAATACATCGTCATGCCGGTTTCGAACTTGTGGCCGATTCCCGATCAAATTCCATCGGAGCTCGCTGCGTTCTTTGATCCTTACGGTAACGCCGCTCACTGCGCATTGGAGTTTGATGTCGTTGGTGAAGACGTTTTGATTACCGGTGCCGGTCCCATCGGCATCATCGCAGCCGGCATTTGCAAACACATCGGCGCGCGCAACATCGTTGTCACTGACGTCAATGATTACCGCCTGAAACTCGCGGCAGACATGGGCGCCACTCGCGTCGTCAACGTTGCGAAGGCATCGCTGAAAGAAGTGATGCAGGACTTGCACATGGAAGGCTTCGACGTCGGCCTTGAAATGTCCGGCAATCCACATGCATTCAACGACATGCTGGAGTGCATGTATAACGGTGGCAAAATTGCGATGCTCGGCCTCATGCCAAACGGCTCAGGAATTAACTGGGATAAGGTGATTTTCAAGGGCCTCACGATTCAAGGCATCTACGGTCGCAAGATGTATGAGACCTGGTACAAAATGACGCAGCTCGTCCTCAGCGGTTTCCCTCTCGGCAAGGTCCTGACGCACCAGATGTACATCGATGATTTCCAGCGCGGTTTCGATCTGATGGAGCAAGGCAAGTCGGGGAAGATTGTTCTCTCTTGGAACTAAGAACGAATTAACAGGTAGAGGTAGAGGTAGACGATTCAGTTAAAGCGCGCGTGCGCGCAAGAGCGCCTGCGGCAATCACTCAATTGTCTACCTCTACCTCTACCTCAAAACCAAAGGTAAAAGCTATGAGTTTGACCGATCGCTACAAGAACACCCTTTCCGAAATCCGCGACGCTGGCTTGTTCAAGTCGGAACGCGTGATCACGTCGCCGCAGTCTGCTGAGATTGAGTTGGAAGATGGGCGGACGGTGTTGAATTTTTGCGCGAATAATTATCTCGGACTTGCGGATCATCCGGATGTGATTGCGAGTGCGAAGGATGCGTTGGATACGCATGGTTTCGGGATGGCGTCGGTGCGGTTCATTTGTGGCACGCAGGATTTGCATAAGGAATTGGAGGCGAAAATCGCTTCGTTCTTCGGCAAGGAAGACACGATTTTGTATGCGGCGTGCTTCGATGCGAATGGTGGTTTGTTTGAGCCGCTGCTCGACGAGAATGACGCGATCATTTCCGATGCGCTGAATCACGCGTCGATCATTGATGGTGTGCGTTTGTGCAAGGCGAAGCGTTACCGTTACGCGAACTGCGACATGGCGGAACTCGAAGATCGTTTGAAGCAAGCGAAGGCAGATGGCGCGCGGACGATCATGATTACGACGGATGGTGTTTTTTCGATGGATGGATTCATCGCACCGCTCGATGAGATTACCGCATTGGCGGAGAAGTACGGCGCATTGGTGCACATCGACGAATGTCACGCGACCGGCTTCCTCGGAGACACGGGTCGTGGGTCCGCTGAAGTAAAGAATTGCCTCGACAAAATCGACATCATCACCGGCACTCTCGGCAAAGCCATGGGCGGCGCGCTCGGCGGCTTCACCACCGGCAAGTCGGAAGTGATCGAGATGTTGCGTCAACGTTCGCGCCCTTACCTCTTCTCGAATTCGTTGCCACCTCACGTCGTTGCTGCCGGTACGAAGGCGTTCGACATGTTGACCTCCGCCGGCGATCTGCGCACGCAACTGCAGGAAAACACGAAGTATTTCCGCGAAGAAATGACGAAGGCCGGCTTCGACATCAAGCCAGGCACGCATCCAATTTCGCCGGTGATGTTGTATGACGCGCCACTCGCGCAGAAATTCGCTGAGCGTTTGTTGGAAGAAGGCATCTATGCGATCGGCTTCTTCTTCCCGGTCGTACCGCAAGGTCAAGCACGTATCCGCACGCAAATGTCTGCCGCTCACACCCGTGAGCATCTGGACCGCGCAATCGACGCCTTCAAAAAAATCGGCCGCGAACTCCGCGTGATTCAGTAAAGAAAAAGGCTCCGCGATTTCTCACGGAGCCTTCTTAATTTGGCGCCCGAAGTTGGACTCGAACCAACGACCCCCTGATTAACAGTCAAGTGCTCTAACCGGCTGAGCTATTCGGGCAAGGATTGATATTTTACGGAAGTTTGCAGGAAGGTCAAGCCTTCACGGCAAGAAATTCACCATCATCGGCACTTCCCTGCCGAATCGCCCGCGAACACCCACTTACCATCGTCTGATAGCGCCATTTGAGCGCAGGGCTGACCGACAAGCGCTTCGACTGGTACCGCAGAGACCGTGAGGACCGCCGTCGTGGCATCGCGCTGTGCGCTGAAAGTGAAGTATTCCGGCTGCAGCTGCGATACACAGATAAGCGAAGGCACTTGAACGCCAGACGCGCGCGCGAGTGCCAACGAAATCTGAGCGACGCAGGAGCGGCCTAGCTGGACCTTTGAACGAAGAGAGACGCGCGAATACTGTCCGACGGAAACGATCGCCAAAATGCTAACAATCGCGATCACGCACAACAGCTCAATGAGAGTGAAACCACGCTGCGACCTCATGGACTCCCCCACTCCAACGACGTCAGGCCATTGGACGCAACGGAAACATCAGCAACTACCACGGACCCATCGCAGACAGCAGCAACCCGCCAAAAGCCGACCTGCCCCTCCGATCCCAAGTGCTCGGTCACCGTTGAACACGAATCGGCCGAAACGCCATTCGCAACGACGGCCTCAGCCGTCCACACGCGAGGCACCCCACTGGAACGTCGACCACACACACCGCCGACGCACGCATCAATGAAACCAACGGATAACCCAGACGACACAATCGACGTAACGAGACCGCGCATTTTGGAATCCCGGTGATAAGACGACTCAACGGCCTTACCCAACGACGATGACAACGAGGCACGCTCCATCGCGAGCATGCCCAATAAACTCACCGCCGACAAAATCACCAACACCGTCATCAACGCAAATCCACGCTCAGACAAACTCATAGCGCCACCTTCCCCAATGGCACGAACTTGCGCACCCACGAACCATCCGACAACTTCAAAGACACCTGCACTGCTGAACCATCCAACGGCAACGCACCGGAAGTCACCGACCACCCAACACCGGACGAAACGGACAAGGCAAGATCCGACACCCCCGAAATGATTTCGCTCGGACGCACCGCAGTCGGCGCGGACGAAACACCGAAGTTTTCCAGCTCCGCCAAATACAACGCCCTCTCGCCCGAGGCGTTCATGCCGATATACCACCGCTCAGCACGCACATGCCCCAACCGCGCCCCGACAATCTCCGATGGCAACGAACAGGCCACACCACTCACGCGGCCTGCAACACAACGCGGCAATCCGGCGCACGAATTCGCCGCAAAAAAACTCTCCGAACAATTCCGCAACCCGAACCCATTCACCACCGCGGAATCGTGAAGTAAGCGACCAAGCGACTTGCCCGAGACCATGAACACATCGACCGACGAAGGCGAACACACCACTGCCACATCACCCGCCGCGTAACCTTGGATCGACGACACGCGCAGCTCAGCCGATGGCGAATCCTGCGACAACAAATCACCTTCATCGCGCTCGAAATAATACAGATCCAACGCCGCAGTCCCCGACACCCGACGCGCCGCAGCGGTGCCAAACAGCGTCCCAGGCGAGGTCTCGGACGCCGAATATACATACGAACCCAACTGCGCACGCGACCACCACGACGCATCCGACAAGACCAAATGATTTCGCCACACCGCCGCCGAGCCACACAGATTCGAGCGAACACGCGACAACGAGGCACTTAACGAAGACAACGCCACTTGCCGCGCCTCGAGCGAAGCCAACGCCCTATCCGACGCACGCAACGACCGCGCCGACGCATCCAACAAGCTCAACGCTCCAAGGCAGACAAAGGAAGCCAGCGCTAGACCAAACAGCATCTCCATCAACCCAAAACCACGCTCACTGCTCATCCAAACCTCCGACGAGCACCGATCCATCCAAACGCGAAACCACAACGTCACACGTCGAAACTGTGCACAACGACACAGAGCACAAATCGTCAGGAACCGGCACGCCACCCAGCGCCGACGACAACGCCGAACCACACGCACGCGACGGCAGCGAAACACGCAACGCAGACAACCCTTCCGCCACCGACACAGCTTCCGCGCGCAACGTCTCAACACGCAACACATAAGACGAGGACATCAACGCACCCAACCACACCGACGCTGCGACCGAAAGCAACGTCATCGCGACCAACACCTCAATCAAACTGAAGCCGGCCTCGGTGGAAGAATCACACGAACGATGCGAATAAATGGACATGCATCCATTCAACCACCGCCCAACATGCCAACACCCCACACAAAAGAAAAGCGCCGACGAACGGCGCTTTCCAACAGACCAACGGTCACATGAAACCAATCAGCGAACAACCTCATAGCAAGGTTGATACTCACCCGAAATCTTCATCCGACGTTGCGCCACAAACGAACGCAACAAATCATCCAAAGCTTCCATCATCTTTGGATCGCCATGGATTTTGAAAGGACCATGCTTCTCGATTTCGCGCAGACCTTCTTCCTTCACGTTACCCGCAACGATGCCGGAGAACGCACGGCGCAAGTCACTGGCCAAAGCGGACGCTTCACGACCGAAGTGCAGATCCAACGACGCCATGTTCTCGTGGGTTGGCGCGAATGGCTTCTGCAAATCCAACGGAATATCCAGTGACCAATTGAAGAAGAACGAATCCTTATTCGCGATGCGCGATTCACGCACCTGACGCACACCGGCCTTCATGTACTTGGCGACTTCGATTGGGTTGTCGACGATGATTTTGTAATGTTTCGTCGCTTCTTCGCCCAACGTCAGACGGATGAATTGATCGATCTTCTCGAAATAAGAAGCCGAATCCGCAGGACCCGTGAACACCAATGGGAACGAGATGTCCTTATTCTCTTCACGCGTCAAAATACCCAGCAAATACAGAATCTCTTCCGCAGTGCCGACGCCACCCGGGAACACGATGATGCCATGCGCCATGCGCACGAACGCCTCAAGGCGCTTCTCAATATCCGGCAAAATCACCAACTGATTCACGATCGGATTCGGTGATTCCGCAGCAATGATTCCAGGCTCCGTCAAACCGATATAACGCGGACGATGCTTACGCTGCTTCGCGTGCGCAATCGTTGCGCCCTTCATCGGACCCTTCATCGCGCCCGGACCACAACCCGTGCAAATGTCGAGACCACGCAAGCCCAACTCATAGCCTACTTGCTTGGTATAGATGTATTCTTCACGCGAGATGGAGTGACCACCCCAACACACGATCAGGTTCGGATCGACCGGCACCAACGCACGCGCGTTACGCAAGATATCAAAAACCGAATCCGTCAGACCATGCGACGTCGTCAAGTCACGGCGCGAATCCGCACCCAAGTCCGTCGCCGCATACGCCAAGTCACGCACAACCGCGTACACCAACTCGGCAACACCGCGAATGATGTCGCCATCCACAAACGCACCCGCAGGCGCATCCGTCAAGTCGATGCGCAAGCCACGATCCTGCTGCGTCACCTGGATATTGAAACTCTTAAAAATCTCCGCCGCCGCACGTGGATCATCGGACGTCGAGCCCGTCGTCAACACCGCCAGCGCACAGCGCTTGAGCAACTCATGCATGCCACTCGCGGACGCGTCACGCAAACGCGCCACTTCATCACGGGACAAAATATCCAATCCACCCCGCGGATACAGATGCGCACTCACCGTATCGGTGGTCGCCAGGAGCGGCGGCATCTCTGCGCTGCGTGATTCTTCTTCTTTCGTAAATTCCGTTTTCATTCTTCTTTTTATACTCTTCAATCATTTCATTTGTTAGTCAGTAAGCCTAACAAATAAGCCCCCAAAACAAAAACGACCGGGTTTCCCCGGTCGTCTTCGTAGCATCCAAAGTTCAGATTAGAACTTGTAGCGGAAGCCGACTTGCAGTGCCCAACGCGAGATACCTCGATCATCATAGATCGCCGTGTTGTCTGCGCCGTTCCAACGGTAAACATACTTGCCGGTTGCTGCGTCAATACCACCGTATTCAACGATGCCGCGGCTACCTGGGAAGGGGATTTCCTCAATGCGACCCCAATCCTTGTTGATCAGGTTGCCGACGTTCAGGATATCCAGCCAAATTTCGGACTTGTGACCCTTCATGAAGCCCGGCAACTCTTGCGAGATGCGCATGTCAACGTTCTTCACCCACGGTGCGCGTGCGGCGTTACGCTGTGCCACTTCGCCCAAGTGAGATTGCAAGTACTTGTCTTGGCCGACATACGCCCAGAACGCAGCTTCTTCAGCAGCCGAACCGAACTTCACGTCGCCAGGACCCTTTGGAATGTACAGCAAGTCGTTCGCGAAACGACCGTCACCGTTCGCATCGTTATCGAAAACGTAGCTGAAGTTACGGCCCGAACGGACTTCACCGAACGCCGAAATCGTCGTGGCATATGCTCCAAAGAAGTTATGCTTCCACGATGCCGCCAGCGAGAGGCGATGTGGAATTTCGTATACCGAAGGTGCCAGCACTTCTTCGTTCGGGTCGAACGTGTTGATGTTGCCCCACTGCGAACCCGAAGTCGAGCTCGTCAACGGCGAGACTTCACGTGCACGAGTGTAGGTGTATGCAGCCATCCATGACCAATCACTGGTACGGGACATTGGCTTGTTCAACGAGAACGTCAACTGTTGGGATTCACCCTTATCAGTATTCCGAGCAATAATCGCGTCGTTATACGCCGAATTGGCGCGAGACTTCGCTCTTGCATTGGAACGCGTGCATGTTGCATCCGCGGTGTTGATCGTTTCGTTCAAACATGCATCACCGAAGCGGTTCCAACTGGCGGGTGCCAAACCACGCGCATCCCAGTAAAGTGCACGACCATCCATCCCTCTAGCAGTAGACGCGCCCAAATTCAGATGCTGATAGAAAATTGCGGATTGGTTCTTCGTTAAGACCAACTCCATGCTTGCCATAATGTTGTACCACGGCAAGACCGTATCGAACGCCAAATTACCCTTCCAAACGGCAGGTTGCTCGAAGTTCGGCTCCAGGAAATCAATTGATTGACGGCCACCGCGCGCTGACGCCGGAATCATTGCCAACTGGCCATTTGGATCAGCTGTAAATGTGTCGATGCCTGAGCTGAACAAATAATCGGCGTAACCCAGTCCTGTATTGGTGTACGGGTTTGACATCCACACGTTTGCTGCAGCGCCTTGGAACAAACCGATACCACCGCGCAGCTGGGAGTTGCGTTCGGTATCCAATTTGTAGTTAAAACCCAGACGTGGCTGCATGAGAGCCTTCAGCCTGACGTTCGAATTATCGTAACCAAATGCGGTCGATGCAGTTGCGTTATCTGCAGGACCCGCGCCGGTGGAGGGTTTGTCGTAACGAATACCATAGTTTAACGTGAGGTTAGGTGTAACCGTGTATGTATCCTGGATGAAAAAGCCAAGCTTCTTAAGCGACCAGATGGCTGCCATGTTGTCGGTGTTACCCGCCGTTGGATAGAACAGCTGATACCGGCTCGACCTATTGGCGATGAAGTCGGCAACTGAGTTAAACGTGTAAACACCATTGGTACGACGGCCGAACAAGTTGTAGATGTCATTGTTCTCGTAATCCATACCGAACTTTACGGCATGGTCGCCCGCAATGTAGTTACCAATGATGCTGGCATTTACCGTTTCGGTTTCGAGAATGTTAGCGTGCGTGTTCTCTTCCGTACCCAGATTCACCGTGTATTGGCGTCCGTTTGTACCGATCTGACGAATGGCAATCGCCGGCAGATCTGCGTTTGGCGTACGAACAGCAGAATAGTCTCGGTAAGAAATCTTTGCTTCCGTCGAGAACGAATCAGACCAGTTCGAGAACAAGCCCGCCGAGTACGTCTTGAAACCGAAGTCACGCTTATACGCATACGAGTTCAATGCAATCTGGTTATTGCTGAAGCCTGGATTGATTGCTACCGACTGATCCGAGGAACCGACACGGAAATAGGCGCGTTGGTTATCTGTAATATTCCAGTCGATCTTCGCACCCCATTCTTCAGCCGTCGTATCGCTGCCCGAGAAGTCGGTTGTGCCGGCATCGAAGCCCTTTGCCTTAGCTGCAGCTTGGATCGCCGCAATCATTTCCGGAGTGATTGGCAGGATGTTCGAAGCACCGGAACCGACTGGACCATAGCTTGGGCCTGCCGCAGACATCACGCTCTTCTCGTAGTTCAAGAAGAAGAACAAGCGGTCTTTCAGAATTGGGCCGCCGAACGTCGCACCGTAAGTTGTGTCTTTATCGAAACCGGTGAACTTGTTGCCATTCAGCTTACCCATCATATCGGCATCGCGGTAAAGACCGTAAACCGAACCGTGGAAGTTATTCGTACCCGACTTCGTAATCGCGTTGATCACGCCGCCGGTGCCACCCGTAATCGTTACGTCGTAATTAGCGACGTCAACGCGGATTTCCTGGATCGTGTCCATCGAGAATGGTTGCTTCGGCGTTGGCAGACCGTTCGATTCCAAACCGAACGAATCGTTCGTGCTGATACCGTCAACACGGATCGCGTTGTAGCGTGGGTTCTGACCACCTACCGAAATTTCGTTACGCGATTTGTCAGTTTGAACGACGCGTGGATCCATGCGCGCATAGTCTTGCATGCTGCGTTCGATCGACGGGAATGCATTGATTTGAGCTTGGCCAACGCTTGTGCCCGCACCCATCTTGTCCTTATTGAACAAGTTGCGTTGAGCTGCGTTACCAGTGACGCGGACCGTACCAACCGACGTCGCAGCCGAAGTACCGGCGCCTGCGGTTGCGATATTGATTTCGCTGACCTTATCCAAATTCAAGTAGACGCCAGTTTCCGAACCGCCAGACGTACTGATCGTGTAAGGACCGCCGACGCGCAAACCACGAGCCGCATAACGCCCGTTTGCGTCCGTCGTAACCGTGTTCGACGTACCGGTTTCGGTGTTCGTAATTGTGACGACTTGGTTGGCGACAGGACGACCGTCCGAGCCAACAACTTGACCGCTGATACCAGCCGACAAGGATTGTGCAAATGCAGGGGCTGCGGCAAGACAAACCAGCAGGCCGAGTGACAATTTCGACACGCGGAGACGCTTCGAATGAGTCATGGGAGTGAACCTCAAATGGAGAAAGAAAAATTCGTGAGCAGGGAGAAACGCTGGCGATGGCCAACCGTTAAACATAGGTTAACATTTTATGGGAGTTTTGTTGAGCTTTTGTGACAAAAAGTTCACAATTGCCACGTTTGCATACGTCTGCGTATTACGTGATCGGTGTCGCCAAATAAGCCCGAATGCCGTCGACCAGCATCTGCACCGAGATCGCCACCAACAACATCCCCATCAAGCGCTCGACAGCGGTGAGAACGCGGTCGCCGAGGATTTTGTGCAGGTAGGTGGCGCTATACAGGATCACCGCCGTCGCACCCCACGCAATCAGCAGCGCCAGACTCCAGTCGGTCATCCGGGTCGCTTCGTTGCTACCGAGCAGCATCACGGCCGCCATGCCGGACGGACCGGCCACCATCGGAATCGCCATAGGCACGATGAAGGGCTCGCCCTCTCCATCATGCGAACCCATGATCCCTTCCGGCGGCGGGAAAATCATCCGCAAGCCAATCAGGAACAAAATAATCCCGCCTGCAATGGCCACCGACTCTTGCCGCAGATGCATCGCCTCGAGCGCATACTTGCCGCCCCACAGGAACAGCATCAGCACGACCAGCGCAATCAACAACTCACGCGCGATGATGAAACGTTGCCGGCTTGGCGCGATGCCCTTGAGCAAACTCATGAACACCGGAATGTTCCCGAGCGGATCGAGAATCAGGAACAACATCAACGCTGCCGAAAAAACGGTCACTTCGCTCTCACTCTCGCGGCTTCGACGATCGTTCCCGTGCCCACTGAATCATCGGCGAGTAACGCGGCGATCTCCGGTGCGACTTCGGTTGGAGACACGGATTGCACGTCAACGTCCTGCGCATAGGCGCGCGAACGCAGCATCGTGCGCAGTGGTCCCGGCATGAAACCGAGGATGCGTACCGGACTCTCACTTCCCAACTCGCCACTGGCCATCGACACCCAGTTACGCCGAGCCATATGCGCCACACCATAACCTCCCCAAAACGGAGCACTCACACGCTCAGCATCGTCAACCGAAAGAAGGATGGTGGATGGGGAAGAATATTTTTTGGCGGTATCAGCCAGCAAAGGCAGCAAAGCTTGAGACAACCACGACATCGAAGTGAAGTTGATGTGCATCGCGCGTGCAAGTTTCGCGGGATCGAGATGCAGCAGCGGCGTCAGTCCTTCGAAATTCGCAGCCATGTGGATCACGCCATCGAGACGCCCCACTTCGCGTTCGAGCGTTTGCGCCATCTCAAAAAATTCATCCGGCCCCGCACCTTCCAGGTCCAACGGGTAGATCATCGGATCGCGTCCAACTTTGATCACGGCGTCATACACGCGCTCAAGTTGCCGCACTTTGCGCCCGAGCAAAACCACCGTCGCACCCTGCCGCGCAAGTTCCACCGCAGTCGCGCCACCGAGTCCGCCATTCGCGCCAGTGATCAGAAAAACCTTGTCCTTCAACATGCGAGTTACGCCGCCTGATCGAGTTCGCTGATGATGCGGGTGAGTTCACCGCACTCTTGCAGTTCCGTCAAAATATCCGCCCCACCAATCAATTCGCCATTGAGGAACAGTTGCGGGAATGTCTGCCAGTTCGAAAATCGCGGCAAGTTCGCACGCACTTCGGCATCTTCGAGAACGTTGAAAAAATGGTAGTTGCCGGCACCGGCTTTCTTCAACGCTTCAACCGCCTGCGCGCTAAAACCACACATCGGATATTCCGGTGTACCTTTCATGAAAAGAACGACGCCGTGTCCTTCGATGATTTGACGAATGCGGTCCAGAATGCCGTTCAATTCCTGCTCCAGTTGCGGGCGTTGCGGTGCGCACCCTTGATTTGACGAAAGGGAAACACCATACCGATTACAATGATGTCATTGTACTACTTGTCCAACAGGAGCTAACAACATGGCCTTTGAATTGCCACCACTGCCTTACGAAAAGAATGCACTCGAACCAAACATCTCGGCCGAGACTTTGGAATATCACTATGGCAAGCATCACCAAGCGTATGTGAACAAGCTCAACGAATTGGTGCCAGGCACGGAATTCGAAGGCAAGTCGCTGGAAGAAATCATCAAGACCTCGCAAGGCGGCATCTTCAACAACGCGGCGCAAGTCTGGAACCACACGTTCTACTGGAACTGCCTGTCCCCGAACGGCGGCGGCGAACCAACTGGCAAGCTGGCCGACGCGATCAATGCGGCGTTTGGTGATTTTGAAAAGTTTAAGGACGAATTCACCAAGCTCTCGATCAACACGTTCGGTTCGGGCTGGGGTTGGCTGGTCCAAAAGCCAGATGGCACCCTCGCTCTCGTCTCCACGTCCAACGCCGGCACACCCCTGACCGGTGAAGACAAGGCGCTGCTCACCTGCGACGTCTGGGAACACGCGTACTACATCGACTACCGCAATCTGCGTCCGAAGTATCTGGAAGCGTTCTGGAATCTCGTCAACTGGGAATTCGCCGCGTCACAAATGGCGTAAGCGCTCTCCCCTGTCGTTGCGTTACAAAGCCCGGCCGTCAATGGTCGGGCTTTTTGCTTTCGGGGGTGTCACAATCGTGGCAGATTGCCACAGTTGTGACAGTGCAAGAAAATGCGCGTGTTACGTTTGTAACAAATTGAAGCAAAGCGGTTGCGTTTCGCAACCGTTTCGCAACCAAACTGCATCAGAAAGTTACATTTGTAGCAGCCTAGTATTCCGACAATCGCGCGAGGACCGATGCGACTTGCGGCATGCGATTGAGCTCAACGCCGACCTGCTCCAACGCAGAAACTAATTCGCGCACAGTGTCGCGTCGCAAAGTGGCGTGACCTACTTTGCGGCCGGAGCGGGAAATTTTGCCGTAGTCGTGCCAGTGGCCGCCAGGTACCGAGAGAATCGGATTGGCGTCAGGCAGCTCAGAGATCCAATTGAGCATGCACGACACGCCGACGCAGGCGGTGGAGCCGAGCGGGCGTTCGATGACGGCGCGCAGATGGTTTTCGAATTGCGACGTTTCGGCGCCTTCGATCGTCCAGTGACCCGAGTTGTGCACGCGAGGTGCGAGCTCGTTCGCAAGCAACGTGTCGCCCTTACAAAACAACTCCAACGCAAACACGCCCACGTAATCCAGCGCTTCGGCGAGCTTGCGTGCGTACTTGTAAGCGGTGGTGGCGAGCTCGTCCGAGACCAATGCAGGTGCGAGGCTCGCGGAGAGAACGCCGTCGACGTGCCAATTTTCGGTGAGTGGCCACGTGCGGAATTCGCCGGACGCGGAGCGCACACCGACGACCGACAACTCACGGTCAAAATCAACGAACCCCTCCACAATCAATCCCGTGCGATCCGCTTGCGCGCCGAGAGCTGACCACGCAGCGTCGACATCCGCCAAAGACTTGATGCGGAACTGACCTTTACCGTCGTAACCGAGGCGGCGCGTTTTCATGATGCATGGCAAACCGACGACATCCACCGCGGCGATCAGGCTTTCTCGGGAGGTGACGTCGACGAATGGCGGAACGGGGATTCCCTGCTCGGTGAACAATGTTTTCTCGGCCAAACGATCTTGCGCGACTGCAAGCGCACGCGGCTTCGGATAAACCGGCTTGCGTTCCATCAACCATGCAGCGGATTCGGCGGGGACGTTTTCGAAATCGAAAGTGGCGACATCAATCTGCCGGACAAAATCCTCCAGCGCCTTCTCGTCCGTGTAATCTCCGAGCACCATCGGCACGAATTGCGAGGCACAAGCATCGGGCGCGTTATCGAGCACGAGGAATCGCAAACCGAGCGGTGCGCCTGAGATCGCAAGCATGCGTGCGAGCTGACCGCCGCCGAGAATGCCAACCGTGGTGAACGTGTCGCTCATGATACGCGCGGGTCGTCGTTCGCCATGACAACAGCGGTTTGGTCGTCGCGGAATTTCGTCAGGGCGTTACCAATCTCAGCGTGAGACGACGCAAGCATCGACGCAGCGAACAAACCAGCATTGGCAGCACCGGCAACACCGATCGCGAAGGTGGCGACGGGGATGCCCGCAGGCATCTGCACGATCGACAACAAAGAGTCCATGCCGTTCAGCGCCTTACTTTGCACGGGGACGCCGAGGACGGGGACGACGGTTTTGGACGCTAACATGCCCGGCAAATGAGCCGCACCGCCAGCACCGGCGATGATGGCACGTAGTCCACGTTCTTGCGCCGTCGCGGCATACTCAAACAAAACATCCGGCGTCCGATGCGCCGACACCACGCGCACTTCGTAAGGCACACCGAGCTCGTCGAGCTTGTCGGCGGCGGGCTTCATCGTGTCCCAGTCGGAACGCGAACCCATCACAATGCCGACCAGTGGTGCAGCGGCATTTGGCAGATTTTCAGCTGTCATTGGTCAGCCCTATCCCTAAAAAGGTATTCTACTACCAACGACAAAGAGCTTCATCCATGGACCGCAAACTTCTCGATTTACTCGTCTGCCCTGCAACCCGCCAAACGCTGTTGCTGCTCACTTCCGACCAACTCGCGCGACTCAACGCTGCGATTTCCGCCGGCAACATCGTGGATGCACAGGGTGGGAAAGCCGTTAATTCCATCGCGCAAGCCCTCATCACGAAAGATGGTAAAACGATTTACCGCGTCGATGATGGCATTCCTGTTTTGTTGACGGAGACGGCGATCAGCACTGTGCAGATGCCGGATTGGCGCTAATGAACACACTCGCGCAAGCACTGCCACCTCGCGCCGAAATCGAATCCGATGTCGTGGATGCGCTGCAGGAAGACATCGGCACCGGCGACGTCACCGCGGCACTGTTGCCTGACAGCGAAGACGTTGCGTACTTGCTGTGCAAGGAAGATGGTGTGCTTGCCGGCAGTGCGTGGTTCGAGCTGTGCCATCGCGCACTCGACCCTTCCGTCGAAATCACGTGGTTCGCCAATGATGGTGACCGCATTTACAACGGCACGGTTTTGGCCTTGCTAAAAGGACATTCCCGCGCGATTGTGACGGCGGAGAGATCGTCGTTGAATTTTTTGCAGACCTTATCTGGCACGGCCACCACCGTGCGTCGCTACGTCGACGCGATCGGTGACAACAAACTCCGTGTGCTCGACACGCGCAAAACCATTCCTGGCCTCCGCCACGCCCAGAAATACGCCGTGTTGTGCGGCGGTGGGATGAATCATCGGTTCGGCTTGTTCGACACGGTGATGCTCAAGGAAAATCACATCCGCGCCGCCGGCTCCATCGCCAATGCCGTCGCCTCCGCACGCGCCAAGTTCCCCGATTTGCCGCTGGTGATTGAAGTCGAAAATCTCGACGAACTCCGCCAAGCGCTCGAGACGGATTGCACTCGGATTCTCATCGACAACTTCGAGCCGGAACTTCGTCGCGAAGCGGTGCAGATTGCGAACGGTCGCATCCCGTTGGAAGTTTCGGGAAACGTCACCTTCGAAAACATCGCCGAAATCGCCGCTGACGGCGTCGACTTCGTTTCCATCGGTGGTCTCACCAAGCACTTGCACGCGTTGGACTTGAGCTTGAAATTGGGCCCGCCGCCATCATCTGTAAGGTTAGCCTCACGACAATGAGTTCGAATCTTGGAATTGATTTTGCTGATGATCGTCGGTGCAGCCGCGGTCTCATTTTGGAATAACAACCGCGCCGCTTCCGAATACGCGCACATTCTCGGCCGCCGCGCTTGCGATGCCGCAGGGGTGCAATTCCTCGATGATTCGGTGCAGCTCAACGGTTACTCGATCCGCCGCCGCGACAGTGGCTGGATCGGACTCGACCGCAAATTCCACTTCGACTTCTCCGTCACCGGTGCCGACCGTCACTCCGGCAAAATGATCATCCGCGACAAGCAGCTCGTCTACTTCGAGGGTCCGCAACGCCAGGAACCCACCATCGTTCCTTTCATTCGCCCGCGCTGAGTTACTTCACCACGCGTAGGTGTCCGCCCTTCTTCGGAGGCGTAGGCGTGTCGTCTGGTGGCGTGGTTTCATCAGTGCTCGGCACACTCGCCAACGACGGCTTGCTCTCGGCTTTGACAACTTCCTCAATCGCCGCTTCACCTTCGCTCAATTCGGCATCCAGCGTCGCGTCATACGGATCATCCGGAATCGCCATGCCCTGCCCGTTCTCACGCGCGTAAATCGCCATCACGGCCTTAATCGGCACCCACACTTCCTGCGATACGCCATTAAATCTCGCAGAAAAACTCACATACTCATCGTCCACCCGGAACCCCATCACCGCACGATACGCAACGTTGAGCACCACTCGCCCTTCGTTGATCGCCGTCGCCGGAACAATCACGCCCTCCACCGTCGCATCAACAAGCAAGTGCGGCGTCATGCCGTTGTCGGTGATCCATTCGTGGAGCGCGCGGATGAGGTATGGCTTGTAACTATTCACTGATGTTTAGTTGGAGTCGGAGTTAGAGGAGTGAGTCCTCATTCTCGCACTTTGAGGCGTTGTCGAACAGCGAGGTTGTGCGTTGCATTTAGCAACTGGCGTGGATGTCAAAAATCTGGCGTTCCCAAAAGTTGAACTTGTGTCCGTGACGCAAATTCAACCTTTGAAATGTAATTTTTTTTGATCCCCACAGCCACGCGCAAAAGAAAGGGCGCCACCGGCGCCCAATCACTATATCGTCTACCTCTAACTCAACTCAGACGTAGTGAGTCATATCCCTCAACCGCTTCTCCTGATCAGTCAGCGAACGAACGAAGCCCGGATTCCTGAAGATACGATTGCCATAGTCTTCAATGACCTGACCATCCTTCGGCAAACCCACACCCAGCGAATCCAAACGCCAGATGATCGGAGCCATCGCGCAGTCGGCCAACGACATTTCCGGATTCACGAAAAACTTCGTCGCCTTGAACAACGGCACCGATGCCGCGAGCAATTCACGCAAGCGCTTACGTGCTGCGTCGGCTTGTGCCTTCGTGCCCGACTGAATTGCCGAAACCTGCGGGATCCACTCCGCTTCGATGCGCAGCATGGCTAGACGCAAACGTGCACGCGACAGAGGATCCACTGGCATCAAAGGAGGATGCGGATAACGCTCATCGAGGTATTCGCAAATGACCGTCGCCGGATAGAGCACCATATCGCGCTCAACAAGTGTTGGCACGGAATGATAAGGGTTCAAGTCAATGAGATCTTCCGGTGGATCGTTTGGATCGACTTGGAAGTAGTCATAGCTGACACCCTTGGCCGCCAAAACCAACCGTACACGGTGGCATTGCACATCATCCGCAGCGGAAAACAGCGTCAACGCATTTCGCATACGCGTGGTTGTGGTCATCATTCCCGGATCTCTCCCTCAGTGCGCCGAGCAATTAATGCTCGACGTCTTTCCAGTATTCGTTCTTCAACAGGAATGCCAGGAACGTCAGCAATGCCAGGAATGCGAGCACGTAGGCACCCATACCTTCACGCTTGATGCCGGCAGGCTCACCCGCATACTCGAGGAACGCAGTCACGTCACGGATCGTTTGATCGTATTGCGCAGGCGTTTGATTGCCAGGCGTCGTGACCTTCAGGCTTTCGACAACCGGATCACCGGTTGCTGCATCAGGCTTGCCGTAGACCGCATGCTGCATGCCTTGCTCTGCAAAAAACGGATTCGGCATCGACGCATTCGGGAACACCGTGTTGTTCCAGCCCAGCGGACGCGTAGGGTCGAGGTAGAACGACTTCAGGTACGAATACACCCAGTTCGGACCACGGCTACGCGAGACCAGCGACAAATCAGGTGGTGCCTTACCGAACCAACGTTCACCGGCCTTCGGAGCCATCGTCGAACCAATTTGCTCACCGAACTTAGCGCCGGTGAAGTTCAAATTATCCATGACTTCCTTCTCGGTCAGACCGAGGTCGGTAGCCATCCGCGAATAACGCAGCAAATTCAACGAGTGACAGCCCGAGCAGTTGTTCATGAACAACTTCGCGCCACGTTGCAGCGACCCCTTATCCGTCAGGTCCGTGTCTGCTTGCTGCAGAGCCGCACCTTCAGCTGCGATGGCCGAATTGGCCATCAGTACCACCGCGAAACCGAGCGCGATTTTCCGTAAAAAATTGAACTTAGTCATGCATTGTCACTCGCTCTGGTACAGGCTTCGTTTGGTCCATCTTGGTCCAGATTGGCATCGTCAGGAAGAACAGGAAGTACAGCACCGTCAGGATGCGACCGATGATCGTTTCCATTGGATCCGTACCTGGGCCTGCACCGATCTTACCCAGCCAGACAAACGCAATTGCCAAAATCGCCAACATCACCTTGGTAATCCAACCGCGGTAACGGACGGACTTGACCTTGCTGCGATCCAGCCATGGCACCGCGAACAGGATCGCGATCGCGCCGAACATCACGATGACGCCGCCGAGCTTATCCGGAACCACGCGCAACATCGCGTAGAACGGGGTGTAGTACCAAACTGGCTTAATGTGCGCTGGCGTGACCAAGCGGTTCGCTTCGACGAAGTTGTCATGCTCCAGGAACCAACCACCGAAGGCTGGTGAGAAGAAGATGATGAACGCGCCGATCAACAGGAAGAAACAAACGTAGAAGAAATCCTTGACCGTGTAATACGGGTGGAACGGGATACCGTCCTTAGGAGCGGTAGGCGACCAACGGTTGCCCTTAGGACCCTTCTTGATTTCAACGCCGTCCGGGTTGTTCGAGCCGACTTCGTGCAGTGCGCCCAAGTGCAGGACGACCAACAGCAACAGAACCAGTGGCAACGCAATGACGTGCAATGCGAAGAAGCGGTTCAACGTCGCGTCGCCCGGCAGGTAGTCACCCATGATCCATTCGACCAGCGAGCCACCGATCACAGGAATCGCGCCGAACAGCGAGATGATGACCTTCGCGCCCCAGAACGACATCTGACCCCATGGCAACACGTAGCCCATGAACGCTTCTGCCATCAGCACGAGATAAATCAGCATGCCGAGGATCCAGACCATTTCACGTGGCTTCTGGTAAGAGCCATACATCAATCCGCGGAACATATGCAGATAGATGACGATGAAGAACAGCGATGCACCGGTGGAGTGCATGTAGCGGATCAACCAACCCCAATCCACGTCCCGCATGATGTATTCAACCGACGCGAACGCTTCAGCCGCGGACGGCTTGTAGTGCATCGTCAGGAAGATACCCGTGAGGATCTGGTTGACCAGTACCACCGTCGCCAAAATTCCGAAGATGTACCAGATGTTGAAATTCTTCGGAGCGTAGTACTCCGTCATATGCTTGCGGTAGAACGGGCCAAAAGCCGGCGCACGTTCGTTAAACCAGTCCTGGAACTTCTCCACGGAGTTCGTAAGGATATTCGCCATGATTATGCAGCTCCCTTCGGATCGACACCGATGACGATGGTGTTGTCATTTTCGTAATGGTGTGGCGGCACAACCAAGTTCGTCGGCGCAGGAACGCCTTGATAAACGCGACCGGACATGTCGAACTTCGACTTGTGGCATGGGCAGAAGTAACCACCCTTCCAATTCGCGTCAAAAGGTTCCGGACGGATTTCAGCCTTCATTTCCGGCGAGCAACCCAAGTGCGTGCACAGGCCGACGAGCACGGAAATTTCCGGCTTGATCGAACGCGTTTCGCCCTTGATGTAAGCTGGCTGCTGTTCCGGGTTCTCCGACTTCGGATCGCGCAACTGCGAATCCAGCGTCGGGAGATCCTTGATGATTTCCGGCGAACGCTTGACGATCCAGATTGGCTGACCGCGCCATTCCTCAACCAAACGTTGGCCAACTTCGAGGCCGGTGATATCGACAGTCACCGGTGCGCCGGCCAATTGGGCACGGGCACTTGGATTCCAGGACTTGATGAAAGGCACGGCCGCACAGCCAGCACCAACCGCACCCACCACAGCTGTGGTTGCAGTCAGGAACCGACGACGTCCCTTATTAATGGGCTGTTCGCCCTCGTTATTAGCCATCCGGCACTCCGCAAAGCACTTGATTTACAAAAGATTCACATGGCACGAAAGAGCGTCACCGCCCATCGAAGCCATGAAAGACAAACAAGTTTAACGAAAAGGTGAACAAATAGACAATAACCCCGCATGAAATCAGGGGGTCTGAGTGCCAAAACGGGCTTATTTGCGCAAAAGTGCGCCGTAAGACTGTGATAACGACCACACTTTGTTGAGGTAGTCGCGCGTTTCGCGGTACGGCGGAACGCCGGAATATTTATCAACTGCGCCCTCCCCTGCATTGTATCCCGCCACCGCAAGCCGCCAATCACCCTTGTAACGGTTGAGTAGCCACGCAAGGTATTGGACGCCGCCGGCGATGTTTTGGTAAGGGTCGAATGCGTTGCTCACACCGAATCGTCTTGCCGTCGCGGGCATCAATTGCATGAGGCCCATCGCGCCCTTCGGTGAAACGGCACGCGGGTTGAACGAAGATTCCGCGTGAATCACTGCGCGCACGAGTGACTCGTCGACGCGCCAGCGTTGCGCATGCGTGCGGATGGTGGCATCGAGTGTGGCGTCGAGGATTCGTGGTTTTGTGGGCTTCGGCGGTGCGCGTTGCGGCGCGGGGCGTGTGAATGCTGCGGGTTCAATGGGAAGTGCGGTGGCGTCGACGTAAGCGGGATCGCGCTCAACCCAGGATTGCACGACATCGCAACGCTGGCCGGCGATGCGGCGGTCGGAGAGACGCGATGTGCCCTGATCACTGCAGCGATAAATTTCGCCGGCGAAGGCGGGCGGGACGATCGCGAGGATGAGCGTTAGGAGAAGGATTTTCATGGATCCAGTTTGCGGAGAGGCGCGCGTGAGGGAAAGGACACTCGTCGGGGGAAACGTGCATTTTGTCGGTGGGTATAGGCGTTTCGCGCTAAAATGGTCGTCCATTTCCATGGGCACGGAATAATCGCCGTCTCCCCTTGTTGAGTAGCACATGACTGACAATTTGAATCCTGTCCGCGGCAAGCTGTTTATTGAAACGCACGGCTGCCAGATGAATGAATATGACTCGCAGAAGATGGCGGATGTTTTGTCCGCATCGGAAGGTCTCGAGTTGACGACGGACGTGAATGAAGCGGACGTGATTTTGGTGAACACCTGTTCCATCCGTGAGAAGGCGCAGGAGAAAGTGTTTAGCCAGCTCGGTCGTTGGAAGTCTTTGAAGAAGGGCGACAAGCCGGTGCTGATTGGTGTCGGTGGTTGCGTGGCATCGCAGGAAGGCGAAGCGATCGTGAAGCGCGCGCCGTATGTTGATTTGGTGTTTGGTCCGCAGACGTTGCATCGTTTGCCGGAGTTGATTCAAGCCAAGCGCGAAACCGGTTTGCCGCAAGTTGATATTTCGTTCCCTGAAATCGAGAAGTTCGATAACTTACCGGAGCCACGTGCGGAAGGTCCAACGGCATTCGTGTCGATCATGGAAGGCTGCAGCAAGTATTGCTCTTTCTGCGTCGTGCCGTATACGCGTGGCACAGAGATTTCGCGGCCGTTTGAAGATGTTTTGGTGGAAGTTGCCGAGCTCGCTGCGCAAGGCGTGAAAGAAATTAATTTACTTGGCCAAAATGTAAATGCCTACCAAGGTCCCCTGCCCGCAAACGATGACGGCACCGTTGAAGTTGCAGACCTCGCGTTGTTGATTCGTGCGATTGCGGAGATCGATGGCGTCGGTCGCATTCGTTTCACGACGTCGCATCCGCTGGAGTTTTCGGATTCGTTGATCGAAGCGTATCGCGATGTGCCGAAGCTTGCGAACTATCTGCATTTACCGGTGCAAGCGGGAAGTGATCGAGTGCTGTCGGCGATGAAGCGTGGTTACACGGCGCTGGAATTCAAGTCGAAAATCCGCAAGCTCCGCGCTGTTCGTCCTGACATTTCGGTTGCATCGGATTTCATCGTGGGCTTCCCCGGTGAAACGGATGCAGACTTTGAGAAAACGATGAAGCTAATTCAAGACATCGGCTTCGATCAGTCCTTCTCCTTCATTTATTCGCGCCGCCCTGGAACGCCTGCAGCGGATCTCGTTGATGACGTAAGCGAAACGGATAAGCACGCGCGCTTGACGCGATTGCAACAACACATCAACGAACACTCGTATGCGATTTCGCAATCGATGGTTGGCAAGGTTGAGAAGGTTCTCGTGGTCGGTCGTTCGCGCAAGGATCCGAATGAGTTAACTGGCAAAACCGAAAACATGCGCCAAGTGAACTTCGCAGGTCCAGCCCGTTTGATCGGTGAGTTCGTTGATGTCGTGATTACCGAAGCGCGTTCGAATTCGTTGCGTGGTCGTGTGGTGATCGCAGTTGCGGAGGCCGTTGCCTAATGGCACAGACCGTCAGCGAATTTGAATTGATTCCAACAAATGCCGATGCGTTCTCGAATTTGAGTGGTGCGTTTGAATCGCATTTCCGCATGATCGAAAAGCGTCTCGGCGTCACGATCGGTGCACGCGGTCAAGCGTTTCGCGTGACCGGTCCTGCTGACGGCGTGCATCGTGCAGAAACGGTTCTGCGTGACCTTTGGGTCGATGCGCAAAAGCAGGAAATCGACAACGACCAAATCCATCTCGCAACCACGGTGGCGAATGCAATGAACGAAGAAACGTCCAACGACAAAGCTTACGAACCCCAGACCGTGAACATCCGCGTCAAGCGCGGCACGATCAAAGGTCGCGGTCCAAACCAAGCGAAGTACTTGCATGCGATTGCAACGAACGACATCAACTTCGGCATTGGTCCTGCAGGTACCGGCAAAACATATCTCGCCGTCGCCAGCGCCGTCGAAGCATTGAATGAAGGTCGGGTGCAGCGTTTGATTTTGGTGCGTCCTGCCGTTGAAGCCGGCGAGAAGCTGGGCTTCCTGCCCGGTGATCTCACGCAGAAGGTCGATCCGTATCTGCGCCCGTTGTATGACGCGTTGTATGAGATGCTCGGCGTCGACAAGGTCGTGAAATTACTCGAGAAAAATACCATCGAAATCGCTCCCCTCGCCTACATGCGCGGCCGGACGTTGAACGATGCATTCGTGATTCTCGATGAAGCGCAGAACACCACGATCGAACAAATGAAAATGTTCCTCACGCGTATCGGTTATGGTTCGACCGCAGTGGTCACTGGCGATCTCACGCAAACGGATTTGCCGCGTCACGTGAAGTCCGGCTTGCGCGATGCGCTCGAAGTGTTGCGTGACGTCAACGGGATTAGCTTTACGTTTTTTGAATCGAAAGACGTGGTGCGCCATCCGCTCGTTGCTCGCATCGTCAATGCGTATGATGCGCGCGACCGCAATTCCAACATCAATCCTTCATCGGAAGATTTGTCATGACCAAGGGTCCGCTCGAGCTCGACGTCTCTGTCAGCTACGGTTTGCCACGCAAAGGTTTGCCGGGTGCCGCATCGTTCCGCAAGTGGGTTGAAGCGGCGTTGCATGCGCGCGTGCGCCAAGCGAACATCGGCATCCGCGTCGTCGACACTGAAGAAGGTCAGCACTTCAACCATCATTACCGTGGTAAGAATTACGCGACCAACGTCCTGAGCTTCGAAACCGAACGCCCGGAAGGTTTGCCGAAGGATGTGATTTTGCCGTTGATGGGTGACTTGATCATTTGCGCACCGGTCGTGCTGAAAGAAGCGCAGGAACAGTCCAAAAAACCCATGGACCACTTCGCTCACCTCACCGTCCACGGCACGCTGCACTTGCTGGGATGGGATCACGAGGATGATCGTGAGGCTCAGGCGATGGAGCAACTCGAGCGCGAAATCCTTTCGATGCTGGGTATCTCCGACCCGTACTGAACGCGCCAGTGACGCCATTGTTCATGGTGGTCTGGTATAACTACAAGTAACTTTTTTACGACGAAGAGTCATAGCAACGCCCATGTCCGAGGACGACAGTAGTCAGTCAAGTTCATCCGAAAAGCGCTCCTGGCTGGAACGCATCGGCAATGCCCTATCCGGCGAACCCACCACGCGCGAAGATTTGCTTGAGATTCTCAGGGACGCGCAGGAAGACGGCCTTATCGAGGCCGACACGCTCAAAATGATGGAAGGTGCGATCGCAGTCTCTGACTTGACGGTCGGCGAAGTCATGATTGCGCGTTCGCAAATGGTGTCGCTGGACATCGACGACGACTTGATCGACTTGATGAAACAAGTCGTGGAATCGGGTCACTCGCGCTTCCCGGTGCATAGCGAAAACAAAGATCAGATCATCGGTATTTTGTTGGCGAAGGATTTGTTGCGTGGCGTCGTTGCGGACAATGGTCCCGGCACGATTCATGCGTTGCTGCGCCCTGCCGTTTTGATTCCTGAGTCGAAACGCTTGGACGTATTGCTGCGTGAGTTCCGTCAATTACGGAATCACATGGCAATCGTGATTGATGAGCATGGCGGTGTCGCCGGCCTCGTCACGATTGAAGATGTGCTCGAGCAAATCGTTGGCGACATCGACGATGAGCATGATGAAGCCCATGAAAGCAATTCGATTCGCGCCGCGCAAAACGATGGTCAATACATCGTCGATGCGTTGACGCCGATTGAAGACTTCAACGAGCGTTTCGGCTCGGAATTCGAGGATGACGAATACGACACGATTGGTGGTTTGATCACCGATGCGATCGGACACTTGCCTGAAGCCGGTGAGGAGCTGAGCTTGGGTCGTTTTGTCTTCCGTGTTGCGCAGGCTGATGCCCGCCGCCTCCATACTTTGCATGTCAGTGTACTTCCCGATGATTAAGCTGTTTGCACGGTTCGCCGTGCTGTTGTGCCTTGTTTTCAGTAGTTTTCCCTTATTCGCCCAAGACACCGCTGCGCCGCGCATCGGTGTGATGACGATGAAGCCGGGGGAGATTTTTTGGGAGCGGTTTGGACATAACGCGATTGTGGTCGAGCGACCCGACGGCGTCCGTGCAAGTTATAACTTTGGATTTTTTGATCCGACGGCACCTGACTTCGTGTCGCGGTTTGCACGCGGTGAAATGCGCTATCAACTCGCCTTGTTGCCGACATCCGAAGATTTGATGACGTATCAGCATGAAGGCCGTGGCGTTTCGATTCAGTGGTTGAACTTGACGCCTGCGCAAGCGACGACGTTGGCGCAAGCGTTAGCGACGAATGCCGAGCCGGAGAATGCTTTTTATCACTATCAGTACTTCACCGATAACTGTTCGACGCGCGTTCGCGATGCGATAAACACGGTGCTGGGTGGTGATTTACAAAAACAACTCCGCTCCAGTTCCGTCGGCTCCACGTATCGTAGCGAAGCGGTTCGCTTGGCAGATGACGCGACGTGGATGCGTGTACTGTTTGATCTGGGTCTGGGTCCACGCGCCGACCGTCCGTTGAATACCTGGGATGCGGCGTTCATTCCCGGAACGTTGGAAACTGCGTTGACGCAAGTGCAAGTCGATGGCAAGCCACTGGTTGCATCAACCGAGAAAGTCCTCGATCACAAGCTGCGTCCTGACGCGACGGATCCGCGCTTCGTTTGGTGGCAGTGGTTCATCGGAGGCGTCGCGATTGGTTATCTGTTGCTCATGCTCGCAAAGCGTTGCCCGCGTGTGTTCAGTGTGATTGCAACGCTGGCGTGGATTAAGTTCGCAGTGTTTGGACTGGCTCTGACTTATCTGTGGTTCTTCACCGTGCATGAGTTTGCGTGGGGCAACCACAATCTCTGGCTCCTCAATCCATTGGCCCTACTGTGCGCTTGGTTCTATTGGCGCGCACCGAAATCCGCGTTCAATGTGCGCGGCCTGCAGGCGTCTGTAATCCTTGTCGACATGGTGTTGCCACTGCTCGGGATGTTCATGCTGTGGTTGACCGTCAGGAATGGACAGTCGAATGCGCATTGGATTGCACTGATGGTTCCCTTGCATTTTGGGTTGTTCTTTGGCGTTCGCCATTTACAATGGCGGAATGGACAAAACTCCAACACCTCAACCTAGCGGCGTCGTCGCCTGCACGCACTATCCGAAGAATGGAGCGCCGGAGCCCATCACACTGGCGTCTGTCAGTGACGTTCTAGCGACAGATACGGACGGCTTCGTTTGGATTGCTCTTTACGAGCCGGACGAAACCACATTGCGCGAGGTCCAGCTGGAATTCGACTTGCACGACCTCGCCATTGAGGATGCGCAAGTTGCTCACCAACGCCCGAAAATTGAAGCTTACGGCGAAACATTATTTCTCGCTGTGAAAACCGCGCAGACCGTTGACCGCCGGGTGAAGTTCGGTGAGACGCATTTGTTTTTTAACAAGCGCTTCCTCGTCACCGTCCGCCACGGTAGTTCCTTGAGTTATTCCATTTCACGTAAGCGTTTGGAACGCGAGCCGCAATTGATGTCTCAAGGTTCCGCCGGCGCGATTTACGTCGTGCTCGACACCATCGTCGACAACTACTTGCCGCTCCTCGATGACTTCAATCATCAGCTCAATTCGCTGGAAGAGGAAGTGCTCGCGGAAACCTTCCACCCAACGACGATCCAACGTTTGTATGAGCTCAAACTCGAGTTGACGAAGTTGCGCATCGCAGCGTCGCCAATGGCCGACATCGTCGCGCAGTTGCTCCGCACGCGTAAGGAATTGGTCACCAAAAAAATCCAACCCTACCTCCGCGACGTCCACGATCACGCATTGCGGTTGAACGACGGTATCGACACCATACGCGAGATGCTCTCTGCCGCCATGGCCACCAACCTCTCGTTGGTCACGGTGCGCCAGGGCGAAGTCGTCAAGCGTCTCGGTGCGTGGGCAGCTCTGCTCGCCGTCCCGACGCTGGTCGCCTCCTGGTACGGGATGAACTTCAAATTCATGCCAGAGCTCGAATCCCGCTGGAGTTACGGCATTGTCATCGGCGCAGTCGCGTTGGTGTGCATTGTGTTGTATCGCAGTTTCAGGAAGTCAGGTTGGCTCTAATCACTACTCGCTGCGCTCGTCTCCAGTTAGAGGTAGAGGTAGACGATTTAGTGAGAGCCGCGTTCGCGACAAGCACTTCTGCGAAGTCAAAAAGCACGGGGCGCCAGGTGGCGTCCCGTTTTTTGTTGCGCGCGTGGCAGATCGAAAATAGTCGCTTTACCGAAATCGACGCGCGCACCGGCGCAGCAAAAGGGCGCCCGAAGGCGCCCAATTACTCACTCCTCTTACTCTACCTATAACTCAACGAGAGTCTGAGCCAATGTAATTGCGAAGCCACGAGTTGACTGTGTTGTGCCACTGTATGGAATTCTGCGGCTTCAAGACCCAGTGGTTTTCGTCCGGGAAGTAAAGGAATTGCGATGGAACATTTTGGAGTTGCAGCGCCGTGAATGCGGCGAGACCTTGCTCAACCGGAATGCGATAGTCGAGCTGACCGTGGATCACGAGCATCGGAACCTTCCAGTTCTTCGTGTGATTGACTGGGTTGAACTTCTCGTAGTTTTTGGCGTTGTTGATGACGCTGCCGCCGTTCTCCCACTCGGTGAACCAGAGCTCTTCGGTCGCGTAACCCATCATGCGCTGATCGAAAACACCATCATGCGAGACCAGGCACTTCCATGGTTGGTTCCAATTGCCGGCGATCCAGTTGACCATGTAGCCGCCGTAGGATGCACCGAGTGCGCACGCCTTGTCGCCGTTGAGGAAGGAGTATTTTTGCTGAGCGGCTTTCCAGCCCTTTTGCAAATCTTCCAAAGGACGGTCGCCCCAATGTTGCGAGATTGAATCCGTGAATGCTTGGCCGTAACCGGTTGAGCCGTGGAAGTCGATCATGACGACGGCGTAGCCTTGTCCCGCGTAAGTTTGCGGATTCCAGCGATAGCTCCAACCGTTACCGAATGAGCCTTGTGGGCCACCGTGGATGAGGAAGGCGACGGGATATTTTTGGCCTTCAACATAATTCCATGGCTTGACGACGTAGCCGTGTACCGTTTCGTTATTCCAGCCCTTGAACGTAAATTGTTCCGCTTCACCGAACTTCACGTTGCCGAGAATTTCGGACGCGCTTGGGGTGATCGCCTTCGCGTTGGCGCCGTTCAAATCCGACACAAAAATCTGATCGCCCGACTGCAGCGAATTCATCGTGTAGATCATTTTGTTGCCGGCGACTGCGACGTTGTTGACCGTGCCCTTGCTGATCAATGGCGTGACTTGGTTGTTGGCGATGTTGATTTTGAAAAGGGAATTTTGGCCGAGATCATTCGCGACCGTCAGCAACGACTTGCCGCCATCAACGAGCATCGTGTTCTCAGCCGAGCGATCCCACTTCGGTGCGATCTCACGCGTTTTGCCCGATGCCAGATCCATTTCCATCAGCTGCCAACGATCGGCTTCGAATCCCGGACGCTTCATCGCGCGGTAGTACAGCGTCTTGCCGTCCTTCGAGAACTGCGGCGCTGTATCCCAAGCTTTATTCGCTGCAGTGAGATTGCGTGGCGCAGCAGAGCCATCGGCAGGAATTTGATACAAATCAAAATTAGTCGAACGCGGTTCGTCACGGTCTGCAACACGCGCGCTCACCACGATCGAAGAGCTGTCCGGCGACCAAGCCATTTCGCTCAAGTCACCGAATGGACGCGATGGCGTGTCGGCTTTCAACGAAGAGCCGATCATCTTCGCATCTTTGATTGGCGCGGTAAGTGGCGCTACGTAAATGCGGTTGAGCTTGCCTTCGTTCCATGCATCCCAGTGACGCACGAACATGCGATCGTAAACAACGCCGGTTGTCTTGCGTTCGCTTTCGGTTTTGTTGCGATCGACCGTGCACTTCAAGTCATCCGAACAATCGGCGTAGGCTTCCATGGTGATTGCGACTTTTTTGCCATCAGGAGAAATGGCGAAGCCACCCACGTCCAATGGCAGTGCGGTCAACGCGACCGGAGTGCCGCCACCAACAGGCACGGAATAAACTTGCGAAGAGCCGTTCTTTGAGCTCATGAAATAAAGCGTTTTGCCATCTGCACTGATTGCCGGCGAATTCACGCTCCAACCTGCTGGCGTGATTTGCGTGGCTTTGCCCGTGCCGCTCGAGGACTTGCTGTACAACGCGGTCGATGCTTTGTACGTCTTCGGATCCACAACACGTTTCGCAAAAATCACCTTCGCACCATCCGGCGTCAACACCGGTGAGGAATAACGGTCCATCGTGGCGAGCTGCTCAGGTTGAAGTCCTTGAGGCGCGGCGATGGCGGCGAGTGGCAAAGTGATGGCGAGTAAACCCAGCCAAAGTGCGTTGCGACGACGGTTCATGTGAAATCCCTGAATTTGAATGTCAATTTTTCAATCATAGTCCGAAAGCACACTCTCCAAAAAGCCTGAAGTCCCAATTTGGTGGCTATACTCGAAAACTAACTGTAGTTTTTGGAGTGCCCGATGGGTGTTGTGACCAATGCCGGCAACTTGCCAGCGCGATCGGATGAGTTGTTTGGTGTGCCGAAAGGCGTGTTCGTCTGTTTCTTCACGGAAATGTGGGAGCGGTTTTCGTTCTACGGCATGAAGGCGTTGTTGTTGCTGTTCTTACTGGAGCACCACAAGTTCGGTGACAAAGGCGGTTACGACATTCTCGGCGCATACGGCGGTTTGGTTTACTGCATCCCGGTGATCGGCGGCATTCTCGCGGACCGTTATCTCGGCATGCGCAAGGCGGTCATCTTTGGCGGCTTGCTGCTCGTGCTCGGTCACGCCGGCATGGCGATTGAAGGCACTGCGGCGACCGTGGTGGATGGCGTTGTGGTGCGCGATGAGGGAGCGTTGAAGTTTTTTTACATGTCCCTTGCGTTGATCATCATGGGCGTGGGCTTCCTCAAGCCGAACATCTCGACGATCGTCGGTAAGTTATACGAAGAAAATGATCCGCGCCGCGACTCCGGTTTCTCGCTGTTTTATGCGGGTATCAACATCGGTGCGTTGTTTGCGTCGATCATCTGCGGCTACCTCGGTCAGACGTTGGGTTGGTCGTGGGGCTTCGGCGCTGCGGGCGTCGGCATGGCTTTGGGCTTGGTGCAATTTCTCTGGGGTCAAAAATACCTCAAAGGCCACGCAGAACCTTCCAATCCGGCATCGCTGCGTGAGCGCGTCATGGGTCTCCCGCGTGAGTGGTTGATCTATATTTTCTCGACCGTCGCGTTGGTGCCGATTGCCGCACTGCTCTACTCGGTTGCGAACAATTCGTTGGCTTCGGTACTCGGTTCGTTCTCGCCGGCGATGGCATTGATGTTGGTCGTGATGGTCGCGGTGCTTGCCTGGTTCTTCTGGTTCCTTGCGACGCAGTGCACGCCGGTGCAACGTCAGCAGATGATTTCGTTGATGGCGATGATCATCATGTGTCTGGTGTTTTTTACGTTGTATGAGCAAACCTATGGTTCGTGGGTAACGTTTACGGATCGGATGTTGACGAAGGATTTAGTGCCATCGTTGGTGCAACCTGCCGCCGACAAGTCCTTGATGACGGGCAACTTCTCCGAAGACATTAAGGTGTTTTTTGCGCATGCTCCTTGGTCAATCGTGTCGTTGATTCTCGCGCCGTTGGTGTTCGTCGTGTCGTCGTCGTTGAATGATCGTGACCCGTCGTCGGGCTTGCCGAAAATACTCTTCGGCGCAACGATGCTGATCATGTTGGTGTTCCTGTTGCGCGATATTTTGACGTTGCCACAAACGGCCGGTTCGCTGACGTTCCTCGGTGCGATGTTCATTGTTTTGTTGGCGCCAATTTTCACCGTGCTGTGGGGCTGGCTCGACAAGCGCAATCTCAATCCCTCGAAGCCGGTGAAGTCCGCATACGGTTTGCTTTTTGCAGGTCTCGCTTTCATTCCATTGTTGTTGGCCGCCAAGCAAGCCGGCGCCTCCGGTGAGCTCGCTTCCGTGTGGTGGTTGGTCGCCGCCTACTTGATACTCGAAATCGGCGAAATGTGTTTGTCACCGGTCGGCCTGTCCGCCGTCACGCAGTTGTCGGTGCCGTCGGTCGTCTCGTTGATGATGGGCACGTGGTTCCTGGCGACGGCATTCTCCGAAATCCTCGCCGCCCAACTTGCCAAAATCTCCGCCATGGACGTCCCCGCGGAAGGTGCTGTTTTGAACATGGCCGAGGCGGGATCGAAATACGGTGAGCTGTTCAATCTGATGCTGTGGATGGGCATTGGGTTCGCGGTCGTCGCCTTCGCGCTGTCACCGTTGCTGAAGAAGATGATGCATGGGGTGAAGTAAACAGGCTGAAGGCTTATGGTTGAAGGCTAAAGGCCGATTTGCTGCATCTCTGACTCCAAAGGTATTGCGCACGCGTTAGAGATGCCGTAAAATTATCGGCTCACTTCCCGGGGAGGTGGCAGAGTGGTTGAATGTACCTGATTCGAAATCAGGCATACGTTAATAGCGTATCGGGGGTTCGAATCCCCCCTTCCCCGCCAGTTTCAACAGAAAGCCGTCCAATAGGACGGCTTTTTTGTTGAACGCGGAAGGCGGATTCAAGAACTCCCCGTGGGGGTTCGACGAATCGGCAGGAAGCCGATTCGAACAGCCGAAGGCTGCCCGCAGGGCGAGGCACATGGATGTGCCGAGTTAATCCCCCCGCTCCTGGGCGAATAAGAAAAAATCAAGTTTCAAAGGTTGAACTTGCGTCAATGGACACGGATTCAACCTTTGAAAACCCAAAGAAAAAGGTCGCCAATCTGACGACCTTTTCCACTCTCCCCAAACCAAACGGTTAGTTTGATGGTGCCTGTGCTGGTGCGGCTGGAGCTTCGATTTTGACATCAACCTTATCGGGCATCTTCTTATCGCCCGAACCGGATTGACCGAACAACATAAAGAGAGCAAGTGCGGCGACCACTGCCAGGATGACAATGACGATCCACTTACCGGTGCCTGATGACTCTGCCATTTCGAATTCCCATGGTTGTTATTGTTGGAGACTTGAAGTTATCAGATGCGTGTGAAGCCCATCATCACTTAGCCTTACCAAACCCGAACAGGAACACCGTCGCGCGCGTTACCGAACAAATCCTACGAACTTGAGAGTCATTTTCTGACTAGAAAAAACGACCCAGGCCGATTGAACATCCTCATTGGACTCGGTATGACTATGGTATTACCATGGGAGTATGAAAGTGGCGATCTCTTTACCTGACAAGCTTTTCGATGCCGCCGACCAGATGGCGAAGGACCTCGGCGTCTCGCGTAGTTCGCTGATAGCGGCGGCACTTGAAGAATACCTAGCCAAACACAGCCAGAGCGAGATCACGGAACGGCTTAATGCGTTTTTTTCGACGAACTCAAATTTGGGCGATCCGCTTATTGAGTATGCGCAGTCGCGGATTTTCGAAAATGAAACGTGGTGAAGTCTGGTGGGCAGCGTTGCCGACGCCAACTGGATCAGGTCCTGGCTTTAGACGCCCGGTTGTGATCATCCAGGCAAACGCGTTCAATGATAGTCGCATTGAAACCGTCATAGTTGCGACCGTCACTTCTCAACTTGCCCGCGAATCACTGCCGGGAAACGTGCGGCTGTCGAAGTCAGATTCAGGTCTGTCCAAAGCCTCGGTGGTAAACATTTCTCAGATCATCACGATAGACCGAACAATGCTCGTCAAGAAAGCAAACAAGCTAACGCCGCAAACGATCGCGAAGATTGACGAAGGGCTGAGAATCGTCCTGAGTATTTGATACCGACAGATATCAGCGCAAACAGGAATGCACGAGAGCGACGAGTTCGCCTTCGCGGGAAGCACCTGTTTTGGCAAAAACAGACTTGATCTGCACACTCACCGTTCCTTGGCTGACATTGCGGCGTGTGGCAATTTCCTCACGCGATGTTCCCATCGCCAACGAGAGCGCGATTTCCGCCTCCGCTTCCGACAGACCGAACGCCATGCGTAACGTGTCCTTTTCGGCGGCACCAAACGACACTTCATTCGGCGGCCGAGACACGACAACCATCAGAGAAGGGCGGAATGCGGATTCGTATTCCTGCACCGGCAACGGGATCACTTCGCAGGTAAGCGAGTGGAATTGCCCTCGTCCCTCGGCGCGCGGACGTAACCGGAATTTCGACGCCGAAGATAGCTTGAACCGCCGACGCAACTCCCCACCATCGGCACCATTGCGAATCATCAACACACCATCAGATGCATTGATGCCTAAAATGCCGCTCGACATCAAACCTTCCGCCGATTGCGTCCAACTCAGCACACGTCCTTTCAGATCACAAAAAAACGCACAAATCTTCATCGACTCCATCGCACCACATAACAACTTCGTCGCTTCATCAGCGAGAGCCAAGTGCGTTCGCACCGCCGTCGTCATGTGATGGGATAACGTTTTGAAAACGGCGCGATCCTCTTCCGTCGTTTCGCCATCACCGAGTGAACGCAACAACGCAAATCCAAACAGAGATCCGGCATCGTCGAAAATGATCGTCTGGCAGCCATTGATGATGTTTTCGCGCTCGCAGACGTCCGTATAAAAACTATCTTTCTCGCCGAGTCTCGCCTCCGCGTAATCAGCTTCATGCACAACGTCATGCAAGCCGCGGCTGACTTGAATTCGCCAGTTCGTTTCGTCGTACATCCGAGGATCGTGCAAGATCGATTCCATCTCGGTCGGTGAATACTCCGAAATGAAATTCATGGATAACTTGGCGGGACCATCCACGCAAATCAGTTGCGCGTGATTGGAGGCGGTGAGATCGGCAATCTGCCTTAACGCATCCATCCATCGTGACGCATCCAGTCCTGCGTTGAGAACCGCATCAGTGACCGAAGAAACTTCAGCCTGCTTGTAACCGGAGCGCCTTGCCATGTGTCAACGCTAGCACACTGAATGGATGCACATGAGATTTTTGGGGGGCGAAAAATTCGCATCAAATTGAACCGCCAAGTTTGCAAATACATCATATCCAATAGGGTATATGACAGCCTCGGAACGACAGCGTAATGTGACTGCTAGTGACGGAACATTGCAATGGGGACCCGCTACGGACGGCGGAGATGGGTTCGACAACGGGCCTCGCATCGGACGCGCAGAACTCAGCTTCTTTCGGGGAGCTGAGTTCTTTATTTTGTGGGCTCAAAACCTATTCCGGCCGCATCCACAACCACGTGCCAACCACCAACATCACGCCGCAACCCACTGCCGCCATCCACCACTTCGGCGACACCAGCCACATCAAAGCACCACTCAAAACCATCGTGATCGTCGCCGCCCATTTCGCACGCCTGCTCACGGAACCGTTCGACTCCCAATCACGGATCATCGGACCGAACGTCTGATGCGAAGCCAGCCATGTGCGAAGCTTCTCCGAGCCTCGTGCAGCGGCGAACGCCGAGAGCAAAATAAAGGGAACGGTCGGCAGTCCCGGCACCACGATGCCGATGATGCCAAGCCCGAGACTCACGTACGCGAGAAGCCACCAAAACCAACGTACGTTCAACGAAATCTCCTGCTCCAAACCCAAATGCGGCATAGGCTACTTTAGCCCTATACTCGGAACGATGGAAACCTTCCTGCGTTTTTGCGTTCCGGCCATCTGGCTCACGGATACGAAGGCACGCAAGCCAAAGTCATGAGCGAATACGATCCGCGCACCGGCAAAGATTTCAGCACGGTGGATTTTGGCTTCGACGATGCACCCAACCCACTCGACTGCACCAAACGTTTGGATGGCGGTCAGCGCGCAATCGACGCGAAGCTCAAGAAGCAGAAGCTCAAGCTTCCATTCGCCAAATGAAAATGGCGACCGAAGTCGCCATTCAACAAATCACATTCCGACGAACCACCCTAGCGGATGATGCGCGCGTGCGATGCCGTAAGCCATCGCGTATGCGGCCATCGCCAACACACCCATCACGATGAGTTGCGTGCGCGTACGAGTCTTACCTAAAGCCATATAACCGAGCGCGTAGTAGATAACGACAAAAAGGATTTTCACCCAGATCCAGCCATTCGCGAACATCTCCTTGGGGAGCATCGTAAACAGCATCGCGGCGAATGTCAGCACCAAGCCATCGATCGTCCATGCAACGATGCGCGCTGCAATATGGCGCGGCCAATTCATTCCAAAAGCCGCAAAAAGCAGACGAACCGTCATCCAGCCGCCGCTGAGCATGATCATGCCGACATGCGATTCGCGGATCTGCGGATACATCTCCATCATTGCCATCGTGTCTCTACTCCTAACTACTTCAAACGTAAAAGAAGGCACCGCCACAAACTGACGATGCCGTCCATTCTACCGTTACCGATTACTGCGGAGTGACGTCTTCCGCGGTCATCTTCTTCGGCCACAGCCACAGACCTGCGACGAACAACGCCAACAGGATCGAACCTGCTGCGAAGATCAAGTCGCCCGGCATACGCATCCAAACGAGGACGTCGATGATTGCCTGGTTCATGAACTCAGCCGAACGTGCATACCAGTAGCCGTGCTCAAGTGCCGCATTCAACTGCAGGACACCCATTGGCAACAGCGTCAGCAATGCCATCAGCATCAAGCCGATGTTGAACGCCCAGAACGATGCACGCAGCAAACCATTGCTCCATGCTTGCTCGCCCTTCAGTCCACGCATGCAGAACAGCATCAGACCAACTGCCAACATGCCGTACACACCGAACAATGCCGTGTGACCATGCAGCGGGGTCAAGTTCAGACCTTGCATGTAGTACAGCGCCAGTGGCGTATTGATGAGGAAGCCGAACAAGCCTGCACCCACGAGGTTCCAGAACGAAACGCCAAGGAAGAACATGATTGGCCACTTGTACTTCTGCATCCACGGAGTCGAGCGGGAATGGCGCCAGTTTTCGACGGCTTCCATACCGATCAAAGCCAATGGAACGACTTCAAGTGCGGAGAACGATGCACCCAGTGCCACACCTGCCGTCGTCGTACCGACGAAGTACAAGTGGTGGAACATACCGAGCACGCCACCGGCGAGGTAAATGATCGTTGCAAAAAGAACGTTGACCGTCGCAGTCTTACCGCGGACCAAGCCCAACTGCACGAATAGGAATGCCAACACTGCGATTGCGAAGACTTCGAACACGCCTTCAACCCACAGGTGGACAACCCACCAGCGCCAGTACTCAACGATCGAGATGTGCGACTCGCTGCCCCAGAACAGACCGGCACCGTAGAACAGGGCGACTGCAACCGACGACAGGAACAGCAGGAACACGATGGACGACCTTTCATCCTTCGCCTTGATCGCAGGCCACAGCGCGCGGCTTACCAGAGCCAGCCAGACCAACAATCCAACAAACAGGAAGGCTTGCCAGAAACGACCGATGTCGGTGTATTCCCAACCTTGGTGACCGAACCAGAAGTTCTCAGCCAGTCCCATCTTCTGCATGACTGCAAACCACTGACCGGCAAACGAGCCGACGACAATGATCAACAAGCAGGTGAACAGGAAGTTGACGCCAAGTCGCTGGAACTTCGGCTCATGCCCACCCACCGCCGGTGCAATGTAAAGACCGGTTGCAAGCCATGCCGTCGCGATCCAGAGCACCGCGAGTTGCGTGTGCCACGAACGCGTCAAGCTGTACGGCAGGATGTCCGAAAGGTTCAGACCATACAGATGTTGTCCTTCAACTTGGTAGTGAGCCGTCGTTGCACCCAGTGCGATTTGCACGAGCATCAACGCGATCACGACCCAGAAGTATTTTGCCGTTGCCTTCATCGAAGGTGTTGGTTTCAAACCGGCCAGTGGATCCTTGTCAGGAATCACTGCAGGTTCTTCATGACGCTGCCAACCGGCATAGTGCCACGTCAGCAAGCCAACGCCACCGATCAGGAACAGGATCGAGAAGAACGACCACATGAAGGTACTTGGGGCAGGATGGTTGCCGACCAATGGCTCATATGGCCAGTTGTTCGTGTACGTCACCTTATCCGAGTTCGGACGGTTCGTCGTGGTAGCCCATGACGTCCAGAAGAAGAACGCATTCAACTTCTTGCGGCGTTCCGGATCCGAAATCGTGTTGTTCTTCATCGCGTAATCTTCGCGAAGCTGAGCACCGGCCGGATTGTCCGAGAACACTTCATCGTAATGCTGACTGACAACGGCGATTGCCGCTGCACGTTCGTCAGTAATCGTCAGCGTATCAGTTGCCGGATCGTACGTGTTCTTACGGAACGCGTCCTTATGGTCTGCAGTCAGTTGCGCTTGTTGACCGGCGTTCAAGGATTCGAAATTCTTGGCACCGAGCTTCGCTGCCGAAGCATCGAGCTCCGCGATCTTCTCGCGGTGCAACCAGTCAGCGGACCAGTCCGGAGCAACCAACGCACCGTGACCCCAGATGGAGCCCAGTTGCATACCACCCATGGATTGCCAAACCTTCTGGCCTTCCATGATGTCCGCGTGCGTGTAAAGAGTCTGGCCACTCGTCGTGACGACTTTGCCAGGGATTGGCGGTTTCGTGCGGTTGAGATCGGCCCCTAGCCAAAGCATCACCGCGAAGCTGGCCGCTAGCAGGATGCCGAGACCCCACCATAAGCGTTTCGTTGTTGACATAAAATGCGCCCTCCAAAGGCACGACGTACAGCGTTAAACAAACCAAAAACTCAATTCACCAAGCCGCATATTTACTGCGCGTTTAGTTTTAAGTAAATTATGTATTTTTAATACCTGTTTCGTCAACACTTTATTCACGTCACGTTGACTAGAATGTAACGCTTATGCAGCTGACACGCTTTACCGACTATGCCATGCGAATCGTCCTTTACCTCGGTGTTCGAGGTGAAGATGTCGCTTCCGTTGCCGAAATTGCGGACTCGTACGGTATTTCGCGCAATCATTTGGCCAAAGTCGCCCAGAAATTGGCTGGAAATGGGATCGTGGAGGCAACCCGCGGTCGAAATGGCGGGTTACGGCTCAACAAGCCACCTTCCGAGATCAATCTGGGTCAATTGGTCCGCACGCTGGAGCCGGACATGCAGCTCGTGGACTGTATCGGCTGTTTGATTGCACCCGTGTGCGGCATTCCCAAACCGTTAGCGGAAGCGACGAATGCGTTTTTGAAGGTGTTGGATGGGTATTCCCTGAATCAACTGATCGCGGCGAGTCCAAATATTGAGACCTACTTCCCGAGGCCAATCGAGCCCGTCGCGAAACCCAGGCGAAGCGTGAAGCCGAAAAAGCAATCAGGTAAAGTATCTGAATGATTGAATTTGGCCATCTGTCCCATCCGGGCACTCTTAAGGTTTGCAACGAAAGTACGTATACGGGGAATGGGCAGCTTGGTTTTTGGATGATTCTTGATGGAATCGGCGGTGAAGGCTGCGGCGAAGTTGCGGCGAATGCAGCGCGCGAATCATTGCAGAAATCCTTGCGCATGGGTCAATCGATCGAAGACGCCATCCGTACGGCAGATCAAGCCGTTTGCGCAGTCCCCAAATCGAAATCGAACTTGCGCGGAACCAGCGCCATTATTTTGCAACGTGACGAAGCGACCCAATCCTTGAACTTGGGATGGGTGGGTGCCACCCGTGCGTTCGGAATCAATGCGAAAGGCGAGTGGGTTGAACTCACTGTCCCGGATGCCGCAACACCAACTTCAATCCGAACGATGGCATTGGGAGTGACGGATGCAGCACGTTTGCACGTTGCTCAAGTGAGCTTCAATGCCGCTAACTATTCGCGCATCCTCATCAGCAGCGATGCCGTCGTTCCGTTAGTCGGCACGCCTCGCGCAACGGAGATCCTCAAGGACCGCGAATGTTCCGCTCAGGAAATGGTGGACACGTTGGCGTTCGAAGCGCTTGAGAACGACATCGAAGAAAGCTTCTCTGTCATCGTCCTGAAACTTTAATCGCGGAAGATGCGGTCCCAGATCACGCCGCTTTTCAATTCGGCTTTCTGAGCTGCGTTGCGTAAACGCTCAAGCACCGTCAAGTGTGCAGCCATGTCATCCGGCGTGTTGATGAACTTCGGACGCGCAGCGCCTTCGTTGCTGGCATAAACACTTTGCGCCGCTTCTGAAGGTGCACTCGCGTTCGCAGCCAGACCGAGTTCCGACTGACCGGATGTGAGTGCAATGTAGACTTCCTGCAGCAACTGCGCATCGAGCAATGCGCCGTGGAATTCACGGCCACTGTTATCGACACCAAAACGCTTACACAACGCATCCAAGCTCGAACGTCCCTGGACGGTTTGCTTCGCTAGACGCAATGTATCCGTGATCTTGCATAGCTCCGTGATCGAGCCGTACTTATCCGGTTCATTGAGCAGACTCATTTCGTAATCAATGAAGCCGACGTCAAACGGTGCGTTGTGAATCAACAACTCCGCGCCTTCAACGAAGTCGAGAAAATCATCCACGACTTCCGCAAACCTAGGCTTGTCTTCCAGGAACTCGAGACTCAAACCGGTGACTTGTTGCGCGCCGGCTTCGAAGTCGCGATCCGGCATCAAATACGTATGGTAGACACGACCAGTCGGACGACGGTTGATCATCTCGATACAGCCGATTTCGACAATACGATTGCCGTTGCGTGTTTCCAGTCCTGTCGTTTCCGTATCCAGGACGACTTGTCGATTCACGCTCATGCGTTACCCCTTAATTCTTCAATGGCCAAACGAGCGAGCTCGTCGACGCGATCATTTTCGTCATGACCGGAGTGGCCTTTCACCCAATGCCATCTGACTTCATGTGGTGCTGCGGCTGCCAACAAACGCTCCCACAGATCCTGGTTCTTCACCGGTTGCTTGCTGGACGTCTTCCAGTTATTGCGAATCCAATTCGGCACCCATTTGCTGATGCCATCTTTGACATACACCGAGTCGGTGGTGAGATCGACGATGCACGGATGCTTGAGCGATTCCAACGCTTGGATTGCGGCCATCAATTCCATGCGGTTATTCGTGGTGTCTGCTTCAGAGCCACGCAATTCCTTCTCATGCTCGCCGTAGCGCAGCAACGCGCCCCAACCGCCCGGCCCCGGATTGCCGGAGCATGCGCCATCGGTAAAAACTACAACCTGCTTCTTCGCGGCAGACGGCGCGGATGCAACCTTTGAACTCATGCAACTAGTTTAGCGGTCGTGAGGTCTCTGTGTCTGAGATTTCGCGACCACTTGAGGCTTCCAAGCTGCCGCCCGTCGGATGGGTTTGCCTTTGATGCGGGCGAGGGTTTGTTTTTTGACTTTCAAAGCAACAGACGCGCGGAAAAAATCCAGCGGCCCTACCCCAGCCTCGCCATGTGACACGCGCCATCGCGGACCCAACCATTGCACGCTCGTCGCACGCGCATCGAAGCCGGCGTAGCCCAAAGCCTTTTGCCATTGCGAAACACCCATCACGTGCAAGCGTCGCCGCATCCAATGCAAGCGATATGGACTCCACGTATTCAACGCGGTAATCCAAAGCAAACCACCGGGCGCAAGCACGCGTTCGCACTCACTCAATAAGTAGTGCCAGTCGCGTCCATCGTCGAGTGCATGCTGGATCAAAATCGTCGTAAACGACTCATTCGCGAATGGCAGCGGCAAGTCGCAGATGACCGAGCCACGGAAGCGATTCATCGCAATTTCGCCAAAATTCGACAATTCCGGCGTTTCCGTATGGTTATTTGCATTCACGTTTGCGAAGGCGCGACGCAGGTGGACGCCGTAGGGTGCCTCAGGAACCATCCCGGCGCTGACCCCCAGCCAAAGCCATGGTGCAAGCGGTTGTCCGTCGAGAATCTCCTCGGCAATCGCCTTTCCGGCGGCAAGGACGGCTTGCCCGTCAGCTGAATGAAACCAATTCAGACCGTTCAGATGGGCTTGCTCGTTCAGGTTCAACTTGACTGGCATGGCGTCCCACTCCAAAGTTACCCCATGCATTTTACTGCCGTTCGTGCGTTTGCAGACAATTTTGTCTGGATTGCGCGCCGCGGAGTTGGGGATCCCGTCATCGTTGTGGATCCGGGTCAGGCGGAGCCTGTCCTGTCGGCGCTCGCAGATGAGCCATTGCCGCCCGCCGCGATATTGTTGACTCATCACCACGCCGATCATATCGGTGGGGTGTCGGCGCTCGTCGAAAAATACCCGGACATCCGCGTCATCGCGCCTACCGATGAGCGCCTCGGGTATCGCACGGAAAGCGTCGTGCCAGGTGACGTCGTCGAAGTCACAGGCTTCACGTTTAAGGTTCTAGATCTCGCCGCTCACACGACCAGCCACATCGGATACTTCGGCGATGGCGTGCTGTTCTGCGGCGATGCGCTGTTTAGTCTCGGCTGCGGGCGCCTGTTTGAAGGCACCCCGGCTGACTTGCACCGCGTGATGTCGACACTGAAGGAAATGCCGGCGACGACGAAAGTTTTCGCGGCACACGAATACACATTATCGAATTCGCATTTCGCGCGTCACGTCGAACCTTCGAACATGACGTTGCAGGAATACTCCGAAAAAATTACCCAATTGCGACAACTCGGTCGCGACACGCTGCCCACCTCGATGGACATTGAGCTGGCGTGCAATCCTTTTTTGCGAAGTGATCTTCCGGAAATTTCGGAATCCATCGCTCGCGAGTTTGGCAGTCCATCCGCCGATGCAATTGAACGCATCGGACGCCTACGGGAATGGAAGGACCGTTATGTTTCTTAAAAGACGAATAATTGCCGCAACTGTTTTAGGTTTGTTCTGCGTTGCGCCGAACTATGCAACCGTCACGCCTGCGCAAGCCGAGACGATCACCGGCACGCAAGTGATGGCGTCGTATCACGATAAGGCTGCAAACAAGGCTTGCACTGCGAGTCCTGTGGCACGTTGGATGGCGCACTACAGCAATGCCCCGAAGCAGCTGGCTGATCCATCCGACCCAACGTTGTCATTGTTCAACTACGTGCTGGAAGAGATGCACGACGCGGGACTTGCGAGTGAGTACGCGATGATTCCTTTCGTCGAAAGCTCATACTTCCCGCACATGACAAGCCGTCTCGGCCCAACCGGTCTTTGGCAAATGGTTCGCGGCACCGCCGTGAATTTCAAGGTGCCGATGAAGAACGGTTATGACGGTCGCCTCTCGCCGGTCGATTCAACGCGTAGCGTGATCACGTATCTCAAGTACCTGGACAAAATGTTCAAAGGCGACGAAGAACGCGTGGTCATGGCGTACAACGCGGGCGAAGGCCGGATGAAGAATTTTTTGCGTGGTCAAACTAAGTTGTCTGAAATCACCCATGCTTATCCGAAGAAAATCAACGCGCTCTCCTGCTTGATCGACAAGTCCATGGACAAGCCGTCGTTTAAATCCGCAATGAGCCGCAAGGTTCCGAAGCTGCGCGTTGTTCGTGCCGAAGCCGGTGCGCCTGGCTTGACGGCGTGGTCGAAGGCACAGGGCTACGATCCGGTTTGGATCAGGAAGTTGAACCCTGCCTTGGCTTCAGGCTCCATCGGCGGCCGCGAAGTTCTGGTCCACGATCCCAAATAACAACCATACGCTCTAGTCCAATGGCGTCCGACAGTGCAAACTAGTGGGATTACTTTGGTTGAGGAATGACTATGGGTTTTTTGGCAGGTAAGCGCGCACTGATCACCGGTATCGCTTCGGAGCGCTCCATTGCGTCGGGCATCGCGGAAGCCATGCATCGCGAAGGTGCGGAACTCGCGTTTACGTATCAGACTGACAAGTTGAAGTCCCGCGTCGAGAAAGCCGCGAACGAATACGGCAGCAACATCGTCATTCCTTTGGACGTCTCCTCGGATGCGCAAATCACGGAATGTTTCTCGCAACTCGGTCAACATTGGCCGGACGGTTTCGACATTCTCGTCCACGCCATCGCATTCGCGCCGCGCGAAGCGATCGAAGGTGAATTCCTGGATGGTTTAACTCGCGAAAATTGGGCGATCGCACACGACATCTCTGCATATTCCCTCGCCGCTCTTGCGAAGGAAGCGCGTCCGTTGATGAAGGGTCGCAATGGCGCTGTTTTGACGCTGACGTATCTTGGCGCGGAACGTGCGTTGCAAAACTACAACGTCATGGGCGTTGCCAAGGCTTCGTTGGAAGCCACCGTGCGTTACCTCGCATTGGATCTCGGCAAGGACGGCACGCGCGTCAACGCGATCTCTGCAGGTCCTATCCGCACGCTCGCAGCATCGGGTATCGCGAACTTCCGCAAGATGCTGGGCCACTTCGAGAAGTACGCGCCATTGCATCGCACGGTTACGATCGAGGAAGTCGGCAACACGGCTGCGTTCCTTGCCTCTGACCTTGCCTCCGGCATCACGGGTGAAGTGACCTACGTGGATTCGGGTTACAACATTCTCGGCATGACGGGGATTGGAGACGACGATTGACGCATAGCACTTCGTGCTGCGTCTAGGTAAGTGGTAAGAGCTTTTGGCTTTGTGCTTCGCACTAGACTAGAGACGAATAGAAAAGGGAAACGAAGATTTCGTTTCCCTTTTCGTTTTTCCCATCTCCCTTTTCAGAGATCAGTTGACGTCTGTCGGCATCGGAGCGTTGGTTGTTGCTGTGCTCCACGCTGCGTCGAGTGCTTTGTAAACGTGCGGCAGGAGTGGGACGAACTTGTCACCGTAGCCAGGGAATGCGAGGAACGCGTCGAAGTGTTGTGCATTTTCGATTTGCCAAAAACTAATCCGCGAATGTCCGGATGCGCGAACCATTTCGACATACGGAATGCTCGAGTAATGAATCGGCACGAGACCATCTGACTTGCCATGCACGACGAACACCGGCAGCTTATCATCTGCCGGCTTGTGGCCGAGCGTTGCGTTGATGGATGCGGTGACCGTTGGATCGTTGCGCTTTTCGGCAAGGCATTGAATTTGCGAGTAGATGTCCGGGTTGTCGTGACGCAAGTTCACGCCGGCGCCCGTTGGAATCCCGCTTGAATCCGTCCACCACATCGCACGTTCTGCATTGGTCGCGGCGCGTGGCTTCATCTCGGCGTCCTGCGGCGTGTAATAGAAACCACACGGATTCGCACCGACTGGTGCTTTCGCGTAAGCGCTGACGTAACCCGCCAGTACCGAACGCCAAAGGTCAAAACCCGTCGACGCAAACCCAGCCGCAATGGCACCCTCGTTCCAACCGCGGGCTTTGAGCTTCTGAAGTGCTTCGGCGGATTGTGCCGCGACATCATTACCTTGCAGGACATTGGCCATCTTGAGACGCTGACACCAAAGACCCATCAACGGTTTGGCTTGGGCGAGCAATGGTGGTTGCGGCAATTTGTCTTCCGGCAATGCGAGCTGCGCGCAGGCCATCAGCGTGGCGGCTTCGATCGAGTAATCGTAGAGCGGGACACTGTTGTGGCCAGTGACGTGAATTTGTGGCTCACCGGCGACAACCGCGGCGAAGTTCGCGCCCTTCTCTTCCGCAGCACGAAGAACTGCACCGCCACCGTTTGAGATGCCGACCGCGATGACACGAGTGTTTTCCCAGGTAAACGGAGTCTGCGAAGGAAATGCTTCGGTCAGCGATGCCAGGCCAAACTCAGCAGCCTGGACGACGAAGCGACCCCAGTCGGCTTCGGGATTTTGTTGGGAGTGTGCGTGCTTGAAAGCAACTTCATGCGGACGGACAGTTGAAGCAACATTCGGCACGAAAACACGCGCATCACCCGAGCTCACAACGCCACTCAGATCAGCACCCGTTTTAGTGTCGACATCAAAATAATCGCTACCCGTTCCCTTGTCGGTATAGGCAATCGCACAACCCTTCGGCAAACCCCAAGGCGCGGCAACGCTAATTGCACCGTAGACGCCACGGCTGCCGGATGATGGGGCGACGATTAAACAACGATTTTGTTGATTGAAGCTATCAGGAACTTGCGTCAGTACGCGATGTGTCGAAGTACTTCCTGCAAGCTGGGCAATCGCGGAAAATTCGCGGCCAGGAATTTTGCCACTGCTGGCGAGCAATGCATCGAGATCCCTGCTGGCAACGTTGTAGATCCCGCGCCAACTCGACCAGATCGAGCGGCGGCGCAATTCGGCGGCAGTCGGAGCAGCAGGATTCGCAAACGTGGGGCCGACCGGGTTGCGCAACATTGCAGCGTCGAGCCCTGCCGTCAGGAGATCATCGTAAGTGTTTGTTTGCTGCTGGAGAGTCGTCACGGCGGCGCGGCCTAGCTTGGTGGATTCATTGAGCGTCGCACAACCCGCAAGAGCGAAAGCAGTCGCGATGGCGATGGAAAAAACAGTCAGTTTTGGCATCTTCATGCATTTAGCCTAAACCATACAGCAGACGCCGCAATAGTCCTAAAGTCCACAATGCAATTCAGGATGTGGTTGTTACACTAACCGCTATGCATCAAATCCTCATTGCCGACGATCACCCGCTGTTTCGCACCGCGTTGCGTACGGTCGCCTCGGAATCGATGGAAGGCGTCGAAACCTTTGAAGCCGATACGCTCGACAGCGTTTTCGCAGTGCTCGATAAGCAGCCGGAGATTGAGCTGATTTTGTTGGATTTGCACATGCCCGGCAATCATGGCCTCGCAGGTCTTGCGGCAATTCGTGCGCAGTATCCGATGGTCGCGGTGATCGTGGTTTCCGCAAATGATGATCCAACCGTCGTGAGGCGCGCGTTGGATTATGGCGCGGCGGGTTTTCTGCCAAAAAGTTCCGGTCTCGACGACCTCAACGCCGCCATCACGTCCGTCATGAATTTGGAGCAATGGCTGCCTGCTTCGTTGAAGGCCGCAGTGATGCGCACGGAAACGGCTTCGGAAGATGCCGCGATGTCTGCAAAGCTCGCGAGTCTCTCGCCACAGCAATTCCGTGTTTTGCGGATGGTTGCCGACGGCTTGTTGAACAAGCAAATTGCAGATCGACTCGGCGTGCAGGAACGCACAGTGAAAGCGCATGTGTCGGCGATTTTTGATCGGCTCGGTGTCCGGAATCGCACGCAAGCCGGCGTCGTCTTACGCGAACTCGAACTTACCGATCCGTCGCGTCATCTTCGCGAGAACGGTCAGCCTGCGTGACTCGCTGAGATCAATCGCGACAAAACGGACTTCAACGCGAGCGGACGAATTGGCTTGCTCACCAATATCAATCCCAACTCCTGACACTGCGCGCGAACTGAGTCGCTAATGTCCGCAGTGAGAATCAAAGTCGGCTTCGCTTTCATTTCAGCGACCAGCAATTCATACAAGCCAACACCGGTCGCCTGATTGTCCAGGTGATAATCGAACAGCCAGACGTGTGCGCGTTTCGCATCCTCACGAATCTGCGCGTAGTCATTACCGTCGCCGACGCGCACCGCATGCCCCCACTCGCTCAACATTGAACCCAATGCTTCGCGCGTTGGTTGATCATTGTCGATGAGCAAAATCTCACTGACGCCATGATGATTGCCGCTTAAGACATTGGCAGTTCGCGCAACGTCCATCACAGCCGTTGGGATATCCACCCAAAACGTCGACCCTTCGCCAACAACACTGCGCATGCCGATTCGCGCATCGATCAACTCTGCTAAACCCGACGCGATGGAAAGACCTAGACCAAGGCCATTTTCTGCGGCATTTTCGCCACGGCGGAACTCTTCAAAAATCGCGCCCTGCTCCTCAACCGCAATGCCTTCGCCTTGATCCCGCACTTCAATTCGCAGGTGATCTTCGGACACACTTACAATCAACGCGATCTCGCCGCGTCGTGAATAACGAACGGCGTTGGACAGGAAATTTTGCAAAATACGCCTCACGAACATCGCATCCGCGCGAATCCATTCTTCACTTGGCGAGTAAGAAAATGTCAAACCCTTATCGGCCGCAATTGCCGCAAACTCTGAAGCCAAAGGATCGGTCACGTCGCGCGATGGTTGCGGGCGTGCGTTTGCGCTCAATCCACCGGACTTCAACTTCGCCATCTCGAGCAAGCCTTGCAACAACTCGGTCGTTGAACCCAACGCACCGCGAATGTCCTTCAAGCGCTTGACCGGTTCGTGATCATGCAATGCTTGACGTTGCAGATAACTGTCGAGACCATCAGCAAACAATTGCGCGGCGTGCAGCGGTTGCATGAGATCGTGGCCAACGGCGGTCATGAAACGTGTTTTGGCTTCGTTCGCCAACTCTGCTTCATGCTTCGCATCCGCCAGCATTTGCGTGCGTTCACTGACGCGCGACTCCAACGACTCATTGATTTCCTTCAATGCTGTTTCGTTATTGCGGAACTCCGTAACATCCGTGAACGTCGCGACGAAGCCTCCACCGGGCATTGGGTTTCCGCGGATCTCAATGCGGCTGCCATCCGGAAAAACTCTCTCTGACAAATGCGTCGTTCCAGCGCGCATGTATGCGAGACGGCGCTCAATGGCCTTATCAATGTTGGTGACATCCGGACGCGTCTGCTCAATCGCCCAGCGTGCAAGGTCCGCAACCGGCTGGCCAACCTGCAACAATTCCTCGGGATAGCCGAACAATTCGGCATACCGGGGATTCCATGCGACCAAACGAAGATCGCGATCAACAACGCTGATTCCCTGCGTCATGTTTCGCAGCGCTGCCTCTAGAACCGTTTGATTGAACTTCAAGTCGACGCGTGACTCGTCAACGATCTGCGCGACGTCTTCAATGCGAAGGCTTTGTTCGTTTTGTGCGGCATCCAATAACAAGCGTGCGGAAGAGCTGCCGAGCACCTTCGCCAATTCCGATTCCACTTGAGCTTCCAGCTGCATCGGCACCAGCGCGTTGTTGCCAAAGCCCTTGAATAAATCCACGACAGTTGCTTCGTTCAAGAAACGTGCTGTCAGCTCACGCAACTGTCGAACCTGCCATGCGGATTCCGTGTCGCGCTGTGGACGTTGGCTGAGGAAGGGCTGCGCAAACAACGTCGCGAAGTAGCTCACGACAAGCGATGACACGACACCCTTCGCCAGCAGACTCCATTGACCCAATCCCATCCAATGCGATGGCGTCAATGCATTGAAAATCCCATGCCATTCCAAATTCGGAAGAAGGCGCCCACCGACATTGACCCACATCCATGTGAGCAAGCCAGCGATGATGCCGAAGGCAACCGCCCGCGGCGATGTCTGAGGACGGTACACTGCAATCAAAACCGCCGGAATCAGCGGCACCATCGCACTGAATGACAGCGCACCCACGTCTGCAAGTGCGGAATTGCTGCCAACCGTGCGACTGAAAAGCCATGCCAGATACATCATCAACACAATCGCAACGCGACGTGCCCAGATCACGCGACGACTCAGATCCTGACCTTCTGCACGCAGCCAAACACCGCGCAACAACGCCGGCGTGATCCAGTGGTTGATCACCATCAAGCTCAAGGTCAATGTACTGACAACGACCATTCCGGTTGCCGCGCTCATCCCACCGAGGAACGCCAACAACGCGACCCAACTTGACCCCTGTTCCATCGGCAATGCGAGAACGTACAGATCGGCGGGAATTCCGGAAGCACCAAGCCAACGCTGACCTGCAATCGCAATTGGCAAAACCGGCAACGCAATCAACAGCAGATACAACGGCAAAACCCAGCGCGAGAGTTTCGTCTGCGACATTGAACGGCTTTCAACGACCGCCATATGGAATTGATGCGGCAGGATGAACATTGCCATCGCACCCAACAAAATCTGCGGCGCAAATCCATCCAAATTACGATCAACCGGTGGAATTGATGCCAGTGGCGCCTCCGGAATCATCAAGACTACGAACAATCCCACGACAAGCATCGCGAAGAGTTTGAACACTGACTCAAACGCAATCGCCATGACCAAGCCGCGGTTATGCGCGGAAGCATTGGCTTCGCGCGCGCCGAAGAAAATTGCGAACAGCGCCATTGCCAACGCGCAATACAATGCGATGTCCAGATACCACGGACCTTGCGCAACACTCGCCTTTGCATGCGTAAGCATGGCGAAACTACTGCCTACCGCTTTCAACTGCAACGCAATGTAAGGAACCATGCCGATGATCGCGACGAGCGTGATGAGGGCGGCGAGAGGAACATTTTTGCCCAGTCTTGTTGCCACGAAATCCGCAATCGTACTCGAGTGATTCGCCCGACCGATCTCGATCAACTTGCGCATGAAGCCAAAGCCGAGCACATACAGCAAAATCGCACCGATAAACGTCGGCGGTATCCACCAACCCGAACGCGCCGCTTGCGTCACCGTTCCATAAAACGTCCACGACGTGCAGTGAATCGCCAAGGACAACGCATACACCCACGCCCAATGCTTCGAAAATGCCGGCGGGTTACGCTGAGCCCAGCGCGCAATCGCAAACATGATCGCAAGCCAGGTCAGGCATGCGAGGGCAACGGTCAGCAAACTTGGCACGGGCACGAAACGTCAAATCTCATCAAATCAGGATACCCAAAAAAGACAACGGCAGACCGAAGTCTGCCGTCACCCACCCCACTCACAAAGGTTTCAATCAGAAGTCGTAACGGACCGTCAACGAATACTGACGTGGCGCACCATAGAATCCGGTCAACACACCGTAAGCGGCAATGTTGTAACCCGTCGTGCGGTATTCCTCATCCAGCAAGTTCGTGCCTTGCAACGAAACGGTCCATGGCTTGTTGCGCCAGATCAGACCCGCATTCAACAGTCCGTAGCCTTCCTGATAGATTGCCGGCGACAGGTCCGTCGTTGGCCACACAGCGCCTTGGTAGCTGTAGCTGACGCGTGCCGCCAACTCACCCGCAGTCGCCAAAGGCATGCGGTGTTCAACGTTCACGGAACCCTGGAACTTCGGCGCGTTGGTGAAGTGCTGTGAATCCGCAACGTTGATGTTATTGGTCATGAATTCGGTGTACTTCGAATTCAACCAGGACATGTTGCTGCTGATCACCCAACGGTCGCTCGGCAGGAATTGCGTTTCCAGTTCGAAACCGCTGATCTTCCCGGCACCCGCGTTGGTGAAGTCACCGAAGAAGCTCTTCGTGCCGTTTGGCAGCGTGTACTCGGTGAACACCGACAGCTGGATGTCCTTGTAGTTGTTGTGGAAGTACGCCATGTTCACGAACAAGCGTTGATCCATGAAGCTCATCTTCGAACCCAGCTCCAGGCTGTCCACCGTTTCATCCAGGAATGGTTCACCGGAGCGCGGAACTGCCGTGGTGTTGGCACGGATGTTGTAGCCACCTGACTTAAAGCCACGCGTTGCGGACGCATAGGCCATGATGTCCGGCGTGAACTGATAATTCACAACCAACTTCGGCGAGATGTTTTTGAATGTCTTCGTCTTGTTGAAGTTCGCAGCAGTGCCCCACGGAATGCTGACCGTCGGATTCGGATACTGTGGCGTCGTGTAGAAGCGGTTCAAGGCAATCGCATGCTTCTCTTCTTCCGTCCAGCGCGCGCCGGTGTTGATGTTGAACTTGTCGGTGACGTCGATGGTCCAGTCGGTATAGACAGCGAGCTGCTTCGTCATGACCTTACCTTGCGTATCACCGAACAATGGGTTCGTCAGGCTAGGCGCTGCCAATGGGTTGTAGAAGTAGTTCAGCACTTGACCGCCGGCTTCACCGTTGAAGTGATAAAGACCTGACACGCCGCGGAAGCGTCCGCCGGCATCGTAGTTGACTTGCAATTCGTTGCTGACTTGCTCGTCGTAATACTTGGCGTGCACGTCAACGAACTTGCCTGGCAGGGTATCGAAGTCGATCGACGTTGACGTATCCGACTCACGCTTTGCCGTCACGAACTTCACAGCCCAATCTGCATTCGGACGCCAGGTCGCGGTCGCGCTGATGCCCTTCATGTCCGTGTCGTTGATGTTGTCCATGCCACTGCGGATGTCATAACGGCTATCAAGCGGTTTGTAGCTTGGCGCCAAAGGATTGACTGCCAACATTTTCGCACCGCGGACGCCCGAACGATCCTTCATCCAGTCGAATGCAAACTTGACGTCAAACGCTTCGCTTGCAAATGCGCCGAGTTCACCGCGAGCTGCAAGGATTTCCTTGTCGCTGACCGGTTGACCGTTCGTCAGATTTTCGCCGAAGCCGTCACGGTGCAAGCTGGCAACCGAGAGACGGGCGCGAAGATTTTCGCTACCCAGAATTGGACCGCCGATCGCAGCCTTGACGTCTGCTTGACCATAGTTGCCAACCGTCAACGATGCAAAACCATTCGTCTTGCGGGGCAGATCCTTCGAGATGTATTTGATGGCGCCGCCGATGGTATTTTTGCCATACAAAGTACCTTGCGGACCGCGCAACACTTCGATGCGCTCAACGTCGAACACGTCAAGCAACGCACCTTGCGGACGTGCAATGTAGACGTCGTCGAGATACAAGCCAACGCCCGGATCAACGCCCCACAGTGGATCGGACTGACCGATACCACGGATGTATGCCGTGATCGTGCTGCTCGAACCGCGCGCTGCATAGACAGTCAAGTTAGGGACTTGACGGCCGAGGTCACCGAGGTCCTGGATGTTCAGCGTTTCCAGGCGTTCCGGCGTAAAGGCGGTCACTGCTACGGGAACTTCCTGCAACGTTTCGTCACGCTTACGTGCCGTCACCTTGACCTTACCGATCGATTTCACTTCGCTCGATTGCTGATCCGAATCCGAGCTACCTGCAGCCGAACCGGAATCCTGTGCCATCGCCGGAGCGGCGACCAGTGCACCCAGAATTGCCAGGCAAAGCGCATGACGTGTGTTGATGACGCGACGCATATGATTTCCTCAATGTTCCAAAAAATAATTCAACAAGCCCGACCATCCTCGGTCAGGGACAGGTCAACGTTAACAAAGTGTTTGCATTCTGGCAGTTGTCCTTTCGGACAATGTGCACATTTCGCGCGCACAACCACACTAGAGAACATCAATTGCCGACTTCGGATTTTTGCATGTCCTTTCTAATCGTCCTTGCCGCACTGTGCTTCCTGATGTGGATTGCGTATCGCGGACACAGTGTCATTCTGTTCGCGCCGGTGGCGGCGTTGGGTGCGGTGCTTTTGACCGATCCACAATTGGTGGCTCCGATGTTCTCGGGGCTCTTCATGGACAAGATGGTTGGTTTTCTCAAAAACTACTTCCCCGTCTTCCTGCTCGGCGCCATCTTCGGCAAGGTGATTGAACTTTCGGGTTTCTCGAAGTCCATCGTCACTGCATCCATCAAGCTGCTCGGCGAGTCGCGTGCGATGTTGTCGATCGTCGCGGTGTGCGCGTTGCTCACCTACGGCGGCGTGTCGTTGTTCGTCGTTGTATTTGCGGTCTATCCATTCGCCGCTGAGTTGTTCCGTCAAAGCAACATTCCAAAGCGTTTGATTCCTGGAACGATCGCACTCGGCGCATTTACTTTCACCATGGACGCATTGCCGGGCACACCGCAAATCCAAAACATCATCCCGACAACCTTCTTCGAAACCACCACGTGGGCTGCGCCGATCCTCGGCATTTGTGGCGGTGTTTTTATCCTCGTTCTCGGCTTGATGTATCTCGACTGGCGCCGCCGCGTTGCGAAAGCCAATGGCGAAGGCTACGGCGATCCTGCAACCTTGCTCAACGAACCAGAACCAATCGACAGCACGAACCTTGCGAATCCTTTCATTGCGATTTTGCCGTTGATCGCCGTCGGCGTGATCAATAAGTTGCTCACTGATTACATTCCGAAGGTCTATGGCAAAGAGGTTTCATTCGATCCTGCGATCATCGGGAACACGCCGCCAGTCGTGCAGGAAGTGTCGAAGCTCTCCGCAATTTGGGCGGTCGAAGGTGCGTTGCTTGCAGGTATCTTGTTGGTGTTTATTTTCGCCGGCAAAAAAGTCATCGGCAATTTCGCCCACGGCAGCAAAGCCGCCATCGGCGGTGCACTGCTCGCTGCGATGAACACCGCATCGGAATATGGTTTCGGTGCAGTGATTGCCGCTCTCCCGGGCTTCCTCGTCGTCGCCAACGCACTGAACGCCATTCCAAATCCGCTCGTCAACGAAGCCGTGACCGTCACCTCTCTCGCCGGCATCACGGGTTCGGCGTCGGGCGGACTCTCCATCGCGCTCGCCGCCATGGCCGACACGTTCATGGCGAACGCTGCAGCGGCCGGCATCCCTCTCGAAGTCATGCACCGCGTCGCCTCCATGGCATCCGGCGGCATGGACACGCTGCCACATAACGGCGCGGTGATCACCCTGCTCGCAGTGACCGGACTTTCGCACCGTCAGTCGTATAAGGATATTTTTGCGGTGACGATCATCAAGACGTTGGCGGTATTCGTCGTGATCGGAATCTACTACGCGACGGGTTGGGTATGACTGGTCTCTCACTTCGTGAGACGAGTCCGAGTAGGAGTTAGAGGAGTGAGTAAAAGCATGGGGCACCTTCGGGTGCCTCATTTTTTTGTGCGTCGGAAATTTCGCAATTTCAAAGGTTGAATCTGTGTCACCGGAAAGAAGTTCAACCTTTGAAAACAACGTTTTTCTAGCATCAAACGGTTTCGCAGGAAAGTAAGGGCGCCCAAAGGCGCCCTCCACTAGATAGTCAACTCTACCTCTAACTCAGTGTCAGAGGTTTGCGTCCAACACCCGAACCTTCATTTGCTTACGCTTCGACTTGATGAAAGTGTTCACCTCATCGATGCCGCGGCCCAACGAGAACTGCTGCATCAACTGTTGCATCTGCGCAGGGGTGTAGACGGAAGGATCACCGGAAGTCACCTTGTCCACCTTGATGACCAATGGTTGACCGTTCGTCATCTGCACGACGCGTGATTGCGCGGCGCCAGTTGCCGATGATGAGATTGCAAAAATCCCTTCCGACAACTTCGGATCCAATTCACGCGATTGACGTGGGACTGCCTTGAGATTTTGGCGAGGGAAGCCTGCCGTTGCAGCATCAAATGCGGTGCCTGCCTTGATCTTCGCCAATGCTGCGTTCGCCTTCTCCAGCGCAACCGCATTCGCCCGGTCAACGCGGATTTGCTCGATCACCTTATCTTTGACTTGAGCCAATGGAATTGCGGCGGCTGGGTTGTGCTTCACAACGCGGATAAGGACCTTCTGTGTCGGCGAGACGTCGATCGGCTCGCTGACCGTGCCTTCCTTGATATTCGATTCCTTGAACGCTTCGCGCTTCACGCCTTGTACCGCGAACAAACCTTCGTTCGATGCACGCGGCAAGACGGCCGTCGTTTCGACGGTCAAACCGTTCGCCTTCGCCGGGCCTTGCAAGTCCGTCGGGTTACGGTAAACGGCATCGAGGATCTTACCCGTGACGTTGTTGATTTGCTGGGACGCGTTCTTCTTGTTCAAGTCAGCAGCAATTTCACCCTTCACTTGATCGAACGAACGTTGCGATGCCGCGGTGACCTTTCCAACGCGAATGATGTGCCAACCGAATTCAGTTTTGACTGGCTTTGAAATCGTGTTCGATTGCATTGCAAAAACCGTATCTTCAAACGCCTTCGGCATCGAACCCTTGCTGATCGCACCAAGGTTACCGCCTTGCGACTTCGAACCCGAGTCATCTGATTGTGCCTTCGCGATTGCGGCAAAATCTGCACCGCTCGCCGTCACTTCCGAATAAATCTTGTCCACGCGTGCCTTGGCAGCATCTTGTGCAGTCTTGTTCGCATTTGCAGGAACTTCCACCAGGATGTGCGATGCTTCACGCGACTCCGTACCCGTGTACTTCGCGATGTCCTTGTCGTATTGCTCACGGATCGCCTGCTCGCTCACTGGCGTCGGTGGTGGCAATTTGTCCGCATCAATCGTCACGTACTCAAGCACGACGGATTCCGGCGATTGCAGCTGACCCTTGTGCTCGTTGTACCACTTGGTAACTTCCGCATCGCTGACCGCAGCCTTCAAGTCCGGCGTCGTTGGAATGCCGATCACAGTGACGTCGCGCGTCTCGCCGCTGAGCTTCACCAGATTGTTCAATTCCTTGCGGGTAATGAAACTGCTGTTTGCAATTCCCTGCGGCAAAATACGCTGCTCGAGGCTCGTACGGATCGTTGATTCAAACTGTTTCGGCGTTTGTGCCGGTTGAATCGAACGCAACGTCATCACATAAGTCTGCGGATCAAATTTGCCGTTGACGTGGAATGCCGGAATGGAGGCGATTTCTTTCTGTACGTCAGCGTCACTGACCGCCAAACGATCTTGCTGCGCAGCGATCGCACCGATCTTCTCGTCGATCAAACGCTCAACCAATGCGCGCTTGTTCTCCGGCTTATCAAACTCAAGCGCATCAAATGCATCGCCTTGCTGCTGACGTTGTTCGGCGCGAAGTTGTTCGAGACGCGAACGGTATTCTTCGACGGTCACTTCATGCTTGTCGTAGAGCATCGTAAACGGCCAAAAATGCGGCGCACTCTTCCAGTACGTCGGTGGCGAATCGATCTTCGCAACAGCGGATGCGTCGGGACCGGTAGAACCATATTGTTCGATGCCGAAAAAGGCAAACGGAATGATCAGCAATCCGAGGATGACGGTGGCGACCCAACCCGTCGTTTTTTCACGAAGACCTTGCAGCATGTGTGTTCAGCAGTATCAAATGGACTAATCGACCATTTTAGCGCAACACGCTGAATTCCCCTAGTTCCGTGCAAAAGAAAACGCCTGCAGGAAACCTGCAGGCGCTTCAGAATAAATGGCGGAGCGGACGGGACTCGAACCCGCGACCTCCGGCGTGACAGGCCAGCATTCTAACCAACTGAACTACCGCTCCGCGCTGCTTGCTTTGGCTTTGCCTCTGCAAGGTGAACAATTATGCAAAAGAAATTTCGGTTTGTAAAGCCTAAAACGAAAATTATTTTGATAAATTTAATGCATCACCCAAATCGTTGGTGAAACCCTAGTTTGCCGCGTTGCAAACGATCTCGATTAGCCTGCCCTGCGCGGACTCAGCTTTCGCCGAAGACCACTGTTTATCCGCATCGAAACACTTACGCGATCCGACCAACGCGCCTCTCGCATCGGCTTTGCCGTACTCGATCTCGAAATCGACTGCGCTGGTTCGTGAAGTGCAATCGATTACGATGTTGGACAGCACACTCTTATACTGCTTGTTGCCGGATCGCTCGGGCACCTGCAGATTGAGCAATTCAAAAATACGGTAACGACCTTCAACAACGGAATCCTTCGACTTTGCATCCAGAAAATGCACACCGCACTCGTCCTTGTCATACGGAACCCAGTTGTGAGCCTTACCGATTGCTGGCACTGCCAACGCCGCAATGATTGCGGCAAAAATGATTCGTTTCAATGTTCCACCCATAGACTTGAGAAAATAAAAACCCCTGGCGAGCCAGGGGTTTAATTTGGTGCGGGCTGAGGGGATCGAACCCCCGACCCTCTCCGTGTAAAGGAGACGCTCTACCGCTGAGCTAAGCCCGCAAATCCATTCGTCGTCGCGAGCATGCAGCAGTGGCTTCGCGTTGACAGGGCGCTTAGTTTACAGCGTCCTTAAGGGCTTTACCAGCCTTGAATGCAGGATTGTTCGACGCAGGAATGTGGATCTCAGCCTTCGTCTGTGGGTTACGGCCAACGCGTGCAGCGCGTGCGCGAACTTGGAAAGTACCGAAGCCAACCAACGTCACTGCATCACCCTTCTTCAAGGTGTTCGTGATCACGTCGATCATTGCGTCAACAGCTTTGGCTGCGTCGGTCTTCGAAAGTTCTGCGGCTTCTGCAACGGCAGATACAAATTCGGTCTTATTCATTAATCTGAGCTCCTGCGCGGAATCATTCCGCTGGTGTTATTCCAAAAAAAATTCAAGTACGGATTCGTCCCCGCACTCCAGATCCAACAACGATCTTCGCGTCGAATGCTTAATTTATACCAGTGCTACCCGTTCTAATCAAGCAAAAAAGCCTGATAAATCAGGCTTTTTCGTGTTTCTTAACGCTTGAATTCATCCGCGATCAATGCTTGGCGCGGGACGAACCCGACGCCGGCTTGCGAACCTGCTTCGTCACCGCGCGTTTGGACGCGACCTTCTTCACTGCTTTACGTGCCTTCTTCGGCGGACCGAGCGGACGCTCGAGGGCGATGTTCAACACTTCATCGATGTACTTGACCGGAATGATCTCCAGTCCCTTCGACACCGACTTCGGCATGTCGATCAAGTCCTTCGCATTCTCCTGGGGAATGATCACGGTCTTGATGCCACCGCGCAGTGCTGCCAAAAGCTTCTCCTTCAGCCCACCAATCGGTTGCACGCGACCACGCAGCGTAATCTCGCCAGTCATCGCGACGTCGGCACGGACAGGCACCTTCGTGTACATCGACACCAACGCCGTTGCCATTGCGATACCTGCTGATGGACCATCCTTTGGTGTCGCGCCATCCGGCACGTGGATGTGTACGTCATGCTTCGTGAATTGGTCCTGCGCGATGCCCAACTGTTCTGCGCGCGAACGCACAACGGACATTGCGGCAGAAGCGGATTCCTTCATCACGCTACCGAGCTGACCCGTCAACGTGACGCCGCCCTTACCTGCCATCTGCGTCGTTTCAATCTGCAGCAAATCGCCGCCGACTTCCGTCCACGCAAGACCCGTGACCAGACCAACTTCGTTCTCTTCTTCGGCACGACCAAAGTCGAAGCGACGTACGCCGAGATACTTCTCGATGTTGGCCGGCGTGACCTTGATGACTGGCTTTTTCTTGTCGCCTTTCTTCACAGGTCCCGCGAGTGCGATGTCCTTGACGACCTTGCGCGCGATCTTTGCAATTTCACGCTCAAGCGAACGCACGCCGGATTCACGCGTGTAGTAACGCACGACTTCGCGCAACGCATCATCCAAAATAACAGCTTCATCTTCGCGCAAACCATTCGCCGCCATTTGCTTTGGCAAAAGATAACGCGACGCGATGTTCAACTTCTCTTCTTCGGTGTAGCCCGGAATGCGGATGACTTCCATGCGGTCCAGCAACGGACCCGGGATGTTCATCGAGTTCGAGGTCGCCACGAACATCACTTCCGACAAGTCCAAATCGACTTCCAGGTAGTGATCGTTGAACGCGTGGTTCTGTTCCGGATCCAAAACTTCCAGCAACGCCGCAGCCGGGTCGCCGCGGAAATCGTTGGCCATTTTGTCAATTTCGTCCAACACGAACAGTGGATTCTTCGTGCCCGCCTTCGTCATGTTCTGCACCAGGCGACCGGGCATCGAGCCGACATATGTACGGCGGTGACCGCGAATTTCGGATTCGTCACGCACGCCGCCCAGCGCCATGCGCACGAACTTACGGTTTGTCGCCTTCGCGATGGATTGACCCAACGAAGTTTTACCAACGCCCGGCGGTCCAACCAGACACAGAATCGGCCCACGCATTTGCTTCACGCGCGACTGAACCGCCAAGTATTCGAGGATGCGGTCCTTGACCTTCTCCAGTCCAAAGTGATCGGCATCCAGCACTTCCTGCGCCGCCTTGAGATCCTTGCTGACCTTCGAGCGCTTGCTCCAAGGCACGCCGACCAACCAATCGAGGTAGTTGCGAACAACGGATGCTTCTGCAGACATCGGCGACATTTGCTTGAGCTTGTTGAGCTCCGCCTTCGCCTTCGTCTCGACAACCTTCGGCATGCCGGCCTCCGCAATCTTGCGGGTCAGCTCGTCGATGTCATTCGGTGCATCGTCGTACTCGCCGAGCTCCTTCTGGATCGCCTTCATTTGCTCGTTGAGATAGTACTCGCGCTGCGACTTCTCCATCTGCGACTTCACGCGGCCGCGGATGCGCTTCTCGAGTTGTTGCACGTCAATCTCGCCATCGACGAGACCGATCATGCTTTCCATGCGTGCCGCAATGCCGGACGTTTCGAGCAACTTTTGCTTATCCACCAGACGCACACCCAGATGCGCCGCGGCCGTATCGGCGAGGCGGGATGACTCATCGATGGCCTGCAACGTCTGCATCAACTCCGGTGGGAGCTTTCGGTTCGTCTTGACGTATTGTTCAAAAAGACTGATCAACGAACGCGACACCGCATCCATCTCACGCTCATCGCGATCGACGTCAGACGGGATTTCCAGTGCGTCGGCATACAACGCACCTTCCCCCTCTGTCACGTTGGACAGGGATGCGCGCGACAAGCCTTCAACGAGCACTTTGATCGTGCCATCGGGCAGTTTGAGCATCTGCAGGACATTGGCAAATGTGCCGACGCCATAAAGATCGGTGCCTTGCGGATCATCCGTTTCGGCAGCCTTCTGCGCAACCAAAAGGATGCGCTTGCTCTCCGAATTCATCGCCACTTCCAGCGCATGGATCGATTTCTCGCGTCCCACGAAAAGTGGGATCACCATGTGCGGAAACACGACCACGTCACGCAGCGGCAATACCGGCAGGCGCTCGACGGATTCGGGCTTGGATTTTGACTTCGCCATTAGGACTCCAAATAACTAAAAAACCGGACCAAAGGTCCCTACCTCTTTTATAAGGTCACGTGCCGCATTGCACAAGGTCACATGGGCACTCGTTGCGTTTAATTAACCCAAAAAACAAAGGAGCCACCCAAGTGACTCCCTCATTTCGATATCACCGCGGTGGTTTATTCGCCCGCTGCGCGCACCTTCGGTTCGGCAACCTTCGAAGGAGCCAATGGTGCCGTCTCATAAATCAGGAACGGTTCCGTCTTGTGCTCAACGACCGACTCATCCACGACGACCTTGCGGACGTTCTCAGCCGACGGCAGTTCGTACATCGTATCGAGCAAAATATTCTCCACGATCGTGCGCAAACCACGTGCACCCGTCTTCCGCTTCAACGCCTTACGCGCGATCGCAGTCAACGCTTCCGGACGGAATTCCAGCTCAACGCCTTCCATCTCAAACAGCTTCTTGAACTGCTTGGTGATGGCATTCTTCGGCTCAGTCAAAATCTGCACCAACGCCTCTTCATCCAATTCTTCCAGCGTCGCAATGACCGGCAGACGACCGATGAATTCCGGAATCAAACCGAACTTGATCAGATCTTCCGGCTCAACTTCCGCCAGCACCTTACCAATTTCTGCCTTCTTCTCGGAGCTCTTCACCTTCGCACCGAAACCGATACCACCAGCTTCCGTACTGCGCGCTTGGATCACCTTGTCGAGACCGGCAAACGCACCACCGACGATAAACAGGATATTGCGGGTATCCACCTGCAAAAACTCCTGCTGCGGATGTTTGCGTCCACCTTGCGGAGGCACACTTGCAACCGTACCTTCAATGAGCTTCAGCAGCGCTTGCTGCACGCCTTCGCCCGAGACGTCACGCGTGATCGATGGGTTATCGGACTTGCGTGAAATCTTGTCGATTTCGTCAATGTAGACGATACCCTGCTGCGCCTTCTCGACGTCGTAATCGCACTTCTGCAACAGCTTTTGGATAATGTTTTCGACGTCTTCGCCGACATAGCCGGCTTCGGTCAACGTCGTTGCATCGGCCATCGTAAACGGCACATTCAACAAACGTGCCAGCGTTTCCGCCAGCAATGTCTTACCCGAACCCGTCGGTCCCACCAACAAAATATTCGACTTCGCCAATTCGACGTCGTCTTCGCGCTGTCGCGATTCGATGCGCTTGTAGTGGTTATAAACCGCCACCGCCAACGTGCGCTTCGCACGCATCTGGCCAATCACATACTGATCAAGTTCGCCGAGAATTTCCTTCGGCTTCGGCAGCGCGGTGCGCGTCGCCTGCGTGGTGTCCTGCAACTCTTCGCTGATGATGTCGTTGCACAGATCGACACACTCGTCGCAGATGTAAACACCCGGACCTGCGATCAGCTTCCTTACTTCGTGTTGATTCTTGCCGCAAAACGAGCAGTACAGAACCTTGCTGCTCTCACTCGATCCGCGACCGGATTTGTCTTCACTCATTCTTTTACCTGAATCTACAACGAATACTTTCTTTCGATGCTACACAAAATCGCATCAACCCGCTTGAATTGAGTCTTCCGGACGGCGTTCCAGCACTTGGTCGACCAAGCCGTAATCACGCGCCATTTCGGCGGATTTGAAGTTGTCACGCTCGGTATCACGGGCAATGGTTTCCAGCGATTGACCGGTATGCTTGGCCAAAATCTCATTCAACCGGGTCTTCAACGACAAAATCTCACGCGCATGAATATCAATGTCGGTCGCCTGACCTTGGAAGCCACCCAGCGGTTGGTGGATCATCACACGCGAATTCGGCAGTGCAAAACGCTTACCCGGCGCACCCGCCGCGAGCAACAAAGCACCCATACTCGCCGCCTGACCCACACAAATCGTGCTCACGTCCGGCTTGATGTACTGCATCGTGTCGTAAATGCCCATACCGGCGGTCACAATGCCGCCCGGCGAATTAATGTACAGGCTGATGTCTTTCTCAGGATTCTCAGCTTCCAAAAACAACAGCTGCGCCATGATGACGTTCGCCATATGGTCATCAATCGGTCCCACGAGGAAAATCACGCGCTCCTTCAGCAGGCGCGAGTAGATGTCGTACGAACGTTCACCACGGCTGGTTTGTTCGACGACCATCGGAATCAGGTTTAAACCCACAGGGGTGTTATTCATTAAAGTTCCTTACTTCGACAATGCTTCTAATTTGTGGGTGTCGGCCCGAAATTGCAAGCCACCCCTGGGTAAACCTGAGTTAGAGGTAGAGGTAGACTATTTAGTGAAAGCCCGCTCCGCGCTACCGCTCACTGCTCTAGCGACTTGAGATGCAGAAATTCGGCGGTTGCAAAGGCGAATTTCCAGATATCCCGGGAAGCCGCTCTTACTAAATCGTCTACCTCTACCTCTACCTCGTTCTAAGCGTGAAACGAAAAGCGCCCCGTAGGGCGCTTCGCGTTTCAGTGCTTAGGCAGCAGGTGCAATCGCTTCCGTGAACGACAGCGGCACGTCAGTGTGCTGTGCGCGCTCTGCGATCCAGTCAATCACTTGCTCTTCCATCACGCGGTTCTGCACGTTCGCGAGCAGATCACGGTCTTGAGCGTAGAGATCGATGACTTGCTGTGGGTTTTCGTATGTTGAAGCGATCAAGTTGATCGTTTCGTTGACGCGGGCGCCGTCGAGACGCAGGTCATTCTTGCGCGCGACTTCACCGACCAGCATCGCGACCAGAACGCGCTTGCGTGCAGAGTCGAGGAAGCCAAGGTGTGCGTCGGAATCAACTGGGTAATGCTGACCTTGTTGGCGAGCTTGTTCGGCGACCTGTGCAACCATCGAACGTGCTTCTTGCTCAACGAGGCGTGGTGGCATCTCGACGTCCTGATACTTTTCGATCAGTTGATCGCCGACGGCGCGACGCAGACGTTGCATCAAAGCACCCTTCAGTTCGCGCTCAAGGTTGCCACGGATTTCCGTGCGGAATTGATCCATGTCACCGCTGTTCACGCCGAAGCTGCGGATGAAGCCTTCGTTGACTTCCGGCAAAACCGGTTCGGAAACTTCCTTGACGTCGACGGTGATGTCGACAGTTTTGCCAGCGAATTCAGCAATGCGCCATTCTTCCGGGAACGCGACAGGAATCGTCTTCGATTCACCGACGGTCAAGCCCTTCAGGCCTTCTTCCAGTTCCGGCAAAATTACGTTGCTGCCAATCGCCGTTGCATTGCGCTCGAAGCCTTCTTCCGGATAGCGGGTGCCATCGACGGTCGAGAACGATTCGAAACCAACCAAGTCACCTTCTTGCGCACCGCGCTCGACAGGCTTCCACGTGCGGCGTTGTTGTTGCAAGTTGTTGATCATCGTGTCGATGTCAGCGTCGGTCACTTCAGCGGTATTGCGCGTGACGTTCAATGCGGTCACGTCGACGTCACCGAATTCCGGCATCAGTTCGATGTCTGCGATGTAATCGAGTTCGCTGCCTTCGACCGGCGTGATCGATGGATTGCCGGCGAGGTTGAAGTCGTTGTCGCGGATAGCGGTCGTCAGACCTTCGCGCAACAGACCTTCAATCGCTTCACCGCGGACTTGATCGCCGAAGCGTTGATTGATGACATTCGCCGGAACCTTACCCGGACGGAAGCCCTTGATGTTCGCGTTCTTCTGGATGTCCTTGAGACGCGTATCGACCAGCGATTGCAGACGGTCTGCCGGCAGACTCAGCGTGACGCGGCGACCCAAATTGCCCTGCGATTCAACTGACACTTGCATATGAACTCAACTCCTAATGCCCTGCCGTTCCGAGGCAGATGCGTAAAAAATAATCTGGTGCGAATGGAGGGACTCGAACCCACACGTCTCACGACACTGGTACCTAAAACCAGGGCGTCTACCAATTCCGCCACATTCGCTTTTTGTGAACCGCCTATTTTGACATATTTCTGGCGATTCTGACCAGCTTATTGCGCCGTCGCGCGTGCCTCAGCGACCTGCTTCAGCTTGTTCAGGGCGTTCGCCCACGCGGTCGTACAAAACGACATGTAGACACTCTGCGGTGGCCAGCCAATGTGCGAAAACTCCAGCACCGTCGTGCCTTTAATGGCGTCAGCCCACTCGCCAAAAGCATCGCGGAAATGGTTACGTTCATGCAGTTCGAAACGGATCTGCGTGCCTGGCCATTCACAGCCGGGAGTACCCTTGCGCATGGACGTGTTGATGCATTCCCAGATGACGCGTTCGTGCGGCTCATTCTCGATCACCGCGAAACGGACTGTATCGTGCAGAGGGCCTGGGGTGTGTTCGATGACTTTTTGGCCATCCACGTCATACTCCGTATGCGCTTCCCACCACGCGCCGAGGTTCTCGGTCTTCGCAATGAGGTCGTAAACGACGTCCTGCGGGGCATCAATCCAAACTTGCAAACGGATCATCTTCGCGTCCTTCATCAATGGCGGATACAGCACCATACCAATAAAAAACGAGCCATGCATTCCTGCATGACTCGTTGGAGTTGGTGGGCCGTCAAGGATTCGAACCTTGGACCAATTGATTAAGAGTCAACTGCTCTACCAACTGAGCTAACGGCCCTGAAACTTAAATTGTACGTCAGCGGGTTGGTAAATCTCGCTGCGTTGTACTGCAAAAATGGGGTGGCTGAGGGGACTCGAACCCCCGACCTCCGGAATCACAATCCGGAGCTCTAACCAACTGAGCTACAGCCACCACAGAAAAACTGATCGGGTGGCGCGCCCGGCAGGAATCGAACCTGCAACCCCCGGCTTAGAAGGCCGGTGCTCTATCCGGTTGAGCTACGGGCGCACAGAACTTTGCAATTCTACACGAGTCGTCCGACTCAACTTTCAAGATGAAGCTGCAAAACCGCTCCCATTCCTTGAAGAAGTTGGTCGGGGCTGAGGGATTCGAACCCCCGACCCTCTGGTCCCAAACCAGATGCGCTACCAGACTGCGCTAAGCCCCGACAGGTTTCTTGGCACGCCGTGCCTCGAAAGGTCAACTATTATTACCTTGCGATTTCGGCGTGTCAAGTGTTTTATGCAACTCGTTTCGCGATTGCTTCCGCAAACGTTTGCGTAGTGCCCGTACCGCCCAGATCAGGGGTCAGGCTGTCCTTCGCTTCGAGCGTTTCGACGATGGCGTTGCGCAACTTCTCTGCCTTATCCGTCTGACCGAGATGATCCAGCATTTGACCTGCTGCGAGCAACAATGCACATGGATTTGCGATGCCCTTGCCTGCGATGTCCGGCGCCGAGCCGTGGACCGCTTCAAAAATCGCATTCTCATCACCGATGTTCGCGCCCGGTGCCAAACCAAGGCCACCGACGAGACCTGCGCACAAGTCAGAGATGATGTCACCGAACAAGTTGGTCGTGACGATTACGTCGAATTGTTCCGGCTTCATCACCAACTGCATGCACGTGTTGTCCACGATCATTTCGTTGCATTCGATTTCCGGATATTGCGCTGCGACTTCACGCGCCGTCTTCAGGAACAGGCCCGAAGTCGTTTTCAGAATATTCGCCTTGTGCACGACCGTCACCTTCTTGCGGCCGGTCTTCTTCGCGAGTTCAAACGCATAACGCACAACGCGTTCCGCACCCTTGTGCGTGATGCGCGACGTCGACGTTGCGAGTTCGCCATCTTCGGTAATCGTTTGACCGTCACCGATGTACAGGCCTTCCGTGTTCTCACGCACTGTGATCACGTCAACGCCTGCAGGGAAACGCGACTTGGTGTTCGGGAAGGACTTCGCAGGACGCACGTTCGCGTACAGATCGAACTTCTTACGCAACGAGACGTTGATCGACGTGAAGCCTTCACCGACCGGCGTGGTCAATGGCGACTTCAATGCGATGCGGTTGCGTGCGATCGATTCCAGGGTCGCTTCAGGAAGCAGCTCACCGGTCTTCTCGAGTGCCGACAGACCTGCATCGACGAACTCATATTGCAGACCGAGGTTCATCGCATCGAGAACCTTCAAAGTTGCGTCCATGATTTCCGGGCCGATACCATCGCCGCGGATTACCGAAATCGTCTGAGTCATTCAAAGCACCTAAAGTAAAGCCAAAAAGTTAGCTCCCCATTATGCCAGAAATGCCTTTATTCCGCAGTCTGAGCGCCTTCCAGCGTGTCCAGGAAGTCGACCGCGCGACGCATGTGCGGGATCACGATTGAGCCGCCGACAACAAGTCCGACACTGAAAACCTCGAACATCTCCTCACGCGTCACACCCTCTTCCTTGCACTGGGCAACGTGGTAGCTGATGCAGTCGTCACAGCGTAAAACCATGGAGGCAACGAGACCGAGCATCTCCTTCGTTTTCACGTCCAGCGCGCCTTCCTTATAGGTCTGCGTGTCGAGGGCAAAAAATCTTTTGACCACCTGATTTGGCTCATCAAGGATGCGCTTGTTCATGCGCTGGCGGAATTCCGTGAACTCCTTGACGCGGTCTTGCGTGGATTCGGTGTGGTCGTCGCAAGGCTTACCGGTCACAGTTCAGTGACCTCACCGTTGAGCAGCGGCAACAATTTGCCTTGGCGATGCAATGCCATCATGTCGTCGTAACCGCCGACGTGCACTTCACCGACAAAAATCTGCGGCACACTCGTACGCTTCGTCTTTGCCACCATATTGTCGCGAATGACCGGATCGAGATCCACGCGAACTTCCTCGACCTCACGGCCTTGCGACTTCAGGAATGCTTTCGCCATGTTGCAGTACGGGCAAATCGCCGTGGTGTACATGGTGATCGTTGGTGACTGTTCAGACATTCGGTTACCTTGCATTTGAACTAATGACCTTAAATTATGGTCGAATGAAGTCCAACATTCATTAGTTTCGGGTAAATAGTTACGTGCGTCGGGTTTTGTCGTTTGCCATCGGTTTGAGCTTGAGCCTCTCGTTTGGGCTCGCGTCCGCGCAGAACTGGAATGTCCAGGAACGGAATTTGCCGGAGATGGGTTCATCCGCCGGCGAGTTGCTGACGCCTGCCAAGCGTGCCGAGTACGGCAGCATGATGCTCGCGCAGTTGCGTCACTACAACCTGATCCTCGAAGACCCGTTGTTGAATCGCTGGCTCAATCAAGTGGGACAGCAACTTGGCAAAAACAGCGCCAAACCCAACCAGGACTTCACCTTCTTCCTGGTCAAGGACCGTCAGATCAACGCGTTCGCAACGCTCGGTGGTTACATCGGCATGAATGCGGGATTGATTCTTGCTGCGGATAAGGAAGATGAGGTGGCGGGTGTTTTGTCGCACGAAATTGCGCACGTCACGCAGGATCACGTGTTGCGTTCGGTCGAGCGCGCGAAGCGTGATCAGTTGCCGATGATGCTGGCGATTCTTGGTGCGATTGCGGCGGCTCAATCCGGTAGTTCGAGCAGTGGTAATGCTGCGATGGCGATCATGACGGGTGCAATGGGAATCGCGCAGCAACGTCAAATCAACTACACGCGTTCGGGTGAGCAGGAAGCAGATCGAATCGGCATCCAGACGATGATTCGGACTGGCTATGATCCGAATGCGATGGCGGATTTTTTCCAGGTGTTGCAAACGCGCTTGCGTGCGAACGGCGCCAATTACAGCGGCGAAGATCCACCTGAGTATTTGATGACGCACCCGGTCACGTTGACGCGGATTTCCGAAGCGCGCGCGTTGGCTGAGCAATATTCGAAGCCAGGTGGCATGGTGCCGAAGAATGTCGCTGTACCAACGATTGAAAACCGTAATTCGTTGTTGCCGAAGTCGCTGCAGGTGCCGGTCGGTGGTGCTGCTTCTGAGCCGAAGTCGAGTAATTCGGCGACGCAAACGGGACCGAAGTCTTTCAAGGTTGTGGTGCGTGAGAGTGCGGGGTTTGCTTTTGCCCGGGAGCGTCTGCGCGTGTTGAGTGAAGAGCTGCCGAAGCAATCGCTCAAGGAGTATCAAACGATCCAACGCAATGGAACGTTGTCCGAAGCACAGAAATATGGTCTCGCCGTTGCGCTCGCGCAAAGCCAGGAATACAAGGAAGCACTGTCGTTGTTGACGCCTTTGAAGGCTTCCTCGCCCGACAATATCTGGGTGAGCTTGTCATATGCCGATGTGTTGAACCGTAGCGGTGATGTTGCGAAAGCGGATGCGGAATTTGAGCAGTTGGTGAAGCGCTTTCCTTCGGATCGTGCAGTCGCGTTGACGTATGCGGAGAGTTTGACGAACCGTGATAACGCGGCGTCGGCGAAGCGTGCGTTGGAGGTGCTGCGTCCGTTGGAAGGCAAGGTCAACGATGATCCGTTGTACTGGTTGTCAGTTGCGCGCGCTGCTCAAGTGTCGGGTGATCCGGTGAGAGCGGGTGAAGCTTTTGCCGAAAATGCCTATACCCGTGGCTTCGCCGAGCAAGCGTTGGTGCAGTACGAAACGCTGAAACGTCGCACGGATTTGGATTATTACTCCCGATCGCGAATTGATGCACGCATTGCCAAAATCAAACCGCTCGTCCTCGAGTTGCGCCGCCAAGGTCAGGAAGATCCGGATTTGCACGGTCGTCGCGCGGGTGGCACAGGCTGAGCAAATGCGTGACGGAAGTCACTGTCATGAAACCGTCACCAAACTGTAGTCTTATACTGGCATCTCAATCCATCGGTATGTTGGTGTGCAAAAACGCATTCTCATCGTTGAAGACGAAGCTGCAATCCGTGACATGGTGGCGTTCGCCGTTCGCAAGGGTGATTTTGACCCGGTCATGGCGAGCGATGCGCGTGAGGCGCAGGAAGCCGTCGCGGATAAAGTTCCCGATTTGATTTTGCTGGATTGGATGCTGCCGGGCACGAGTGGCATTGAGTTGGCGCGTCGCTGGCGTAAGGATGCGTTGACGCGTGATGTTCCGATCATCATGTTGACTGCTCGCGGCGAAGAGAATGATCGCGTCAGCGGACTCGAAGCCGGTGTCGATGATTATGTCGTGAAGCCCTTCTCCGCACGTGAGTTGTTGGCACGCATCCGTGCGGTGCTGCGACGTTCGCGCGAAGACGAAGAAGATGGCAGCGTACAAGTGGGTGGATTGCGCATCGAAGGTGCGGCGCATCGCGTGTTCGCCAACGAACAGCCTCTGACGATTGGACCGACTGAATATAAGTTGCTGCATTTTTTCATGACGCATGCGGACCGTGTTTATTCGCGCTCGCAGTTGCTCGATCACATTTGGGGCGGCAACGTGTACGTGGAAGAACGCACTGTCGACGTGCATATCCGTCGCCTGCGCAAAACACTGGCTCCCTTCGGCCTCGACGAAATGGTGCAGACGGTTCGCGGTGCCGGTTATCGTTTTTCCGCGACGGCCGCAATCGCCTAAAATTTACCAATGCCTCTACGTTCACGCCTCGCCTGGAATCGCACGATCGGTGAATTGATTTTGCTGGTGGCGCTTGCTGCAGGCATCGGGGTGTGGATCGGTTATCCGTGGCAGATGTTGACGGCTGCACTCGCCGGCGTTGTCATCTGGCATTACTGGCGATTGCGCGTTCTCCTCACGCGACTGCGCTCGCGCCGCCGCTCCACTCCGCGCGTCGGAGATGGCATCTGGAATGAATTGGACCGGATGCTCTATCGCGGTCAATCAGAATCACGGCATAGCCGCAAGCGTCTCGTGCAGTTGTTGCGTGCATACCGTACTGCCGGTGCCGCCTTGCCCGACGCGTTGTGCATTGTTGATCGCAACACCAAGCAATTGATCTGGTTTAACGAAGCGTCGCAGCCGTTGCTCGGCTTACGTTATCCCGACGATCTCGAACGCAACGTCATCACGTCATTGCCGCAATTGCCGATCGCGCAGTTACTGGCGGGACCCCTGGATGCGGAGGCGACGGATGTTGCCTCACCGAACGATCCAAGCATCACGCTAAGCATGAAGGTCATTCCATATTCGAACGACTTGTTGATGCTGTTGGCGCGTGACGTATCGAGATTGGTGAAGCTTGAAGGGATGCGCCGTGACTTCGTCGCGAACGTATCGCATGAATTGCGCACACCACTGACCGTGATCCACGGTTATCTCGACATGCTGGATGGTGAGGATTACCCGGAGTTGTCTCCGGTGCTGACAGAAATGTCGCGTCAGTCCGATCGCATGACGGCGTTGGTTGAAGACTTGCTGACACTGTCGCGTCTTGAAGCGCAAGCAACCGTGCTGGAAAAAGAACGCGTCAACATGACCGAGATGCTCACATTGCTGGGTCGCGATGCGCATGGATTGAGTCAGGGGCGCCATACGATTCTTGTTGAGAACCTGACCGACATTGATTTGCATGGTGCTTTCAAGGAACTGCATTCGGCGTTCCTCAATCTCGTCAGCAACGCAGTGCGTTATACGCCGACGGATGGACGGATTGTGATCCGGTTTTTCCGGACGGGGAATGGCGGTGCAGTGTTGACGGTTTCCGATACCGGTTATGGAATCCCGGCGACGCACTTAAAGCGCTTGACCGAACGTTTTTATCGCGTATCCAATTCGCGCAGTCGCGGCACCGGTGGCACCGGCTTGGGCTTGGCAATCTGCAAACACATTTTGAATCTCCACGGCGGCTATCTTGAGATCAGTTCGGAAGTGGGGATTGGCAGTACGTTTTCCTGCTATTTTGAAAGGGAGTCCGTTTTGGAACCCATCGTTTCTGATAGCAACTTGATGACCGCAGAGGCCAGCATTGAACATTGAAGCATCCACCGTCGTTCCATCCAGCGATGAGCCGCTTTTTGCGAACCGCGAACTGTCGCAGATCAACTTCAATTTCCGCGTGTTGGATCAAGCGCTCGATACACGCATTCCATTGCTGGAGCGTTTGCGGTTTCTGTGCATCTCATGCACGAACCTCGATGAATTCTTCGAAATCCGTGCGGGCAACTTAGCGCGAAAAATTGCGCTCGCTCCCTACCCAGGTTCCGATGGCCTAACGCCACAGGAAGTGTTGAACCGTGTGCATGATGAAGCGGCGAAGCTCGTGGAAGCACAGTACAACGCGTGGAATGATGTGCTGCGCCCTGCACTGCTTGAAGAAGGCATTCGTGTCTTGCCGAAACGCGACTGGACGCCGGCGCAAGCAGAGTGGCTGCGCGAATATTTCCACAATGAAATCATGCCGGTGCTGTCACCTCTAGGTTTGGATCCGTCGCATCCATTCCCGAAAATCCTCAACAAGTCCCTGAACCTGATCGTCGTTGTCGAAGGGCGTGACGCGTTCGGACGTGAGGGTGGATTGGCGGTTGTGCGCGCGCCGCGTTCGTTGCCGCGCATCATCCATATTCCGGAATCCGTTTCGGGTCAGCCTGCGGATTATGTTTTCCTGTCGACGATTCTTTCGGTTTACGTTGCGGACTTGTTCCCTGGCATGACCGTTAAGGGTGCCTACCAATTCCGCGTCACGCGTAACTCGGAATTGTTTGTCGACGAAGAAGAAGTCGAAGACATTGCGCTGGCTTTGCGAGATGAATTGCAAGGTCGCGGATATTTGCGTGCAGTGCGTTTGGAAATTGACCGTGCATGTCCCGATGAAATTGTCGAGACGTTGCTGGAGAATTTCGAGCTCACGGAGAATGCGGTTTACCGCATCACCGGTCCGGTCAACCTCAACCGTGTTTCGCAAGTCATTGATCTCGTGCATCGCCCTGACTTGCTCTACACGGAATTCAATGCGCGCAAGTTAGCGTATGGCGAGAATATTTTTGACCAGATCAAGCAAGGCGACATCTTGCTGCATCATCCGTTTGATTCGTTTTCGCCGGTCATTGAATTACTGAAGCAGGCTGCGGAAGATCCGAATGTTCTCGCGATCAAGCAAACGCTGTATCGCTCAGGTAAGGATTCGCAGATCGTTGAACGTCTCATTCAAGCAGCACGAAACGGTAAGGACGTGACGGTTGTCGTTGAATTGCGCGCGCGATTCGATGAAGAGGCGAACTTAGGCTTCGCCAACCGTTTGCAGGAAGCAGGCGTGCAAGTCGTCTACGGCGTTGTCGGTTATAAGACGCACGCGAAGATGATGTTGATCGTCCGCCGCGAAAATCAGAAGCTGAAACGTTATGTCCACCTTGGCACCGGCAACTACCACGCCGGCACTGCGCGGGTGTATACCGACTTCAGTCTGATGACGGCGAATCCTGAGTTGGGTGCGGACGTGCATTTGATTTTCCAACAACTGTCCGGATTGGCGCCTGCAATTCAATTGAAGAAAATCCTGCAATCGCCTTTCACTTTGCATGCCGGTCTGCTCGATCGCATTGAGCGTGAAAAGCAGTTGGCATTGGAAGGCAAGCCTGCACGCATCATTGCCAAAATGAATGCGTTAAACGAGCCGAAAGTCATCCGCGCCCTTTATGACGCTTCGCAATCCGGCGTGCAGATTGATTTGATTGTGCGTGGCGCATGCACGCTGCGTCCAGGTGTGCCGGGTATGTCTGAGAACATCACGGTTCGCTCCATCATTGGACGCTTCCTCGAACATCACCGCGTCTATTGGTTCAACAACAACGGCGATTCGGAGTTGTATTGTTCGTCTGCGGACTGGCTGGAGCGGAATTTGTTGCGTCGTGTTGAAGCGGCGTTTCCGATTTTGGATCCGGACATTGCGGCGCGTGTTTTTGAGGAATCTCTCGGTAACTACCTGAAGGACAATCAAAATGCGTATCTGCTGCAAGCCGACGCTTCGTATGAACGATTGACACCGAAGGATGGTGAAGAACCGTTCTCCGCTCAGATGACGATGCTGGCGAAAACATACGTGTGATTTTTTCATCATCGCTTTCAGATAAAATGACGCAATGACCGACATTCTGCGTGGCGCACAGCTTGACTTGAAAGAAGGCGATCAACTCGCCGCCATCGATATGGGCTCAAACAGCTTTCATATGGTGGTCGCCCGTTATACGCTCGGCGAACTGCATCTTCTGGATCGCATCCGCGAACCTGTGCGCATGGCAGAGGGTCTCGACAAGAAGGGCAATCTTTCCAATGATGCACGTAAGCGTGCGACAGATTGCCTCGAGCGTTTCCGCCAGCGGTTGCAGGATATTCCTGAGTCGCATGTCCGCGCCGTTGCGACGAACACGGTCCGTAAGCTCAATGATCCGCAAGGGTTTCTCACGAAAGCCGAGAAGTCGCTTGGCCAACCGATTGAAGTCATTGCAGGTCGCGAAGAAGCACGTCTGGTTTATCTGGGCGTTGCACATGCCCAACCGCCGAAGAAGGATCAACTTCGTCTCGTCATCGACATCGGTGGTGGTTCAACGGAATCCATTATTGGTGCCGGCTACAAGCCGATTGAACGGGAATCCGTGCAGCTCGGGTGTGTTGCGTCGACGTTGAAATATTTTGGCAATGGCAAGTTATCCCGCAAGAAATATCGCGCCGCCCTGGATGACGTCGCTGCAGAGTTCCAGCATTTCGCAGGTGTCTATCGCGCGTTGGGTTGGGATGAAGTCATCGGAACATCCGGCACGATGAAAGCCATCGGCGCCATTTGCCAGGCCATGAATCTGACCAAGGGCGCCATCATCGCGGATGCGTTGCCGGCTTTGCGCGATCGTTTGCTCCTCGCTGAAACCATCGACGAAATTGATTTGCCGGCATTGCATGCGGATCGCCGTCCGGTGATCGCGGGTGGTTTGCTGATCGTTGAGGCAGCCTTCCGCACGTTGGGTTTAGAGCGCGTCATTGTCAGCAAGGCGGCTTTGCGTGAAGGCGTTTTGTACGACATGATCGAGCGCGGTGGTGATTTCGATCCTCGCGACCGTGCCGTGGATTCGTTGATGAATCGCTTTAGCGTCGATCGTGAGCAAGTTGATCGCGTCGAAGAAACGTTGCTGCGAATGTTCGATCAAGTTGCCAAGGATTGGGCGCTGGATGCCGATGATCGCATCATGTTGCAACGTGCCGCTCGATTGCACGAGATTGGCTTGGGCATCGCACATAGCGGTTATCACACGCATGGTGCATACATTCTCGGCAATGCGGATATTGCAGGGTTCTCGAGGCAGCAGCAGCAATTTTTGTCGGCATTAGTCGCCACGCATCGACGCAAGATTTCAAAGTCAGCATTCGATGCTTTGCCGGATCGTTTGGTACCTGCGGCACGTCGTTCGGCTGCATTGCTGAGATTGGCAGTGCTGTTCCACCGCGCACACTTCGATCAGGAAATTCCAAAGCTCGTCGTCAAGGCGCGTGGTGACGAACTGCATGTTGACTTGTCCAAGAAGTGGATCGCCGAACGTCCTCTGCTCACATCGGATTTGCAGCAGGAAATGTCGGACATGAAAGCGCTTGGCATCGACTTGGATGTAGAGCTTCCGTAACGCTGTCATCGAAGTGTCACCGCACTGACATTTTCCTTTCACGTGTGCTTGTCATCCTACTGAAAAGTGGGAGAAGTCATGCGCTACGCGGTCATCACAGAAACGTATCCGCCGGAAATCAACGGCGTGTCGTTGACGGTTCAAGGACTCGAAGAAGGATTGCGCGCTCGCGGTCACATCGTTGACCTTGTCCGTCCGGCGCAAGTCGACGAGCCCAAAGCCATCGCAGAATCCCTGACGCCCAATGATGGTTTGACGGTTGTCCGTGGGCTGCCAATACCGCGTTATCCGAGTTTGCGTTTCGGACTGCCCTGCGCGCAACGTTTACGTGCCTTGTGGAATGCGCGTCGCCCGGATGCAATCTATGTGGCAACGGAAGGTCCGCTCGGCAATAGTGCCGTACGCGTCGCAAACGAGCTTGGCATCCCAGTCATCAGCGGCTTCCACACGCGGTTTGATCATTACGTCGTGGATTACGCTTTTCCATTTCTGCGCAAGACCGCTATTGCGTGGATGCGTCGTTTCCATAATCGCGCTGACATGACGCTGGTACCGACGCTGGCATTGCAGCAGGAACTGATCGCGCTGGGTTTTCGAAATGTGAAGTGTTTGCGGCGCGCGGTCGATTGCTTGCGATTCAATCCATCGAAGCGAAGCGCGACCCTGCGGACCTCCTGGGGCTTGGGGCGTCAGGATCTGGCAGTGTTGTTTGTGGGACGCATTGCCGCAGAAAAAAATCTCGATCTCGCCGTCGATGCCTTCCGTGCGTTACAACGTCATCGTCCGGATGCACGCTTTATCTGGATCGGCGATGGACCACGTCGCGCAGAGTTGGAAGAGGCGCATCCAGACTTCATTTTCACGGGCATGCTGCGGGGCGATGAACTTGCCGAAGCGATTGCGAGTACGGATCTGTTTCCGTTTGCGAGTAAATCCGAAACGTTTGGCAATGTCACGCTGGAAGCGATGGCAAGCGGTGTGCCCGTCGTGGCGTTTGATTACGGTGCGGCGAGGGAATTTTTGCGCAGGAATATTCATGGCGATGTCGTTGCGATGGATGAAGAAAGTGCGTTCATTGCTGCAACCACTCGCCTTGGTTTGGATGATGCGATGCGTCGCGAGATGGGACTGTCGTGCCGACGCGCGATGGAGGCATTGCATCCCGAACAAGTTGCGGAAGACCTGGACTCCTTATTCCATCAATTGATTGACCGAGGTTCTGAACATGCAAACGTCGCGCTGGCACAGTAACTTCCATCACCGCGAACATCGTTGGGTGTTTGCGACGAATCATTTTTGCTCGCATCATCCTTCGCGGCGCTATTTCGCTGTGGTCAGTCGACTGGGCGATGGGATCTTCTGGTACACGTTGATGGCCGTGTTGTTTGCGTATGGCGGCCAGCGTGGCATGCAGGCTTCCGTGCATATGGCGTGCCTTGGATTTGTGTCGTTGCTACTTTACAAGGGCTTGAAGCGGTGGACGAAGCGTCCGCGTCCCTGCGCAAATGACCGCCGCATCCAAGCGTGGGTCGCGCCGCTGGATCAATTTTCGTTTCCGTCCGGTCACACGTTGCATGCCGTCGCGTTCAGCATCATTGCGTGTGCGTACTTCCCTGCTCTGGCGTTGATCCTGGTGCCGTTTAGCGTCAGTGTCGCAGCGTCGCGCGTTTTCCTGGGGCTGCATTACCCTTCGGATGTGCTGGCGGCGACGGTGATTGGGACTGTTTTGGCATCGGTTTCATTGTGGCTCGTGCCCGGTGCAAGTTTGTTTCAGTAGCTGGGTGCTTTAAGCTAGTGCGATGAATTATCGCCACGCCTTCCACGCCGGAAATCACGCAGACGTCCTCAAGCACATCACGTTACTCGCCCTGGTGGATGCATTGTTGCAGAAGCCGACGGATGTTTTTGCCCTGGATACGCACGCTGGACGTGGTTCGTATTCGTTATCGAGTGCCAATGCGCAAGCGACGATGGAAGCAGATGGTGGCGTATCGCGATTGATGGCGGAAGCGCCGAGCGATCCATTGGTGCAGCGTTATCTGCAAGCGGTGAAGGCGTTGCGCAATGACTCCGGTGACCGCACCGCGTATCCAGGATCGCCGTGGTTTCTGATGCATGCGTTGCGTGAAGGTGATCGCATGGCGTTTGTGGAATTGAATCCCGAAGAAGCGGATGTGCTGAAGCAAACGGTTGGACGTGATGATCGCGTGCAAGTCCGTGTTGGCGATGGCTACGGGTTGATGAAGTCGTTTCTACCACCGCGCAAAGGCTCGGCCAAAATCAACCGCGGCCTCATCCTCATCGATCCACCATACGAAGCGCAACTCGGTGAGTTCGATGAAATCATCGGCGCCGTCCGTGATGCACTGGAGCGTTGGCCGTTGGGCATCTTCGCGATTTGGTATCCGATCAAGTTGCGCCGCTCGCTGCAGCCGTTCTATCGTCGTGTCGCCAGCTTGCCGGTGAAGAATGCGTTGCGTGTCGAAATGCTCGTGCGCCCGGACAATTCGCCATTGCGCATGAATGGCAGTGGCATGATGATCCTCAATGCACCGTGGCAAGTTGATGCCGCGCTGAAGGAGACGTTACGCAAAGTCCTCCCGCTGATTCAGGAGGACAAGGGTGCCGAGGCGTCAGTCGATTGGGTGATCGCGCCGAAATAGTTACGCGCGGTCGACTTCCGCCTCGAAGAAGCTCCAGCGCACTTCCGGAAAGTTCTGCTTCACCGCCTTCTCGAGTGCGTTGATGTTCTCGACGAGCTGCGCCGTGGTATCCGTATCGTGCATGTGTGCCTGCACCGACAACAGGACTTCGTCGCCCATCTGCATGGTCTTGATGCTGATGATCTTCTCGACATTCGGATGATTCGCAAGGAACTCCTGGATCATCGCCTGACGCGCCGGATCCATGGACTGTCCGATCAACATTTCCTTGACTTCGCGCGCCACGAAAACGGCGACAAGAATCAGCAGTGCACCAATCATCAGCGTGCCGATGGCATCCCAAACCGGATTGCCCGTGAATACGCTCATCAACACTGCGAACAGAGCGAAGATCAGACCCAGCAACGCAGCCAAGTCCTCGCCGAAGATGACGATGAGTTCCGCTTGGCGGCTCTCGCGGAACCACTGCCAAATCGTGCGATTACCGCGGGATTTGTTGACCTCGGTCATGCAAGCCTTCATCGAAATGGCTTCGGCGATGATCGCAAACACGAGAACGCCGGCGGCCCACCACCATTGATTCAGTGGCTCAGGGTTCGACAACTTGTGGAATCCTTCGTACAGCGAATAAATGCCGCCGACCGTAAAGAGCATGACCGCGACGAGGAACGACCAGAAATAGACCGCTTTACCCGAACCCAACTGGTACCGCTCGGACGGCCCCTCCTTCGACTGCTTCAATCCAAGCAAGAGCAATAACTGGTTGCCACAATCGGCAACCGAGTGAACGGTTTCGGCGAGCATCGCTGTTGAACCGGTTACCGAAGCGGCAATGCCTTTGGCAACCGCAATCGAAAAGTTTGCTCCCAGTGCGAACAAAATCGCCCGCTTTGAATCACCGCTTCCGGCCATGGTTCCGTTCCGTCTTTTGAATATGTTGAAGAGCTCTATTGTATAGCCTGACAAGGTCCTTTCAACGTGAAATTGCTAGAATGAACGCCTATGTCCAACGACACGATCCCTGCACCGCCACTTCCGAAGCGCGGCCAGAAGAAAGCCCTTTGGCAATCCCCTGCAACACGCACCGGTCTCGCGCTGGCATTCTCGTTGGCTGCCCAAAAGCTCGACCGGCCGCTGCTGATCATCGCGAAGGACAATGCGCATGCCCATCAGCTCGAGTGGGATTTGCGCGCGTTGGGTGACGCTTCGTTACCCGTCATACTGTTCCCCGATTGGGAAACCCTGCCCTACGACATCTTCAGTCCGCACCCTCAGATCGTGTCGCAGCGCATGTCGGTTTTGCAGCAACTACCAACATTGGAGCGCGGCATCGTCGTCGTTCCGGTGCAATCATTACTGCAGAAGATCGCTCCAACCCAGCATCTCATCGGCAACCGGTTTGATCTCAAGCGCGGTCAGGTTTTGAATCTCGACAATGAGAAGTTGCGTTTGGAAGCTGCAGGTTATCGCTCAGTTACACAGGTTCTTGATCCCGGTGATTTCGCGGTGCGCGGTGGCTTGCTCGATGTGTATCCGATGGGCTCATCGCAACCGTTCCGGGTCGAGATGCTCGACAAGGAGATCGATACGATTCGCCACTTCGACCCTGAGTCGCAGCGATCGCTGGATCATTTGGAAGCGTTGCAGATTTTGCCAGGGCGAGAAGTGCCGTTGGACGATGCGCACCGCAACCGTGCACTCGAGGCTCTGAAAGACCGCTTTGATATCGATACGCGTCGCTCGGCCTTGTACCAGGATCTGCGCAACGGTCACGCACCTGCTGGCATCGAATATTACTTGCCATTGTTCTTCGAGCAAACCGCAACGTTGTTTGACTACTTCGGCACTGCGCCGTTGGTCGGCATCGATGATCACGTCATCGTCAACTCAGAGCTCTTCCTGACGCAGGCAGCAACGCGCTACGAACAACGCCGCTACGACATTGAACGTCCGGTGCTCGCGCCTGAAGAGCTGTACCTCGACGTCGAATCCTTGCGGAAGTTGTTGAATCAATACGAACGTATCGATGTCATCGCGAAAGACGATGAGCAATGGACGAAAGCCACTGCCCTGCCGATTCAAATCGCACCCGAGTTATCGATTGCCACGAAGGATGGTCGTGCCGGTGAAGCGTTGCAGCGCTTCCTGGATGCATATCCCGGACGCGTGCTGATTGCGGCCGAGAGTCCCGGGCGTCGTGAGGCGTTGCTGGAGATTTTGCACAGCGCGGATATCCGTCCGACCAGCGTTGATTCGTGGCAAGCATTTCTCGCGGATGGCAAGTTCAGCATCGGCGTGATCCCGATCGATGACGGCTTCTCCGTAGAGAAACCGGCGATTGCGGTGCTGACGGAAAGGCAGCTTTTCCCGGAACGAACAGCCGTTACAAGGCGTCGCAACGAGCGCGTCCGCAATCCCGATGACATTATCCGAGACTTAGGTGAGCTCACTGAAGGCGCGCCGATTGTCCACGAAGATCATGGTGTGGGCCGATACCGTGGACTGACCGTGCTGGATGCAGGTGGAATCACAGGTGAGTTTCTCGAGATCGAATATGCGAAGGGCGACCGGCTGTACGTGCCTGTTTCGCAGCTGCATCTCATCAACCGCTATTCGGGCGCATCGCCCGAGACGGCACCACTGCATTCATTGGGTGGCGAGCAATGGACGAAAGCCAAAAAACGCGCCGCCGAGAAAGTCCGCGACGTTGCTTCGGAATTGCTGGAAATCCAGGCCAAGCGCCTCGCGCGCGAAGGTCTCTCGATGCCCATCGACCGCGCGATGTATGAATCGTTTGCGGCAGGCTTTGCGTTTGAGGAAACACCCGATCAACACGCGGCGATCAATGCAGTCATTCGCGATCTCGATTCTTCACAACCGATGGATCGCGTGGTTTGCGGTGACGTTGGTTTTGGCAAAACGGAAGTCGCCGTCCGCGCGGCCTTCGCTGCTGCATCCGCCGGAAGACAAGTTGCGATTCTCGTGCCGACGACTTTGCTCGCCGAACAGCATTTCCGCAACTTGCGTGACCGTCTCGCCGATTGGCCACTGCGGGTTGAAGTTTTGTCGCGCTTCAAAACCGCCAAGGAAATCAAGGAAGAACTGCAGAAAGTCGCGGACGGCAAGATCGACATCATCGTCGGCACGCACCGTCTGTTGCAAAACGACGTCAAGTTCAAGAACCTCGGCCTCGTCATCGTCGACGAAGAACAGCGCTTCGGTGTGCGGCAGAAGGAAGCGCTCAAAGCGATGCGCGCGAACGTGCACTTGCTGACGTTGACCGCAACGCCGATCCCGCGCACGTTGAACATGGCGATGTCGGGCTTGCGCGATCTGTCGATCATCGCGACGCCACCGGCAAACCGCATGGCAGTGCAGACGACGATCAGCCTGTGGGACAACGCGATGCTCGAGGAAGCGTTTGGACGTGAGCTGGCGCGGGGTGGGCAGGTGTATTTTTTGCATAACGATGTGGAAAGCATCGGCCGCATGAAACGCGAACTTGAAGAGTTGGTGCCGGATGCACGCATTGGCGTGGCGCATGGACAGATGCACGAGCGCGAGCTCGAGAAAGTGATGTCCGACTTCCATAAGCAGCGCTACAACGTGTTGCTGGCGACGACGATCATTGAGTCCGGTATCGATATCCCGAATGCCAACACAATCATCATCAACCGTGCGGATCGCTTTGGTCTCGCGCAGTTGCATCAGTTGCGTGGCCGCGTTGGTCGCTCCCATCACCGCGCGTTCGCATATCTCATCGTGCCAGAAACGCGTGCGATGTCTTCCGATGCACGCAAGCGCCTGGAAGCAATTAGCTCGATGGATGAGTTGGGCGCAGGTTTTGCGCTGTCGACTCATGATCTTGAGATTCGCGGTGCGGGTGAATTGCTCGGCGAAGACCAGAGTGGTCAAATGGCGGAGATTGGTTTTAGCTTGTATACCGAGCTTCTCGCACGAGCGATCGAGTCGATCCGTAAGGGTGAAATTCCGGATGAAGATTCGATGCGCCATGTCGGTGCAGAGATTGATCTGCAGGCACCAGCATTGATACCGGAAACTTACATTGGCGACGTGCATACGCGGCTGACGCTGTACAAACGCATCAGCGCGGCGAAGACAGACGAACAAATCCGAGAACTGCAGGTTGAGATGATCGATCGTTTCGGATTGTTACCCGACCCTGTCAAAAACCTCTTCAACGTCGCCATGCTCCGCCAACTCGCCGACGCCATCGGTATCAGCAAGATTCATTTGGGTGAGGAAGGTGGACGGATTCGCTTCGTTGACCGACCCAAGATCGATCCACTGAATCTCATTCAATTAATCCAAAGCAAATCACAGACGTTCCGACTGGAAGGATCGAGTCTTTTGCGCATTAAACTGGAGCTACCTGACGTCCAATCGCGAATCGAATTTGCGCGCGGACTGATCCAGACTTTGAGGCCTTCAACATGAAATTGAAAACTCTGCTCGTTGCTTCCGCATTGGCTGTCACGTTAACCATGACGGGCTGTGCGCACGACAATAAACAAGCCGGCCGCAAGGACCGTGTCGTCAAGCTTGGAAAGATCACCGTTCTGGGGTGGACACAGGCTGCACGCCTTCCGGACGGAAGCCGTTTGCAATACATCAACGTCACGAACGATTCGCGTTGCAAACCGAACGTCCAATGCGTCTGGGCAGGCCAAGCCGATGCGAACTTCCGCTACATGCCTGTGAATGGCGCACCGTACAACTTCACGATGAAGATTCCCCAGGAACTTACGAAGCGCGTCGGAAACTACTACATGACGATCGACAGCCTGGAACAGATCGGACCGAACGCTTCAACGCCACCGGCAATTGTGAGATTCCGCCCCGCGAATTAACGATGCGTCAGACGCCAGCAACGATGAATGCGGGCGTCCCTTTCGAAGTCCGGACCAATCGTCTGCGGCGTAATTTCTTCGATGTCCGCAAACTCGCTGACAGCCGCTTCGTCGAGCTTGAAGCGACGGAAGTTATTCGAAAAAATCAGCACCCCGTCATCACTCAACCGGCGCATGGCCAGCTTGAGCATTTCGACATGGGATAGTTGCACGTCAAAGTCCTGTGCACGCTTCGAGTTCGAGAACGTCGGCGGATCCAGGAAGATCAAATCATACATCCCGCGATCTTCACGCAGAAACGCCATGACGTCCGCCTGAAACATCCGGTGCTGCCGACCGGTCAATCCATTCAACTGCAAGTTCTCGACACACCATTGCAGATAGGTCGCGGACAGATCGACCGTGGTGGTCGACGCTGCACCACCCAACGCCGCATGCACCGTCGCTGCACCGGTATACGCAAACAAATTGAGGAAGTGCTTGTCTTCCGCGACTTCCGCAATCGACGTGCGGATCGGACGGTGATCGAGGAACAAACCGGTATCGAGATAGTCGAACAAGTTGACGCGCAGCAATGCATCGCCTTCGCGAACCGTCAAAAATTCACCACGATGATCCATCTGTCCGTACTTGCTGCCGCCCTTGCCGCGAGCACGGGTTTTGACAGAGACGAAATCACGCGTCACACCAAACACATCGCGCACCGCCGCCAGCAATTCCTTCAAACGATGGCGCGCAGTTTCTTCGGGCACTGAAGCGGGTGGCGCATACTCCTGCACGTGCAGCCACGTCTGTGCAGGCGACACCGTGTTGTAAACATCAATCGCCGCCGCATACTCCGGCAGATCCGCATCGTAAATCCGATACGCGTGGACGCCATCTTTCGCAAGCCAGGATTTGAGTTTGCGTTGATTTTTGCGAATGCGGTTTGCGACCATCTGTGCGCCTTCGCTCAGCGCCGGCAGATCCGTCAACGGACGTTCTGCCTGACGCGCATCCTGGATCGGACGCACGACAATCAACATGCATTCAAGCGTGCCGTTGAACATCTGATACTTCTTCGTCGCACGCAATCCGGTTGCTTTCGCAAGCTCCATATCGCCGCACAGCAGCGACGCCGTCCAATCCGGCACCGAGACACGCAACGCGTTACCCAAACGACGATACAGCGCTGGATCCGCCTGCAAACGCGCATCGTACGGCGGGTTACAGACGACAACACCCGACGGTGGCAAGTCAGCAGGCAACGACGCCTTCAACCCATCGACATCGCCAACTTGAAGATCGAGGAACTCTGCAACGCCGGCAAGCTCCGCATTTTTCAAAGCATTTCGAATCGAACGCTCATCGCTGTCGCGACCGATGAAACGCAATGAAGGCAACTTCGCCATACCGGCATCTGCACGCGCGGTCGCATCATCGACAACACGCTTCCATGCCTTGCGATCCAACTGCAACCACTTCGTCGGCACTTCACCGAACGGATAGCGCGCGATGCCCGGCGCAACATCCGCCGCCATCAATGCACCTTCAATCAACAACGTCCCTGCACCGCACATCGGATCCAACAATCCACCCGAAGCAGACGCAGACCAACCACCACGCATCAACATCGCAGCCGCCAGTGTTTCCTTCAATGGTGCTTCACCTTGATGCTGACGCCAGCCACGTCGATGCAAAGGACCCGTGCCCATATCAATCGACAAAATCGCCTTATTCTTGCGAATCACCAAATGAATCCGGACATCCGGCTGCTGCAAATCAACATTCGGTCGCGAATCAAACTCACGGCGCATCGTATCGACCACTGCGTCCTTGACGCGTTGCGCCGCAAACTGCGCATGGGTAATGCCCTGCCCTGACACGTGCGCATCCACCGCAATCGAAGCATTCTGCGCAATCTGCATGCCCCAATCGACCTGGGAAGCACCGGCATACAACGCCGCCTCATCCGGACAATCAAACGAATGCAACGGCCACAAAACACGCGATGCCAAACGCGAATGCATCACCAAACGCAACGCATCTTCCTGCGTCCCTTCAACGTTCACACCGGCCATCGCCGCCGTCGCCGACTTCGCACCTAACGCGAGGCACTCATCAACGAGCAAATATTCCAGACCTTTACCGCAACTAACGAAGAACAGCATCAAAGTGTCCGCAAAAATTGTTCAAACGCTTCCGCCGAAGCGGCCACATGTTTCTCTAACCGATGCGTGTCATGCACAAGCAAAAGGCGTGCGCGACGCGCTTGCGCCCAATCCACCACATGCTGATACGGAATCAACTCATCATCCCAGGGATGCACAACCGAGATCGGCATCTCACCGGATTGCAGTTGATGCGCGCCACCATCGTAATCACGGAAAATCGGCGGTGCCATCAGAAACAACCCCGCCACCGGATAGTTCACGCTCTCCATCGCCGAGATGTACGAGCCCAGACTCGAGCCCGCCAACACAACCGGTCCACGCGGCAACGCTGCCTCAATCAAAGACCGCAGGTGCTCGCGTCGTGACGGCACATCACCGAGATCCGATACTTCCGTGCGTGCATCAAACGCCGTGTAATCAGGGCGTTCGTGCGTCCAACCGAGCTTCTCGGCGACGTCCGACAACGCGGTGACTTTGGTGGCGTTCGGCCCACTTTCAAAACCGTGGGAGAGTATGCAATGACCTTTCATGGAATCCGGCAACAGAAGTTCAACGTTAATGCTAGCATTTGCTGATGATTGCTGACTTTCCGCCGCCAACGATTGAGCTCACTCCGCTGCCTTACGAGGAGCGCCTCGACTCCCGCGACCTCTCGCAAGTTGACCTTGTGATCATCCATTGCACGGAAACTCCGACGCTCGCGTCGGCACGTGAATTCGGAGAGAAAGTCCTTTACGACCAATCCGGTACCGGTAATAGCGGACATTTTTACATTGACCGTGATGGACGCGTGCTGCAGTACGTAGATCCGAAATTTACCGCGCATCACACGAAGGGATATAACGCGCGAGCCGTCGGCATAGAACTCGTGAACATCGGGCGTTATCCGAACTGGCTGGATTCCAACCATCAATCGATGGACGAGGCGTACACGAAGCCGCAAATCGATGCGTTGATTGGCTTGCTCAAGGAACTCGGCGACAAGTATCCGCATTTGCAATTCATCGCAGGACATGAAGATCTCGATCGCACCCAGGTGGGAGCGACGGATGATGCGGCGAAGATGGTTTTTCGAAAGCAAGACCCCGGTCGCATGTTCCCATGGACCACCGTTCTCAAACACATCCGGTTCACGCGCATTCTGCAATGAGATGATAACCGGATGCCCGTGAGATAATGGAGCAATGAAAAAGCTATGTCTCCCATGACCTCCACTGTCCCTGAACTTCTCGAACTCCTCACGTTGGAGCGACTTGAAGAAAATATTTTCCGCGGGCAGAGCCGTGACATCGGAACGAAGTTCGTTTTCGGTGGACAAGTGCTCGGCCAATCGCTGAGCGCCGCTCAAGCGACGATCTCCGATGATCGCGCCGCACACTCCATCCACGCGTACTTCCTCAAAGCCGGCGACATCGAACATCCGATTGTCTACACGGTCGACCGTGCACGCGACGGTGGTAGTTTTTCGGTACGGCGTGTCACCGCGATTCAACACGGGCAGCCGATTTTCTTCATGGCCGCGTCGTTCCAGAAGCACGAAGACGGCGCTGAGCATCAAATGTCGATGCCGGAAGTCCCGAAGCCCGATGAGCTCGAAGCTGCGCCACCTGTTGCCCCAGACGTACTTGCGAACTTGCCGGTCAAAGTGCAGCGCTGGCTGTCAAGACAAGGTCCATTCGAATTCCGTCACGTCTATCCGCGCGATGAATTGAATCCGCCGAAGCGTCCACCGTTTCAACAAGTGTGGTTCAAGCTCAGCGAACGCGTGGGTGACAATCCCGAATTGCATCGTGCCCTGCTCGCTTATGCATCCGACTTCCATTTGCTGGGTACCGCAACGTTCCCGCATGGCATCAGCTATTACCAACCGAACGTCGTGATGGCTTCATTGGATCACGTCCTGTATTTCCATCGCCCATTCCGTGCGGATGAGTGGCTGCTCTACTCGATCGACAGTCCGACTGCGCAGAACTCGAGAGGGTTTGCGCGTGGGTTGATTTTTGACATTGAAGGACGCCTGGTTGCGAGCACATCGCAGGAAGGCTTGATCCGCGTTGTGGATGAGAAGAAGGAATAAGCGATGCGTTTCGTGTATTCCAATGTCAGACTGGAAACAGCCGAAGGCGTAGCGGAACTGCTTCGTCAAAATGGCATTGAAACCCTGATGCGCAATGGACGTAGTTACAAAGGTAATCGCCGTTCCAATTTCAGTTATCGCCGCGAATATGAAACTGCCGCGGAAGTCTGGGTGGTGCATAACGACGATCAGGTGAAAGCGCGCCAAATCCTGCGCGAAGCAAAGCTGATTGACACGACTCGCGACCGACCAAGCTATCTCACGGAGCTCGATGAGCGCGAGAAGAAGGCACGGTCAGCGCGGCGTAAAGGATTGTGGATACGAGTTACGATCCTTGGCGCGTTGATGCTGGCGATGGCATTCTTCGGATTGCAGAAGTACATGGCGATGAACGCGCCACCACCACCGTTGGCGGGACCTTTTGACAATAAGGCTCGGGCAATTCCGGCACCGATTGCCGTCGTCGGTTTGCAACAAGGCATTGATCAAGCGGTGATGCCGGTATTGTGCTTGAGCTTCGATGGACAAGTGGCACCGCAGGATTTGCTGCAACGCCTGGAAGGCAATGGCAAAAAAATCCTTGCCATGAACCATTGCTCCCGCGACAACGATCCCGAAGTCGGCACCCGAAGCAGTAATGGTGAACTCGCAGAGATGATTGACGTTACCAACTTCAAACCGAAATCACCGACGACGGGGACGATTGACGTCAACACTTTCCACCATAGCCAATGGGCGCATTACCGCACGTATGAAGTGCAGCTTATCAACGGCAAGTGGGTCGTTGGCAAAATGACGCGACACGTCGCATCGTAGCGGAGGACGGCATGGGACATCGCACCGGACATTCACCCCTGGAATTGCGACTGTTCCGCACAGTGGATCATGAGTGCGGTTATTTCGACGATCGTCTTTCGCAGGACCTTGTCATTGATCCGAATGATCCCGCGTTGGCCGAACGTTTCGAGCATGCATTGGGTTGGGGCTTTCGCCGCAGTGGCAACATTGTTTACCGACCGGATTGCGCGACATGCCAACTATGCCGACCGGTGAGAATTCCGGTCGACACCTTCAAGCCGAATCGCGCACAACGCCGCTGCTTGCAACGCAACGCGAACATCGACATCCGCGTGTGTCCCGCCGAGCGCACGGACGAACAATTTTCGCTGTACCGCAAGTATCTTGCATCACGTCATGTCGATGGCGGAATGGATCGGCACAACGAAACGGATTTCGACCAGTTCCTCATCAGCGATTGGACGGACACGAAGTTCCTTGAAATGCGCGACAACGGTAAGCTCATTGGCGTTGCAGTGACGGATCGCGTGCCGGATGCGTTGAGTGCGGTGTATACGTTTTTTGATCCCGAATACAGCAAGAACAGCCCGGGCACGTTCGGCATCCTCAAGCAAATTGAATTGGCGCGCGACGAAGGACGTCCCTATCTTTACTTGGGATACTGGATCGCGAACCATCCGAAGATGGATTACAAAAAAAATTTCACCAACGTTGAAACCCTCCTCGGACGACATTGGGTTCCGTTGAGCGACACGCAATTTTGGCAAGGAGACATGGAATGAATTTCAGATTTGCGTTGCTTGGTGCGGGCATGGCAGTCGCACTCACCGCATGCAGTCCTGCGCAATTGGTACAGTTGCGTGCGGAGCGCACAATGGATCGGGCAATCAACGAAGCGGTTAACAGCATGGATCAATCGAAAGACATCAAACCAACGCAACTTCGCGTCGCAACGTACAACACTTCGTTATACGACGACAAAGCGCGCGGTCTGATCGATCGTTTGCAACGTGGTGATGTGGAAGCACAGAAGATCGCCGCAGTCATTCAAACGATGCGCCCGGATGTAGTGTTGCTTAATGAATTCGATTACGACACCAAGGGCGAAGCTGCGGACTTGTTCCAGAAGAACTATCTTGCCCGCGGTCAGTTCGGCCAAACAGCTATTGACTATCCTTACCGTTACTTCGCAGAAGTGAATACCGGTGTGCCGAGTGGCTTGGATCTCGATGGCAATGGAACCGTCGGTGGCGAAGGACGCAATGCAGGCAATGACGCGTGGGGTTATGGACTGCATCCGGGGCAATATGGGATGTTGGTTCTGTCGAGGTATCCAATCGATACCGCGAATGTCCGCACGTTCCAGAAACTGAAATGGTCGAGCATGCCGCAAGCACTTCAGCCAATCGACCCGAAAACTAATCAGCCTTATTACAAGCCCAACGTCTGGTCGCAGCTGCGACTGTCATCGAAATCACATTGGGATGTTCCGATCACCGTCGGTACGAAGAAATTCCATTTACTCGCGGCGCATCCAACACCACCGGTGTTCGACGGACCGGAAGATCGCAACGGCAAACGCAATCACGATGAAATCCGTTTGTGGCGCGAGTACTTGAACAACACCGCGAACAACACTTGGCTTTGCGATGACAAACAACGTTGCGGTGGTTTGAACAACGACGCGGCGTTCGTGATTGTAGGCGATTACAACGCAGATCCAATTGATGGTGATGGCGTGCCGAATGCGATCAATCAATTGCTCAACCATCCACGAAGCGCTGCCAACAACACGCCAAGAAGCCTAGGCGCGATTGAAACTGCCGCGGCGTACGGCTACACGCGCAAGGGCGATGTCTCCATGCACACAGGTGACTTCGGCAAAAACAACGGCACCCTCCGCCTCGACTACGTCATCCCGTCGAAGCAATTCCGGATCAATGGTCAAGGCGTATTTTGGCCAACGAAGCAAGACGCCGCCGCGAAATACGCCAGCGCGAGTGATCACCACATGGTGTGGATGGACTTGTCGCTTCAGGGTTTCTGAGGAACCACGGCGGCAGGCGGGCGGACATCAAATCCGAACTTGCCGTCGCTGACAATTGAAATCACCATGCGGATCATGCCCATTGGAATCATGAGTTCGATCGTCATTGTCTTGCCTTCCGCATCCTGACCGACCAACGTCAACTCACAAAATGCACCACCCGTATCCACTTCCGTCGCAAGAAAGTGGTCGCCGCTCGCATCGGACTTGATAAACGGTTGCACGACCGGCCCCAGCACCTCGGCAACTTGATCGACGAGATAAACGGCATAACGGTACGCATCAGTCATGGTGATTCCTTCAACAAATTTCGATGATGTGCGCTCAAAAACTGCCCAAAGGGTTCAAGTCCCGCGCTCAATCTGCGATCCTAGTGCGATGCATTTTCGCCCAGCTACCGCTCAACCCATTATAGGACTCGCAACGCGCTCGCGTTTCCGGTTACGGGTGGCTGTGCTTTCGCTGTTCATCGCGACGTTATCGGCATGCGGCATTCCGATGGGCGGTGGCGATTCATCACACCTGCAAGGTTTAATCGTTGATCAACAGCTCAACGAAATCAGCGGCATGGTCGCCTCGAAGAAGTTCAAGGACATCTACTGGGTTCTCAACGACGGCGGCAACACGGCGAATCTCTACGCGATCGATGAATATGGTTCACGTGTCGCAACATTGAATGTCGACGGCGTGCGCAATACGGACTGGGAAGATCTGTCGTTGTATGAGAAGGACGGCAAATCATATCTCGTCGTCGGGGACATCGGCGACAACGGTGGTCTGCGCAAGACGCTGCAATTGCACTTGTTTGAAGAACCCGACGCGTTGACGAACTCGCGCATCGAGCCAACGCGCTCCATCGCTTTCAAATATCCGGATGGTCCGCACGACGCGGAAGCACTCGCGATCGACAGTGCGAATGATCAAGCGATCATCATTACCAAAAAACGCAAACCCCCTCTCACCTTCGCCGTTCCTCTCACTGCGCCTCACGAGAAGCTCGTCACCGCAACGGCACTCGGCGAAGCTTTGCACATCCCAGTCGCATCACCGGAAGAGTTGAAGTCGCGTCCGAAGCTCGCGCCTTACGATCACCAAGTCACTGCGGCGAGCATCGCACCCGATCGCAAGTCGATCGCCGTGATGACGTATCGTTATCTGTTGATTTACAAGCGCGGCGGAAAGGAGAGCTGGGGCGATGCACTGGAGTCGAAGCCGACGGTCCGTGTTTTGCCGATCATTCCGCAGGCTGAGGCGATGTCATTCACAACCGATGGCGGCAGCGTCATGGCGACAGGTGAGTTTTCGGTCGCGCCGATGTTCCGCATTCCGGTCGCGCAATGAACGATCTCTACATGTTCAACAGTGAGTTCGTCGAAATCTGGCCGCGCTGCCTGATCGACGCAAACGGTTCACTGGAAGGCCGCGAATTCCGCAACAGTGAGTGGATGTTACGCGACAAAAAATCCGGTCAATTCCCCTACTCTCTCGACATCCCCGGCGGTCTGCGGCGCGTTGGAGAGTTGGATTGCGACGATCTGACTGCTGCTCGCCTGCGCGAAATTGCGCAAGTGTTCCTGGAGTCCTTGAATCACGACGTCGATCTCGCGATCTGGAGTGGCTCTTCGTCCGTCGCGAACACGCATTCGCTGCAGCAGCTCGCCGACTACGGTTTGGATGCTGGTGACTACGCTCTTGTGTCGGGTCTGCCGCTGACATCCGAGCCAAGCGTGCTCTGGTTCGCCGGCTTCGACCGTTATCAGCGCTCATTGTGGATGCAGCGTGATGCCGGACGCGCCTGGCTCGCGATGCAGGCGGCAGCGTTGGCCGACGGCGTGGTGCTCGAGGCGATCTCGGGGTTCCGGAGTCATTTTTATCAGTTTGGGATCTTCGACCGAAAACTCGCCCGCGGCATCACCATCCCCGAGATCCTCAACGTCAACGCCGCTCCCGGCTTCAGCGAGCACCACTCCGGTCTCGCGCTGGACATCGGCACACCCGACGAGCCGCCCGCCGAAGAGTCGTTCGAGCTGACGCCTGCCTTCGCATGGCTGTGTTCGCACGCTCGGCGTTTCGGCTTCGTGATGTCGTACCCGCGCGACAATCCTCACGGCATCACCTACGAGCCGTGGCATTGGGCGTTTGCGGGCTCTTGCGCCTGAGGCCTGCGGCGAACCTCTCTTTCGCGGGGTGTCACAATTGTGGCAGGCGGATATTGCGTGCACCGACGGCGCGACGGCGTCAAGTAGCTACTCGCCGGAGAAATCCGCGATTCGCCACAGATACATGGCGGCGAGCGACCGATACGGACCCCAGATCTCGCCACGCGAGGAGAGCTCACGAGGGGACACCAAGGATTCCAGCACGTCGAGTCGTTGCGCGCCCTTGCGGATGCCGAGATCGTCGACGGGCAAAACATCTGGACGCCCCAGCCGGAACATCAACAACATCTCGACCGTCCAACGGCCGATTCCGCGCACCTCGGTCAGCACCGAGATGATGTCGTCCTCGGACATGTGAGCGAGTTTTCGCGAGGATGGAATTTCGCTACGCACGGCGCGCGCCGCCAAATCGCGCAGAGCTTTCGCCTTGTTGCCCGAAATGCCACAGGCGCGCAATTCCGAATCCGACAGCGACGAAATTGCGGGGCCGGAGATGACGGAGACGCCGGAAGCGGCCTCTAACCGCCCGATGATGGTCGCGGCGGCTTTGCCGGACAGTTGCTGATGCAGGATTGCGCGTGCGAGCGCGTCCGTCGGATCAAAAGCACCCCGCCACGAAATTGGGGCCTCGATGGGCCCCAATTTGCGTATCCAAGGTTTGAACATTGGGTCGACACGACCCAAGTGGCGGGCGGCGATCTGCGTGTCAAAACCACGTCGGATCGCTGCCACGAAGGAACCTTAAGGTGTTTTCGCCGCGTCAGCAGGCTTAGCTGCGGCGTCCGCTGGCTTAGCCGCACCATCAGCTGCAGGTGCTGCGGCGGCCGCTGGGGCATTCTTCACGCGGTACATCACGTTGTACGTACCGGCTGGCGTCAAGCTGCCTTCCAGACCCGACTGCCAAACTTCGAACGGACGGCCGTCGATTTGTGCACCCTTCGACTCAACCCAACCCTTCAAAGCATTGCGGTACTTCGGCAGATCGTTGTACGTGCCGACTGCTGGAACGATTGCGATATCACCGGCTGGGTAGTATGCGTACTTGATTTGACCGCCAACTGGAATGTCCAGCTTGCCCGTCGCGCCTGGCTTCTTGACTGGTTGAGCCAAGTCAAAAGCAAACGTCGACTGACCGAAATTGGTCACGTGGATTTGTGCTGGACCATCAGCAACCAAACCGCGCTCTGCGATCAGGCTGTTCAAGACACGTTGCGCGTCTGCGAATGACGACTTCAGCGGACCGTCTGCGCGAGGCACTTCGACCGAGATGAACAACAAGTTCTTCTCTTCCGTCTTACCGAACTTCGGATCCGTCGCAGCATCGCCCGTCACCAGATCGTGATAATCGAAGTTAGGAATCAGAGCCAGCATGTTGCCGAACTTCTTCATGCCCGATTTCAAGTCTTCACCGACCGTACCCGAAACGTACATACCCGCGTAACGGCCGAAAAGGTTCCAACCGTAATCGACGTCATACGCCTGCACGATGTTCGTGTTGCGCTTCATGCGACCGGCGCGCGTCAAGCTGAACTTCATGCGCTTGTTGAAACCCATTGCCGAGTTGTCAACCTTCACGTCAATCGACTTCTCAGGAACAACATCCGTGATTTCCCACGAACCGACGCCATCCTTAGGCACGCTCGACATGTAATCCAGCTTGTGACCCTTGCCCGAGGCAGCACCCGACAACTTCGTCTTGATAAAGGGATCGCGCGTCGCGATTGGGTTCCATTCCTTCCAGCGTTCGAAGCTATCCAGATTGTCAAATACGATCGAAGGCTTACGATTCGTTTCAACTTCCGCTGACATATGGCGGCTCGATGGCAGGATCAGACCAAAAATAACAAACATGGTCGCAACAATACCAATCGAAATAAGGAATTCTTTAATACGGTTCGTCATCAACAATTCTCCAGGGCCCACCCCGGGCTGGGATAGGCGCATCCAGAAATACTACCAATCCTCGCGCTAGGATGCGATACGTTGAGGTGGGTTTTTTGCAAAAAAATCAGACTAATCCTAACTCAAGTGCCTTCAAAACGGCACGGGTGCGGTCTCTCACACCTAATTTGGACAAAATATTCGACACATGGTTCTTGATCGTTCCCTCCGCCACACCGAGGGAATTCGCGATTTCCTTGTTGCTGAACCCGCCGGCCATGAGCCGCAGAATCTCAGTTTCACGCTCCGTCAGCGGATCCGGCTGGTCCAACGACACGAAATTATTGTTGAGTTGCTCCAATCCCGACATCAAACGCTGCGTCATTGCGGGTTGCATCAGTGAACCACCGGAATGCACGGTTTCAATCGCTTCGACGAGCTGTTCCAGCGAAACGTCCTTGAGCAAGTAACCTTTTGCGCCGGCTTTAATGCCTGCAAGCACGAGCTGATCATCATCAAACGTCGTCAAAATAATCGTCGGCGGCAACTGTCCCGCGGCGGACAATGCCTGCACCGCTTCGAGACCAGACATCACCGGCATGCGCATGTCCATCAACACCACGTCGGGCGCGATGACGGGCACTTGCTCGACCGCTTGCTTGCCATCGGACGCTTCACCGACCACTTCAATGCGGTCCGACAGCCCGAGCAACGAACGCACACCGTGGCGGACCAGCGTCTGGTCATCGACCAACATCACGCGAATGGGATTGGACACAAATTACTCCTGTAAGGATGTCTGAGCCACCGCAACGCGATCATCGCTATGCAATGGCAGTGAAATTTCCACGCCAAAACCTCTTCCCGGCGCCGTCTTGATCTCCACGCTGCCGGCAAACTGTTCCAGCCGCTCGCGCATGCCCTTAAGCCCATTTCCTGCGACCCATTGCGACGAACCTTGACCATCGTCGCGGGCGTTCAAATGCACGACACCTTTTTGCGAATCGACGTGGATCCAGAGATTTTCGGCTTTCGAGTGACGCACCGCGTTCGTGACGATTTCCTGCGTACAGCGTAACAACACGTGCGCCCGATCTGGCTCATCCATCATGAGCGGTTCCTGGACGTCCATGTGGATTTTGATGCCGGGGACATTTTGGGCGAGTGGTTTCAACGCTTCCGCCACGTTCATCGCGCCGGATTCGCGCAAGGTGCTCACGACTTCGCGCACGTCGGTCAGCAGCAACTTCGCGAGAGTGTGTGCTTGCGTGATGTGTTCCTTCGGCACGCCTTGCGTCAAGTGACTGGCGACTTCGAGATTCAAACTCAGCGCAGTGAGGTGATGTCCGAGCAAATCGTGCAGCTCGCGGCTGATGCGCGTGCGCTCCGTCATTCGCGTGGATTCAGCGAGCAACAAGCGTGTTCCGCGCAATTCGGCGTTCAAACGGCGCTGCTCATCACGGGCTTGCGCTTGTTGGCGCGCGACGTAGGACGTGGCGAACACAAACAAACAAAACCCACCATACAAACTCGACTGCATCAGCGCATCGGAGAAGGTGTAGTTCATCGACATGAACACGGGAATCAAACTCATGTTCGCGAGCACGATCCACGCGATGCCCCACGCTGCCGGCAAGAGCCACGCGATGACGGACGCGGCGACCATCAGCAAGATGCTGCCGAGCCCACTCCCCGAGAAAAACCCGAACCCCAGCGACGACAACGTCAACACACTCATCAACACGTAGTCGATGGGATTGCGGCGTTTGCGCCCGAGATTCAACGTGACCCAGTAATAGCTCAGACCGAACGCGATGTAACAGCCCCAGATCCACTTGACGTCACTAGCGCCGAAGTCGGAGCGGCGCAACAAGTCGAGGATCGGGAAGCCCATCAGGGCCCATGTAAAAAGCCCCGAATAGCGCAGGATTCGAATGTGATCAAAGCGGAGAACCATGTCGACCATGCTATAGGAATGGCGGGGCGTGCGTATCACCTAAAGGTCACGGTCAACGGCCCTTTGTGCCATAATGGCGTGGTTGCGGAAAACGCAATTTTTCTTGGCTTTGGAGCGCTTCATGTCGGTACTTATTCGCGATGTTAGACCAGACGAATTAGGTGCCATTTTGACGATGAACAACTCCGCGGGGACGTCGATTCTCCCGATGGATGAAGCGCGGTTGCAGCACCTTTTTGATACCGCCGAATATTTCCGGGTCGCAGTCGTGGACGAGCAGTTGCACGGCTTCATCATCGGCTACGGTTCCGGCGCGCAGCACGATTCCTCCAACTTCGATTGGTTCCGTCGCAATCATCCGGCGTTTTTTTACATTGATCGCATCGTGGTCGATAACGAGACGCGTGGTGGCGGTGTGGGCCGGATTCTGTATGCGGACGCGGAGAGTTATGCGGAGCTGCGGTATCCGCAGTTGGCGACGGAAGTGTTGATGGATGAGATGGCGGACAAGGTGCTGCTGTTCCATGGCACGATCGGTTTCCGCGAAGTCGGTCAGCGCAAGATGGAAAGTGCCGGTATCCGTGCGTCCATGCTGATGAAGCCGCTCTACAGTTACGAATGGATCCATGCGACGTACGGCGATAAACTGCCGGATGCGGCGTGGATCATTCAACCGCGGGTCGGCACGTCCGTCGAGCCGCGCACTACTCTCTAACCTTATTGCACGCACGGAACACGCATTGAATTACGAACTCGCAGGCGAACTGAAAATCGGTCAAGTTGGAATCGCGAATTTGCGCGTGCAGACTCTCGACGTCGGCAAGTTGCAGGCAGAGATGGCGGATCGGGTGAAGCGCGCGCCGAAGATGTTTGAGAAGGCGGCGGTGGTGCTGGATTTTGGGGCTCTGTCCGAAGTCCCGTCGGTCGCGCAGGCTCAGGAATTGATTGACGCGCTGCGGGCAGCCGGCACAATTCCGGTGGCGATCGCATATGGCACGTCGGCCGTCGAGTCACTGGCTCGGGAGCTGGATTTGCCGGTTTTGGCGAAGTTCCGGGAGTCGTATGCGTTCGGCGGTGACGCGGATAAGGCGGTACCAGCCGCGGCCCCTGCTCCTGCGCCCGCTGCAGCGGCGCCCACTCCCTCTCCTGCTCCAGCTCCGGCCCCTGTGGCGGTCACCTCGCAAGACGGTCAGCCGGGCATGATCCACGACAAGCCGATCCGTTCGGGTCAGCAAGTCTATGCGGCGAATCGCGACCTCACGATTTTGACGGGCGTTGGCGCGGGTGCGGAAGCACTGGCGGACGGTTCGATCCACATCTACGGTCCGTTGCGCGGCCGTGCGCTCGCAGGTGCGAAGGGCAATGAGAAGGCGCGGATTTTTTGTCGCGAATTTGATGCGCAATTGGTCGCAATTGCGGGCCAATATCGGGTACTGGAAGAAGTGCCAGCTGAATTTGTCGGGAAGCCGGTGCAGATTTGGTTGGAAGACGGTCAACTAAAGTTTGCCGTAATTGAATAAACTGGTTTAATTGTTTTTTACAAAAATAACGCCTTAAGGCGGAGGACTCTAAGTTGACTGAAATTATCGTTGTGACATCGGGCAAAGGCGGCGTCGGCAAGACGACCTCGAGCGCCAGCATTGCTACGGGACTTGCACGTCGTGGCCATAAGGTCGCGGTGATCGACTTTGACGTGGGCTTGCGTAACCTGGACTTGATCATGGGTTGTGAGCGCCGTGTGGTTTATGACTTCGTCAACGTGGTCAATAACGAAGCGAATTTGAAGCAGGCGTTGATCAAGGACAAGCGTTACGACAACTTGTACGTTCTCGCCGCGTCGCAAACGCGTGACAAGGATGCGCTGACGCAAGATGGCGTTGAGCGTGTTTTGAACGAGTTGAAGGACGAAGGTTTCGAATACATCATCGCGGACTCCCCTGCCGGTATCGAAAAGGGTGCGGCGTTGGCGATGTACTTCGCGGATCAGGCGATCGTCGTCGTGAATCCGGAAGTGTCGTCGGTGCGTGACTCGGACCGTATCTTGGGTCTGCTCGCTTCGAAGACTCGCAAGGCCGAGCAAGGTGAGCGGATGAAGGAATTTTTGCTGTTGACGCGTTATTCGCCGAAGCGTGTGGAAACCGGTGAGATGTTGTCGATCAAGGACGTGGAAGAAATCCTCGGCTTGAAGGCGATCGGTGTGATACCGGAGTCGCCGGATGTTTTGTCGGCGTCGAACGCCGGCGAGCCCGTGATCACGAACACGTCGTCGGATGCTGCGCAAGCGTATGACGATGCGGTCGCACGCTTGTTGGGTGAATCGCGCCCAATGCGTTTCATTGATGCAGAAAAGAAAGGCTTCTTCTCGAAGCTGTTCGGAGGATAAGCCACGATGGGTATGTTTGATTTCCTGAAGTCCTCCCGCAAGACGTCTGACGTCGCGAAGAACCGTCTGCAATTCATCATCGCGCAGCAACGCGGTTCGGGTACGGAGCCAGACTACTTGCCGGTGATGCGCGAGGAGTTGTTGGCGGTGATCCAGAAGTACGTGACGATCGACGCGGACGCGGTCAAGGTGAACGTGACGAAGGAAGGCGATTTTGACGTGCTGGATATCAAAGTCGATCTACCTGACGGTAAAGCGACTTAAATCTGAAATCTGAAATCTGAAATCACGGCGCTGCGGATTGTGAGATTCGCGGCGCTTTTTCGTTGGGTGTTACAAATGTAGCCAAATGGTTGCGAAACGGTTGCAATCTGGAGCAGTTTGCTCATTGTTCGACCTAAATCTTCCGGTGCCGCGGTTACAAATGTTTCCAGTGGTTACAAATGTTTCCGCACAGGAAGCAACAGCTGTAGCAGCGTCAAAGATCACATTTGTGGTCATGCGCGTCCTGGTTGCTCTTCGCGGAGTTTGCGGGGGAGCGCGTTGTGGAGGTGGCAGCTGGCGACCGCGGCCTGGCCGACGGCGACCGAGATTTGGTTGAGGCCGCTGACGACGTCCCCGATGGCGTAGAGGCCGTCGACGGTGGTCATTTGGTTTTTGTCGACGAGCATTTCCTTCGTGTCGGTGAGTTCAGCGCCGATGTCAGCCGCGAGTTGCGCAGTGGTGATGCTGCCCATGAAGGGATAGACGGTGTGGAAGGTGAACGTTTGCCCTTCGTCATTCCGCCAAAAACAACTCTCTCCATCGAACCCCAACTCGCCACCAAAGCGGTGGACATGAACACCGGCTTCGCGGGCCTCCTCCACTTTCGGGTGGTCGACGTCGTCGGCGTCGGATGGGATCAGATGCACGTGCGCGGAGTAGCTGCGCAGGAACGTGCCGTGGCTCGCGATGTCAGTCAGGCGACCGTACACGCCGATACGTTGGTCGGACGCTTCGTATGCGTCACAGATGGAACACAGGCGCATCGCGTGTTTGGCGACGGCGTCTTCGACCCAGGTGACTTCGGGCAGACGATCCTTCATGCCGGTTGCGAGGATGACGCGTGATGCATTATAGGTGCCGTGTTCGATGATGACGTTGAAGGCGGTGTCGGTTTTTTCGAGGCGCTCGACCGTGCCCTCGATGAACGGCGTGTCAAAAGCCTCCGCCTGACATTTCATCCGCGCGAGCAGTTGGGTACCGGTGACGCCCTGCGGGAAACCGGGGCAGTTGTTGCTCTCGGGAATCCACTCGGCGCGGCTGTCGTTGTTGTGGATGACCAGTACGTCGCGGTGGAAGCGGCGCAGGTAGGTGGCGGCGGTGAGGCCGGCGGGACCGGCGCCGACGATGATGGCGTCGTAGGTTTTGTTCATGGCTTCGAGCATAGAGCGCGCGGTGTGAGCGGCGCGTAAAGTGTGTCCACAATTGTTGATTTTGGCTACAGTTGTGGACTGACTGTAGAATGCAAAACCATGAAAACGATCGCCGACATTGAGTTCACCCAAGCTGCGCAGTTGCTCGCGCGGTACGGGCTGATGTTGCGCCACGTGGCGGACGGGGAAGAAATTCCGGGCAGCTATTGGGGCGAGACGGAAGCGGGCATCATCGGAAGCGATGTGTTCGTGCGCAGCGATACGCCGGTGCATTCGATGATGCATGAGGCCGGGCATTTGATCGTATTGCCGGCCGAAAAGCGCGCGCTTGTGCACACCGATGCGACGGATTCGATCGAAGAGGAAAACGCGGTTTGCCTGTTGCAGGTTTTGCTGGGGGAGACGCTGGATGGCGTAACGCGGGAAGACATATTCGACGACATGGACGCGTGGGGTTATTCGTTTCGGCTGGGGTCGACGAAAGCATATTTCGAAGACGATGCCGATGATGCCTGGGAGTGGCTGCGCGAGCGGCGACTTGTAAAGGCGGCGTCAAGGGACTTGGTCTGACGGATTGTGCGGGGCGGAATCGGGGTAAAGTTGGGGGTTGAAGAATATTTTTTGGTGGAAGGAAAAACGTATGAAGTTACGCCCTACTCTGCTCGTGTCCGCGATGTCGGTTGCGATTTTGACCATTGGCCTCGCGGGTTGCGAACGCACTGCCACGAAGAACACGTCGGCGGTGACGACGCCGTCGGGTGCGGCGATTCCGGAAGGTGAAACCGCCGATCAGTTTGTGGCGCGCCTGGACAAGGAAATGCGCGAAACGTATCTCGAAGCGAACAAGGCGCAGTGGATGGCGGCGACGCATATTACGCCGGATACCGAATTTCTCGCGGCGAAGGCGAACGAACGCGGCTTGCTGCAATTGAACAGCTGGATTGAACAGGCCAAAAAATTCGAAGGCCAACAAATGAAGCCGGAATCGGCACGTGCGCTGAAGTTGTTGAAGCTGATGACCTCGATGCCGGCGCCGAAGGATCCTTTGAAGGTTTCCGAACTGACGAAGATTGCCGCCAAGCTGGAAGGCGCGTACGGCGCGGGCAAAGTTTGCGAAGGCGAAGGTGAAGCGAACTGCAAGCAACTCGGCGACCTCGAGGATGTTTTGCGCAACAGCCGTGATTACAACGAACAACTCAACGCGATGAATGGCTGGTATGGCACTGCCGTGAATTCGAAGAAGGATTATGTGCGTTTTGCCGAGCTTGTGAATGAAGGCGCGAAGGAAATGGGTTACGCGGATGCCGGTGAAATGTGGCGTTCGGGTTACGACATGCCGGCGAATGAAGTTGGTCCGGAAGTTGATCGTCTGTGGGGTCAGCTGAAGCCGATGTATGAGCAACTGCATTGCTACATGGGCGGCAAACTCGATGAGAAGTATGGCGCCGATAAGGGTCACGTTGCGGGCGGTATGTTGCCGGCGCATTTGATGGGCAACATGTGGCAACAGGATTGGGGCAACCTGTGGGATCTCGCCGCGCCGTATCCGAATGCATCACCGTTGGATGTGACCGGAGCATTGAAAGCCATCGATGACAAAAACATCGCGGAAGCCCAGTCGAAAATGACCGGCTCCGGCCCCGACGCTCTCGACGATGCATTCCGTGCAGGACAGTTGGTGACGGCGAAGGAAACGTTTAGGCGTGCGGAAGATTTTTATACGTCATTAGGTCTCGCGAAGTTGCCGGATTCGTTCTGGGAAAACACGCAGTTCATCAAGCCGCGTGACCGTGATGTCGTGTGCCATGCGAGTGCGTGGGATCTCGATATGCAAGGCGACGTCCGCGTCAAAATGTGCACCAAACCCAACGAAGAAGATTTCACGACGGTGTATCACGAGTTGGGGCATATTTTTTATGACCTCGCATACAACCCGCAGCCGGCGTATTTCCAAGGCGGTGCGAATGATGGTTTCCACGAAGCCATCGGTGACACGATGGTTCTCGCGATGACGCCGAAGTATCTCAACTCGATCGGTCTCGTCGGTGCGCAATCGGAATCGAAGGAATCGATGATCAATTCGCAGATGCGCATGGCGTTGGCGAAGGTTGCGTTCGTGCCATTTGGATTGATGATCGATAAGTGGCGTTGGGGTGTTTTTGATGGAAGCATTAAGCCGGATCAATACAACTCGGCGTGGTGGAAGTTGAAGGCGGAGTACCAAGGTGTCGCGCCGATTGCGCCGCGTGGTGATGAGTTCTTCGATGCTGGCGCGAAGTATCACGTGCCGGGCAACACGCCTTACCTGCGTTACTTCATGGCGCACGTGCTGCAATTCCAGTTCTACAAGGCGATGTGCGACGCGTCCGGTTACAAGGGTCCTCTGAATGAGTGTTCGTTCTACGGCAACAAGGCCGCGGGCGAGAAGCTCAAGACGATGTTGTCCCGCGGTGCTTCGCAACCATGGCAAGCGACTTTGAAGGAAATGACAGGCTCTGACAAAATGTCCGCAGAACCCATGGTCGAATACTTCGCTCCACTCACGTCGTGGTTGAAGGAACAAAACGCCGGCCGCCAATGCGGTTGGAACGCCGCCGGTGGTGCTGTCGCTTCCGCTTCCCCAGCTGCCTCGCCTGCTGCTGGTGCTGCTCCCGCCGCTCCTGCTCCCGCTTCATCCGATGCACCATCCGCACCAGGTGGCAACGCAGCTCCATCACCAGCCGAACCACCGAAGAACTAATTTCTTAGCAGATGTCACAAATGAAACAGGCTCCTTTCGGAGCCTGTTTTTTTGGTAACAACATCTTCATCTTGAGTTTAATAATCTGATGGTTGCTCAAGACAACGGTGGCATCAGATTTATGAAGGTGCTTCTTTCTTCGCTGATTTTGTTTGTAGCAGGTTGTGCGCACGTGCAGCCTGCGGAAGTTGTGTTGCCGATGTTTCCTGCGCCGGCGCCAGGAGTTCAAACGGTCAACCTCACTGCGCTCGCGAGTGGAACGTTGATTGAGAAAAATGGTTGCATTCGACTTGCAAGAGACGCGTCGCATAGCGCGATGATTTTGTGGAGTCACGATTTTGAGTTGGTGAAATTGGGAGCAAGCAATGCGATTCGCCACAAGCCAGGTGGGATGGTTTTTGAAGTTGGATCGCGCGTGAAAGCAGGCGGTGGTGCGATCGAAACGCCGCCCTCGAATTTGCTGAATTTGGATGTGGCGATGCGTTGCGGCGGACCGTACATCTCGGTTCACACGATGAGTGAGGCGTAAGGCGACGGGAATCCCACTCGGAGTGGTGGAAATGGGTGTGGTGACGGAGGTTTTGGCGGGGAAATGAGGGCGCAAATCGCCTATAATTGGGGGCTACCCCATGGCAGATGGGAGAAGCGGGCGATGGTTGATGCCCGCTGCCAAAGGCGCAACCGCCCGCAATCGCTCAGGCTTTTGACCGTCTGCCGTGAACACTCTGGAGAGATCGCTTAGGCGGCGCCGAAGGGGCAAGGGTTGCATCGATGCACGTCGGTGTGACTTCAAACTCTCAGGCAAAAGGACAGAGGGCACTGACTACAGCGCTGGTGATGAGGCTGTGGCTGGATTTTTGCCCGCTAAACGGAAGCCTCTCCATGACGAACCCGACCCTCCGCGAACTCGAAAATAACGACGCCTTCATCGCGCGTCACATCGGCCCCAACGATCAGGAAGTGCAGGACATGCTGAAGGTTGTCGGTTTCGACAGTCTTGAAGCGATGACTGACGCGATCGTGCCGAAGAACATCAAGTCCTCTGTCCCGCTCGATTTGCCGTTGTCGATGACGGAAGTCGATGCAGTGGCGAAAATCCGCGCCATCGCCGACAAGAACCAGGTTTTCCGCAGCTTCATTGGCCAGGGTTATTACGGGACGATTACGCCAAATGTGATTTTGCGCAACGTGCTGGAAAATCCGGCATGGTACACCGCATACACGCCATACCAGGCGGAAATTTCGCAAGGCCGCATGGAAGCGCTGATCAACTTCCAGACGATGTGCGCGGAATTGACGGGCATGGAAATTGCGAATGCATCGTTGCTTGATGAAGGCACGGCTGCTGCTGAAGCAATGACGTTGGCGTCGCGTTCGAGTAAGTCGAAGTCAGAGAAGTTTTTCGTCTCGAAGGGTTTGCATCCGCAATCCATCGAAGTGATTCGCACGCGCGCGGAACCGTTGAACATTGAGTTGATCATTGGTGATGATTCCGAAGCAGCTGAGCACGATGTGTTCGGTGCGATTTTCCAGTATCCGGATACGTTCGGTTCGATCAATGATTACCGCGCCGCTGCCGATGCGTTGCACGCGAAGGGTGCGTTGGTTGTTGCGGCGGTTGACCTGCTTGCGTTGACGTTGATTGAATCGCCGGGCTCATGGGGCGCAGATATCGTTGTAGGGAACACGCAGCGCTTTGGTGTGCCGTTTGGCTTCGGCGGTCCGCATGCGGCGTTCATGGCGTGCCGTGATGCATACAAGCGTTCGATGCCAGGTCGTTTGATTGGTGCGTCGATTGATGCGGAAGGCAAGCCTGCTTACCGCTTGACGCTGCAAACGCGTGAGCAACATATTCGTCGTGAAAAAGCCACGTCCAACATCTGTACTGCGCAAGTTCTATTGGCGGTGATGGCGGCGATGTATGCGGTTTATCACGGACCTGATGGCTTGAAGCGTATCGCGCAACGCGTGCATCGTTTCACGGCGTTGTTGGGCACGGCGTTGTCTGCTGCCGGTTTGGAAGTGACCAAAAACTACTTCGACACGATCACGGTGTCGGGCGCCGACGCTGCTGCGATCCGTAAGGCTGCGGAAGCGGCGCGCATTAACCTGCGCTATTTCGAAGACGGTCGCGTTGGTGTGAGCTTCGATGAAACCACGACGCGCGAAGATTTGAATGCGGTGGCGAAAGTTTTTGGCGCATCCATTGCAGACGTTGAAGCGATTGTTTCGGCGATTCCTGACTCAGCCGTTCGCACCACGCCGTTCATGACGCACCCGGTGTTCAACACGCACCACAGTGAGCATGAGTTGCTGCGTTATTTGCGTTCGTTGGCCGATAAGGATTTGGCGATGGACCGCACGATGATCCCGCTGGGTTCGTGCACGATGAAGCTCAACGCGACGGCGGAAATGATTCCGGTGACGTGGCCTGAGTTCGCGAACATCCATCCGTTGGCACCTGCGTCGCAAGCATTGGGCTACAAGGAATTGATCGACGGTCTCGAAGCAATGCTCGTCGAGTGCACGGGTTATGACGCAGTGTCGTTGCAACCGAACTCCGGTGCGCAAGGTGAATACGCCGGCTTGCTCGCGATTCGTGCGTACCATCGTTCACGTGGTGAAGATCAACGCGACATCTGCTTGATTCCGGATTCGGCGCACGGTACGAACCCTGCGTCGGCGAATCTATGCGGCATGAAGGTTGTCGTGACGAAGACGGATGCCAACGGCAACGTCGACGTGGAAGACATCCGATTGAACGCTGAGAAGTATTCGGATCGTTTGGCGGCTTTGATGATCACGTATCCGTCGACGCACGGTGTGTTCGAAGAGGACGTCGTCGAAATCTGCGACATCATCCATAAGCATGGCGGTCAGGTTTATACGGACGGCGCAAACATGAATGCGTTGGTCGGTCTCGCAAAGCCAGGCAAGTGGGGTTCGGACGTTTCGCACTTGAACCTGCACAAAACATTCTGTATCCCACACGGTGGCGGCGGTCCTGGCGTCGGTCCTTGCGCAGTGAAGTCGCACTTGGAGCCGTTCCTGCCACGCACGTTCGGTGGCGAAGGTGATGTCGGCATGGTGTCGGCGGCATCGTTTGGGTCGGCGTCGATTTTGCCAATCTCGTGGATGTACATCACGCTGATGGGTTCGGATGGTTTGCTGCAAGCGACGCAAATCGCTCTGCTGAACGCAAACTACATCATGAAGCGCCTCGAACCGCACTACCCGACTTTGTTCACGGGTCGTAACGGTCTCGTTGCTCACGAGTGCATTCTCGACTTGCGTCCACTGAAGGATGCGACGGGCATCGGTGCGGAAGACGTGGCGAAACGTTTGATCGACTTCGGTTTCCACGCACCAACGTTGAGCTTCCCGGTTTCGGGCACGTTGATGGTTGAGCCAACGGAATCGGAATCGATGCATGAGCTGGACCGTTTCATCGATGCGATGATCCAGATCCGCGACGAAATCCGCATGGTCGAAGAAGGCAAGTTGGATCGCGAAGATAACCCTCTGAAAAATGCACCCCACACCGCCACCATGATGGCTGCCGATGAGTGGAAGCATGGTTACTCACGTGAGCTCGCTGTGTTCCCTCTGCCGTCCTTGAAGTTCCAAAAGTACTGGGCTCCGGTGGCACGCGTGGACAACGTCTACGGTGACAAGAACATCATGTGTTCGTGTTTGCCGATTGAGGCGTTTGCGGGTGACGCTGACGCGTAAGGCTGAAGGCGAAAGGCTTAAGGCTTAAGGCTTAAGACTAAAGGAAGGGCTCGCGAGGTGCGGGTCCTTCTTTTTTCGTGCGTTCTCAAAAGTTGAACCTGTGTCCGCCGGTCTTTAATTAGCTTTCCGCCGATTCATCGAACATGATAAACCAACGCTCCATTTCCTCGCCGCCCTACGTTCGTGTGATCTCAAAGTACTTTCTTGATGGAACACGAAGTATCGAAATTTTACGATCGTCCTTGCGATAGACTTCGAAACGCCCCTGAGAAATCACTTCGTGTCGATAGCCATTTTCGGTGCACCAATCGTGCAGCATACTTCGCGTTTTCGGGCGTCCGCGCGCTTTATTCCTTAGTAAGACAATTAGCACGCACATCGACGCACCAAACATGATCACGCCGTCGTACCACTCAATCGCGGAAAAGAAATCCCTGCCTGTTTCGTCTGAGCGAACCAGCATCACTGCAGCACTGATCACATACCCACTGACCAACGAAATCAGCATCAGGATCTCATCCCTGACATCATGCAGCGCAATCGCCAAGTTCCTAGCGATGCGAGCACCCACCACCGCAATCAGGATTCGTCCGAAAAACCGAATCAGGAAATGTAATACTTGCGGCGGCATTCTCGGGTGTAGATTTCAGATTTCAGATTTCAGATTTCGGAGGTGCGGAGCGTACGCCATTCAAGCCCCACGGGGTCGGATAGCGACGGATCCATTTGGAGGCGATCCATTTCTCTCCGCGGATGACGGGTGAGCCGCCGTGGAAGGACATGTCATCCGGCACGTTGTCATCGTCGAGGTAGGCGAAGTAGACGGCGGAACCTTTTTGCGGGAAAACTTCGATGCCTGCATGCGGGAAAATCGTCGAGCCGCCCTCTTCGCAATCGTTGAGGTACATCACGAGTGTGGCGACGCGGTTGCCGCCGTGTTTGTGGTGGTAGACCTCGCCGGGGATGTCGTCGGCGAAGTGATCGTGGTGCGGGGCGTATTCGGCGCCGATGTCGTAGTGCATGATCTGGATGCTTTCGCCGTTCTCGACCGGGATATGCGTCATCTCGGAGATGCGGTCTTCGATGCGGCGGATCAATGCATTTTGGTAAACATCGAGAATGACGTTTGTGCTCGTGCGGCGTTCGTCGATTTGGTCGCCGCCGGTTTTGCGATCGATTACCAGCGCGCGGCTGCGGTTCGGTGTGCCGAGTTCGATCAATGCATCGCACTCCTCGTCGGTGAGGAAGTTGTCGAGCACCATGACGTAAGGGCGCTTGGCTTTGAAGCTTATTTTGATGCGGCCGTGATCGGCGTCGATGTAGTTACGGTCTTCGTGATGAATCGGTGCGCAGACTTCGAAAGGAAGTTGGCGGCGTTGGATCGTTGCCTTCTCCGATTCGTACTCGTACGCGTCGATGCGATTCTTGAGTTGCTCGGTGTTGTGATATGTCAGTTCGCAAAGTTCAGCGATCTGGCCTTCGGTGTAATCCTGTTCGCGCAACATTTGTTCTACGAGCTCGCGCGGTTGTCCTTCCTGGAAGCGCGCGTATAACCACTTCGCGAGATCGCGGTAAATATGAAACGTCATTCAAGCTCCAGAAAATAAGGGTTTTGACGAAGCCATTTGCTCGCAATCCATTTCTCACCGCGCACAACCGGTGCGCCGCCGTGGAACGACAAGTTATCGCATTCACCGTTCTCTGCGACGTAAGCGAAGTAGACGGCGTTGCCTTTTTGCGGTGAGATGCTCAAGCCGGCATCCGGGAAAATGGTTTCGCCGCCCGCCGGTGGATCGTTGAGGTACATGACCAACGTGGCGATGCGTTGACCGCCGCGGTCCTTGCTCTTGCGAAGGAACACGCCATCAGGATCAAAGAAATCGAAATGCGATTGGTACTCCGCGCCCACACCGTAACGCATCACTTGAATGCCTTCGCCATGCGTAGCGGGAACGCCGGTAATGCGCGCGATGCGATCTTCAATGCGTTGCAAAAGTTCGGTTTCATCGCGTTGGAACATCGTGTATTCGCTGGTGCGACGATGATCGATGACCGGGTCGCCTGTTTCGCGGCTGACAACTTCTGCGCGACGCAGTTGATCCTTCGCCATGTCCATCAATGCATCGCACTCTTCATGCGAGAGGAAATTCCCGAACAAAACAACGTGCGGCCGTTCGGAGCGGAAGAGGATTTTGACATCGTCTTGCGTTGCATTTTCGCGGTCGTCAGGAATTGCAGCGGTCGCCTTGAATTCGGTGATCGCCATGTCGCCTTCGGATGCATCGCGATCATATGCTTTCAATGCTTCAGCCAATTTGTCCGTTTGCTGAAATGCGTAACGGCACAGCGTATCGACTTGCACGCGGTCATAGCCGTGATCCGTCAGGCTCTTGCGGACTTGCTTCTCCGGCGTGCCTTCTTCGACACGGTCATACAACCACTGCGCCAAATCCCGATTGATGTTTACTGCCAAGTCACTGCACCGAACAGAGAGGGGAACCTTTATTTTAGCAACCTTGGCGCGTGTTACGCTGGGGCATGGAACTCTACATCGCCAACAAAAACTACTCCTCCTGGTCCCTTCGCGCGTGGATCTTGATGCGCGTTCTAGAAATTCCATTTGAAGAGCGGCAAGTCTTCTATGGCGCGGATAACCGTGAAGTGTTTAGGAAGTTTTCGCCGACTGCTTTGGTGCCGTGCTTGGTCGACGGCGATACGACGGTGTGGGAATCGCTCGCCATCGCAGAGTATTTGCATGAGCAGCATCCGAAGGTGTGGCCGCATGATCATGTCGCGCGTGCGTTTGCTCGTTCGTGCGCCTCGGAAATGCATGGGGGTTTCACCGCGTTACGCAGCATCTGCAACATGAATTGCGGGATTCGCGTGGCGTTGCCTTCGATTTCAGAACCATTGCAAAAAGACCTCAATCGCCTGCAATCCATTTTCGAAGAAGGTATTTCGAGATTTGGCGGTCCGTATCTCGCAGGTGCGCACTTCACGGCGGTGGATGCGTTTTTTGCACCGATTGCATTCCGTCAACAGACTTACGGATTTACGTTAGGCGACGTTGGTGATGCGTATTTGCGATGTTTGCTCGGTCTGCAGGAGATGCAGCAATGGTATGCGGCGGGGCTGATGGAAACGCAGCGTTCCCAGTTGCATGAGTCGTCCATCGTCGGCACGGTGACCGAAGACTTTAGGGCCGTTTAGTTATTCGCCGCAGGTGAGCTTTGCGTTTGGTGCGAGTGCAACGCCGTAACCAATCGTCGCTTGCAGCACCGGCTTATCCCAGATGATCGAACCTTGCTTGCGTGATTGGATCGGACAGCTCGTCGTCTTCACGACTTTATTCGAACCCAGTGGCAAAACACCCACATTGAACTTCACGTTCTGCGCAAATGGATTGAACACGAACAACTGCGAGCGTGCGTCGTCGAGTTGCGAGAGGGAGACGATGAAAGTTTTCGAAGGGTTTTGCATCCCCGGAACAACGCGGTAATTCGTCACCTTGTCGCCAGCCACATCGGCTTCAATGAACAACGATTGCCCTGACGTTACCGTGAAGTATGGTCCCTGCACGACCGGCGGCAACAGTGCGAACGTCTTGCGATATTGATTACCCTGCTTGTCGCGCATTTGAACGGCTACGTTGCGCTGGCAGGCTTGCTGCGCGCACATGCGTTGCAATGCGGCATCGGCGGCTGCTTGTTGCTGGGACGGAGCTGCAGCACGTTGTGGCTGCGGCTGGGCGATGGCAGTGGTGCTCAAAGCCATCAATGACAATGCGGCGAAAAGTTGGATTTTCATACTGTCGATTGTAGGGGACTTCCGTGTCCCTCGCATTAATAACGTGACAGCCGTCAGAGAATGTTCACGCTCGTTGTCGCGATCAGTCGTTATCCGAGTCTCCGGACTCGCCCTGCTCACCAGCACGCTCGCCACCTTCACCACCTTCCGCCTCGCCGAGGTGATACGTCGTGCCAAAAACATTCAGCGTCTGCGCAGCCGCGTCGTATTTCGTGAACACGTAGATGCCTGTCATTGCGATCAGTGCCATGTACAGCACGCCAGCGAGCTTACGGGGAGCAACTGAAGCGACATCGTTGCGGATGAGATCTTTCCGCCCATTCACCATCGACGTACTGAATTTATCGCGGTAGCGGAAACCATGCACGATCAAGCCGAGGATGTGGATGCCCGCTGTCGCAACAAACACTTGCGCAAAAATGTCATGAATCTCTTCAACCGATTCATTTCCCGTCGTCATCATGTATCCCGTAACCGCCAAACCAATCGCCATCGCGATCATGATCAAGGCAGCCCAGCTCGATGCGGCATTGTGACCCGGCGAATCATCCTTGGTGCCGACGACGATGCCTTTGAGGTAACACAACAACGCAATTGGATTGAGATTGAAATCGGTAATGCGTGCGTGCTTCGTTCCGGCAATCATCCAGATCAGTCGCAACGCAACTGTGGCAGCGAGGACGATGCCAAACAGTTTGTGGTAGTTGAACAGCGCAGCTTCGTCATCGACGAAATTGCCGATCGCATACGCGGCAACGAATAAGCCTGCAAACGCCCAGTGAAAAACGCGCGTCGGCAAATCAAATACCCGAACATTACTCATGATTTTATCTCCCAAGTTGAGTGGTGCTCACCTGCAGATTAGTCATGTGTTTGTCGGAAAAATGTCACCAAAACCCCATAAAAAATGGGATGCAAATGCACCCCATTATTATTCGCATTACTGCAAAAATCAGAACGGAATATCGTCGTCGAAGTCGGCACCGAGATCGGAGGTTGGCACGGCTGCTGGTGCCGGACGAGGAGCGCCGGCACCTTGACCTTGTGGGCGACCGCCGCCCTGCTGACGCGGCGCGAAGCCACGATCCGGTGCAGCGTCTGCACCACGGCCTTCACCACGGCCGCCGAGCATTTGCATCTGATCGGCAATGATGTCCGTCGTATAACGTTCAACGCCGTCCTGGCCCGTGTATTTGTCGTAACGGATCGAGCCTTCCACGTAAACTTGCGAGCCCTTGCGCAGGTACTCGCCGGCGATCTCGCCGAGCTTGCCAAAAAACGTCACGCGATGCCATTCAGTACGCTCCTGCTGGTTACCGTCACGGTCCTTCCAGTTCGAGGAGGTTGCGATGCTCACCTTGGTAACCGCCATGCCGCCCTGGGTGTACTTCACTTCCGGGTCGTTGCCGAGGTTGCCAACGAGAATGACTTTGTTGATGCCACGTGCCATAAGAATTCTTCCTGTCTAAAAATGATCGCCGTCAATCCCGGCGATATCAGTTGATTATAAGTCGCAAACGATTGCAGTCGGCAAATTGCCCGCAGATTGGACGGAATCAACTGAATTTTGGCTCAGACAACTCTCACACACCGAGACGAAGCAGGCAAAAAAATGCCCAAAACTCTATAATTAACGGATTCTTTCCGACGATTTGCCTTGACTTCATGACTGATCAGCCAGCACTCGATTTTCCGCAGATTTTGGCGCTTGCCAAGGACGACATGCAGGCCGTGGACCAGCTGATCCGCGACCGCCTGGCGTCGGATGTCTTGTTGATCAACCAAGTCTCGGAATACATCATTTCGGCCGGTGGCAAACGTCTGCGTCCGATGTTGTTGCTGCTCGCCGCTGCATCGCTGGGTCATCGCGGTCCGCGCGCTCACCAGCTCGCCGCCGTTATCGAATTCATTCACACGTCCACGCTGTTGCATGACGACGTGGTCGATGAGTCCGACTTAAGGCGCGGACGTGAAACGGCGAATGCCGTTTGGGGCAACGCAACGAGCGTGTTGGTCGGTGACTTCCTCTACTCGCGCAGTTTCCAGCTGATGGTCGAGCTCGATGAAATGCCGATCATGCAAGTGCTGGCGAATACGACGAATCAGATCGCCGAAGGTGAAGTGCTGCAGTTGTTGCACGTGCATAATCCGGACACTGACGAAGCTGCGTATTTGCGTGTGATTGAGCGCAAGACGGCAGTTTTGTTCGCGGCAGCAACGCGACTCGGTGCGTTTCTTGCAGGTGCTTCTGACGAAGTTCAACAGAAGCTCCACGACTACGGCATGAATCTCGGCTATGCGTTCCAGATTGCGGACGACGTTCTCGACTATGCGTCGGATGCGGAAACGATGGGCAAAAATCTCGGCGACGATCTCGCCGAAGGCAAGGCGACGTTGCCACTGATCCACGCGATGCAAAACAGTGATGCCGACACTGCAGCGCAATTGCGCAAGGCAATCGAAGACGGCGATATGTCGGCAATGCCGGTCGTGTTGCAAGCGATCAATGCCGCAGACTCACTCACCTACTCGCAGGACGTCGCACTGAAGTACGCCGACCTCGCGATCGAATCGCTCGACGGTTTGCCGGACAACGACTACGTGAAGGCACTTCGCGGTTTGGCGTTGTTCTCGGTGAAGCGCGCGGCTTAATCAGGGTTTCACTTTTTCGGGGATCGCATTGAAGCGTTCCGCAAAAAACTCCCTCATCATCCGCTCTGACCGCTCCGCCGCAACGGGGTGGTAACGGCAAACATCGCGATTCGCGTGCGGCAATGCGAAGCAATGTACCGCACCTGCGAAATTGACGAACATGAAGTCAGCGCCGGCTTCGCGCAATTCATTTTGGACCGGCATGATGTCCTTCTCCGTGCCCTTATCTTCGGCACCGTTGAAGATCGCGATGCTGGTGTTGATGTTGCCCTTCTTCGCGGGAATCAGCGTGTCCAATCCACCGTGGAAACTTGCAACCGCCGCTAACGATGCGCCGCTGCGTGCGAGCTCAAGAACGGACTTACCACCGAAGCAATAACCCAGTGCTGCGATTTTCTGCGGGTTAAACTTGGCAATTTTTTGGGAACGCAATGATTGCAACGCCGCGTTGATGCGCGCGCGATGTTCCTCTGGCGCCTTATACAATGCACCCGTTTGTGCTCGCGCTTCATCACCATTCGCCGGACGCACGCCCTTGCCATACAAGTCCGCAAGCATCACGACGTAATCCTTGCCGGCGATTTCCTTCGCTTTCTCGATGTTGTCTTTGTTGATGCCCAACCAATCCGGAACCATCAATAACGCGGGACGGTTCGCCGGACCTTTGTCGTCATAGACGAGAATGTTCTCGAAGGTTTTGCCATTGACCGTGTACGTCACCGGCACTTGCTTCATCGCAGCGTGCGCAGTCGCGCTCAAGCCCATCGCCAACGTGGCGGCAATCAGAGTTGGAATCTTCATCGGGATCTCCTGTCGTCAATTTCGAACGCCCCGACTTCGACAACAATTACGCGACGCCTAAACCTTGGATCGCTGCAATTTTCTCGGGGTCAAAACCTGCAATGCTCGCAAAATGCTTCCCGCGCTCGACATAATCTCGATACATGCCGTAGCTCGGCGCACCCGGTGAAAGCAGTATGACACGCGACTGTGTTCCGTCTGCGTCAACGAACGTGGACTGCGCCGCATGCACGGCATCCTCCAGCGTCGTCGCTTCTTCCAACGCGAACAATCCCTGCTCCGCCAGAGGTTGCAGGAGTGCGTGGATTTTCGGACGGTTTTGGCCCATTGTGATGATCTTGCGTGGAATGTTTGGCAGTGATGACAGCGTCGCTGCGAAATCATGCCAATCCAATCCGCGATCATGTCCGCCGACGATCAACGCAACATCGGATGACTCAAAGCACGACAGTCCGGCCAGCGTCGCATGCGGCGTTGTCGAGATCGAATCATTGACGTAAGTAATGCCATTCGCAACGCCCATCGTTTGCAGGCGGTTCGGCAGCGGCATGAACGTCGCGGCAGAAGGAGCCGCAGCACGCGCATCCAACCCCAACGCTTCTATGGCCGTCAACACCGCGCACAAGTTTCCGCGGTTATGTCGTCCAGGCAATGGCAGGTGCTGCGTGTGCATGATGAACTCAGTAGCACGATACAGATCGTCACCATTGAGATGCCAACCTTCATCATCGCCGTAATAAACGATGTCCGAGTCAGGCAAGCGAAGCGACACCAATCGCTCATCCTTGCAATTCAAAACAGCCGTCAACGGCTTCGCAACCGTCACGAGCTTGAGTTTGTCCTCAACGTATTGCGCTTCACTGCCATGCCAATCCAGATGTTCCGGATAGACATTGACGACAACCGCGACTTCAGGTTTCGCACCGCTTAGGCCGAGATCACCCGTTTGATAACTGGATAATTCAATGACGCGATATTCAACATCACTCGTGCATGCTTCATCGAGCAACGGCAAACCAATATTGCCGGCGAGCAAAGTCTTATGACCTAATGCGCGCAACAAGTGTGCAAGCAACGCTGAGGATGTGGACTTGCCTTTCGTGCCGGTAACGCAAACGGTGTGTCGCAAAACACCATCGTCATCCGCCGCCTCCTGAGCCCATAGATAGGTACCGCCAACAAAATGCGTTCCTTTATCTTGCGCAGCACGGACGATCGGTTGATATGGCGTGATACCCGGCGACTTAATCACGAAATCATAGCCGCCGAAATCCGTCACATCATCGACAACATACCCCGCAACATTGGGATCATTCAAATCGCGGAGAGATTCAATCTCAGGGGCTGTCGCGAACACATGCAAAGGTTTGTTGGGTTGGCGTTGACGGATCCACGCATACGCTGCATGACCTTCCCTGCCCCAACCCCAAAGCGCAACGCGCTTGTCATCCTTCAGCAGCGCAACATCCGCCATGACTTACCCGATGCTCCAGTCGGCTTTCGCGCGTGGCCAAATTTCGGAAGGAACGCGATGTTCCGACTCATCCAAAATCAGCAACGAATCAATCGACAACTCCGATGGATCCAACTGCGGCAAAATCACACGCTTAAACCGCTGCACCAACGCATCCGCTTGCCACTCCGGACGTTGCGCCAACGCAGCCATCGCCGCGCGCGATTCCTTGCCTTCGCCCACGCATTCAAATGGTTTGTGATCCTGGAATTCCAGCAACGCGTCGTAACCGCCAACTTGCGATTCGTCATCCAGCAAGTTGCGACCGAATATACTGACCAAGCGCGGCTTCGACATAAACGGAGCCAATGCAAGGAATACGAAGTGACACTTCGGACACACACCGCACCAGCGGTTCACAGGACGCTCGCCCATGATGTGGAAGTTGCGGTTACAGCTCGAAAAATGCTGATCGTAATGATCCGTACGCGTGAACTGACGTGCCACCGCCAACTCACTCAACGGACGCAACAACGAGTAATAATTCAAATCGGTCGCGACGTGATCCTGCACATAAGCGGCGAACGCTTCTTCAAACGCCCAACCCTTCGACCACTGATGATTCACTTCACCGGTGCCTTCGATCATGCTGCCGTAGCTCGCGGATTTCTCATTCGAAAAAACCACCTGATCCACACCCAGCACCACCGCTGCGAGAACCAGAATCGCCGAGTTGATCGCCGTCACCGGAATGTGACCGTTCCATGCACCTTCCCGATTGATGTCGAACAGCAGCGGCGACAGCGTGCGTCCGATGTTGAGCATCGGCAAGCCAGTGCGCTCTGCACACGCGCGGATCAATTGCGACCCACCGATCCACACCACCGTTTGATCAATGCCAATACGACGCAATGTCTCGATCGAAACCAACGAGTCCTTACCGCCACCAATCGCAACCAGCGCATGATGCGTCAAGTCTTGCTTCGATGCCGCGTAGTTCTCGGAGGTTCCGACGGGGAATTTGATTTGGCCACGGAGGTTCAAGCCGTTACGGTAGGCGAATTCGCCGAGACCATTTTCGTAAACCATCTGCAGGAAATCAGCGGTGCGCTGATCAATCGGCGTGCCATCAATTTCGATCGTCGAAGGAACCGCCGCTTTGTAATAGCTCACGCCCGTAATCAAGTGCAACAAGCGCAACGCGGCGTTCACCGACGCCATGCGCGGATCATCCAACGCAAACGGTGCACCCGGAATCGTTACCGATTCCACGAACTCCGGACTGTCGTCAAACTGATACGCCAACTCTGCAACGCCCGTTGCGGCATTGAATTCACAGCGCGCGAAACGAAACACCTTGACGGCATCCCGATCAAACTTCCACGCGTTGTTGATATCCATCGTCATCATCATTCCCTATTCAAAATCACTTCACGCGGCAATTCCCGCATGTTGTAGGTATTCGCCATCGCCATGCCGTAGGCACCGGCATCACTCACCAGCAGCACATCGCCTTCCCGCGTTTCGCGCGCAAGTTGACGCGACAATCCAAGCACGTCGCCGGTTTCGCAAATCGGACCCACCACATCGAATGCAGCAACATCAGCGGCATCCAAACGTGTCAGGTTAAAAATCCCGTGATACGCGTCGTACATCGCCGGACGCATTAACGCATTCATGCCGGCATCTGCACCGACACGCACAATGCCGTCCTTCTCAACGACTTGCGTGACACCCAGCAACAGCACGCCACACTCCGCGACCATGTAACGACCAGGTTCGATCGCAACCTTAATGCCCGGATAATTACGCTTGATGTCTTCGATGCCCTGCGCATACGCAGCCAAATCAAACACCTTGCTGTCCGGCGTATACGGAATCGACATACCACCACCGATATCGATGATCTCGACCGTGCCCGCTTCATCCGCCAAAGAGGCCAACGATGCAAAAACCTGACGCCAATGCCCCGGATCTTCAATCCCGCTACCCAAGTGCGCATGCAGGCCACTGATCGTCAAATTGATCGCGCGTGCTTCATTCAAGAACTCACTGAACTTCGCAATCGGCAAACCGAACTTGGCGGCGGCACCGCCAGTTTTGACCTTATCGTGATGACCTTCACCGTGACCCAGATCGACACGCAACCAAACACGTTGATCACGGAACACATCCGCCCAGTTCTTTAGCGCTTCAATGTTATCAATCGTGACGTTGACGCCTTCACGCAAGGCATATTCGTATTCGTGGCGCGGCGCGAACGACGGCGTAAACAAAATTCGTGACGCATCCAACTCCGGCAACGTTGCACGCACATGCTGCAACTCCCGCATCGACACGCACTCCAGACCGAAGCCTTGGCGCACAATCTCGCGGAGAATTTCAGGATGTGGGTTCGCTTTGATCGCGTAAAAATGCGCATCAATCGCATCGATGTTCCGCAACCCCTGCGCTCTCTCGCGCACAACCGCCAGATCGTAAACGTAGGTTGGCGTTTGCTCCGCAGCGATGTTCAACAACGCATCGCGCTCAGCAACCCACCACGCCGGATCACGCACAACCGGTCCGTCATTCAACTCAGTCCACGAAGGTCCGAACACATGCGGATTGCTCACTGGCATCGCGCCGGACTTCACCAAGCTTGCATGGATCTGCGGAATCAAACCTTCCACGTCCGCTTCGTCAATCACGAACGTCAAGTTCAAATCGTTCGATGACTGCGAAATCAAATGCACGCGCTCGCGATCAAACGTCGCCCAGATATCCGACAGTTTCGCAAGCATGGAACGCATGCCGCGTCCAACCAACGTAATCGCCGCACATGGCGCAATGACCTTGACGATGCAAACGCGTGCCAGATCTGCAGACAAGCGCGACAACACATCGGAGTTCATCAAATTATCGGATGGGTCCAACGACACCGTCACGTTCGTTTCCGACGAACCAATCAGGTCAACGGACAATCCGTGCGTGCGGAAAATCTCAAAAACATCCGCCAAAAACCCCACCTGATGCCACATGCCAATCGATTCCATCGACACCAGCACGATGCCGGTGCGCGCGGAAATCGCCTTCACGCCTTCAACGGGATCGGCTTCCGAATCAATCTGCGTTCCAGGCAATTCAGGATGCGTGGTATCGAGAATTCGAATCGGTACCAATGCATCGCGGCACGGACCAATCGACCGCGGATGCAATACTTTCGCACCCGTCGTCGTAATTTCCTGCGCTTCGCCATAACGCAACCGCGACAGCAAACGCGCATCCGGCACTTCGCGGGGATTCGCGGTAAACATCCCAGGCACGTCCGTCCAGATTTCGACGGCCTTCGCATTCAAGCGCGCACCGAAATACGCCGCCGATGTATCAGAACCACCACGACCGAGGATCGCCGTGCCACCTTCCGGATGGTTCGCAATGAAACCCTGCGTTATCAAAATCTGCGTTGGCTGCTGCGAAAACTTCTCGACAAACTCGGCCGATGAAGTCGCATCGCAATTCACGGACAAACGACCTTGCCACTCGGATTGGTTTGGCAACGCGATCGCATTCAACCACTGACGCGCATCCGTCCAACCGATATCAACGCCTTGGGCACGCAAATAATGCGCACCGATCGTCGACGACATCAATTCGCCCTGTGACAAAACATCCGCCTGCCACTCCACTCCCCGCGCCAAAGCACGCGGATCATTCGCCAACGCATTCAACGCCGCAAACCGATCACCGAGAATGGCATCGCCGTCGAGATCCAACTCCGCGCAAAACTGCCGATGACGTTCAATCAACGCAGCAATGCGGCCAGGAATGTCGTCGCCCTGCGTGATCGCGATCAATTCATTCGTGACGCCCGACACCGCCGATACGACGATCAGGACACGCGTACCGTTCTCTGCACAACGTTTCTGTGCAATCTCACCAATCGTATCCCAGCGATTCCGGCGGGAAACTGAAGTTCCACCAAATTTCAGGACTGTCCATTGGTCAGGGTTCGACACGTGTTGCGGCCTTTTTTGTGCAAACGAAGTAAACTGCCATTCTACTCAATCCCAGCGATTTACAGACTGATGAAGAGCTATCAATTCGTGCAGATGGATGTTTTTTCGGCGGTTCCGGGCAAGGGCAACACGCTTGCGGTGGTTTTTGACGCCGATGGTTTGAGCGAGGACTCGATGCAATCGATCGCACGCTGGACGCGCCTTGCCGAGACGACCTACACCTTCCCGCCCACGGACGCATCGACGCCGCCGGAATCGAGCTACGCGATCCGCATGTTCGCGCCGACGAAGGAAGTCCCATTTGCGGGCCACCCAAGCGTTGGTACGGCGACCGCGTTATTGGACGCTGCCAAAATCACCCCCGACTCCCACAGTCTCGTTTATCAGCAGGGTTTGGCGGGAACTTTGCCGTTGCATGTCAGCGCTGCCCCTGACGGCTCGCGAATCGTCGCGATCCGAGCTCCGCGGGCGCGCGAACTTCCTTTACCTCAGGTAGAGGTAGAGTTAGAACAATCGAGAGTAGGTCTCAGGTTAGGTGGCCTGCGCCCTGCACTCATGGACGGCGGCAGACGTTGGTGGGTGATTCAAGCTGCGAGCGAGAAAGACCTTCGCGAATGGTCACCTGCGTGGGACGGCATTAAAGCACTCGCCAAAGCCACCGACTCGATGGGCGTGTGCGCGTATGCTTTTGCGGACGATGCCAATAGCGATTATCAAGTCGTGGTGCGAGCACTCGTGGGTGCAGAACAGCACTTCGAGGATGCGGCGAGCGGAGCGGCGAATGCGACGTTGGCGGAGTTTCTTTTTGCGAATGCGTCAGACGCCGTGGGTTCGACGGATTACGTCGTGAGCCAGGGACGCGAAGTTGGTTATGACGCGCGACTGTTTATGCGTCGTGACCATGACGGCGAAATTTGGTCAGGCGGCCAAACGAATACGGTCATCCATGGAGAGCTCCAATGGATGACCGCTTCCTGAAACGGAATCAGTAGCCCGGCGAAGCCGAGACGTTCACCGTGATCGGATCACCGACGCGGTAATGTTGCGTGGTGCGCAACACGTTGATCTGCGTACCGATGCGATAGCTCACATCATAGGCGTTGTATTGGCGGTTGTCGTTCTGCACCGGGATTGGCTCACAGACGCTTGTGCGTCCTTGTGGCATGTTCGCATTGCGGTAGATTGCCTGGCCGGCCATCGAACCCATGGTGGAGCCAACCGAGCTCGCAATGACCGAGCCCATGCCGCCGCCAACCTTGCTGCCGATCACACCACCGACGATGCCGCCGAGCAAGCTGGAAACGACGTTGCCGGCCGTGCTACCGCGTTGTGGTGGTTCGGTTTGGTACGAGCCATTGCGGTATTGACCGTCCGGATACATCGGCTCAATCGTGTATTGACCGGTGCGTTGGTCATAGCAACGACGCTGTTGGTTTTGCATCGCGATGTTTGCGTCATAAACCGGATCCACGCGTGTCACGGTACCTTGAATGGTTGACGTCGGCGTATAAACGCCTTGCTGCTGCGGTGGATAGTATTGACCCTGCTGATTTTGCGGAGGGTAGTAAATGCCCTGCTGATTCGCGGAAGGGTAATAGGTGCCCTGCTGCGACTGCTGAGGATAGTAAGTACCCTGCTGCTGCGCGGGCGGGTAGTAGGTACCTTGCTGACTTTGCTGCGAAGTTACGGGCGGATAATATGTCGAAACCGGCGGCTTGGTCTGGGCCACGGCGGCACCGGCGAATGCGATCGCGCCAACCAGTGCTACTGCAAGTTGCGTGCTGCGGGTAAATTTCATGTTTCGGCTCCCTCGACCGATGCGGTCGTTATGTCCCAATCATCATCTGATTCAGGTTAACCCAATCTGAAGCCGACACCTATAATGAATTCTCTTCAAAAACGCTTCAGCACCGTGAATCGCCCCTCACCTACGGACACCACGAAACCGACGATGATCCTTGATACCAATACGGTTCTGGATGTTTTCGTGTTTTCGAAGGATCCGCTGCTCGAACCCCTTCGTAGCGCAGTTCGATCGCGGGCGATTGACGTCATTACAGTCGACGCGTGTGTGACGGAATTGCAGCACGTCCTGAAACTGGACAAGGTTCCGGCCTCTCCCGAAGTACGAGAACGTGCGGCCCTGGAATTCGCCGAATACGTGCGCGTCATGGAGATGCCGGTGAAGACGCAACCCGTGCCGAAGTGTGCGGACCGTGACGACCAGGTGTTCATCGACTTGGCGGTGGGTGTGGGAGCAACGTGGCTTTTGTCCCGGGACAAAAAAGTCCTCAAACTCCGCAAGCGTTTCGCGAAGCTCGAGCTGCCGACTTTAATCATGCACCCGCTGGAGTGGTGCGCCTCAGTTGGTGAAACGGTATGACAGCTTGATGATGAGCTGTTCGTCATTGTGCAACTTCGCGCTCTCACGCACCATGCTCCAATCGCTTCGATCCGCATCGTCAAACTCGCTGAATCCGCCGCGACCGTAGACGACATACAAGTTCGACAGCGGCGCCAGCTCGTAGCGATAACGCAACTGGAAACCCATCTGATTCAAACGGAATGACTGCGGCTCGCCTGGCAAGACGGCGTACCCACCGTTCGGCAACACACTGATGGACTGCCAACCCTTCGCGGACAAACCAACGGATTCCAGCTTGACCCGCAAATCGGATCTCGAATTGATATCCCAGTTAAACGTACTGCCCACCGTCGCTGTCCGCATATGGAAGCGACCCACGGTATTACCCGCATCCCAAATCAGGGAATCAGGACTGTCCTCGCCTTGCAATGAAAAGCTCCAGTTCACACGGTCATTGAAGTAATATTTCGCCCCAATCCAGGCAGAACTGTATACGTCATTGTTGCCTTGCAACGCATCGCCGCCGATGAAGACACCCGCGTTCGGCTGCCACTTGCCATGGCGCCCGCCGTTCACTTCAATGCTGAAGATATCGCGCGAGTCCATTCTCAAAGAATTCGCGCCGCGTGTGAGCCGGTCATCGTATCGCGCCAACTGATGTTCGTATTGCGCAAAAAAATTCCCGCCATCCCTCAGCGACCCGTTCGCATTGAAGCGGAATCCGCCGTTTAAACGCAATCCGTCCATGTTACTGCCGTCGTAAACACGGCCCGTCAAGCTGTAGCTGGTAATCGGTGAAGTCTTGGGTAAATCGTTCCAGGTCCTCCTGACCTGCGCATGCAACCATTTCAAGTTGTTGCGGTTGAGATAACCCATATCATTGGGATCAAATTTACGGTCAAAATACATTCCCAGCAGCTGGTAGCTCCACGCCTTATCCGGATTCCAAGTCGCATAAGACGTTGCTGCGTATCCTTCGTGATTTGATCCGCGCTGATCAACGTCCGACATCACCACGTTGCTGTTGATCGTCAACGTTGGCGTTGGCTTCCATTTGTGATCGACGCCGATCACGTAAGCTTCGCGATCACGGAACGGACGGTCAACGTGCGTCACCATCGCACCCCAAGTCTGCGTTGGCATGGCATATAACGCACGCGCCGCCTGGAAACTCCGACCACCATCACCACGTTCCTGCGCTGCAAAAACACCGTAGCTCAACTTGCCGATGGATCCATTGATTTTGGCCGCCGCATCAATTTCCGCAGGACCTTTGCCATCGTCCGCACGACTGCCGACACGGCGCGTATAGAACAACTGCGAATTGTCATTAAGCAAACCGAAATCGAAAATGCCTTGATTCTCCGTAAAAAACGGTCTCTTATCACCATAGAACGTTTCGTTGGCGGAGAAGTTGATGACGATGCCATCGCTCTCGACTTGCCCGAAATCCGGATTCACCGTGGCACTCAGCTGGAACTGCCCGCTGGGTTTCCAGTAGAGATCCGCACCGGCTTTGTAGGTATCGCGTTTGTTGATGTTGTCGTAAATCGCAGTCGCGTATGGTGTCACTGCGAACAGGGACTGTTGATGCGCCTCGACTTTCACCTTATTGAAACGGGACACGAATGGTGACCGTTGGAAAGTGACGCCAGGCGCCGCAAAACGCTCACCCGTCTTGCCAATGACGCGATCGAGATACAGTCCAATGGTCCGCCCACCTTCCTGCGCTTTCTTCATCACAGCGACGTGCCATGGGATGAGGATTTCAGTTTCCCAGTACTCCGGACTTTCGCTCGCAGCGTATTGAACGTCGGCATCCCAGTCGTCGTTGAATTGGTTCTCGTTGGTGATCACACCATCGCTGATGCCACCGGTGATCGAAATGGTGAACTCGTACGCTTGCACGCCATCACCATCAAAATCCACGAACACATTATTGCGGTCGACTTGACCACCTTCATCACGCCGCGCGAATTGGCGGGTGCGTTCAACGCCCGCAGGCTGATAATTCCGAAAAGCCACGGCAAGCCCCTTCGGGGTCGACTTGTACCACGCCTCGGTACGGTACTTCGCAGGTTGCAACGTTTCCGGCTGCACACCGACGAAATCGGTCACATGCGTCGCGCCGTCGTACTCACCGGGAGAAACCTTACCATCGATGTCGACCGCCATCGCCGGCGATGCGAGAACGGCGAGAATTGCAGTGATCAGAAGTGAGCGGCGCATACGCATCCATGACATTTGAATGCGCTCAGTGTGCGTGAAATAATCCAGCTGCAAAAATGCTGGAAGTCATGCATGACGATCGGCTATGGGGCGCCTTCGGACTTCAAGTCGCCGTGCAAGCTCCGCATCACGAAGGAATCTTGCCCAGTCGGCATTTCAAACCACTCCGGATTGGAGATCACCTCAGCGATATCCGCGCGGCCCGCCGCAATATGCTCATTGATCGCAATGCGTCCGAACTGATAGTCCTTGAAGTGTCCGACCTCTGCCGTTTCCCGGTAGGTCATGTGAATGAGGGCTGTTTTGGCATCTGTGGCCATTTCATGTGCGTGCCGTACCCACGGATTACCGGAGGTCGCGGAGTCGGGAATTTCTTCGAGCAGTTCGCGAATGACGCGGTTGTAGTGCTGGTGCATGCGCTGGATTTGCGTCACGTTACGGGTGCGGCTTGAATACTGAATTTCCTTGACACGCTCGGTAACATCGAACAACGTCTCCGGCAATTCACCTTGCGAATTCCAAAGGTCAATTTGCATGACCAGCATGTTGCGCCTTTCGCGGTTTTGCATCACGTAACTCAGCGGTGTATTGCTGACCACGCCACCATCCCAATAGAACTCGCCGTCAATCTCCACTGCAGGGAACGAAGGCGGAAGCGAACCACTGGCCAGGAAATGCTCAGCGCGCAACGCTGTATTGCGGTTGTCGAAATACTCGAGCTCTCCGGTACGCACGTTGACGGCACCTACGGAAACACGCATTTTACCTTTATTGATGCGGTCAAAATCAACCATCTCATTCAACGTCCGCAACATCGGTGTCGTGTCGTACCAGCCCAGATCTTTCGGTTGCGTACCGGATGACAGCACGCCGCTCACTTCAAGCCAATGACGTGGCGCAAAAAACCCGCGCTGCCCTTCCGTCAACGCGCGCCAAGCCTCCCACGTATCCCACCATGACCGAACATGCGGGTTCATGCCGCCAAGTTGATCCTCTGCACCGAGCGTCGTTGGAGGCAGCCAGTTAGGTTTCGAAATCAATCCCCAGAACTCGGCCAGCTTTGCAACTCTGTCCTTCGCAGGATTGCCCGCGATGATCGCGGCATTCAATGCACCAATCGAGATCCCGGCAATCCACGTCGGCTCGATGCGTGTCTCACACACACCCTCATAAACACCGGCTTGATAGGCACCCAATGCTCCGCCGCCTTGCAAAACCAAGGCAACCTGCGTGTCCTTTTCAAGCTTGATGCGGGACGCCGCCAAAACTTACTTCATGCTCCAACCATGACTGAGCAGGAAGCTTTGTCCGGTCAATGCAGCCGTCGGGAACGCGGCGAGATAAGTGCACATCCGCGCGACATCATCCACCGTCGTAAAAATGCCATCCACGGTATTGCCGAGCATCACGCGGCTCACCACTTCCTCTTCGGATATGCCGAGTTCCTTCGCTTGTTCCGGGATTTGCTTTTCAACGAGTGGCGTTTTCACAAAGCCGGGGCAGACGACATACGAACGGACATTCTTCTTGCCGCCCTCTTTCGCAAGCGTGCGCGAGAGCCCCAGCAAGCCGTGTTTCGCGGTGACGTAAGCGCTCTTCAACGGCGACGCTTCATGCGAGTGCGCGGAGCCCATGTAGATCACCGAGCCACCACCATTCGCATACATGTGCGGCAAGCACGCCTTCGTCGTCAGGAATGCGCCGTCGAGATGGATCGCCAGCATTTTCTTCCAATCGGAGTACGCGTAACTTTCAATGGGGCTGATGATTTGAATTCCCGCATTCGATACCAAAACATCCACCGTGCCAAACTTCGCAACGACATCCGCGACACCTTGATTGACTTGCACTTCGTTCGTGACGTCCATCGCAACGGCCATCGCCTTGTCGCCGATTTCCTGCGCGGCCTTCTGCGCGCCATCGAGATTCAAGTCGGCGATCGCAACGTTGGCGCCTGCGACTGCCATGTGTTTGGCGATCTCAAGTCCGATACCTCCGGCGGCTCCGGTGATCAGGGCGGTCTTTCCACTTAAATCGTTCATCTCAACTCTCTCCGCTCGTGTGATTTAGGTAAGGGGTAAAAGCTACAAGCTGTTTCAGCTCTTACCCATTAGCTCTTACCTTTCTTCTTCTTTTTACCTTCTTTCTTCTTCTTTTTCGACTTGTCCTTTGGTTGCAGAAGCGTGCCGGTGCAGTTCTTTGAGCCGCAGAGGCATTGCCAGATCTTCTTCAACTTCTTCGTATGTTTCTCTTCGAGCGTGATGCCGTAGTTGTACGAGAGTTCCTCGCCCGCCTTGATGTTGCGGATGGCATAAACAAAAATCCGGTCCTTCGTCCGATCATCACCTTCATCTTCTTCCATCACCGCTTCGCAGTTCGGATCGCAGGAATGGTTGATCCACTTCGCCGGGGTATCTTCTGCATCGGCGTCAATCACGTACTCGTCATTCAGAGTAAACAAAAACGTGTGTCCTGACTCCACATCGCCGCCATCGCCTTCATTGACTTCATCGTGAGTCATCCGGGGGCCGGTGTATTCGATGATTTGGGCGCCTTTTTTGATGGATTTGAGTGCAAAAACACCATTTCCGTGGATTGGGGATTTACGGGCTTCGATGGGTGCAGTCATGCGCGGTTCGTTGTCTCAGGGGCGGGATATAGTACAATTACGGTACGATTTACGGATAGCGAAACGATGCTCCGCGTCACCAAACTCACTGACTATGCCACAGTTGTCATGACGGTGCTGGCAAGGTCGGCAGACACCGTCCTCAGCGCCTCGGACCTTGCTTTGAGCACGGGTCTCGAAGTGCCGACTGTAAGTAAGATTTTAAAGCCTTTGGCGCAGGCGGGATTGATCGACAGTTATCGCGGCGCCAATGGTGGGTATCGCTTAGCACGCCCAGCGGACCAGATTGACCTCCTCCAGATTGTGGAAGCCATCGAAGGACCTGTCGCGATGACGGCATGCAGCGGCCATGAAACGCCGTGTGATCTGCAGCCGCATTGTGGTGCTTCGACGAACTGGCAGTGGGTGAACCGTGTTTTGTCCGACGCCTTGGCACAAATTCAATTGTCACAGATGGTGAATGAGTCGATGGGTCACGAGCCCCTCCGCCGTTCGATTCCCGCTGTGCTGCAAGTTTCAAATGATTGAGCGCAAATGAATTCTCAAACTCAAACTCCTGTTGATTCGACTCCGACCAGCAACGCGGAAATTCACGCGCAGCTTGGCCGCAAGTATGACGCCGGTTTCATCACCGACATCGAATCCGATTCGCTGCCGCCAGGCTTGAACGAAGACATCATCCGCAAGTTGTCTGCGATCAAGGAAGAGCCCGAGTGGTTGCTGGAATGGCGCCTCGATGCTTATCGTCACTTCCTGACGATGACGGAACCGCATTGGGCGAAGTTGAAAATCGATCCGATCGATCTGCAATCGCTGTCCTACTACTCCGCTCCGAAGGGTCCGAAGTACAAGTCACTTGATGAAGTGCCGCAGGAATTGCTCGACACGTATGACAAACTCGGCGTGCCGTTGCATGAGCGCGCCAAGTTGGCGGGTGTTGCGGTGGATGCCGTGTTTGACTCGGTGTCCGTGGGAACGACGTATCGCAAGGAATTGGCGGAGAGAGGGATTATTTTTTGCTCGATGTCGGAAGCGGTGAAAGAGCATCCGGAATTGGTGCGCAAGTATCTCGGCACCGTCGTGCCAACCGGCGACAACTATTTCGCAGCGCTGAATTCTGCGGTGTTTTCGGATGGCTCGTTCGTCTTCATACCGAAAGGCGTGCGTTCGCCGATGGAGTTGAGCACATACTTCCGGATCAACGCCGGTCACACCGGTCAGTTCGAGCGCACGTTGATCATCTGCGAAGAGAAGGCATACGTGTCCTATCTCGAAGGCTGCACCGCGCCAATGCGCGACGAAAACCAATTGCACGCCGCCGTCGTTGAACTCGTTGCACTGGAAGATGCGGAGATCAAATATTCGACGGTGCAGAACTGGTATCCGGGCGACGAGAACGGTGTTGGTGGGATCTACAACTTCGTGACCAAGCGTGGTGAATGCCGTGGTGCGCGTTCGAAGATTTCGTGGACGCAGGTGGAAACCGGTTCGGCGATTACGTGGAAGTATCCGTCGTGTGTTTTGGTCGGTGAAGATTCGGTGGGTGAGTTTTATTCGGTCGCTTTGACGCATCATCGCCAGCAAGCGGATACCGGCACGAAGATGGTGCACATTGGTCCGGGCACGAAGTCGAAGATCATCTCGAAGGGTATTTCTGCCGGACGTGGCCAAAATACATATCGCGGTTTGGTGAAGGTCGGTCCTCGTGCCGCTGATGCCCGCAACTATACGCAGTGCGACAGCTTGTTGATCGGCAAGAAGTGTGGCGCACATACCTTCCCTTACATCGAAGTGAAGAATGCTTCGGCCATCGTTGAACATGAAGCGACGACGTCGAAGATCTCCGATGATCAAATGTTTTATTGCCGTGCACGTGGCATCTCCGAAGAGGATGCGGTGTCGATGATAGTGGACGGTTTTTGTAAATCCGTGTTTCGTGAGCTGCCGATGGAATTTGCCGTCGAAGCCAAGAAATTGTTAGAAGTCTCTCTTGAAGGTTCGGTTGGATGACCCCGATTTTGCAAATTAAGGATCTGCACGCGAGTGTGGGTGGAAAGGAAATTCTCAAAGGTCTGTCGCTGACGGTGAATGCCGGTGAAGTGCACGCGATCATGGGGCCGAATGGCGCCGGCAAGTCAACGCTTGGCAACGTGCTCGCAGGTCGTGATGGCTACGAAGTGACATCAGGCTCGGTGATCTACAAGGACATCAACTTGCTTGAGTTGGATCCGGAAGAGCGTGCTGCGATGGGCGTATTCCTCGCGTTCCAATATCCCGTCGAAATCGCTGGCGTGAACAACACGTACTTCCTGCGTACGGCGTTGAATGCGCAACGCAAGACGCGTGGCGAACCGGAATTGGATTCGATGCAGTTCCTGAAGTTGGTGCGTGAGAAGTTGGCGATTTTGTCCCTGCGCGATGATCTGCTGCACCGTGGCGTGAATGAGGGTTTTTCGGGCGGTGAGAAAAAGCGTAACGAAATCTTCCAGATGGCTTTGTTGGAACCGTCTTTGGCGGTGTTGGACGAGACTGATTCGGGTCTCGACATCGATGCGTTGCGTGCCGTTGCAGATGGTGTGAATGCGTTGCGTTCGCCGGACCGTGCGTTTGTTTTGATTACGCACTATCAACGACTGCTCGATTACATCAAGCCGGATTACGTGCACGTTTTGGCCGATGGTCGCATCGTGGAATCCGGTGGTCCTGATCTTGCTCTGGAATTGGAAGCGCACGGTTACGGTTGGATCAAGGATCGCGTTTCTCCGGGAGCGAATGCGTAAATGAGTACGCTGCTGGAAGCATTTTCGCGGCAACTGGATGCGCGTGGTTCATTAGCGGATATCGGTGCGCGTCGCGTGGCGTTGGCTGCTGCGTTGGAATCTGACTTGCCGCACGCTCGCGTTGAAGAGTGGAAATACACTTCGCTGCGTGCGTTGGAGCGTCGTGAGCCTTCGTTGGCTTCTGCCGCCGTGCTGGATGATGCAGTCATCGCTTCGATGCCATCGCCTCGAGTTGTGTTCGTTAACGGTGTTTATTCCGCTGCTGCCAGTGATGTCGCTGCCCTGCCCTCCGGACTGTCGGTTTCTGTATCGTCGGATACCTTGCCATTCGAATTGATCGGTGCTGCGCATGCGTTCAACCAAGTCAATGCAGCATTGAGCGAAGGTGGCGTGCGAATCCATGCGACTTCGGCTGTGTCTTCACCGTTGCATGTTGCCTGGGTACAGACTTCGGATGAAACTGCCGATGTTTCACAACACAACACGCACGTCATCAAAGTTGATGATGGCGCATCGTTGAACATCGTCGAGCACGTCGTCAGCACGGGTGCGCACAAGCATCTGTCAACGAATCGCCTGGTGGTTTCGCTCGGCGCCGATGCCTCGATGGAACACGTGCGCGCACAAATGGATTCGAAATCGTCGACATGGATTGCACGCACGGAAGTGACCCTGGATCGTGCAGCGAACTATCGCCGTCTGGATCTCGAGCTGGGTGCATCTCTGTCGCGCCACGAGTTGAACTACACGTTGATTGGCGATGAAGCACATGTCGTGTCGAATGGTGTGTTGTTGGGTGACGAAAAGCGCCACATCGACACTCGCCTGGACATCATGCACAACGCGTTGAATACGTCCTGCGATTTGAATTGGCGTGGTCTCGGTGCAGAGCGTTCGCGAATCGCTTTCCATGGCAGCATCATCATTGCTGAAGGTGCAGACTTCACTGAAGCTTCATTGAGCAACAAGAATTTGCTGCTCAGCGACAACGCCGAAATCGACACACAACCGGTGCTTGAGATTTACGCCGAAGAGGTGCAGGCGGCGCACGGTGCGACAGTCGGTCAGTTGGACACGAACGCATTGTTCTACATGCAGTCGCGCGGCATTGATGCGACGGCGGCGAAAACGATGTTGATTGCGGCTTTTTGCCATGAATTGCTGAGCGTTGTTGAAGATAAGCCGTTGCGCGAGTGGCTCGGAACGCAATTGGATCAGTCGTTGCAGGGACTGGATCTCGCATGACCGCGGTCGATTGGTCGAAAGTCCGCGAAGATTTTCCGACGCTGAAACGCACGGTCCACGGGAAGCCGTTGGTCTACTTGGACAGCGCAAACACGTCGCAGAAGCCACGCCAAGTTGTCGAGGCCATGGATGCCTACTATTCGTACTACACGGCCAACGTATCGCGCGGTGTGCATACGATGGGTGCCGAAGCGACCGACGCTTATGAAGGTGCCCGCCGCAAACTCGCGTCTCACCTCAACGTCCGCCCCGATGAATTGATTCTCTGCAGCGGCACGACTTTCGGCATCAACCTTGCGGCGTATTCGTTCGCCCTGCCCTCGCTTGAAGCCGGCGACATACTGTTGGTCTCCCGCATGGAGCACCACGCGAACCTCGTGCCTTGGCAGATGATGGCGTCGCGCACCGGTGCCGTCGTGCAACCCGTTGAGATTCTGGAAGACGGTACGTTGGATCTCGAAAAGCTCGCTGTTCAACTCGCGCAACCTCGCGTGAAATTGCTTGCGGTCACGCATGTGTCGAACGTGCTCGGCACCGTGAACCCAATCCGCGGGATCTGCCGCATGGCACGCAAGAATGGGGTACCTACCGTCATCGACGGCTCCCAGGCAGTTCCGCACATGCGCGTGGACATTCCGTCGCTTGGGTGCGATTTTTACGTGCTTACCGGTCACAAGATGCTCGGACCGACGGGTACCGGTGCGCTTTGGGGTCGCAAGGAATTGCTCGATGCGATGCCGCCATTCATTGGCGGTGGCGAGATGATCAAGTCCGTGTCATTTGAAGGCACCACGTTCAACACCGTGCCGCACAAGTTCGAAGCCGGCACGCCGAATATCGGGGGCGTCATCGGTCTCGGTGCGGCGGTCGATTACATCAACGACATCGGCATCGACAACATTGCGACTCGTGAGCAGGAATTGCTGGCGTACGCGACGAAGCAACTGCTCACCATCGAAGGTTTGCGCATCATTGGTACCGCACCGGAGAAGGCTGCGGTCATCAGCTTCGCAATTGAAGGCGTCCACTCGCATGATCTCGCCACGATGCTGGATCTCGAAGGCGTCGCGGTTCGCTCGGGCATGCATTGCGCGCATCCACTGGTGCAGTTCTTTGGTGTGACTGCGACGTGTCGTGCGTCGTTTGCTTTTTACAATACGTTCGAAGATGCCGATGCATTGGTCGCGGCGTTGAATAAGGTGCGGAAGCTTCTTGCATGAGTTTCAGATTTGCGAACCTTGCCGACGTGGACGCGTTAGTCGCGTTGGTTGAATCCGCATATCGCGGCGAAATCTCCAAAAAAGGCTGGACCACCGAAGCCGATCTGCTCGGCGGACGTCGCACCGGTCCCGATGACATCCAAGCGTGCCTCGACAATCCCCAAGGCGAAATTCTCTGCTACGAAGACGACGGTCGCTTGAAAGCCTGCGCATTCATTTCGCAGGAAGATGGCGCGGGTTACTTCGGCATGTTTTCCGTTTCTCCTGAACTGCAAGGCAGCGGCATCGGCAAGTTGGTGCTTGCGGAATCTGAACGCGTTGTCCGCGATGGGTGGAAGCTGCCCGCGATGCGCATGACGGTGATTGATTGCCGCGACGAGTTGATCGCGTTTTATGAGCGCCGTGGTTACGCTTTGACGGGTATCAAGAAACCATTCCCTTATGGCGACGAGCGCTTCGGCATTCCCAAGCGCGACGATCTGCAATTTGAAATCATGGAAAAAATACTATGAGCGAAAACTGGACCTTCGTCTCCGCCCAATCGCAACTGCTGCCCGGCGAACAGACCGTCGTCTGGGACGGCGACACACCGATCCTCGTCATTAATTGGGATGGTCAGTACTTCGCGATGCTCGACATCTGTTCGCACGAAGATTTCGAGTTGAGTGCCGGCAAATTCGATCAAACCACCGGCGAAATCGAATGCGTTCTCCATGGCGCGAAGTTCGACGTCAAGGATGGTGACCCAACCTGCCCGCCTGCCTATGAGCCCGTCCCGAAGTTCCCGGTCAAAGTCGACGATGTCGGTATCTGGACGCGGGATGACAGAGTCTGAGCGAAGCTCAGCTCTGTAACAGTTATAGGTAGAGTTAGACTATCCAGTCTTGCGCGCAAGCGCGCTTTCACTACATCGTCTACCTATACCTCTACCTATTTAAAAGCTGGAGTTAGCCTGACGAAGAAATTCAAGCTCTTCAGCGGATGAGGCTCTCGATAGGATCGAGTTTCGATGCGGATAACGTCCGAAGCGATCAATGATCACCTTGTGCCGGAGTTCGAAGTCGTAGTTGGTTGGCGGCGTCCATTTTTTGAATAATCCTTCTGCAACTGCATGGATCGCACGGGATTCGCTGTGCATGTACGGCATCAACAGAAACGCGCGCTGCATTTCACAGAGTTCGTCAAGTGCACCGGCCGCGACTGCTTCCTGCGAAAGACCCAACGCCAACGGATCCTGCGCAAATGCTTGTGGCGTACTGCGAAACGCATTACGCGAAAATTGATCGAGAATGATGATCTCGGCGAGTCGACCGTCGGCATTGGAACGCCAGCCATACAGCTCGCACTGCGACGCAGAGACAAGCAGCTCACCGAACCGTGTGCGAATCAATTCATCAAAGGAGGGATCGACTTCAAACCACTGTGAAGGCTTGCACTCTTCGAACCAAAACTGAAGTACATCGTTTGCATTAGTCATCCCATGACGATACCCGATGTTGGACGGGTGAGGAAATCCTTTTCCTCATTGCCCCAGCGTCCACTTGCGACACGGCTACCACCAATCCCTGGTGACCCATCTGCATCCTGCAAATCACCGTGTCTTAATGATGGAACCGTAAGACGTCATCGGAAACTATCACGTCCACGAAAAAATATTTCGTATAACATCAAAGTGAACTGGCGAGTATGCTTTGAGCGCGCTTAAATTCAGTTGAATCATCCGCAAGTTTCGACTGAAGAATTCCGATCGCACTGCGTGTCATTGCCATTGCGGCAGCGCGCTGACCAAGCGCGAGTTGCGCTTCCGCGACTTCCAGTTCGCAGTGCGCTGTTCTGACATTCTGCGGGCCAAATTGAGAGGATACGCGTCGCAATGCATTCTTCCGGACTAGTAGCGCTTCTTCCAGTCGCCCGGAAGCCGTGTGGTAAGCTGCATAAGCATCCTGCAGCGACATCCACTCGCGCAAACCAAAGTCAAGGGTCTTGTATGGGGCGAGAACGCGCCCTGCTTTCGCCAGATCCCCGTCGTGCAGAGCAAGGATCGACTCGCCAATGGCGATTTCCATCCGTGCCGGAGAGTCAGGAGGCAACTGCTTCGAAAGTCCCTCCGCAGCGTGCAACAAATGCGCACGTCCTTCGACGAAATTACCCTGACGCAGAAGGAAATTGGCGAAACCCACTTCCGCCCTCAAAGTCATCGCCGCATCCGCTCCGGCCAATTGCTGACGAAGACTCAAGGCTTCACGGTAATTTCTTTCAGCGTCTGCATAGCGGCCATGATCCGACAGCATCTCCGCGTAGTTATACAACGCCATCGACTGCCGCAGCGTGCCTTGACCGTTTGGCTGTGTCAAACGCTCGAGCAAAATTTTCATTTCCCGATCCGCAGCAACATATTCGCCGGAGTCTGCATACAAGTCGAAAAGTGCTTCGTGTTGCAGGATGACGTACTGACTATCCTCGCCGTACAGCGCGATGGCACGTGGCAATCCAGCTTCCAAAATCACCCTCGCTTCCGCGAACTTCCCTGCACTGCGCAACACCTGAGCCAATCGGGTTTCCAACTCATGACGTGCGCTGAGCTTATCCGCCGGTGTGTCCGCAATTAAGGAACGGTAGCGATCTTCTGCCAGCTGCATTCGTCCCCAACGCCAATAGGTCAACGCAAATGTTTCCGCAACGCTGGTTCGCAATTCGTGCTCTTCACGCGACGGAACCTCCTCCAGATGTTTCTCGGCGCGCTGCAATTCCGCTTCTGCACTCGGATAGCGTTGCATGTTCTGAAGTGCCGTGCCCTTTGCCAAATGCAATGAAGCCAGAAGTGCTGGCGATGACCCACCTGATTCCAAAGCATCCAATCCACGTTGCGCCATCGCAAGACCCGAAGCCCCGTCACCTTTGCGCGTTTTTTCGAGCGACAGAGCCGCGAGTATCATTGCAATGTTGCCTGGCTTGGATGATCGCTGACCTTCCATCGAGTCCAATGCGGATTGCAACATCTGCTCTGCCGGCGCGTTGATGCCGAGGTTTTGGTAAGCCTGTCCCAACGCCGCCTGCAAACGCCCACGCAATTCCGGCGAGCTCCGCAAATCCGTCTGCACACGAAGACTCGCGCTATCAAGCAATTCACGCGCAGTCAGTGGACGCTCGGCATCTTCGCCGCGACGGCTCGGATCCGTGCTATCGAACATGCTCACAAGATACTTCGCTGTCTCTTCGGCCGACCGAGCTTCACGTTGCGCCTCATCACGCGCAATCTTCAAATTCACCACGAAAACCAGTGATAATGCGAACACTCCCGCCGCCACCGCAACGCTACGCCACCGACGCCGGATGAAACGCCGCACCACATACGCGTTGCCACCTTGCCGCGCCGCTACAGGTTTCAACTCCTGCCAGTGACGCAGATCATTCGCCAACGCACTGACCGTTGCGTATCGCTTCTCAAGCTTCGTCGCCGTTGCCTTCGCGATGATCGCATCGAGATCACCGCGAAGTGTCTGCCGCCACGACTCGGGCTCATTCGACCACTCACTTGCTAACGGCAAACGCGCCATCGCATCGGTCTGATCGCGCGCACCTTCATGCAACGAAAGTAACTCGAGCAAAATCACACCCAAGCTAAAAACATCCGACGCTGTCCCAACTGCCCTGCCATCAATCAACTCCGGTGATGCGAACGCCGGGGTAAACCGACGCGCCGACGACACTGTACTATCGCCTATCATCCGCGCGACGCCGAAGTCGAGCAGCACAGGCTTGCCGCGCTTGTCGACCAGGATATTTTCTGGTTTCAAGTCGCAGTGCAAAACCAACTGCTCATGAGCTCTCTGCACCGTCTTGCAGATCTCAAGGAACAACATCACACGATCCGCGATGGATAATCCATTTTCGGAACAGTATTGATTAAGCGGCCTTCCCTCGACATATTCCATGACGAGATATGGATTGCCATTCGGTGTCGTACCGCCGTCGTAGAGTCGCGCGACATTTTGCAATTCCATCTGCGCCAGAATCTGACGCTCAACATGCAGCTGTTGCGAAGCCTCACTATCGGAAATGCCATGCAGCAACTTGATAGCGACCTTGCGTTCGTACATTCCGTCCGCACGTTCGGCGAGAAACACGGTACCCATGCCGCCGCTGCCGATTTTTTCAATCAGTCGCCAGAACCCGAGCGTATCCCCGACATCCAACTCCGGTAATTCCGCTTGCTCAAGCATCTGCGAAACATGCCGTTGAATATGATCCGTCGTGCCGGTTTTCATCCGCAGAAGCGTCAGCGTCTCTTCCGCAACATCGGCATCCACACACAGCTCATCCAACCGCTCACGCCATTGCGACGCAGGCAGCAGACTTAACTCATCAAAATATGCGCGGACTGCCTTCTTCTGCTCGACACTCAACCGCGCCATGACAGAACCATTCGCGCGTCAGCTTGCAAGTTCGCGCGACAGCCACGTCCTGCCAAACAGCAAATCACGGTCAACGGTCGGTATGGACACATCCAGCGCCGTCGCAATTTCCTTGCGACTCATGCCGCCAAAATACGTCATCTCAATCACCTGCGCCGCACGCTCATCAAACTCGGAGAGTTGATCCAACGTTTGATTCAGCGCCAGAACCTCAAACGGCTCACCCGACGTATCCGACTTCAGTTCCGGCAGCGACAAAGTCACGCGCAATGGACTCGCACCACGCTTGCCCGCAAACTTCGAACGCAAGTGATCGACCAAAACACCGCGCATCCGCAACGCCGCCACCGCAAGCAAATGCGTCCGATCCGAATAACTCGCATCGCTCCCCAGCATTCTCACGATCGCTTCATTCGCGACATCACCGGGCTGCAAAGTAATGCACCCATATTTGCGCAACTGTCCGCGCGCCGATTGCACCAAGTGCTGATGCAACATTCCAAAAACAACTTCTCGCGACTCACTGTCACCAGCTTGCCACTTATGTACAAGTACGGTTACATTTTCCATGTCTACGCCGCCCCAGCGGAATTTCATCTCTCACTGCACTATACACGCAACTGCGCACGAACAACTAACTGAACTGCCTAGTACAGCAGGTATAGGTAGAGTTAAACGATGTAGTGAAAGCCGCTGTGCGGCAAGCACGCGCCGTGGCGCGTCATTACTAAATAGTCTACCTCTACCTCTAACTCAACCTAAGTGTAAGAATCGTCCACCCAACAACAAAAAACCCTGCAACTTTCGTTGCAGGGTTCTTGATGTTGCTAGGGTGTGTCGAGATTACTTGATGATCTTCGCCACAACGCCTGCGCCAACCGTACGGCCGCCTTCGCGAATTGCGAAACGCAGACCTTCGTCCATTGCGACTGGGTTGATCAACGAGACGTTCATCTTGATGTTGTCGCCTGGCATGACCATTTCGACGCCTTCC
>SWJS01000004.1 GCA_007556525.1 Lysobacteraceae bacterium CU05-9 | reverse complement strand
CACTACTACAATCACTGGCGTCGCCACTCAGCCAACGGACTGCAATCACCCCACAAATTTGAACAAAGTGCGAAACTAAACAAAGCCGTCTAAATCTCTGTCCGTTTTTTGAAGGTCAGATCAATCTGCCACAGTTGTGACACCCACCATCAACATACCTCCCATTCAGGCGCGCTCTGCGCATTGCCGTTAAACTGCGCAGACTGATACCGATCCATTTGGAACATGCATGAACCGTTTTTCTGTTGCAATTCTTTCTGCCCTTGTCCTGACGCCTGCATTTGCGATGGCGCAACCGAAGCCAGCGACTGCCGCAGCACCTGCTGCCCAGCCGACCATCGAACAGCTCGACATCCTCGGTGTTCGAACGATGAACGAGGGTGACAAGGCTGTTGCTTGCGTCGCGACACTGCGAATCATCGCCGGTGCCACCGATGACAAGCCACTTGCGGATGAACTGAATTCGACGGCGATGAAGTTCCGCGAACACGCGGTGAAGAATGGCATCACGGAGCAAAAAGGTTCGCAACTCATGCAAACCTTCGCGCAGAAATTCCAGACCATTCCAAGCGAAGCGCAAGCCACGCAAACACTCGACTTCTATGCAGTGAATTGCATGCGCGCCGGATATGGAATGGGCTTCACGACGATCGACATCACGAAGCCACGTCCGGCAACTGCGCCAGCGCCTGCGAAGGCACCTACGAAAGCGCCTGCGCCGAAGAAGTAACCCTTCTTAGAACCCGTACGACAACGTCACGTTGTAGGCTCGCGGAGAGCCCGGCGTGATGTTGTTGTTGCTGTGGGCGGAGGCCCAGTATTTTTTGTCGAGCAGATTCTCGACGTTCAACTGCACGCCGAGCTTCTTATTGAAGCGATAGTAGGCCGCACCATCGAACCGTGTGTACGACGGTAACGTCACTGCCAGGTCGCGTGCGGCATAGAACGAAGAACGATACATCGCGCCCAAGCCCAAACCAAACTTCGGCGTGAAGTCATAACGATTCCACAGCGAGAACGTGTTGCGCGACAATTGCGCCAAGTCCATCCCCGTCGTCAGATCTTCACCGGTTTGATACGCATAAGCACCTATGACATTCCACTTCGGCGAGAAGCGACCCGCCAACGAAACTTCAACGCCCTTGTTGCGCTGGCCGTCGACGAGGATCATTTTGGTTGGGTCAACTGGATCAACGACTGCAACGTTGCGGCGATCCATTTGATAGACCGCAGTCGACAAAGACAGATCGCGGCGCAGATCCCACTTGAAGCCGATCTCACGGTTTTCGTAAGTTTCCGGATCCAGCGCGGCGGTCGTTAGTGATAACGAACTTAGTTGATCACCGGAGCGCGGCAAAAACGTCTTCGAATAACTCGCATACACCGACACAGGTTCAATTGGCTTGTAGACCAGACCAACACGTGGCGACCACTCCGAGTTGGATTGCTGCAAACGCTGACCGTTACGCAGGTTGGTGAAGTCCATTTTGAAACGGTCATGACGAGCGCCGACGATCAATTGCCATTGCTTCGACAAAGTCATGAGATCCTGCACGTACGCTGCAGCGATATCCGCTTGTCCGCGATTGGCCGAATCCGTCGCCGACTGCGCCCAAGTGATTCGGCCGCGGTAGATCGAATCACTTAACGGCACACTGTTGCCATCGAGGAACGTGCCGGTCATGCGCATGTTCGACGTGTCCTGACGTCCAAATTCCGTACCGACCAGCAGATCATGTTTGATCGCACCTGTCGTAAAGTTCAAGAGCATGTCAGTTTGATTGAACCAGTTGCGTCGCTGCGTCGCTTGGTTGTATGCCCCTAACGTGACGCGGCCAGTTGCGGCGTTGTACGTGGAAGGGAAAACATTTTGGTAAAACTTATCGTATTCCGTATAACGCAAAACATTGCGCACACTCGCGCGTTGATTCAATTCGTGATCAACGGTCAACGTTCCCGAACGCACAGTTGCTTGCACAGGGCTGCGCGATGGATCACCGAAGAATTGCGAAGGATCGGTCTCGAGCGGCTTGCCGTTGAAGGACGGCACACCACGGTCCGCTGCACGTTGATCCTGGAACATCTCAAATGCCAACGTCGCGGAAGTCCGCTCACCTTGATACGTCACGCTCGGATTGAAACCGAAGCGATGGATGTACATGCCGTCGCGGTAGCTGTTTGAATTCTCGATCATGAAGGGCAGGCGCGCACTCCACGAATCACCGATCATTGCGCCGAGATCACCCGTTGCACGACGACGGTCATTCGAACCAAACGTCAACGATGCGGCACTATGGTCTGCGCCATCTGCAACTTTGGAAACGCGGTTAATCACACCGCCGCCACCGCCGCGACCGAACACCAGCGCATTCGCACCTTTCAAACCTTCAACGCGCTGCACGTTGTAAACGTCACGGATGTATTGCGTATCATCGCGAACTCCATCCGTAAAAAAATCCGCCGTCGACGTCACACCACGGACCACGATCGTATCGCGGTTGCCTTCACCTTGCGCCATGCTGATGCCGGGCATGTAACGTACCACGTCATCGAGCCCATCCATGTCCTGATCTTTGATCAGTTGATCCGTCACAACCGAGATGGCTTGCGGGGTATCGCGGACGAGCATGTCCATTTTGGTGGAGGAACGCACCTTGCGCTCACCGTACTTATCACGCTTGCCTTTCACGACGACCGTGTCGAGATAGTAAGGCTTCTCCGGATCACGCTGTCCCGCAGCACCCGGCTCTGCCGCAGCAGTGAGGGTGAATGTGGCAGCGATTCCTGCGAGCAGGGCGGTGGTTAACAAACGGCGTTGCGGTGCAGCAAAGAGGGTCATCAAACTTCCAAAAATGCGAAAGCCGCCAAAACGGGGCGGCGTCCTGTTGGGTGTAAATGATAACCATTATCATTTCCATTCGCAATAAAAAATTCAATGGATTCGATAGGCTGGGTCTTTTGTCACAAAAAAGGCTGAACCGAAGTCCAGCCTCTGCACACAACGCGTCTAATTAGTGCGGTGGGGCCTCCGCCGAACTCTTCGCCGCCGGCAACACCTCGCCGGTGATCAGGTCATCGGTGTACAACGCGACATGCGGCACGCCGTCCTTGCCGATCCAGCCGCGATACATCGCCTCGGTATTGAACGTGAAGGCGAACTTGCCGTCCTTCGTCAAAACAATCGCACCACCATCGCCACCCATGCGAACCACATCGCCGTTGATGACTTTGCCTGACGCAACCGCAGCGGACTCACCCAGCAACTTCACACGCGCACAAACGTTACCGGCCGCATGATTGCGGATGTAATACTCACCCCAGCCCGTGCCCGAGAACGCGCACGTATCATCGGCCCAAGTGCCCGCACCAATGATTGGCGCATCACCCACGCGACCCCAGCGCTTGTTCGTCATGCCGCCGGTTGACGTGCCCGCAGCCAACTCACCGTCAACGTCCAACGCAACCGCACCAACGGTGCCCGTCATGCGAACGTACTCCGGATCATTCGATGCCTGGTTGTTGGCTTCTTCCTTGAGAATTTTTTGCAATTGATTCCAACGCTTCTCCGTGCGGAAATAACTCGGATCGACAATCGTCAAACCTTGTTCCTTGGCGAAAGTCTCCGCACCCGCACCCACCATCATCACGTGCTCGGACTTCTCCATCACTGCACGTGCAGCTTCGATCGGATTACGGATCTTGTTCACTGCGGCGATGGCGCCCGCACGTTGACCGAAGCCGTCCATGATGGAGGCGTCTAATTCATTTTTGCCATCGTGCGTAAATACCGCGCCTTTACCGGCGTTGAAGTTCGGATCATCTTCGAGAACCTTGATTGCAGCGACGACGGCATCGGCGGCACCGTTGCCTTCCTGGAGCTGCACGTGACCAGCGAGCAACGCACGCTTCAACGCGTCACGGATCGCAACTTCATCGGCAGGCGTGTTGTTTTTGCGGACGCCACCGGCGCCACCGTGAATCACCAGAATCGGATCCGGCAAAGTTTTCTTGACGCGTGTTGTCGCTGCCGATGGAGCAGGGGTCTTGCCGTAAACAAGTTTGCCATCGCGGATATCAACCGTCGTTTCCAATTCCGGATTGATGGCACGCCACGAAGCACCATTGAACTGAATTGCACTCGCACGTCCGAGTCGAGTCAACTTCCAACCGTTCGTTTGTGCTGCGCCATCCGCAACCAACTTTGAACTTCCCGGCGAAAACATCCACGCATGACTGTCCGCGTTGCTGATGATCGTGCCTCGATTCTTGTCATCGATCACCATCGCGGTGTCTTCATCAAGACCGAGACCGAGCAGTGGCGACTTCGGATGTTTCTCCTGCATCAATGCCATCATCGTCATCAAGCGCGCTTGACGGTCGCGCTCCGCGAAATGCGAATCCGTAAAAACACCCGCCGCATACAACGGCTCATACTTCAGGAAATTTTCGACGACGGTTGCGGATGACGTTCTGGAGTTTTGCAAGGCTTGAGCACTCGTCAAGCTGCGTCCATCCATTGCGCCATAAACATACCTTCCGAGAATGGCAAGTCCTGCGCTCGTGCCACCGACGGGCTTGCCTGCCGCAACGTGCTTATTTAAAGCAGTTTGCACGGGTGTGCCTTTCCAGAAGTTGACGTAATTGGACTGGTCGCCACCACCGAAGAAAATCCCATCGGCCATTGCGATCGTCTTCAGTACTTTCGGATCCGTCGCTGCTTTGCGATCATGGAAAACGATCGTCTGCACCGACTTCACGCCACCGATGTCGTTGAACATCTCGCGTTGATTTTCGTCACCGTACGAAGCACGCAACACAACGAGGTGCCCATTGCCCGCGCGGTCGAAAAACCATCTGAAAGCGTCATACGGCCAATCGCCACCACCAAGCAGCATGAGTCCCTTGCGAACCTGTCCGGGTGTCTTCGCTTCAATGTCGCCGATGGAATAGTAGTTGTATCCCTTCGCGGACTTGGCGGGCTCAGCAGAGATTGCGAGCGATGTCCATAGTACCAAAGTACAAGTCGCTAATAACAGCATGAAACGTCGAAGATTCAAGTAAGCCATTGCAAAACCACCATCCAATTCAGTTCAACATTTTCCAAGCATACACTGCTTACTTAAACCGAACGGTTGTGTTGTACGAAAGTTGGATGTCACAACGGAAGGGAGTGTCTGATGCAACGCAAGCTTGTCCAATCGATCCAAACGATTTTGTTACTGAGTGCTCCAGCGTTGCTTTACGCGCAGGACGCGACGACCACCAACACGGATGAAGAAGCAAAGTCCGTTGGCAAGGTCACTGTCACCGGTTCGCGCATTCCCCGCGCACAAACGGAGGGTCCGGCGCCAGTCACCGTGATCACGGAAAAGGACATCAAGGAAAGTGGCATGACCACGGTGCCTGAAATCCTGAAGTCCATTACACAGAACGGCGGCGATACACAAAGCCAGCAATCTGCGAGTGGCGCGGACTTCTCGCCGGGTGCTGAGCAGGTCGACCTTCGCGCGTTGGGACCAAACCGTACGTTGGTACTTGTGAATGGTCGACGCATTGCCGACTTCCCATTGCCTTTCAAAGGTCGCAGCAACTTCACCGATATCTCCAGCATTCCGACGGGCATGATCGAGCGGATCGAAATTTTGACGGGTAGCGCGTCGGCGATTTACGGCTCCGACGCAATCTCAGGCGTCATCAATTTCATTCTCAAAAAGAAAGCCGACGGCACCACAGTTGATCTCCGTTTGGCCAATACGGATCTTGGCGGTGGACGATCCTTGGACGTCGGAATTTCGAGTGGTTTCAGTCGCGGCAAGCTCAACACGGTTTTCGGATTGGATCTGCGTGATAAGAGTCCATTGTGGGCGTACGAGCGTGAGATACAGGATTCAACCAAGGATTCGCCTCGCGCGAATTCGCAAATGGCGCGCCGCAGTTATCTGCGCACGGATTCCCGTGGCCGTTACATTGATCCGGGCGCTGCGGCATGTGCTGCATTGGCAGGTCAGAACCAAGGCAACACCTATTATGCCGAGCGTCGCAGTTATGGTCGTTATTGCGGAACGGATACGGGCATTGGCTACGGCACGATCATGAGCAAGCGGAAAGGTGCCAACGCTTACGCGGCGATGAACTACGCACTCGACAACGGCAGTGAGCTTTTTGCCGATATGCAAATGGGACATCACAACATTGCGTTGTTCCGTGACGTGCGCAGCTGGTCGTTGATGTTGCCCGACGGAGACGAGAGCGGTTACTTCTTCAACCGCGCAACGAATCGCGTTGAGTTGTGGCAACGTCAATTTTCGCCGGAAGAAATGGGCGGACTGGAAACCGGAATGGTCCGCACCAAGCAGGACACGTTCGCACTGACAGCCGGCATTCGTGGAACCGTTCGCGAAAACTGGGATTACGAAGCATCGTTGAGCCACTCGCAATACAAGGCGCGCATCAGTTGGCCACAAATCATTTCGAGCAAGGCGAATATGCTGTTCCTTGGACCGCAGTTGGGTACCAACGCAGCAGGTTATCCAATCTTCAATGCGAACTCGACGCGTCTGTATACGCCGTTGACTCGCGCAGAGTATGACTCGATTTTTGCGAATACTGTCTACCATCCGAAGTCGCGCACGGAAACAGCAACGCTCTCGCTTTCCAATGATGCGTTGTTCCAGCTGCCCGGCGGCAATGCAGGCTTCGCAAGCGCGCTTGAAATCGGCCAGCAAGCTTATGACTTGAATCCGGATCCACGGGCGCTTGAATATTACTATTACAGCTGGAAGGATTCCGACGGTCACGGTTCCCGCAACCGCTGGGCATTGGCATCGGAATTGCGCATGCCGGTAACGCGCATGCTCAACGTCAGTCTTGCGGGTCGATTCGATCAGTATCGATTTGCGGACCGTGCGATGTCGAAGCCGACCTATAGTGCGGGCATTGAATTCCGTCCACTCAGAACCGTTCTGATCCGCGGCTCGTACGGCACGGCATTCCGTGCGCCTGATTTGCATTATGTGTTTGCAGGTCCGGGTAACGATGAGACGAGCGGTATCGATTACTACAACTGCCGCAAGGATCAAGCGGAGGATTGCTCCGATTACGATTACGGCTTGATCCGTTCGCGCAACGGCAACAAGGATTTGAACGCGGAAACGAGCAAATCCTGGACAGCCGGTTTCGTGTGGTCGCCGACGTCGTGGTTCAACGTGTCCGCAGACTGGTTTGACATCCGCATGGCGAACGAAGTGCAGGACATGAGCGTCGATCAAATCCTGCGCGACGAAGCAAGCTGCCGGTTGGGCCAACTGCAAATTTCCTCGCCAACTTGTGTGGATGCATTGTCCCGCATCACCCGCGACATGAATGGCGAGCTGTATGGCATCCACGTCAATCCAATCAACGTTGCCCGCGAAAACACCAGCGGCGTCGATGTTTCCGCGCAATTCCGTCTGCCGACGCGTGCAGGTACCTTCAAACTCGGTTTGCATCACACTTGGGTGAAGATGCATGACTTCCAGCAATACGCCGGTGACTTGGTTGAAGATCAGTTTGCAGTCAATGGCGGCTGGAACATTCCTCGTACGCGTTCAAGCGCAACCTTGGCTTGGGACTTCCGCCGCGTCTCGGCGTCGCTCTATGCAAGCCGCATCGGCAAGCTGCCGAACTACTGGAACTATGCGGAAATTTGGGAAGACGGCGATCCGGGCCCATATCAAGATGCAACCTACCGCATGAACTTGACGCTGGGCTATCGCTTCTCGCCGCACGCGAGAATCTCAATCACTGCCAAAAATCTCGCCAACAAGATGCCACCTCTCGACCCAACGTGGAGTTCGTATCCTTACTACAACACGTCATGGTTTGATGCAGTCGGTCGCGAGTACGTCCTGAACTTCTCGTACAAGTTTGGCGGCAAACCTCTGTAATCCGGTTGCCCTGAACGAACGAAGCCGCCTATGTTGGGCGGCTTCTTTTTTGGCGGTGTTTAAAAGGTTGAATCTGCGTCACTTGACACAAGTTCAACCTTTGAAACCGTGAGAAATTTAACTTCCGACGATCATCGCCGCAACGACGTGGCGACCTTCGCCCGCGAGAATGTTGAACGTCCGGGCTGCGGACGCATTACTCATCACTTCTAACCCGATGCGATGCGACGCGCAGAAACGCATGATCTCGACCGATGGGAACAATTGCGATTCACCGGTGCCGAGCACGATGACTTCCGGCGACAGCTCCAGCACGGGAGCGAGCGCGTCTTCGGACAACGAAGCAACGGAAGTCAATGGCCACGAACGGATCAAACGATTGGGCGCAACGATGAAACTGGTGGTCAGATCTTCGTCGGTGACGCGGCATTCCGAACCGGAAGCGGAACGGAAGAAGAAATCAAAATCCGGATTTTCCAGACTCAACATAAGACGAACTTAAGCGCGGGGCAGCACGATGTGCCGGCGTTCCTGGGAAGGGCGATACAAAACCGCCGTGTGGCCGATGCGTTGCACCAGCGATGCGCCAGTCGACGACACAATGTGCTCGACCATTTCATTGCGTGTGTCGCGATCGTCGGCAGTGACTTTCACCTTGACCAATTCGTGCTGCTCCAAGGCCAGCTGCAGTTCGGCGAGGAACGATTCCGTCACGCCCTTGTTGCCGGTTTGCAGGATTGGGCGCAGGTCATGAGCCTGGCCGCGGAGGAAGCGGATTTGTGCGTTGGTCAGTGCGGATGTCATGCAGGGCCAAAAATAGTTGGATTCAATGCCCTTCAGGTTAACATGGAAGCTATGGCAACTCGTAGCAAAAGCAGCCGACGCTGGCTGGATGAACATGTGAATGATCCTTTTGTCAAAAAGGCAAAGAAGGACGGCGCTCGCTCACGCGCAATTTACAAACTGGAAGAATTGATTGACCGTGACAAGTTGCTCATACCCGGCATGACCGTCGTCGACCTCGGCAGCGCGCCGGGATCGTGGTCGCAGCTGGTGGCGCAGCGGCTGGATGGTAAAGGCAAAATCCTCGCGATCGACATCCTGCCCATGGCTCCGTTGGCGGGGGTGGAGTTTTTGCAAGGGGACTTTCGTGAGAATGATGTCCTCGCCGAATTCGAATCCATGCTAAATGGTGCTGAGGTAGACCTTGTGCTTTCGGATATGGCCCCCAATAAATCAGGAGTGGACGCCGTAGATATGCCGCGCGCCCTGTACTTATCTGAACTGGCGCTTGACTTCGCCGATCAGCATCTCAGGGTGGGAGGCAATTTTCTGATTAAATTGTTCCATGGTGTTGGATTTGACGATTATGTCCGTGACATGCGGAAACGTTACGACAAAGTGGTCATCCGCAAGCCCGAAGCCTCGCGTAAGCGATCGCCGGAGGTTTACGCCCTCGCCATGGGCAAACGTGCGGTACCTAAACCGTAAGGGAAGATTTTTGTAATGAATGAAATGGTGAAGAACGTCATCCTCTGGGTCGCAATCGGCATTGGTTTGCTGGTGGCGTTTCAGATTTTTGGTTCCAAGCAGCCGACCGCCGAGACCGTGAATTACGACCAGTTCGTGACGCAGGTTCAGGGCGACCGGATCGCGAAGGTGCAGATCGCAGAGGATCACACCACGATTACGGGTGTGCGCAAGGATGGCACCACATTCACGACATACTCGCCGGGCGACCGCGAGATGGTCAACGACCTGATCAACCACAAGGTTGAAATCGTGCAGGCGCCACCAACTTCGGGCATGACCGTGTGGTCGGTGTTGCTCGGAATTTTGCCGTGGGTGCTGTTCATCGGGTTCTGGATTTACATGATGCGCCAGATGCAGTCGGGCGGATCGAAGGGCGCGATGTCGTTCGGCAAGTCGCGCGCGAAGATGCAAGGCGAGAATGAAGTCAAAGTGACTTTGGCTGACGTCGCCGGTTGTGATGAAGCAAAGGAAGAAGTCGGCGAGCTGGTTGAGTTCCTCCGTGATCCGTCGCGCTTCCAAAAGCTGGGTGGCAAAATTCCACGCGGCGTTTTGATGGTCGGTCCTCCGGGCACCGGTAAGACGTTGCTCGCGCGTGCGATTGCGGGTGAGGCGCGTGTGCCGTTTTTCTCGATTTCCGGTTCGGACTTCGTGGAAATGTTCGTCGGTGTGGGTGCATCGCGTGTCCGCGATATGTTTGACCAGGCCAAAAAACACGCCCCCTGCATCATCTTCATCGATGAAATTGACGCCGTGGGTCGCCATCGTGGTGCGGGTCTCGGCGGTGGTCACGATGAGCGTGAGCAAACGTTGAACCAGTTGCTGGTAGAAATGGATGGCTTCGAAGGTGGTGAAGGCGTGATCGTCATCGCTGCCACGAACCGCCCGGACGTGTTGGATCCTGCGCTGCTGCGTCCAGGCCGTTTCGACCGCCAAGTCGTCGTCGGTTTGCCGGACGTCAAGGGCCGCGCCGAAATCCTCAAGGTCCACATGCGCAAGTTGCCACTCGATAACGACATCGATGAGATGACGATCGCACGTGGTACGCCGGGCTTCTCGGGTGCGGATCTCGCGAACCTCTGTAACGAAGCCGCATTGTTTGCCGCGCGTGAGAACGCGAAGCAAGTGCGCATGGAACATTTCGATCGGGCGCGTGACAAGATTCTCATGGGCGCAGAACGTCGTTCGATGGCGATGTCGGAAGAAGAAAAGCGCAACACCGCCTATCACGAAGCTGGTCACGCGATCGTCGGTCGTTTGGTGCCAGAACATGATCCGGTCTACAAGGTCACGATCATTCCACGCGGCCGCGCCTTGGGTGTGACGATGTATCTGCCGGAAGGTGATAAGTATTCGTTGTCGCGTCAGGGCATCGAGTCGCAGCTGTGCTCGCTGTACGGCGGCCGTGTTGCGGAAGAGTTGATTTTCGGCAAGGACAAGGTCACGACGGGTGCATCGAATGATATCGAACGCGCCACCAAAATGGCTCGCAACATGGTCACCAAGTGGGGTCTCTCCGACGAGATGGGTCCGATCGCTTACGGTGAGGAAGAGGAAGAAGTGTTCCTCGGCCGTTCCGTGTCGCAATCGAAGCATGTATCGGATGACACCGCGCGCCGGATCGATGAAGTGGTGCAGGGGATTCTGGATAAGGCCTATGCACGCACGGTCGAGTTGCTGAAAACCAACGAAGACAAGTTGCACGTCATGGCTGAGGCGTTATTGCAGTACGAAACCATCGACGCGCATCAGATCGATAACATCATGAATGGTGATGAGCCAGGTCTGCCGCAGGATTGGATCAAGTCGGGCCGCACGTCCTCGTCATCTGGCGATGATCCGGATAAGCCAGCACGTCCAACGTCGCTGTCGCCGGAGCCAGGCGTGATTGCACCGGAGAGCCCTGCTGAAATCTAATTGCACTTCGTGCTAGGTAAAAGGTAAGAGCTAAAGAAGGTGCCGGAGAGATCTGGCACTTTTTTTGTGCGGAGAGTAAAAAAACTCGCTCTGAAAAACATGAACATTTGTCCATGGACAGAAGTTCATGTTTTTTCGGGGTAATTTTTTTGGGATGTCGAAAAAAGTGTGCTTTCAAAGGTTGAACTTGTGTCCGGTGACAGAGATTCAACCTTTGAAACCTTGAATTTTGCGATCTCCGCGGTTGCGCCGCCAGCTTTTACCCCTTACCTGTAGTGCGTTTAGAATTGAAAGAGTTGAATGTACCGGGACACCATCGTGTTTAGTGTTAAACGTAGCCTGCAATGTGGAAGTATTCGGCTCAGTCTTGAGCGGCCAGTGATCATGGGCATCGTCAATGTGACGCCGGATTCGTTTAGTGATGGTGGGGATTTTGTGGATGCGGCCACGGCCATCAAGCATGGGATCCAACTGATCGAGGAAGGTGCGGGCATTGTGGATGTCGGTGGCGAGTCGACGCGGCCGGGTGCGGAGAGCGTGTCGTTGGAGACGGAGTTGGAGCGCGTGATTCCGGTGATCAAAGGACTGCGCGAGTACATTGAGGCGAACGACGTGCGAGACGTCGTGATCAGTGTGGATACGTATAAGCCGGAGGTGATGCGGGCGGCGGCGGAAGCGGGCGCGGGCATGATCAATGACGTGCGAGCATTGACGGCAGAGGGTGCGTTGGATGCGGCGGCGAGCACTGGGTTGCCGGTAGTGCTGATGCATTCGAAGGGCGACTTCGCGACGATGCAGGATGATCCCTACTATGACGATGTGGTGGGGGAGGTGCATCGGTTTTTGACGGAGCGCGTGTTTGCGTGTGAGCTCGCCGGGATCGACAAGAAGAAAATTGTGGTGGATCCGGGGTTTGGATTTGCCAAAAATACCCAGCACAACCTCGAACTCCTCGCGCAACTGGAGCGGTTCGCGACGATTGGCGTGCCGTTGCTGGCGGGGTTGTCGCGCAAGCGGACGATCGGCGAAGTGACGGAGAGGAAGGATGCGAAGGACCGGGTTTTTGGGTCGGTCGCGGCGCATTTGATTGCCGTGCAGAATGGTGCGTCGATTGTGCGCGTCCATGACGTTGCGGCGACGCGTGATGCGTTGAAGGTGCTTGAAGCGGTGAAGCCGTTTGTGCTCGTGCGACGCGATGATGCGAAGCCGGCGATTTCGTGGCCGGACGATTGAACGTGACGAGACCGCGCATCGTTGCATTGATGGGGCCGACGGCATCAGGCAAGACCGCGACGTCGATCAAGTGGGCGAAGGCGCACGACGGCGAGATCGTGTCGGTGGATTCGGCGCTCGTGTATCGCCATCTCGATATCGGCTCCGCCAAACCATCGATGGAAGAGCGCGATGGCGTGCCGCATCACCTCATCGATGTGCGCGATCCGTGGCAGACGTATTCCGCGGCGGAGTTTGCGAACGATGCGCATGCGGCGATTGCGGATATTTTGGCGAGAGGAAAGTTGCCGATACTCGTCGGTGGAACGGGACTGTATTTCCAGGCGTTATTGGAAGGACTCGCGGACATGCCGGATGCGAATGCGGAAGTGCGTGAGCGTATCAATGCACGTGCGGCGAGTGAAGGATGGGCGGCGTTGCATGCGGAGATGGCGGGCAATGATCCCGAGGCGGGCGAACGGATCAAGCCAAATGATGCGCAGAGAATTCAACGGGCGTTGGAAGTTTTTGAACTGACGGGCAAGCCAATTTCGTTGTTGCATCGTGAAGGGCGGCAGCGACGCAACTCTCCGTATCACGTGTTGAAAGTGATCGTGGCACCGAAAGAACGCGCCGTGTTGCATGAGAGGATAGCGAGACGTTTTGACATCATGCTCGAAGATGGCTTCCTCGATGAAGTGCGCAAGTTGCGGAATATGCCTGAAATGCAGGCAGTTGCGAAGCCGCTGGACTTGCCGGCGGTGAGGGCGGTCGGCTATCGGCAGGCGTGGAATTACCTTGATGGGGAAGGTGGCGAAAAGGATTTTCGCGAAAAAGGCATCGCCGCCACGAGACAGTTGGCCAAGCGTCAGTGGACGTGGTTGCGCGGTGAGTTGGATGCGCTGTGGTTCGATCCGCAGTTAAATGTGGCTGAACTGGATGAGAGTGTGAAACGGTTTTTGGGTTGACATTGAAAACCTTCGATACGATCCTTATAAAGAATAAAACCAATAAAAAAAAAGGAATTTCCGTGTCAAAGGGCCAATCTCTGCAAGATCCGTTTCTCAACGCGCTGCGTCGCGAACGTGTGCCGGTTGCCGTCTACCTCGTAAATGGAATTAAGTTGCAAGGCACGATTGAGTCATTCGATCAGTTCGTCGTTTTGCTGCGTAACAATGTTTCGCAAATGGTTTACAAGCATGCGATTTCCACCGTTGTGCCTGCACGTGATGTGCGCATTTCGGCGACGGATGATTCACCACAATCTGATGAGAGCGATGCCGGTTCCGCCGGAAACGCCAACGAATAAATTATCAATACATCCAGTTCTAATTTGCCAGATGGCAACAAGCCCTCCGCCGAAGCGGAGGCGGAGGCGAACAGCCTGTTCTTTGAACGTAAGCGCAAGGGTAATAACGCACTCCTCATCCAACCGTACCGCGGGACTTTGGATGACGACGTCATGGACGAATTCGAGGAGCTCGCAAATTCTGCGGGCGCGAATATCGTCGGGACGGCGGAAGCGCGTGTCGACAAACCGAATGCGGCGACGCTGATCGGCAAAGGCAAACTCGAAGAAATTAAAGCGTTGGTGCAGGCTACCGAAGCCGATTTGATTCTCGTTAACTTCGCATTGTCGCCAACGCAGGAACGAAATCTCGAACGCATCCTGCAGGCGCGTGTGGTTGATCGCACTGGGTTGATTCTGGATATTTTTGCGCAGCGTGCACAGAGCCATGAAGGCAAGTTGCAAGTTGAGCTCGCACAGTTGCGGCATCTATCGACGCGACTCGTGCGCGGTTGGACTCACTTGGAACGTCAACGTGGTGGTGCCATCGGCTTGCGCGGTCCGGGTGAAACGCAGCTCGAACTCGATCGCCGGATGCTGCAGCGTAAGTTGGAATCGCTATCGAAGCGTCTGGAAAAAGTCGAAACTCAACGCGCCCAAATGCGCCGTGCCCGTGTGCGATCGGAATTGCCGCGAGTGGCATTGGTTGGTTATACGAACGCCGGTAAGTCGACGTTGTTCAATGCGTTGACCGGTGCAGATGCGTATGCCGCAGATCAGTTGTTTGCAACGCTCGATCCAACGGTACGCAGGATTGAGGTGGGAGCGAGTGAGATCGTGCTCGCGGATACGGTCGGCTTCGTGCGCGACCTCCCGCACGCACTCGTCGCCGCCTTCCGCTCCACGCTGAGCGAAGCGCGTGAGGCAGATCTGTTGCTGCATGTGATCGACGCGTCCGACCCGCTGCGCGACGAACGCATCACCGCCGTCAACGAAGTGCTGAAGGAAGTGGGCGCGGGTGACCTGCCACAGATCCTCGTCTTCAATAAAATCGATCTCCTCGAAAACTTCCAACCGCGCCTCGACGAGCAAGAAGGTCAGACGCGCCGCGCGTGGGTCTCCGCGCAGGAGCGCGAAGGACTCGACTTGCTGAGAGACGCCATCGCGCACGAATTAAATCGCGGCCACGTCAAGGGTTCGGTGCAGATTCCGATGCGCGCGGCGAAGTTGCATGCGAAGCTGCAAGCGCTTCATGCGATCACCGGCGAGACAGTGGATGAGAACGGGTGGACGGCGGAGATTGAGTTGCTTTTGTCAGATGCCCAGAAGTTGCATGCCGGCGCATTTGGCGATGTTTTGGATCACTTGATTCCTGAAGATAGCGACCTTATCTAGTAGGATTGGATGACCCGTTTAGTGCGGGTGGAATGACGTTTTTTGGAGATCGTATGGCGTGGAATACCCCGGGCAGTTCTGAACAGCCCTCACGGAATCGACCGAAAGGGCCGAATCGGCGAGGTGGTTCGTTGCTGACGCAGTTGCGTGACAGGCTGGAAGGACTGTTTGGCGGCGGTGCGGACGGTGGCTCCGGCCGTGGCTTCGGCGGTGCTGACGGATTCCCGAAGCGCATCATCCTGGGCGCATTGGCGCTGATTGTTTTGTTCAACTGTGTCGTGCTGGTGACCGAACAAGAGCGCGCGGTCGTGCTGCGTTTCGGTGCTTACGCTCGCTCGTTGAATCCGGGTCTGCATTTGAAGGCACCGTGGCCGATTGAGTCGGTGACGACAATCAACGCGACCAAAATTAACTCATTAACCAAGACCGTTCCGGTTCTCACCAACGATGAGAACATCGTGCAGGTCGAAGTGAACGTGCAGTATCGCGTCAAGGATGCCAAGCAGTATTTATTCGGCACCCGTAATGCGGATCAAGTGCTCGAGCAGGCGGCGATGTCGACCGTGCGTGAGCAAGTGGGTCATAACACGCTCGATACCGTTCTTGGTTCGCGTGGTGCGTTGGCTGTCACCGCACGTTCGAATCTCCAGAAATCGCTCGATGCATATCGCACCGGTTTGTTTGTCACCGAATTGAACTTGCCGAACGCACGTCCACCGGATGAAGTGAAGCCGGCGTTCGATGACGTCAACTCCGCGCAGCAAGATAAGGATCGCTTGATCTCGATCGCGCAGGCCTACAAGGCAAAGGTTGTGCCGGAAGCGCGTGGTCAAGCGGCGAACACACGTACCGTTGCACAAGGTTACAAGCAGTCGGTCGTAGCGACGGCGACAGGTGATGCGGCGCGTTTTGAACAGATTGTTCCCGCGTATAAGAATGCGCCGGAAGCGACTCGTAAGCGCATGTGGCTCGATACCGTCTCCGAAGTGGTGTCGCAGAACAAGGTCGTGATCAGCGGCAATTCCAAGCCAATCATTTATGTGCCGGATTCCGCGAATTCACCGAAGGCGCAGCAAACGGCAACGGAACCACCGGTCGTGCAATCGTTGACCGAAGAGACCGGGCCGGTTAGAGCAACCCGTCCTGCACGTGGGGAGGGCAAGTAATGGATAAGTTCAGAACGAATGCGGTTTTCATTCTCATCGGGATTTTCCTGCTGTGGTCCAGCGTTTTCTTCGTGCGCGAAGGCGAGACGGGCATGGTCCTGCAGTTTGGTCGCGTCGCGAGAAACAACATTTCGCCTGGCGTGCACTTTAAGGTGCCCGTCATTGAGCGTGCGGTGAAGTTTGACCGTCGCTTGCTGATTTTGCCGGCGGAGCCTGAGCGTTATCTCACCGAAGAGCGGAAGGACATTAACGTGGACTTCTTTGCGCTGGCATCGATCATCGATCCGCAAATGTTCTATCGCGCGACCGGCGGCAACGAAGAGCAAGCGGTGCAACGTCTGACGCCAATCGTGAAGGACGCCCTGCGTAACGAGATCAACGCCCGCACGTTGAGCCAGGTCGTCAGCGGTTCGCGTGCTGAGATCATCAAATCGCAACTCGACGGCATCAACAAAGCCGCGGAAACGGTCGGTATCAAGATCGTCGATCTCCGCATCAAGCAAATTGAGCTGCCGACGGATTCTGAAGTCATCAAAAATGTCTACAGCCGCATGAGCGCCCAGCGTCAACAAGTCGCGAGCCGTTTGCGTGCAGAAGGTGAAGAACAGGCGCAGACGATCCGTGCAGAGGCGGACCGGGATGTGGCGGTGATTCTGGCGGAGGCAGAGCGTGACGCACAAATGCTGCGCGGTGAGGGCGATGGCGAGGCAACCCGTATCATGGGTCAGGCGGCCGCCAAGGATCAGGGATTCTTCGCGTTCCAGCGCTCCCTGGATGCCTATCGCAAGGCGTTCAACAAGGGCGACAGCGTGATTGTGCTGGATTCGAACGATCCATTCCTCAAATACATGAAGGCGGATCGTTGAGTTAACGGTCCTTTTCATGGATAATACTTAAAAGTCGGCAGGGCATTCTGTCGGCTTTTTTCATTTTCTAACTCTGGAGTTGAGCATGGGTCAGTCGGTAGTAGTCCTCGGGGCGCAATGGGGCGATGAGGGCAAGGGCAAGATTGTCGATCTTTTGACGGAAGAAATCGGCGCTGTCGTTCGATTCCAGGGCGGTCATAACGCCGGTCACACGCTGGTGATCAATGGCCAAAAAACGGTGTTGCACCTGATCCCATCCGGCATCCTGCGTGAAGGCGCATTGTGCTTGATCGGTAATGGCGTTGTCGTGAGTCCTGCGGCTTTGCGCAAGGAAATCGAAGGTCTGGAAGCGACGGGCGTTGAAGTGCGTTCGCGTTTGAAGATCTCGCCGGCCACGCCGCTGATCATGCCGTATCACATTGCACTGGACCAAGCGCGCGAGAAGGCTGCGGGCGGCAAGGCCATCGGCACGACCGGTCGCGGTATCGGTCCCGCATACGAAGACAAGGTGGCGCGTCGCGGTATCCGTGTTGCTGACTTGCATTATCCGAATGAGCTGGCTGAGAAGTTGCGCTCGGCAATGGATTACCACAATTTCGTTTTGACCAATTACCTCGGTGCGGAAGCGGTCGATTATCAGAAGACGTTGGATGAAGCGCTGGAGTTCGGTGAATACATCGAGCCGATGAAGTACGACGTTGCCGGCTTGCTGCATCAGTTGCGCAAGGAAGGTAAGCGTGTTTTGTTCGAAGGTGCGCAAGGTTCGCTGCTCGATATCGATCACGGTACGTATCCTTACGTCACGTCGTCGAACACGACGGTCGGTGGTGCGTATGCCGGTACGGGTGTTGGTGCCGATGCGATCGATTATGTGCTCGGTATTTGTAAGGCTTATGCAACGCGTGTTGGTGGTGGTCCGTTCCCGACTGAGCTCGATGATGAAGTCGGTCAAGGCATCCGTGACCGTGGCGCTGAATACGGTGCAACCACGGGCCGTCCACGTCGTTGTGGCTGGATGGACATCGTTGCACTGAAGCAAGCGGTGATGATCAACGGTATCAGCGGTCTGTGCATCACGAAGCTGGACGTGCTCGATGGCATGGACAAGCTGAAGGTTTGCATTGGCTATCAGTATCGTGGCAAGACGACGGAGTATGCACCGTTGGACGCGGAAGGCTGGAAGGAAATCGAGCCAATCTATCTTGAGTTCCCAGGCTGGACGGAGAACACTCATGGCGTGACGAGGTGGGATGAGTTGCCGCCGGCAGCGCGTGCTTACTTGCGTGCGTTGGAAGAACTGTCGGGTTGTCCGTTGGCGATTGTGTCGACCGGTCCGGATCGTGATCACACGATTGTTTTGCAGGATCCTTGGGCGTAATCATTGCGCGTTGAACTGACGTGATGCCAATCGGATGACGACACGTACGCGTGCGATTGGCTACCGTCGCCTGATGTTTTTGCTGGCCGGACTGTCCATGTTCGGCCCGTTCGCGATTGATACGATTTTCCCCGCCTTTCCGCAGATTGGCGCGGAGTTTGGTGCGGACAAAATCTTATTGCAACAATCCATCTCGTCGTACTTGTTCGCGTATGCCGCGATGAGTTTGGTGCATGGTCCGTTGTCGGATTCGCTCGGCCGCCGTCCCGTGATGTTATGGGGCGTTGCATTGTTCGCGTTGGGCTCGGTCGGTTGTGCGTTGTCGACGTCGATGCCGATGTTGTTGTTTTTCCGCGCCGTGCAAGGGTTGTCAGCAGGTGTTGGCATGATCGTTGGCCGTGCGGTCATCCGCGATTTGCACACGGGGCCCGATGCGCAGCGGTTGATGTCGCAAGTGTCGATGATCTTCGGGATTGCGCCGGCGATTGCGCCGATCATCGGTGGTTGGATTCTCGGGTGGGGGCATTGGCGGGATATTTTTTGGTTCCTCACTGCGTTTACGGGTCTGCTGTTCATCGCGGTGTTCTTTGTGTTGCGCGAGTCGCACTTGCCGGCGTTCCGTTCGCCGTTGCGCTTGAAGCCGTTGGCGACGTCGTATCGGTCGATTGTTTCGGATCGCGTTTTCCAAAAACTCTCCTTCGTCTGCGCGATGCACTTCGCCGGTTTCTTCATTTACATCGCGAGTGCGCCGGAATTTGTGTTGCATCATTTGCGGATGGGGCAGGGTGATTTCGGGTGGTTTTTTGCGCCGGCGATTTCGGGGTTGGTGCTGGGTGCGTATCTGTCGAGTTATTTGGCGGGTCGTGTGCATCCGGATCGGCAGGTCAATCTGGGCTTCTGGATTGGTGGCGTCGCGGTTGTGTTGAATCTTCTTTACAACTACGTCGTGACATCGGTGTCGTTGCCGTGGGCGGTGATTCCGTTGGGTCTGTATTCGCTGAGCATTGCGCTGGCGTTCCCGGTGCTGAACCTCAAAATCCTCGACGAATTCCCTTACGCGCGCGGTGGTGCGTCGTCGTTGCAGGCGTTTGTGTCGACCGCGATGAATGCGGTGGTCGCGGGTGTCGCGTCGCCGTTAGTCTCGGGTGCGACGCATTCGCTGGCTTGGGCGATGGCGGTGTTTTTCCTGCTCGGTCTCATCGGATGGATGTGGTATCGCCGTTCGTCGGGTGAAGTTCTGACCTCGTCCTACATGCCGGCGGGCAGTTAGCCGATTACTCCTTTTGGCGAATCACGGTGGAATGAAGCCGTGATTATCGTTTCTGCCAAAAGGACCCTCCATGTTCCGTTCTCTCTTCTTCGTCATCGTCGCGAGTGCGTTGTTGACGTCGTGCGGGCTGTCGTCTGCGTCGTTGCGTGATTCGTCGCCTTCCTTTGGATTGTGGCAGCCGGTGCATCAGTTTCCCATTGCGCCTTCATCCGTTCCGTTGTCGCCGGTCGTTGTCTATCGCGTGACACCGATGGACATGACGTTGCGTAATTTGCTGGCGCGGTGGGCGTTTGTCGGTGGCAAGCAGCTTCGGTATTCGCTGCCCGTCGATTGGCAGGTGCATCGCGATGCTTCTTTAGTCGAGGCGGCGTCATTGGAAGATGCGTTGGCGCGGTTGTCGTCGGCTTATGCGTCGCAGCACTTAGTGTTCCGTGTGGATGGCGCGGTTGTGTCGGCTTCGTTGTCAGGTGACTCGCATGTCACGCAGTAAGTTCGATGATGCGATTGATTACGAGGTGAGTTTGACGGACTTGCGTCGCCGCTCGGAAAAGCGTGCTTGGACATTGGCGATGCTGTTTGGGTTCCTGTTGGCCGCGTCGGTGAGTGGGTATTTCGTGCTGTTGCCGTTGAAGGAGTCGGTGCCGTTCGTCGTGTTGGCCGATGCGTATTCCGGTCAGGCAACGGTGGCGCGTCTGGCGGGATCGTTGCCTGCGAGCTTGTCCGCTTCGGAAGCACTGGATCGTGCCAACGTCGCGACGTTCGTACGCGCGCGTGAATCGTATGATGCGTCGTTGCTCGGTGATCGCGATTGGGGCACGGTGTTTAGCATGGCGGTGCCGGCGGTTGCGTCGGTGTATAAACGTCTGCACGATCCGTTGAACGCATCGCAGCCGTTCAAGTTGTATGGCAAGCAGTCGTCGTTGCGGATTCGGATCGTGAGTTTGCAGATGAATCCTTCGGCTGCTGATTCGCGTTCTTCAACCGTGCGGTTTGCGCGTTATCTCGTTGATAAGTCAGCAGGCACAGAGCGGTTGCTGGACAACAAAATCGCCCAAATCGAATACGCCTACGCTCCTTTGTTGAAATTGCAGGAGCAGGACCGCTTGTTGAATCCTTTGGGCTTCCAGGTGCGTGCGTATCGCGTGGATACAGATTATGCGGCGACGCCTTCGGTGGTGACGGCAGAGGAGGTTGCGCCATGAGGATCGTGTTGTTGTTGATGGTGTTATTCGCGTTGCCCGCTTACGCGGGGACGGCAGTGCGTGAAGTGGATTACTCTGCTTCGAGGCCATTGGAGGTGCGCACGGCGTTAGGCGTCACGACGGTGATCGAGTTGGATCCGTCCGAAGAGGTGCTCGATTACAGCATTGGTTTTGCGCAAGGTTGGGAGGTTACGCGACGTGACTCGGTGTTCTATCTCAAGCCACGCGATGTCGACGTTGGCACGAACATGTTGATTCGCACGCGTGCCCGCCAATACATGCTGGAACTGCAAGTGGTTGCCGGTGATTGGACGTCGTTATCGCAAGTCAGCAATGCCGGCGTGGCGTATCGCGTTGTGATTCATGCGCCAAAAGTTGCGGCCGATGTTGTCGAAGCGAAGCCGGTGGTGGAGTCGAATGAATTTTTTGGGTATTCCATGCGTGCGGAACGCATTGTTTCGTCGGTCAATTTGCCGATCTTGATTTTCGATGACGGTGACAAAACCACCATCCGCTTCTCATCCTCCGGTGCCCGCACTCAAGCTGTCGTTGCCGCGCGCATGTCGTTGAGTGAAGAACCATTTCTCGTGAACCGGACGGTGGCAGGGAATGACATTGTGGTGGAGGGTGTGTTTCCGTTTCTGCAATTGCGGGTCGGGCAAGGTCGCGTGGATATCAGGAGAAATGCGCAATGAACGAAAATCAAGAACGCGACTGGGCGGATGATCTCGACGATGACGAGGATCTCGAGCCTACGGTTGTCTCGGGTAAACGCGCCGTTCCGCGCTCAACCTGGGTGTGGTTGGGTGGCATCATTTTGACGCTGTTGACGTTGCTTGGAATGATCTGGACATTCGAAGGCAAATCCAAAACCGCAAACAATGATGTCGTCTCCGAGGAAACGGGTGATGCGTTGGTGATTCCTGCGGCGCCGGTCGCGGGTGACGGTGCAATGCCTATGGAACCTTCATCGGAGACTGCAAGTGTTCCGTTACCGCCATTGCCACCGCCGATGCCTGCGAACATTCCGTCATACGACCCGCCGCCAGTGTATGCGCCGCCACCCGCTTATGAGCCGCCGGCTGCCGCGCCACGTGCCTTGTCGCTCCGTGAGCGTCGCATGGGAATGACGATCTCGCCTGAGGCCACCGCAGCCGAAACACCGGAGGATCGTTACCTGCAGCGCATGTCGGCGATACAAGGCACCGCTGCACCACCTACAGCACAGACAGCGCCGGCTCGCTCGTCCGACGGTGGTGCCGTGATGTTGAATGCGCCGGACTATCAGCTGACGCAGGGGACGTTTTTGCCGTGTGCATTGGAGACCGCGATCTCCACGGATGCGGATGGTCCCGTGTCGTGCACGGTCACCCGGACGGTACATTCCTTCACCGGTGCGAACGTGCTGATTCCACGAGGCACGCGAATCTTCGGCGAGTATGCGGGCAATAACGTCAGGCGCGCTCGCGTCTCGATCGTATGGACGCGCTTGCTGACACCGCAGGGAATCTCGGTGCAAATGCGAAATCCCGCAATGGACGGTCAGGGTGCGAACGGCGTCAGCGGCTCTCGAAACTCGCATTGGGCATCGCGGATCTCGAGCGCGATGATGATCAGCTTGTTGAGCGACGGGTTCAAATATTGGGCCGCCAAAAACGGACCTCGCACCACCACCTCCTACGGCATGGGCAACGTCGTTGAGGAACCGTTCCAGAGCAATACGGCCGAAGCAATCCAGGAGTTGTCACGTCAAGCCATTCAAGCGTCGTCGGAGTCGCGTCCAACGGTCAGCGTTCCGGCGGGCGCCTTGATCAATGTCTACGTCGCGCAGGATGTCGACTTCTCGAATGTGCTGGGGCGGTGATGCGGGAGTTTTTGGAGTATCAATATGAGATCCTCGGCATCGCGCATTGGTTGAAGCAAGATGGCGTTACCGAGATTTGCATCAATCGACCGGGCGAGTTGTTCATCGAGCAGGGCGGGCGATGGGTGCGCTACGAAAAACCACAGATGACGCTAGAGAGGTTGCGGAATTTTTGCGTGACGGTGGTGAATGAAAGTCAGACGGGTCAGCGCATCACTGAGTGCGAACCGATGGTGTCGTTGACGTTTCCTTCGGGGCAGCGGGCGCAGCTGATCATTCCGCCGGCGTGCGAAGCGGACAAGGTCTCGATTACGTTACGTGTTCCATCGACAACGTCGCGATCGCTCGACGAGTATGAAGAGCAGGGCTACTTCTCGCGGATGCGCGATAACGACAGCGAGCGTGATTTGAATGCGCAGTTGCGTGCGCTGATGGCGTCCGAGGATTGGGTGCGGTTCTTCGAGCTGTGCGTGGCATCCAAGCGCAACATCGTGGTGTCGGGCGCAACCGGGTCCGGCAAAACCAGCTTCATGCGCTCCCTCGTCCAACTCATTCCCGATCAGGAACGCCTCGTCACCATCGAGGACGCACGTGAGTTGTTTCTCACGCAGCCCAATGTCGTGCATCTGCTGTACTCCAAGGGTGATCAAGGCATCGCGCCTGTTACTGCACGGCAATGCATGGAGGCATCGCTGCGGATGAAGCCGGATCGGATTTTGTTGGCGGAGTTGCGCGGTGATGAGTCGTTTTATTTCTTGCGTAATTGCGCGTCGGGGCATCCGGGCTCCATCACGTCCTTGCATGCAGGTTCAACGAAGCAGGCGTGGCATCAATTGGCGCTGATGGTGAAGGCATCGCCTGAAGGGGCAGGGCTGGACCTTGAGACCATTCACGGCATCTTGCGGCAGTCCGTGGACGTGATGGTGCACGTGCAGGCGCAGGACGGTGTGCGGTTCATGACGGGTGTGTCATTGACGGCGGACCTGGACAGTTGACGGAGACTGAATGGGTGGGGAGTAAAATGGATTTTTGCCCCCATATCCTTCTGCATGACTGCTCAAGAATCCCAACCGTTTGTCCTCAAATCGCATTACGAACCTGCCGGTGATCAGCCGCAGGCGATCGAGAAGCTCGCCGCGAACTTCGAGGCGGGTATTGCGCATCAGACTTTGTTGGGTGTGACAGGCTCCGGCAAAACCTACACCATCGCTAACGTCATCGAGAAAGTTCAGAAGCCCACGATTGTGATGGCACCGAATAAGACGTTGGCAGCGCAGTTGTATGGGGAGTTCAAGTCGTTTTTCCCCGATAATGCCGTCGAGTATTTCGTCAGTTACTACGATTACTATCAGCCGGAAGCGTATGTGCCTTCGAGCGATACGTTCATCGAGAAGGACAGCTCAGTCAACGAACATATCGAGCAAATGCGTTTGTCTGCGACGAAGGCGCTGCTTGAGCGCAAGGATGCCATCATCGTTTGCACGGTGTCCGCGATCTATGGCTTGGGTGATCCGAACGAATATTTCCGGATGGTTTTGCACATGGTGCGTGGCGAATCGATTGATCAACGCGAGTTGATCCGACGTCTTACCGAAATGCAGTACACGCGTAACGATATGGAACTGCGTCGCGGTACCTATCGCGTCCGTGGCGAAACGATTGACGTGCATCCGGCAGAATCCGAAAACGAAGCCGTCCGCATTGAATTGTTTGACGGTGAAATCGAAAACGTGATGACCTTCGATCCGCTGACCGGCGAGATCATTGCGAAGTTGCCGCGTTTTACGATTTATCCGAAGTCGCACTACGTCACGACTCGCCGCACGGTGCTCGATGCGATTGAATCCATCAAGGATGAATTAAAGCCGCGGTTGGAAGAGCTGTATTCGCAAAACAAATTGGTCGAAGCACAACGCCTCGCACAACGTACGCAGTTCGATCTCGAGATGCTTGCAGAAGTCGGTTACTGCAACGGTATCGAAAACTACTCGCGCCACCTCACGGGTCACATGCCAGGTGAGCCACCACCGTGCTTGTTTGATTACTTGCCGCCGGATGCGTTGCTCGTCGTCGACGAATCCCACGTCACCGTGCCGCAGATCGGTGCGATGTATAAGGGCGATCGCTCACGTAAAGAGACGTTGGTGAATTTTGGGTTCCGGTTGCCATCGGCGTTGGACAACCGTCCTCTGCGATTCGATGAGTGGGAGAAGCGGTCGCCACGCAGCATCTTCGTGAGTGCAACGCCAGGCAAGTACGAGATTGAACACTCCGGCGATGAAGTCACTGAGCTGGTGGTGCGTCCAACCGGTCTGACCGATCCCGACATTGAGATTCGTCCGGTAGCGACGCAAGTGGATGACGTTTTGAGCGAAATCACCGAACGTGTGGCGATGGGTGATCGCGTGTTGATCACGACGTTGACGAAGCGCATGTCCGAAAACCTCACCGAATACCTCGGCGAGCACGGTGTGCGTGTGCGCTATCTGCACAGTGACATTGATACTGTTGAGCGCGTGGAGATCATCCGCGATTTACGGCTCGGTGTGTTCGATGTTTTGGTCGGCATCAACTTGTTGCGCGAAGGCCTCGACATGCCGGAAGTGTCGCTGGTGGCGATCATGGATGCGGATAAGGAAGGTTTTCTACGATCTGCCGGTTCGCTGATTCAAACGATCGGCCGTGCGGCGCGGAACCTAAGAGGGAAGGCGATTTTGTATGCGGATCGCATTACGAACTCCATGCAGATTGCGATTGATGAAACCAACCGTCGCCGCGAAAAACAGGAAGCCTTCAACGAAGAGCACGGCATCACGCCACAATCCGTGGTGCGTCCGATCATGGACGTCATGGAAGGAGCGCGCTCCGACGAGCCGAATGCGGCGAAGACGAAGGGCCGCAAGGGCAAGAGCCAGGAAGCCTACGATGACTTCGCCGACCTGCCACTGGCGAAGATCGCATCGACCATTAAGAAGCTCGAAGACCAGATGTATCAACACGCCCGTAACCTGGAGTTCGAGGAGGCCGCGATGACCCGCGACCAGATCCAGAAGCTGAGGTCAGTGGAGCTACAGAAGCTGTCGTGACCCCTGCCTTGACATGGTAGGGATCAAAAAATTGCGCAAAACCCCTTGCCGAACCCGAAAACCCTTGTTAGAATTGTCGGTCTCATTTGAGAGGAATGCTCAGGCAGCCTTTCACATGGGCGGTTAGCTCAGCGGTAGAGCACTACCTTGACATGGTAGGGGTCACAAGTTCGAACCTTGTACCGCCCACCAATTCGAAATCCCCGGTCCAGCGATGGAGCGGGGATTTTCTTTTCGGTGTGTTTGGCGCCACGGATCAGCGCTTCAGGTTCATCGGTTGTAGCAGTTCCCTTAAGCCACTCGGTTGCGATCTCAAGTATTGATTCGGCGCATGCACCGTCGCGCCGAGTTCCGCTGCACAATGCCAAGGCCAATGTGGATCGTACAAAATCGTTCGCGCCACTCCAATCAAATCCGCATCGCCATCCGCCAGGATTTGCTCCGCTTGTTGCGCTTCCGTAATCAAACCGACCGCAACAACCGGAATGTTCACGGCTTGTTTGATCGGGCGCGCAAACGGCACTTGATAGCCGGGGCCTAACGTAATCTGCTGCTGCTCGGCATTACCGCCACTGGAAACATGGATTGCCGAACATCCACGCGCTTCCAGCTCACGCGCAAATTCGACCGTGTCTTCCACCGACCAACCGCCATCGACCCAATCGGTTGCAGATACCCGGACCGACACGGGTTTATCTAACGGAAAATTCGCGCGCACGACATCAAAGATCTCAAGCGGAAAGCGCATCCGGTTTTCCAACGAACCACCATATTCATCGGTACGGGTGTTACTGATCGGCGACAAAAATTCATGCAGTAAATACCCATGCGCCGCATGCACTTGAATCGCATCCAATCCCAGCCTTGCAGATCGCTGAGCCGCGGCAGCGAAGTCGTCGCGGACTTTTTGTAAACCATCGGCATCCAACGCCACTGGTGCATTATCCGCTCCACGGAACGGAACGGAAGAGGGCGCCACTGTTTGCCAACCATTTGGCGCGGACGGTGCAATCTGCGAACCACCATCCCACGGAACATTGCACGAAGCTTTGCGACCCGCATGCGCGAGTTGAATCGCAATCGGCATGTCTGACCAACGACGCACCGACGCGAGCACCGAAGCCATTGCTGCTTCGGTAGCATCATCGTACAAGCCAACATCGGCGTAAGTAATCCGACCTTCGGGCGACACGGCAGTCGCTTCAATCGTCAACAAACCTGCTCCGGACATCGCCAGGGATCCCAGATGCATCACATGCCAATCCGTCATGCAGCCATCGACAGCCGAGTATTGGCACATCGGCGCAATGACAATTCGGTTGCGTAAGTTCAACGATCCAACTTGCAGCGGTTCAAACAATCGAGCCATAAAAACAGGGACTTCCCAATCAAAGTCCCTTCATTAAATCAGTTGGTGCCTATTTCAAGCAAATGCGAGCGGCGAATCCGGTAACGTTGCGCCTTGCAACGCGACGCTTCAATTTGATGCTCAATGGATTGCGATGTCGCTTGACAGACTTTGTCAGTCGCTGATTCCCAACGCTTCTGTTCCGCAACCAAATCCGCCGGATGCATGATGACAGCCCACTGCTGATCCAACTTCTCGCGCTCGCGCTGTTCCTGCTTCTGGACCAGACGCAACTCCGCTTCCGTCACGCGCGACGACTGTGCCCACGCAACCAATGATGCGCTGAGCAATCCAACCGCTACGATGATGCCAAACCAAGTACCGCGTTTCATGATGCCAATCTCCGTCAATCACGCTCAGTATAGAACTGCAATGTGACGGAAACTTGAACGTTACTTCACACCGCCGCTGTTCAGGTAATCCAGCGTGACCTGCAATATCGATCGCACGGAAACATCCAACGAACGTTCATCCAGCAAAAACATCGGTGAATGATTCGCCGAAGCCGCATTCATGTCGCTCGCTGGGTCTGTGGCGCCAACAAACCAGAACAGACTCGGCGCAATTTTGCCAAATTCCGCAAAATCTTCCGCACCCATCTGCAACGGCGGTTCGAAGACGTTGGATTCACCGACGGCTTTTTGCAGGCTTGGAAGCATCCGGGCGGTCAGTGCAGGGTTGTTGATATTCGCCGGCGCGATCGGATCTTCATCCATGTTCAACTGCGCGGTCGCGCCGTTTGCCTTCGCGACATTCTCGATCACCGAGCGCATTTCGGTGAGGATTTTCTGGCGCATTGCCGGATCAAACGTCCGCAGCGTGCCAAGCATCGTCACTTTGTCGGGAATGATGTTGTTGCGGATGCCACCATTGAATGCACCAATCGTCAGCACTGCGGGCAACCGCGCGATGTCGGTGCGGCGACTCACGATGTTTTGTAGGTTCGTCACGATGGCGGAGCCCGCGACGATGGGATCCACACCTGACCAAGGACTTGCGCCGTGCGTCTGCACGCCGTTGACCACAATCTCAAAAAAATCACTCGCCGCCATCGTAGGTCCACTGCGAACGGCGATTTGGCCGGCCGGCATTTTGGCCATCACATGCAACCCGAAAATCGCCTCAGGTTTGAAATCCTTGAAGATGCCTTCCTTGATCATTTCGCTCGCGCCACCGACTTCTCCCTTCGGCGCACCTTCTTCGGCAGGTTGAAAAATCAACATCACCTCACCGGGCATCTCAGCGCGCATCGCCACCAAGGCCTTCGCGACACCCATCAACGTTGAAGTATGCGCATCATGACCGCATGCATGCATCACACCGGTTTCCTGGCCGTTGAAGGTCGCCTTCACCTTAGAAGCGAAGGGAAGATTGTTGTTCTCAGTGACGGGTAGGGCGTCCATGTCTGCACGCAACGCGATCTTCGGTCCAGGCTTGCCACCCTTAATGATCGCAACGACACCGTTGTGCGCGATGCCAGTCACCGGCTTGAGTCCAAGACTCCGCAAATGATCAGCGACCAACTTCGCCGTGCGCGTCTCGCGATTCGACAACTCGGGATGCTGATGGATATCACGACGCCATTTCAAAACATCATCCTTGACGCTTGCCGCCATCTGATTCACGTCGGCTGCCTGCGCAACAAACGGCATCATCAAAAACACCGACACCAAACCCGTACCAATCAATCGAACCATCGCCATCTTCCCTCAGTGATTTACCTTGAGTATAGCGACTGTCCTTGCACTTCAACGAGATGCAGAAGCAGTTTGGAAAGCGTCACCACATCCTGGTGATTATGCTCGCCAACGCGTCGTAGATTGTGTGCAGAACCACCGCGTAAGTAATTCAACCACGCGGCCGGTGCCTCGCTTCCCGGCAAATCATCTTCGCGGGAGATTCGCAGGACGCGATCTTCAATCGTGCACAAGCGACAATTTTCGTAGACACCTTTGTACTGCCTGCGAGTGGGATACAGCAAATCAACATGGCGCAAGTCCGCGAACGGATTGCCCATTCGCGCCAGCCGGTAGCGCGTTTTCAACAATGGCGCATCATACGACTTGCCGTTATACGAACAAAACACAGTCGACGTCGTTAACCACCCCGCAAACGTCGAAAGCATCTCGCGCTCCGCACCCAGCGTCGTGGTCAACAACTGCCGCACCCGCAAGTCAAATCGCCCAGCGCCGTTGCGCTGATATTGCGCAATGCCAATCATGAAGGCACGCGTTCCCGTACCGCCCGACAACCCCGTCGTTTCCGTATCGAAAAAAACCACATCCTCCGCCGCAATCCCTTCGCTCCGATCGAACGTGCCATCGAGCACCGAAGGAAAATCCAGATCCAGATTCAAGTAGTTGTCCGTCAGCAACAACCCATCCGCAATCTCCTCACCATGCAGTTCGCGATCATGATGCAGAGAACGTGCCCTTGAAGAATGCGACGACATCTGCGCCATCCGCCGCCGCAACATCTCAATCGGATTGCCGGGATGCTCGGACACTGGCGCCTTCACCAAAGGCTTCGACGATCCAGCCTGCGACTTCAACGCACGTAACTTGGCGAGTGCATCACTCATGCATCGACCGCCTGCAATAATCGCAATACCTTCAACGCCGTTTGCTTTGGCGCCAAACGATCCGACGACAAACCCTGCTCAAGGATCGGACCGACGCAGCTCGGGCAACCTGCCGCGCACGCACACGAAGACACTAACGAAATCGCATGCGACAACAACTCGCCTTGACGGTTGAACAACGGCTCCGACAAGCCAACGCCACCGGGGAAGTTATCGTACAAGTAAACAGTCGGCGAAAACGACTGCAACTGCGCCAACGCCAACGATGACCCATCCAGCGATCGCAACTGACCACGCCCCGACGTATCGGCCAATGCAGACCACGCACCATCACCACTGCCAACGGCACGCTGCAGATCACCACCATCTGCCATCACGGCAATGCGGGCAACGACGTGCAACGCATAAGCTGCGCCAAGGAAACCATCCAACGCATCCTGACGCGATGTAAACGCAGAATCCAAAACTTGCTGCTGCATCGCCCACCACACCGCCGTCGAATGCAATTCCTGATCGGGCAAATTTACCGGGCCGTAGCCAATGTTTTCGTGGGTGTAGTAGCGGATTTTTTTGTAACCAGCCACACGGCGAACGACATGCACTTCGCCATGCTCGCAAGTGCCAAGTCCCGCGACGCACGAATCAAACGTCGCCAAAACTTTCAACCGCGTGTAATCAATCGCATCCGTGTAGTAATCGACATGCGTGCGAGTGACATACGCCTTACGTCCTTCCCAATCCAGTCGCTCCACTTGATAGGGCACGGACTGCACCATATGGATGGCACCTTCATACAACATCAACGGTGCCGACGAAAAATCGACCTCGGCAATGATCGTCTGCCGCCCATTGGTCCGATCCACCACCACGAAGTTTCCGTCAGCCACCGACCGCAAACTCACCGCATTGGCTGGATAACTATCGGCAATCCATTCCCAGCGATCTTGCTCCGCATGCAACACGCCATCTTCGGACAGTAGCTGCAAATAGATCGATGGATCCACCGAGCCAAACGATTCACCGGTCACGAACGGCAACTCAAACGCCGCGCAACGAATGTGATCCAACAAAATAATCGGTTGGTCCGCAGCAATTCTCGCTTGCTCCGGCGGCGCATCCGTAAAAAACTCCGGATGTTGCACCACGTATTGATCCAACGGATCCGACGATGCGACTAACACGCCTAACGAAGGTTTTTGTCGACGACCCGCACGACCAAACCGCTGCCAACTCGCCGCAATCGAACCTGGGTAGCCATTCAACACCACGACATCCAACGCACCGATATCAACGCCCAGTTCCAATGCAGATGTCGACACAATGCCATCGACATGTCCGGCACGCATCGCACGTTCCGTCTCACGTCGCTCCGTCGGTAAGTACCCACCGCGATATGCCTTAATGCGTGGCGGCAAACGGGGATCGTGATCGAACACGTCCTTCAAATACTTCGTCAACACTTCAACCATCGTGCGCGACTGCGCAAAAACCAACGTCTTCAACTTCGCCTTAATCGCTGACCGTGCAATACGGTTCGATTGCGAACGAGCGGATGCACGCAACCCAAGATCCGGATTGACGATCGGAGGGTTCCATAGCAAGACGTGCTTTTCACCGGTGGGCGCACCCGATTCCGTCACTGCAGCGACCGGACGTCCCAACAAATTCGATGCATGCTCCTGCGGATTGCCAATCGTCGCCGAGCAAAAAATAAACTGCGGCCGCACGCCATAAAATGCACAAATCCGTTCCAGCCGTCGAATCACATTCGCAAGATGCGAACCGAACACGCCGCGATACGTGTGCACCTCATCGATGACGACGTAACGTAAATTTTCGAAGAATTGCGCCCACTTCGTGTGATGCGGCAGAATCCCTTGATGCAACATATCCGGATTCGACACCACGATATCGCCATTCAACCGAATCGCCTGTCGCTGATCACCGGGAGTATCACCATCGAACGTCGCCGCACGTATTCCCAAGTCGCCGGCCTTCGACAACTCAATCAATTCGGCAACTTGATCCTGTGACAACGCTTTCGTCGGAAACAGATACAACGCCTTGCCACGCTCCTTAATGGCACGCGACACGACGGGCAGCGTGTAGCACATCGACTTGCCCGAAGCCGTCGGCGTCACGATCACCACATCCTCGCCACGCTCAATTAAATCCCACGCCTCGCGCTGATGCGAGTAAAGCTGCTCAATGCCACGCGCACGCAAAGCTCCGCGCACCGATTCGGGCAAACCATCCGGGAATGGCGCATACGAAGCCTCCCGCGCTGGCAACTTTACGTGACCCGTGATGCGATCCGCATATTTGCGTTGCAACCGCTGCACCAAAGAACCTCGCGGCGCCTCCAGCTGTTTATGGGGCGATGTCGTCGCAAAAAAATCAATCGAAGGCTGGGCAGACACGGCAATTCCGAAGGGGAGTGGGGGTTTTGACACCGTATCCCCGCATCGTCTCACCCAATGAGACACATCCACGACAGTCCCGCATACGTTTGCATTTGCCCAACGAATGATTAACGGCGCAATAGTTGCCTTGACAACTATTTATCAAACAACTAAATTACCAACCATGAACACGAAAGTAGCGACCACCGGAACCAGCCTTGGCGTGATTTTGCGCCGCTCTCGCGATGCTCTCTGGGCACGCATGGAGCACGAATTGAAGCTGGCCGGCGAAGACATTAACTTTAGCCAGTATCTGGTCATGAAGAACTTGAGCCAAGGCGAAGCGCAGTCGACCGAACTTGCTCGCATCGCTGGCATCAACGCGGGTGCCATGACCCGCGTCATCGACAGTCTCGTTGAACGCAACTTGGTCGAGCGGAAATCGCATCCAAGCGATCGTCGTGTTTGGCTGATTGATTTCACGAAGCAGGGTGAAGCCCTGTGGAGCACGATCGATCACTGCGGAAAGAATGTACTGAAGGCGGCTTTTCGCGACATCCCAAAGAAAGAACAAGAACAGTTTGAGCAAACGCTTCTGCTCATCATCGACAACCTTCAGGACATTCCGGAAGGCAAGGAATAACCCATGAACATTCAGCTCATTCGCCGGAGCGCACTCGCGCTATCGGCAGCAGCACTGTTGGCGTCATGCGCAAGCACGGGTGGACTCGCACCACGCACGCAGCCGAAAGATCTCGACACCACACTCGCAACGGAAGCATCGCTCAGCCAATTCATCAAAAGCGACGCGCAATTTCCGAAGTCCGATTGGTGGACCGCACTTGGCGATCCGCACCTCAATGCGTTGATCAGCAAGGCACTGTCGAGCAACCCATCGCTCGATGCCGCGAACGCACGCATCGACATGGCACTGGCGCAAGTCAGCCTCTCCGATGAGAACGGACGCTTGCAGGGCAGCGCGGTTGCGCAAGCCAGCGGCATTCAATTACCGGAGTCGATGATTCCAGCGCCGATTGGTGGCTCTTTCAAAACCAGCGCCATCGCCCGCGTCAACCTGAGCAAGAATTTTGATCTGTGGGGTGCGGACAAAGCCAAGCGCGCTGCAGCCCTCGGTCAATACCACGCCGCAGAAGTCGACCTCCAATCGGCACGACTCTCGCTCGCAAGCAACATCGCGAAAGCTTACGTCACCCTCGACCAAGTCTATGATCTGCGCGACGTGGCATTGCGTGAGAAAAAACGCAACGAAGGACTCGTCTCCCTCGGTGGCGCACGCGTCAAGAAAGGTTTGGATAACGAGCTGCAAGTGCGTAACGCGCAAGTCGCATTAGCCAGCGCCGAACAAACCATCTTCGCCGCCAACCAACAAATCGAAGTGCTACGTCACGCGATTGCGGCATTGATGGGGCAAGGTCCGGATCAAGGTTTACAGATCCAACGTCCAACGCTCCGTACTGCGGGCAAGCTTGGCATTCCAAGTGTTTTGCCAAGTGAATTGCTCGGTCACCGCCCAGATATCGTCGCGGCACGTTGGCGCGTTGAAGCGGCGGCGCGTGGCATTGATGTCAGCAAGGCGGCGTTCTATCCGACGATCAACTTGAGCGGCATGGCGGGACTTGCAGCGACGAACATCAGCGATCTTTTCAGCACCAAAGCACTCCTGTTGCAGGTGGGACCGTCGGTGACGTTGCCGCTTTTCGCACAGGGCCGTCTCCAAAACCAACTCGAAATCAGCAACGCCCAATACGATCTCGCCGTCGCGCAATACAACGGCACGCTCGCAGGTGCTCTGCGTGAAGTCGCCGATGCGCTGACGAATGCGAAGAACTTGGATGCGCAAATCAGCGCCGTGCAAATGGCCAGCTCCGCCGGCAACAAGGCTTATCAAATTGCGATGGCTCGCTACAAAGCAGGACTCGGCACGCAACTCGATGTACTCAATGCACAACGTCCGCTGCTGCAACTCGACCAACAGCTCGCCACATTGCGCGCACAAAGAATTCAAACCGTCGTCGACTTGAACACCGCACTTGGTGGTGGCGTTCAATTGCCAGGAACCCAACAATGACCCAGAAACTCAACCCCAACGCCAACGTCCCGGCAGACACCGCCGCACCGGCGAATAACAAGCGCAAAAAAGCACTCCTCATCGTGCTCGCCCTCGTGATCCTTGCAGGCATTGCATGGACGTTGTTGTATTTTTTTGATTTCCGCTGGAAAGAATCCACCGATGACGCATACGTTCAAGGCAACATCGTCAGCATCACGCCACAAACTGCCGGCACGGTAACGGCAATCAACGTCGACACCGGCATGAAGGTCGAAGCAGGGCAAGTGCTCGCGCAGCTCGATCCGATGGACGCCGCAGTCGGTCTTGAATCCGCGAAAGCCAATCTCGCGAATGCCGTGCGTCAAGCACGCGGTTTGTACAGCGCCGTGAACACCGCGCAAGCCGACATCCGCGCCAAGCAAATTGCATTGCGTAACGCGCAGCAAGATGTCGCACGTCGCGAAGGTCTCGTTGGCATGGGCGCAGTCAGCGGCGAAGAACTCGCACACGCACGTGAGCAAGTCGCGATGGCGCAAGCGGCATTGAGCGCCGCACAGAGCACGTACAGCCGCAGCCAAGCACTGGTTGATGCAACAAGCTTGAGCTCGCAACCACAAGTTGCCGCAGCCGCTGCACAGTTGCGCCAGGCGTACCTCGGTGCACAACGCAATCAGATCCTTGCTCCGGTGAGCGGTCACGTTGCACAACGTACTGCGCAAGTTGGTCAACGCGTCCAACCGGGCACTGCGATGATGACGATCGTGCCACTCTCACAAGTGTGGGTCGAAGCGAACTTCAAGGAAACGCAACTGGCCAAGATGCGTCTGGGCCAACCTGTCAAAGTCACGGCCGATTTGTACGGTGACAAAATCGATTTCAAAGGCAAGCTCGCCAGCATGGGTATGGGAACGGGTTCGGCTTTTTCGCTGTTGCCTGCACAAAACGCCAGCGGCAACTGGATCAAGATCGTCCAACGTGTTCCTGTCCGCATCGAACTTGATCCCGAAATGGTGAAGAAGTATCCGTTGCGTATCGGCTTGAGCATGAGCGTTGATGTCGACATCCATGACCAAAGTGGTCCGGTCATCGCGACAGTTGAACCGACGAAGCCGGTCTACACGACAACGGCATACGACGAACAAATGAAGCACGCGAACGATTTGATCGCGAGCATCATTGCCGGCAACGCAGGTCGCTAAGGCTTAACGCACATGGCCACAGCTAACACGGTCAGCGAAAGCGGCTCGAAGGATTTCGCGCCGCCGAGCCGCGCACTTGCAACGATCGGTCTCGCGCTTGCATCCTTCATGCAAGTTTTGGATCTCACGATCGCGAACGTCTCCTTACCGACGATCGCCGGTAACCTCGGCGGCAGCGCAAACCAAGCGACGTGGGTGATCACCTCGTTTGCAGTCAGCACGGCAATCAGTTTGCCGCTCACAGGTTACTTCACGCGTCGCTTCGGTGAGCGCAAGCTCTTTATGGCCGCGACACTCGCGTTCGTGTTCGCATCGTTCCTGTGCGGCATCGCATGGGACATGAACTCACTCGTTGGTTTCCGCGCATTGCAGGGATTCGTGGCGGGACCGATGTATCCGGTGACGCAGGCGTTGCTTTTGTCAGTGTATCCACCGAACAAACGGGGGCAGGCGCTCGCGTTGCTTGCGATGGTGACCGTTGTCGCGCCGATTGCCGGTCCAATCCTTGGTGGTTGGATTACGGATAACTACAGTTGGGAATGGATTTTCTTCATCAACATTCCGATTGGTATTTTCGCGGCGTTTACCGTTGGCTCGCAGTTGAAGGGTCGCTTCGAACGCATCGAAAAACCACGCATGGACTACGTTGGTCTCATCACGTTGGTCCTCGGTGTCGGTGCGTTGCAAACGATGCTCGATCTCGGCAACGAAAAAGATTGGTTCCATTCAACCGAGATCATTGTGCTTACAGTGGTCAGCGTGATTGCGCTTGCCGTCTTCATCATTTGGGAACTCACGGATAAGGATCCGATCGTTGATCTGCGTTTGTTCCGCCACCGCAACTTCCGTTCCGGCACGATCGCACTGGTCGCCGCGTACTCCGCGTTCTTCAGCGTTGGCTTGATGATTCCATTGTGGTTGCAACGCACGTTGGGTTATACGCCGATCTGGGCGGGTTTCGCGACGGCGCCGATTGGTGTGCTGCCGATTTTGTTGACGCCACTCGTTGGTTTGTATGCGCAACGTTTCGACTTACGGATGGTTGCAAGTCTGGCGTTCGTGTTCATGGCGATCACGTGTTTTCTACGTGCAAAATTCAACCTATTCGTCGAGTTCGATCAAATCGCGATGGTGCAGTTGTTCCAAGGTCTGGGCGTGGCGTTGTTCTTCATGCCGGTGCTGACAATTTTGCTCAGTGATTTGCAGCCACACGAAATTGCTGCAGGCTCGGGTCTCGCGACGTTTGTGAGAACGCTCGGTGGCTCGTTCGCCGCATCGCTCACGACCTGGTTGTGGAATGAGCGCACGACGATTCACTACGCGCACATGACCGAGTCCATCCAGACGATCAGCAGCAGTGACATGGACGCAGTGATGGCTGCAGGCAACGGAAATCTTCAGGCCAGTGCCGCGCGAATGGCGCAGATGATCGGCCAGCAAGCGACGCAAATGGGCTTCAATGAAGTGTTTTGGCTGCTTGGCTGGTTGTTCGTGCTTTGTATCCCGGTGGTCTGGCTCGCAAAGCCGCCGTTCACCGCCAAAGCAGGGGCGGAATCCGCAGGTGGTCACTGATTCAGTGGTATAATGGGCGCTGTACTCGCAAGGGTGCAGCGTCTTTTTTTGATCGGAGTTTCAGGTGTCCCCGTCCAACCATGGGGAATCGTGTGCGACATGGATACTACTACCTGCCACTGACAGAACGAATTGGCCCTCAAACAAGTTTGTGGAACAGGCGCCAATGGGCGCTTTTTTTATACCAAAAATACAAGACATGATTGCAATTACACTTCCAGACGGTTCACGCCGCGAATTCGAGAATCCACCCAGCGTTTACGACGTTGCTGCCAGCATTGGCGCAGGTCTGGCGAAGGCGACATTGGCCGGTAAGGTCGATGGCGAACTGGTGGACGCATCCAAGATCATTGACCGTGATGCTTCGTTGGAAATCGTGACTGAGAAGTCGCCGGAAGCGCTCGACATTTTGCGTCACTCGACGGCGCACTTGCTCGCACAAGCCGTGCAACGCAAATTCCCCGGCGCGCAGGTGACGATTGGTCCGGTGATTGATACGGGTTTCTATTACGACTTCTCGTATGAGCGTCAGTTCACGCCCGAAGATCTCGTTGTCATCGAAGAAGAGATGCGCAACATCGTCAAGGAAGCATTGCCATTGTCACGCAGCGTGAAGTCGCGTGATGAAGCGGTGGCTTTTTTCAAGGGCATTGGCGAGCATTACAAAGCCGAAATCATCGAAGGCATTCCCAGCAACGAAGACCTTTCGTTGTACACGCAAGGTGAGTTCACGGATCTTTGCCGCGGACCGCACGTGCCGAGCACGGATAAGTTGCGCGCATTCAAGTTGATGAAGGTTGCCGGCGCTTACTGGCGTGGCAACAGCGACAACGAAATGTTGACGCGCATCTACGGTACGTCGTGGTTGAACGATAAGGATCTCAAGGCTTACTTGACGTTGCTCGAGGAAGCGGAGAAGCGCGACCACCGTAAGATCGCCAAGGCACAGGATCTTTTCCATTTGCAGGAAGAGGGACCGGGGCTGATTTTTTGGCATCCAAAGGGATGGTCCATCTGGCAAGTCGTTGAACAATACATGCGCAACGTCTATCGCAAGAGTGGTTACCAGGAAGTGCGTTGTCCGCAAATCCTCGACGTGTCGTTGTGGAAGCGTTCGGGACATTGGGAAAATTACCGCGAGAACATGTTCTTCACGGAATCCGAGAAGCGCACGTATGCGTTGAAGCCAATGAACTGCCCGGGTCACGTGCAAGTCTTCAATTCCGGTTTGCATTCGTACCGCGATCTGCCAATCCGTTATGGCGAATTTGGCGCGTGCCATCGCAATGAACCCTCGGGTGCGTTGCACGGAATTTTGCGCGTGCGTGGTTTTACGCAGGACGACGGACACATCTTCTGTACGCCGGAACAAGTTGAAGGCGAAGTGCGCGACTTCCATCAACAAGCACTGGATGTCTACAACGCGTTTGGTTTCACCGATATCCAGATCAAAATTGCCCTGCGTCCTGAAGAACGTCTGGGCGACGATGCAACGTGGGACCGTGCGGAGAATGCACTGCGTGATGCGTTGCGTTCGGCTGGGGTTGAATGGGAAGAGTTGCCAGGCGAAGGTGCCTTCTATGGCCCGAAGATTGAGTATCACTTGAAGGATGCGATTGGCCGTACGTGGCAGCTCGGCACGATGCAGGTCGACTTCATGATGCCGGAGCGTCTGGGCGCGGAATATGTCGATGCGAACAGCCAACGCGTCCATCCCGTCATGCTTCACCGCGCGATCGTCGGCTCAATGGAACGTTTCATCGGCATCCTGATTGAGCATCATGCGGGTGTTTTCCCGACGTGGTTGGCGCCAATCCAGGCCGTCGTGATGAACATTACGGACTCGCAGAACGAGTATGTCGCGGAAGCGGCGAAGAAGCTCGGTGACCTTGGCGTGCGTGCCGATAAGGACATCCGCAACGAGAAAATTGGCTTCAAGATCCGCGAACACACGCTCCACCGCGTCCCTTATTTGCTGGTCGTGGGTGACCGCGAGCGTGAAGAAGGGCTGGTTTCCGTACGTACGCGTGCGGGCGAGGACCTCGGAACGATGACCCTGGAAGCGTTTGCTGAACGGGTCAAAAGCGAACACGCGAATTAAAACCGTTTTACAATTTACAATATGAACAACGCCCGCTCTTTCGGGAGCGGGACATTTTGGGCTTTGGAGATAGCTTTATCAGTACCCCGGAAAAACAAAACCGCAAGAACAGCGAAATCCGCGTACCCCGCGTTCGCGTGATTGGCAGCGATGGTGAGCAGCTCGGCATTCTCAGCCGTGACGATGCATTGCGTGCAGCGGAAGACGAAGGCTTAGACCTCGTTGAGATTCAACCGAACGTCGATCCACCGGTTTGCCGGATCATGGACTTCGGCAAGTTCAAGTTTGAAGCGCAGAAGAAAGCCAACGCTGCGAAGAAGAAACAGAAGCAATTTGAAATCAAGGAACTTAAGTTCCGTCCGGTCACCGACGAAGGTGACTATCAGATCAAGTTGCGTAACATGCGTCGCTTCCTCGAAGACGGTGACAAGGTCAAGGTGAACATCCGTTTCCGTGGCCGTGAAATGTCGCACATGGAACTCGGCCGTCAAATGGCGGAGCGCATCGAAGCGGATCTCGGCGACGAAATCGTGATTGAATCACGTCCGCGCGTCGAAGGCCGTCAGATGGTCATGATGATCGCGCCGAAGAAGAAGTAATCTTCTCCCGCGTTACAGACTCGGCGGCGGGTAACTTGCCTTCGCGGGTTTGAGAATCAAGCCGTCCTTTTCCGACTTCAGGGAAAGGACGGTTTTCTTTTGCTTATCCATCGTCGGAATGAAGCGCAAAACTTCCTTCGTATCCTTCTCCGTCAAAACAATCACGCCCTTCGCATCCACCTTGCACTGATACCAGCCGAACTTCACAGATTGCGAGATGGCGACCCGATCATTTGAATCCGCCGGCTCAGGTTTCATCTCATACGTGTTGTATGCCGCTTCAACTTTCGCGAAGCCGTCGAACTGCACGCGATATTCAATCAGCGTATCGGCGGGAATTGTTTCCTTCGTGCTGAGTTTCCATGCAAAAGCTCTCGGCTCATCCGTGGTACCCAATGCGCGATAAACCCGCGACTTCACGTCATCCGAATACGTTGCACCGCAACCATGGACGCGTTGGGGCGGTTCGTACACCGGCGGAGGCTGGATCATTGGAGGTTTAATTGGCGGCGGCAATTTCTTCTTCGGCGGCGCGGCATGTGCATTCGCAGCCAGCAATGCAATCGCAACCGTCAGACCCAAAGTAACTTTCCGCATGGCATTCTCCCCGTGACAAATTGCATCATATCAACTTGTGAATGTGATGTAGCTCTGCTAATTTCAAATTATCAAAAAACGGAGTCACGCAATGTCAGCTTGGTCGAAGTGGGTGGGTGCGTTGGTATTGGGAGTGTTGGTTGGCGTGCCTGCGTTGGCGCTTGATCCCGTTGCGCTACCGAAGCCTCCATCAAATCGAGTTGTGGATCCAGTAGAAGGACAATACTCGCGTGGGACCGTTGATAGCGCTGAGCAGCTCGCTGTGTTGCCGAATAATGACTTTTGTTTCGCGTTGATGGCAGGCAGTTTGGACTTGCTCGCGTGGGGTCGCTGGGAGCACATTCCCGGTAAGCCCGGCGCGTATTCGTTCCGCGAAATCAAGCAGTCGTCGACGTTGTATCCAATGGCAGCGCAAAACAACCCCGACATCGCCGATAACGAGTTGCTGATTGAGTTCATGGGGTACTCGATGTCGCGTGCAGAAGAACCGGTGTTTGCAGTTTCCGATACGGACGCAATCCCCGCGAAAATGCGCAAGCTTTTCCCCGACGACAAATATCAATGGTCGGATCGGTATTCGCTGCCGAAGATGAAGAAGAGCGCCGCGAAATATCTTTTCATCGGCAATGTGTCTTTGGGTGACGAAGATCATCCTTATCGTCAGTCGCCGAAGCCGGAAATTCTTGTTTACAAATTGCCGGAAGGAACCAACCACGTTCGCTTCGGATACGACAGCCGTGGAGCGATGCCGCCGATCAATTTTGATTTGATCTTGCGCGGCAATCAACTTGCAACAATGGATGGCGATCGCGGTTTCACTAAGCGCGACGGAAAGCTTACAGAAGAAGTCCTTAATCAAATTTATGGGAGCTGCCGTCCGAACGAGCGTGAAGATGAAGACAGTCGATTGATCAAGCCATTGCGCAGTTTCGTTTTGGCGCCGAGCAAAGTCAATGCGACGCCGTATTTCGGTCCTGGCTCAGATACGGATGATGAGTACGACAACACCGACGAGCCTCGGATAGAGCCGGCAAGGGATGTTCCTAAGGTCAAAGACCAAACGCCGGGTTAATCGTCTGATTCAATCGTCTCGAACTTCTTTCCATCGAGATCGAAAATTGTTGAGATCGTCATGGTGTCCACGTCGAGCTGCGGCGTGAAATAAATTTTTTCGCCGGAGTCCTCATTCGTCAGGACGATATGAGAGTTCTCATCAATTGCACATTTCCACGTGCCCATCTGGCCGTATTCACTGACGTTCGGTTCCGACGGCGAGATGTCGTCGCCGTTGTAGCTCTCCATCAACGTGACGTCGCCTTTGAAGGTCACGCTGATCTCAACGAGCGAGTCCTTGGGAATGAATTTGTCGCGCGCAATTTTCCACGTGAATGTCTGCGGAGTTTTTTCTGAGCGCAGGGTATTGTAGATGTCGGCGTCGGCATGATTCGGCTTTTCGAAGCCACATCCACGCACCCCTTGTGCGACAGGAGCTGCACTTGCTATGGCAGGACGCGCATTCGTGTACTGCTGCACTTCGAGTGCCTCCGCTGACGGCGGCGTCTCGTATTTCGGTTTGCTGCGCTTCTTGGATGCCGCAGAAATTGCTGATACAGACGAAATCGCGATCAATGCTCCAGCGGTGAGCGCGATGAATTGTGTTTTTGAAATCATGTCTTAATCCCATGGTCGGCAAAAAGTATTGCGTGCCGGCACCATCTTTCCGTCGATGTAATTGAAATTGTTTGGACCATAGAAGCGCAATTCCTTGCACCAAAACGACGTATCCAGAAATCCCGGTTGCGCTTCGTATTGCGCAGAACGTTTGAAGCGTTTGGTGCTCGGGTCATAGAGCCAATAGAGATAATTCTCGTTGGCGATGCTCTCGTTCCACGAGTTTGCGCTCATCCGTAAATCAAAATAGCCATCAAAGTTGATGTCTTCGTAGTACGAAGCGAGTGGCATGGCATCGAAGCCCGACAGAGTTTGCACGGCCTGCTTAGTGTTCTTATCGATGACTTGAATTTGCGTGACGTGCCAACGGTATGCGGCCGCATCGTGATAGCCGAGAAATTTGAACGTGAAAGCGGGGCGGTCCTTGATCGGAAATGGCGGCACGAGTGTGACGTTGCGGACGACACCAGAGCGGTTGTCCGTGATTTTCGCAGTCATCGTCGCTTTCATGACGTCGAGATCGCCTTCGATGCTGAACAACGGTGGCGCTTCCAATCCACGGTCGGCATCGTACGACTTAAGGTCGAGCTTCGTGCCACGCTGATAACCTTCGAACGACGTCACGAAGCGTTCGTCGCGAATCTGCATCAAGCCGTGCGACTTCCAGGTACCCGTGTAAATGTCGAGCCAGATGTTGCGATCCCGCGATACCAGATGGCGCTTCACCTGCAGCCTCAATTCATCGCTCGGGACCGGCTCAGCCGCGGATGCATTGCCAAGCAACGCAACACCGAATATTGCTGAAAAAACGCCCCATTTGAATTTTGTCGTCCCCATTTTGGCAGTTTAACGCAATACGAATTGGTTGGTTTGTTATAGTTGGGAGATGTGCCCAGCTGCTTCAGATGTCGACATCCGTTTCAAGAATGATGCCACCGGGCAAGGTGCTGTCATCACCCGCAACTCCCTTGGTCCGCTGATCACGCACGAGTGGTTTGATCCTGCCTATTGGGGCGAAAGCGCTGACAAGATCAAGACGGGCGGCCGCGGCGGCGCATACGTCGTGCAAACTCCGATCGGTCCGTTGTTGCTTCGCCAATATCTTCGCGGTGGTCTCGTCGCACCGATCATGAAAGACCGCTACATGTGGCACGGTGGCAACAAGACACGCAGCTTCACCGAATATCACTTGACCGCTGAAGCTTACGAAAATGGCGCGCCGGTACCCGAACCAATCGCGGCGATGTATTGGCGGAAGGGTCGGTTTTATCGTGCGGCGATTCTCGTGCAGTTCCTTCGCGACATTCAAACGTTCGGCGCGATGATGATTGAGAAGGGCGCTGCTGCTCCTTGGGAGGCCTGCGGTCGTTTGATCTCGCGCGCACATCGCAAAGGACTCGATCACGCCGATCTCAACGCGCACAACATTGTGTTTAATCCGCGCGGGCAGGGGTGGTTGATTGATTTTGACCGATCCGCCATTCGCATTCCGGATACTTCCTGGCGTGAGAAAAATCTCGAACGCCTCAAACGTTCCGTTCTCAAACTCGCGAAGGAAAGTGACGGCAAGCTTTCCGATGACGTCGCGCAAACCGGCTACGCGAAACTCAAAGCCGCTTACGACGCCGCGTGGGCTCGCGGCATCTAAGCCATGCACGATTTGCTTAACCGTCCTTTACGTGACTTGCGATTGTCGGTCATCGAAGCTTGCAATTTTCGCTGCCCGTATTGCATGCCCGCGGATCTCTATCCTGACTCCGACGAGTTCCTCGAAGGCGCGCGCATGTCCTTCGACGAGATGGAAACCATCGTCCGCACATTTGTTTCTCTCGGAGTTCGCAAATTGCGTTTGACCGGCGGGGAACCTTTACTCCGCAAAAATCTCCCCAACTTCATTTCCCGCATCTCTTCGCTTGAGGGTCTCGACGACATCGCGTTGACGACGAATGGTTCGTTGCTCGCACGTAATGCTTTGGCATTGAAGGAAGCAGGTCTTTCTCGCTTGACGGTCAGTCTTGATTCGTTGGATCCCGATCAGTTCCTGGAGATGTCCGGTGGCCGCGGTCGCTTGTCGGATGTGCTGGATGGCTTGCGTATTGCATCTGAAGTCGGTTTTGACAACATCAAAATCAACACCGTCGTCCAACGCGGCGTCAACGAATCCCAAATCGTTCCGCTTGCTGAGTTTGCGCGCGAACATGGTTACGTCATTCGCTTCATCGAATACATGGATACGGGCAACGTTAATGGTTGGACGCGCGAGGAAGTCGTGCCATCTGCCGAAGTACTGGAGCGATTGTCTGCCATCGCGCCGCTGGAACCCGTTGATCCTAATTATCTCGGCGAAGTCGCATCGCGTTATCGCTTCACCGATGGTGTCGGCGAGATTGGTTTGATCAGTTCGATTACGGCGCCATTTTGTGGTGATTGCCATCGCGCGCGCATCAGCGCCGACGGTCAGCTCTGGACGTGCTTGTTCTCAGGGAAGGGTCACGCATTGCGTGATGTGCTCTCATCACCTGACGCCTTGCGCGAACGCATCATCAACGTTTGGGCGCGGAGAGCAGACCGTTACAGTGAGCAACGGGCGGAGCGGGAGAACCGGAAGGTTGAGATGTTCCTCATCGGTGGATGAGGTAGAGGTATAGGTAGACTATCCAGTGATTGCCGCGGGCGCTCTGAGCGCTGGCGCGCTTTCACTCAATCGTCTACCTCTACCTCTAACTCAAACCGGCGATTTCAATCGCCGAGTTTGGACCGCATACAACCCACAGTCTTGCACTCACGCAAACGATCCTGCAGCCACGAGTTGCGTTCGATGGTCTTCTCGAGGGCGCAATCGACGCTGAGTCCGGAGCTGCTCATGCACTCGGCATCGCGCTCACGGATCCAGCGCAATTGGCCGGATTTCAACGTTGCAGCGTTGCGGGAGTTGGGGCCTAGTTTGGCACGCAGAGCCTTGTAGTTGGCATTGAGTTCGGCATCAGTTTTCTCGTAAAGTTTGCGCGAGCAATAGATGTAGTCGTAATCGTTGCGCAAGACGGTGCGGTCGCAGTTTGCGGCGAACGAAACCGGCGCAACGCCCAGACCCACAGCCCCCATTACTGCCAAAAGAACCAATCGCTTCATGTCCCAACTCCATGTTTTGTTTGATTTACCAAAAATCTATCACAGCGTAGATTGCGAATTGATGAATCAATCGATGTTGTCGGAATGTAGTAAAATGTTTGGCTCACCGCGATGGTGAGTCTGCAAGTCACTATGGTGGCCCCGTTGGCCTCCCGCGACACTAGGTAGAAAACTCCGCCAGGGCCGGAAGGCAGCAACGGTATTTACTGATGTGGGCGCCGGGAATCGTCGGCGGGGCCATCTCCATTTTTGATCGCTGCGCTCTCTGAGTACGAGTAGGAGTTAGAGGAGTGAGTGCTGTTGCGCTGGCGCGCTTTCACTCAATCGTCTACCTCTACCTCTAACTCGACAATTCAATCTCACCAATAGGTTCCGCAAGATCCGCTTCCTCGTTCCGCGCGTTATTCACCCGCTTGCTCACTGGATAGATTGCGAGTGGTGGCGGTGGTTGGTTGAGGATTTTGAACGAGTCCTTCGGATCCGTTGCTTCCAACCATGGTGCGACGTTCTCGGGTGTGAGCATGATGGGCATGCGTTCGTGGACTTTTTGGGCGAGACCAATTGCAGGTGCGGTGATGACGCTGAAAGTGAGGAGGGCGCTGTTGCCGCCGTCGGTCCAGAGTTCGTGGATGCCCGCGAACCAGAGTGCTTCATCGGTGGCGTGCGCGATCGCGTAAGGTTGCTTCGGTGCGGGACCTGCGAGCCATTCGTAATAGTTGCGGACGGGGATGACGCAATGGCGATATCGAAAAGCACCGCGGAACATACCACTTTCGTTGATGGTTTCAATGCGGGCGTTGATGGGGGTTGGGGGAGAGAGGTCTTTTTTCCAGTTTGGGACGAGACCCCACTTCATCGGCAATGCGAGACGTTGGCCTTCGAACGTTGCGATCGTTGAGACGTCGGCAGTCGGCGCGATGTTCATGCGCGGGGTGATGTGCTCGTTCAATGGGTCGCGAAGATGCTCATCGATGCCGGGCGGGAGGTGACTCTTGAGGAGGACTTGGGCGAAGCGGCCGCACATAACACTAGTCTCTTAGTTAGAGGTAGAGGTAGACGATTTAGTGGAAGCTCTCGCTACTAACATACCAATTGCCATAGACGGAATAAACCACAGTGCTTCAGCGGTCGTCGGTAGAGTGGCGATTGCGGGGCCGGGGCAGTAGCCGGCGAGTCCCCAGCCAATGCCGAAAATTGCGGAGCCAGTAATGAGGCGTTTGTCGATCGCGTTGCTTGGATTGATGTGGAAGCAGGTGTCGTCGATGGGTTTTGGGCGTTTGAGAATGAAGCGGAATGTGATCAACGTCGTGAGCACTGCACCGCCGAGTACGAACATCAATGTTGGATCCCAATTGCCGGTGATGTCGAGAAAGCCGAGCACGCGATTGGCATCAACCATACTGGACATCGCGAGTCCGACGCCGAAGAGTAGCCCTGACAAAATTGCAATCAGTAATTTCATGCAATCACCAGTACGTGACGGACGATGTATGTAGTAACGATTGCAGTGACCATGAAGACCAATACGGCGATCAACGATCGTTTCGAAAGTCGGCCGAGTCCACAAACACCGTGACCACTTGTGCAGCCTCCGCCGATGTACGTTCCGACGCCGACGATCAAACCGCCCGCAACTAACAGCACATTGCTAAAACCTTCGCGTGGTTGCGGCGCTCCCGGCACGAACTTGATGTAGAGCGTTGCGCCTATGATCATCGCGAGCAAGAAAGAGATCCGCCAGGTGCGATCGTCGCCGCGATTCGTCATCGCACCGCTGAAAATTCCGCTGATTCCGGCGATCCGTCCGTTGAACAAAAGCAACATGGTTGCGGAGAGTCCGATCAACACGCCACCAAAAAACGCGAGCAGCCATGGATTCATTCTTCACCCTCCGCGCCTTTGAGTTCGATCACGTTGCCATCCGGGTCTTCGAGATAGAGAGAAGGGCCGGTGCCTTCGTTGCCGTAGTTTTGTTCAATGGGTAAGTCATATTTGACGTCGTGCGCGTCGAGATGCACGAGGATGCGTGCGCCATCAAACGGAATCACACGAACGCAAACATGCTCGACGTTGCGGGTGAGTTGATTGATTTCCTTCGAGCCTACGGCACTGCCGAGTTTGCCATCAACGGGAATGAGATCGATCATGACGTCGCCCATTTTCATGTGGTACAGACCGAGTGCTTCATCCGCTTTATCGAGATGCGCACCCAGCACCTCCTCATAAAATTTCATGCTGCGCGCGATGTTTTTCACGCGAAAAACCACATGGTCAAATTTTCGGATTTGTATTGGGTTCGTCATATGCAAAAGGGAAGCCAAAGCTTCCCTTCACAATATCCGAAAAACTGGATGACTTCAGGTAGTAGCGCCGATCTCGCGGATTTTGGTTTGGAGGGTCAAAGCATCCAGTGCTTCCGGCTTCAAACTGAGTAACAGCGAGATTCGCTGTTGCATCGCTGTCATTGCCAATTCAAATGCGCGACGACGTTCGTCTTCTGATCCTTCAACCGCAGCGGGATCGTCTATTCCCCAATGTGCGGTGATCGGATGACCCGGCCATACCGGACATGTTTCGCCGGCCGCGCGACCGCAAACCGTAATCACGATATCCATGACGGGTGCGTCATTGTCGGAAAACTCGTCCCACGACTTACTTCGCAAGCCTTCCGTCGATATGCCGGAACGCTTCAGAATTTCAATCGCCAGTGGTTGCACTTGTCCTGCAGGTTGACTGCCTGCACTGAATGCGTTGAGTCGCCCTGCAGACATGTGATTTGCCAAGGCTTCTGCAAGTATTGAGCGCGCGGAATTGCCTGTGCAGAGAAACAAAATGTTGTAACAGTCTTTCATGATCGGGTGTCCTGATGATTAACGTTCGTACCAATTGCGGGAGGCGTTGACGATGCGCACGACGGAGAGCATGACGGGCACTTCGACGAGCACGCCGACGACGGTTGCGAGTGCGGCGCCGGAGTTTACGCCGAAGACGGCGACGGCGGTGGCGACTGCCAACTCAAAAAAATTACTCGCACCAATCAATGCCGATGGGCCGGCGACGCAGTGGGCGACGCGGAATTTTTTGTTGAGCCAATACGCAAGTCCCGCATTGAAATAGACTTGAATCAAAATCGGCACCGCAAGAATCGCGATCACGATCGGTTGCTTGATCAACTGCTGACCTTGGAATCCAAACAACAGAACAAGCGTGAGGAGTAGGGCGCTTAAGGAGATGGGGGAGATTTTGGCGAGAGCATTTTGCAATCCGGCTTCACCCGAACGCGCGAGAATCAATTTGCGCAGGAATGCGGCGATGAACACCGGCACGATGATGTAGAGGCCGACCGAGAGCAACAGCGTTTCCCACGGCACCGTGATCGACGAGAGGCCGAGCAGCAATGCAACGATCGGCGCAAACGCAAAAATCATGACCACATCATTGAACGCCACTTGGCTCAACGTAAACTTCGGCTCGCCATCGCACAGGTTGCTCCACACAAACACCATCGCGGTGCACGGTGCAGCTGCCAACAAAATCAAACCTGCAATGTACGAATCAATCTGATCCGTCGGCAGATATGCAGCGAACACATGACGGATAAAAATCCATCCGAGCAACGCCATCGAGAATGGTTTGACGAACCAGTTGACGAACAACGTGACGCCGATGCCCTTCCAGTGCTGGCTGACTTCGCGCATTGCACCGTAGTCGATTTTCATCAGCATCGGAATGATCATCAGCCAGATCAAAACCGCGATCGGCAAATTCACCTTCGCGATTTCCATCTGACTGATCGAATGGAACACACTTGGCATGAAGTATCCGAGCGCGGTTCCGAGTACGATGCAACCAAGCACCCACCACGTCAGGTTGCGTTCGAAGGATCCCATTTTTGAGGAGAGGGTTTGTGATGCAGATGTCGCATTCATTTGCGAGTGGTCCGTTTACGTTTGGTGGGTTTGCATTGCGCCGCGTCGCCACCGCAACAGTTGTCCGTCAAAAATCCAATGAGGTCATTCATCGCATCGAAGTCGGCGGTGTATGTGATCGTGCGCCCGTCCTGTGTTCCATCGATCAATCCGGTGCTCGTCAGTTCCTTGAGATGGAACGACAACGTTGCGCCAGGCACTTCGAGTTGCTCGCTCAGTTCGCTCGGCAACATTCCGATCGGACCCGCTTCCACAAGTGCGCGGAAGATTGCGAGGCGAGTGGGTTGGCCGAGGGCGGCGAGTTTTTTGGTGGCATTAGTTAATTCCATAGTTCTAGAATAATAGAAACATGAGAAAAAGTGTATCCTCAAACAAGCAGGTTTGAAATGAGAATTGAACATATGCGTTACGCCATCGTCATTGAGAAAGGCGAGCGAAATTACTCGGCCTACGTACTCGATCTGCCAGGTTGTGTTGCTACTGGCGACACGCCGGAAGAGGTTGAGTCGGAAATCCGCGCAGCAATCGAATTCCATATCGAGGGGATGCTGGAAGACGGCGCGCCTGTTCCGCCGCCGAGTTCGCTCGTCACCTACGTCGAAGTTCCAGCTGCGGCGTAAAGACTGTTCCAATCTTGCAACAATGGGTTGCGGTGACGCGGGTTTAACGGCGCGGCTGATAGCAATATAGTGTTCACATCGCCGCAAGACGCGGCATCACACACGGAATTGCTCCCATGAAACGCCCGCCTTCGCTATTCGTATCGCACGGCTCACCGATGTTCGCGGTAACACCTGGCTTGCTCGGTCCAAACTTGCGCGCGCTCGGTGATTCGTTACAAAACGTCCGCGCCATCCTCGTCGTCTCGCCACATTGGCAAACGCGTGGCTTCAAAGTGACGGCAGCGGAACAGTTGGAAACGATCCATGATTTTGTCGGGTTTCCGGCGGAGTTGTATCAATTGCAATACTCGCCAAAAGGTTCCCCATCACTCGCAGCCGACGTCGTTGAGTTGTTGCGCTCGCAAGGTTTCGATGTGTCTTTGGATGCGGACCGCGGTATCGACCACGGGGCGTGGGTTCCGTTGATGCACATGTTGCCGTCGTCGGAGTTGCCGGTTTTGCAGTTGTCGATGCCGATGACGTTGAGCGCGGCCGATGCATTGGCGCTCGGCGAAGCGTTGGCACCGTTGCGCGATCAAGGCGTGATGATTGTCGGCTCCGGTTCGTTGACGCACAACTTGTACGAGTTCCGTCAGCATATTTCGGATCCCGAATATGCGCAGGATTTTGCGGAGTGGGCGAACGATGCGGTGATGTCGCGTGACGTCGATTCGCTCTTGAATTACCGGACGCGGTCGCGTTATGGAGCGCGGGCCCACCCAACCGAAGAACACTACTTGCCGTTGTTGGTGGCGTTGGGTGCGTCTTCGTCCGACGATGTCGCGCGGTTGGTTGAAGGTGGAATGACGGACGGAATTTTGTCGATGGATTCGTTCGTTTGGGAAGCCGCATAAAGCGGAGTTTCAAAGGCTGAACTTGTGTCCAATGATGCAAGTTCAACTTTTTGCAGCATTGATTTTCTGTGTGGATAGCGGCAATTGAAATCCGTTGCTAAATATGCAACAATCGTTGCTAAATGAGCAACACTATCAACCTCATGGATTTGATCTTCGCCGGCGCCCGGCAACGGGTGTTGGCGGTTTTGTTGCTGGACCCCGAGAAAACCTTCCACGTCCGCGAGCTCTCTCGTATCACGGACGTCAATCCCGGCACGCTCAATCGAGAGCTGGCGAAACTCGAAGAAGCCGAAATTCTGAAGAGCGAAGTCGTCGGCAATCAAGTCCGATACTCGGCAAAGACTCAACACATTTTGTTCGAGGATCTGGCTTCGATGTTTCGCAAAACACACGGAGTCGCTGCAGAGATCCGCAAAGTGTTGAACGAAATGGAAGCGGGGATTGATGTGGCGTGGGTTTTTGGTTCGATTGCAAAAGGAACACACACGTCTGTCAGTGATATCGACCTGTTCGTCGTCGGAAGCGTGGACTTCGTCGGTTTGGTGCGCGCGCTGCATCCGCTGCATGCTACGTTGAATCGGGAGGTGAATCCGGTGATCTACTCGCGAGCGGAACTGAAACGCAAACTCGCCAAAAACGATCGCTTCATCAGTGAGGTCCTGGCTTCTCCGAAAATTTTCGTGAAGGGGTCGATCGATGACGTTAGAAAACTTACTGGCAATAAAACGTCTGCAGGCACATGAGGCTGACCGCGTTTCCATCTTGAAGTTGCTTGATGCGGCAGAGCGCAATTTGCAGGACGCGCGTCATGAAGAGATCAGCGCGGATAATCGTTTTGACATGGCTTACAAATGCATCATGCAGTGCGCGATGGTGGGCTTGTGGGCGAATGGCTTTCGCACCGCAACGAGTCAGCCTGGCCATCATCAAACGGCAATCCAATGTCTACACCTAACGATGCAAATTTCGCAGGACGATATCATCGTGTTGGATGCACTTCGACGCCAGCGCAACGTCGTTGATTACGAGGGCGACATGGTGTCTGAGGCAACATTGATTGCGTGTGTTGAACAGGCAAACGCATTGTTGGAAAAAACGCGAGCATGGCTTGCAGTTAATCGGCGCAATCTGATTTGACTGCGGTTTCAAAGGTTGAACTTGTGTCCATGGACAGATGTTCAACCTTTGAAAAGGTGAGAAAAAAGAAATCCGTGCGTCGAGGGAGATTGGATGCGGCACGTCCGTGGTGCCGCACCGCTGCGCGGCAACCTGCGGTTGTCCCGTCCGCACGTCCATGTGCGGACGTCGAACCCCCGTCGGGAGGTTTGCGAATCCATCTCTGCCAAATGCAAAAAAGCCCCGCCTGTTAGGCGGGGCTTTGCATTTGGCGGAGAGAGGGGGATTCGAACCCCCGAAGCGCGGTTTAGACGCTTACACACTTTCCAGGCGTGCTCCTTCAACCACTCGGACACCTCTCCGGATTTTCGGCGGAAACGCAAGGAAACCGGCGAACGCAATAGTTTACAGGACGCGGGGCTGGCGGGCAATGCGCTTATGCAGAGAGGGGAATTCTGTCAAAATGGGAATTCACGCAAAAACACAGCAGGTTGCATGTCGTATTTGGTTTTGGCGCGCAAATGGCGCCCGAAGAAGTTTGCCGAACTGGTCGGTCAGACCCACGTGGTGAAGGCGCTGACCAATGCCCTGGAAACTGGCCGAGTGCACCACGCCTACCTGTTCACCGGGACGCGCGGAGTGGGGAAGACCACGATTGCGCGGATTTTTGCGAAGTCACTCAATTGCGAACAAGGCACGAGCTCCGAGCCATGTGGTGTGTGTTCGACATGCGTGGACATTGATGCGGGAAGATATTTTGACCTGATTGAAATCGATGCTGCGTCGAATACGGGTGTGGATGATGTGCGCGACATGATCGAGAGCGCGCAGTACGTCCCGAGCCGCGGCAAGTACAAGGTCTACCTGATCGACGAAGTGCACATGCTTTCGAAGCCGGCGTTCAATGCGCTGCTGAAGACGCTCGAGGAACCGCCACCGCATGTGAAGTTTTTGCTGGCGACCACCGACCCCGAGAAGTTGCTGGTCACCGTTTTGTCACGCTGCTTGCAATTCAATTTGATGCGTCTCGACGAAGAACAGATTGCGGGGCAGATTGAGTTTATTTTGGGCGAGGAAAAAATCGACGCCGACCCTCGCGCCATCCAACTCATTGCGAAGGCTGCCGATGGTTCGATGCGTGATGGTTTGAGTTTGCTCGATCAGGCGATTGCATTTAGTGGATCCAATTTGTCGACGGAGCAGGTCGAGCAGATGTTGGGCACCGTTGATCGCACGCGCGTTGCGCAATTGATTCAAGCGTTGAGCCATAACGATGGCGCGGCTTTGATGCAGGAAGTGCAGGAGTTGGCGGAGTTTTCGCCGGATTGGCCGCAAGTGCTCGATGCATTGAACGAAGCGTTCCATCAAGTGCAACTCGCGCAACTCGTGCCGAATGCAAACGCGAATGTCGATGGTCTCGATGTGCAAGACATCGCCGCGCGTGTGCGTCCGGAGCTCGTGCAACTTTGGTATCAGATGGCATTGAATGGTCGTCGCGATATCGGGTTTGCGCCTTCGCCGCGTGCCGGTTTTGAGATGGTGATGTTGCGGATGTTGGCGTTCAAGCCAGGCACACCGAGTGCAACGTCGGTGGAGAAGCCGGCTGCGCAATCGACCACGCTGCCCGCGCCAACTCCGACGCCAGTTGCAGCGCCCGTCGCGGCACCGGCACCTGCCGCACCAACACCACCAACACCGCCCGTCGCGACAGCCGCCGAAGAACCACCCGTCGAACTGGCGCCACTGGAGTCCGCCGCCGACTGGGCGAAAGTTGTCAAAATCATGCCCGCCAACGGCGCGACACGACACTTCGCCGAAATGCTGCACTGGGTGAAGCGCGCGAACCTCGCACTCCACTTCGAACTCGAGAAAGTGAACGCACTTTTGCACGACGCGAAAAGCGAAGCCGCACTCCTCAACGGCCTCAAGGCGATGGGCTATCACGGCTATCAAATCATCGTGACCCAGCAGGACGAAGTCGCCGAAATCAACAGCGTCGCATCGCAGGACGAGAAGCAAGCGATCGCACGTCAACAGAAAGCCGAACAGGATTTTCTCGATGACCCAAGCGTGAAGCAATTACTCAACGAACCCGACACGCGCGTTGTGCCGGGATCGATCAAGCCCCATTAATTAGTTTTGTAACCGGAGAAAATCAATGCGCGGAAACATCGCACAACTCATGCAGCAAGCTCAACGCATGCAGGAAAATGTCAAGAAAGCTCAGGAAGAACTTGCCAAAATCGAAGTCACCGGCACCGCCGGCGCGGGCATGGTCAACGTGACGGTCACCGGCCGCATGGAATGTCTGAAGGTGCGGATTGATCCGTCAGTTTTGGCCGATCCGGAAATGGCAGAAGACTTGATCGCCGCCGCATTCAACGACGCGGTCACGAAAGCGAACGCAGAATCCGAAGCCAAAATGTCTGCCGCCACCGCCGGGATGAAGTTGCCACCGGGCATGGGCTTCTAATTTCAGTCTCGTCGTGAGTTCGCCGCTACTCGAACAACTCATCGATGCATTGCGCGTGCTGCCGGGCGTTGGTCCGAAGTCCGCGCAACGCATGGCGTATCACGTGCTCGCACGTGAGCGCGATGGCGGGCAACGACTTGCCGACTCTCTCGCGCGCGCCGTCAAGGAAATCGACTACTGCACGCAATGCCGTGACTTCTCCGAAACCGAAGTCTGCTCGATCTGCTCCTCCGCCTCTCGCGACTCTCACTCTCTGTGCGTCGTCGAAACGCCATCGGACCGACTCGCCATCGAAGCCGCCACCGGCTATCGCGGGAAGTATTTTGTGTTGCACGGGAAGCTCTCGCCACTCGACGGCATCGGTCCCGGCGAACTCGGCATCGACAAGTTGCAAGACCGCATGCGCTCCGACGAAGTCGTCGAAGTCATCATCGCGACGAACCCCACCATCGAAGGCGAGGCGACCGCACACTACCTCGCCAGCATCGCCCGCGAAATCGGCATCAAAGCCACGCGCCTGGCATACGGCGTCCCACTCGGCGGCGAACTCGAATACATCGACCGCGGCACACTCTCGCACGCGTTCGGCACCCGCTCAGAACTAACGGAGGAATCATGACGATTTTTCACAAAATCATCTCCCGCGAAATCCCCGCCGACATCGTTTTCGAAAACGACCGCATCATCGCGTTCAAGGACATCGCACCTCTCGCGCCCGTCCACATTCTCTTCGTCCCCAAAACCACTCTCCCCACCTTAGACGCCGCCACTCCCGACGACGCCCAAATCATGGGTGAACTCATGCTCACCGCCGCCGACTACGCCCGCAAAATCGGCATCGCCTCCGACGGTTACCGCGTCGTCATGAACTGCAACGATCACGGCGGCCAAACCGTCTACCAAATGCATCTCCACCTTCTCGGCGGCGCCCCCCTCGGCACCTTCGGCGCGTAACCTCATGCCCAAGGAACGTAGTCGCTTCGAGAAAATCCTCGCCGGCGAAATCCCCGACGACGAACTAACCGATGCGGATCTGCCGCTGCTGCTTAAGGCACGCGACCGCCTGCGTCAGGAGAATGAGATTCTCCGTAAATTCCAGGCATTTGCTGAAGAAAACAAGAAGCGCGACAAGAAGTAATTTCCACACTGCAGAAACAATTCTTTCTGTCAGCAACAAATGTTTCTGTGTGCGCGGAAACATTTGTTTCCGGTGGTTACAAATGTTTCCGCACGATGGTCCACAAATGTAGTCATTCCCCACAATTGTGGACAGCGGTGGAGATGCCTCTGCGCGCGCTGACACAATTGTGTCAATCGGATGCAAAGTGATGCACTTTGGTTGCGAAATGGTTCCGAAACGCCACCAAAACGGGGAAAAGTGACGCGTTTTGTCACAATTGTGTCACCCCAAGAAAAACAAAATCGCCGAGCAGCGAGTGCCCGGCGTTTCGAGAAGCGGCAAAAGGCGCGACGCGACGATTACCAGTACGGCCAGCCCCAACCCATGCCCCAGCCCCAACCGCGTGAGCCGTACATACCGTAACCGTATGGGTACGGATCACGTGCAACGCGCTTGCCCCACAGATAGATCGTGTCGGCGTCCATTTTTGGGTAGCGGTAGGTGTAGTCGCCGATTTTTTGTTCCGAGTAACCGTTGATGCGGCCTCGGAACGTGACTTCACGGTTCATTGCGAAAACTGCTGGATCGTAGAAGCCGGCGCGGCAGGCCATGAAGCGGCCGGCGGTTTCGTCACGCAGCTCGCGAGGACGCATTTGCGAATCCAATGGCGTCGAGACGACTTCGAAGCAGGTTTGGCCCTGCATTGGAGTGGTGCGAGCGATCACACCGCCCCAGATCGTGGTCGAACCCGTGTAGTCACGAGCCTGCGCGTCATTAGGTGAAATGCGCGAAAATTCACCGCGCAGTGGTTCAGGCGGCATCGTCGCACACGCACTCAGAGCGAGTAGAGCGGACGCGGCCAAAGCTAGTTTGAGTTTCATGATTTCTCTCCCGAGGAAAAAACCAGCCTATGAATTGGCCGTTAACGATAGTTTGGACTGTGTCACATTAACGAGAATCGAACAAAACCCCAAAAAGCACGACAACCGCAACAACGCAGTCACGGGCGTTCAGGTAACATAGCTCCATGAATTCGGCCGCCCATACGTACGCGACCGATCGCGCCCGCCAGATGTTCTACATCGTGTTTGCAGTCGTGATGGTCCTGAAGCTTTTTGTCGCCTCACGATTGCCTCCGTTTGTGGATGAGGTTTTCTACTGGCAGGAAGGGCAGCACCTGGCACTCGCGTATTCCGACCTGCCCGGATTGACCGCGTGGCTCAACCGCATCGGCGTTGCGCTCGGTGGCAATAACGCCATCTCGATGCGCCTGCCATTCCTGATCATTTCCGCGATGCTGCCGTTCCTCGTAATGCGGATTACGAGACGCGAAATCGGGATCAAGGAATCCTACATCGCCGCGACGTTTACGCTGCTGCTGCCACTCGCGGGAACGCTCGGCATCATGGCGCTGCCGGACGTGCTGATGGCGCTCGCCACGTTGCTCTGTATCGATGCGGGCTCGAAGTTGCTACGAAACGTCGACGAAGCGACCGTCATTGAATTGGCGCTCGGGTTGTCGATTGGTGCGTTGAGCCACTACAGGTTTGCGGCGGTGATTGTTTTTGGGTTCATTGCATTATTGATGATTCCCGAAGGACGTCGCGCGTTGAAGGACATGCGGGTCATCGTGGCGATTGCGATGGGTGCGGCTGCGTGGATTCCGCTGATTTGGTGGAACGTGGATCACGCCGATGCGGGTCTGCGATTCCAGTTGGTCGACCGCCATCCGTGGGCGTTTCATTTTGATGGCATCAGCTTCGTCGCCATTCAAGCGGCGTTCGTCACACCGTTGCTGTTCGCGACATTCATTTGGTTGGCGTGGCGTTTCCGCAAGGACGATTCCGTCCAAAAACGCTACTTCGCACTCCTAGGTGGCCTCGTTGTTTTGGGCTTCTTTGTGTTGGGGTTTTTTACCGATACCGAACGCGTGAGCTTCCACTGGCCGTTGCCGGGTTACGTCGCGTTGTTGCCGCTTTTGCCAAGTGCGCTGGAGATCATGAAGCCGTGGTTGCGCAAACTGATTTGGGTGACTTCGTCACTTGGCGTGCTTGCGCTGCTCGCATACTATGTCGCGGTATCGATTCCGTCGGTCCGCGAACAGGCAGCCGGCTCGAAGCTGTATGCCAGTAACTTTGCAGGTTGGGAGCCGCTGGCAGAGAAGGTTGAGGCTGAGCTCGCGCAAATGCCGCCGAATACGAAGATTCTTGCCGACAATTTCAAAATTGGTTCCGAACTCGGTTTTGCGTTGTCTAACCCGAACATCGAGGTGCTTGATCACGATTTGAACCGTCGCCATGGTCGCGCACCGCAACTCGCGATCTGGAATTTGCTGACGACGCACTCCAAAGCGACAGAGGAGCAACCATATCTGTTGGTGATTGGTGCAACCGACGTGCAACTTAAACATTTGGTGGATCGCTATCACGCAGTTTGCAAAATGGTTGGCCCACTTCCTGCACCAACGGTCGTAAACATCGATCACGGTGCGCAACGGTTCCTGCTGTTCCGTTTGACCAAGGCGCCGGTTGCCGGCGCAGCCTGCACAACACCGGTGATGGCTTGGATTGATACGCCGGTTTCAGGCGCATCGGTCAAAGCCGGCGAACCCCTGAAAATTACGGGCTGGGCCATCAAGGACGGCGTAGGGCTGAAGGGTATGGAAACATTGCTCAATGGCCGCAGTGTCGGCTCATTGACCTATGGTTCAAACAACCTCTCGTCGAAGACGGCGTGGCCAATCTCCAATGATCCGAATCAGCCGAACGTTGGTTTTTCAGGTGAATTAACGGTCCCGGCATCTACCGCGAAGGGCACGCAATGGCTGGGTCTGCGCATGGTCGGCGAGGACGGCAGTATCGAGGATTGGTCCGAGATTCCAATCGAAGTCCGTTAATCAGTCTAAACCCCTGATTTGCTTTGACAAAATCCTCCAAAACCCCGTATAATTTCGCTCTTATGTCTGACTCCAAGGCCGTTTCTGCTGATTTCGACGCGTTTGACGTCTGGAAACTGGTTTCGGGTCGACGCCAATTCGAGGGTCAAGCGCCCCTGGCTTCGCTGAAGAGGCTGGCGGATCTTTTGACCGATACCGAAGGGAACGTGACGTATCGCGTGGAATTCGGGACGGATGAATTGCAAGTGCCGTCGGTGCAGATTTCTGTTCAAGCCGCATTGCCACTGGTTTGCCAGCGGTCGTTGCAGCGTTTCGAACATGAAGTGTCCATCGAGCAAACGCTGGGTCTGATCACGGACGAGGCGGATGAAGCGGCATTGCCACCGGGTTATGAGCCGATTTTGGTTCCAAAGGATGGCAAAATTCGACCGATGGATTTGGTGGAAGACGAGTTGATCATGGCTGTTCCGCTGGTGCCCGTTGCGCCAGGGACGGAAGCGATGGAGCAGGAGTGGGGTGCTTCGGACGACGAAGTTGCTGCCGCTTCACCCTTTGCGGCCTTGAGCAAACTCAAGGGTAGTACGAGTTAGAGTTAGACAAGTGAGTATTGGGTGATTCGTAATTTGCGGGTCACGTTTTTGATTTTAGATTTTAGATTTGAGGTTTTAGAGAGATGGCTGTTCAAAAGTCCCGCGTTACCCCTTCGAAGCGTGGCATGCGTCGCGCACACGACTCGTTGTCGGCGAAGCAATTGGCAACCGACCCAACCACGGGTGAAACGCATATCCGCCATCACGTGACGGCTGACGGTTTTTACCGCGGCAAGAAAGTGATTGACGTTAAGACCAAGGTTGTCGACTCCGAGTAATTCGGAATGCAACCGATGACGGGCGCACCGATTTTTGCGCGAATCGCAGGCACCGGCAGCTATCTGCCGGAACGCATTGTCACGAACGATGATCTCGCGAAGACCATCGACACCAGTGACGAGTGGATCGCTGCGCGAACGGGCATCCGTCAACGTCACGTTGCCGCCGAAGGGGAGTGCACCTCTGATCTCGCACTCGAAGCCGCCAAGCGCGCTTTGGATGCTGCGGGCATGTCCGCCGACGAAATCGAATTGATTATCGTGGGCACGACGACACCGGATGTGATTTTCCCTTCAACCGCAACGATCGTTCAATCGAAGCTGGGCGTCGCAGGGTGTCCGGCTTTCGACGTGAACGCGGCTTGCTCCGGCTTCATCTACGCACTGACCGTCGCGGACAAGTTCATCCGCTCGGGTTCGGTGCGCAACGCGTTGGTCATCGGGGCGGAAACCCTGACCCGCATGCTCGACTGGACGGATCGCACGACTGCGGTTCTCTTCGGCGACGGCGCAGGCGCGGTGGTGCTGAAGGCGGACTCAGAGACGGGTATTTTGTCGACGCATATGCACGCGGATGGCTCGAAGGGCGATCTGTTGCATAACCCGGTCGGTGTGTCGAAGGGCTTTTTGCCTGGTGAAGACCGTGCGGGTGTCGTTGTCAAAATGGCTGGCAACGAAGTCTTCAAACACGCAGTCAAGGCGCTGGACTCGGTCGTCGAGGAAGCGTTGGAAGCCAACGGCATCGACCGTTCGGAAATCGATTGGCTGATTCCGCATCAAGCCAACTTGCGCATCATTGAAGCGACGGCGAAGCGTCTGCACATGCCGATGGATCACGTCGTCGTGACCGTCGACAAGCACGGCAACACGTCGTCCGGTTCGGTGCCTCTGGCGCTGGACGAAGCGGTCCGCTCGGGTCGCGTCGCTCGCGGTCAGCTCTTGCTGCTCGAGGCGTTCGGCGGCGGTTTCACGTGGGGCTCCGCGTTACTACGCTACTGATTTCTTGAGGCGCCCATGCGGCGCCTTTTTTGTGCGCGCGCGTGCGGACACATTTGTAACCGCCGGAAGCCATCCCGGCGCGGCGTGATCGTCTATGCCGTCACAAATGTTTCTGTCAGCAACAAATGTTTCTGTGCGCGTGGCCACAAGTGTGTCCAATGGCTACATTTGTGTCCGCCCTCGAATGAAACACACGGCGCGTGGTGACACAATTGTGTCAATCTGATGCAGTTTGGTTGCGAAACGCCACCGAAATGACACCAAAACGGTGAAAAATGCATCGTTTTGTTACAAACGTAACAGGCGAATAAAGTCGAACAACGCGCCGCGCCGCAAACGTAACAAGGCGAATAGAGGCGAACGATGTAGCGCGCCGCAAAAGATGCCGTGACTATTGGCACGCTGCTGGAGCCGTACAGTGGCAGTATGCTGAATGTCCACGGAAACGTATGAGGCGAGTATGAAATCTGGACTTCGACGCACGGCGCTCGGCTTGATGGCCGCGGCGGTGATGATGACGGCGGCGGGTGCTGCGATGGCGGCGGATACCTGGAAAATCCCGGTGGCTACCAAGAAACTCAGCAACGGATTGACGGTCGTTGTCTCCGAAGACAAGTCGACGCCGACGGTTGGCGTGAGTGTCGTGTACCACGTCGGGATGCGGCTCGAGCCGAAAAACCGCACCGGATTCGCGCACTTGTTCGAACACCTGATGTTTGAAGGATCGAAGAATGCGCCGGAAGGGGTTTTTGATCGCGTGATTACCGGTGGTGGTGGACGCAACAATGGCTCGACGCGACCGGACTTCACGAACTACATTGAAGTGGCGCCGAGGTCTGCGTTGGAGCCGATTTTGTGGCTGGAAGCCGATCGCATGCGTGAACTGGATTTCAATCCGAGCACGCTCAAGAACCAACAGGACGTCGTGAAGGAAGAGATCCGCGTTAACGTGAAGAATCAACCTTACGGCGGCTTCATGTGGATCGACATCGGCCAGCAAGCGTTCCAGAAATGGGAAAACAACCACGATGGTTACGGCAGTTTTGAAGATCTCGAAAATGCCTCGCTGGATGACGTCAAGGAATTCCACAGACAATTTTATGGACCGAACAATGCGGTCATCGCAATTGCGGGTAACGTGACCGCGAGCGAAGGGTTTGCGTTGGCGGAGAAGTATTTTGGCAGTATTCCTGCGCGTCCGACACCGAAGCCGGGTGACTTCACGGAAGGCTTGAACACGAAGGAGAAGCGCATCGTCCAGAAGGATGCTTTGGCGAAGGCGCCTGCGTTGGCGATGGCGTGGAAGATTCCGGATCGTGGCAGCAAGGATCAAGCGCCGTTTGCGGTGCTCGGTGAAGTGCTCGCGGGTGGCGATGCATCGCGACTGTATCAAGGCATGGTGAAAGGTCGCCAAAACGTCCTGAATATAGAGTCTTTGTACGGTCTCACAGATCCGTGGACTTATGACGGTCCGACGTTGTTTACGTTGTTTGCGATCTATAAGCCGGGCTCGAATGCGGATGGCGTGATCAAGTCGGTTGACGAAGAAGTTGCACGCATTGCGAAGGAAGGCGTTTCGGCAGCGGAATTGAAACGTGTCAAAACTGCCATGCTCGCATCCTGGAACAACGGTAACGAAAACATTCTCGATCGCGCGGACACGTTGGCGAAATTGCAAACGCTATGGGGTGATGCCAATGTCGTGAATCAAATTCCCGGTTGGATTGAAGAGGTGACGTCTGCGGATGTGCAACGTGTTGCCCGCAAGTATTTGACTGCACCGAACCGCACGATCATTGATCGCGTACCGGATGCATCTGCCGCCGCACCAGCTGCGCCTGCGAAAAAGTGAGGATGAAGACGATGAAGATTTTGACTCAAGCAGTTTCCGTTGCATTGACGTTGTCGTTCGCGGGTGCTGCATTTGCGGGACCGCAAGCTGCATTGCCGAAAGATTTGCCGGCCTACGGCGCTGACGAAGCAATGCCACAACTTAATATTGCGAAAAAAACCTTGCCCAACGGCCTGGAAGTCTGGGTTTTGCCACGCAATGGCATTCCACGTGTCGACATGTCTTTGGCATTGAAGGACGCCGGGTTCGCGGCGGACGGAGTGGGTGCGAATGGGTTTGCAACGGTGCTTGCGGGCATGTTGACCGAGGGCACAACGAAGCGTGATTCGAAAGGTATCGCGGAGGCTGCGCAAGCTCTCGGTGGCAGTGTTGGCGCCGGCGCCGGCAATGATGGCATCACGTTGTATGCGAATGCGTTGGCTTCGAACAGCGATGCGATTGCCGCATTGATGGCGGAAGTCGCACGCGCGCCATCGTTCCCGGAAGACGAAGTGAAACTCGCAAAGGCGAATGCGTTGCAAGCGTTGAAGGTCAGTGAAGCGCAACCGAACTCGCGCGCATCGCGTGCGTTGCTCGCCGCGACCTTCGGTGATCATCCTTATGCGCGTTCAATGCCGACCGAAGCATCGATCAATGCGGTAACCCGTGCAGCGTTGCAATCGGAGTATGCACGTCGTTTCCGTCCGGATCATGGCTTGTTGGTGATCACCGGTCGTGTGACGCCGGAGCAGGGATTTGCGTTGGCGCAGAAACACTTCGGCGATTGGAAAAATGCAGGTGGTCCAGCAGTTTCCGTGCCGGATTCGCCGTCAAGCATGCCAATTACCAAATCGATTTTGCAACGTGATGGCAGTGTGCAGTCCGCGATTTTGATGGGCTATCCATCGATTGCGGCGACGAGTGCGGATTTCATTCCGATGCAGTTGGCATCGACGGTGTTGGGTGGCGGCTTCTCGAGTCGCGTGAATCAGAATTTGCGCGAAGACAAAGGTTACACATACGGTGCAAGTGCGGCGTTGGGTGCGTTCCGTCATGGCGGTCGCGTGCAAGCCGGTGCACAAGTTCGCAATGAGGTGACGGGCGCGTCGGTAAAGGAGTTTTTCAACGAATTCAATCGTCTTGCGAATGAGCCGGTGCCGGCGACCGAGTTGACCGACACGAAGCGTTACGTCGCGGGCGGTTACTTGATCACGAATCAAATGCAGTCGGCGGTCGCGAGTTCGTTGGCGAATTACTGGCTGCGTGGTCAAACGTCCGAAGCGTTCGGGGATTATGTGCCAAAAATCCGTGCCGTAACCGCCGATCAAGTGCAGGCGATGGCGCGCAAGTATTGGGACCCTTCCAAAATGTCCATCATCGTCGTCGGTGATTCCAAGGCGGTCGGTCCTCAACTTAAAGAGTTCGGTGACTTCGTTACGAAGTAAATCTGAAATCTGAAATCTGAAATGCGGGGCTCCGATTGGGGCCCTTCATTTTTTTGTGATTGCCTCATGGCGGATGTCGATCGATGGGGTGAAGGCGCTGCGTTTTTTTTTGGTGGTGACACAATCGTGTCAATCTGATGCAGTTTGGTTGCGAAACGCCACCAAATCGCCACCGAAATGGCACCGAAACGGTGAAAAACGCATCGTTTTGTCACAAATGTAAAATCGGAAGAATTGAGCGCAGCGGTCGCGGCGTCGCCACAAACACATGGGTTCCGCCGCGAGCCCCGTTTCAGTTAGGATTGAGGTAGTCCTAAAGCTGACGGGTTGTGCATGGCAATTACGGTAAGTGTGTTGCGTGAGACGGTGCCGGGTGAGAAGCGCGTTGCGCTGACGCCGGATGTGGCGAAAAAGCTCCAGGCCCGCGGTGCCTCCATGTTGCTCGAGCATGGTGCGGGGGCGGCGGCGAGTTTTCCCGATCAAGCATATGCGAACGCGGAGTTTGCGGAGTCGGCGGGAGTGGCGCTGGCGTCGTCGGATGTGCTGCTGACGGTGCAACCCCCGTCGATGGATGAGATTCGGCAGTTGAAGCCGGGGAGTGTGACGGTTGGGTTTTTGCAACCGCATTTGGATGACGAACGGATCCGTGCGCTGAGGGATCGCAACATTACTTCGTTTGCGATGGAGTTGCTGCCGCGGACGACTCGTGCGCAATCGATGGATGTGCTGTCTTCGCAGGCGAGTGTCGCCGGGTACAAGGCGGTGCTGATTGCGGCGGAGGCGAGTCCGAAGTTTTTCCCGATGTTGACCACTGCGGCGGGGACGATTCGTCCGTCGAAGGTGTTGATCGTTGGTGCCGGTGTCGCGGGTTTGCAGGCGATTGCAACGGCGCGCAGGTTAGGCGGGCAGGTTGAAGGTTTTGACGTCAGACCCGAGACCAAGGAACAGATTCAATCGCTCGGTGCGAAATATGTTGAGCTCGGTGTGAGCGCGGCGGGCACCGGCGGTTATGCGCGTGAGTTGACTGCGGAAGAACGCGCGCAACAGCAACAAGCTTTGGCGGAACACATCAAGGGCGTGGATGTCATCGTGACGACGGCTGCGGTGCCTGGGCGCAAAGCGCCGGTGATCATTACGGCGGACATGGTCGGTGGCATGAAGGCGGGCTCAGTGATTGTTGATATTGCCGCGGAAACGGGTGGTAATTGCGAGTTGACTCGAGCCGGCGAGACCGTGGTGACGGACAACGGCGTGACGATCATGGGTCCAGTGAATCTCGCGGCTTCGACGCCGATTCATGCGAGCGAAATGTACTCCAAAAATCTATACAACTTCCTCGAACTCAGCCTCAACGATGGAGCGCTGACGTTGGATTGGGAGGACGAGTTGATCGCGAAAACTTGCGTCACTCACGACGGCAAAATTCTCCACGAACCGACACGCGAACGCATTGAGGGAGCATCGCAATGATTGAGTTTATTTTGGTGCTTTACATTTTCATGCTCGCCGCATTCACCGGCAACGAAATCATTTCGCGGGTGCCGGTGATTTTGCACACGCCATTGATGTCCGGATCGAACTTCATTCACGGCATCGTGCTGATCGGCGCGATCTACGTGCTCGGTCACGCGGACACGAACCTCGAACGCATCATCGGCTTCGTCGCAGTCGTGCTCGGAGCGGGCAACGCAGCCGGCGGTTACGTTGTCACCGAACGCATGCTCGAAATGTTCAAACCATCGGAGAAAAAGGTGTCGAATGACTAGTCGGCAATTTTTTCAGTATCTGAGTTATCTGCAATATCCGTTCATGGCGGTGGCGCTTTACTACGCGCTTCAATGCCTGCTGGTCGGCTCGCAAGGACGTTCCGCGATTCTGGACGCGCTTAATTACACGCTGCTTTTCGCGGGGATCGGCATTGGGCTATCGTCGTTACAGGACCCAACCAAGACACAGAACAAATTGTCCCGTCGCATTTGGGAGAGTCCGACTAAAGGGAAGTGGATGTTGGTCCTTTTCGCAATTGAGGCATTTGTGCCAATTATCCTCGGTCTGTACGGGGCGTTCCGCGCAACAGATACCGCATTGAATCAACTGTCACTGGGAATGGTCGCGTTGGGACTAGGCATGATCGGACTTCTCAAAACCGCCATCGAAATGCGCGAAAACTTCCGCACCGATCGTCAAGCCGCGCAGGCCGAGGTCGCCCCGTCATGAATATTCAGATGATCATTGTTCAATCGGCCTGGTTTATTGCGGCAATTTTATTCTTGCTTGGACTCAAGCGCATGGCATCGCCGAAGACGGCGCGTAGCGGCATTCAATGGGCCGGCATCGGCATGGTGCTCGCCGTCGTCGCAACGTTCCTATTACCAGGACTCCAAAACATCGCGTTGATCATCGTCGCCATCATCATCGGTGTCGGCGTGAATTGGATGTGGGGCCGAAAGGTTGCAATGACCGACATGCCGCAAATGGTCGCGTTGTTCAACGGCATGGGTGGTGGCTCCGCAGCTGCGATCGGCGCCGTTGAATTGCTCAACGCATCGACGGGCAAAGTTGAACACACGCAACTCTCTTTGATTCTCGCGGCACTGGGCGCGTTGATTGGTTCGGTGTCGCTGACGGGTTCGATCATCGCGTGGGCGAAGCTCGATGGGCGCATGGACAAACGTTTTGCATTCACCGGCCAGCAGTGGTTCAACGCCGCGATTGCATTGATCACGATCGCTGCGGGCGTCATGGCGTTCCACACGTTGCAAGTGCCGTGGATCATCGGGTTTTTTGCGCTGGCGTTGTTGCTCGGCATTTTGATGACGTTGCCAATTGGCGGCGCGGACATGCCCGTGGTGATCTCGCTGTACAACGCGTTCACGGGATTGGCGGTGGCGTTTGAAGGTTTTGCCCAAAACAACTATCTGCTCATCATCGCCGGCATGATGGTTGGCGCTGCGGGCACGTTGCTGACGCGCTTGATGGCGAAGGCGATGAACCGTTCGATTGGCAGTGTGTTGTTCTCGAACTTCGGCGGTGGCGGAGCGGGCTCGCAGGAAATCAGTGGCTCGCTGAAACCGATTGATGGTGAGGATGCGGCGTCGCTTTTGTATCTGGCTGATAACGTCATCATTGTTCCCGGTTACGGCATGGCGGTCGCGCAGGCGCAGCACAAGATTTGGGAACTGTCGCAGATGCTGATCAAGAATGACAAAAACGTCAAATTCGCCATCCACCCCGTCGCCGGTCGAATGCCCGGTCACATGAATGTTTTGCTCGCCGAAGCCGGCGTGCCTTACGATCTCATCGCCGACATGGATGACGTGAATCCGGAGTTTCCGAAGTGCGATGTCGCGATCGTCATCGGCGCGAACGACGTCGTGAACCCCGTCGCCAAAACTGACAAAACTTCCCCCATCTACGGCATGCCCATTCTCGATGTCGCCGACGCGAAGCAAGTGATCGTGATCAAGCGCGGCAAGGGCACCGGTTTCGCCGGCATCGAAAATGCATTGTTCTATCAGGACAACACGCGCATGCTCTACGCCGATGGCCAAGACGCCGCGAATCAACTCATCACGGGCCTGAAGGGTTTGTATGGTGGTGGAGTGCATTGATGCCATACCCAGTCGTACAGACAGTTTTGAGTCAGGCGGACTAAAATTGAGGATTGTGTTTTTTGAACGGAAAAAAGGTACCGCGTGAGCGAAACCCAAACTGATTCTCCAATCCAGCTCGCGCTGGTGTTTCCCGGCCAAGGGTCGCAGTCGCTGGGCATGCTGCAGGATCTCGCAGCCGAATATCCGGTGATCGAGCAAACGTTTGCCGAAGCCTCCGAGGGCGCTGGCGTGGACCTGTGGACGTTGAGTAAGGACGGTCCCGTCGAACAATTGAATCAGACCGAATTTACGCAGCCTGCGTTGCTCGCGGCTTCCGTCGCGTTGTATCGCGTTTGGCAGGAGCAGGGTGGCGCAACGCCGAAGGCATTATCGGGTCATTCGCTCGGTGAATATTCCGCGTTGGTTGCCGCCGGTGCATTGACGTTGAAAGATGCGGCGAAGCTCGTTCGCACTCGTGGTCAATTGATGCAAGATGCGGCGCCTGCAGGAACCGGTGGCATGGCTGCGGTGCTCGGTGCTGAAGATGATGTCGTTGCACAGGCGTGCACCGATGCAAGTACAGACTCGGAAAAAGTCGTTCCCGCCAACTTCAACTCACCAGGTCAAATCGTGATCGGTGGTCATCAAGCGGCCGTCGATCGCGCGGTGAAGTTGCTCGATGAACGTGGCGTTCGTAAAGTGATGCCACTCGCAGTGAGCGTTCCAAGCCATACGCCGTTGATGCGCGACGCAGCGGAGAAGTTGCGCGAAGAATTCAAGAACGTTGCTTGGCAAGCGCCGAATATTCCAGTGATCCAAAATGTCGATGCGCAAGTTCATCACACCGTCGAAGAAATTCAGGATGCGCTGGTGAGGCAGTTGTTTATGCCGGTTTTGTGGACGCAATGCGTGCAAGCCTTGAAAGCCGACGGCATCAGCACCATCGTTGAATGTGGGCCTGGAAAGGTTCTAAGCGGTTTGATTAAGCGCATCGATAAGGAGCTTGAAGCGAAACCGTTGGGCACCAGCGCAGACATGACGAATGCATTGACGGAGTTGAAGGCATGAAACCATTGCAAGGTGAAATCGCACTCGTGACCGGCGCAAGTCGCGGCATTGGTGCTGCAATTGCCGATACTTTGGCAGAGCAGGGCGCAACCGTGATTGGCACGGCGACATCGCAGTCAGGCGCTGACGCAATTACAGAACGTTTGAAGACCACCGGCGGCCAAGGTCGTGTGATTGATGTGTCGAATGGAGATGCTTTCGTCCAGCTCATTGAAGACATTGGCAAGGAAGTCGGCGCGATCAGCATCCTCGTGAACAACGCGGGCATTACGCGCGACAACTTGTTGATGCGCATGAAGGATGAAGATTGGCAGGCGATTCTGGATACGAATTTGACGAGCGTGTATCGCTCAAGCAAGGCCGTGATGCGCAACATGATGAAGGCGCGCAAGGGTCGCATCATCAACATCGCGTCGGTGATTGGTGTGACGGGCAATGCCGGTCAAGCGAATTATGCGGCGGCGAAGGCGGGCATCATTGCGTTCTCGAAGTCACTCGCGAAGGAAATTGGTTCGCGCGGAATTACGGTGAACGTTGTGGCGCCGGGCTTCATTGCGACGGACATGACGAAGGATTTGCCGGAAGCGGAACGCGAAGCGATGGCGGCCAACATTGCGTTGGGACGGTTGGGCGAAGCGCAGGATATTGCGAATGCGGTCGCGTTTTTGGCGGGACCAAGTGCGTCTTACATCACGGGCGAGACGTTGCATGTCAATGGCGGCATGTACATGCCATAACGAATTTGTAACCTTTTCACATTTTGAATCCATGATTTAAAATGAAATTTCAAAAGGGTGGCGAACTTTTGGGATTCCTCTAAACTAAACGCTGAAATATCCCATTCCGGGAGGAGAGAAAATTTTATGAGCAGCATCGAAGAACGCGTCAAGAAGATTGTGGTCGACCAACTGGGTGTCAAGGAAGAAGAAGTGACGGCAACGGCTTCGTTCGTTGATGACCTCGGCGCAGACTCGCTGGACACCGTTGAACTCGTGATGGCGCTGGAAGAAGAATTCGAATGCGAAATCCCAGACGAAGAAGCGGAGAAGATCACGTCGGTCCAAGGCGCGATTGATTACATCAAGGCACACGTCAAGGTCTAATTGACTTTGAATGTTTCCTACGCCGGGGCCGCTTATGCGGCTTCGGTTGTTTTGGGCCAAAACTATTAAACTTAGAAAGTAGATCGGATCGGAGAAATTTATGTCAGCACGCCGCGTTGTCGTTACCGGACTTGGAGCCGTGTCGCCATTGGGGAACGACGTTGCCTCGACTTGGGACGGAATCATCCATGGCCGTTCGGGCATTGGACCGGTGACGCATTTTGACACCGAAGGTTTCACCACGAAGATCGCGGGTGAGATCAAGGACTTCGATCCGACCAAGTGGATCAATCCGAAGGACGCGCGCAAGATGGATGAGTTCATCCATTACGGTGTCGCTGCATCCTTGATGGCGTTGGAAGATGCCGGTTTGACCATTGATGATTCGAATGCCGAGCGCGTTGGTGCGATCATCGGTTCGGGTATCGGCGGTATCGTCGGCATCGAAGAAACTTCAATCAAATTCCATGAAGGCGGCGCGCGCAAGATCTCGCCGTTTTATGTTCCATCCACGATCATAAACATGCTGCCGGGTCAGGTGTCGTTGATCACGGGCGCGAAAGGCCCTAATTTCTCGGCAGTTTCTGCATGCGCGACATCGAACCATTCGATCGGCATGGCGATGCGCATGATCCAGCACGGTGATGCGGACGTCATGATTGCCGGCGGTGCCGAGCGCGGTTCGTCGCCAACGTCGATGGGCGGGTTCTGTGCGATGAAGGCGATGTCGACGCGCAATGATGATCCTGAAGGCGCGTCCCGTCCTTGGGATGAAGGTCGCGATGGCTTCGTGCTTGGCGATGGTTCGGGCATTTTGATTCTCGAAGAATACGAAAGTGCGAAGGCACGCGGTGCGCGAATTTATTGCGAACTCGTGGGCTTCGGTGCGTCCTCGGATGCGTATCACATGACGGCGCCATCGGAGAACGGTGAAGGTCCTGCGCGTTGCATGGCGGCTGCGTTGAAGGATGCCGGTTTGAATGCAGAAGATGTGCAATATTTGAATGCGCACGGCACGTCGACGCCGTTAGGTGACTTGGCAGAAACGTTGGCGATCAAGCGCGCGTTTGGCGATCATGCTTACAAAATGATGGTCTCCTCCACCAAGTCCATGACCGGTCACTTGCTCGGTGCAGCGGGTGGGTTGGAAGCGATTTTGTCGATTAAGGCTTTGGAAACGGACATCATTCCGCCGACGATCAACTTGCACAATCCATCGGAAGGTTGCGATCTCGATTACGTGCCATTGACTGCGCGTGAGACGCCGGTGGATGTGGTCGTGTCGAATGGCTTTGGTTTCGGTGGTACGAACGGCACGCTGATTTTCAAGCGCATTTAAGCCGTGAGTTCGGTACGCGGGTTTGCAATCCCGCTGGATGAGTCGCTGGATTTTTTGGATTTGCATCACGCGAATCCGTCGCGCTATCCGGTGCTGTTTGAGTCGTCGGCGTTTAACGGGAACATTGGCCGCTACGATTACTTGCTCGTGTCGTCGGGCGAGGTGCATGTTGATAGTGACAATGTCTTCGGGCTGATCGATTCGCTGTACGCGGCGTTGCCGGACGTCGTCATTGATGCCGGATTGCCGCCGTTTGTTGGTGGCTACGGTTTGTTCCTGTCGTATGAGATGGCGCAACAGGTGGAGCCGATTTTGGCGTTACCACTTGCGGTCGGTTCGTTGCCGCGTTCCTGTATCGTGCGGACGCCGTTGGTGCTGGCGCGGGATCGTGTTACAGCCAAAACATTCCTGCTCGGCGATCCATTCTTCTCCGATTTGAGGGATTCCGTGTTGGCGGATATTGCGTGTGTGTCCGCACATGGTGCAATGTTGCCTGCGTTGTCGGATGTCGTTGAGGAAGAGCCTTCGCAATTCACCGATGCCGTTGTGCGTGTTCTCGAATACTTGCGTGCAGGTGATGTATTTCAGGCGAATCTCTCGCGCGGATGGACGGCGACGTTTGATGAGGACGTCAAACCGGCCGCATTGTTCCAACGATTGCGTGAAAGAAATCCCGCGCCGTTTGCAGGTTTGTTTCATACGCCGCACGCAAGGATTGTGAGCGCATCACCGGAAAGACTCGTTGGAGTGAGTGGTCGCAACGTGACGACACGTCCGATTGCAGGCACGCGTCCACGCATCAACACGGCGGACGATGCGCAGGTGATTGAAGAGCTCACGCAACACACCAAAGAACGCGCAGAACATGTGATGTTGATTGACCTTGAGCGCAATGACCTTGGACGTATTTGCACGCCTGGTAGCGTTGAAGTAAACGAGTTGATGGTCGTCGAATCGTATCGTCACGTGCATCACATCGTGAGCAATGTGCGTGGCGTGTTGCGTGAAGAGATTACGCCGGGGCAGGTTTTGAAATCCACATTTCCGGGTGGCACGATCACAGGGTGCCCCAAAGTTCGTTGCATGCAAATCATTGCAGAGCTCGAGCCGCAAGGTCGTGGTGCGTATACCGGCTCAATGGGCTGGATCAGCAAATCCAACGGCTTGCAGATGGATACGAATATTTTGATCCGCAGCGCTGAAGTGGAAGGCAACACCGCGAGATTCCGCGCCGGTGCAGGCATTGTGCTCGACTCGCAGCCCGATAAGGAACTCGAAGAAACCCGCGCCAAGGCGAAGGGCATGCTGCGCGCGATTGCCGCAGAGTGAAATCGCTATAATCAATTTTGACGTTTGAAGCAGTGAATCCAAGATGCTAAAGAAAATTATCCTCATCGCCGTCGCCCTCGTGCTCGTCCTGTGCGCGTGGATGTGGTTTGGATTCGCGAATCGCGCATTGCCGAATACGGGTCCGGATCAATCGGTGGTTTTGGAAAAGGGCGGTGGCATCAGCACCGTCACTGCGAACCTCGACGCGAACAAGCAACTCATCGGCAATTCGTTGCAATGGCGTTTGCTCGGCATGACGACCGGCGCTGCCGGCAATCTCAAAGTCGGTGAATACGATTTGCCGAAAGGCATCACGCCGCGTCAATTGTTGATCAACATGCGCGATGGCAAAGTCGTCGTCCACAAGATCACATTGGTCGAAGGCAAAACCTTCAAGGACTTCCGCCGCGTCCTCGCCGCCAACAAAGTTCTTAAGCAAGAAACCGCCAGCCTCGATGACGCCGCGATCATGACGAAACTCGGTGCTGCTGGCGTGCATCCGGAAGGCCGCTTCCTGCCGGACACGTACGTGTTCCATCGCGGTGACAGCGATCTCGATGTCATGAAGCACGCTTACGGTGCGATGACCAAAGCACTCGACGCCGCGTGGGCTGCGAAGTCCACTGACGTGAATCTGAAATCCAAAGACGAAATGCTCACGCTCGCATCCATCGTCGAAAAAGAAACCGGCACTCCGGAAGAACGTCCGGAGATCGCAGGACTGTTTCTCGGACGCCTCAAAACCGGCATGCTTCTGCAAACCGATCCGACCATCATCTACGGCATGGGCGACGCGTACCAAGGCAACATCCGCAAGTCCGACTTGACCGCCGACGGTCCGTACAACACGTACACACGCGCCGGTTTGCCACCCACACCAATCGCAATGCCGGGCAAGGCGGCACTCGATGCCGTCGCGAAACCCGACTCGACCGAGAACGTTTATTTCGTCGCCATCGGTGACGGCAGCGGCAAGCATTACTTCGCCAAAACATACGCCGAACACCAAGCCAACGTCGCCAAATACATCGTGACGCAACGTGAGGCCAACGCGCGCAACGCCGCCAAGGCTGCGGAGAAATCGCAATGACGTTGCAATCATTGCCACGCTTCATCTCGCTCGAAGGCGGGGAGGGTGCCGGCAAATCCACGGTCATCAGTTTGATCACGAACACGTTGCGCGAGCTCGGTGAATCCGTCGTGCAAACGCGCGAACCGGGCGGCACTCCACTCGCCGAAGAAATCCGCGCACTGTTGCTCGACGATCACGACGAAGCGCCGGTGAGTGATGTCGAAGTTTTGCTGATGTTCGCTTCGCGTGTTCAACACGTCCAAAAACTAATTCTGCCTTCCCTCAAACACGGTGCCTGGGTGGTGAGCGATCGTTTCGCCGATGCAAGCTTTGCGTATCAAGGTCACGCGCGTGGTCTCGACATGCACAAGCTCAACGTATTGAACGAAGAATTCGTCGGCGTGCAACCCGGCCTCACTTTGTTGCTCGACGTCTCCGTCGAAACCGGCATGAGCCGCGTCTCCAAGCGCGGTCAACTTGATCGCATTGAGCAGGAAGATTTGTCTTTCTTTGAGACGGTCCGCGAAGGTTATCTCGCTCGCGCCGCTGCCGAACCCAATCGCATTCGCATCATCGACGCCAATCAGGACGAAGCCTCCGTCGCCGCGCAAGTTCGCGAGATCATTCTCGATTACGCCAAGGATCATTTGAGCGAATAATGCTAACCCCCTGGCAAAAACCCCATTTCACCCGCGCCATCGACTTATTCGAACGCAAGCAACTCGGTCACGCGCAGCTCGTCGTCGGTCCACCCTCGCTCGGCAAGTTGGATCTCGCCCGCGCGCTCGGCCGCCGCCTGTTGTGCACCAACGCTCACGGCGCAGTCGAAGCCTGCGGCACGTGCAAGTCCTGCTCATTACTCGCCGCAGGCTCGCATCCGGATTGGCATGAGATCACGTTCGAAGAACGCGATGACGGCAAACTCCGCACTGAAATCACGATCGATCAACTGCGAAAACTCAGCGGCAAGCTGCAACTGAGTTCGCAACTCGGCGGTCCCGTTTTCGCGATGATCCATCCTGCCGACTCGATGAACTTCGCCGCATCGAATACGTTGTTGAAGACGCTCGAGGAGCCGATGGAAAATCGCTTCCTCTTCCTCGTCGCTTCCCAAATCGGCCGCATCTCCGCAACCATCAAAAGCCGCTGCCAACGCCTCGAAGTCCGCATCCCACCATTGGGTGAGTCGCTGTCGTGGTTGATGTCGCAGGGCATCGACGCCACCACCGCGCAGGAAGCCCTGCGCGCCGCACGCGGCAATCCCGGTCTCGCGATGGCATGGATCGCTGACGGTGATGTTTTGCCGTTACGTGCATCCGTTCTTTCGCAGCTCGATGCGATCGCTGCCGGCCGCGCCACATTGCGCGAAGTCTCCGATACGTGGGTCGATCACGAAGAACTCCCGATGATTCTTGAATTCGCTGCCGACCACGCGTTGACGACGGCATCCGCACACCCATCTGCCGCTTTGGCGCTGGGCGAGTGGTTCGACAAAGTGAATCAGACGCGCGGCTTCCTGACCACGACGTTGCGCAAGGATTTGATGCTGCACGAACTGCTGCTGCAGTGGCAATCGGTGTCGCGCAAACTTGTCGCTTAACCGCCTGTCACAACTGTGGCAGATCAGATTGCCACAATCGTGACAGTGCAAAATTCCCGCATACGAAATCAGAGCCGAAGCCCCGATTTTTGATTTTTGATTTCAGGTTTAGCTGGCACGCAGTGCAGCTGAGTCCCAACCCGGGCGCAACGCAAAGCGTGGGCCGTGGGCGGCTTCCAACGCACGCAAACGAGAGACCAGCACGTCGGCGTCCGTCTGACGGATGTAGTTGATTGGACCGCCGGTGAACGGTGCGAAGCCCGTGCCGAAGATCACGCCCGCGTCGAGCAGGTCCGCGGAAGACACCACGCCATCATGCAGACATGCGACGGCTTCATTGAGCAACGGCAAAATCAACCGATCCTGCAAATCCGCAGGCGCCTCGTAACCCGACGGCACTTCGGGCTTCACGACCTTACCGTCCTTCCATTCGTAGAGGCCGCGGCCGTCTTTTTTGCCGCGCGCACCCTCAGCAGGAGGCGTTGCCAAAGCGGCAGGAATCGGCAGACCCAGGAACGGTGCCAACTCTGCGCCGACGCCGGACGCCACATCCAAACCAACGGTGTCGATCAATTCGATCGGACCCATCGGCATGCCGAAATCTTTCGCGGCTTTGTCGATCACCGGTGCAGGAATGCCTTCCGCGTATGCGGTCGCAGCTTCCAGCATGTAAGGGAACAACACACGATTCACCAAAAACCCCGGCGTGCCCTTTACCGGCACCGGCAACTTATCAATCGCCTTGCAGAACGCCGCCAAGCGCTGCTGCGTTTCAGCAGAGACCGCATCATCGCGAACGATCTCAACCAACGGCATCAACGCCACCGGATTGAAGTAATGCAAACCAGCAAACGATGCAGGACGCGCCAACCCTTCGCGCAATTCCGCCAATGGAATCGAAGATGTGTTCGTTGTCAAAATCGCCGAGGGCTTCATACGCGGCTCAACCGCCGCATACAACGAACGCTTTGCATCCGGACGCTCCACGATTGCTTCAATCAACAGATCACACGTCTCAACACCATCACCGGAAATGTCCGAGACCAAACGCGCCGCAACTTCAGGACGCTTCGCATCGTCTTTAACTTTTTTCGCGAACAGTTCCTGCGCACGTGCTTGCGCTTTTTCCAATGCCGGTGCATCGCGATCATTCAACGTGACGTCGAAGCCTTTAAATGCAGCCCACGCCGCAATGTCGCCACCCATGACGCCAGCGCCAACCACGTGCACGCGCTTGATGTCGGACGGACCGCTGCCTTGCGCCTTCAAATCTTCCGACAAAAAATACACCCGAATCAAATTCCGCGCCGTGGGCGTGCCGGACAACTTCACAACCGAACGTTGCTCCGCCTTCAACAGATTCGCCATCGAACCACCGGTGTTGACCCACGTGTTGATCAATTGGTATGGGGCGGGGTAGTGGTCTTTTTTGGCTTTACGTGCGACTTGAGAAATCAACGTCCCTTGCAAGGCCTTACGCGCGGCGATGGTGTTCGTTGCCCATGCCAATGCACGCTGCTTCAACGGACGCGTGTAACCGGTCAACGCCAACTTCGCCGCGACGTCGATCAAATTCGCAGGCTCGGTGACCTTATCAACGAGACCCATCGCGCGCGCGGACGAGGCGGAAACCGATCGGCCGGTCAACATCAAATCCATCGCGGCGGGTGCGCCGATCAAACGAGGCAACCGGACGCTGCCGCCCCAGCCCGGATAGATGCCGAGATTGACTTCCGGCAAACCGATGCGCGTCGATGGATCCGAAGACGCAACGCGATACGTACAAGCCAAAGCGATTTCGGTGCCGCCGCCCATCGCAAAACCATTGATTGCCGCGACGGTTGGAATAGGGAGGTTGTGGAGGCGTTCGAATACATTTTGGCCACGTGCGATTGCATCTGCGATCGTGCCCTTGCGATCAAAATCCTGGAACTCCTTGATGTCCGCACCGGCGATGAAGCCCTTGGTCTTGCCGGACGCGATGACGACGCCCTTCGGCGGCTCGTTCTCGATGCGCTCAAGGATCGAATTCAGCTCGATCAGAGTGTCCTGCGAGAACGCGTTAACCGATGTGTCTGCACGGTCAAAAATCACCACCAACACCCCGTCTTCCCGCATTTCGACGCGCCAATGCTGCAAATTCAGGCCTGCGAGGAGATCATTTTTCATTGAGCCAGCTTCCATTTAAGGTTTCTCGGGTAAGGTGAAGAATGTGGCTTACGCCATGAGTTTTAGGATACCGCAACGTCAGTGCGATGGGGTATGGAACTTTTTGCGTAAGTTTTGGTCAAAATGTCTTAAGAGCAGTCAATTTCACGTGAGCGACGAGTCACCAATGAACCCAAGGGACGACCAGGAAGTCATTGCACCAGCAGGTCTTGATGAAGACTTGCAAGCCGTGCGTGCCGCGCAGGGCGGTGATGCGATGGCGTTTGATGGACTGGTGCGCAAGTATCAGCATCGTGTGATTGCAGTCGTTGGCCGCTACATCGGTGATTGGAGCGAGTGTCAGGATGTGGCGCAGGATGTTTTTGTCCGTGTTTACAGAGCGCTGCCGGGCTTCCGTGGTGAATCGCAATTTTCGTCGTGGATCCATCGCGTTGCCGTGAACACTGCGTTGAATCATATCGATGCGCGCAAGCGTCGTCCGCCGCAAGATGACATCGAATTGTCGGATGCGGAACTTTATGGCAATCACGAAGGTCTACAGAGTAACGCTTCACCGGAACAGGAACTGCTTCGTCAGGAATTGCTGCAGGTGTTGCAGGCAGCGATGAATGCGTTGCCGGATGATCTGCGTATCGCATTGACGTTGCGTGAGATCGACGGACTGACGTACGAACAGATTGCCGAACAGATGGACACGCCGATTGGGACGGTGCGTTCAAGAATCTTCAGAGCTCGGGACGCGATTGACCAGAAGTTGCAGAATCATATGCCGAAACAAACTAGCAAAGCCAACAGTACGAAAGGAGATCGCTCATGACGATGAGTGAAACTCTCAGTGCGTGGATGGATGGCGAGTTGCAAGGTGATGAAGGTCGTTTTGTCTCCAAGCGTTTGACGCATGACGAAGACTTGCAGGCGCAAGTTTCGCGCTGGACCGACATCGGTGATGCGTTGCGTGAAGCCGCGTCGCGTGAGAATACGGCGTTTGCTCCCGGTGGTTTCCTGGACCGTGTGCGTGTTGCGATTGATCAGGAGCGTGCGCAAGTGCATGCACCGTCCGCGTCAGAAATTGCCGTGGCGCGTGAGCGTGCGGATGTTGCTCAACGTTCGCGTTTGCAGGTGTTGAAGGCACGTGCATTGAAGCCGACGTCGATTGCGGCGTCGGTGACGTTGTTGGCGGCTGCGGTTGTGTTGTTGAATCTGGGTTCGTCCTGGAACAATGAATTGCTGACGTCGTTGACGATGCAGAATGCGGCGACACCGACTTCCGATATTTTCCATAAGCATGCGAAACCGCCTGCACCACGTGCCGTGAATACGCGCATTGCTGTGGCAACGCCAGCGCGTCCTGTGCCTGTGACAACGCCGGCTCCTGCGCGTCCCGCAACACCGCGGACGGTTGAGCAAATCCGTCAGGCGAATACCGTTGCGTCGACACCAACGACGGTACAGTCATTGCCGCCGCGTATTTCTTCGACGTTTACGCACGTCAAGCCGAACGTTGTGGCATCGACGAATGATCCGTTTGGATTGGGTAACACCACGAATAACCGAGTGCTTTCCGGTTCGCCGAATCGCGCGTGGCCGAAGTCGCGTACGACCGGCAACAGCCGTTCAATGAATGCGAGCTTCTCGAATATGCCGGCCGGTGCTACGGCAAGCGACCCATTTGCACCGAATGCGAACTCGTCGTCGACTTGGCCTGCGAAGATGTCCCTGGGAATGCCACGGGGCGAATAAATTCCTTTTTCGTTTTTTGATTTGAAAGGTTAGCTTGTGAACCAAAAGAAAATCCGTTCGACCAGTTTGGTCTTGGCGTTAGCCGCGCTTTTTCCTGTTGCTTGCAGTGCTCAACCTTCGCAGCCGATTGCATCGCCATCGAAGCAAGTCGATGCACCGTTGGTGACCGGTCTTCCTGATTTCACGCGCTTGGTGCAGCAAGTCTCGCCGGGTGTTGTGAGTGTCAACGCCGAGATCAGTGCATCGCGTGGTGCGTCTGCGCAAGGTGCTGACATGGACCAGATGCCGGAAATTTTCCGTCGGTTTTTTGGCGATCAAATGCCTCCGGGAATGATCATCGGTCCGCAAAATCGTGATCGCGCGCCTTCAACGCAAGGTGTTTCGGTGGGTACCGGCTTCCTGATTTCGCAGGATGGTTATCTGCTGACGAATGCGCACGTCGTGCGTAACGCTTCCAAAATCACCATCCGTCTCGCCGACCGTCGTGAAATGACTGCGAAGGTTGTCGGTGCGGATAGCCGTTCTGACGTGGCGTTGCTGAAAGTCGAAGGATCTAATTTGCCGTACCTGAAGTTAGCGGATTCGTCGACGGTGAAGCAAGGTCAGTGGGTTGTCGCAATCGGTTCTCCATTTGGCCTTGAGCAATCGGTGACTGCGGGCATCGTGTCTGCGGTGGGGCGCAATACGCAATTCGCCGAAAACCAATACGTTCCTTTCATTCAAACTGACGTCGCGATCAATCGCGGTAATTCCGGTGGTCCGTTGTTGAATACATCGGGGCAGGTCATTGGGATTAACTCGCAGATTTTTTCGAACAGTGGTGGCTACATGGGCGTGAGCTTCGCGATTCCCATCGACGTCGCGATGAATGCCGCTGAGCAATTGCGTTCCACCGGTCGCGTTGAGCGCGGTCAACTCGGTGTGCGTGTGCAGGCGTTGAGTGAAGAACAAGTTCGCGCGTTGAAGTTGCCGTCGCGCACCGGTGCGTTGGTTGCTGATGTCGAACCGGGCAGTGCTGGTGCGAAAGCCGGCTTGCTACCGTTGGATGTGATCACTGCGGTCAATGGTGTTGCGGTGACGGACTCGGCGCAGTTGCCATCGATCATCGGTGGTATGCGTCCCGGCGAAAAAGTCGACCTCACCGTCATCCGTGATGGCCAGTCGCGTAAGGTCGCTGCAACGTTGGGGGCTTTGGCGGCCGCCTCGTCTGATGCTTCCTCGCGTGATTTCCGTGATGGGTCGTCTGGTCCTTCGGCTGCGCCTGCCGCGGCTGCCAACAAGCTCGGTGTCGTGACGCAGGACATTCCTGCGGCGGTTCGCTCGCGTTTGGGTTTGCCGAGCGGTCAGGGCGTGGGGATTTCGCGCGTTGTGGGTCAGGCGGCTGCGGATGCGGGTCTGTCGTCGGGTGACGTGATTCTCGCGATTGGACGCGATAATGTGGCGTCCAGCGACCAACTGAACAAGGCGCTGGCGAAGTATAAGAAAGGCGACAGCGTCATGGTCCGCGTGCAATCCGGACGTGGTGGTGGCAATTACGTCGCCATTACCCTCGAATAAGCATGACTTTCGGGGGTTTGCGGGTCCGCGAACCTCCGTTGTAATAGGGTGAAACGGGCAATTATGCGATAATTGTCCGTTTCCCACATCAATCGGCCCTCAGCGCCGAAATGGCGCGTTATCGCATGCAGCAGATTCGAAATTTTTCCATCATCGCCCACGTCGACCACGGTAAATCCACCTTGGCGGACCGCATCATTCAAATTTGCGGTGGACTGCAGGAGCGTGAGATGGAATCGCAAGTCCTCGACTCCAATCCGATTGAGCGCGAACGCGGCATTACGATCAAGGCCCAGTCCGTTTCGTTGCCTTATACGGCGAAGAATGGGCAGACGTATTTTTTGAACTTCATTGATACGCCGGGACACGTCGACTTCTCGTACGAAGTCTCGCGTTCGTTGGCAGCGTGCGAAGGTGCGTTGCTGGTGGTTGATGCGGCGCAAGGTGTGGAAGCGCAATCCGTTGCGAACTGCTACACGGCGGTTGAGCAAGGTTTGGAAGTGGTGCCGATTTTGAACAAGATCGATTTGCCAACTGCCGACATTGATCGCGCGAAAGAAGAAATTGAATCGGTCATCGGCATTGATGCATCGGATGCGGTGCCAATCTCGGCCAAGACCGGTCTCAACGTCGAAGACGTCCTCGAAGCGATCGTGCATCGCATTCCACCACCGGTCGATCGTGGCTCCGATAAGTTGCAGGCGCTGATCATCGATTCTTGGTTCGATAACTACCTCGGTGTTGTCTCGCTCGTGCGCATCATGCAAGGCACGATCAAGTCGGGTGACAAGTTGAAAGTGATGTCGACGGGCCGTACGCACCAAGTCGATGGCGTCGGTGTGTTTACGCCGAAGCGTAAAGTCACGGGCGCGTTGCATCCGGGCGAAGTCGGTTGGATTACTGCATCGATCAAGGACGTGCACGGTGCGCCGGTTGGCGATACGTTGACGTTGGCGAATGATCCGGCAGACGAAGCGTTGCCAGGATTCCAGGAGATGCAGCCGCGGGTTTTCGCAGGTTTGTTCCCAGTCGATGCGGATGATTATCCGGATTTGCGTGAAGCGTTGGATAAGCTGCGTTTGAATGATGCGGCGTTGCGCTTTGAACCGGAGTCGTCGGAAGCGATGGGCTTTGGATTCCGTTGCGGCTTCCTTGGCATGCTGCACATGGAAATCGTGCAGGAGCGTTTGGAGCGTGAGTACAACCTCAACCTGATTTCGACGGCACCAACGGTTATTTACGAAGTGCTGAAGACCGACGGCGAAATTATCCCGATGGATAATCCGGCGAAGTTGCCAGCGGTCAATCAAGTTGAAGAAATCCGTGAGCCGATCATTCGTGCGAATATTTTGACGCCACCGGATTACATTGGTTCGGTCATCAAGTTGTGCGAAGAGAAGCGCGGCGTCCAGCAATCCATCACGTACATGGGCTCGCAAGTGCAGATCACTTATGAGTTGCCGATGGCGGAAGTGGTGTTGGATTTCTTCGATAAGTTGAAGTCGGTGTCGCGTGGTTATGCGTCGCTGGATTATCACTTTGTGCGTTTTGACGCGGGTCCATTCGTGCGTGTTGATATCCTGATCAACGGCGAGAAGGTCGATGCACTGTCCATCATCGTTCACCGTTCGCAAGCGGATCGCCGTGGTCGTGATCTGTGTGAGCGCATGAAGGATTTGATTCCACGTCAGATGTTTGACGTTGCGATTCAAGCAGCGGTGGGTGCGCAGGTGATTGCACGTACGACGGTGAAGGCGTTGCGTAAGAACGTTCTCGCGAAGTGCTACGGCGGCGACATCACGCGTAAGAAGAAGTTGCTTGAGAAGCAGAAAGAAGGCAAGAAGCGCATGAAGCAAGTGGGTCGTGTTGAGATCCCGCAGGAAGCGTTCCTCGCTGTTTTGAACATGGACAACAAATAAGGCTTAAGGCTTTAGGGCTGAAGGAAGCATCATGATTTGGTTTGAAAAAGTTCTCGTTGCCGTCACCGCATTGACGTTTGTCATTTGGTTGCTGGACAAGTTGTTCTGGGCGAAGAAGCGCGAAGGTTTCAACGAGATCACCGGTGAATCGGACGAGCCTTGGTATGTGGATTATGCGAAGGCGTTTTTCCCGGTTCTGCTGGTGATTCTGTGCGTGCGCAGTTTCATCGTTGAGCCCTTCAAAATCCCATCGAATTCGATGATGCCGACGTTGCTGACGGGCGATTTCATTTTCGTCAATAAATTCAAATACGGTATCCGCTTGCCGATTACGAACACGAAAGTGATTCCGGTGTCGGAGCCTGAGCGTGGTGATGTTGCGGTGTTCCGTCCGCCGAACCGTCCAAACGAAGATTGGATCAAGCGCGTCATTGGTTTGCCGGGTGATCGCATCAAGTACGAAGACACGAAGCTTTGGGTGAACGGTGAACTCGTTGCGCATACGCCGATCGGTCCATACAAGGCGTTTGGTTCGGGTATGCCAGTCGATGGCTGGGATGAAATCCAGGAAACTTACGCAGGTAAGACCTACAACATCCTCGAAAACCCTCAGGCACCTGGCGGTCCCGATGGTGGCAACGGTGAGTGGGTTGTGCCGGCGGGTCATTACTTCGTGATGGGCGACGACCGCGACAACTCGGAAGATACGCGTTACTGGAAGGGTGATTTCCTGCCTGAATCTCAATTGCGCGGCAAAGCGATGCGTATTTTATTCAATTGGGATGGCGGCTTGAACAGCAGCCGTTTCTTCAAGGACATTCCGTAATTCTTTGTGGCTGACCTGAAGCTCACGCATTCGTTTGCTGATCCTGCGTTGCTTGAGCAGGCGCTGCGTCACCGCAGTGCCGGTACGCCGCACAACGAGCGATTGGAGTTTCTCGGCGACGGCATTCTCGGTTGCGTCATCGCAATGGAGTTGTTTGAGCGCTTTCCGCAAGCTGACGAAGGTTCATTGACGCGCGCACGAGCCGAGTTGGTTCGCGAGTCCGCGTTGGCGGAAGTTGCGCTGGGTTTGTCGCTCGGCGCATCTTTGACGTTAGGCTCCGGCGAGATGAAAGCGGGCGGTCATCGCCGAGCGTCGATCCTTGCCGATGCGATGGAAGCGATCATCGGTGCGGTTTATCTCGACAGTGATTTCGCGACGGCGCGTGCGTTCATCCTGCATTATTGGGAGCCGCTGCTGGCGGTTTTGCCACCACCGCGTAAGATCCAGAAAGACGCCAAAACTCGTCTGCAAGAACTACTGCAAGGCCGTGGCTTCGAGTTGCCGCTGTACGAAATGGAACGCGAGTCGGGTGAGGATCATGCGCGGGTTTTTCACGTGGTATGCCGCATTCCGCAATTCAACATCGAAACGCGTGGCGATGGGACGTCCCGCCGTGGCGCCGAACAAGTTGCCGCAGATCTGGCGCTGACGCGTCTGCTCGAACGCCTATAATCAAACTATGACCAATCCAAATTTTCACGCTGGCTATGTCGCCGTCATCGGCCGTCCGAATGTCGGCAAGTCCACTCTGACCAATGCGTTGGTGGGTGCCAAAATTTCCATCGTCTCCCCACGCCCACAAACCACGCGACATCGCTTGCTCGGTATCGCGACGTTTGATGAAGGGCAGATTGTGTTGGTGGATACGCCGGGCCTGCACCAGAACCAGGGCACTGCAAACGCATCCGCGATGCATAAGTGGATGAATAAGGCTGCACGTGGTGCGCTGGAAGGCGTCGACGCGGCGATGCTCGTGATACGTGCGGGTCAGTGGGAAGATGCCGATGAGTTCGCGTATCAAGCATTGCGCTCGCAGAATCTCCCGATCGTGTTGGTGATCAATCAAGTTGATCGCATCACGGATAAGGACGCGTTGCTGCCGTTCGTGGCGGAAGTGACTTCGGGCCGCGAGTTCGTTTCGGTTGAATTGATTTCGGCGTTGAAGAAAAACGGTTTGGACGGCTTGGTCAAGGATGTTTTGGCCTTGTTGCCTCAGCAGGAAGCCTTGTTCCCGGAAGACGAAATTACCGACAAATCGCAACGCTTCCTTGCCGGTGAAATGGTGCGCGAGCAATTGATGCGTCAACTCGGTGATGAAATTCCTTACGCAACGACGGTTGAAATTGAGTCGTTCGAAGTCGATGGTGCGTTATTGCGCATCGGTGCAGTGATCTGGGTGGAACGCCAAGGTCAGAAGGGCATCGTCATTGGCAAGAACGGCGAGCGCCTGAAAGAAATCGGTACCGCTGCTCGATTGCAGATGGAACGCCTGTTTGATTCGAAAGTTTTCCTGCAAACGTTCGTTCGTGTGCGTGAAGGTTGGTCCGGCGATGAGCGTGCGTTGCGCGCCTTCGGTTATCACGACTGATGAAAATCACCGATGAGCCCGCGTTCGTTTTGCATGCGCGGCCTTGGCGGGAAAGTAGCTTATTGGTGGAAATGCTGACGGCCAATCATGGTCGTGTTGGCGTTGTTGCGCGTGGCGTAACCGGTCCCAAAAAACAGGTCTTGAAAGCGGCGTTGCAGCCCCTGCAATTCCTGCGTGTGGATCTCGATCAGCGCGGTGAGATGGCGCGGTTGATTCAAGCCGAGGCGGTCGACATCGCGCCACGGTTGAGTGGTGATGCGTTGTTGTGTGGGTTTTATTTGAATGAACTTACGATGCGGTTGGCGCCGCGTGGTGATGCGCAGGGCGATTTGTTTCTTGCGTATTCGCAGACGCGTTCGCGCATTGCCGATCCTTCCGAAAATCTAGCCTGGACCTTGCGGCGTTTCGAGCGTGACTTGCTCGATGCCGTCGGTGTTGGATTCTCTTGGCATTTGGATCGTGATGGCGTGGAGTTGGATCCGGCGGCGCGGTATCTCGTTGATGCAGAGCAGGGGCCAGTGAAAGTGTTGAGTGAGCGCGATGCGTCCGAGCGTGCGTTTACGCCTTCGGGACGTGCGTTGCTGGCGTTAGCCTCGGATCAGATGCCATCGTTGGACGATTTGACGAGTTTGCGGGTGCCGATGCGTGTTTTGTTACAGCATCATTTGGGTGCGCGTGGGCTGAAGTCGTGGGACATGATGCGTGTGATGGCGGTCAGTCGGGCGCGTGCGGCTGTGCGACAATAGAAGCCATTGAATTTGCAAGGTTTTATGGGTTTTGGCACGCATTGATCAAACGCCGTTTCGGGCAGAAATCACGGGAATGACTCACGACGGCAAGGGTGTTGCACGTCGCGAAGATGGCAAGGCGGTATTTGTGTCGGGTGCGTTGCCCGGTGAAGTCGTGATGGCGTCGCAAACGGGACGTAACCGTAACTTCGACGAGGCGCGTTGCGTTGAGGTGTTGGAAGCGTCGGAGCATCGTGTCGAGCCACGTTGTCCGCATTTCGGTGTCTGCTCCGGTTGTACGTTGCAGCATCTGGAAGAGTCCCAGCAGATTTTGGCTAAGCAAAATGTCTTGTTCGATAACCTGACCCGCATCGGTCACGTTGAGCCTTTGGAACGTTTGGCGCCGTTGACTGCGCAGAGTTGGGGTTATCGTCGCAAGGGCCGTTTCTCCGTGCGTCGTGTTGAGAAAAAGGACAAGACGTTAGTCGGCTTCCGCGAAGTTGATCCACGTTTCGTGGCGGACATCGATGTTTGTTACACGGTGCTGCCGGCGATCTCGGATTTGATTCAACCGCTGAAAACTTTGATTGATTCACTCGAAGGTCGACGTGATGTTCCGCAGGTGGAATTTTGTGCGGGTGATCGTGCGATTGCGTTGACGGTGCGTCATTTGAATCCGTTGTCGGTTGCGGATCGTGATGCTTGGACTTCGTTTGCGAAGGAACGTGGCGTTGCCGTGTTTTTGCAGCCTGCAGGTCCGACCTCGGTGAATGCGTTGTACCCAGCCGAGACTGATTTGAGTTTCGATCTGCCGGCTTACGATGTTTCGTTGACATTCAAGCCATTGGACTTCATCCAGGTCAACGCGCGCTTGAACCAAGAGATGATCGACAAGGCGTTGGCAATGCTCGACGTGCAGCCGGAAGATCGCGTGCTCGATTTGTTCTGTGGTCTCGGTAATTTCACCTTGCCGTTGGCGCGCCGCGTGCGCGAAGTGGTTGGCGTTGAAGGTGACGCGGTGTTGGTGCAAGGTGGTCGCGATAATGCGGCGCGTAATAATTTGCCGAATGCGCAGTTCCATGTAGCGGATTTGGCTTCGGACATGTCGCATCATCCGTGGATGAAGGAACGCTTCAATAAGTTGTTGCTGGATCCGCCACGGTCGGGTGCTGATTTTTGCTTGACGCAATTGAACCTCGATCAGTTTGATCGCATCGTTTATGTCAGCTGTCATCCGGCGTCGTTGGCGCGTGATGCGGGTTATCTCGTGAATGAGCGGGGTTGGGTTTTGAAGTCTGCCGGCGTCATGGACATGTTCCCGCATACCGGTCACGTTGAATCCATTGCGATGTTTGAGAAAAAATAATGGCCACCGAAATCGAACGCAAGTATCTGGTTGTGGATGATTCGTGGCGCTCTGCCGTGAGTGAATCGATCGTCATGGCGCAAGGTTATTTGAATGATTTGCAGGCGGTTGAATCCGGCGCGATGAAAACTTCGATCCGCGCGCGCATTGAGGGCGACGTGGCCAAGTTGAACATCAAGTCCGGTGAGCGCGGCGTTGAGCGTCAGGAATTTGAATACGACATTCCCGTTGCAGACGCGCATGCGTTGCTCTCGCTTGCGGTCGGTGGTTTGATCGAAAAAACCCGTCACATCATTCCTGCTGGTAACGGTCTGAAATGGGAAGTCGATGAGTTCGCCGGTGATAACGCGGGATTGATCGTCGCGGAGATTGAGTTGCCGTCCGCTGACCATGTCGTCGAGATGCCGTCCTGGGCGGGCAGGGAAGTGACGGATGAGATTCGTTTTTACAATTTCAGCTTGGCGGACTATCCCTACAAGGATTGGTCGGCTGCAGAGAAGGAACTGTAATTCATGCTGATTATCGGCATCGCCGGCACTGAGCTGGCAGACAACGAACGCGAATGGTTGCAGCACGAGGCGTGTGGTGGCGTGATTTTGTTCGCGCGCAATTTCGCTTCGCGGGATCAGGTCATTGCGTTGACGCGTTCGATTCGAGAAGCTGCACGCAACCCGCAATTGATTTGCGTTGATCAGGAAGGTGGTCGCGTGCAACGTTTCCGCGAAGGCTTCAGTGCATTGCCGCCGTTGGAAGTGTTCGCCTCGCGCGATGATCTCGACAGTGCGCGTGAACATGCATGGTTGATGGCATCGGAGATTCGCGCTCTCGGAATGGACTTGAGTTTCGCACCGGTGTTGGATTTGGGTCGCGGGAACTTGGCGATTGGGAACCGTGCGTTTTCGCCGCATCCTGAAACGGTTGCGCGTTATGGCGTGTCGTACATTGCAGGGCTCCATGATGCGGGCATGGGTGCGACGATTAAGCACTTCCCGGGACATGGTTCCGTGCTTGCGGATACGCACTTTGATACCGCGATTGATCCGCGCTCGCTGACGGAGATCCGTGAGTTGGACTTGGTGCCGTTCGTTGCCGCGATCAATGAAGGTGCGGACGCTGTGATGATGGCGCACGTGATTTATCCGCAGGTGTCGGAAGATCCGGCTGGCTACAGCAAGGTTTGGATTCAAGAAATCTTGCGTGGTGAGCTTGGATTTAAGGGCGTGATTTTCTCGGATGATATCGGCATGGCCGCGGCGAACTCCGTTGGTGGTGTCGGTTCGCGGATCCATGCGCATCTGGATGCGGGCTGCGATGTGGTGCTCGTGTGCCATCCTGAGTTGGTGGAAGAATCACTCGAGGCGATGCAAGGTCGTGAAATGCAAAAAAATGTTTTGGCATCCTTGATCAAGGACGGCCAGGAATCCTGGGAAGCGTTGAGCGGTTCGGATCGCTACGTGCAAACCCGCCGTAATGTGGAGGCTCTCGCATGAGCAGTAACGAACATCCGATCAAGGAAGCTTTGGCGAATTCTGAAATCGTCGTCGACCGTGACACCATCCATGATGGTATCTCGCGCATTGCACGAGAGATCGCAAGCGACTATGGCGATGACGTGCCGGTGATGATGACCGTATTGCATGGTGGGTTGCCGTTTGCGGCGTTCCTGTCGATGGCGATTGGCGATGAAGGTCTCGACGTGAAATTCGATTACGCGCACGCGACGCGTTATCAGGGTGATACGCGTGGTCATGAGTTGGTATGGAAAGCCAAGCCAACATCGAAACTCGAAGGTCGTCGCGTGTTGTTGACCGATGACATTCTCGATGAAGGTCTGACGTTGGCGGCGATTCGGGATTGGTGTCTGGAGCAAGGTGCGAAGGATGTTCGGATTGCCGCGCTGTCGGTGAAGCAACACGACCGTGCGATTCCTGGCTTGACCGCAGACTATGTCGCAGTAGAAGTGCCGGATCGGTATGTGTTTGGTTTTGGCATGGATTATTACGAGCAAGGCCGTAACTTGCCGGACATTTGGGCGTTGAAACTATGAGTGATGAAATCGTATTGGCCGTCATCGGCGGCACGGGCATTTACAGCTTGGGTGATTTGACGGATGTGACGACGGAGTTGCCGGTGACGCCTTATGGCGATCCATCGGGCGCAGTTCGCATTGGTCGGCTGGGTGAGGGCGGTCCGCGGATTGCGTTCATGGCACGCCACGGCGAAGGTCACTCTGTTCCTCCGCACATGATCAATTACCGTGCGAATCTCGCTGCGTTGCAAGCGGTGGGTGCGAAGCGTGTTTTGGCGTTGAATACCGTGGGTGGCATTACCGAGCGTTTCGGTCCCGGCGTGCTCGGTTGTCCGAACGATCTGATTGATTACACCTGGGGTCGTATTTCGACGATCAGCGAAGAGCCGGGAAGTGAAGTGATTCACGTGGATTTTGGTGAGCCGTATGATGGCGCGCTCCGTTCGGCGGTGTTGACGGCTGCAGGTGAAACGGGCGTGCCGATTGTGGATGGTGGTGTTTACGGTGCGACGCAGGGTCCTCGCCTGGAAACGCGCGCAGAAATCGCGCGTATGAAGCGCGACGGGTGCGACCTGGTCGGAATGACAGGAATGCCTGAGGCGGCGATTGCGCGTGAATTAGGGCTTGAATACGCGTGCTTGGCGATCGTTGCGAACTGGGCGGCTGGTGCAGGCCCCGTCGAAGACGAAATCATCACGATGGAAGAGATCGTTGCGGTCGTTCAATCGACCACCGCGAATGTCGGCAAGCTGTTGCACCGTTTGGTGATGTAACCGCGTCAGTCAATGAATTGAAGCTTGGCGAGCTCGGCATACAAGCCTTGCTCGGCTAGCAACGACTCGTGCGTGCCTTCAGATTCGATCGCGCCGTTCTCCATCACGATGATGCGGTCGGCTTGCCGTACGGTTGCGAGTCGGTGAGCGATGACCAACGAAGTCCTACCTTGCATCAACGTTTCCAATGCCGCTTGCACTTGATGCTCACTCTGAGCGTCCAACGCAGACGTCGCTTCATCCAACAACAAAATCGGCGCATTCTTCAACAGTGCACGGGCAATCGCAATCCGCTGCTGCTGACCACCGGACAAGCGCGCACCACGCTCACCGAGTTCGGTTTTGAAACCTTCCGGCAACTTCTCAATGAACTCCAACGCGTTCGCAGCACGTGCGGCTTCGATGACTTCCTCATCAGAAGCATCTAATCGACCGTAGCGGATATTGTCGAGAACGCTGGTTGCAAACAGAGTCGGCGATTGCGGGACCAATGCGATGTTTTCGCGCAGGTTGCTGAGCTTCAAATCCTTGATGTCGATGCCATCCAAAGTGATGTGACCTTGCGACGGATCATAGAAGCGCAACAGCAAATTCAACACCGTCGACTTACCGGCGCCGGATGGGCCGACCAACGCAACGCGCTGACCAGGTTGCACATGCAAGGTAAAGTCCGTAATTGCAGGTGCATCCGGACGGTTCGGATATTCGAAGCGTACATGTTCGAAGCGAATGTTGCCTTGCGCAGGATTCAACGTCTCGCCTGTTTCATTGACGATCGCATTGTCGGTGTCGAGCAGTTCGCTGATACGGCTCATGCCACCGCCGGCTTTCTGGACTTCATTCCAAACTTCCGCCAACGCACCAACGGAACCACCGCCGATCATCGCGTACATGAGAAACTGACCCAGCGTACCGGCCGTCATGCGACCTGCGACGACGTCCGTCGCGCCGAGCCACAGAACACCCGTAATCGAGCCAAAAATCAACATCATCGCCACCGCCGTCACCAACGACTGAGTTCGAATGCGTTTGCGGGCAGTAGTCACTGCTGACTCCATCGCCTCGCCATAGCGGCCGCGCTCGTAATTTTCGCGGGCATTGGATTGCACCGTCGACACACCGGACAACGTTTCCGAAGCCAAGGCATTGGCATCTCCGATGCGATCCTGACTCTTGCGGCTGATCGCAGACAACTTGCGACCACCGAACACAATCGGCAACACAGCCAGCGGAATCCCGATCAACGCCATCGTAGCCAAACGAGGCGATGTGACGAACAACAAGATCAAACTACCAAGCACCGTCACCGTCGAACGCAATGCAATCGACATCGTCGAACCGACCATGCTGCGCAGTAACTCCGCATCGGCGGTCAAGCGCGAAATCAAATCACCGCTGCGATGACGATCATGGAAGGACAAGTCCATGCCGATCAAATGCGAATACAAATCCTGGCGCAGATCTGCAACGACCCGTTCGCCAAGTAACGACACGAAGAAAAATCGCACAGCCGTCGCCAACGCCAGCACGATGCAGACCAACATCATGAAACCAAACGCCGTGTTGATGCCGACGCCACCGGTTGCATTGAAGCCGTTGTCGATCATGTAACGGATCGCGACGGGGAACGTCAACGTCGCACCACTCGAAACCGCCAGGGCAACCAACCAGCCAATCAACAATCCGCTATGACGCTTCAGCAGCGGCCACGCACCTTGCAGTTGACGCCATGCTGCAGACTTCGGTTGTTTCGGTTCGTTCATTCGTCCATCCAATAAATGCGACCACTGGTGCCATCCCGAAGTGTATCGCGCAAGAATTCAACCGCACCCTCCGCAATCTCAAACTCCAGTTCGAGTCCCGATTCCGTCCAGTTTTCGGACAGCTTCGTCGCGTGATTTTGGTCGAGCAGGGCATGCACAGCTCCCGTCGAATCAAAGGGGATGCGCACACGGTGCGTTGTCATCATAACGATGGGGGCGTGCGTCGCATTTCGCAAGCACTGCGCCGCTGTTCCGCCGTATGCCCGGACGAGTCCACCGACCCCTAATTTGGTCCCGCCAAACCAGCGAATCACCACGCAAACGACGCGATCCAAGTCCTGCCCATCAATCGCCGCCAAAATCGGCTTCCCCGCGCTTCCCGTCGGTTCACCGTCATCATTGAACCGATACAGCTGCCCAATGCGATACGCCCAACAATGATGCGATGCGTCCACATGGTGATGCTCGCTCAACCACGCCAGCGCTTCTTCAGGAGAATCGACCGGAGCTGCCAATGCGAGGAAACGGCTTTTCTTGATTTCCGCTTCGAACGTTTCGAGTTGAACCAGCGTCTGCAAATCAGTCCCTGATCATTAGCAGGCGAGGGCGCGTCATTTCATTGATCGCATACTTCACGCCTTCCAATCCAATGCCCGATGCTTTCGCGCCGCCGTATGGCATGTTGTCGACACGCACACTTGGAATGTCACCGACAATGACGCCACCGACTTCCAAGACATCCCATGCCTTCATTGCATTCTTGATGGACGCTGTAAAAACACCCGCCTGCAACCCAAACGCCGTGTCATTCGCACGCTTCAACGCATCTTTGAAATCGCTGTAGCGCTCGAGATAACAAACGGGTCCAAACACTTCTTCCGTCGCAAGCTTTGCATCATCGGGAACGTTTTCAAGTAGATACGCCGGCAACATTTGTTTCTTGCGTTCACCACCAACCAGGATTTTCGCGCCTTTCTTACGCGCTTCATTCACCCATTCTTCGACGCGGATGGCATTGTCCTCATCGATCATCGGACCGACAAACGTCGTCGTAAAATGCGGGTTGCCGGACTTTAAGGTTTTCACCTTCGCCTTCAACTTGCGCTTCACCGAATCGTAAATCGCGTCATGCACGAGAATGCGTTGCACTGCGATGCAGCTTTGACCGCTTTGGTAATACGCACCGAAAGCCAAGCGATCAACGACATGATCCAAAGGCACGCCGGGATCTTCATCCACGATGCAAACCGCATTGCCACCGAGCTCCAACGTCACCGCTTTATGTCCCGCTTGCGACTTCAACTTCCAGCCAACCTGTCCACCGGTAAAGCTCAACATCGCGATACGGTCATCCGTAATCAACGGCTGCGCGTCTTCAATCGAACACGCCAAAACACTGAACGCTCCCTTCGGCAAATCCAGCTTCGACAACACGTCGGCGATGATCAGTGCGCCGAGTGGTGTCCTTTCCGATGGTTTGAGAATGAAAGGGCAACCCGCGGCAATCGCCGGTGCAACTTTGTGCGCAACGAGATTCAATGGAAAGTTGAATGGCGTGATGAAACTCAAAACACCCAACGGTACTCGCTTCGTCATCGCGCGCAATCCAACGGCACGCGGCGACACCGCCATCTCGATTTGTTCGCCATTGATGCGCGTTGCTTCACCTGCCGCAATGCGGAACGTATCGATCAATCGATCCGCTTCAACGCGCGCATCCTTGATCGGCTTACCCGCTTCAATGCACAGCGATTCCGCAAGTTCATCACGACGCTTGGTAAACGCCTCGACACACGCCATCAGAATATCCGCTCGCTGATACGCAGGCATCGCCGCCATCGCCTCACGCGCGCTAACGGCTAATGCAATCGCTTTCTCAACTTCACGCGACGACGCCAAGCTCACGCGTGCAACTCGCTCAGTCGTGTACTTATCGAAAACGTCGAGCTTCTGTTTCGTCATCACCGGCTTGTTGCCGATGTAGATCGGATAATTTTTCATGATTGTTCCCGTTCAACACGATCGACAACCGCCTCGAAATTGCCTTGTTTCAGTTGCACCTGGACTGCGTCCCCGACTGACACCTGCAACGCTGATGTCACAACATGCTTGTGCTCATCACGCACCACTGCGAAACCACGCTCAAGCACCTGCAGTGGATTCACCGATGCCAATGTGCGCGCCAAACCGGTCAAGCGTAATTGCTTGCGCTCAATCTGCGAAGCCAAAACACGTTCCATCCGCCCAACACCCAAACCACTCAACTGCATCTCACGCGCGGACATCTGATGTTCCATCACGCGCTCCATGCGTGCCTTCAACGCAATGAAGTTCGCATCCATTTGCTTCAACTGCGCCTGCGGATGTTGCGCATTTAACCGCAACGACAATCGATCCAGTCCTTGCGCACGCACTTGCCAGTCATGGCGGAACTGCGCATTCATGCGCGAACGAATCGCCGAGATCTGACGGATCAAATCATGCCGCTCCGGTACCAACAACTCCGCAGCCGCGGAAGGCGTTGGTGCACGCAAATCTGCGGCAAACTCCGCCAAGCTAAAATCCGTCTCATGACCAATCGCCGCAACAATCGGTGTGTTCATCGCAGCGACTGCGCGAACGACGGGCTCTTCGTTGAACGACCATAAGTCTTCCAACGAACCGCCTCCACGCGTGAGCAACACGACGTCATAACGCGATGATGCATCGACATCCTTCAACGCCTGGACGATCTGCTCAACCGAGCCCGCACCTTGTACCAACACCGGAATGACATCGACGGCAGTCAATGGAAAGCGACGGCGCAGCACGCTCAACACATCGCGAATTGCGGCGCCCGATGGTGAAGTGATGACAGCAATGCGTGACGGCATTTTCGGCAATGAAACTTTGCGGTCGGTGGCGAAGAGACCTTCCTTTTCCAGTGAGGCTTTCAACAGCTCAAACGCACGCTGCAAATCACCTTCACCGGCTTCTTCCATCGCCTCGATGATCATTTGATAATCACCGCGAGGCTCATACAGCGAAACCTTTCCACGCGCGCGGACTTTCACGCCATTGGCGGGTGCGAATCGCAACGACGATGCCTTGAACTTGAACATCGCGCACTTGATCTGCGCACGCTCATCTTTCAACGAAAAATACAGATGCCCCGACGACGCTCGCATGAATGATGAAATTTCCGCCTCGACCCAAATCGTGCCAAAAGCCCCTTCCAGCAAGTCCTTTGCGGCAGCATTCAGTTGCGACGGTGTGAACACATCGGGAGTGGGACGTGCGGCTAAACTCATGAAGGTCTCATATCTGAAGGCGTCCAGCGTTACAATAAAACGCATGACTGAGAACACCATTATCCCACTTCCGGAACCTCCTGCATTTGGCCCGAAAGCCCGTCAACCCACGGGCGGCGTGAAAGTTGGCAATGTCATCGTCGGCGGCGGCAATCCGATCGTCGTGCAATCGATGACGAACACGGACACGACGGACATCAAGGGAACGGCCGACCAGATCGCGCAATTGTGGCGCGCAGGTTCGGAGTTGGTGCGCATCACGGTGAACACGATTGAAGCGGCGGCCGCGGTGCCACGCATCAAGGACCGTCTCGACATGATGAACATCGATGTGCCAATCATCGGTGACTTCCATTACAACGGGCACACCTTGCTCACTGAAGAACCGGCGTGCGCGGAAGCGTTGGCGAAGTACCGGATCAATCCGGGCAATGTTGGTTTTGGCAAAAAGAAAGACACTCAATTCGCCACCATGATCGAGAAGGCGATCGAGTACGACAAGCCTGTGCGCATCGGTGCCAATTGGGGTTCGCTGGATCAAGCACTCGCGACGCATTTGATGGATGAGAATGCGTTGCTCGCCGTTCCTAAGGATGCAGGCGAAGTCTTGCGTGAAGCGTTGATCCGTTCGGCGTTGGACTCGGCATACAAGGCGTTTGAGATTGGATTGCCTAAGGAAAAAATCATCCTCTCCGCCAAAGTTTCCGGCGTGCAGGAATTGATCGCGGTTTATCGTGAGTTGGCGAAACGTTCGGATTTCGCGTTGCATCTTGGCTTGACGGAAGCGGGCATTGGCTCGAAGGGCATCGTGGCATCGAGCGCCGCGTTGGCGGTGCTGTTGCAAGAAGGCATCGGCGATACGATCCGCATTTCGTTAACGCCTGAGCCCGGTCAATCGCGCACTGCCGAAGTCATCGTTGCGCAGGAGTTGTTGCAGACGATGGGCTTGCGCGCATTCACGCCGATGGTGACGGCTTGCCCGGGGTGTGGACGGACGACGAGTACATTTTTTCAGGAGCTTGCACAGAAGGTGCAGAACCACGTGCGCGATCAGATGCCAGTCTGGAAGATCAAACATCCCGGCGCGGAGAACCTCACGCTCGCCGTCATGGGCTGCATCGTCAATGGTCCAGGCGAGTCGCGTCATGCGAACATCGGGATCTCGTTGCCGGGCACGGGCGAAGCACCATCCGCACCCGTATTTGAGGACGGTCAGAAGACGGTGACGTTGCGGGGCGAGAACATTGCGGATGAGTTTATCGACCTGATCGACAGCTACGTCGCTAGGAACTACTCGCCGTAGGTAGAGCTAGAGTTAGAGGATTGAGTAATGCCTGCGGCTGGATGGTTGCAGGCGTTCTTCGCAAACGCCACGGACAAAAGAAAAGCCCGACACGAAGTCGGGCTTTGGCTTTCACTAGATAGTCTATCTCTACCTATAACTACTGCGACGCGCCGCCACCGAGCGACTGATAAAGCTTCACACGATTTAGCTGGGCAGCGAGCTGAGCATTAATCAACGCCGATTGCGCCTGATACAGCGAGCGCTGCGAATCCAGCATGTTCAAGTACGAATCGTAACCATAGCGGTAGCGGACACGCACAAGTTCATTCGCACGCGCTGCTGCGCGGACGAGGTTCGTCTGTGCGGTCAACTGATCTTGTTGAGTGCGCAGCAATGCCAAACCATCAGCGACTTCGCGGAAACCGACTTGGATGGTTTTTTCGTAGTTTGCCAACGCCAGATCTTGCTCGGCTTTCGCAACTTCATGCTGACCTTGCAACGCGCCACCGGTGAAAATCGGCAACGTAATTTTCGGGACGAAATTCCATAGGAACTTGCCCGACACCAAATCGCTCAACGATGTGCCGCCAAGTCCGGCCGAACCGGTCAATGCAATGGATGGGAAAAACGCAGCACGTGCCGCCGCCACATTCGCATTGGCGGCACGCAACGAGTACTCAGCAGACATGATGTCCGGACGGCGCAACAAGACTTCCGACGGAAGATTTGCAGGCAACGGTGGAACGACGACGAGATTCGAATCCCACTTACGTGCGTAAACCGAATCCGGCACAGGTTCACCGACGAGCAGCGTCATCAAGTTTTTGTCTTGCTCAATTTGGCCTTGGTACTGCGCCAAAGCAGTGCGGGCCGCTTCGACTTGCGAACGTGCTTGCGCCAACTCCAGTCCATTCGCAACGCCAACGGTGTGGCGCTTATCGACGAGGTCCAAAACTTCCTGATTGTTCTTCAATGTCGACGCTGCCAACGATGCTTGCGCGCGATCGGCCAACGAAGTCAGATACAGTTGTGCAATCTGCGAAACAAGGGCTTGTTGCACGGTTCTGGCATTCTGCTCCTCCGAGAGCAGGGCATTTTGAGCCGCCGCCGACTGATTACGCAACTTGCCAAACAGATCGACTTCATAAGCAGCATTGACGCCGGATTGATACGTATCCGTACCGCTACCGACTGACGCTTGAGCACCGACGCCAGCCGATGGGAGCAGTGGCGAACGAGCGATGCGCGCTTGCGCACGTGCACGTTCGACGTTGATCACCGCCATGCGCAGGTCGCGGTTGTTTGCCAACGCACGTTCAATCAGCGAACGCAGGGCAGGGTCCGCATAGTACGACGACCAAGGTAATTCAGCCGCCACCCCAATGACCGCTTTATCACCCGGTACCGCAGGGAAGGACGAGGGAATGATCGCTTCGACAGCAGCCGGTGGTAATTCAGTGCGTGGCGGTGCCATGCTCGCGCAAGCCGACAAGGCGAGCGCAAGTACGGAAATGGTCAACACACGTGAGGACTTAACCATTGGATGGTTCTCCTTCGGATTCAGCAGGTTTTTTCTTCGATTTATTGATGAGACGTTCAATCACAACGAAGAACAATGGGACGAAGAAAATACCCAGGAACGTACCCGCGATCATGCCGCCGAGAACACCGGTACCGATAGCACGTTGTGCACCCGAACCAGCGCCCGATGCAATGGCCAACGGCAACACGCCCAGACCAAACGCCATTGAGGTCATGAGGATAGGACGCAGACGGTCGCGGATCGCATGCAATGTCGCATCGACGAGTTCCATGCCTTCTTCGTAGTAGGTTTTGGCAAATTCAACGATCAGGATCGCGTTCTTCGACGTCAAGCCGACCGTCGTGAGCATCGCCACCTGGAAGTAAACGTCACGGCTCATGCCAAGCAACGTGTTCGCCAAGGCCGCACCCAGAATACCCAGTGGTGCAACCAACAGGACTGCCGTTGGAACCGCCCAGCTTTCATACAACGCGGCCAAGCAGAGGAAAACCATCAGCAGCGACAAAACATACAGCATCGTCGTTTGCGAACCAGCCTGACGTTCCTGATACGAGAGACCTGTCCAATCCACAGTGAAGCCCGGTGGGAGTTTGGCGACCATCGCTTCAACTTCTTCCATCGCATCACCGGAAGAAACACCCGGTGCACCTTGACCTTGAATGCTCATGGCGCCCACGCCGTTAAAGCGCGACAGCTTCTGCGGACCGAACTCCCACCGCGTCGTTGCAAACGACGAGAATGGAACCATCTGACCCATGGAGTTCTTGACCTTCCATTGATCGAAGTTCTCAGGCTGCATGCGGAACGGCGCATCGGCTTGGATGAAAACGCGCTTCACGCGACCACGGTCGATGAAGTCATCCAGATACGTACCGCCCCAAGCCATCGACAAGGTGGAGTTAATTTGATCCATCGTTAGCCCAAGTGCACCGACCTTCTGCTGATCAATGTCAACGCGCAACGTCGGTGAATCTTCCAGGCCATTTGGACGCACGCCAGTCAAACGCTTGTTCTGCGCTGCCATGCCCAAAAACATATTCCGTGCTTCCAGCAACTTCGCGTGACCTTGACCATCGTTGTCCTTGAGATAAAACTCAAAGCCGGACGACGTACCCAGTTCCGGCATTGCCGGTGGCGCCATCACGAACGCTTGCGCATCCGTCATCGTGCCGAACAACGTCATCGTTGCGCGCTGCGCCAATGCTTGTGCAGTCGCATCCTTGCCCGGACGTTCCTTCCAGTCTTTCAAGCGGACGAACGCCATACCGTTATTCTGGCCGGCGCCCATGAAGCTGAAGCCTTGGACCGAGAACATGGATTGCACGATATTTTTTTCGCTATCAAGGAAGTAATTTTCAACTTCCTCAATCGAATGCATCGTACGTTCCTGCGTTGCACCTGGCGGTGCGGAGATCAATCCAAACAACATGCCCTGATCTTCATCCGGCAAGTAAGAACCCGGCAGGCGCGTAAATACCAGTACCATCGCAACACACAATCCTGCGAAGATCGCGAGGTAGCGACCAGGGAAGCGCAGGATGCGCGCGACGATTTGCTGGTACTTGGCATTCATTTTGTCGAATGAATTATTGAACCAAGTAAAAAACTTACCGTGTCCGTGATGCTCGCCTTTCTTGACTGGCTGCAGGATGTTCGCACAAAGGGCAGGGGTCAACACGATTGCAATCAGAACCGACAGGAACATCGCCGCGACGATCGTTGCCGAAAATTGACGGTAGATCACACCCGTCGAACCGTCCATGAAGGCCATCGGAACGAACACGGCAGAAAGAACGATACCGATACCGATCAGAGCACCGGTGATCTGGCCCATCGATTTCTTGGTGGCTTCCAACGGATGCAAACCTTCATCGGTCATCAATCGCTCGACGTTTTCAACGACCACGATGGCATCGTCGACGAGCAAACCAATCGCGAGAACCATCGCGAACATCGTCAACATGTTGATGGTGAATCCAAGCATCAACAAGATGCCGAATGTCCCCATCAAAACGATCGGAATCGCAATCGTTGGAATCAACGTTGCGCGGATGTTCTGCATGAACAGGAACATCACGACGAAAACGAGGATGATGGCTTCGATCAACGTTTTGACAACGTTTTTAATTGAGACCTTGACGAAAGGCGTTGTATCAAACGCGATTTCCTCGACCAATCCTGTTGGGAAGTGCGGCTTCATCTTTGCAATGGCTTCATTGACACCGGCCGCAGTATCCAATGCGTTCGCCCCGGTTTGCAGCGTCACCGCAACGCCCGATGCATTCTTGCCGTTGTAGCGCGAAATGAAACCGTCGCTCTCTGCACCCAATTCAACGCGGGCAATTTCACCCAAAGTCAACGTCGAACCATCAACGTTTGAGCGAACTACGATCTTGCGGAACTGTTCCGGCGTTTGCAGGCGATCCTGAGCGGTAATCGGCGCAAAAATCTGCTGCCCCTTCACGGCAGGCGTATCACCCAATTGACCCAGCGCAACTTGTGCGTTCTGTGCACGGACTGCAGCGGCAATTTCACCGGGAGAGATTTGATAGGCATCGAGCTTCGCAGGATCCAGCCAAATGCGCATCGCGTATTTAGCACCGAAGAGCTGGACGCCGGCCACACCTGGAACACGCGACAACTGATCGACGACCGACGTTGCGAGGTAATCGGAAATGTCCGTCCGGTCCATCGAACCGTCCTGCGAGTAAAACGCCAGAACCATCAGGAAGCTCTCGCCTGATTTCGTTACTTGGATGCCTTGACGCTGCACTTCCTGTGGAAGCAACGGCATCACCGCTTGCAACTTATTCTGTACTTGGACTTGCGCAGTATCCGGGTTCGTTCCGGTTTCAAACGTCAACGTCAGGCTGGCTGCGCCGTCCGACGACGAGTTGGCATTGAAGTAGAGGAGTCCATCGATGCCCTTGAGATTTTGCTCGATGATCTGCACCACCGAATCTTCGACCACTTTCGCCGATGCGCCCGGATATACAGCAGCGACGCTCACTGTCGGTGGAGCGACGTTCGGATACATTGAGATCGGCAGGCGGAACATCGCCAGCGTTCCTGCGAGCAGGATGATGAGCGAGATGACCCATGCGAAGATGGGCCGCTCAATGAAAAACTTAGACATTCAACATGTCTCCCTTATTCGGTCGGCGCGGCTGGCGTCGTACCTGCTCGAGGTTGAACCGGTGCTTTCTGCACGTACGGCTTAGGATTGACTGTCGCGCCAGGCTGAACCTTCTGCTGACCTTCCATAATCACGCGATCACCGGACTTGAGGCCGCTTTCTACCAACCAATTGTCGCCGACCGAAGCCGAGACGACGATTGGACGGACTTCGACCTTGTTGCCAGCACCGATTACGAAAACGCTGGTGCCACCTTTCGGGTCACGCGCCACTGCCATTTGCGGGACGAGAATCGCATCGCTGCGTTCGGCAGAACCGACGATGGCTTTGACGTACATTCCAGGCAAAAGCAAATTCGATGGATTTGGCACCACGATACGAGTGGTGTAGCTGCCCGTTGTTGGATCAACAATGGTGCTCGACGTGGTCATCTTGCCAGCTTGTGCGTATTCGCTGCCATCTTCCAACATGATCTTGACAGGGATGCTTGCTGCCGAAGAACTTTCACCGCTCGCAATGTTCTTACGCGTGCGCAAATAGTCTGCGCTGCTTTGCGTGACGTCGACATAGATCGGATCGAGTTGCTGGATCGTCGTCAATGCATTGCCTTGACCTGCAGTGACCAGCGCACCGGCCGTGACATTCGACGTGCCGATCACACCCGAGATTGGTGCAGTGATACGCGCACGGTTCAAGTTGACGCGCGAACCGCTGACAATCGCCTGGCTCGCATTCACTGCAGCCATCGCTTGGTTGTATGCAGCTTGTGCCATGTCGTTCTCTTGCTTCGAGATCGCATCCATCTTCACCAACTGCGCGCTACGTGCAGCGGTTGTGCGTGCAGCAGCGGCTGCAGCTTGTGCTTGTGCGAGATTGGCTTGCGCCGTCGCAGTGTCAGCACGGTATTGCGAGTCATCCACTTGATACAGCGGTTGACCTGCGCGCACGTACGAACCCTCCGTAAACAAACGCGAACGGATGATACCCGTCACTTGTGGACGGACATCGGAAACTTGGTAGGCAACGAGACGACCTGGCAACTCAGTGGTGACGACTTGTGGTCCACCTTGCATGGTCACGAACGTCACAGCGGCCGGTGGCATCTGTGGTGGACCTTGTGGAGCTTCCTTCTTGCATGCCGACAATGAGATCGTAAGAGCAACGGCAACTGCGAGCGCGGTTGAACGCGCCAGTTGATTTTTCATCATGAGTACTTCTTCGCGAACAATTCGTTGCGGTATTTTAGCATTGGAAACGCTTTCAGCCCCGTGCCAAAAGACACGCCAACGTATGCAAGCTTATGCGTCTTTAGGGAGCGTTGCGGTTGGCTTGGAAGACCGCTTCTCTTTCGCAAGACGCGTTTCACGGTGTGCAATGTAGAAATTCGCGCCGAGAATGATCGCTGCACCGATAATTGTGAACATGTCGACGATTTCGTTGAACCACAGCCAGCCGTACAACGTCACTAATGGCAATTGCACAAAACTAATGGGGGAGAGCGCGGACACTTCGCCCAATTCCATCGCTTTCGTCCACAACATTTGACCACCGGTACCGAACAAACCCAGTGCTACGATCCACCACCATGCGTTTCCTGTTGGCCACTTCCAACCAATTAAAGCAGGGCCAAACGACAGGAACACCCAGAACAAATACGTATAAAAGACGACTGTATACGCATCATCCACGCGTGTTAACTGCTTCAACTGCACAGCGACAGCCGCACTGAAAATCGCTGCGAGTACGGCGACGAGTATGCCCGGATCAAACGCATGCGAAAACGGACGCACCAGAATCAACACGCCAACAAACCCCGCCACAACCGCGCTCCAACGTCGGAATCGCACCACTTCACCAAGGAATAATGCAGCGGCAACCGTTGCAAACAACGCAGAAGAGTAGGTGATGGCAATCGCTTGCGATAACGGCAGATGACTAATCGACCAGAAAATCGCATACATCGATGCAATGCCAATCGAGCATCGCAGCAGGTATTTACCGGGCTGGTTGGTGCGTGGAATGCCGTTGTGCTTCTTCAGTACAAACGGAACGCATACTGCGAAACCAGCCAAATTCCGCCAAAACGCCACTTCAAACGTCGGCATCGACATCGATGCATAGCGAACGGCTATCGTCATGATCGAAAACGACACCGTTGCCAGCACCATCAACAGTGCAGCTTTACCGGTTTGAGTTTGCGGTCCTTTCACTTAGCCGACGACTCGCGGCTCAGGTTCAATCGTGATGTTGAACTTGTCATGCACGCTGGCAGTGATCTTGTGCGCGAGATTCATGATGTCTGCGCCCGTCGCATTGCCGTAGTTCACGAGCACCAACGCATGACCCGGCGAGACGCCCGCGTCACCTTCGCGGTGACCTTTCCATCCCGCTTGATCAATCAACCATGCAGCGGAGAGTTTGCGCGTCGCATCGGATGAGCCTTTAAATACAGGCATTTTCTCGTACTGCGCTGCGAGTGCCTCGGCGACTTGCAAAGGGACGATGGGGTTTTTGAAAAAACTCCCCGCATTCCCCAACACCACAGGATCCGGTAACTTGCTTTGGCGAATTGCGATGACCGCATCCGCAACCTGCTTCGACGTCAGCGTGCCATCGTCATTCAACACTTCACTGAGACCCGCGTAGCTCAATTGCGGCTTCGGCTGTTTCGACAGTCGGAACTCGACATTGGTGATGACGTATTTCGTGAGATCGCGCTTGAACATCGACTCGCGATAACTGAAATCGCAATCCGCGTTGCTCAACGTATGGAAGCTGCCAGTGGCCACTTCGAACACGGTGACGTTAAGTACTGCGTCTTTCACTTCCACGCCGTATGCGCCGATGTTTTGGATAGGGCAAGCGCCGACGGTGCCCGGGATGTAGGCGAGGTTTTCGATGCCCCACAGTCCGCGCGCAACGGTATCCATGACGAAAGCGTGCCAATTCAATCCAGCGCCAACTTGCACATAGACGTCATCGCCATCTTCGCGCCACACCAGTTCTTCATTGCGAAGACGTAAGACAGGCATCGAAGGATCTGCCGCAAAAACAATGTTCGATCCACTGCCCAACACCAACGGCCTCACGCCATTGAATACATCGAATACGTTGGGCAAATCCGCAACGTCGAGCACTTCAATCAGCGGACGTGCAACGGCGGCGATGCCCATCGTATTCGAAGAGCGCAAATCGAATTCGTGATGCGTTTGTGCGGTCATTGTTTGAGCTTGGCGATCGCTGCGACGGAGTCACGGACTAACGATGGTCCGCGGTAGATCAAACCACTATACAGCTGCACGGCGTTGGCGCCTGCGGTGATTTTGGAGGCGGCATCGGCAAGGGATGTAATGCCACCGGCACCAATGATTGGAAACGCGTCACCTAATGCGGAGCGCAACTCCCGAACGATTTCATTCGCACGTGCAATCAAAGGCGCACCCGACAAGCCACCGACTTCATCGGCGTGCACGTGACCTGCAACAGTCGCACGTTCCAAGGTTGTGTTCGTAGCGATGACACCATCAACGACATCTTGCTCAAGTACCTTGGCAATCGCTTCAATGTCGGCTTCATTCAAGTCAGGTGCGATCTTGACGAACATCGGAACGCGACGCGACGATGACAACTTCAACTGCGTCTCGCGCAAGGAAGCGAGCAGGGCATACAAAGATGCCGCTTCCTGCAGCGCACGCAAACCTGCTGTATTTGGCGAAGAAATGTTGACCGTGATGTAGTCGGCACGCGAGTGGACGCGTTCCAGACAAAACCGATAATCATCAATCGCGTGATCGTTGTCGGTGTCTTTGTTTTTGCCGATGTTGATACCGAGCGGACCGAGACGATGCTTCGCACGATCGACATTCGCGCACAACGCATCGACACCGAGGTTATTAAAACCAAAGCGATTGATGATCGCTTCGTGTTCCTTCAGACGGAACAAACGCGGTTGCGGATTACCCAACTGCGGACGCGGCGTGACAGTGCCGATCTCGACAAAGCCGAAACCCATTTTGAAAAAAGCATCAATCGCAATGCCATTCTTGTCGAGTCCAGCAGCCAGACCAACCGGATTACGCAACGACAAACCCGCCAACGTCGTCGGCAATGAAGGCACACGCGATGACAACGATCCCAACCACGGCGCCATACACAGCGCCCGCAGAGTGAGATCATGCGAGCGCTCGGCATCAAGCCCAAATAGCAGTGGACGGATCAGCCCATACATGAATTACAGATCGAACTTAATGCCCTGTGCCAATGGCAATGCATCGGAGTAGTTGATCGTGTTCGTTTGACGGCGCATGTAAGCACGCCACGAGTCCGAACCGGATTCGCGACCGCCGCCGGTTTCCTTTTCGCCACCGAATGCGCCACCAATTTCCGCACCGGACGTACCGATGTTGACGTTCGCGATACCGCAGTCCGAACCCCATGCCGACAGGAACTTCTCAGCCGCTTGCAGATTCGTCGTAAAGATTGAAGATGACAAACCTTGTGGCACGTCATTTTGCATATCAATTGCATCGTCGAGTTCGCTGTATTTCATGACGTACAAAATCGGCGCAAACGTCTCCATCTGCACGACTTCGGCATCATTCGTCAGTCCCGTGATGATCGTTGGCAGCACGAAGTTGCCCTTACCTTCAATCGCCGAACCACCGCTTGCAACAGTGCCGCCCGCAGCCTTGGCCTTCTCGATCGAATCGAGGAATGCATCAACGCCATCTTTCGAATTCAATGGACCCATCAGGTTTGCAGGGTCGGTTGGATCGCCGATCTTCGACTCAACTTGCTTGTATGCCGTGACCAAATTCGCCAACACATCGTCGTAGATCGAATCATGCACGAACAAGCGGCGCGTCGTCGTGCAACGTTGACCTGCTGTACCAACTGCGCCGAACACGATGGCAGGAATCGCCAGCTTCAAGTCAGCCGACGGATCGACGATGATCGCGTTGTTGCCACCGAGTTCAAGCAGCGAGCGCCCCATGCGACGTGCGACGCGTTCACCGACCATGCGACCGATTTTGGTCGAGCCTGTAAACGAGATCAATGCAACGCGCTTGTCGTCAACGAATGCTTGCGCGAGATCGCTGCCTGCATCATTGAACAAGTAGAAAATGTCCGGGAAACCAGCTTCGCGCAGGGCGTCGTTGCAGATTTTGACCGAGGCAATGGCACTCAAAGGTGTCTTCGGCGAAGGCTTCCAAACAGTGATGTTGCCGCACACCGCAGCGAGGAACGAGTTCCACGACCACACCGCAACCGGGAAGTTGAACGCGCTGATCACGCCAACGATGCCCAGTGGATGCCACTGCTCATACATGCGGTGACCCGGACGCTCGGAATGCATCGTGTAGCCATACAGCTGACGCGAAAGACCCACGGCAAAATCCGCAATATCAATCATTTCCTGGACTTCGCCATCACCTTCCGGCTTTGACTTGCCCATCTCCAAAGCTACCAACGAACCCAATGCGTCCTTGTGATCACGCAGGGCATTCGCGCAAATGCGGATCGCTTCACCGCGACGTGGCGCCGGAATCTTGCGCCATGCTTTCGCGCCTTCCTGTGCACGTTCGATGATCGTGTCGTAATCGGCTTGGCTGCTCGCGTAAACACGGCCGAGCATTTCACCCGTCGTCGGATTGATCGGTTCCAAAACACCCGCATCCACCACCTTCGACCATTCGTTGCGTCCGAGGTAGGTGCCCGATTCGTTTTCGGTGAGGTTGAGTGCGGTCAGAACTGGGTGCGTCATTTGGTGCTCCGTCTATCGTGAGAAATGGGAGATGGGAAAAATGAGAAGGGAAATGGGAGATGCGAAAAATGAGAAGGGAAATGGGAAATGGGAACAGCAACAGCCGATGTTCCTTCTAACTGACTATTGTAACAAATGGGGTCAGATGGCCTTGGAAAAACGCGGTGTTTCTGCTCCAGCCTTGCCACCCAGGTAGGCGTCGAAGCACATTGCGAGGATGCGCAGCAGAAAACGGCCTTTCTCGGTGGCGACCACGGCGTCTGGCTGCAATTCCACGAGACCTTCATCGCGCAGCGGCTCCAACTTGGCGAGCGATTCGGCGAAATACGTGTCGAAGTCGATTTTGTGGCGGGAGGCGATGTCGTGTTTGTCTATGCGGCCCATGCACATCAGCTTCTGGATCACGTCCGCGCGCAGGAGGTCGTCGTCGTTCAAGTGCATTCCGCGCCAGACGGGCATGCGATCGTCATCGATGGCGCCTTCGTATTCGGGGAGGGTGCGTGGGTTTTGGGAGAAGCTCGGACCGATGTGACTGATCGAAGACACGCCAAAGCCCACGAGGTCGCTCTCCGCGTGAGTTGTGTAGCCCATGAAATTGCGATGCAAAGTGCCATCGCGTTGCGCTTTCGCGAGAGGATCGTCAGGCAACGCAAAGTGATCCATGCCGATGTATTGATAGCCGGCTTCGGTGAGGCGTTCGATGGATTTTTGCAACAATGCAATGCGCACTTCCGGCTTCGGCAAATCAAACGCATTGAGTTGGCGCTGCGGGCGGAAGAGTTCGGGCATGTGCGCGTAACCGTAAACGGCGAGTCGGTCCGGACGTAATTCCAAAACCTGCTCCAACGTCCGCGAAAATCCCTCAACCGTTTGCAGCGGCAATCCGTAGATCAAATCGAGGTTGACCGATTGCATGCCATGTTTGCGGCAAGCTTCCACAACATCGCGCGTCATTTCGAAAGATTGGATACGGTTGACGGCTTCCTGCACCGCTGGATCGAAATCCTGCACGCCGAGGCTTGCGCGGTTGAACCCAATTGCCGCCAACTCACCAATCTTATCAGGCGTGACGAAGCGCGGATCAAGTTCAATTGAAATATCGCGATCGTCGCTATCGCTGAAATGGAATCGTGCACGCAATGCATCGACGACGTCGGCAAGTTGTTGCGGCGTCAAAAAATTCGGCGTGCCTCCACCGAAATGCAATTGCACCCGCAGTAAAAACATGGGCTATTGCAGTACGGGACGTGCACGTACAACGAGAGCTTGCGTGGGTTTTCGCCTTCATTGCTTTGGGCGATGACAGTGCGCAATTGTTCTGCGCCGAACGACGGTCCGAATTGCGGTGCGGTTGGATACGACGTGTAGCGTGGGCCAGGTTTGTCGTGGCGGCGGAGCAGTTCGGTATCGATGATCACAGCTGCGGATTGTTCGGAAAAAATTTGGCGACCCCGAGACGATTCGAACGTCCGACCTGCCCCTTAGGAGGGGGCCGCTCTATCCAGCTGAGCTACAGGGCCAAATGGCTTTGTTATCCGGCTTTTGGCACTCCACCAGAATTGCTCAGAGTCTTGCTGGGACAAATCTGGGGCACCGTAATATGAACGGCCGCATCAAACATCTCCCGGACTTGATCTGACCCGGGACTTGCTCTTTAGTTTAGCAGTGAGTCCAAACCCATGACAGACTCCAAACCCAAATACTCGTCAAAGTCAGTGGGGTGCTCGCACGGTAGGCCGCCTGGACGAGCCTCACTACTTCAATGTTTTCCACGACAGACGCGATGACCAGACTGGCACATCATGTCGCGCGAAGCCATGCGTGCCCCTTCCATCGCCCACGCGAGTGGGCTGTACGTGCGCCGAGGCACCAGTTTCCAACAGAGAGGCCAGTTCCTCGGAGTAAAGCACCGCACCGCGATTGTTGGGGTTGATCATGACGGTAGCCCCTGCCGTGCCTTCAAGTAGCTCACGCCCACTTGCCTTAACGACTGGGGCTGCATTGCCTGCAGCACTTTGCGCCTGCTCAAGCGACGTGAAAAGGGGTATTGCCATGAAGCCGTCAGGATGTCGGAACATGATCAGGCGCAGCCTAGGGGGATCATCCGAGACTGGAACATGGGCGTAGATCTTCGCAGCCAGCAACGCCCTGAAAAAGTCACCCTCACGGCTCGCGTCCCGCCGCGCGTGCTACATAAGCTGTTCCAGGGTGCGGGTATCCATGGCATAAGCTAAGAAATACTTAGGTTAAGTCCTACCACAGACGGCATTTGCTTAGCCGCCACCCTTGGAAAGCATTTCGCGCATCTGGGCAATTTCCCGTTCCTGCGCCCGGACGATCTCGGCGCACAGCTGTTTTACGTCGGCCCGAGTGAGATCCGCCTCATTGCACATCAGGATGGCCCCTGCGTGGTGGGGAATCATCGATTTCAGGAATTGTTGGTCACGTACGGCAAACTGCTCCCGGATTGCAAACCAGGATCCGAAAAGCAACAAGACACCGCCACCTAGCAGCAGCAAGTTCTTCCGCTTATCCGGGTACATGGTCCCCATCAGCAGCAGCTCGAGAATCAACATAGGCGCAGTCATCAGCGCTGCCATGTAAGCCTGGTTGACGTTGGGAACCACGTTCCCGATCCGGTCCACCATTGCGTACATGAAGACAAACATCGCGATGAAGGACAGCAGGATCATCATCAGGAATTTGCCGTAGTGGCTATGGCCATTTGACTCCTGTTTAGTAGCTTGATGCGTTCCCGCATGCTTTGCACTATTCATTGTCGTAGCGCGCTGCGATGCGCCGTGGTTCTGGTGAGATTCCATTGGTGGGCTCCTAATTAGTAAAAGGGCGACCCTTCGGGCCGCCCGGCTGGCTCAGTGGCTGGCGAACTCAGTCGTGCTCAGAAAACCGTCTTGGTTCTCGTCCATCATCGAGAAGTGACCTGCCATGGGATGCTTGGCCATCTCGGCTTTGGAAAGCTTTCCATCTTTGTTGAAATCCAACTGGGCAAAGGTGGCGACGGCGCTGCGGTGGGCAGCGTGATCCATCTTGCTGTGATCCATCTCGGCGTGATCGCTTCCGCCTTTGGCATGCTGCATGCCGTGCACCCCATGGTCCATGTCGCGGTGATGGGCCAGAAATTCATCACGGCTAATGACACTGTTCCTGTCCGCGTCCATTTTGTCGAAGATCGTGTTAGCCATCTTCGCCCTGTCTTTGGGCGTGTTTGGCATTTGCATGCCATCGTGGCCTTGGGGGACGTCGTGCTTGAGAGTGGTCTGTGCCATCAATGCTGCGGGCGCGCTCAACAGGAGTGCGGCCAAGAGTAAAACGTACGTGCTGCTCTTCATGGGGTTCATCCTCAAGTAGTGGCCCGTGGGGTGGAGGCGCTGGTCCCGGGTCGGAAGGACGTGGCGTCATCTGGTAAATTCGTGCGCGCAAGGCGGAGTGCGTTGGCAACCACCGAAAAAGAACTCAGGCTCATGGCGAGTGCGGCAATCATCGGGCTCAGCAGCAACCCGAAGAACGGGTACAACACGCCGGCAGCAATCGGCACACCGATGGCGTTGTACAGGAATGCGAAGGAGAGGTTCTGCCGCATGTTCTGCACCGTCGCCTCGGACAATGCGCGGGCGCGCAGGATGCCGCGCAAGTCGCCCTTCACCAAGGTGACTTGTGAACTCGACATGGCGACGTCGGTACCGGTGCCCATCGCGATGCCCACGTCTGCACTCGCAAGTGCGGGCGCGTCGTTGATCCCGTCGCCGGCCATCGCGACCCGGTGCCCTTCGGACTTGAGCTTCTGAACCAGAACCGCCTTGTCCTCCGGCGTCACTTCGCCATGGAACTCCGCAATGCCGAGTTCACGCGCCACCGCTCGCGCCGTGGTAGCGCCATCGCCCGTCGCCATCACGACGCGCATGCCACGCGACTGCAACGCGGCAACGGCGGGGCGAGCAGAAGGCTTGATGGGATCGGCGACCGCCAACAACCCGATCAAGTGCCCATCAGCGGCGAGGAACATGACGCTGGCACCTTCGCCGCGCAAACGCTCCGCGTCTTCCGCGACTTCGGCAACGGATACACCGTTTCTGTCCATGAGTGAGCGATTGCCCAGCAGCAGGTTGCGACCGTCGACGGTGCCTTGGACACCTGACCCTGTAATCGAGTCGAAGTCCGGTGCCGCCGACAGCTTGAGTTCACGCGCTCTCGCCTCGGTCACAATGGCTTCGGCCAACGGATGCTCGCTTCCCTGATCCAGGCTTGCGGCAAGACGCAACACTTCCTCGTCAGCAGTCTCGGCGACACCGCGGACGGTCTTGAACGCCGGACGTCCCTCGGTGAGCGTCCCCGTCTTGTCCACCACGACCGTGTCGAGGGTGCGGAACTGCTCAATCGCCTCGGCGTCCCGGAAAAGGACACCCGCCTGGGCCGCACGTCCGGTGGCGACCATGATCGACATCGGGGTGGCCAGACCCAAGGCACAGGGGCAAGCAATGATGAGCACCGATACCGCATTGAGCACGGCCCAGGTCCATGAGGGTTCAGGGCCGAACAAGCCCCAGGCGAAAAACGTGGCGATGGCCACTGCGACCACGGCCAGCACGAACCAATAGGCCACCTTGTCGGCCATCCTTTGCATGGGGGCACGCGAACGTTGTGCCTGCGCCACGAGTTGCACGATTCGCGACAACACCGTCTCGGCGCCCACCTGATCCGCACGCATGACCAAGCTGCCGGTCCCGTTGAGTGTGGCGCCGATCAGCCGGTCGCCAACGCTTTTCGACACGGGCATTGGCTCCCCGGTGAGCATGGACTCGTCAACACTCGATCGGCCTTCGATCACGGTGCCATCCACCGGAACCTTTTCACCTGGTCGTACGCGCAAGTGGTCGCCCACATGCACGTGCTCGAGCGGGATGTCCTCCTCGCCGCCATCGGCCTTGATGCGTCGTGCGGTCTTCGGGGTCAGGCCCAAGAGTGCCTTGATGGCAGCGGACGTCTTCGATCGGGCACGCAGCTCCAGCAATTGACCGAGTAGCGTCAGGGAGATGATGACGGCCGCAGCCTCAAAGTAGACGCCCACGCGCCCGTGTTCACGGAAAGAGTCAGGGAACACGCCCGGCGCGACCGTGGCGACCACGCTATAGCCGAAGGCCGCGGCGACACCGATTCCGATCAGCGTCCACATGTTGGGGCTGCGATTGCGGATTGACTGCACACAACGCTCGAAGAAGGGCCAGCCGGCCCACAGCACGACGGGCGTGGTCAGGACGAGTTCGACCCATGTCCGCGCAGTGGTCGACAACCCGCTGAAGCGGTGTCCGAACATCGCAAGGACGAGCACGATCAGGGTCAGCGGCAGCGTCCACCAGAAGCGATGGCTGAAATCCCGCAGCTCGGGGTTGTCCTCGTCTTCAAGACTCGGCATTTCCGGTTCTAAAGCCATACCGCAGATCGGACACGTTCCGGGTCCCTCCTGCCGAACCTCAGGGTGCATGGGACACGTGTAGATCGTGCCCGGCGCGGCCGGAGCCATGGTTTGATCGACAGGCTTCTTGCCGTGATAGGCACTCGGGTCAGCGACAAACTTGTCCTGACAACGCTGGGAGCAGAAATGAAATGTCTGGCACGCGTGATCTGCATGGAACTCGGTGGCGTTGGGGTCCACCTGCATGCCGCAAACGGGATCGGTCACAATGCCAGGAACAGGGCCCGATGCTTGATGGCCACAGCAACTTTTCGGCTGCGGCGCATTGTCTTTGGAGATGTAATGTTCGGGCTTCGCTTCGAACTTCGTCAGGCAACCGCTTGAGCAGAAATGGATCGTCCTGCCTGCGTATTGCGTGTGGTGGGCAGACGTGCTGTCGACGTTCATGCCACACACCGGGTCTTTAATTACCGCCCCTTCGCCGGCTTGGGCATTGCCGTGATCGTCGCTCATGAATCGTCTCCAGATAGTGCCGCAAGGATCGGGCACGCAGCCAATTGCCCGCTTCCGGGACACTTGTGCACTAACGTTTGCAGCGCTGAGCGGACGCGCTGAAGCTCGGCGATCCGCGAATCGATGTCCTGGAGCTTCGCGTTCGCGTGATGATTGAACGTTGCCATGTCTTCGGTCGGGTCCTCGCTCAGGCCGAGCAGATCCTGCACTTCTGACAACGTGAACCCCAGTCGCTTGGCGCGACGCACGAATTGAAGCCGATTGACGTCCACTTCGCTGTAGTCGCGATAGCCCGATTCACGACGCATCGGCGGCGGAATCACGCCCTCCCGCTCATAGAAGCGGACCGTATCGACGGAAACGTCGGCGCGCTTTGCCAATTCTCCGATCTTCACTTAACAAATCTCCCGAGGAACATGATGCAAGTCTGCACCCTGTACCGTGGTCCAGAGTCAAGCCTCACTGGCCATGTTGTGCGTAGGCAGTCGTGGTGCCATTCATTCCGATGAGTTCGACGGTATAGGGCGCCACCCGACCATCCGGACTTTCCATGCCAGGCGAACCCATCGGCATGCCCGGCAGCACTAAGCCCTTTGCCTTAGGTCCTTCGAACAGCAAGCGCTTGATGTCGGCGGCCGGCACATGCCCCTCGACCACGTACCCACCCACTTCTGCGGTATGGCAAGAGCCCTTGGCGTAGGGCACACCCAATCGCTTGCGGATCGGCTCGAGCTCGTCTGTTTCGTCCACCTGTACCTCGAATCCGGTGTGGCGCAGGTGATCCACCCAAGCGCTACAACAGCCGCAAGAGGGGCTCTTGTGCACGAGGATTTTCGGAAGTGCTGACTGTACGGCTGCGGGTTGCGCAGGGTTCGTTGTCAGCTCGGTTGGCGCCGCAATGTTCGTGGCGGGTATCGCTGGTTCAACGGCGGCTGTCGTCGTGGCGGGCGCGTTGCAGGCTGCCAAGCCAAGCGCCGCGGCCAAGGCGCCGCCCCATGCCAAAAGATAATTGATTCTCATGACGTGCTTCCTCATTGTTTCTTGGTTCGTGAAGACCAGTGTATATGTTCGCTGCGCCACACGTCTTGCTCGCGTTTGAGCACCATGGTTTCGGTGCTGAGCAAGACGGCAGTTTTGCCGTCCTTGTTGACGTGCACTTCGCTTTCCGAGGCCACCCAAGCGATGTCACCCGCGGCTGTGGCATAGCGCGCCAGCGGTTGAACATGGGCATCTTGCAGAAATGCCGCATCGGCGGCTGCGTGATGTTCCAGGTATTCGCTGCGTGACTTCTCGACGCCGCCGCTCTCCAGGATGACGACGTCCGCAGCCAAGTGGCTTGCGGCTGCTTTCAGATCACCTGCTTGCATGGCCTGCGAGAATGCATCGACCACGCGGATGGCCGGGCGTGCCGTTTCTTCGACCTGCTGAGAGACCGCTCTGGTGGCGACGGGTTCGTGAGCCTGCGCCGACCCGGCGAGTAGAAGGATGGCGAATAGCTTCGCCCCTGAGCTTTCAATGGCCTTCATGATGGTCTCCCTGGGGCTGTTGGTTTAAAGGTGCCGGTGCCTCTGCAGGCGCCTGCTTCTTTGGCGTCGCTGTGTTCTCGCTTGGGCGATCCGGCTTGCGTGTCGCAGTTGCACCCTTCGCCGGGGCGTCGTGCACATGCGTTTTTCCATCCCCATGAACGTGGGTATTGGCAGCGGTCGCCCCCGTGGCGTGATCCGATTTGGATGTGGTATCGGATTGGTGGGAGTGGGTCTCGTCCCCACCGTGGGAATGCCCCTCGCTGCTCTCCACCAGTGCAACATATTCCGCTTCGCTCAGGGACGGCAGACGCTGCAGAAATGCGACCATTCCCCAGATGTACTCATCGTCCATGCTGCGGCCCCATGCCGGCATGCCACTGGCCTTGATACCGTGCTTGATCACCCAGAATTGGTGGGCCGGATTGGGCCGCAGCGATTTAAAGGATGGCGGAACTGGATATAGCCCTTTGCTGAGCTCCGTTGGCGCCATGCCTGGTGCCAAATGGCACGCCGTGCACATGGCCGCGTAGTTGCCAGCGCCCTGACGGATCTTCTCCGGGGCCGACAGATCAGGCACCTTGATCTCCGCGGCGTGGCGACGGATGGACTGCTCACGCATCGTCGTCAACATCGAGAGCACAGGTGCGGTGTGGGCGTCATCGGCGGCGACGTTGTAACTTCCCGACCACAGCAGCCCCCCGCCAACGCCAATGCCTGCCACCGACAACAGAGCAAGGAGCAGCGCGCTTCGCTTGAGAGTGATTTTCATCTTTCGCCCTCAGAACCAGATCCGCACGCCGGCGAGCACCTTGGTGTCGCCCGCGCCGCGCCCGGATGCGTGCCGATACCGAGCCGTGTCGCCGAACGCTCGATCGTGCTCGACACCGATGTAAGGTGCGAATTGTCGGGTGATCTCGTAGCGAAGCCGCATCCCTGCCTCAATCGTGGACAATCCGGATCCTATGCTTATCGCGGGATCATCCTTGCCATAGGCGTTGCCTTCGAGACGCCACTGCAGGATCAGCCGGTTGGTGATGAGACTGTCGTACTCCACGCCTGCCCGGAGGGCGGTACGCCCTTGTGGCCCTACGTAGGCCGTGGCGGACACCTCGAACTTGTAGGGCGCGAGTCCCTGAACGCCCACACCAACCCAGGTGCGACCCGGTCCTTCACCGAAGTCTTGGCGAACACCAGCGACCACGTCCCACCAGGCCCTTACGCCACGGCCATACAACGCTTCAACACTGGCGCGCTCGACAGTGCCCGATTGCGCGTGGCCATCGGTACGCCACCAGAATTTCTGTATGTCGCCGCCCACCCATCCGATGGCCTCCCATGCCTGCTCGCCCTTGCCACCCACTCGCGAAACTTCAAGGCGATCAATGAGCGAATAGTTCTGGATGCTGGTGCCGTGTTTGTGGTGCTCGTGGACCGGGGGAAAGGCCTCCTCACGATCGGCTGCCGTCAAGGCCGGAATGGGTTCACGTGGCACCGCGTTCGCTGGCAGGTCGCCGTCTGACTGGGGCATGCCTTGCACTTGGCTGTGGTCCATCTTCGAATGGTCCATGTCTTGCATCTGGCTGTGGTCCATCTTCGAATGGTCCATGTCTTGCATCTGGCTGTGGTCCATCTTCGAATGGTCCATATCTTGCATCTGGCTGTGGTCCATTTTCGAATGGTCCATGTCTTGCATCTGGCTGTGGTCCATCTTCGAATGGTCCATGTTTGACTGCGAATTCTTGTACGCGGACGCCGGAGGCTCGCTCTTCTTGACCGTCTTGGCCGGCGGAGACGCTGGTTGCGTCATGCCATGCCCGACGTGCTGTGCGTGAACGGGTGCACTCGCAAGTACAACGGAAATCACGGTTACCGACAGTTGTGCGGTCTTCATGCCCGGTCCTCCACGCGTACTTCGCGGAACATCCCGGCTTCCATGTGGAAGAAGAGATGGCAGTGATAAGCCCATCGGCCGAGTGCGTCGGCACGGACCCTGTAACTCCGCTTGGTGCCTGGCGGCATGTCCACGGTGTGCTTGCGTAAATGGAAGGCGCCGTGCTCGTCCTCGAGATCGCTCCACATGCCGTGGAGATGGATCGGATGGTTCATCATCGTATCGTTGACCAGCACGATCCGAACACGCTCTCCGTAGGTCAACTTCAGCGGCTCAGCTTGGGCGAACTTGACCCCGTCGAATGCCCACGCAAATTTCTCCATGTGCCCGGTCAGGTGCAGTTCGATGGTTCTTCCAGGTTCACGACCATCCGGGTCAGGGAACGCACTCCTCAGGTCGGCATAGGTGGCAACTTTCCGACCGTTATCGCGCAAGCCAAGGCCAGGATCGGCCAGTCGCGGCTCGGGTGTCATGGTCTGCATGTCGACGAGCGGATTGTTCCTTTCGCTGGCAGGGTGCGCCTGCATCGTCGCGCCGCCGTGATTCATGCCTTGCATGTCGTGTCCGGCATGCGGGGTGGCCGCAGTGGTGGAAGTACCGGACATGACGCCGTGGCCCATATCGGCCATCGTGAGGAGTGGACGCGGGTCCAGGCTAGGCACTGGGGCACGCAAGCCTTCACGGATGGCCAGCGTCGCCGAAACCCAGCCAGTTCTTGCGTTGTCCTGTGCGAAGATCGTGTAAGCGTCTTGTCCGGACGGCTCCACGATGACATCGAACGTTTCAGCCGCAGCCAGTCGAAGCTCGTCTACAGTGATCGGGTGCACGTACTGGCCATCCACAGCTACCACAGTCATCTTCAAGCCCGGGATGCGCAGGTCGAAGTACGTCATGGCCGAGCCGTTGATGAACCTCAATCGGATCTTTTCGCCCGGCTTGAAGAGTCCCGTCCAATTGCCCAGCGACGTCGTGCCGTTGATGAGATAGGTATAGGTATGCGCGTTGACGTCTGACAGATCCGTCGGCGACATCCGCATTTTCCCCCACGCCTTGCGATCTTCAATCGTGGTGGACAGGCCATGCTTGTCGGCGTCCCGGAAGAAGTCGCCAACCGTCCGCTGGTAGTAGTTGTCGTGGCTCGACATCTTCTTCAGGCGCGCAAACAACTTCGCGGGGTCCATGTCCGTCCAGTCGGAGAGGAACACCACGTAGTCGCGGTCGTAGCGGAAGGGCTCCGGGGCAATGGGGTCAATGATCAAAGGCCCGTACATCCCTCCTTGCTCCTGGAAGCCCGAATGGCTGTGGTACCAGTACGTACCGGCCTGCTTGACCTGGAATCGGTAGAGATAGCTCTCGCCCGGTCGGATGCCGTCGAAACTCATGCCCGGCACACCATCCATGTTGGCCGGCAACAGAATGCCGTGCCAGTGGATCGACGTGTCTGGCCCATGGATGGATCCGCGCGGTAGGTCGTTACGCACGCGCAGTGTGACCGTCGTACCTTCCTTCCAGCGCAAGATGGGTGCAGGCAAGCTGCCGTTGACCGTGACTGCAGGGCGGGTCTTACCGGTGTAGTTGACCAGCGTCTCGCCGACGCTCAGGTCGAAATCGGTTCCAGAAAGAACTTCCAGTTGACCGTCTGAGCGCAAAGCCCAGCTTGGCTTTGGCCAGAGGCCGAACGCGGCCACCGCACCTGCAGCGGCAAGACCCTGGACAAATCGGCGCCGCGACAGCAGCGAGACACTGCCGGGCAAGCCGGAACGAGTAGCAGACATGAGAACACTCCTATAGGGCGAAGAGGCCGAAATAACGACCTTGACCCGCGTGTCAAGTGGGGACGTCAATGAGCGCCAATGGCGCTTGGGGCGCTTAGCAGATGGGAGGTCGGAGTCGCTCGCCGGGCGGCGGCGCAAGATGGCCTAATTCGAACTGGATCGAGATATGAGTGGGCGCAATCGAGCCTGCAAATCCTACCGAGTCGGAGGTCAGGGCTTGGGAATGTTGCAGGCAGAGGCACTGACAAGTACCAGAATCGCGGCAGCAGTCGTCGTCGCAATCGCCCTTTGTCTTGCCGTGGTGTCCAGCCAATTCTTGGAGGTGGTGCGATGTCACGCCCGAAAAATCGATGGACGTGCCCGATTGATGATGTTCAGAAGGGGCCACGGGTGACTCTCCCGCATGCATCGACACCGACGCCATTGCGCCGCCGATGCCGTTCAGCACCAACGAGAGGGCGAGTAGCCAAGGGAGCAGTCTGCGCAGCATTGAAAGACACTAGCACATAGTCTTTCACATTGTAAAGGGGCAGGACTTACCGGCCATTCAGTGTTGAACCTTAGCCCGCCTCGGAGAAAAGCGAATGGGCAGTGGTGCCAAAGTCCTTGACCTGTTCCAAATGGTGGCAAGCGCCGGTCCAACAAACGTGGCAGCGCTCGGAAGAACAAGCGGAGGGGTCGAAAACGCTCGCGAAAGCGGCGCATGAGGGGATAAATGACAATTCTGCTTTCGTGAGAAGTAGAACGTGAACGCAACACCTTGACGTTCGGTGGGCAGGCTCGTCTCATGGGCCTCTTTGGCAGGCGTCGGTTCCAGCACCTCAGCGAGATCGGTCCAAGGCAACTGCCACACTCCATCGATCTTGCGTGCGCCAGCGCCATAGACACCTGTCCTCATGTGTCCCGAAAGCGTTCCGTGATGCGTTCCGTGATGCGTGTTAGTGACCCGTCCACGAAGCAGCAGGGCAACTTCATCGGCACGTAGAGAAAAGCGCCCTGGCAAGGTCTTACGAAGCTCGGCGAAACTTTATGCGCTCATCGTTTCATTCAGTTACTGGGACAAATCTGGGACAAAACGGAGGGGAAATAAGTGCATATTAGGGCGTTCTTGCCCGGATGTACCGGCGCATGAAACGAAGACGTATCTTATAAATCAATTAGTTAGAGGATTTTCCCCGCTCCTCAAAAGTGAGATTCTTCCGTTAGGAGGGGGCCGCTCTATCCAGCTGAGCTACAGGGCCAGACGGTTATTATCGCATGCGGGGGTGCGTGAGGTAGAGGTAGAGGTAGACGAATTAGTGGGGTGTTCTGGCGACTGGGTCGGTGGGAAGCCGAAAAAATCAGCTTTTCGAAAGTTGAACTTGTGTCCATAATCGAAGGTGAATTCCGCTGGAGTGGATCGCCTTGAGCAAGACTTTATCAATAATCCTCATGATCGCCGGACTGGCGTGCATCGCACTTGGTATTTTGACCTGGGAATCCGTCAAGAGCGGTGACAAAACGTTCGTCCAGTTTATGTGGGGTCCGGGAATTGGTGCATTGTTGCTGCTTGCGAGTCTTGCTGTGCGTGCGCTCAACCGTCCATAAATTGCGTGATTGAGGTTTTGAAATGACCGGATTGACTGACCAGCAGCTCACGTATGGATTTTGGCCCTCTTTGCAATTGTCTGGGAGTATCCCGAAGGCCATTACTTTCCCTGATGAATTTCACGGTGGCCAGATCCTCAACATCGCCTGTACGCAGACCGGTCTGACAGCGTCGAAGCAAAAAGCACTTATCCAAGAATGGTGCGAATTGTTACCAAGCATAGCGGTTAAGAAGATCGTATTTTTCAGCAAGGTCAATCAAACGTTGTTTGAGGCCGCAGTTGCAAATCAGTCGATCGATGGGCTCTTCGTAAAGTGGAGTTCGATTGAGTCGATTGAATCGATTGCAGGGCATACTAAGCTGCGGTCTCTCTACCTTGGAAGCTCACCTCGTGCGTCTGGATTGGATAATCTCGAGACTTTGCCTGCTCTTGAACACCTGTTTCTGGATGGCGTTATCGCGGCCCAGGATCTTAGTTTTCTAAAAGGCCTGGAGAAGTTAAAGGAATTTGGGTTGGCCCGAGCATCAAAGCCATTCAAAGTTGAATCTCTTGCGCCGATTGCAAACTTACAAGATTTGCTTGTTCTTTGGCTCGTTCGCATTGGAGTGAAGCATGATGGACTCGCACCGTTGAAGAATCGCAAGCAATTGCGATCGCTGCGGACTGAGTTGGATGCTAATTCAAAAGCAGTGGTTGATTTGCGTGCTTCATTGCCGAAGTTGGATTTTTTGCAGCCGGTGTGGTGAAAAAGTGAAGTTCTTGATTTCACTTTCCGCGTTGCTCCTCGCTGCATGTGCACCAGCCGCGCAGATGGCAATCGTACACGATGATCCACTGACTGCGACGATTGCTGAGTTGGATCGCGAAGTGTTCGATGCGTTCAATCGCTGCGACGAAGCTGGGCAGTTGGAGAGACACGAGAAATTTTTCGACGAACATATTGAGTTCTATCACGACACCGGTGGGGTGACGTGGACGCGCGATGAGATGATTGCGAATACCGCCAAAAATGTATGCGGCAAATTTACACGCCGGCTCGTCGAGGGATCGCTGCGGGTTTATCCGGTGAAGGATTTCGGTGCGATTGAGATGGGGACGCATGAATTTTGTCAGGAGGGCAGCAAGAACTGCGATGGCAAGGCGGACTTCACGATCGTCTGGCGCAATGTCGATGGCGTTTGGAAAATTACGCGCGTGCTAAGTTACGGTCATCGCGCCGGATAATATTTGCGGATGAGACTGGGCGCTTGGTCGCGGTAGATGGTGCCGTGTTTTTGGTCGGGGAGTTCGCGGACTTCCCACGTCAAAGAGGCTGGCGCCGAGGACTTCAATGTCGAACCTAATGTGCGCAAATTCGGAACGATGTCCGTTTCATCTGCCACGGAAAAATCCACGCGTGTCGGCGAAGTAATCGATGGCAGCGGAGCCTTGGACAACGCAGCCGCGTTCCACCACAGACTTGGACTCATCGCGAGATACGTGTCGAACATCGATGGATCGAGCATGAAGGTCTCGACAATGAAGTAGCCGGCCAATGATTCCCCGATGATGCCGCGCGACGACGTCGTGCGATACCGGCGATTGATCTCCGGAATCAATTCATCCTTGATGAAAGCACGATACAAAGGCGCGCCACCGACAACATTCGCAACTTTACGGTCCGAGCGGACCGAAGTAGGTCCCGTCAGATCACGGCGACGTTCCGTGTTTGGAATGCCGACCAAAATCAACGGCCGCACTTCACCCGCAGCAATACCTTCATCAATCGTCGTGGCGATGTGAGGGAAGTCCTCGTTCAAACCACCATCCGGCATGTATAACACGTCGTAGTGATCGGAACTCGCAGCGTAGCCCGGTGGCAAATAGACGTTCACCACACGCGATTCACCGATGGATTTCGATTGCATGGTGAAACTTTCATGCGCAGGCGCAACTTCCCTCTGCTGAACCTGAGCGCATGCAGGCGCCGCAAGTAGAAGCGAAACCAACAACGCTGCGATGATCTTCATGGCTTTGCTCCGTTAGAGGAAGGCACCGGTGATTGGCCTGGCAACCACGCAGGAACCAAAGTCGAGTTCGCGAGCCACTGAATCGGCTTGATCATCGAGTTGATGGATTTGGTCATATGCTTGAAGTCGATGCGCGAAAGATCATCGGATGCGTTGTGATAATCCTTGTGCAACCCGTAGCTGGACACCGTGTGCGCGATGATGCCTTGGCGTGCAAAAGTGTAATTGTCAGACCTTTGAAAAAATTTCTGATCCGGATGCGGATCCTGCACTAACTTGGCACCGCGTTTCGCTAACTCAGCGCCGAGGTTGGAACGCTCGTAACCGGTGAGCCATAATTCGTCTGCGCGAACTTTCTCATCGGGACGACCGATCATTTCGAATTGCAGGTTGGCAATGAAGTTTTCGCGGGGGAAGGGGAGTTGCGACAAAAATGCTTTCGAACCATAACCACCTGCTTCTTCGCTGCCGAATGCGACGAAGTAGACCGTGCGCTTAGGACGACGCTCCGCAGACAACGCACGCGCGAGTTCCAGTACGGCCACAGTGCCGGACGCATCATCGTCGGCGCCGTTGAAAATTTTGTCATCGCCAGACGCATTTGCACGAACACCGAGGTGATCCAAATGGGCGCTCAACACAATCGATTGCGCGGCGACTTTGCCATCAGCTCCAGGTAACTTACCGACAGCGTTCCAGGTTTGAGTGTCGGGGAGTTTTTTGAAAGAGGTGTTGAACGACAAAGGAGTGCCGTCCGGCATTGCGCGTAGCATCGAAGCGAGTTCACTGTCTACGAAGAGAGCGTTTGACGTTGCATCTTTCGTCACCGTTCGCGATGCGAAATTGGACCAGTCCTCCATGAAAGCATCGGGTGCCCGGACGATCACGGCGGCGGCGTCATTTTTGACCAAGGGTCCAACCTGCGTGAAAAAATCCTGCAACTTCGTATCCGCCGGCAGATCAATGAACATCACGGCATCTTTCGCGATTGGGTATGCGGTCGTCGATTTCTTCAAAGGTCCTGCAACGCGTTCAGAGGCGACGACGAGTGCTGCGACATTCGAACCCAACGCGGCTTTAGCGCCAATCGCACCATCAAACTTCAGGGCCTCGAGAACAGTTTTGCCGGGGACGTTGATCGTCTGCACATACTCACCATTGACTGGATCCAATCCGAATTGCTTGAACTGCGACGCGACATATTCCGCTGCCACGCGTTCGAACAACGTGCCACTGCCGCGACCTTGCATCGCATCGCCAGCGAGGAATTCCATTTGCGCGCGGACGTTGCGCTCGGAGACCTCTGCTGCCTGAGACGTTGTGGCAAAAAGCAAGCAAGTCATTAGCGCTGCAGCGACAATCTTCATCCAAACTCCCCACATGGTTTATTCCGCTCAGCATAACGCCGCTCACACGATCTTGCACAACCCACATGTAAAGTTGACCCGACGGACCACCACAAGAAGAACAACAATGAGCAGCGACATGCAATTCCAATCAGCGATCCGATACAGCGATGACCTTGAAACGCTGCAACCCAATGAGGCGGAAAACATCCAAACAATTTTGCAGATGATGGCGAAGTCGCAAATGGAAATCGCCGAAAAACATCGCCACGCCCACCGCGATGCGCACGCGAAATCCCATGCCATTCTCAAAGGTACGATGACAGTTCACGAAAATCTGCCGGTCGAATTGGCGCAAGGCATTTTCCAAAGCGGCAATCACTATGAAGTTGTCGCGCGATTGTCATCCGCGCTCGGTGACATTCAAAGCGATGACACGCCAACACCGCGCGGCTTCGCGGTCAAGGTGATGGACGTTGCAGGCGACAGACTGCTCGACACGATTGAAGGAAATAACCAGGACTTCCTGATGGTGAATGTGCCGACGATTGCTTTTGGCGATGTCGAGAAATACCTCAAGTTGCTGAAAGCGACGGGCGGATCCATCGCGGCAAACGAGACCTTCCAGAAGGTCACGGGCGCCGCTGCAAACGCCGTCAAGAAAACCGTTGAAGCCGTCGGTGGCACAACACCTTCAGCGATCGACTTGATGGCGGGCAACCGGCATCACATGCTCGGCGAAACATTCCACACCCAGGCGGCGATCCGCTACGGCGATTACGTTGCGAAACTTTCATTGCATCCACAGTCAAGCAATGTCCGCGAACTGACCGGACACGACATCAAAGGTGATGGATTCTCGGCGATGCGGGATGCGGCAGGGGAGTTTTTTGCGAACAACGACGCGACCTATACGTTGTGCGTGCAGCTCATGCGCGACGTTGACAAAATGCCTATCGAAGACGCAAGCGTGCTGTGGGACGAGGAGCTCTCGCCAATGTTGCCGATCGCGACATTGCATTTCGAAGCGCAGCAACCATACACCAATGCCCGGCAAGTTTACGGCGACGATGTTTTGTCGTTCAATCCATGGAATGGTGTCGCAGCGCATCGGCCACTTGGCTCCATCATGCGCGTGCGCAAGGACGCCTATGAACGCTCCACGCAATTCCGCCATGAGCGAAACCAATGCGAGCGCCGCGAGCCAAACACCCATGGCGACATTCCTGATAGATCGTAAATGCCATGTGAAGCGATCTTCAAAAAAGATTTTGTTAGGATGGAACACTACTTGCACTAACGGAGTCCGTCTTTGAATTCCCAGACTGACACGCGACGCACTCGCTCAATCAAAATGGCACTCGCCCAGCGCTTCAATCTGATCGCCGACAAAGCGCCGGATGACGTCATCGAGAAACGCATCCGCGAAGCGGTGGAGTTGCATGGCGCGACGCCGTGGATTTTGATGTTTGCAATCCTGATTGCATCGATCGGACTCAACGTCAACTCAACAGCTGTCATCATCGGCGCAATGTTGATCTCTCCGTTGATGGGACCGATTATGGGCATCGGGCACGGCGTCGCGATTCATGATTTCGCATTCGCACGCAAATCGTTCATCAGCCTGATCATTTCGTCGTTGATCGGATTGCTCGTGTCGGCGCTGTACTTTACGTTGTCACCGCTGTCGGAAGCGCAATCGGAATTGCTCGCGAGAACGTCGCCGACTTTGTGGGATGTGTTGATTGCGTTCTTCGGTGGGATGGCGGGCATCATCGGGCTCACGCGCGAAGAGAAGTCCGCCGTCATTCCGGGTGTTGCGATCGCGACTGCACTGATGCCACCTTTGTGCACAGCCGGATATGGATTGGCGAATGGTAATTGGCATTATTTTTTTGGTGCGTTTTATTTATTCCTGATCAACAGCGTATTCATCGCCGTCGCGAGTTTCATCGGCATCCGGTTACTGCGATTCCCGTTTCACACATTCGTGGATGCGAAGACCGAAAAAAAAGTCAGCTACGCCATGTGGGGCATCGCGCTGATCATGGCATTGCCAAGCGTTTATTTCGCAACGAATCTCGTCAAGGACGAAGTCTACCGCTCACGCGCGACGCAATTCGTACGGGATGAATTCGTTTTTCGTGATGCGTATGTGATTGATACCAAAATCGATCCAGGCACCAAAACCATCGACGTTTCGCTCATCGGCACACCGATCGGCAAGACTACGCTCGAGCGCATTCAACGCAAGCTCACCGTCGCCGGCATCGAGGACACGACCATCAAGTTACATCAGTCCGGAGAGAGTAAACCCGTCGACATGTCCGCGCTGAAAACCAGCTTGATGTCCGACCTTTTCAAGGACAATCAACTTGCGTTGGAAGCTAAGGAAAAAGAACTCGAATCATTACGCAGCGAACTCGCGACATCACAACGCTTTGCAACGCAAGGCGGTGACATGTTGAAGGAACTGCAAGCGCAACAACCGGCCGTCAGCGACATTACGATTAGCACCGGTTACCGCGTCAACGAAACAGGTGACAACAAACCCGTCACGCAATTGCTCGTACATAGCTCGCGCGCACTCAACACTCAGGAACGCGAACGCACCACGAATTGGTTCAAATTGCGAAGTAAGTCCGACGACGCGATCGTGATCTTCGATCGCTGACGCGAAAAAACTTACATCCGGAAAACGCCGAAGTCGGTTTTGGCAGGGATTGGTGCATTCAACGATGCGGACAAGCCGAGACCGAGAGCACGCCTAGTGTCCGCCGGGTCGATGATGCCGTCATCCCACAAGCGCGCAGAAGCGTAATAGGGTGAACCTTGCGTTTCGTACTGATCGCGGATCGGCGCCTTGAACGCCTCCTCATCCTCCGCAGACCACGACGCACCTGAAGCCTCAATGCCATCACGGCGCACCGTCGACAACACCGATGCTGCTTGCTCACCACCCATCACGGAGATGCGCGCGTTCGGCCACATCCACAGGAAGCGACCACCGTAGGCGCGACCACACATTGCGTAGTTGCCTGCGCCGAAGGAGCCACCGATGACGACCGTGAATTTGGGGACGACAGAACACGCGACAGCCGTGACCATTTTGGCTCCGTCCTTCGCAATGCCGGCGTTCTCGTACTTGCGGCCGACCATGAAGCCGGTGATGTTTTGGAGGAAAACCAACGGAATCCCACGCTGATTGCACAGCTCGATGAAGTGCGCGCCCTTCAACGCAGACTCACCGAACAAAATCCCATTATTCGCAATGATGCCGACCGGGTAACCGTAGATGTGGGCGAAACCGGTGATCAAGGTTTTGCCGTAGCGGGCCTTGAATTCCTGGAACTCCGAACCATCGACAATGCGCATGATGACTTCGCGCGCATCGAACGGTTTGCGGGTGTCCTTCGGAACGATCCCATACAGCTCTTCAGACGGATACAACGGCTCAACCGATTCACGTACCGCAAGGCCGATAGATTTCACGCGATTAAATGTACCCACCACATCGCGCGCCATCTGCAACGCATGACGGTCATCCAACGCAAAGTGATCCGCAACGCCCGATACAGATGTATGGACATCTGCACCGCCGAGATCTTCGGCATTGACGACTTCACCCGTCGCAGCTTTCACCAGCGGCGGACCACCCAGGAAAATCGTCCCTTGTTCCTTGACGATAATCGACTCGTCACACATCGCCGGCACATACGCGCCACCCGCGGTCGACGAACCCATCACCACCGCCACCTGCGGCAAATTCTGCGCACTCAACCGCGCCTGGTTGTAGAAAATCCGTCCAAAATGCTCGCGATCCGGAAACACCTCGTCCTGAAGCGGCAAAAACGCGCCACCACTGTCCACCAAGTACACGCACGGCAAGCGATTCTCCTCGGCGATGGCTTGGGCGCGTAGGTGTTTTTTGACGGTCATGGGGAAGTACGTGCCACCTTTCACCGTCGCATCGTTCGCAACGACCATCACTTCCAGACCATTGATGCGTCCGATGCCACACACGATCCCCGCCGACGGCGCCGCATCGTCATACATGCCTTCCGCAGCCAGCGGTGCCACTTCGAGGAATGGCGAACCCGGATCGAGCAGGGCAGTGATGCGATCACGCACCAGCAACTTGCCACGCGCAGTGTGTTTGTCACGCGCCTTCTCGCCACCACCCAACGCCACTCGCGCCAGACGCTCATCGAGCTCCGCCACCAACGAGCGGTGGTATTCGGAATTTTCGGCAAAATCAGCACTGCGCACATCAAGCGTCGAACGGAGAACGGGCATGAACAAAGATCCTTAATTTGCTGCAGTAAGGATAGCATTTAACAAAAAACCCGCCCTCATTTCCGAGGACGGGTCTCCGTCAAACTGACAGCAGCGTCGAATTACTTCTTCGCAGCTTCTTCAACCTTGGCAGCAGCTTCTTGCGTTGCGTCTGCAGCAGCGGCAGCTGCGTCCTTAGTTGCGTCGACAGCCTTGTCGGCAGCAGCGGCAGTTGCGTCCGCTGCATTTTCAGCAGCAGCAGCGGTTGCAGCAGCAGCGTCAGCTGCGTTTGCTTGTGCAGCTTCTGCAGTTGCGTCTGCAGCTTGCGCGGTTTCTGCCTTCGCAGCTTCTTCAGCAGCTTGGGTCTCAGCCGACTTCTGGCAACCGGTCAGTGCCAGGGCAACGGCCAATGCCGCGATGGTGAGTTGGGTCTTCATGTTTCTTGTTCCAAGAATAAGGTAAGGGGTAAAGGCTTACAGCTTTGAAAGCCTTAGGCCGCTTTTTGCGAACGTTGTATTCGCAATGCGAACATAGCAACGTTTTGCGCAGTGTGCAATATGCCGAGGAGAAAAGGCCTAAGGCTTAAGGCTCGAAGCTTGATCCGTCTAGTCAACTAATGCAAAAAAAGGCACTTTAAAAAAAGATGAACTTCTGTCCATGGACACGAGTTCAACCTTTGAAAACGTGCAAAAAACGATCCGTGCGCCTTGAGCCTTTAGCCGTAAGCCTTTCGCCTTTCCTTCCGCCCAAAAGAAAACCACCGCCGGAGCGGTGGTCTTCAGAGCTCGGACCGAAGTCCGGAAGCGCTAGAAATAAATCATACGGCCAGAGCCGCGTGATGATTACTTCTTAGCTGCTTCTTCAGCTGCTTCCTTAGCTTGGTCAGCAGCGTCTGCAGCTTGAGCAGCAGCGTCAGCAGCTGCGTCTGCAGCGCCAGCCGTGCCAGCAGCAGCAGCGTCGGCAGCCGACGTAGCAGCAGCGTCAGCAGCTGCGCCAGCTGCGTCAGCAGCCGAAGCAGCAGCGTCTGCACCTGCGGTGCCAGCAGCAGCAGCTGCGTCAGCAGCTTGCGATGCTTCAGCAGCCGATGCCGATGCGTCAGCAGCAGCTTCGTTCGCTTGCTCAGCGTTCGAGCAAGCAGCCAGAGCCAAACCCAGGGCCATAGCCAACAGAGCCTTATTCAAAGTCATTTCGATTTCCTCGTCAAATAAAAAAAGACACGCATTTCTGCGTACCGTTGTTAATGATGACAACCGCAGAATTGCTGTCAAGATATTTTTCGTTGTTTATTAAAAATTTAACACCGATAGTGTGCGTTTGTTCACACTATCTCGATCGCGAGGGCTGTTGCCTCACCTCCGCCGATGCAAAGTGACGCCACACCGCGCTTCAAACCACGTGCTTGCAATGCATGCAACAACGTCACAACGAGACGCGCACCGGACGCTCCGATTGGGTGTCCCAAAGCGACGGCACCGCCGTTGACGTTGATCTTCTCGGCATCCAATCCCAGGTCCTTGATCGGCGCCATGGCGACACACGCGAATGCCTCATTGATCTCGAACAAGTCGACATCGTCCTTCGACCATCCAGCCTTTTCGAGAACTTTCTGGATCGCATTGACCGGTGCCGTTGTAAATTGTGCAGGCTCCTGCGAATGCGTCGCGTAACCCTTGATCACCGCCAACGGCTTGACGCCTGCCGCCGATGCCGCATCCGAACTCATGACGACAACAGCTGCGGCGCCGTCTGAAATTTTCGACGAAGAGGCTGCCGTCAAAACACCGTCCTTACCGAATGCTGCACGCAGACCAGGAATTTTCGCGGTATCAATCTTGCCAGGCTCTTCATCGGTATCAACGACGACATCGCCCTTACGACCGGAGACCGTGACGGCAACGATTTCATTCGCGAAAGAACCATCCGCAATGGCTTTCTGCGCCTTCTCAACGGATTTCGCGCTAAACGTATCGAGCGCCTCGCGATCAAACCCGTAGTCATGACAAGTTGCATCGCCAAAAACACCCATCGCCTTCCCGTCATACGGATTCGTCAAACCATCAAACGCCATGTGGTCAAGCAGCTTGCCTTCGCCATAACGCAAACCATTGCGCGAACCATTCAACAGATGCGGCGCATTCGTCATCGACTCCATACCACCGGCCACAATCGTGGAAGCCGAACCGGCCTTGATCGCATCGGCAGCCAACATGATCGCCTTCATGCCCGAACCGCAGACCTTATTGATCGTCAGCGCACCCGCGCTCGTCGGAACGCCGGCAGCAATCGAGGCTTGACGGGCAGGGGCCTGACCGAGACCGGCCGGCAGCACGCAACCCATGATCACTTCTTCAACTTTGTCCGCGCTCACGTGAGCTTCTTCCAAAGCGCCCTTGATCGCCGCAGCACCCAGCGTTGGCGTAGGAACGCCGTTAAATTGACCCAAAAACGACCCAATCGCAGTGCGTTTCGCACCAACAATGACGACATCGGACATCGAGGAAACTCCAGTTTCGAATAAAAAACAGACTCCCTCGATTATGCGCTTTCCGTACCCCTTGGCGCAAACGAGAACGGCGCGCCGAGATCCTGTCCCGACGCGCCGCCATGCTACAACCGGCTTAAATCAGAACCCGCGGGCGTAATTCAGCGATGCTTGCTGGTACGAGCCCCGGCTGTCGCGGCGACCGTCAAAGCCCAGAGACCATTTGCCCTTCAAGCCATCGCGGCTCAATCCAAAACCAAACACCGACGCATTGCGCGCGAAATCCACGCCCGTAATCGGCGACGCCAGATCAAAGCCCGTGAACGACGCGTTGACCGCCGAACCACTTGAGCTCAGCAAGCGCTGATACTCGGAGTAGGCGAACAAATCGACATAGCGCGAGAGTGCCGATGAAACGCGCAGACCCGCGATGCCGTGCGACGCGCTCACGCTCGAGGCGTCTGCCTTCAAGCCGAAGCCCAAAGCGCCATTTTCGACGAAGCCACTGCGATCCAGTGTCAACGATTGCACGCCTGCATACGGCGTCACACGCGTCAAACCGAATTCCAGCGGACGACCGGCTTGCAATGAGAGGTTACGGAAGTTCGTGCTGTCATTGCTCGCGACATCAAAGCCATAAGCGCCCAGTGCAATCTGACGGTTCGCGCTCGAAGCCAACTGACCCATTGAGCCCGTGCCCGACAAGTAGAAGCCGCCCGGTAAATTCACCAACGAGTAGAGCGAGGCTTGCACCTGACGGTTGCGTGCGCGGTCCGCACGATCGTTCCACGCGAACCCACGCTGCTCGGCCACGGATCCGCCGACCAACCAGTTCGGGCTCAAGCGAACGTCCTGACCAATCGTCCAGCCTTGCGCGTTCATGCCCAGCGATGCGGTGGATGCCATCGAACCGCTCGACTCGTCGTACCACATGCCGCCCTTACCAACCGTGTCGAGACGACGGTCGAGACGCAAGCGCGCGCCATCGAGCGTCATGCGCGTGAACGCCAAGTCTGCGGTGTGCAGTTCGCCGTTCAACGAAGCCAGCGAATTTTCGGCTTCAGTATTCGAAGTTATCGATTGCAAAACACCCGCGCCAGCATTGAATGCGCCGTTCGGAGTTTTGCCACTGTCGATCCCACCAAAAGCACCCTCCACACGCGTCGCACCACCGACTGCCATCGGCGTGAAGTCCAACGCCGCCGCCGTTGCTGCCACGTCCAATCGCGTCAGGTTCAAATACGCTTTGTTCGCGTCATACGACAAGGTGCCGGTCATCAAAACATTCGACGTCGCCGTCAAATTCGCAAACGTGCCGGACAATCCGCCATTCGCGGAGACGACCGTTTCCTGCGCGGTGTGCGTGTAGCCGGCAACCTTGCCCGCCACCTGCAGCGTACCGTTCAACGACGCCGTACCCGTGACGAGCAGGGGAGCGCCGACGAGATAGGACAACGTGGCTGTTGAACCTTGCACGTAATTGCCGCCGACGGTGTGACCACCTGCGCCAGTCAACGATACCTGACCGCCGTTGCTCAAGTTGCCGACGACGCCCGAGTTCGGTAACGACAAAGTTGCGCCAGAGACGGTGGTGGCGTTGCCGGGAATGTTTTTGGCAGAGACTAAAGTGCCCGCCTGGACATTCGTGTCACCCGAGTAGCTATTCGTGCCCGACAGCGTCAACGTGCCTGCACCCAGTTTGTTGATGCCGCCCGCGCCGCTGATGTCGTTGGAGAAGGTCGACGCCAAAGGATTGTTGACGTTGATCGAACCCCAATCAAGTTTCGCGGGACCTTTCACCGCCTTGCCCACATCCAGCAAGCCGTAACCGAACACCGCGTCGACGCCCGGAGCGCCGATATCCTTCGCAGTGCCGAGAATCGTTTGACGGACCAGATCGTTACTAAAATACGGAAACGCCTGCCAAACCAATGCCGCTGCGCCAGACACTTGTGGTGCTGCAAGGGACGTACCGCTCGTACGCCAATACGTTGGAGCGTTGTATGGATCATCCTTACCCGGCACGACCACATCGCCTGGTGCAACCAAGCAATAGCGCATCGCGAAACCACAGGCATTCGAGTAATACGCCAAGCGCGGATTCGCGAGAACTTCCGCCGCCGTCATGTAAGGGCTCGTGGTATCGCCGGAGACGTTGTTGGTGCGGCCCGACGCGAGCGCACCGACTGCCAACCAGCCCACTTCAAGATCTGCGGCCGGCTTGGTGCCATCCGGTCCTGGCTTCGAAGGCATCGAAGACATGTCCGTCGGGTTCGCACGCCCTTCGTTACCGGTTGCGAAAACAACCAGCCCACCATTTTGGATAATGAACTTACGGTATTCCGCGGCGATGGGCGCCGTTGCATTGAGGTTGGTCCAGTACAGGCCACCCCAGGAGTTGTTCATGATTTTGACGCCGCGGGCGATGAGGTCGTTGTGGATCGGCTCGAGACCGAGCGCGCCGCTGACTTCGTTACCTTGCCCCGAGCCGTCATCGGTCGGACGCGTGTCGTTGATGATGCGCGCCGAAACAATATTCGATCCGGTTGCCACGCCGCCCGGCCACGAGCCCCACGGCAAGCCTGCCATGCTGTGCGAGACGGAGGTACCGTGTCCGACAACGTCGTCCTTCGTCAGATCGTTACGTGTGGAGCTGACGTAGGTCAGGTTCGCCACGACGCGCGGATAGAGCGCAGGGTTGTTACGCACGACACCCGAGTCGACGACACCGATGGTCACGCCCGCGCCGGTGAAGCCGGCGGCTTGACCCGCAGCCGTATTCGTCACGTCATACGCAACGGCAAGATTCGGGCTGACAGTGCCGACGACGGGCGCCTGAGGACCGCTGGTCGGTGGTGGATTCACCGGTGGAGGTGTTGTCGGTGCAATGACGTTGCCGCCCCCACCGCCACCACCGCACGCAGTCAAACCGACCGCGATGGCCAACGTAAGTGCGGAATACGAAAAAACCCTAATCTTGCGCGACATTTCTTACCACCTCGAGAAAATTTCATGGGCGGACCAATCCATGTCCCACATCTCTCTTTTGTAATGCATATCACAGTTAGGTTCAACTGAAATTTTCTGAATGCACCAACGAAAATGGCGCCCCGTAGAGCGCCATTCATTGTGCTTTTGCAACAAAATCAACTGTGTCCGTTGAACAACTCGCGACCAATCAGCATGCGGCGGATTTCGTTCGTGCCCGCGCCGATTTCATACAACTTCGCATCGCGCAACAGTCGACCAGTTTCGAACTCATTGATGTAGCCGTTGCCACCAAGCGTCTGGATCGCTTCGAGCGTCACTTGCACAGCACTCTCCGATGCATGCAGCAAACACGATGCGGCATCGATGCGTGACTTCACGCCGGCGTCGTAATCCTTCGCCACTTGATACGCAAACGCGCGCGACGATTGCAGCTTGGTATACATGTCCGCAATCTTGCCCTGCATCAAACCGAACGTGCCGATCGCGACGTCGAACTGCTTACGCTCGCGGACGTAGGGGAGGGCGATGTCCATGGCCTTCTGCATCAGTCCAAGCGGCCCACCGCTCAGCACCAGGCGTTCGGTGTTGAGGCCGGACATCAACACTTTGACGCCACCGTTGACTTCACCGAGCACGTTCTCGACTGGAATCTCGCAATTCTCAAACACGAGTTCGCATGTATTGGATCCACGCATGCCGAGTTTGTCGAGCTTCTGCGCGGTGCTGAAACCCTTCATGCCTTTCTCAACGATAAAAGCCGTCATCGCCTTCGAGCCCGCTTCCTTCGGTGCGGTGCGCATGTAGACAATCAAAACATCCGCTTCCGGACCGTTGGTGATCCACATTTTGTTACCGTTGGCCACCCAGACGTCACCTTTCAGTTCCGCCTTGCACGACATCGATCCAACGACGTCACTGCCAGCACCAGGCTCGCTCATCGCGAGCGCGCCCTTGTGTTCGCCGGTGCACAGCTTCGGCAGATATTTCTCGCACTGTTCCTTCGTGCCGTTCGCCGCGAGGTTGTTCAAGCACAGGTTCGAGTGGGCGCCGTAGCTGAGACCGACTGAGCCACTGGCTCTTGAGATCTCTTCCATCGCGACCATGTGGGCGAGGTAGCCCATGTCACTGCCGCCGTACTCACCCGGGATCGTCATGCCGAGCAGACCCATCTCACCGAGCTTCGGCCACAGGTCCTGCGGGAACTCGTTACGCTCGTCGATCTCCACGGCACGCGGCGCAATCTCCGCCTCCGCGAACTTCCTTACCGCATCGCGCAGTGCATCAATGTCTTCGCCGAGTGGGAATGGTCGCATTTTGGTTAGAACCCCAAGTCAAAAATCGAAAAAAATGAAACTGGTACGCCGGCGGTTACATTTGTAACCAGTGGAAACATTTGTAACCGACAGTGCGCGACCACAGTTGCGGCCACCACCAAAAATCCAGGTGTAACAATTGTTTCAGGATGTTACGTTTGTAACACCCCGAGATTGCGCAGCCCGACACTCCTAGGAACATCGGGCAACGCGAGGCAGCGGTTAGTGACCGCCGCGGATACGGCCTTCGAAGCGCGTGTCGCCAGTGCGCTGTGGCAACTTCAACTTACCGATCGCTTCGATGCGCTCTTCGCCCAACCGGTCTGCCGCTGCGTAAGTTGGAATGCCATCGCGTTCGGCGATTTCGAAAATGCGCGTCAGGTTGTGATAGATCGCGCGCATGTTACGCATCGCACGCTCACGGTTGTAACCTTCCAATTCCAGCGCAACGTTCATGACGCCGCCGGCGTTCACTGCGTAATCCGGTGCATAGAGAATGCCGCGACGCGACAGCTCATCACCGATTTCGTTCGTGGCCAATTGATTGTTCGCCGCGCCGCAGATGACGCTGGCTTTGATGCGGTCGATGGTTTTCTCGTTGACGGTGCCGCCCAATGCGCACGGCGAGTACACATCTGCCGGAACGTCGTAGATCTCGTCGAGACCGACGGCTTCCGCACCGTACTCATTGGCCGCCTTATCGACCAACGCTTGGTTGATGTCGGTGACCCAGATTTTCGCCGCGCCGCGCTCACGCAACAGCTTCACATATTCCATGCCGACGTGGCCGAGGCCTTGCACCGCGAACTTGTACTTGCTGATTTCTTCGTCGCCGAACTTGCGGTTCAACGTTGCCATCAAACCTTGCAGCGAACCGTAAGCGGTGAATGGCGATGGATCGCCCGAACCACCGTGAACCTGATGCACGCCCGTGACGTATTCCGTTTCGCGGTAAACATATTCCATGTCGTTGACATCGATGCCAACGTCTTCTGCCGTGATGTAACGGCCGCCGAGCGAATCGACGAACTGACCGAAGGCGCGGAACAGCGCTTCGGACTTGTCCTTGGCCGGATCACCGATGATGACTGCCTTACCGCCGCCGATGTTGAGGCCAGCAACGGCGTTTTTGTAAGTCATGCCGCGGCTCAGACGCAAAACGTCATTCAACGCCTCAGCTTCCGATTGGTACGGCCACATGCGCGTGCCACCCAGCGCCGGACCCAACACCGTATTGTGGATGGCGATGATCGCCTTCAGTCCCGCGTCCTTGTTATGGCAAAAAACAACCTGTTCGTGACCAGTCGTATCGAGCGTTTCAAAAATCATGACTTCTCCGCGGTGTGTATCCGCATGGGTGGGTTTACAAAAGAGCCACTATTTTAAGCCATTCGCCTCGCCCGCGCCTTGATCGAGGTCCGCGACTCGTGACGCACCGCACCAATTCACCACCGCGTCCCAAAATGTTCGCGTTCGTTGCCGCGCACGTTCGTGCAGCAACAATTGTTTCTGACAGCAACAATTGTTTCTGTCAGCAACAATTGTTTCTGCGCGTGCGGTTACAAATGTTTCCGGTGGTTACAAATGTTTCCGCGTGATCGCATAGTGCGGTGTCCACAATTGTGGATTTTGGCTACATTTGTGGACCAGCACGATCGCGGTCTAGCAGACGGGAAGCAGTGGAAGATGCGTGTGTTGCAAATGTTGCAAATATTGCAATTGTGACAGCGGGCGGAGAGCGTGGCACGCGGGCGGGATGCTCATGCCGTGACGGATGGGTGGGCGGCGGTTAGAATGGAAAGTTGACCCTGAAAACGATGCCCAGAGCCCGTATGAATACGCAGATTTTGCCGAATGAAAACAGCAAGCCGGAAACTGAAACGACGCCACTGAGGTTTGTGACGGCGGCGAGTCTTTTTGATGGACATGATGCGGCGATCAATATCATGCGGCGGTTGATTCAAGCGCAGGGTGTGGAGGTCGTGCACCTGGGGCATAACCGCAGTGTGGAAGATGTCGTGCGGGCGGCGCTGCAGGAAGATGCCGATGGCATTGCGCTGAGCAGCTATCAGGGCGGACACGTCGAGTACTTCAAGTACATGGTCGACATGCTGAAGGAACGTGGCGCCGGGCATATTAAAGTGTTTGGTGGTGGTGGCGGCACGATCACGCCGGAAGAAATTCGCGAACTGCAGGATTATGGTGTCGAGCGCATTTACCATCCGAACGATGGCATGCACATGGGTCTCGTGCACATGATCGAAGACGTTGTCGCGCGTGCGGCGGAAGGTCGCAAAAATGTCGACGAACACACCAAGGCCGACATTGACGATGAGATCTCGATTGGCCAACTGCTGAGCAGCATTGAAGAAGGCAAGATCGACGAAGCAACCTTGAGCAAACTGCGCAAAGAGTGGGCGATGGCGGGTGCGAAAACTCCGGTCATCGGTATCACCGGCACGGGCGGCGCGGGTAAGTCGAGCGTCACGGATGAACTGTTGAATCGGTTTTTGGCGAGTTTCCCTGAGATGCGCATCGCCGTGATCTCCGTGGACCCAACGCGTCGTCGTACCGGCGGTGCATTGCTCGGCGATCGCATCCGCATGAATACGCTGCGTTCGAAAAACGTGTTTATGCGCTCGATGGCCACGCGCCGTCAGAACGCTGCGACGAATACTGTGCTCAAGGATTGCATTGGCGCGTTGAAGGGACTCGGCTATGACCTCGTGATCGTCGAGACTGCGGGTATCGGACAGAGCGACAGTGAGATCGTCGACCTCGTGGACTTCCCGATGTATGTGATGACGAGTGATTTTGGTGCGCCAAGCCAACTCGAGAAAATCGACATGCTCGATTTTGCCGAACTCATTGTCCTCAACAAATTTGACAAGCGCGGTAGCGAAGATGCGCTGCGTGACATCCGCAAACAGTGGAAGCGTAACCGCGTCGCATTCAACGTCGCGGATGAAGATGTGCCGGTGTATCCGACGATCGCATCGCAATTCAATGACCCGGGTCTGTCGTGGATGTTCACGAATCTGTGCCGATTGTTGAAGGCCAAAATGGGCGATGACTTCCACACGGCGAATACGGATTTTGTCCCCGATGTGAATGTTGATTTGAAGGAACCGAAAGCGACCGTCTTGATTCCAGGCGCACGCATTCGTTACCTCGCCGAGATTGCGGAGCAGGGACGTGGCATCAACCGCCACATCGAATCGCAAGCCGAGACCGCGAGCCGCGCGCAATCGTATTGGGAATCGCTGCATCACCTCGATGATCCGAAGTTGCCGAAGCCATTGGATTTGTATGGCGCGGATGAGTTGCTCGCAAGTGATGGAACCGATCGCACACTCGCGCTGTTGCGTCAGCGTTACAACGATGCATTGACCTCGCTCGATAAGGAAGCGGTGGAGTTGCTGCGTGCGTGGCCGTCGCGCGTCGAGTCGGTGACTGCCGATTACAACGAATACAAAGTGCGTGACAAAGTCATTCGCGTCGACAACTACCGCGAGTCCCTGTCGCATTCGAAGGTGCCGAAAATTGCGGTGCCGAAGTACCGCGATTGGGGTGAGTTGCTGACGTTTTTGCAGAAAGAAAATCTGCCCGGTTCCTATCCATACACGGGTGGCGTCTATCCGTACCGTCGCACGGGTGAGGATCCGATCCGCATGTTCGCGGGTGAGGGCACACCGGAGCGCACCAACCGCCGCTTCCATTATTTGTCCGTCGGCTTGCCTGCCGCGCGTCTGTCCACAGCGTTCGATTCGGTGACGTTGTATGGCGAAGATCCTGCGATCCGTCCGGATATTTTTGGCAAAATCGGCAACTCCGGCGTCAACGTCGCGTCGCTGGATGACATGAAAAAGTTGTACTCGGGTTTTGACCTGTGCCAACCCACGACGTCGGTCTCGATGACGATCAATGGTCCGGCGCCGATCATCCTCGCGATGTTCATGAACACGGCGGTCGATCAGCAAGTTGAGCTGTACTTGAAGGAAGATCCTGCGCGTTGGGCGGAGGCTTCGAAGAAGATCGACAAGTGGTTCGAAGGTCGCGAGCGTCCGAAGTATGAGGGCGAAATTCCTGCGTCGAATAACGGGTTAGGTTTGGGCTTGCTTGGCATCAGCGGTGATCAACTGGTCTCACCGGAAGTCTATGCAGAGATCAAGGACCGCACGTTGCGGACGGTTCGCGGCACGGTGCAGGCGGATATCCTCAAGGAAGATCAGGCGCAGAATACCTGTATTTTTTCCACGGAATTTGCGATGCGCATGATGGGCGACATTCAGCAGTACTTCGTCGAAAATGGCGTCCGCAATTTCTATTCCGTGTCCATCTCCGGTTATCACATTGCCGAAGCCGGTGCGAATCCGATTTCGCAGTTGGCGTTTACGTTGTCGAACGGCTTCACCATCGTCGAGTATTACCTCGCACGCGGCATGAAGATTGATGACTTCGCGCCGAACCTGTCGTTCTTTTTCTCGAATGGCATGGATCCGGAATACACCGTCATCGGCCGCGTCGCACGCCGCATCTGGGCCCGCGCCATGCGTGAACGTTACGGCGCATCCGCACGCTCGCAGATGATGAAGTATCACATCCAAACGTCCGGTCGCTCGCTGCACGCGCAGGAAATCCAGTTCAACGACATCCGCACGACGCTGCAGGCGCTGTACGCATTGTTCGACAACTGCAACTCGCTGCATACGAACGCTTACGACGAAGCGATCACGACGCCAACGGAGGAGTCCGTCCGCCGCGCCGTCGCGATCCAGATGATCATCAACAAGGAACTCGGCCTGAACTTCAACGAAAACCCATGGCAAGGCTCCTTCATCGTCGATCAACTCACCGACCTCGTCGAAGAATCCGTCTACAAGGAATTCGAAGCGATCTCCGACCGCGGCGGCGTCCTCGGCGCCACGGACACGATGTATCAACGCGGAAAGATTCAAGAGGAGTCGTTGTACTACGAGCACAAGAAGCACGACGGCTCCTTGCCTCTGATCGGTGTCAACACCTTCCTGCCAAAAGAACACGCCGGCGACATCGTCACCGAGATCGAATTGATCCGCTCCACTGATTCCGAGAAGCGCGCGCAGATCTCGCACGTGGCTGGCTTCCAGTCGAACCGCAACTCGTTGGCCTCATCCGGTTTGCGTGCGTTGCAGGTCGCTGCGTTAGAACGCCGGAACTTGTTCGAGCAGCTGATGGAAGCGGTGAAGACTCACAGTCTCGGCCAGATCAGCCACTCGCTGTATCAAGTCGGCGGTGAGTACCGTAGGAATATGTAGGGGGAGTGAGTCGATGAGTTCCGGCTGGAAGGAGCAACTTGTAATTGCAAAGCGCAAAATGCGGTCGGAGCGTGACAGGGCGCGAACCGTCAAAATGGAAGTGCCCGTCAATTTCTCCTTTAAGCGCCATGACCTGTACGATTTTCGAACGGTCCTAAATTTCTTCAATTGGGAATTGGAGAATGTTCCTGTAAGGATTGATCTACGAAAATGCAGCTCAGCCAACTATCAAGCATTGGCGTTGCTCGTGCTTTACATAATGCGTCTTAAGGGTCGTGGCTGCAGAGTCACGGTTGAAACAGGGAATGACCGAACAAATGCCGCCAAAATGTGGCGTCAAATGGGGGCGCTGGGACTTTTTAATGTGCTTAGAGATGAAACCGAGACATTTAATGGAAATGCTTTCAAGCCACTCTTCGCAATTCGCAATAGCGATGACTTCAAAGCTGCATTAGCTAAAGCAAACGAGTATTGCGATGGATTCAATATCTCATATGTTGATACGCTCAGACATATTCTTTCCGAGCTACTCTACAACACAATCGAACATGGCGTGTCCCATGTAACTGTGGATAAGATGACTCGTAGACTTCCTTCTGTAACGCAGTTTACATGGTACGAGACTCGTCGCGAAATGCATTTTATTATTGCAGATTGCGGTATTGGAATCAAAGCTCACTTGGAGCAAACTTATCCAAACTTTGATTCGCATGAGGAAGCAATACTAAAGGCTATTCAGCCGGGAATTTCTGGGACCTTCGGAATAACCGACCCCTACAAGGAAAAAAATAATCAAGGTGTAGGTCTTTTTATCTCTTCTAACATCATTCACAGGCTTCGTGCGGACATGCACATCCTTTCTGGAGACGGACTGCTACATGTTAGCGCCACCGATGTTACTACCAAGCAGATTGATGCAAATTGGCCCGGTACTATCGTTCTAGTTACTCTTCGAGTTGAGCCAAGCGTAGCGTTTGAACTCGATAGCATAATGAGTGAGCTTCGTGAAAAAGCTCAATCTGAGATTGATCGAAAGTCGAATGCCGAAAAGGCAGGTGAGTTTTATGTAAGCATCAATAACCACTTCGGACCAAGAGCAGAAGATAAACAAACTGCCGTGCGATTTCGAGATCGTAGTTTAATGCCAGCAATTGATCAAGGGAAATCAATCGTCTTTGATTTTGCAGATGTTCGTGCCGCGCCGCACAGTTTTTTAGGTGCACTTCTGGCAACGCCGATTAAAACACTTGGTATTTCTGCTTACAAGAGGTTAAGGTTCAAGAACTGTTCCATGGGAATAAGGGAAACGATAGATATTATTCTCCAGGACAACACATAGATTCGCTATGAAGTCGGTTAGTGCGACATTCGCGACTGTCGATGTACTGTCATATATTTGACCTGAACCCCGTTTTGAGCAGCGTCCGAATGTACAGTTCGCTCCCAAGATGACCCCTCCCCGATAACTGGTCACTCATAAGCCGAGAAATCCAGCTTCAAGATGCTCGAGACGGGCGCAAGGTCTAGGCTTAGCTCTGAAGCACACAACGTTCACTTGCTAGTTCATTCAATCCCCTGTTTTACGGGCGGGTAGCAGGGCGAGTAAGTTATGAAGTTGAAATCGTTAAAACGGTTTAGTCTCGGATCGCAGCTTACGACAGAGTTTGGTAATTTGGAGAAGCTGACTGTGTCGTCAAGGCTTCTCGTCTCAAAGCCCTTCCTTAAGAGCCCGGTCTTTTGATCGAAGTGCTTTATCACGTAAGAATTTCCACTTCTTCCAACAACGATTGCGGTTTTGTCTTCGGTTAGAACCGTAAGTACCGGTGCGCGAGATTGGAGGTTTTTACCGACGCCTAGAAAAGTAGCTGGTAGAAGAATCAATGCAAGTAGCAACACAAATGCCTTGGAGATTTTGTCTCTTCTGGATTCAGTGTTAATTGGAGCGGCGGCTGGCTTGCCACTACGGTCGCGCGCAATTACAAGCGCAATGATGCATGCGATCAATATTGAAAGTATGGAATTGCTGGCGACCCACGCAATCCATGATAGGAGCACCATTAATGGAGCACAGTCAGCAATGTATCGTATACAGCTGTTAGTGTGTGTCCGAAATTGTTCTGCTACATATAAAATGAAAAAAATAATTGACAGTACGAAGACAGTACCGGATGCAACTCCTGCAATTAGCGCAGGCGAAATTTCTGCGAAGTTGCGGGGTATATCGAAATAATCGTATCGTCCTTGCTCGAAACTCAGTGAGCAGTAGTAGGTAATGAACGGAATTGCCCATAGCCAGCTAGAGCTTACCTCGGGAAATTTGATAGTTATTGATTTTTTGTCGTAACCGGTTGTTTCTGTCATTGCAAGCAACTTGCCTCCGTTGGTCGTGGTAATACAGAGTTTAGCCGTGGTGAATCGCTATAGTGGTTTCCTTCATTTCTGAGTTGAAAACCGCTGCTTAAATGATTGAGCGATATGCGGATAGCGATTTCGCGGTTTGCGGTAAACCATGTTTCGCGAGATTTAGTAAGTACTGGTCAACGTCCATTTTAGGATTGCGAAGTTGCGCGCGGTGTTTTGTGGCAGCTGATATTACTGCCGCGGCATCCAGGTCGAACAAGTAGCCACAGAACGCATCCGGATGTTGAGCGTCGATGCCAAAAGGCTCCAGCTGGTCACGCGGAAAATCCTTGAGGTTTAATGTGACGATGACGTCTGCTTGACCACAGATGGCGGCTGCAAGCACATGGCGATCATTTGGATCCGGTAATTCCAGGCCGGCGATTAATTTTTCATGCCCATACACGCACGCATCGGGCAAAACGCGATTCATCAATTCAACTGTTCGCATTAATTGCTCCGCGGAAATATCAGGGCGATTCTCGATGAGATTCGATGTCCACTCCTCTTGAATTGTTTCACTCCACTTCGCGCGAAATTTCCCAGTTAATGAAAGCCACATAAGGAAGTCCCGGATTGGTGCCGGGTATAGAACGCAAGCGTCGAATAGAGCCGTGAAGTTTGAGTGGATCACTCATACCCCATGTTTAATTGTTGGGCTTGATCCGCGAGTTCCTGCATTGCACGTTCGCTGTCTGCTTCACGCTGCTGCCTAAACTCCATCAGGTCCGCGAATTGGACGCGGCGATGCTTTCCAGTTTTGTGAAATTTCAAAGCACCGGTTTCAAGCAACTTGACGAGGTGAGGGCGCGAAACGTTCAACATATCTGCCGCTTCTTGGGTGGTTAGTTCGGCTTGAACCGGCACGATTTTGACAGCGTTGCCCTCAGCGAGTTCGCCGAGAATCTCGACGAGCAGGCGCAACGCAGTCGATGGCAATTCCACCTGATGCGCCTTGTTCTTGCGGTCGAAAATTTGAATCTTCTGGGTATCAAATTTGGTCGACAAAAATGCCGCCAACTCTCTCCGCCCCTCGATGGCAGCGCGAATTTCGCGTTCCTCAGGGAGCACCAGATTTCGGTCGATCGTATTCATTCGTAGGTTCTCCAGAACTCAATAGTAATCGAAATAAACGAAAATCACAATATTCGAAACAGAATATCTAGCGGTCGTCATGAGAGTGTTCACGTTGAAAGTGTGGTTGGAATGCATCTCAAGCGCTGAGACGGCGGACGCAAATAATGATCAAAACAATGGAGGCGTTAATGGATCGACGGACATTTCTATTTAGAGCACCGGCTGCGGTTGTGGGAGGTGTTGCGGCGGTTGTCACCGGTGGAGACTTTGAGTCGCCCGAGCGTCTAGAGCTGCGCGCACTGCTTGAGCGAGCAACGAATAATTTTGAAACCGCGAGGAACTTGATCCATTGGCCTTTTCGTTACGCTGAGGCTCGACCACTTCTTGAGTCAGTGATGGAAGATGCTGCGCAGGTTTGGTTGCGGACTCGTGGCGTTCGGCAGACTGAAGTTCATTACTCATGGAGCTTTACGTCATGCAATGTGACTGATCAAGTTTCCGGCGTTGCTTGGAATCAGGCAAGTTTGGCCTGTACGTATATGGAGGGTCATTGCGACCACATTGCGAAGTGGCGACTTCAAAATCCTAATAACATCAGTTTATGGTCGCCATTACAGCAACGCGCACGAAGCGAGTTTCTTTCTGGCCTGAAGAACGTTTCGCAATACCTTGAATGCGCGCGACATGCTTTCGAGCGCCGTACCGGTCCTTTGCCTCCGCTTCCAAAGAAGCCAAAGGCGCTTTAGCGACTATTGAACGGAGAACGCGCCGAATTCATATGTAGCTGCGGGTTACTGTCTGACAAAACCAGAAGGGCCCCTCTCATGCCGCGTGCTATCGTGGGCTTGAAAATGCCCTAGGAAAGCGAGAGCGATCTGGAGTGATGAAAGCAATGGAATACACAATCGAAGTTGATCGTGAAAACGATGGTCGCTGGATTGCGGAATTAATCGAGATTCCAGGTGTAATGGCGTACGGGGTAAGCAGTGACGAAGCCATTAAGAACGCCGAGGCGCTAGCGCTGAGAGTTATCGCAGAACAGATTGAGCACAGTGAAGCTTCCGCGGTCAGCTTCCGCAATGCGATACTGAAGCGGTGATTGGGCTGCGTGAACAACAGGATGAGCAATGCCGCTGAGCTGGAATGAAATCAAGGACCGTGCGAGGCGGTTCACGAAGGAGTGGGAAGCTGAGGCGTCGGAGGATGCGGAGGCGAAATCGTTTTGGGATGATTTTTTCCAGATATTTGGCGTCAGCAGAAGAAGAGTTGCGACGTTCGAGCATAAGGTCAAAAAAATCGACGGCCGCGATGGCTTCATCGATCTGTTGTGGAAGGGAGTGTTGCTTGTCGAGCACAAATCGCGGGGCAAGGACTTAGCGCGGGCGCACCAACAGGCGAAGGATTATTTTCCGGGACTGAAGGAAGCAGAACTCCCGAGATACATCCTCGTCAGTGACTTTGAGAAGTTTCGGCTATACGATCTCGATGGCGAGCATGAGGATGTGGAGTTTGAGCTCAAGGATTTGCCGAAGCATATCCGGCGGTTTGGGTTCATTGCGGGGTATCAGTCGCATTCGTTTAAGGAGCAGGATCCGGTCAACGTCCAAGCGGCCGAGCGGATGGGGAAGTTGCATGATGCGTTGAAGGCGTCGGGCTTCGATGGGCATCCGCTGGAAGTGCTGCTGGTGCGTGTGCTGTTCTGTTTGTTTGCGGATGATACGGGGATTTTTCCGAGGCATGCGTTCCATGATGTCGTGTCGCAGCGGACGAATCCGGATGGATCGGATTTGGGTGGATGGTTGGCGCGGATTTTTCAGGCGCTGAATACGCCCGAGGACAAGCGGTCCACGGCGCTGGATGAGCAACTGCGCGAACTGCCTTACGTCAACGGCAAACTGTTCGAGGAGGCGCTGCCGCTCGCCGATTTCACGAGTGCCACGCGGCAACTGCTGCTGGATGCATCGGGGTTGGATTGGAGTCGGATCAGTCCGGCGATTTTTGGGTCGATGTTCCAATCTGTAATGGACAAAAAAGCCCGCCGCAACCTCGGCGCCCACTACACCAGTGAGAGCAACATTCTCAAGCTCATCGGTCCGCTGTTTCTCGATGATCTCCGCGAAGAACTCGACAAGGCCGGTTCCAACGAGAAAAAACTCGCGCAACTCCACGGCCGCATCGCCAAGCTGACGTTCCTTGATCCCGCTTGCGGTTGCGGTAACTTCCTGGTCATCGCTTATCGCGAGTTGCGTCTGCTCGAACTCGAAATTCTCAAGCGTCAATTCGCAACGCAAGGATCCGTTCTCACTTCCGTGCAAGATCACGTTTTCCTCGACGTCGATCAGTTCTACGGCATCGAGATCGAAGAGTTTCCCGCTCAAATTGCACAAGTCGCTATGTGGTTGATGGACCACCAAATGAACTTGCTCGTCGCGGAACAATTCGGCGAAAACATCATCCGCTTGCCGCTGAAGAAGTCTGCATCCATCATCCACGGCAACGCATTGCGCATCGATTGGAATGATGTGGTGCCGGCGTCGAAGCTCTCGTACATCATGGGTAATCCGCCGTTTATAGGTAAGCAGCACCAATCTGCGTATCAGAAAGCAGATATGATTTCTGTCTTTGGAAAGACAAAAGGTACAGGTAACTTAGATTTCGTAAGCGCTTGGTTTGGAAAAGCTAGCGAGATGATTCAACTCAATCATGCGATTCGGGCTGCGTTCGTTTCTACTAGCTCAATAGTACAAGGCGAACAGGCTGGAATACTTTGGCCTTTTCTCTATCAGCAGAACGTTGCTATTGATTTTGCTCACCGCACTTTCCGTTGGAGCAATGAAGCTCGCGGCAATGCAGCTGTGCACTGCGTTATTGTCGGATTGAACCATACTTCGGGCGCAGCTAGAAAATGGATTTTCGACTATGAGAATCCTTCTGCGGAACCAGTACGCATAGCAGCGACTACGATCAATCCGTATCTGGTCGATGCGGCAGAAGTCGTGATTGGCAACCGCTCACGACCACTTTCGCAAGTGCCCCCGATCGTTTTCGGTTCAATGGCGAATGATGGGGGTCATCTCCTTTTGAACTCAAGTGAGCGTGATCAGCTACTGGAAGAGTCTCCAATTATTTCGGACTCAATTCGACCGTTTCTTGGAGCCGAAGAGTTCCTCAACGGCGGAACACGTTGGTGTCTCTGGCTTGGACGAACCGCTCCGGAGATTATTCGAGACTCACCTGAGGTGACGCGTCGCATTAAAGCAGTGCGAGAAATGCGTGCAAAAAGTACTCGCCCCACAACCAAGGCGCTTGCGGAAACGCCGTCGCTTTTTGGTGAAATTCGGCAACCTGACGATTCTTATATTCTTGTCCCAAGACACAGCTCAGAAAACAGAAAGTACATTCCATTGGGCTTTGTCTCGCCAACAATCATTTGCGGCGACGCGAACCTGCTGGTTCCTTCGAGTAGCGTTACTCATTTCGCAATCATGCAGTCCTTAATGCATATGAGCTGGATGCGTGCAGTTGCAGGTAGGTTGGAAAGTCGATATCGATATTCCTCGGGGATTGTCTACAACAACTTCCCATGGCCCGAGATTTCGGATGACAATATCCGTGAAGCGATCGAGACTGCGGCGCAGGGTATTTTGGACGCACGGGCCCAGTTCCCGGACTCCACGTTGGCCGACCTGTACGACCCGAACACCATGCCGTCGGCACTGACCAAGGCACACCAGTTGCTCGACCGCGCCGTGGACGTCGCATACATCGCCGCAGAAAGATCCGCCGGCCGCAAAAAGCCCGACTTCTCCACGGAAGCGTCGCGGGTAGCATTTTTGTTCGAGCGCTATCAGGCGTTGACCTCGTTACTACCCTCTAAACCGGTGAAGAAGCTGCAAAGATCAAAGTCGGGTTGAGATGTAGATGAACGTCGACCTGGGTTGTTGAGTTGTTACAGAATAGTTTAATCGCAAATGATGGATGAGGGTTAATGAGTCTCTTAAGTGCACACCAATTCCCGCTGAAAAAGATTTTCAGTGATGACTTCCAGTTTCTGATTCCGGAATACCAACGCCCATACTCTTGGGGAGTAGAGCAGGCGGAAGAGCTCCTGACCGATCTGACGGAGTACATGGATTCTTACAAGGACACGCCTGTTCCGGAAATGCCGGAATATTTTCTCGGCAGCATTGTCCTGATCAAGAAAGACGGTTTCCCTGAAAGTGAGGTGGTCGATGGGCAGCAGCGACTGACGACATTGACAATTTTGCTTTCCGTCCTTCGTGAGCTCAGTGCTAACGAGGACGTAAAGAACAGCTTGGGATCCTACGTTCTTCAGAAAGCCAATCTCTTAGAAGGTACCCAGGCAAAGTATCGACTTTCACTTCGGAAACGCGACAATGATCATTTCCGAACACATATTCAGGATCCTGGTGGATTAGAAAAACTCACCGAGGATCTGGATTTAACCGACGCGAAACTAAACATCACTCGAAATGCCATGTGTTTCACAGATGCGCTGATCGGAAAGGATCAGGAGTATCTTCAGTCGCTTGCCAGCTTCCTTGCGATGAAATGCGTGTTGGTTGTCGTATCGACGCCCGACTTCGACTCGGCATTTCGAATCTTCAGCGTTCTCAACAGCCGCGGATTGGACCTGACGGCGACCGATCTCTTGAAGGCTGACATCATCGGGCAGATCCAGGAGACCGATCGGGATCAATACACCCAAAAGTGGGACTCACTGGAAGAGAAATTGGGGCGCCAGCGTTTTGGCGAGCTGTTCGGTCACATTCGCATGATTCATCGCCGCCAGAAACCCAAGGGGACATTGCGTAAGGAATTCACCGAGAGCGTTAAATATCAATCACCCGAGCAGTTCGTTGATGGGATGCTTGAGCCCTATGGCCGAGCCTTCGGTGACATTGTCAGTGCATCATTCAGTAGCGCCCAAGATGCGTATCGGGTGAATGGCCCACTGAAATGGCTCAATCGGCTGCAATTCAGTGATTGGATGCCACCTGCAATTGAGTTTCTGACCCGTCACCGGAACCAATCCGTTGTAGATGTGCTGGCACCATTTTTTGCCGATCTGGAGAGGCTCGCACACTCCATGCTCATCCGTAAGGTTGGGATCAATGACCGAATCGAGCGCTTCTCAAAACTCACTGACGAAGTCATCAAGGGCGCGGATTTAAGTGAAAGCAGTTCTGCATTGCAGCTGTCAATGCGAGAAATGTCGCAAACACTCTCCGCGTTAGAGGGTCCATTGTACGAAACGCATTCGCCGCGCGCACTGTCAACTTTGCTCTTGCGAATTGACGGTTTCCTGGTAGATGCGGGTGCGGAATACGACGTTGCAACTGTAACGGTTGAGCACGTGCTCCCTCAGAATCCAAAGCCGGAATCCGAATGGGTGCAGTGGATCGACAAGCCATCGGATCGGACTCACTGGGTTGACCGATTGGGAAACCTTACACTACTCGATCGGAAGAGGAATTCTTCAGCCAGCAATTACGATCTTAAACGGAAATTGGAATCCTATTTCCTGCGTGAAGGGAAGACCTCGCCATTCGCTATGACGTTTGATTTCAAGGGTGCAACGGAATGGAATGTGGGCACACTTTCGAACCGCCAGAAAAGATTGATCGAAGCGGTGGAGTCAGGATATCGGCTCGAAGAAGGGCGTGCGTATAAGTCATCTGTGAAGGTTTCTGCACAGAAAGGCAGTACAACTGTCGCTCAGTTCCGTGTCACGGGATTCAACGGTCAAATTAATGGATTAATTGACGTGACCGAGGAAGGGCTCGTCCTGCGCAAAGGAGCAAAAGGTCGTTACTTCCACACAGAGGCTGGATATAGCTACCGTACTCTACGCGATCAACTGATCAGCGACGGCAAGATATCCCGTAACGGAGACGATATTGAAGTTCTGGAGGACATTGTGTTTGAAAGTCCTAGCGCAGTATCAGGTGTCTTGTTGGGACGAAACGATAATGGCATGCGATCTCTAAGAAAGGTGGATACCGGTGAGAACTACCGGGCGTGGCTCAACTCACTTGTTGCGAGTTGACCAACTGCTCGCGCCTTTCGATGATCTGTTCTATTGAGGCGTTACGGACACATGGGAGTATTGACATTCATGGATACTGAGAATCTAGGCGAGCGCACTTTTCTTCTGACGTGGAAGCCCGAAGCATGGCCTCTAGCGGAGTTGGTCAAATATGTTGAGTCATTCGAAACAACGGGAGAGCCATTGCGATGGAGTGTGGGCAATCGGCGAAATCTCCCAGTTGGTTCGAGAGTCTTTCTTGCCGAACAGGGTAAAGGAGAACGAGGGGTTTTCGGGTCCGGTTTTACCGTCTCGGAAACGTATGATGCGCCTCATTACAGTGAGGTGGAGGGGTAATGCCCCCTAAAAACCAGTGACGCCAGAAGTGGAATTTTCTAATACCCTTACATTAGGAGATTCCCATGAAAAAATCGCGATTCACCGACAGTCAGATCCTTGGCTTTCTCAAGCAAAACGAATCCGGCGTGCCGGTTCCTGAGCTCTGCCGCCAACACGGCTTCAGCTCGGCCATGTTCTACAAATGGCGTAGTAAGTTCGGAGGTATGGACGCATCCATGATGGGGCGTCTGAAGGAGCTCGAAGATGAAAATCGCCGGCTCAAGAAGATGTATGCCGAGGCCCAGATGAGCGCCGATGTGCTGAAGGAAGCGCTCGCAAAAAAATGGTAAGGCCATCTCAACGCCGTGAGATGGCCAAATGGGCAGTTACCGAGCGCCGCATGTCCATATCAAGTGCCTGCTCGGCATTTGGAATCAGCGAGACCTGCTACCGCTACATCGCAAAGCATAGCGACGAGAACGCTTTGATCGCGGATTGGCTGGAGCGACTAACCACCGCGTATCGAACGTGGGGCTTCAAGCTTTGTTACCTGCATCTGCGCAATGTGAAGGGGTTCCCATGGAACCACAAGCGGGTGTACCGCATCTACCGAGAACTTGAGCTCAACCTGAGAATCAAACCCAAGAAACGCCTGGTCCGTGAAAAACCCCAGCCCCTGGCCGTTCCTGACGCCTTGAACCACACCTGGTCCATGGATTTCATGCACGATCAACTCAATGACGGACATAGCTTCCGCTGTTTCAATGTCATCGATGACTTTAACCGCGAGGCACTGGCCATGGAAATCGACTTCTCGCTGCCAGCAGAGCGCGTAATCCGAACTCTGGACCAGATCATCGAATGGCGGGGCCGCCCCAGCGTACTTCGCTGCGATAATGGCCCCGAATTTCAAAGCGCCGCATTGCATCAATGGGCATCAAAGCACGGTATTCGCATCGAATTTATCCAGCCCGGCAATCCCCAACAGAACGCCTACATCGAGCGATTCAACCGCACGGTTCGCTACGATCTGCTCGCGGCCAACGGCTTTGAAAGCATCGAAGACAGCCCGTCCAAAGCAACTCCGTGGCTGTGGATTTACAATAACATCCGACCCAACATGTCTCTTGGAGGCATTACGCCAAGGCAGAAGATCGCTTTGGCGGCTTAACTCCACTTTTGGCGCCAGCTAAAAATGGGGGTCTTACCATGCGGACTCGCGCGAATGCCGAGGCGTTCGAAAACATTTCGAAAAATGATCGCCGCAATTTCCTTGCCACCCTTCGCCTGGGTCACAAAAGTATCTTTCGGTTCTGAGTACACAATCATGAACAATCCCCTTGGCGTTGCAGTTCAGATTATCGAAAATCCTGTGGCAAGACTACTACGATTCTTTGTACAGGCAACTTCCATTTCTCGTCATCGGTGACGATCGACGGGAGCCTCCATTTTCCGACTGCGCGAGTTCGGAGATGATTTGCAGCGCGGCCGCGTAGATCTAAGTATTGAGAAATAGGCAGCACCGCCATCTCATCAGACCGGTAGATAGGTGCCGTTCGTCGGCAATTTGGCGCCTTCGGTCGGATGGGCGCACCAAATGCATCCTTGCTGTTTGGCCAATGCGCTTTAATGGGAATGGGTTGAATTTTTGGGATGTATAGGCATAGTCCATGCTTTGTCGTTATCATTTAATGCGTGTTGCGCACCGCGCAACAATGACGTATGATCAAATCCATTAGGCATAAGGGGCTGCGACGGTTTTTTGAGACCGGGTCGACTGCTGGAATCCAATCCAAGCATTCCATGCGACTGAGGTCGGTACTTACGGAATTGGACGCAGCCGTTCTGATTTCCGATATGAACCGGGCGAGCTATCGGCTCCATCCATTGACCGGGAATTACGTCGGTCGGTGGGCGGTGTGGATCAGTGGAAACTGGCGACTGACCTTCGAGTTCAAGAACGGCAATGCCTACATCGTTGACTATGAGGACTATCACTGATGGCGCTGAAAAGAATGCATAACCCCGCACATCCCGGGGAAATCATTGCGGAGAACTATCTCGCCGCCACAGGGATGAGCATTCGCGAGCTTGCAGGCCAGCTCGGCGTGGCGCCATCGACCTTAAGCCGAGTTGTTAACGGCTCCGCCCGTGTCACTGCGGAAATGGCAATTCGTTTGTCCAAGTCGCTCGGCACCAGTGTCGAGAGTTGGCTGAACATGCAGAATAACTACGACGTCTGGATCGCAAGCCAGACCGTGGATTTCAGCGCAGTCCGCAAGGTCAAACTACCGCAATCTCTGCGCGTCGCTGAAGAGCAGCCTAGACCTAGTTGCGATCCTTGAACTGCCGCAGCGCGGCGTTCATCCGGCTTTGCCAGCCGGTGCCCTGCGCGCGAAACCATTCAAGCACGTCGCGATCGACACGCAGTGCGATTTGTTCTTTTTTTTCTTCGGGTTGGAGTTTGGGTCGCCCCCGTTTTGCCCGGAACTCGGCAAGTCCCTTATGATGAATCGCATCTTTCCAAAAGGCTGCAACCTCTGATTCGTCATCGGGGTTGTACGGGACGTCAGTGTCTTCTGAAATATTGCGAGTAGGCTTCTTGTCCATGTTTGTTCGCCTTTCGGCGGGAGATGAGTCTCGGAGCATCATCAGCATCCGTCCAGTCGACGACAACGAATTGTCCGTTGGCCCATCCAACGGTTACAAAACGTTCCTCGCCACAGGAGTCGCGTGAATCTTCCCTAGTAAGGCACGGGTGATCAAAAACCTCTCGACAACACGTCAGTTGGATTCCATGCTTTGCGAAATGTTTTCGTCGTTTGTTCGGATCTGTTTTTATTAAATGTATATGCAAAAAAAAGACCGCGTCAATTCGCGGTCATGAGTTACATATACAGATTGCCCGTCGTTCAGAGCTGCATATAGGTTATTTTTCCGATGAGATGATGCTTCTGTCGGATGAACGAAGCCACTAAAGCGATCTCACGTTGAGACGTCACTGCTTCCGGCAACGCGAGGTACTAGGACCGTGGCCAGCTCCGGTGCACGTCGTCAATGAAGTAAGAGTGTGAATGCGATCCATCCACATATCCGCCATGTTCTTTCCAGTGCGGATGATCAGGAGCGAGGTTCTCGTGGGAGTGGGGTACATCGGTTTCATCGACGGCGGGCCATACCACGCGGGCGGCCACTAAGCCCGCAACGGCCAGCGCGGCAAGCGCACCGTAAGCGACAGTGAGGCCAGCTTTCGAACCAAGCCACCCCGCCAACGGATACGCCATTAACCAGCAGACGTGTGACAGCGAAAACTGTGCGGCGAACAGGAACGGCAGATTATCTGCGCTGGAAGACCGGCGCAACAGTCGTCCACCGGGCGTAATCAATCCCGCATAGGCCATGCCGGATACGAACCACAGGCACAACAGTGCCGCCCATGGCAAAAGATTGCCCGACATTCGCATGACCAACGTGCCAACAATCATTGCCACAGTCAGGACGGTGGCGGACGTCAGCATCACTGATCGATCGGATCTGTTGCGGAGCAACCGCGGTAATGCGATGGCCACCAGCATTGAGCCGCAACCAAAAGCCGCGAGTGCCAATGCGACTTGGGTGTCGTTGCCGCCGAGTTTGCTTTTGACAAGGACAATCGTATTGACGAAAATCATCGCGCCACCAGCCGCTGCCACCAAGTTCGTGGCCAGCAATCCGCGCAGTCGCGGCGTCTGCAGGTAGATTCGCATACCGCGTAAGGCACGTTGAAGCGGATGTCCCTGAACCTTGATTCCTGCCGTCGGAAACACGGTTCCGAAAACGAGGATGGCGGAAAGGATGAACCCGACCGAGGTGCCGGCAAACAACCCGTGGAAACTGATGACGGTCAGCAGCCCAGCGGCGAGCATCGGACTGAAGAGACTCTCCAGATCGTACGCAAGACGTGAGAGTGAGAGTGCTTTGGTGTAATCCGCCTCTTCGGGCAGTATCTCAGGAATAACGGACTGGAACAACGGCGTGAAGCAGGCAGAAGCGGATTGCAAAACGGCAATCAGCACATAGACCTGCCAGATCTCCGTGACGAAGGGCAATGTCAAGGCTGCCGCGGCACGTACCAAGTCCAGCACGATGAGTGCACGCTTACGTAGATGGGGTGGTACGAACGCACCGGACAGCGGAGCGAGCAGAATGTACACCGCCATCTTGATCGCGAGTGCGGTGCCGAGGACCTGACCGGCATTAGCGCCGGCCAGGTCGTAAGCGAGCAACGACAACGCAACGGTGGCCATTCCCGTCCCAACCAATGCGACAACCTGTGCACTGAATAGGCGACGAAATGTAGTTTGGGATAGGACGTCCAGCATCGTTGCAATTACTCCGATCGTTTTCCGAATTTACCATAGCGCAAATAGAGCGCCGGTAGTACGAGCATGTTCAGCACGGTGGAACTCAGCAATCCCGCAAGGATCACGATGGCCATGGGCGCCTGAATTTCACTGCCGGGCTCACCCGCAGACAGGGCCAACGGCACCAAGGCCAGTGCCGTTGCCAGCGCCGTCATTGCGATCGGTACAACCCGTTCCATCGAGCCACGGCGAACGCGTTCATCGGGATTGCTGACACCCTCCTCTTTGGCGAGATGATGGATGTGAGCGATCAACATCACGCCGTTACGGGTCGCGATGCCAAACAGTGTGATGAAGCCAATGATGGATGCGACCGTCAGGATGCCTCCGGACATCCAGACACCGACGACACCGCCCAGCAACGCAAGCGGAAGGTTGAGCATCACAAGCAACGCATCACGTCCACTGGAAAACGCCAGATACATCAAGAGGAAGATGCCGACGATGACGAGCCCACTGAGCAAACCGAGTGTGCGCTGTGCGGCTGCGGCACTTTCGAACTGACCACCGTATTCGACGTGATAGCCGGCCGGCATTTTGACATTGCGTTCGATGTTGCGCCTCGCATCCGTCACCACGCCATTCAAATCGCGTCCTGCGACGTTAGCCATGACGACGATCCGTCGTTGCACGTTTTCACGTCCGATCTGGTTCGGTCCGCGGCTGCGCTCCACCTGTGCGACGGCCGACAATGGAACGCTGGTACCCTGTCCGGCAGGAATGAGCAGCGCTTGCATCGTCTCGACACTGCTGCGCGCGGAGTCGGGCATGCGGACAACGAGGTCCACATTCGCGTTGCCTTCGAGAACACGGGATACGGTGCTGCCGAAGAATGCCGCTTCAATGGCTTCGCTGGCGTCCCGCACGCTCATCCCGTAACGGGACATCGCCGCGCGGTCAAAGTCCACCGTGACAAACGGCAATTCCGACTGTTGCTCAAGATTGACGTCCACAGCACCTGGCACGGATTTCACTTGATCTTCCACTTGTTTGCCAAGCCTTCTCAGCTCATAGAGATCATCACCGAAAATCTTGATCGCGATATTCGCCCGCGTCCCGGAGAGCATGTGATCAATGCGGTGCGAGATTGGCTGCCCGATGACCACTTGCGCGCCGGAAACGCCGGAGAACTCATCGCGCAGTTGCGACAGGAACTCCTGCTTCGTCCGATCCTTCATCGCCAGCGTCACTTCAATTTCCGAGGCATAGATTTCCTGCGCGTGCGGATCCAGTTCTGCGCGACCCGTGCGCCGTCCGGTTGCGACGACCTCCGGCTGGGAGAGGAGGATTTTTTCAACGCGGGTTGCGAGTGCATCGGATTGCTGCAGTGATGTTCCGGGCAGGGTCGTGACATTAACGGTTAGGCTACCCTCGTTGAAGTCCGGCAAAAACGCACGCCCCGTCGCAAACAACGCCGCAAGCGTCAAGGCAATACCGGCAATGGATGCAATACCAATCGTTCTCCAGTACGGAAGTGTCCTTTCGAGCAATGGCGTATACACACGCTTCAGCCACAGGGAGAGTTTGGACTCGTGGTTCTTGCGCACAATGGCGGATTTGGGCAGGAAGAGATAGCTCAACACTGGCGTGATCGTTACCGCGACGACGAGCGAAGCGAGTAGGGATACGACGTACGCAAATCCGAGCGGCTGCATCAGACGTCCTTCGACGCCACTGAGCACGAAAATCGGCAGGAACACCAGCACGATGATGATCGTGGCGAACACCACGGAGCCCTGAATTTCACGGGTCGCCGAGAAAACGACGTCGAGCGTACTGCGTCGTTCGCCTTCCGCCAGTGATCCATTTTCCCTGAGTCGGCGCACGATGTTTTCGACCACGATAATCGCATCGTCGACCAAGGCACCCAGTGCGATCGCCATACCCCCAAGCGTCATGGTGTTGATGCCGATGCCAGCCGCCTTCATTGCGATGATGGCCAACGCAAGTGACAGTGGAATCGCCAACAGGGTAATCGCCGTTGCCCGTCCGCTTAGCAGGAACGCAAAAACGATTGCGATCACCAGAATCATGCCTTCAGCGATTGCACGGCTCAAATTGCCGATGCCGACATTGATGAAGTCCGCTTGCCGGAACAGGTTCGCGCTGATTTTCATGCCTGGCGGCAACGTGGCTTGAATGTCCTTCAGCGCAACGTCGATGCGTTTCGTCAAGTCCAATGTGTTCGCACCGGGTTGCTTCTGTATGCCAATCACAACGGCGGGCTTGCCATTGAAGCTGGCAGTACCACGCGTCGGAGCGACGCCGATGCGCACTTCCGCAACATCACGCACCAATACCGGACGGGCACCGCGTTGGGCGACGAAGACGTCGGCAATGTCCTTCTCGTCATGGACGCGCCCGCGACCGTGGATCAGGAACTCCTGGCCATTCTCCAGATAAAATCCGGCCGAAGTATTTTCGTTGCTTCCCGCGACCGCCTTTTTCAGTTCGTCGAGCGACACACCCTGGGCCGCCATCCGGATCGGATCTGCCACGACCTGAAATTGCCGTGTTTCGCCACCGTTCGGAATGACCTCGGCGACTCCCGGGATTGCGAGCATTCGACGGCGAACGACATAGTCCGCCGTGGTCTTCAGGTCCATCGGCGAATGACGGTCCGAGTGCAATGCGATAAACATGATCTCGCCCATGATGGACGTGACCGGTGCCAGCGTCGGTTCCGGGATGTCGGGTGGCAGTTGTGTTCGAACGGTGGCGATGCGTTCGGCAACAACTTGTCTTGCTTGGTAAATATCCGTTCCCCATTCAAACTCCGCCGTGACAACGCCGATACCTACGCTGCTGTTGGAGCGGACGCGACGGACCCCGGGTGCACCGTTCAATGCGGTTTCCAGCGGAAACACGATGAGCGTCTCCACTTCCTCCGGCGCCATTCCGTGTGCTTCGGACACCACGGTGACGGAAGGTGCGGTGAGATCCGGGAACACATCCACCGGCATGCGGCTTGTTTCGATGAGGCCCCACACCAACAGGATCAAACCGCCAAAGACGATGAAGATCCGGTTGCGCAGTGACCACTCAATTAATTTTCCAATCACGATGTCAGCTCCTAGTGCGCATGACCGTGGCCCATGGCCTCGGGTGTGGCCGCTGCAAGCCGGACCAGCATGGCGCCCTTGCTTACGATGTGGTCACCGTTGCTGAGACCGTCCGTAATCTCGTAGCGGTCTCCGTCACGCACGCCGATCTTCACGGGGACGCGTGCAAAGGACTCGCCATTGCGCATCACGTAGACGAGTCGCTGTCCAGCATCATCAATGACTGCGCTGACGGGTACCGTTATGGCAGGACGTGTTGCGCCGGTGAGGATGCGTGCATTGACTGTTTGATTGAGGACGATGCGTTGGTCAGGCTGCGAGATCGCAAAGACAACCGGAACACTGCGCGTATTCGGATCAATCATCGATCCAACTCCGACAAGGCGACCGTTTTCGCCCGCGATGACGTTTACTGTTTCGTTGATGCCCGGTAGTTCGAACGAAATTCCATTGGGCCGTTGCAGCCTTGCGGAATCGGCTTCCGGCACGTGTGCTTCAACCCACAGTTCACGGCGGTCAACAACGTGAAAAACCGTTTCTCCCTCGTTGACGGACGCGCCGTTCGCGAGCGGTGCCAACGAAATCTTGCCGCTGATCGGTGCGCGCAACGGAATGCCACCGCCGCCACCAGCCTGCTGCGAGAGACGCTGCTGGGCTGCGGCCTGCTGTGCACGTGCAATCTGAAGTGCACTCTGCGCTTCTTCAACGCGCCGTTTGGAAACCGCCTGCTGTGCAAAAAGGCGGCTCATTCGCGCCGCTTCCGTTGCTGCGAGCATCGCCTGGCTCCTCGCCGTTGCCAACTCGGCCTGCAGGGTTGCAAGATCGGTTCCGACTGCAAGTCTCGGCACCAGCATTGCCAGGACCTGGCCGCGCACCACATTGTCACCAAGAGCCGGGAAGCGGCCCCTCGCGCGCAAGGTGCCGGACGACCCCGCAACGACTTCGGCACTGCCTTCGCCCGATGCCTTGATCGTCGCAGTGCTCGTAACGGATTCGCGAACTTGCGAAACCTGTACCTGCTCAACCGCGAATTCATTCGTCCATTGCTGTTCCTTCAAGTACGCGATGTCGCCTTCTGCGCTTCCGGGAGCGTCCTTCGCAGCGAGCGCGGCTTTCGCGTCGGGATACACGGTGACCAGACCCAGATCATGTTGAGAAACGACATTCCCCGCCGTCAGTACAAAGGTCAAATTGCGCTTGCCTGAGGCGCGTGGAACGACTGTCGGTGCAAAAATCCCGGGCGAACGCGGCTTGCTGACCCGGAATTTTTCGGTCGGTGATCCGCCGCCCGATAGGATGACGTCGACGGTGCCTTCCGTCACCGGCTTGTAGTCTGACAGCCTCGTGAAGTGAGCGGCGAACGTCGATTTGCCGCCGCTGACGAGTGGCGCAAATTCCACGAACAACTCAGTCTGGTCTGAGAAATGCGTATAAACCTGTTGCATCGGCTCCTGCGGCGCCGTTGCGTTATTCGTCCCGCCGCAACTGATGAGGAGCAGGGATAAGGCGAGCGCGGATGCGGACAATTTCAATTTCCGCAATGGATGATTGCGGTCAATGTGCTGCATGTTCACCGTCTCCCGAACCGTGTGGATGATCCTCTTCCTTGGCTTCCGGATGGCTACCGTCGGCGTCGTGGGCATGGTTTTCGTCTGCGGGCTCGGCTTCGATTTTCACCGCAGTTTCTTCACCGTATGTGGCTTCGGTTTGTTCGGCGACATTGCTGTTTGCATCGGCGGTATCGGCCGCAGGTGCCGGGCGATCCGAATTGCAGGCGGCGACCGAAATGGCTAGAACGATGGCGGCCAGGGTGGCGTATGTGTTTTTCATGGGGAATTCCTTGGATGGATAAGGGTCAAAAAATTACTCAACGCTGATCGGCTTCAGGCGCTCGAGTTCAAGCGCGGCGTCGATGGCTTTCTGACGGAGCTCAAATGCACGTTCCAGAATGTCCATCTGGTTACGGTAGGCATCCAGCAGTCCGGTCAGGTCCATTTCGCCCTCTGCAAAGCTGTTGCGGGCGATTGCGGTAAGTCGCGCGGCCTCCGGCGCATCTCGCGATTCAAGCTCCGTCGCGGAATTTAAATACCGCTTCGCCTGTTCTGATGCGGACTGCTTCTGCGCGTCATCGAATTGCATCCTCCGCTTGAGTTGCGAATCCAGCAACTGTACCTGTGCGGCAGTGCGTGCTCGCTCCCCCTGATTGCGGTCAAAAATCGGCAACGGCACCCCCACTTCCATCAAAAGCAGGTTGTCACTCAGCTGTCCCTGCCGGACATGTTTCGCTCCGAGTCCGACCGTCACGGGGACGGATCGAGTTGCAGCTGCATTGGCGAGTGCCTCCGCGTGATCGCGCCTAGCCGCCAGTAGCGCAGTCTCCGGCGTCATCGCACCGGGATGCACGTTGCGGGTAGCGCCAGTGGCGTTTGTGAAATCGCCTTGAAATCTCGCGGTCATCGCCGTATCGCCGATGAATGCCGAAAGGCGAGTACGTGCGTTGAGTGCATCGGTTGCCGCAGCACGTCGGGCCGAATCCGCCTGTGACAAAGCGAGTGCAATACGTCGACTTTCATACCCGGATAAGTCCCCCCCGCGGAATCGCTTGGAGGCAACGTTAGTCAGCGAATTCAGTCCATTGATGATGGTATCGAGTGATGCGTAGTGCCCTTCGGCCGCTGCCGCACCGGCGTAGTGACGCAACACCTCCGCGCGCAGTTCGGCGCGTTCAACGGATGCTGCCGCGTCGGCGACCGGGATGCCTGCGCTCGCAGCGCGGATGCGAGCATCGCGACGTCCTCCGAGCTCAAACATTTGGGACACCATGACCGTCGATTCGTTGCCGGCGACATTGTCGGCACCAATGACGGAATCGCGTGCGACGGTCAGAATCGGATTCGGTCGTAGACGCGCAGTTAGGACGTCCGCTTGAGCCGCCGCCAACGATGCGTCGCGCTGTTGGTTCATGGAAGCCCGATGCCAGGCAAGCTCGACTGCTTGGGCGGGCGAAAGACTTTCCTGTGCGCCTGCGTTGAACGCAAGCAACAGGATGCACAGCGCACTAAAGCGCCGTGACTTATACAAAATTCGAGGTAACACCGAAACTCCTCCGTTCGGTCGGCCAATGTCAAATGGGTGCGACCGCGTTATGCGGTCAGTACGCAATTAGACGATGGGCGGCCGAAACGGCGAGTCCGTGGGTGTCGAGGAATACGTCAGCGCGAATGCCGGGAATGTAACGTGGAGTGCGGCCAAATGTGGGAATTGATCTTGGCCCCACACAAACATCTCGCCGCCCGTTGCGCTGACGGAGAGGTGAAGAAGGCTGTGGAACGTGTCGCCGTTCGGTGTCTTGCGTTGATCGTCCGCGGCGGCGTCCGAATCTTGCGCGTTGGCAAGTTTCTCGTGCTCGTGGCCGTGCCCTTGTTGACTCATGGAAGGTCGGTGGTCTTGAACGACCTGGAAAACGCTGTGCTGCACCTGGTGTGCGGCAGCGAAAGGGGTCAGCAATAGTTGCATCAGCACGCCAAACACCGTCAACACTAGAATGAGTGTATGAATGCGCGACAGTTGGCGGCGGCAAAATGGCATTCTGAGAGTGTACATTTAGTTGGGCGTATAATCAAGTTTTTTGGCTCCTTACGAACAACAGTAGCTGAGCTGTACGATCCGAACGCCATGCCACCGGAATTCGCCTTGGTGCACCAGGTGCTCGCCCGCGCCGTGGACGCCGAATACATCGCCGCAGAAGAATCCGCCGGCCGCAAAACGCCCGAATTCTCGATGGAGGCGTCGCAGGCGGCTTTCTTGTTCGAGCGCTATCAGGCGTTGACGTCGCTCTTGCCTTCTAAACCTGTGAAGAAGTCGCGAGGTTCAAAGACGGATTGAGAGGGAGCTGATGACTGATCGGGTTCGTTTGAGTTTTTGCAAAATATTCGTATTGCAAATGATTGACGAGAGTAAATGGGACTCTTAAGTGCGCATCAATATCCGTTGAGGAAAATTTTCAGCGATGACTTCCACTTATTGATGTGGATTGACCATATGCCCGCGCCACACACGGGGCTCCACTACGTGCGCACCTAACCCGGAAGTACGGTATAATCGCATTTGAACTCTGGAATAAGCGTTACTCAGATTTGGGGTAACGTCACGACGGCAAAGGAAAACGTATGTGCGCCGCGCACAATCATGGCACGGGTGAAATCCAGCACGAGAGGCCCTTGTGAATGACATGTTGGGGTCGGGCACCGCTCAACACCGGAAGTGGGAACTCGCCGCGTTGAATCTTGTCTATAGGCTATTCGTCTGGCCTGCTGCCAAAGGAGTACCGCTCCGCCCATGATCCGGCGCACCCGCCAACGCCTACTGATCGCCGTCCTGGCGATCACCTGCCTGTTGTTCCAGCAGACAGCATTGGCGGCGTACCTGTGCCCGACAGAGCAGAGGCCCGCCGAGACCACGGCGATGGCCGAGCCTTGCGCCGAGATGGGCATGGGACAGCAGCGGGACACGGACAATCCACTGCTTTGTCAGAAGCACTGTAATCCTGATCACATAGTAAAGACTGATACAGCCGAACTGTCCGTGCCTCCGCTGGCCATGCCGGCGCTCGTCCTTGCGCCGGTCTTTGAGCAACCCGTATCCCACGTTGCCATCCAGGTCGATGTGCCGATCGTCCGATCCGATCCGCCTCCGTGGCTACGATTCTGCAGCCTTCTGATCTAGTACCCGAAACGACGTAGCGAATTCGCGCTGGCGTCGATATGCCGTGCGCGCTGTATCAATTCTGTTTCGGAGGAGTCATGAACTCTCGTTTTGATCGTAGTCGGTCCTGGGGCGCGCTTGAGCGTGTGCTGGTCCGGACCTTGTGCGTGGCCGTGCTGGCGACGCCAATCTCGGCCTTTGCCGCATCGGACAAGCTCACGTTGGCGGAGACTGTGCGGTTGGCCACCGAGCGTGCGCCCATGCTTGATGCTCGTCGGGCCGGGGTTTCGGCTGCGCAGGAAGAGGCCGCCCGTGCGGGCGCCTTGCCGGATCCGATGCTGACTGTGGGCATCGACAACTTACCGGTGACCGGCAGCAACGCCTTCAACAGCCACGTCGACGATATGACCATGAAAAAAATTGGCCTGCGACAGGAGATTCCGTCGCGGTCCAAGCGGTCGGCGCGTCAATCCTACGCTGCGAGGCAGATTGAAGAAGCCCAGGCGCAATCACAGGCCGAGGTGCTGTCCATCCGTCGCGCTGCGGCCGAAGCCTGGATCTCGGTTTGGGCGACGCAACGTAAATTAGGCGCATTGCAGAACTTGCGGGAACAGGCGGCGTTGGCTACGAAGGTGTCGAAGGCGCGCGTGGCCAGTGGTGGCGAATCGGTGGGTGACGCGCTGGCTACCGAAGCGGCGCTGCTGGAACTCGACAATCGCATCGAAGCCGCGCGGGCCGAGAAGCTGGCTGCTCAGGCAGGCTTAGGGCGCTGGCTGGGCGACGCAACGGTCGAGGTTGCCGGTCAAGCCCCAAACCTCGGCTCGCTGCCAGTCTCCGAAGCTCGATTGCTGGGGGGGGTGAATCGAGTAGGGCCGTTGCTTTCAGCCACGGCTCAGCTCGAAACCGCCGCGGCCGCGGTCGATGTCGCCCGCGCCGACAAACGACCGGACTGGAGCGTTGGTGCGTCCTATGGCCAGCGTGTCGGTGGTCGCGCCGACATGATCATGCTCGAGGTGGGCGTCGGCCTGCCGTTGTTCACGCGCAACCGACAGGATCGCGGTGTTGCCGCTCGAGAAGCGGACTATCAGGCCGCGTTCGCGACGCGTGAAGACCTGCGGCGCCAGGAAACAGCCCGCATTCGTGCTGACCTCGCTCGTTGGGAAGGACTGAAGCGCCAGGTCGCCCTGCACGAGAAATCGCTGTTGCCGCTCGCGCAGGACCGCAGTGAGACGACGCTCGCCGCGTATCGCGCCGGCGGCGAGCTGCAGCCGTGGCTCAACGCCCGACGTGACGAACTCGATGTCCATCTCGCGCACGCCGAACACCTCGGTGAACTCGGACGTGCCTGGGCCTCCTTGGCCTTCCTGCTGTCCGCGGAGACACAGCCATGAACACTACTCATCGCGGCGTGGTCATTGCTGCTGTTTCGCTCGTGTTGGTCGCCGCGGTTGGCCTCGGCTACTGGTGGGGTTCTCACGGGGGTACCTCCGCCGGAGACACCTCGAGCCAGCAGTCCGCCGAACGCAAAGTCCTCTATTGGTACGACCCGATGGTGCCCGACCAGCATTTCGACAAGCCCGGCAAGTCGCCCTTCATGGACATGCAGTTGGTGCCGAAGTACGCCGACGAAGCGACGACCGAAGGCGTTGCCATTGCACCGGGCGTACGCCAGAACCTTGGTATCCGCACGGTGGAAGTCAAGCGGGGCCAATTGACGTCAGTGATCCGTGTACCCGGCACCATTGGCTGGGACCTGCGCCAGGAACGCATCGTCAGTGCACGAGTCGACTCTATCGTCGAGCGCCTGCACGTACGCACCCCATTTCAGCACGTGCGTGCGGGGCAACCGTTGGCCAGCGTCATTGCGCCAACTTGGGGCATCGCGATTGCCGAAGCGCGGGCGCTGGGAGGCGCCCGCTCCGCCGCCGCACGCGGGTTGCAGTCCGCCGCCAATGAACGGCTGCGTGCGTTGGGGTTGCCCCCGGGCAGTAAGGTGGGTCAGGGCGGACGACTCACCTTGACCTCGCCCGTGACCGGCGTCGTCAGCGAAATTGGAGTGCGCGAAGGGCAATCCGCGCCGACAGGCACTCTAATGTTCCGCGTCAACGGTGCCCGCACGGTTTGGCTCGAAGCGTCGATTCCGCAAGCAGGGAGTGCAGGCATCGCGACGGGTACGCAGGTAGAAGTGGCTGTTGACGCGTTGCCAGGCAGGACCTTCCACGGCCGCGTCGAAACGTTGCTCCCGCAGGTAGACCTGAGCAGCCGCACACAGCAAGCCCGAATCGTGTTGGACAACCCGAACGGCCTGCTGGCACCGGGCATGTTCGCGCAAGTCACCTTGCAGCCAACCGCGAGAGTCGAACGACCGTTGGTACCGACGGACGCGTTGATCGGAGCGGGGGCACAGGCCCGCGTGATCGTGCTTGACGGCGAAGGCAAGTTCCATCCCGTGCGCGTGCAGACCGGTCGCAGTGGCGACGGCATGACTGAAATTCTTGAGGGGCTGGAAGGAGGCGAGAAGGTGGTGGCCTCAGGGCAGTTCTTGATCGATTCGGAAGCGAACCTTTCAGGTGCACTCGAACGCCTCAATGCCGGCGCGGGCGATGAAGCAGCCAATATGCCGAGCGATGTCATGCCCGGCATGCCGGAGATCGCGGTGCCGGCTCCGCCTGCATCCGCGCGCCCGACACCAACCGCGCCGTCCAAGAAGAAAGCACCCCCAGCGGTTGCAAAGCCAGCAGTCACCGCGTCACCCAAAGTGAGGCAATGCCCGGTGGTCTATTGGTACGACCCGATGGTGCCGGATAAACATTTCAACAAGCCTGGCAAGTCGCCCTTCATGGACATGCAACTGGTGCCTAAGTTCGCGCCGGAGGCAGCCCCGGATTGCACGATCCGCGATGTGCGCGCTGCGGGACGACAGTCATGATCGCCCGCATCATTCGCGCTTCCATCGCCAACCGGCTATTCGTGCTTGTGGCTTCCATCGTGTTGGCGGTGGCTGGCATCTGGTCAGTATCGCGTACGCCACTTGATGCCTTGCCCGACCTGTCCGATACACAGGTCATTATCCGCACGGAGTGGCCCGGCCAGACGCCGCGCATCGTCGAGGACCAGGTCACCTATCCGTTGACCACGACCATGCTCTCGGTACCGGGCGTCAAGGCGGTGCGCGGCTTCTCGTTCTTCGGTGATTCGTTCGTCTATGTGCTGTTTGACGACAAGACCGACCTGTACTGGGCGCGTTCGCGCGTGCTCGAGTACCTGAGCCAGGTGCGTGATCGCTTGCCGGCGCAGGTCAGTCCTGCGATCGGGCCGGATGCCACGGGCCTGGGTTGGATCTACGAATACGCACTCGTCGATCGCACCGGTCGGCACGACTTGGGGCAGCTGCGTGCGTTACAGGACTGGTTCCTTCGCTACGACCTCAAGACCGTGCCCGATGTGGCCGAAGTCGCAAGCATCGGTGGCATGGTCCAGGCTTGGCAGATCACGCCGAATCCACAGGCAATGGCCGCCCGCGGAATCACCATCACGCAGCTTACGGATGCCATCCAGGCCGCCAACGGCGCGACTGGTGGCTCGGTGATCGAACAGGGCGAAGCCGAGTTCATGGTGCGCAGCGAGGGCTACTTGACGTCGCGTGCCGACTTCGAGCGTGTGCCGGTGACAATGGGTGCCGACGTCGTGCCCGTGTTGCTGCAGGACGTCGCGACGGTGCAACGCGGTCCAGCCCTGCGCCGCGGCATTACTGAGCTTGACGGGGAAGGTGAGGTGGCCGGTGGCGTGATCATCCTGCGTTCGGGCAAGAACGCTTTGGCCGCAATCGAGGCCGTTAAGGCTAAGCTTCAGGCGCTGAAAAGCAGTCTGCCTGCCGGCGTCGAAATCGTGCCGACCTACGACCGTTCCGAGCTGATCCTCGAAGCAGTGCGTAACCTGACCACCAAGCTTTTTGAGGAATTCATTGTGGTGGCGCTAGTGTGCGCATTGTTCCTGTGGCACGTGCGTTCCTCGTTAGTGGCGGTAATCACTTTGCCGTTGGGCGTGCTTACGGCCTTCATCGTCATGCACATGCAGGGCATCACTGCGAACCTGTTATCGCTCGGTGGCATCGCGATCGCGATTGGCGCGATGGTCGATGCGGCCGTGGTGATGATCGAGAACGCACACAAGCACCTCGAACACTTCCGCGACGAACATAACCGTGAGCCGGAGGGGACTGAGCGCTGGGAGCTGATCGCGGCTTCCGCCAGTGAGGTCGGTCCCGCGCTGTTTGTCAGCCTGCTGGTAATCACACTGTCGTTCGTGCCGGTGTTCGCCTTGCAGTCGCAAGAAGGGCGGCTGTTCTCACCACTGGCCTACACCAAGACCTATGCCATGGCGGCGTCGGCAGGCCTATCCATCACCCTGATTCCGGTGCTGATGGGCTACCTGATCCGCGGCCATATCCGACCCGAGAAAGACAATCCGCTCAATCGCATCCTGATTGCGCTTTATCGACCGGTACTGGATGCGGTACTGCGCTTCCCGAATCTCACATTGGCGCTGGGCGGTGTCGTGTTGCTGCTGAGCCTAATCCCGCTCTTGCGTCTTGGTAGCGAGTTCATGCCACCGTTGGAGGAGGGCACGTTGCTGTATATGCCATCGGCATTACCCGGTTTGTCCGCCGGCAAGGCATCTCAGTTGCTGCAGCAAACTGACCGCATGCTCAAGACCGTGCCCGAGGTGGACCATGTGTTTGGCAAGGCGGGTAGGGCGGAGACCGCCACCGATTCGGCGCCGCTGGAGATGTTCGAAACGACAATCACCTTCAAACCGCGCAGCCAATGGCGACCTGGGATGACACCCGAGAAGCTGCGCGAGGAACTCAATCGCGCCGTCAACGTTCCGGGCCTGACGAACTTGTTCGTGCCGCCAATTCGCAACCGCATTGACATGTTGGCCACTGGCATCAAGAGCCCGATCGGCATCAAGGTATCGGGGCCGGACGTGGCGGTGCTGGCACAATTGAGCGATCGCATCGAACAGGTCGCTCGCACCGTGCCAGGCGTGAGTTCGGCGCTGGCCGAACGCATTGCGGGTGGTCGCTACATCGACGTGAAGGTGAGACCCGATGCGGCCGCCCGGTACGGCTTAAGTCAGGCCGACGTGCAGCGTTTGATAGCGACAGTGGTGGGCGGCGAACCGGTCGCGGAGACCATCCAAGGCCGCGAGCGCTATCCTGTAGTCGTGCGCTATCCGCGTACGATCCGCGATTCGCCGGCTGCGCTCGCGCAGTTGCCATTGCTTGCGCCCAATGGCGTTCAGGTGACGCTGGGGCAGGTCGCCGAGCTGGGCTTCAGCGAAGGCCCGCCGATGTTGCGTAGCGACAACGCTCGCCTCAGTAATTATGTGTACGTTGACGTGGCCGGGCGAGATCTCGGTTCGGTAGTCGCCGATTTGCAACCTGCGGTCGCAAAGCAGGTGCCGATGCCGGTCGGTTACTCCGTGAGCTGGTCCGGTCAATACGAGTATCTCAAGCGCGCCAGTGAACGCTTGCGCGTGGTTGTACCTGCGACGCTGGTGATCATCTTCGGCCTGATTTACCTGGTATTTCGGCGCGCGTCCGAAGCCGCGATCATCATGCTCAGCTTGCCGCTTGCGCTGGTCGGCGGCTTGTGGCTGATCTGGGCTATGGGCCATGCCGTATCGGTCGCCACGCTGATCGGGTTCATCGCACTGGCCGGCGTCGCCGCCGAGTTCGGCATCATCATGTTGCTGTACCTGCGCCATGCGTGGGAGCGACAGCTGGAAGCGAATCCCAATGCAGGTGAAGCAGAACTCGATGCTGCTATCCGCGAGGGGGCCGTGCAGCGCGTACGACCGAAGGCGATGACTGTGGCTGTGATTCTCGCTGGCTTGTTCCCGATTCTGATCGGAGGCGGCGCCGGCTCGGAGGTGATGCAGCGCATCGCCGCGCCCATGGTCGGCGGCATGCTCAGTGCGCCCCTGCTGTCGATGCTGGTGATCCCGGCGGCCTATCGCTTGTTGCAACGGTACCGCCTGCGGCGATTGCGTCAAGCACGTCCTGGCCCACTTTCTTCGTCGGCGTTGCCGACATGACCGACACGGCCGCTGCTGCCCCAAAGGGCGACGGGGAATGCCCCTGTTGACGAACTATGACCATCCGGGCATTGGCAACTGCGCGGGAGGTCCATATTTGTACCACCACCTCAACCAAGGAAAACCCATGAAAACACCCATCCTCATACTCTCGCTTGCACTTCTGACCGCTTGTTCGTCGCCTTCAGGGGATGCGAATGCTCCCGCGCCGGAAGGCAATCGGGAAACACCCGCAGAATCGAAGGCATCAGCCTCCAATGAAATGATGTCCATGCCGGAAATGGCTTCGGCGGCCACTTCGGCGTCGGCTAGCGGCACCGTCGAGGCGGTCGACACCGCCGCCAAGACCATCACCATTGCCCATGGACCGGTTGAGTCCCTGAAATGGCCGGCGATGACCATGACCTTCAAGGCACCTGAAGTGGACCTGACCACCCTGAAGCAGGGCGATCAAGTTAACTTCGAGTTCACCTCGAGTGGCATGGATGGCACGATCACCAAAATTGCGCGCAAGTAATGTGCGCAGGCACCTGGCGCGCACACCATTGCGCCCCAGGTGTCAGCTTCTGAGCCGAATTGCCAAGCAGGCCGCATACGACCTCGAGGAGGCCCGACGCGCAGTCACCCACGCGCCGAGTCACTCAACACTCAGTTAAATACCATCCCGCCGTCGACGATGATCGATTGGCCGGTGATGTAGTCCGAGTCCTTGCCGGACAGGAACGATACGACGTTTCCGACATCCGCCGATTCCGAGACGCGTCCGAGCGTAATGCCATGGGTGTATTGTTCCCAGCCCCATTCGGTTGGTTTGCCGGCGTCGTTGGCGGTTTTGACGGCGAGTTCTTCCATCAACGGCGTGCGAACGATGCCGGGCGCGTAAGTGTTGACGGTGATGCCCAGCGGCGCCAGGTCGCGTGCTGCCGTTTGGGTGAAGCCGCGCACCGCAAACTTCGTGGCGGAGTACAGGCCGATGCCAGGATTGCCGATGTGGCCAGCTTGCGAGGCGGCGCTGATGATTTTGCCACCGTGGCCGAGCTCCTTGAACGCCTTGACTGCAGCTTGGACGCCCCATACGACGCCATTGAAGTTGATCGAAAAAAGCTTCTCTATGCTCTCCGGCGTAATGTCTTCGATGGGCGAGGTCGGTGCGATACCTGCATTGTTGACGATGACGTCAAAGCCGCCGAGTTCATTCCGCGCTTGATCCACCGCCGCAAACACGCTGTCACGGTCGGCGACATTCACCTTGATGGCAATCGCGCCACCATCTTTGCCGCCTAGGCCTTCGGCCACCTTGTTTGCGGTGTCCATGTTCATGTCGGCGATCGCAACTTTAAAGCCATCCGCATGCAGCCGTTCCGCAATCGCCTGACCGATACCTTGTCCGCCACCCGTGATCAGGGCGACTTTTCCGTTCTCTGTACGTGCCATTTCATGCTCCTAAGTTGTCCTTCCAATCTATCGAAGCAGCGGTGATTCTTTGGTTAAAGAATCATCCCCAAAACCGCCATTCCCATTGAATTTTTCGATGTTTCCGATTGGCCGGATCTATCCCTGGATTGGGAATATCGGCGGGTGATATAACAAATGGTGTAACACATTGGTATAACATTCGTTAGTACGCAGCCCGCATGGCACCTTAGAGGATAACCACATGAAGCTCAAAATCACGACGGTCGGAAATTCGGCGGGCGTCATTTTGCCGAAGGAATTGCTGGCGCGGCTGCGCCTCGAGAAAGGCGATGAGTTGTACCTGCTGGAGACACCAGACGGCTTCCGCATCACCACATACGACCCGGAGTTCGCGGCCAAGATGGATGTCGTCGAGGACGTCATGCGTCGTCGGCGGAATTTACTCCACAAGCTCGCACAGTAGGTCAAGGCCATGATCAACTGGATAGACATCGAACTGGCGTTGGCCATCCATGACAGACAACTTGCAGAGCACGGTGGCGGTGAAGGGATTCGCGACGCCGGCATGCTTGAGTCTGCATTGGCACGACCGCTGCAAGTCTATACGTACGGCGATCCTCCGCCGGATCTTGCGGACCTGGCAGCCAGTCTGACTGTAGCCTTGGCAAAAAATCATCCGTTCGTCGATGGCAACAAACGAACCGCCGCAGTAGCCTGTGAAGTGTTCTTAGTTCTCAACGGCGCAAATTTGGACGCGACCGACGAAGATCTTTATGCAATGTATTACGGATTGGCTGCGGGTACGGTGTCAGAGTCTGAGTTCGCTTCCTGGTTGCGTACCGTCATTTGCCTGGATCCGTCGAACCGTGTGCAAGAATCGGAGTCGCCGACATATGTCGAAGAGAAGGACGTCGCGTAATTATGAAAATCGTTTTGACCGACTTCGCCAGACCGCGTCTGTTTCCATCCACGCCGCGCGCGAACACGATCCAGGATGTGACCGCATTGGAGTTTGAGCGCTATCTCAACGAACACGAACCGCTGCAGGTGCTCGAGGGTTATGCGCCGTTTTGCAAGTTGTTCGTGTACCGCAACTGGACGTCGACGAAGTCGCTGACGCTGCCGATCACCGATGACAATCGCCACTTGCTCAAGTCGGATTACGAAGCGCGTAATGATCGTGAGCTGCCGGTTTTGACGCGTTGGTTTGAGGGGGTGACACCGCCGATTGCCAAGTATTTCATACCGATTTTGTATAGCCGCGAACAGATGGCGATTGAGGGCACGCCCGTCGACGCCGACTGGGGCATCGTCGGTTGCATGTATACGATGGAACCTTCGGAAACGCCGATGGCGCCGATTACCATGCTGCGCAATGCGCTCGGGGTCGAGGAGGGCGGCTCCGGTGTGCCGATCGATCGAGTGGCGTATGCTCGCGCCGTGGAATTCTGGCGGACCCATGCGAATTGGCGCGGATAGCTAGCCCAAGAACCACTCGTCGCTTCAGGATCGCACTCGTCGGGATTTCAATGATACTGAACGTCGTAATTGGATTGACAGGGTAATAATTGAGCCGTCATTGCGGATAGACGGAGATATTAGCTAATATAAGTTAGCTAACATTAGGTTGGATATGTTTGTGAAAACCTTCAACATCCATTACACCAAGACCAACTTGTCGCAGCTCATTGAGATGGTGCTGGAGGGCGAGCCTTTTATCATTGCGAAAGCTGGCAAGCCATTGGTCAAGGTCGTTGCATTGGATGCGCCGGACGCACCAGTCCAGAAGCGAATCGGCGCAATGAAAGGAATGATCAAAGCTCCGTCACTGGAGGATTTCAATGCGATTGGCGCCGATGAAATTGCGTTGATGCTGGGAAGTGAGGAATGAGGTTTCTTCTCGATACGCACTTACTGATTTGGGCTCTGGATGAATCGCCCCGTTTGCCGAAACGTGCGCGTGCACTTATTTCGGATGATTCCAATGATCTGTATTTCAGTGCGGCCAGTGTCTGGGAAATTGCAATCAAGCAATCTTTGTCAAAAACTGAATTCAAGCTCGACGCACATACGATGCGCCGCGTGTTGCTGGAGAACGGCTATTTGGAGTTACCGGTAACTGGCGCCCATGCCACGGGCGTCGCGGGTTTGCCGAAGCACCACACGGATCCTTTCGACCGACTGTTGATTGCGCAAGCCGCGTATGAGGAGCTTCAATTGCTGACCCATGATCGTCGCGTTTCCGAATACTCGTCTGGCTACCCGGTTCGCTATGTTTAGCTCAGCGTGTTCTTAGCTTAATCGACGCTCCCGCGACGGCAACGAATGCCAAAACCAATGCCGAGAACAAAAACGCAACCCGCAGCGACAGTTGGTCCGAGATCAAGCCAATGAGCGCGGGACCGAGCAACACACCGGCGTAACCGATGGTGGAGACCATTGGCAGCGCGACGTTATGCGGCACCGCCGTTTGCCTTCCGGCATATGTAAAGAGGATCGGCACGATATTCGCCTCACCGATGCCGAGTAACGTAAAGCCGACCAGCGTCCACGCGAATGTCGGCGCGCACACGACGAGAACCATTCCGGCGCAGGCGAGCAGTCCACCAAACAGGATCGTGCGAGCCTGTCCAACGTGTGCCACGATGCGATCTCCCGCGAGACGCATCACTGTCATCGCGATGTTGAACACCACGAATCCCCAGCCGGCATGGGCAAGGTCAACGCCGCGTTCGTCATGCAAAAACACCGCACTCCAATCCAACATCGATCCTTCGATGAAGAACGTCATGAACATCAATGCCGCAATCAGCAACAATACGCCATGTGGCATGACGAATTTGCGCTCTTCAGCAGGCACTCGTTCGCGACGCCAAGCATGGTTCGTCGTCAATGCAATTCCAACTGCAACGCACGCGGCAAGTACGGTCGTGACGCGAATGTCCACGCCGACCGAGATCAACGCGGTCATTGCGGTGACACCGATGAGACTACCAATGCTGTAGAACGCGTGGAAGCCGGCCATCATGGCTTTGCCGGATTCTTTTTCGACGACGACGGCCTGCATGTTGATCGCGACGTCCATCGAACCCATCGCTGCACCAAACGCAAAAATCACCGCCGCCAACGTCATCGCACTGTTTGCAATCGACAACATCGGCAACAGGAACACAAGTGCGGTGATCGCCACGAGCATCACGTTGCGCAAACCGTATTTCGACGCGAACTTTCCGGCGAGTGGCATCGCAATCAGCGAACCCATGCCCAGACACAACAAGATCAAACCGAGATCCGCATCGCTCAACGAAGCACGTTGCTTGGCGAATGGAACCAACGGTGCCCAACATGCAATCAGGAATCCGGGCACGAAAAAAACGGCGCGGGTGGCTTTTTGCTGGGCTTCTTTCGTGACGGTCAACATGTGGAGTAGTTTAAAGGCGGCGACGGTTGATGCAAAATGAAAGGGCTTGTCATTCGTATGCACTCAAAAGGACCATTCATGTCAGACACCGCGAAATTGATTGAAGACTACTACGCTGCGTTCAACGCGGGCGATCGCGAGGCGATGTTGGCATTGCTCGACGAAGACGTGTGGCACGACTTGAACGAAGGCCCGCGCGAAAAGGGACGCGACACCTTCAAGACTTTCATGCAACGGATGGACCGTTCGTACAGTGAGCGCCTTGAGAAAATCCGCATCCTCGCCAGCGAAGACGGCACTCATGCCGCCGCGGAATATGTGGTGCATGGAACGTATCTCGCGGATGACGAAGGTTTGCCGCCAGCGAATGGGCAGACGTATGTGTTGCCGGGTGGGGCGTTTTTTGATGTGCAGGACGGGCTCATCACTCGCGTCACGAACTATTACAATCTCGAAGATTGGTTGAAGCAGGTCACTGGTTAATGGAAATCCGTTCGGTCCGCGGCGCTGAACTTGCACCATGGCTCGATGATGTCGCGCGCTTGCGCATCGCGGTGTTCCGCGAGTTTCCGTATTTGTATGACGGTGATTTGTCGTACGAAGCGAAGTACCTGCAGTCTTATCTGGAAACACCCGACAGCATTTGCGTGTTGGCGTTGGATGATGATCGCGTCGTCGGTGCATCAACCGGATTGCCGTTGAGCGCAGAAGGTCCTTCATTTCGCAAACCATTCGAAGATCGCGGCATCGCAACGTCCGACGTGTTCTATTGTGCGGAGTCGGTGTTGCTTCCATCGTGGCGGGGACGTGGGGTGGGGCATCGGTTTTTTGATGAGCGCGAAAATCATGCACGTTCGTTGGGCGCGAAGTTTACGGCGTTTGCTGCGGTGGATCGCGCGATCGATGATCCGCGTCGTGGTGATGCGCGGGACAATGCGGAGTTTTGGATGAAGCGTGGCTACGTGCGGCAACCGGGCATGTCGATGCAATTGAGTTGGCGTGAGATCGGTCGCTCGGAGGAGACCCCGCAAACGATGACTTACTGGATGCGGGAGCTTGCATGAAAATCGCCGTCGCCAAATATCCCATCGGTCAGCCATCATCGTTCGATGCATTCGCTTCCAAAATCACTTCTTTCCTCGAAGACGCCGCGTCCATGGGTGCTTCGGTTGCCGTCTTGCCGGAGTATCTGTCGTTAGAGTTGGCCGCAACGTTTGATGCGACGGTGTCGTTCGATTTGCCGGCGTCGTTTGCTGCGACGCAAACTTATTTGCCCGCGTGGCATTCGTTGTTTTCTTCATTGTCACGTCGCTTGCAGATGACGATTGCCGCCGGCACGTTTTTGGTCGCATGTGACGGCGCGTACCGCAATCGCGCGTTCGTGTACTCGCCGGATGGTTCGATGTTGTGGCAGGACAAACTGAAGTTGACGGGTTTCGAAAAAAACCTCCACATCATCCACGGCGGCACTTCTCTCGGTGTATTCTCCATAGGCTCCATCACCGCCGGCGTGTCCGTTTGTTACGACTCTGAATTTCCGTTGCCCGTTCGTGCTCAGCAGGAAGCCGGCGCACGTTTGCTGCTCGTGCCCAGTTGCACGGATACCGATGCCGGCGCCACACGCGTTCGTGTCGGCTGCCTCGCGCGTGCTTTGGAAAATCGCATCTTCGTCGCGCAATCCGTCACCGCCGGTCTCGCTCCCTGGTCACCTGCGTTGGACGTCAACACCGGCGAGGCAACCATCTACGCGCCGATGGATGTTGGGCTGCCCGCCGATGGTATCGTGGCGCAGACTTCCGGCGATGCCGTGTGGGCCATCGCGGATCTGGACTTCGATGCGTTGGAAGAGTCGCGTCTTGGCGCTCAGGTCGCGAATGATCTCGATTGGCCAGGACAACTGGTTTCCGTCGTGAAGATCCGCCCGATGCGCGACGATTGATTTCCGTCGCTTTACAAGAATTGTCCTAAACGCAACATCCTAAAGCGTGACGTTGCGATCAGGATTTCCTGTAACAATGACTTCACGATCAGATCCGTCGTTGTCTCCAAGGGCAATTCCTGCGGAACGACTTTTTCGAACGCCTCACTCGAGGATCGTGATCAATCGCGCCATCACATCATCTACCAATTCAGCCGGCAGTGCTTCTACATACCGAGCATTTCGTGCACGGAGATCCAAGGCTCTGGGTTGATCACATCGAACGATGCCCGTGGTTTGAACTCCGGCATCCGCTAGTGACACTGCAAAACCACGTGTCCTCGCATACTCACCGCCGCTCGTTATCGGCAAAACGATCGGCGTTCGAGTCACGCGATTAAATTCAGCAGGCGATATGACGACGACCGGTCTAGTGCCCCGCTGCTCGTGGCCGACCGTGGGATCGAGCGGTACCCAATAAATATCACCACGTTCCATTAGATGATCTCGTCACCAACTGGCGGCATATCATCCCAAGGGTCATCTCCATCCACGTCATACGTTTCAAGCAATTCTGCGAGCTTGTATTTCGGTCGGCGTTGCGGCGTGGCGACCAGCTTTCCATCGTCGACGCTCAGCAACACCGTATCACCGGCGCCAAGCTCGAGCGTTTCCAAAACTGATGGTGGCACCGTCATCATGATCGAACCCCCGACTTTCCGTAATTTGGTTGTATACATGTCAAAATTATATCAAAATATAATTGCAACACGGGCGTGAATGCTGTATAACGAATGTTATAACTACGCGCAACGGAGACCACGGCGATGAAACTCAAAATCACGGGAATCGGAAATTCGGCGGGGGTGATTTTGCCGAAGGAGATTTTGGCAAGGTTGCGCCTGGAGAAGGGCGATGAAGTGCACCTGCTCGAAACGCCGGACGGCTTCCGCATCACGACCTACGATCCGGAATTCGCCCGCAGGATGGACGTCGCCGAAGACGTGATGCGTCGACGCCGCAATGTCCTTCGCAAGTTGGCAGAGTGAGGTGACATCATGATCGAATGGATTACGGTTGAACTCGCCATGGCAATGCACGATCGCCAACTTGCAGAGCACGGTGGGGGCGATGGTGTGCGGGATATCAAGCTGCTCGAGGCAGCGCTCGCACGTCCTCAACAACTTCACGCGTATGGCGATCCGCCGCCTGATCTGGCTGCGCTGGCGGCGAGCCTAACGGTTGGAATTGCCAAAAATCACCCATTCGTCGACGGAAACAAGCGAACAGCCGCAGTGGCATGTGAAGTTTTTATCATCTTGAACGGCGGCGAACTTCACGCGAACGATGAAGATCTGTATCAGGTCTATTTTGATGTCGCATCGGGAGCGATGTCTGAGGCCGAGCTTTGTGAATTTCTGCGCAACCACATTCGCACGAGTCCGGACAACGCGGTGCAGGACGAACGCGGGCGGTATGCGGCGGCGTAACGCGAGTATGGCTAAAATGTGGGAATGAACACTTTTTATCCAATCGGTACAGCGGGGGTTCCTTGGGGACCAAACGAAATTGCACAGTGGCGCGCATCGCAGGTGCGGAGTCGGACGTATGAGGAGGAGGTTTTGGCACGGATTGAACCGCTGCGCGAAATCCTCGACGTCGAGCAATATGGTGAATTGGTATATGACGAGGACGGGACGTTTCCGTTATTCGCTGCCAAAACACGAAATTGGTCCGCCGATCTCCCGTGTGTCCTGATCACCGGCGGTGTGCATGGGTATGAGACATCGGGTGTGATGGGTGCACTGCTGTTTGCGCAACGTCATGCGGCATCATTCGCGTCGCGCTGCAATGTGTTGATCGCGCCGTGTGTGTCGCCGTGGGGTTTTGAGCGCATTCAACGCTGGAACGCCGATGCGCTGGATCCGAATCGTTCTTTTTACCTGGACTCTCCGTCGCAGGAAGCCGCGGCGTTGATGTCATTGGTATCTTCGGTGTCCGGCGATTTCCTGATGCATATCGATTTGCATGAGACGACAGACTCCGACGAAAACGAATTCCGACCGGCGCTCGCTGCCCGCGACGGGAAGCCGTTCGAACCCGGCTTGATACCCGACGGGTTCTACACGGTCGGTGACACGCTGAATCCGCAAATGGAATTCCAGTCAGCGATCATTTCGTCGGTCGCTCGCGTGACGCACATTGCGCCGGCGGATGCCTCCGGCCAGATCATCGGGTCGGATGTGGTGGCGGAAGGTGTGATTTTGTATGCGCTACGTGAGCTCGGTCTGTGTGCTGGCGTGACGTCCGCGCGCTACACGTCGACAACCGAAGTTTATCCGGATTCACCGCGCGCTACGCCAGAGATTTGCAACGAAGCGCAGGTCGCAGCGGTGCTCGGCGGTCTCGAGTTCGCGCTGGCTGCGCAGTGATTCGCAAGCGGTTACATTTGTAACCAGTTGATCTGACTCGAAAAAACGGACACAAGATGTAACGGTTTACACTCCAACTTATACGAGGTAAATCATGAAATCGAAGTCCAAACCGAATCAAAAATCCAATGCCGGCCGATATTCCGCCGAA
>SWJS01000003.1:63594-320681 GCA_007556525.1 Lysobacteraceae bacterium CU05-9 | reverse complement strand
ATCTACCAGACGCCCGCACAAATTTCCTGTGCATACTTTCAAAGATCTTGTGGAATCGACCTCAACGTCTCTTCCGATCACCCCCGGCTGCGTTTGCACGTTTGCCGAAGTGAGCCGACTACTTTAAAACCGTTTTTCGATTCTGTCAAGACCCAATTTGAAAAATTTTCAAAATATTTTGAGGTGACCCCACTCGGCGAGTAGTGCTCCGAAGTGGTCGAACATTCTAACGGGTTTCAAAATCGGAATGCAAGTACTTTTTGAAAAATATTTTCGGTGTCTGCGAAGGTGCCAAAATGGATCCATCCAACCGCATATATAAGGATTCCAAATGAAGTTGCAAAACCTCGCGTTTGTCATGGCCCTGGGATTGAGCACCGCCACTGCGGGCTGCGCGACCAAGTCGGATCAGTGGGTTGAGATCAAGGGACAGCGTTACAGCGTCGAAGTGGCGAACACTGAAGCGTCACGTGCGCAGGGTTTGATGTTCCGTGACGAGATGGATGCGGATAAAGGAATGTTTTTTGTGCATCCGGCAAATGAGATGCAAGCGTACTGGATGAAGAACACGAAGATTCCTTTGGATATTTTGTATTTTGATCCGCAGTTGAAGTTGGTATCGCAATCGCGTGATACGCCGCCATGTTCTGCAGGCGATCAATGCCCGCCCTATCCTTCCACTGCACCGGCGCAATACGTGCTCGAGTTGAATGCAGGACAAGCCGCGAAATTGAATTTGCAAGACGGTGATCAACTTACTGTGAGCAAGTCGATCGTGTTGAAGCCAACGGAATAATGCAAAACCATCTACAAAAAGGCATCTATGCCATCACGCCCGACGAAATGGATTCAACGAAGTTGGTGCGTGAGGTTGAGGAAGTTTTGGGTGCGGGTGTTTCATGCTTGCAGTATCGCAATAAGAAAGCCGATGCATCATTGCAGTTGGAACAAGCCGGTTTGTTGCGCGCGTTGTGCTCTTTGCATGACGTGCCGTTAATCATCAACGATAACGTGCAGCTTGCTTTGGCCGTTGATGCCGATGGTGTGCATCTCGGTGCAGATGATGGATCGATTGCTCAAGCACGCGAGTTGTTAGGCACTGACAGAATCATCGGTGCAAGTTGTTACGCCGATTTGTCGCTCGCGAAACGTGCCGTGGAAGAAGGTGCAAATTACGTTGCGTTCGGCGCGGTGTTTACATCACCGACGAAACCGAATGCACCGAGTGTCGCGCTCGATGTTTTCGGGCAGGCTACGCAGTTCGGCGTACCCGTAGTCGCGATTGGCGGCATAACCGCCGATAATGGACACCAAGTGATTGCTGCCGGAGCGGATTTGCTGGCGGTGATTAGCGGAATTTTTGGCGCATCGGATTTAAGTGCAGCGGTGCGCGCGTATCAGGAACGCTTTAAGGAAACATGATGAACACAAGTCAGTCGCAGGAACTCTTTGCCAAAGCCAAGCAACTCATCCCGGGTGGCGTGAACTCACCGGTGCGTGCGTTTAAGTCGGTGGGTGGTGATCCGTTTTTTGCGAAAAAGGCGTACGGCCCTTACATCGAAGACGTCGACGGCAATGTTTACGTGGATTACGTGGGCTCTTGGGGACCGATGATTGCGGGTCACGCAAACCCGAAAATTCTCGAAGCCGTGTCGAACACCATCGGCAATGGTTTGAGCTTCGGTACGCCGAATCCATTGGAAGTCACGATGGCGGAAGCGATCACTTCGATCGTGCCGTCATGCGAAGTGGTGCGCATGGTGAACTCGGGAACGGAAGCCACGTTGTCAGCGATCCGTTTGGCGCGCGGTGCAACGGGCCGGAATAAGATCGTCAAGTTCGCTGGCTGTTATCACGGCCACGGCGATAGCTTCCTCGTCAAGGCCGGCAGCGGTGTGTTGACGTTAGGCTTGCCGAATTCTCCTGGCGTGCCTGCAGCATTGAGCGAGTTGACGATCACGATTGATTACAACGACTTCGATCAAGCGACAGAATGCTTTGCGAATTTCGGCGATGAAATTGCGGGCGTGATCATTGAGCCAATCGTGGGGAATGCGAATTGCATTTTGCCAAAGGATGGTTACCTGCAGCACCTGCGTGATCTGTGCACGAAGCATGGTTCGCTGTTGATCTTTGATGAAGTGATGACGGGCTTCCGTGTTGCACTGGGTGGCGCGCAACAACTGTATGGCATCACGCCGGATATTTCGACGTTTGGTAAAATCATCGGCGGTGGCATGCCAGTCGGTGCTTACGGTGGTCGCCGTGACTTGATGGAACAAATCGCACCGGCCGGTCCGATCTATCAAGCGGGTACCTTGAGTGGCAATCCTGTCGCGATGGCAGCAGGTCTCGCAACGTTGGACATCATCCGCGAGCCTGGTTTCCACGATGCATTGTGGGCGAAAACCAACAAGCTCCTCGATGGCCTGGAAGCTGCAGCGAAGGAAGCAGGCATTCCGTTCTACACAACGCGTGCGCCGGCCATGTTCGGCCTGTATTTCTGCGAAGGTCCGATTGAATCGTTCGACGATGCAATGCGTTCGGATGCGAAGAGGTTCGGTGAATTTTTCCACCTTATGCTGGAGCGTGGTGTGTTCCTCGCACCATCGGCGTTCGAAGCCGGCTTCATGTCGAGTGCGCACGATGACGCAGCGATTGACAAAACCATCGCCGCCGCCAAGGAATGTTTCGCTCTATTGGCTCAGTGATTCGCGAAGGCGCTGCAAGCCTTCCGCCACATCGTCGTCGTTGATATTCAACGGCGGCAGGAAACGCAAAACCGTCGGGCCTGCTTGCAATGCGAGCAGGCCTTTCTCCATGCAGCGATCGAGAATCTCCGTCATGCGTGGCGCGTAATCGTCTGTCAAAACCGCGCCCATCATCAAGCCGCGTCCGCGATATTCGCTGAAGCACTTCAGATCGTTGTTGATGGCTTCCAATCCATCATGGATTGCTTGCGCTTGCTTCGTCACGTTCTCGCGGATCTCATCACTGTCGAGCAAGTTCAGCGCTTCATACGCCACTGCAGTGGAAAGCAAGTTGCCACCAAACGTCGTGCCATGCGTTCCCACACTCATCGTGTCAGCAACCTTTGGTCCAACCAACATCGCACCAATCGGCATGCCGGCTCCGAGTGCCTTCGCGATCGTCACGACATCCGGTTGCAAGTCATATTGCTGCCATGCGTATAACGTGCCCGTGCGTCCCATGCCACATTGCACTTCGTCGAGCATGAGCAATGCATCATTCGCATCGCACAAAGCGCGCAAGCCTTCGAGGAACTCCTTAGATGCTGCAGTGACACCACCCTCGCCTTGCACGGGTTCAACCAACACCGCACAAACGGCACCATCTGCGAACGCCGCGCGTGCCGATTCCAGATCATTGAAGGTTGCGTAACGAAATCCCGGCGGCAACGGCTCAAACGATTCGCGATATTTCGCTTGACCACCTGCAGTGACAGTTGCGAGCGTGCGTCCGTGAAAACTGTTCTCAAATGTCAGGATCACACGCTGATCAGCAGAACGACCTTGCATCGATGCATAACGGCGCGCGATCTTGATCGCGGCTTCATTCGCTTCTGCGCCGGAATTGCAGAAAAAAACTTTCGTTGCAAACCCCGACGTCTCCACTATCTTCTGCGCCAGCTTCAATGGTGGCTCACTGACGAAGACGTTACTGGTGTGCCACATTTTGGCCGCTTGATCCGTCAATGCCTTGATCAACGCCGGATGCGCGTGACCCAATCCATTGACAGCAATACCCGCAGCGAAATCAATGTATTCCTTACCATCGCGATCCCACACGCGTGAACCCTTGCCGTGATCGAGAATTGCGCGGCGTGGTGAATAGACTGGCAAGTAGTATTGTTCGGCCAGCGAATAAAGCTGCGATGAATCCATCACCAAACTCCGGTGTTCGGCATCGATGCCCAAGGTTCCTGTGGCTCGAGTCGTGCGCCCTTCTGCAGCAATTCAATCGAAATCAAATCCGGCGAACGCACGAACGCCATGTGACCGTCGCGCGGCGGACGGTTGATGGCGATGCCCATGCTCTGCAAGTGCGCGCAAGTGGCGTAGATATCATCAACCGCGAATGCGAGGTGTCCGAAGTTACGCGCCGTACCGTAATCTTCATCGTCGTAGTTGTACGTCAATTCAATTTCGGATTCCGGATTCTCCGGCGCACCGAGATAGACCAACGTAAAACGACCTTGTGGATTGTCCATGCGACGCGTTTCACGTAAGCCGAGACCGTCACAGAAAAATTTCAGACTGGCGTCCAGATCGCGGACGCGGACCATAGCGTGTAAGTATTTCATCTCTCCATTTTAGCCCTTGTTGTGAAGCAGACCGTTATAATCGCTCGATGAATTCAAGTTGGCTTGAAACTGCGATTGCCTGGATTCAGGCACATCCAAACGCTGCGGGATTGGCAATCTTCCTCGTAGCGTTTTTTGATTCGTTGATTCTTGCCGGCATCGTGGTTCCAGCACTGCCGTTGTTGATTGCGATCGGCACCATGGTCGGCATGGGACACATCAATCCGGTTTACGCGATCGTGAGTGCAGCACTTGGCGCACTCGTTGGCGACGGATTGAGTTATTGGGTCGGACGGCGCTGGGGCAGCAATTTGCTCACGTCATGGCCATTCAACAAATATCCGACCTGGATTGAGAAAGGCGAGCAGCTCTTTAAGCGTCGCGGTGTGACGAGTATTTTGATCGCGCGGTTTGTCGGCGCGATCCGTCCGTTTGTTCCTGCGATTGCAGGGATGGCAGGAATGCCGTTAAAGAAATATTTGCCGATCAGTTTCGTCGCGGCTCTGTTATGGTCAGTGACGTTCCTTGCGCCGGGCATGTTGCTGGGTGCTTCGTATGACGCGGTTGCAGCGGTCGCGGATCGACTTGCGATCTTGATGGGCGGCGTGATTCTCGCAGTCGGGATTGTCGTGGCAACAGTGCTGTACGTGTGGCGATGGTCGGCGGAATACGCAGACATCTATTTGGCGCGGATTTTGGCGTGGTCGAAGAAGCACCCGAGACTCGGCCGTTTCGCTGATGGCTTGGTCGACCCGAATCGCCCTGAATCTGCATCGCTACTGATGCTTGCCGTCTGCTTGATGTTGATCGGCTGGGCATGGTTTGCATTGTTGTCGGCGCTGCTGGTCAATGGTGGTGCCTTCGTGATTGATCACACGATCCATGACTTCATGTGGTCATTGCGCAATCCGCTGGCAGATGATCTGTTCGGTCGCCTCGCAAGCATTGGCGACACGGTCGTGCTCGCAAGCTGCACGGTTGTCGGTTTGCTCTATCTGGCATGGCGTCGACGTTGGGAAGCCGTGATTCATTGGATCATCGCCGTCGTGTTCGGTGTCGTGTTGACACAGTTCCTTGCAGCGGTGATCAACATCCCTTCACCGGCGTCGGCACCACCGGGATTTGGCTTCCCCGCGAAGTCGATCACGATGACGACGATTGTGCTGGGATTTTTTGCGGTGTTGATTGCGCGTGAATATCCTTCGAAGCCGCGCGTTTGGCCGTATGTGATTGCGGGTATCTTGACGACGTTGGTCGGTATCGCACGCTTGTATCTCGGTGCGCATTGGCCGAGCGATCTGATTGGTGGTGCTCTGCTTGGTTTGGCATGGGTGATGATCATCGGCCTTGCATACCGTGCACACCACACGCGCGGATTTTGGATGCGTCCATTAACTGCCTTGTTTTATGGCACTTTCGCCATCGCGGCGGTTTGGCACATGTCGCACGCTTCCCGCGATTTGTTGCAACAATTCCACCCTGCGGTCGAAACCGAAGTCATGACGGCGAAGCATTGGAATGAAAGTGGTTGGAAGACGCTGCCGGCACGTCGCGTTGAAGCCGATGCGCGCAGCCGCTGGGATCTCAACTTCCAATATGCGGGATCGCTCGAAGATCTCAGCAAGCGCCTGCAAGCACTGGGTTACCAACCGCAGGAGCAAGCAACGTGGGTCGATCTCATTGGATCGCTGGATACCGGCGAAGGTCCGGCGGCGCATAAGATTTTGCCGGCGAGCTTCGAGAGCCATCCGGAAGCATTGCTACTTTCCAAAATCATCGTCCCCGGCCGACGCGAAGTGATCCGTTTATGGCCGACGCACACTGAGCTCGATGACAAAAAACCGTTGTGGATCGGCAACGCGCAGACGATGACGTATGCCGAGCCTTATGGCGTTTTTGGCATCTGGCGTCCGACCGCAGACAGTGGCGATGCGTTCACGCATCTGTATGAAGCGCTGGAACCGATGGGTGCCGTGCAAGGTGTGCAGCACCCTGGATCGGGTTCTCCCGTCCTGCGCTTGAATCAGCGCGAAACGAGCTCCGAATAAAACCGACGCGGCGCCCCATCGAAGCCGCCATTCGACATGAAGACGACGTGGTCACCTGGCTTCACGACGGCAAGCAACTGCGCGATCAAATCGTCCGCGTCTTTCGCGGTGGTTCCGTGATTCTTCAACGCGGACACAACCTTGCCTGCGTCCCATGCCAGTTCCGGACGGTGCAGGAAAACCACTTCATCGGCATCATCCAACGACGGCGCCAATGCATCACTGTGCGCGCCTAAACGCATTGAATTACTGCGCGGCTCCATTGCAACAACGATACGCTTGTCACCGACGCGAGCACGCAATCCGGCCAACGTCGTTTGAATCGCAGTTGGATGATGCGCGAAGTCGTCATAAACAACGACATCGTTGAACTCACCGATGACTTCCATGCGGCGCTTCACGCTGTTGAAGTGCTCCAATGCACCGGTAATGGCAGTAACATCCGCACCCACCGCATTCGCAGCAGCAAACGTCGCCAATGCATTCATGACGTTATGGCGACCAAGCAACGGCCACTTCACTTCGCCAACATCAACACCGTCATGCACCAACACGAAATGCGAGCCATCGTCCTTCAACAATCGCGCCGTCCAATCGAATGCAAGATCAGGGTTGCTCGACTTCGTCTGCACTTGCGATGCATCCAACCCGAACGTTTCAACCGGTGTCCACGCACCCATTTGCAGCACTTCGGCCAAGTAATGATCTTCGCCGTTGACGATCAACTTGCCGCGACCGGGAACGGTGCGGACGAGATGATGGAATTGCTTCTGGATCGCTTGGACATTCTCAAAAATATCCGCATGATCAAACTCAAGATTATTGAGGATCGCAACCAGCGGTTTGTAATGCACAAACTTCGAGCGCTTATCGAAGAACGCCGTGTCATATTCATCCGCCTCAACGACGAACGCACGACCCTTGCCGATGCGCGCGGATACACCGAAGTCTTCCGCCACACCACCGATCAGGAAGCCCGGTTCCAAACCAGCCGCTTGCAACAAGTAAGTCAGGATCGTTGAGGTTGTCGTCTTACCATGCGTTCCGGCTACAGCGAGAACGTCACGGCCGGGCAGTACATTTTCGGAAAGCCATTGCGCACCCGAATTGTATTTGCGGCCTTCATTCAACACCGCTTCTACGGCATCATTACCGCGCGACAACGCATTACCGATAACGATCTCTTCGCAATCGTCTGCAATGTTCGCTGCGTCGTAACCTTGATGCAATTGAATCTGCAATTGCTCGAGCTGCGTCGACATCGGCGGATAGATCGCCTGATCGCTGCCCTGCACTTCGTGACCTAACTCACGCGCCAATGCCGCGACACCGCCCATGAACGTGCCGGCGATGCCGAGAATATGCATTTTCATGAAACGAAATTAACCGACGTCAGAATCTGGTTTGATGGCTGCAATGATGCGGTCAAAAACTTCATCCAACTCACCAACACCATCAACCACATTGAGTTGCGCTTGCTGGCGGTAGAAATCAATAACCGGAGCAGTTTGGTTCGAATAAACGTCGAGACGCTTGCGCACCGATTCCGGATTGTCATCGCTGCGGCCTTCCGCAGCGGCGCGACCGGCGATGCGCTCAACCAGCAAATCAAACGGCACTTCCAGCTGCACCGCGTAATCCATCGGCTGACCGATGCGCGTCAACAACTGATCGAGAGCGGCGGCTTGCACGAGATTGCGTGGGTAACCGTCGAGGATGAAACCGTTGGCGACGTCTTCGCGGCTCAGGCGATCTTCGAGCATGCCGAGCAAAATGTCATCGCTGACGAGTTCACCGCGTGCCATCACTTCCTTGGCTTCCAGGCCGAGCTTGGTGCCGGCGGCGACTTCACCACGCAGCAAATCGCCGGTGGAGATGTGTGGAATCTGCAAATATTCCTTCAAGCGGGCGGCTTGTGTTCCCTTACCCGAACCCGGTGCACCCAACAGGACCAAACGCATTAAGAACTCTCCAACGTGTGTTCAAAAAAAACAAAATGACGCCGAACGAAAAGTGGCGCCCAGATAGCGCCACTTTAGCAAATTTCACGTTTTGACCCAAGTATTACTTGCAGGATTTGCCTTCAACACCCGTTGCAACAGCGAACGTTGGAATGACACGTTTCTTATCAGCTGCGGTGTAGGCCTTCTGCGCATCCTTATCGACGTACACGCGTGCGCGACCTTGGGCATCGAGCTTGTAGGCTTCCTGCTTGATGTTTTGGCGGTAAACACTCACCACTGCGGTTTGCGATGGACATGCCTTGCTCGGCACCTTGATGACGTCATTGAGAATCCAACCCGGGCCTTCTTTCGCGCCGACCTTACCCGCATCCACTAAGCGTGCACGAGCTTGGCAGGCAGGGTTCGTTTTCACGGCCGCAATGGCGTACGGCTTATCCGTAGCACCCGTAAACTTGCCTTCGATGCGAGCACAAGCTTCCGGAATCGTGCGCAGCGTGTGCACTGCGTTGTCGGCTTGAGGCGTGCCCATTTCACGCTTGATCTCAGGCGTTCCCGCAAATGCGGTTGCGGCTGCGAATGTTGCGATGGTGGCGAGAAATACGGATTTTTGAATGCTTTTCATGCCTGTCAGACTGCCAAAATCTTCCTGAACCTGCGCCAAGTCCGCGCAGGAACCTTGTTTCTAGGCGGTTTCCACGCGAATGGAGTGCTAAAATGTCGCCCTGTCCCCGAAAAGTGTGGGGACATTTTTTCGAACCAAATTGGAGTTGCACCGCAAATGAGCCTGTACCACGTGCCAACCGGCAAGAACCCACCCGATGAAATCAACGTCATCATCGAAATCCCGAAGGATTCCGAGCCGGTGAAGTATGAAGTGGACAAGGACAGTGGCGCGATTTTCGTGGACCGCATTCTCTCCACGCCGATGCGTTATCCGTGCAACTACGGCTACATTCCGGGAACGCTGGGTGGCGACGGTGACCCGTTGGACGTGCTCGTGGTTTTGCCATTGCCATTGATTCCGGGCTCGGTCATTCGCTGCCGTCCGGTCGGCGTGCTGCAAATGACGGACGAAGCGGGCGGTGACGAAAAGTTGCTGGCCGTTCCTGCAACCAAGATCTTCAACGGTTACAGCCATATTGAAGACATCGGACAAGTCTCGCCGCACTGGCTGGAGCGCATCGGTCACTTCTTCGAGCATTACAAGGATCTCGAAGACGGCAAGTGGGTCAAGATCCAGGGCTGGGACAACGCAGCTGCCGCGAAACAAATCATCCAAGACGGCATTGCGAACTTCAAGCCGAAGTCTGCTTAAGCGTTTAGCCGAATTTGATTTACCGAAAAGGCCGCCCACATGGGTGGCTTTTTTGTTTCCGGGCGTGTTTCCTTGCCGTTTGATGCATTTGAGAGTAAAACTGTTGAGGTTCCAGCAAACTTAAACGCGCGCTGACTGAGGTGCAATATCGGGTTCCGCTGGACCGTATTGAACATAACTAGGAGGTTTCATGCTGGAACATCAGGGTTTGTTGTTGGCGCTGGTTTGCGCCCTGATCGCAATTATTTACGGAATCATCTCGGCGCGCTGGATTTTGGCGCAACCTGCCGGCAACTCTCGAATGCAGGAAATCGCCTCGGCAATTCAGGAAGGCGCAGGCGCGTATCTCAACCGCCAATACAAGACAATCGCAATCGCAGGCATCGTCCTTGCGGCTTTGATTGCGTGGCAACTCGGCATCTATGCGGCAATCGGCTTCATTCTCGGCGCAGTCCTGTCCGGTGCGGCAGGCTACATCGGCATGAACGTTTCCGTGCGCGCGAACGTCCGTACTGCTGAAGCCGCTCACAAGGGCATCGGTCCGGCGATGGACGTTGCATTCCGTGGTGGCGCGATTACCGGCATGTTGGTCGTCGGGCTTGGCTTGCTCGGCGTCGCAGGTTATTACGCGATTCTCAAGAACATGGGCGTCTCCGAAGACGATGCGTTGCATGCGTTGGTTGGACTCGCGTTCGGTTCGTCGTTGATTTCGATTTTTGCCCGTTTGGGTGGAGGTATCTTTACAAAAGGTGCCGACGTCGGCGCGGACTTGGTCGGCAAGGTCGAAGCCGGCATTCCCGAAGATGATCCACGCAACCCTGCGGTGATTGCAGATAATGTCGGTGACAACGTCGGCGATTGCGCAGGCATGGCCGCTGACTTGTTCGAAACTTACGCGGTCACCATCATTGCAACGATGTTGCTGGGTGGCTTGATGATGAACTCAGGCGCTGGCAAAAATGCAGTCCTCTACCCTCTCGTTCTCGGCGGCGTGTCGATCATCGCTTCGATTGTCGGGGCGTTCTTCGTCAAGGTGAAGGCGGGCGGCTCGATCATGGGCGCGTTGTACAAAGGCGTCATCATCTCCGCTGTGCTTGCTGCGATTGCGTTCTATCCGATCACCATGAACTTGATGGGCGATAACTCGCATGGTGCGATGAACTTGTTCCTGTGTTCGTTGATTGGTCTTGCGTTGACTGGCGTCATCGTCTGGATCACGGAGTACTACACCGGCACGCAATACAAGCCTGTGCAACATATCGCGCAAGCATCGACGACCGGTCACGGGACGAACATCATTGCCGGTCTCGGCATCTCGATGAAGTCAACGGCGATGCCTGTCATCGCGGTCTGTGCGGCAATCTGGGGTGCGCATGCTCTCGGCGGTCTGTATGGCATCGCGATCGCTGCAACCGCCATGTTGTCGATGGCTGGCATGATCGTGGCACTGGACGCATACGGTCCGATCACGGATAACGCGGGTGGTATCGCGGAGATGGCAGAATTGCCACCGGAAATTCGCGACATCACGGATCCTCTGGACGCCGTCGGCAACACGACGAAGGCTGTGACGAAGGGTTATGCGATTGGATCGGCTGCGTTGGCGGCGTTGGTTTTGTTCGCAGATTACACGCACAATCTGCAGGCGGCAAATCCGGGTGTGACCTTCACGTTCGACTTGAGCGATCACATGGTCATCATTGGTTTGCTGATTGGTGGTTTGATTCCGTATCTGTTCGGCGCGATGGCGATGGAAGCCGTCGGCCGTGCTGCGGGTGCGGTCGTTGAAGAAGTGCGCCGTCAGTTCCGTGATATCCCTGGCATTATGGAGGGCACGGGCAAGCCGCAATACGATAAAGCCGTCGACATGTTGACGAAGTCGGCGATCAAGGAAATGATCGTGCCATCGTTGTTGCCGGTCGCGGTCCCTGTGATCGTCGGTTTGCTGTTGGGTCCGAAGGCGTTGGGTGGTTTGCTGATCGGTACGATCGTCACCGGTTTGTTTGTCGCGATCTCAATGACCACCGGTGGTGGTGCGTGGGATAACGCCAAAAAATACATCGAAGACGGTCACTTCGGCGGCAAGGGTTCGGAAGCGCACAAGGCCGCAGTCACCGGCGACACGGTCGGTGATCCGTACAAGGACACAGCTGGCCCTGCAATCAATCCGTTGATCAAGATCATCAACATTGTGGCGTTGTTGTTGGTGCCGTTGTTGCACGTATGACGCGTTCGCGTCACGTGCACAAGGCCTAAGGCGAAAGGCTGAAGGCGTAAAGTAGAAAAGCCGGCGATTTATCTCGCCGGCTTTTTTTGGGGTCTTCAAAAGTTGAACTTGTGTCCATGGACAAATGTTCATCTTTTTTCAGCGTGACTTTTTCGCCTTCCGCCTTTCGCCTTTAGCGCTGAGCTTTGATCCAGGCCGCGATGTCAGAGATTAGTTGCGGATCGACGTGGCGCGGATCCTTGTAGTCTTCCATGCCGGGCTTGCCGAGCGATTTCATACCGAGATGGTTGAGCTCGGGATAGAGTTTGAAGGTTAGCGGAGTGGCTTTGGTTTTGGCGTGTTTTTCCCAGCCTTCCCAATCTTGCTTGATGACCTGGAAGTCCTTGCCGCCCTGCACGACCAACATCGGTTGCTTGGTTTGCTTGGCGTTGAGTGCGGGGTTAACGGCGTCGATGGATTTCCAGTAGCTCACCGGTTGGCCGAGAACAATGGCTTTGGGATCGGCCTTGGGATCGCGGATTGTGCGGATGCTGTCGTCGATCATTTTCAGATGCGCTTTGCCGGCGTCGGTGTTGACGGCATCGCCGAGCACGGTGCGATTTTGGTGAGGCAAAACGTCGATCAAGTGACCTGCGGGTGATGCAAAGATAATGCCGCCGCGGATTTGGGCGTCGCGTTGCAGGATCAGTGGGATGACCATACCGCCTTGGCTATGACCAAGGACGAACACGCGCTTGCCGTTGACGTTTTTGTTGGTCTGCAAAAACTTCGCCGCTGCCGCACCATCGTCCGTCGTTTCCTGATCGAGGGTAAGTTTCGTGATGTCGATGGTCTTCGCGTGCGTCAGCGTGCGCTTGTCGTATGACAAGACTGCGATGCCCTGCTTCGCCAGGCCGCGAGAGATATCGAGGAATGGACGATTGGTGAAAACCGTTTCGTAACGATCATGTGCGCCGGAGCCATGGATGAGGACAACGGCGGGAGGATTTTTGACATTCTTCGGTAGCGTCAGAGTGCCGAAGATCTTGGGTGCGTTCGGTGCGTTGAATTCGATGGGTTGCTCGGTGATCGGATCGGCTGCCGTCAATGCAGGGACCGGATCAACTTTCGCTGGGTCTTCATCGGGCTGGATGAGGAGACCGGAGATCTTGCCGGATGCGTCGTTCCCCAGAAGCAAGCGAAGGTTTGCCTTCTCGAAATGCAGGATCGCGAGTTCCGCTGATTTGACTTCGGTTTTCTGGAGAGGGCCGACCTGTCCGGTGATTTGCTCCCACAACGTCTTGAGTTGATCGGCGGAAACGGCGCCGGCCATTTTGGAATTGAAATGCGAATGCAGCTCGGTGAACTTGCCGGTCGACAATGCTTTGGCCACGTCGTCGATTTTCGTGTAATCCAATGCCGTGTCAGTTGTGTTCATCGCCATCACCGGTTGAGCTGCAAAGGGTGTCGCCAAAACGAACGCGCTCGCGAGTACCAACGTGTGTAGATTGATCATGATTGCTTACCGTCCTCGCGGGCTTCTTGATTTCTGCGCTCCTCATCCGACTTACCTTTCAACGTCAAACCGATGAAGCGGGAAACGATGACGCCAACATAGCCGACACCGAGTGCTTGTTCCAGCAAGATCAATAATCGCGCATAAGGCGTTAACGGAATGATGTCGCCGCTCCCCGTTGCCGAGAGATTCGTGAAACTGACGAACACCATCTCAATCCAGTTTCTCGGGCCGTCCGGATCACGTAAACCGGTAAACGCATTTGGACTCACAATTTGGAGAGCCAAATAGAAATATGTAAATGCCCAGCCGAGCAACGTGAACGTCGCACCTGCGGCAAACATTTCGTCAAGCGTGACATCGTGGTCCGAGAGCATGTAGTAAATCAACGCGACCGCCGTGTAGAAATACAACAAGCCCTCGAGCAACATGCCGTAAACGAGCAAGCCACTGAAGCCATCGATCATCGACCCGAGCGTGAAGCCAATGGCGCCAACACCCAGTGCAATTGCAACGTAATTCATGGCCTGGCTGCGCAGGACGACGACAATCGCGAGCAACATGGAGATGATTCCAAAGATCGCCATCGCCAAGCGCGTGAACTGCTCACCGTGTAATTGCGGCAACATGACCAACATCGCAATCTGCACGAAAAACAGCAGCGCCGCCGGATGGGACTTGAAATAGTTAACGCGGTTTTCGATTCTTTTTCTCATGATGATCCGCTGCGGCCCAGAGATTATTGATTGAGGCGAAAATTAAACTGCAATTGCCGGCCTGGCTGATCGTACCAGCCTACCGCATCTGTACGGCGATCGAACACGTTGTTGATGCCCGCATCGAGCCGGACATTAGAGGATAAATCGAATGCCGTTCTCAAATCGACTCGCGAGTGACCATCGACTTTCTGCGTGTTGGCATCATCCAGGAATCTTTTACCAAAACCATTCACCGTCACTCCAACCGATACATTGCCGATTTCACGGTCCAGCATGACGCGTCCACTGTTACGCACCCGTAACGGAAGCTGCGTGCCCTCCGGTGTGTTGACGTCGAAGGCAATCACATTCGCGCGGAGCGTGGTATCGAGATGACGCCAAGTCGTGCCAAGTTCAATGCCGCGCATCGCGTCCGGCAAAACCTCCTGATCCGGCGTGACTTCATGCAAGGCCGCTTCGATCGACCAGGCCTTGCTTCGCAACGTCGTTTGCAGCGATTTCCATCGCTCCGGCGTCGTGCCGAGATCCCCACGATGTGGGAAGTTCAGTTCGTAAAGGCTCGGCACCTTGTACGCCGCCCGCGCCGTTGTGAGGAGCTCACGCTCGTTCGCCAAGTGACGTTGCAACGTGAGTTGCGACTCGTCCTGAGTTCCGAATTCGGAATGGCGATTCTGCGCGATACGTCCGTTAATGCCGAACTTTTCGCTCAGCTTGAGCTTCCAACCGGCGAATATTCCCACCACCTTGCGATCTTCGGCGCGCTGATCGCCGCGCACGTTCACGTCTTCGTTCGCGGTCCAGCCTAAGGACATGCGACCCGAGTTGCTTGGCACCCAATGAGCCTGCAGTTGGCGCGACGACTGCAGCGTTTCCCATTGATTCTTGAGATCGCGGAATTGGTATTCATCCCCCGCGTCCCACTGATCCTTGAAGTTCACTTCCAGAGCGACATGATCACTGACCTGGTACTCCGACTTCGCATCTATGACGCGGCGCGTGACTTCACGGCGATCGAGATGGGTATCATCGAGATCGGCGATGCCCTTCTGCCATTGCGCGCTCGTGGCGGTGGTCAGTCGATCATTGAGCTTGAACTCAGCAGCTGCCTTGAGGCGATCCGTGTTCTGTCCGTTGCGATAAAACGGATCAAATACACACCCTGCACTGCCACCGGTCATCGCACATTGATTGCCGTCCTGACGTTCCTGGCGATGCGCGTATTCGAGCTGGACCTTGCCGCCGTCGAGTTCGCGCTGGACGTGGACGCTGCCTTCCAGACGGGACTTCCCGCCATCGTTTTTCGCCGAGGTTGTCGCCTTGAAAATGAGCTCACCGCTCTGCCATGTCGACTCATCCGCCGCCCACGCAAACGAAGACGCCAGCAAAAATGCTGGCGCCAGTAAAGCAATTCTCAGTGCAACATTGCGGCGCATACTCCCGCATTATAACGTGTGATAAATTTCTGCACCTTGTTCGTTAAATGCCTTGGCCTGCTCTTCCATGCCCTTCCTGATCGCGTCCTCGCTTGGCTCCATGCCATGTTCTGCCGCGTAGTCACGGACATCTTGCGTAATTTTCATCGAGCAAAAATGCGGTCCACACATCGAACAGAAGTGCGCCGATTTGTGTGCTTCCTTCGGCAACGTCTCATCGTGGTACTCGCGGGCACGTTCCGGATCGAGGCCAAGATTGAATTGATCTTCCCAACGGAATTCAAAGCGTGCCTTCGACATCGCATTGTCGCGTGCCTGCGCACCCGGATGACCCTTGGCGAGGTCGGCGGCGTGTGCGGCGATTTTGTAAGTGATTAAACCTTCCCGGACGTCTTCCTTATTCGGCAAGCCCAAGTGTTCCTTAGGAGTGACGTAGCAAAGCATCGCAGTACCGAACCAACCAATCATCGCAGCGCCAATTGCTGAGGTGATGTGGTCGTAGCCCGGCGCGATGTCGGTGGTCAATGGACCGAGGGTATAGAACGGCGCTTCACCGCATTCCTCGAGTTGCTTTTCCATGTTGACCTTGATCATTTGCATCGGCACGTGACCCGGACCTTCGATCATCGTCTGCACATCGTGCTTCCACGCGATCTTCGTCAACTCACCGAGCGTTTCCAGCTCGCCGAATTGCGCTTCGTCGTTCGCATCCGCAATCGAGCCCGGACGCAGACCATCACCCAACGAGAACGAGACGTCGTACGCCTTCATGATTTCGCAGATTTCTTCGAAGTTCGTGTAGAGGAACGATTCCTTGTGATGCGCGAGGCACCACTTCGCCATGATCGAACCACCACGCGAGACGATGCCGGTTACGCGCTTCGCCGTCAGAGGCACATAACGCAGGAGCACGCCGGCGTGAATCGTGAAGTAATCGACGCCCTGCTCGGCTTGTTCGATCAACGTATCGCGGAACAATTCCCAAGTGAGTTCTTCGGCGCGGCCGTCGACTTTTTCCAGAGCTTGATAAATTGGCACGGTACCAATTGGCACCGGCGAATTACGCAAAATCCACTCACGCGTCTCATGGATATGTTTGCCCGTGGAGAGGTCCATGACGGTGTCGCCACCCCAGCGGATGGAGTAAACCATTTTTTCGACTTCTTCAGCAATGCCCGACGAAATCGCGGAGTTGCCGATGTTCGCGTTGACCTTGGTGAGGAAGTTGCGGCCGATGATCATTGGCTCGAGTTCCGGGTGATTGATATTCGCTGGAATGATTGCGCGACCACGTGCCACTTCATCGCGGACGAATTCTGCCGTGATGCGTTGTGGCAAATTGGCACCGAATGACTCGCCGGCATGTTGCCTCAACAAATGGGCTTCGTGGATTTCGTCGATGCGTTGATTTTCGCGAATTGCAATGTATTCCATCTCCGGCGTGATGATGCCCTTGCGCGCGTAATGCATTTGCGTGACGTTGGCACCTTGCTTCGCCCTACGTGGCAAAACACGGTTCGGAAACCGGATCGAATCCAACTTCGGATCGTTCTCGCGGGCACGACCAAATTCAGAGCTCAGTGCGCTGAGGATTTCGGTGTCGTTGCGTTCGTTGATCCAGTTGGCGCGCAGTGGTGCGAGGCCTTTCACGAGATCGATCACGGCGTTGGTGTCGGTGTAGATGCCGCTGGTGTCGTAAACGGTCAGTGGTGCGTTGGTCTCACCGCCGAACAAAGTCGGCGTCGTGGTGAGTCCGATTTCGCGCATCGGCACTTGCAGGTCCTCGCGGGAGCCTTGCACGTAGATCTTGCGGGAGCCAGGGATTGGACGGGTGACGTCCGACGAGAGTTGCTCGGCTTGTGCGAGCAGGTCCTTCGAAACAGCATTCATTGTGAGGCAATACCTTTAGCAACAGCTTCCCTACGGCGGTCTCAACCACGTCAGGTTCAAAGGGTTTTTCTCAACCTCGCGGCCGGGATGGACGCGCGCAGGTACCCCCGCTGTGAGGGTCATTGTCGCATAAAGCGCCTTACTCGTTTTTGACCTTGAACCACGCCGCGTACAATGCCGGCAGGAAGAACAACGTAAAGATCGTCGCGACGAACAAGCCGCCCATGATCGCCGTCGCCATCGGACCGAAGAAGACCGAACGTGACAGTGGAATCATTGCCAAAATCGCCGCCAACGCTGTCAACACAATCGGACGGAAACGGCGCACAGTGGATTCGACAATCGCGTTGAATGGTGTGAGTCCATGCGCGCGGTCCTGCTCGATTTGGTCGATGAGGATCACGGAGTTACGCATGATCATCCCGGACAGCGCGATCGTGCCGAGCATCGCGACGAAGCCGAATGGCACACGGAAAACGAGCAAGAACAACGTCACGCCAATCATTCCCAGCGGCGCCGTCAGCAACACCATGAATGAGCGCGAGAACGAACGCAACTGCATCATCAACAACGTAAACACGACGAAGAGGAACAACGGAACGCCGGCGGCGATGGAGTTTTGGGAACGGGCTGAATCTTCCTGCGCACCACCCACAGTCACGTGGTACCCGTAGGGCAAGCTCGATTGCAGCGACTTCAACGAATCTGAAATCCTTGCAACCGCCGTGACCGATGCTTCGCCATCCTTCAAGTCAGCGCGCACGGTGATTGTGGGTTCGCGATCACGATGCCAGATAATGCCATCGACAAATTCTTCGCGAATTTCAGCGACTTGCGATAACGGCACCGGTTTGCCGGACATCGTCGGCACCATCAACGAGCCGAGCTGAGCAACATCCAAACGCTGATCTTCCGGTGCACGCAAATTGATTTGGATCAGCTGATTGCCTTCGCGGAATGTCGACAACTCTGCGCCATTCACGGTCGAATACAAAAACTGCGACAGCATCTGCGACGTCACACCCAACGAACGGGCGCGCGATTGATCAACGACGAGTTGCAGAACCTTCGACGGTTCGTCCCAATCGTAATTGACGTTCATGACGCCCGGATAAGCCGCAACTTTCGCGCGCACGTCACGTGCAATCGCACGCACTTGATCAATGTGTTCACCACCAACGCGAATCTGCACCGGATAACCAACGGGCGGGCCATTTTCCAACCGCGTCACGCGCATCTGGATTTCAGGGAACTTTGGAATGACTTCGGAAATCATCCATGCGCGAATCTCTTCGCGGGCTTCCACATTTTTCGGCACCAACACGAACTGCGCGAAATTCGCCGATGGCAATTGCTGATCCAACGGCAAATAGAAACGCGGCGAACCGGTGCCAACATAGCCCGTGAAGTTGTCGATGTCTTTGCGGGTGGCGAGGATTTTTTCCAGTTTTTCGGCTTGTGCTTGTGTTGCCTTAACAGACGAGCCTTCCGCCAGTTCCATGTCGACCATCAACTCAGGGCGAACGGAATCCGGGAAAAACTGCTGCGGCACAAACCGGAACAACAACACCGATGCAATGAACGTCGCAATCGTTGCGATGATCACCGTGCGACGATGGACAACACACCACGCCACCCACGAACGGAAACGCTTGTAGAAAGGCGTTTGGTGCGGGTCATTCACATGCCCGTCCTGGTATACGGGAGCTGGCGCAATCAATGATCCAAAACGTGGATGGCGGTCGGCAAAATTTTGACGGGCTCGACGCCACTTGTCACCGATCGAACCCGGCTTCGGCGCATCATGACCATGCTCGCTCAGCAACTTGTCGCCGAGGAACGGCACGAACATCACAGCGCCAATCCACGAAACGCACAACGCAATCGTGACAACTTCAAACAACGAACGTGTGTATTCACCGACGCCGGATTTCGCGAGACCAATTGGCAGGAAGCCCGCCGCCGTAATCAACGTGCCGGTTAACATCGGAAATGCCGTGCTCGTCCATGCGAACGCCGCAGCGCGCAATCGCGAATAGCCTTCTTCGAGTTTGATCGCCATCATCTCGACCGCGATGATCGCATCGTCAACTAACAATCCCAACGCGAGGACCAAGGCGCCGAGGGAAATCTTATGTAATCCCACCCCGAAGATTTGCATGCCGAGGAACGTCATCGCCAAGACCAACGGAATCGACAACGCGACAACGAAGCCGGTGCGCAAGCCTAACGAGAAAAAACAAACCAGCAACACAATCACGACCGCTTCGATCAGCACGCGCATGAATTCGTTGACGGATTCCTTCACCGCAGCCGGTTGGTCCGCAACTTTGTGCAACTCCAAACCAACGGGCAATGTCGTTTGCAACTGCGCGAACGTGTCTTCCAATCGCTTGCCCAACGCCAGAATGTCGCCGCCGTCTTTCATCGCAACGCCAAGACCAATCGCATCGTGACCTTGGAAACGCATACGTGGTGCCGACGGATCCGAAAAACCACGCGTCACATCGGCGATGTCACCGAGACGGAATGTTTTGCCGTTGGCGGCAATCGGGAAATTGCGGATGTCATCGAGCGTCTGGAATTGCCCCGTCACACGGAACATCAAACGTGTCGTCGCGGTATCCACGAAACCAGATCCGGGCAACACATTCTGCTGCTGCATCGCGTCGCGCACCGCACTCAAGGGCACGCCGAGTGTTGCGAGTTTGGTGTTGGAGACGTCGACCCAGATTTTCTCGTCTTGCGTGCCGATCAACTCGACCTTGCCGACATCGGGCACACGTTGCAGCGCCAATTGAATGCGCTCGGCATAGGCTTTCTTCTGCGCGTAATCGAAACCATCACCGGTCAACGCATAAATGTTTCCGTACGTGTCGCCAAATTCATCGTTAAAAAACGGCCCAACCACTCCCGCCGGAAGTGTGTAACGGATATCGCCGATTTTTTTGCGGATTTGATACCAAAGCTCATCGACTTCCGGAGAAGGCATCGTGTCCTTCGCCATCAAAATCACTTGCGACTCGCCATCGCGGGAATACGAACGGACAAATTCGTACTTGCCCGTTTTCATGATTTCCTTTTCGATGCGTTCGGTGACTTGCGTCGAAACTTCCTCCGCCGTCGCTCCCGGCCACATCGTGCGCACGACCATCGCCTTGAACGTAAACGACGGATCTTCCGAGCGACCGAGCTTCGTGTACGCGAACGCACCCGCGATCGCCACGACGATCATCATGTACAAAACCAGGCTGCGATGCTTCAGCCCCCACTCGGAAAGATTGAACTTCATTTCGCAGCAGCACCCATCACAGGACGGTTGTCGCGATCGACGGGCTGGACTTTCATACCATTACTCAAAAGATGCGCACCCGCCGCCACAATCCATTCTCCGCCGCGCAGTCCCGCAGTGACCGGCACAGTTTCCGCGCCGAATGGACCGAGCGTCACGAAGGTTTGCTTCAACGTCTTGGATGCAGGATCGATCACGAGGACGGATGGCTTCGCGCCATCAGATTTGACCAACGCCGTCAAAGGAACGCTCAACGCCGCAGTGGCGCCGCGCACTTCGAGACCTGGAATCATCACCTTAGCGGATTGACCGAGTTCCACTTTCACGGCGCCGGGGTTGATGCGCGCGCGTGCGGTGAAGGTGCGCGTGGCGGGATCGGCAACCGGCGAGAGTTCGGCGATCGTGCCTTGCATGACTGCGCCTGGTGAAGACCAGAGTTCGACCTGCACGGGCATGCCGCGGCGAACTTGCGAGATGTCGGACTCCGGCACGGCGAACACGACTTCGCGCTCACCGTCAGCAGCCAGCGTAAAAATCGGCTGCCCAGCCCCCACAACCTGCCCCGCTTCCGCCATGCGTTCGGCGATCACGCCGGAGCGTGGCGCGGTGAGCTGCGTGTAGCGGGCTTGGTTAGTGGCGAGGCGCAGATTCGCCTGAATCGCGTTCACTTCGCCCTGAGCGGCGGCGACTGCGGCATTTTGGGCGTCCATCATCGATTTCGAGACGAGTTGATCCTTCGCCAAAGCCGCATAGCGGCGCTGGTCCGCCGTGACGCGCTGGAGCTGCGCCTGCGCGGCGGCGAGTTGGGCTCGGATCGCGTTCGCCTGCGCGCTCTGGTCGCCGGAATCGAGCACGGCGAGCACTTGGCCTGCGCGGACGGCGTCGCCGACATCGACGCGACGCTCGGTTAGCGACCCTGGCACGCGGAAGGACAACGGCGCCTGTTCGGCGGCACGGATGTCGCCGGAATAGGCGTTTGCGGAATCACGCGTGCCCCCTTCTCCCGAGACTTGCACGGCGTAGACGGTACGGACTGGCGGTGCTTCCGGTGCCTCTTTCGAGCAAGCTGCAAGAAGTACGGCTAGACTGGTCAAGAGAGCGATGCGAATTGATTTTTTCATACTCACCACAGGGGCAGTAAACTTACAGGATACGATACCGTACAGTTTATAAGTAGTTTATGACAGGTGCTGAATCAAACACCAAGCCGCGCGCCGGACGTCCGAAGGATTCCGTGAAACGCTTGGCAATTCTGGAAGCGGCGATTGGTCTATTCCTGAAACGTGACTTCATGGATGTCACCATGGATGCGATTGCGGCGGAGGCAAACGTGTCCAAGCTCACTGTCTACAGCCACTTCGGCGACAAGGAAGTGCTGTTTTCCGAAGCCGTGCGGCACCACCAGATGACTCACATTCCACCGGCTCTCCTGGACTTTCCGGATACCGTGCCGCTGCGCAAGATCATCGAAATGATGACGGCGAAATACTTCGACACTCTCAATACCGAGAAGAACGTCATGGGCTTCCAGCTCCTGATGCGTCCGCGCGTGCAAAGCGCAGGTATCCCGCAAATGGTTTGGCGGGATGGACCGGCTCGGATGATCCCGTCATTGGCTCGGCTGTTTGAACATCGGGCGCAGAAGGGTGAAATGTCTCCGCAGGAAGATTATGCGAGTGCGGCATCCCTGCTGCTGACATTGAGCCGGGGGCAGCTTTTCTACGAGTTGATTCTTGGCATTCGTGAGGAAGTCAGCGCCGAAGAACGGAGCGCGCATCTGGAGCAGGTTGTGCGGGTTTTTTGCACCACATACGCCATTAAGTAAGGTGTCCGTCGGACACGGTGACTTCTGGCACTGAATTGTTACGGCATTGAACGGCAAAATAGGCATGAAAACACCGCCCGCCGACTTATAATGGTGGGTTCTGTATTCCCTGAAATGAGATTGGTGTAATGGATTTTGCTAAAGCGCGCGAATTTATGGTGGAACAGCAAGTGCGTCCTTGGGACGTCCTGGATTCCCGTGTTCTGAAGGCGATGATGCGCGTTCCACGCGAAGAGTTCGTTTTGCCGGAGCAACGCAACCTCGCATACGCGGACGTCGATCTGCCGTTGGGCGACGGTTCGTTCAATCGCAAGCCGGTGTTTCAGGGCCGCGTGCTGCAATCGATTCTCGTGCAACCGGATGAATCCGTTCTCGAAATCGGAACCGGCGTGGGTTATCAGACGGCTTGCTTGGCGATGCTGGCAAAGAATGTCGTCACCGTTGAAGCCGATGCCGCCCGTGCGAACACTGCCGCAACGAAGTTGTCTTCGATGGGTTACAACAATGTTGCCGTGGTCAATGGCGACGCGATGTCCCCTTCGGTCGTCGGCGATGAAGCGTTCGACGTCATTGTCGTCAACTCCGCAATCTCTGAAGTTCCTGAGAACTTCCTGGAAGCGTTGAAGCCAGGTGGCCGCATGTTCTTCGTCCGTGGCGATGCGCCGGCGATGGAAGCGGTTGTTTTGACGAAGAGCGAAAGTGGCTCGGGTTATTCGACCAAGGCTGTTTTCGAAACTGATATTCCATACTTGTCCGGCGCTGCACCTGCGTCGACATTTGTTCTATAAAACAAGGGCTTTTCTTCCTATGTCTCTACGAATCCTCGCCACCGCCGTGACACTCGCCCTCCTCCCGATGGCTGTTCACGCGGAAGACCTCGTGCAGACGTATCAACTCGCGCGCAACAGCGACCCGCAGTTTGCCGCAGCGGAATCCAACCGCCGTGTGACTGCTGAGAATGAAGTGCAAGCGCGCGCTGCGAAGTTGCCACAGATTGGCGCACGCGGTTCGTATGACATTTCGCGCAACGATGGTTCCGGCACGCAGACTTCGACGGATCCGGTGACGGGTCAGCGCATTCGCATTGAAGGGGATAGCGCCCAAACGACGCGTACGCTGCAGATCGGTGCGAATGGTTCGATGCCATTGTTCGATCGCACCTTGGATGCTCAGTTGGCCGCAGCACGCGCGATGTCGCGTGCACAGGATTATCAAGTTGAAGCCGCGGGCGATGATTTGATCACGCGTACGTCGGCTGCTTACTTCAATACCTTGACGCAGTTGGAAACGTTGTCCGCTGCGAAGGCTGCGGAAACCGCATTGCGCAAGCAGTTTGATTACGCATCGAAGCGTCTGGAAGTGGGTCTTGCACCGATCACCGACGTGCACGAAGCTCGCGCTCAATACGAGAATGCACGTGCGAACACGATTCTTGCCCGCACCGCTGTCGATGACGCGTACCAATCTTTGGTCGAATTGACCGGTAAAGCCATTACCTCGTTGAAGGGTTTGCCGAACAACTGGAAGCCAACGATGCCCGCAGGCGGCAACTCGGAAGACTGGGTTCGTTCGGCTTTGCAGAACAACCCGACCCTGATGTCGACGCAAGCACAGATTGACGCTGCGGATGCCAGCGTTGCCGGTGCGCGCGCCGCGAAGTTGCCGAAGGTGACTTTGAACGGTGGTTACGGCTATCAGCGCACCGATGGTTCATCGAGCTTCAAGGGCGGTGGCGTCTCGGTCAGCAATCCAATCGATAGCTCCGGCTGGGGTCCAACGATCGGTGTTGCGGTTTCGGTGCCACTGTGGACGTCGGGTGCAATGGATTCGCAAGTTCGCCAGGCATTGGCGCGTAAGGATGTCGCATCCGATCAACTGGAAGCACAGCGTCGCGGCTTAGTCCGTAACACGCGCGGCGCATATAACCGCTTGTATGCAGGCATTTCCGAAGTGGAAGCGCGTCGCTTGGCGCTGGTTTCCGCGAAGGAAGCATATGAGGCTTCGCAAGTTGGACTGGAAGTTGGTACGCGTACGGTTTTGGACGTGTTGCTGAATCAGCAGAACTTGTTCAATGCGCAACGTGCATATGCACAAGCGAAGTACAATTTCCTGCAAAGCCGTTTGCTGCTCGCACAAGCGGCGGGAACGTTGGATATTGAAGATGTGCAGGAGACGAACCGTCTTTTGACAACCACCGTTAACGCAGACTCGGTTATCATCAATCCGTAAGCCGCGAATGGCTTAAACAGTTTTCTCCTTTGCGCCGACGTTCCTTGTGAGCTTATCGGCGCATTTTTTATTGCGCAGCTTTCAGGACTGGCTCGGTCTTGTAGGCTTTCTTGCCGAGTGCATTGCGGTAGTTGTCCGTCAGTGCTTTGACCTTGTCCAGATAGATCAACGTTTCGCGGTATGGTGGGACGCCGTTGTATTTCGCGACGGCACCGGGGCCGGCGTTGTAGGCGGCGATCACGCGGTTGGTGTCACCGCGATACTTGGTGTTGAGTTGCTTGAGCATTTTCGCGCCGCCATCGATGGATTGCGCGGGATCGTATGGGTTGAAGACTTTCAACTCCGCAGCGGTGCCGGGCATCAATTGCATCACGCCCTGTGCACCCTTCGGCGACAACGCGTTCGGATTGAAACTGCTTTCGGCATGAGCGACGGCGCGCAATAATGCTTCGTCAATCTTGTGTTTCTTTGCTGACGCTTGGAACTGTTTGTCGAAGGCATCCAACCGCGCCTTCCCAACACTACCGAGACCTTCGTGGGCTGGCGATGCTTTCGGTGTCTCGACGGTGAAGCGGGTTAACAGCGTAAAACCAGGTGTTTTTCGGGTTGTCAGCGCAGGCTTGCCTTCAAACGTACCTTCATACAAGTTGCCGGTGAATACGCCGAGATTGCCAAAAATATTCTCCGGCTTCCCCGCCGTATCCTCAATCTTCTTCGCTTCGCACTTGGACTTCGGTTCCTTGAATGTCGAAATGCTCACAGTGTTGTCGCGCACACAGCGATAGACGGTGCGCGTTTGCGCAACGGCTTGTGTGGTCATGGTGATTGCGGCGATCGCGATGAATCCGAGCAAGGTTTTGTGCATGGGGATATTTTAGGCAATCGGTCTGAACGGCGGATGTGCCGAAAGGCGTGGGATAATGGGCGCATGGAAATTTTCAAGATTTTTACGATCGAGTCTGCGCATCGTTTGCCGAATGTGCCCGAGGGTCATAAGTGCGCGCGGTTGCATGGGCATTCGTTCCGCATTGAGTTGCATCTCTCCGGTGACGTCGATCCGGTGTCCGGATGGCTGATGGATTTCGCGGAAGTGAAGCGCATCTTCAAGCCGACTTACGCGATGCTCGATCATAACTATCTCAACGATATCCCGGGCCTGGAGAATCCGACTTCGGAGAATCTGGCGCGCTGGATCTTCGAAAGGGTCAAGCCGGAGATCCCGCTGCTCAGCGCAGTTGTGGTCCACGAGACGTGCACGGCGGGCTCCCGATATACAGGTTCGTGAAGATAAGTCATTGATTTTACTGTAGAAATAAACTCCAGATTAACGAAACTCGCCAGTTCTGTTGCACTGCACCAAATTGTTTGCTATTGTGCAATGCAACAAGCAACAAATTTCGTTCTCTCTCTCTTTCTGGAGTTCTCTCATGAACAACATGCAATTCAACAACGAACAACTCACCGCTGCTACGCGTCAGTTCGCTGACACGGCTGCCAAGATCAACACGATCGCCATCAACACGATGCAAGACGTTTTCAACGCACAAGTCGCCGCTTTGACGGACCGCGCTGCTGCAACGTTCGCATTCATGGGCGAAGCCGCTCAAGTCCGCGACATGGACACGGCGAAGAACCTGTGGCCTAAGGGCGTGCAAGTTGCTCGCGAAAACATCGAACGCGCAGTTGCAACGACGCAAGAAGTTGCTGAAACCGCAACGAAGTCGGCTGAGCAAATTGGCTTGATCGCTAAGGGTCAATTCGAAGACGCAACGGCTAAGGCTGAAGCAGCTGTTCAAAAGGTTGCCAAGACTGTCGCCAAGAAGTAATTCTTCGCTTCAAGATTCTTTGAGCCGTCGTATCCCCTGGGATGCGGCGGTTTTTTTATGTCTGATCAAAAAGCCAATACGGCACGTCTTCATTACGGTGAATCTTCGCCCACAGCGGTGCGTTGATGTAACGTTGGATTGTCGCAACATTCTCATCAAACTGCGGATCGCCCTGCTCCGTTTCGTTTGCGATCCAGGCTTTGATTTGCACGCCGCTGCTTTCGATCGCCTGCGCCGCAGCACGCGCTTGGTGGATGGCACCGAGTCGCATGCCCACAACGAGAATGGCTTCGGCATTGAGCGCGCGCGCCACATCTGCTTGATCAAGTTCTTCGTTGATCGGTGACAACCAACCACCGGCGCCCTCAATCACCACGACATCGTTGTCCTTCGCCAACTCAGCGTGTGCTCGCAGAATGCCGTCGAGCGTGACTTCGCGTGCTTCGTTTTTCGCGGCATATTCCGGTGCAATCGCATCCTTGAACGCGAACGGATTGACGTGGTTGTACGGCGTATTCGCATTCGTGCTGACGTATCGCAACTGTAACGCATCGTCGTTGTTCCCGTTGTCATCGCAACCGCTCGCGACAGGTTTCATGCCCTGGACTTTCTTGCCGGTGTCACGCAACGCTTGAATGAGTCGGACGGCGACCCAAGTTTTGCCAATATCGGTGTCGGTGCCAGTGACGTAAAGGTTCGATTGCATCGCCACACCTTACAATGGTGTCTTACATTGGAGCAAGCATGTTCGTCGCAAATACACTCACCGGCTCGAAGTCCGAGCAATATTCACAGCTCTTATCGCAAGCCCAAGGCTTGATGCACGGTGAAAAAAACCTCATCGCCAACGCCGCCAACCTCTCCGCCTTGTTGTTCAACGCATTGCCGGATTTGAATTGGGCGGGCTTTTATTTGTTCGATGGCACGGAACTAGTCGTTGGTCCGTTCCAGGGCCTGCCAGCATGCATCCGCATTCCTTTGGGCAAGGGTGTTTGCGGCACCGCTGCGTTGTCGCGCGAAACGCAGGTCGTTTACGACGTCCACGAATTCCCTGGTCACATCGCGTGCGACGCGGCCTCGCAATCCGAGATCGTGATTCCTTTGATTTCTTCGGCCGGTGAACTGATTGGCGTGCTCGACATTGACAGTCCTGTTGTGGGTCGCTTCGATGACGAAGATCGCGCTGGCTTGGAAGCGATCGCTGCTGCGTTCGTTGCAGCTGTGAGCTGACTCGCCGTTTAGTCCACCTTTTCAAAGGTTGAACTTGCGTCAATGGACACATGTTCAACCTTTGAAAACCATCTCCAAAACGAAAACCGACGGTTCGCACCGTCGGTTTTTCGCACAACTGGTCGACGCTTTACTCGACAGTTACTGCCTTCGCTAAGTTACGCGGCTTATCGACGTCGGTGCCACGCGCCAAAGACACGTGATACGCCAGCAACTGCACCGGAATCGTGTGGACGATTGGTGACAAAACGCCCGTATGACGTGGTGCACGAATCACATGCACGTGATCGGATTCCGTGAAGTTCGAATCGAGATCCGCAAAAACAAACATCTCACCGCCACGTGCGCGCACTTCCTGGATGTTCGACTTGACCTTTTCGAGCAAGCGATCATTCGGTGCAATCACCACGACCGGCATCGACTCATCAACCAGCGCCAATGGACCGTGCTTCAGCTCACCCGCAGGATACGCTTCTGCATGGATGTACGAAATTTCCTTGAGCTTCAACGCGCCTTCCAATGCAATTGGATAGTGCACGCCGCGGCCGAGGAACAAAGCATTTTCCTTCGGCGCAAACTTCTCAGCCCACGCAGCAATTTGCGGCTCAATGTTCAACGCGTGCTGGACGGAACCTGGCAGTTGACGCAGATCTTCGAGGTAACCGAGTTCTTCTTCCGGTGTCAGGTTGCCCTTCACCTTCGCCAACGTGCACGCCAACGTAAACAGCGCGACCAATTGCGTCGTGAATGCCTTCGTCGAAGCAACGCCAATTTCAGCACCGGCGCGTGTGTAGTAAACCAACTTCGATGCACGCGGAATCGCAGACTCCGGTACGTTGCAGATCGACAGCGTTTGCTCCTGACCCAACGACTTCGCGTACTTCAGAGCTTCCATCGTGTCGAGCGTTTCACCCGATTGCGAGATCGTAACAACGAGTTGGCGAGGATCAGCAACCACCTTGCGGTAACGGTATTCCGAAGCGATTTCGACGTCGCACGTCAGGTCGGCGATCGACTCGATCCAATACTTCGCGGTCAGACCTGCGTAGTAGGACGTGCCGCAAGCAAGAATTTTCACGCGGTCGATATTCGCAAAAACTTCCTCGGCACCGTCACCAAACAACTCCGGACCAAAACCGTTGTTATCAACCACTGCTTCAATCGTGTCAGCGACAGCGCGTGGTTGCTCGTGGATTTCTTTTTGCATGAAGTGCTTATACGGACCGAGCTCGAGCGACGACAGCGAAACGTCCGAGACGTGCACTTCGCGTTCGATCACTTGATCGTTGTCATCAAACACCACAACGCCTTCGCGCGTCACTTCAGCCGTGTCGCCTTCTTCGAGGAAGATAACGCGGCGGGTGGCCTGCAAAATTGCGGAGACGTCGGAAGCGATGAAGTTTTCGTTTTCGCCGAGACCGATGAGCAAAGGACAGCCCATGCGCGCGGCGATCAGGCGGTTTGGTTCTTTCTTTGAGATCACTGCGATCGCGAACGCACCATGCAATTCCTTGACGGCGTGTTGAACGGCGTGCAACAGGTCCATGCCTTGCTTCTGGTACGAATGCACCAAGTGTGCGATCACTTCCGTATCCGTTTGCGATTCAAACACGTAACCTTGTGCGGTCAACTTCGCACGTTGCTCTTCGTGGTTCTCGATGATGCCGTTGTGCACCAGCGCCAACTCACCGAACGAAACGTGCGGGTGAGCGTTCGATTCCGTGACGCCGCCGTGGGTTGCCCAACGCGTGTGACCGATGCCGATGTCGGCGGTCAGACCTTCCTGTTCGGCAGCGCCAGCCATTTCGGCAACGCGACCGGTGCGGCGCACGCGACGGACTTCATCGGCGGCGTTGATGACCGCGATACCCGCAGAGTCATAACCACGGTATTCCAACCGGTTCAGCCCTTCGACCAAAACAGGAACAACATTACGATTCGCGATGGCGCCGACAATTCCGCACATGATATCTACCTAACCAAAATGGAACCCGAGCGAGTGTCGGATTGAACCGTCTATTTTAGCAATTTATGTCTAGGACTTCTTGACCGGTCGCGTCCAGCCCGGCACGCTTGTTTGCTTCGTCCGCGCCACGCTCAACTGCCCTTCCGGCGCATCCCTTGTGATCGTCGAGCCTGCGCCGATGGTTGCACCCGCACCGATCTCCACCGGCGCCACCAACGCCGAATTTGAGCCGATAAACGCGTTGTCGCCGATCACCGTGTTGTACTTGTTCACGCCATCGTAGTTGCACGTGATCGTGCCCGCGCCGATGTTCACCTTGCTGCCAATGTTCGCGTCGCCGATGTAGCTCAGGTGATTGACCTTGCTGCCGATGCCGATCTTGGACTTTTTGATCTCGACAAAATTCCCAACATGCGTCGAACTCGCCAGCTCCGCTCCCGGACGCAGGCGCGCGTATGGACCAATCGCCGCATTATCCGCAATCGAGGCACCTTCGAAATCACAATGCGCCTTGATCACCGTGTCGCTGCCGATCGAGGTGTCCTGAATGCGCGTGAACGGGCCGATCTTGACGCGATCGCCGAGCACAACATTCCCTTCAAAAATCACATCCACATCCACTTCAACATCATTGCCAACTTCGACGTTCCCGCGGATGTCGACACGCGACGGATCTGCAAACCGCACACCCTTTACGCACAACGCACGGACGGCACGCTTTTGGTAAGCGCGCTCCAACTGCGCCAATTGCCACGGATCATTCGCACCTTCAACTTCGATCGGATCATCGACATGCGTGATGCCTGCCGCTTTGAATTCGTTATTCGCCGCCGCAAAAATATCCGTCAAGTAATACTCACCCTGCGCGTTATTGTTCGTCAGGTTCGCCAACCAACGCTTCAAGTCGGATGCATCGGCGACGAGAATGCCTGTATTTACAGTGCGAATCTCCAACGTGTCCTTGTCCGCATCTTTCTGTTCGACGATCGCACTGACTTGACCTTCTTCGTTACGCACGACGCGACCATAGCCGGTCGGGTTCGCAAGATCGGTGACAAGCACTGCGAAGTCGCGTTCGTTATGCATCAACTCCTGCAATGCACCGACCGTAATCAACGGCACATCACCATACAAAACCAACACCCTCGCATCATCCGGAATTTGCGGCATCGCTTGTTGCACGGCGTGGCCGGTGCCGAGGCGTTCTTTCTGCTCAATCCATTGCAAGTCGTCCTGACCTTCAAACGCCTTCAGAACTTGCTCACCTTCATGCCCATAAACGACGTGGATGCCAGCTGCGCCCAACGCTCGCGACGTATCGATCACATGACCCAGCATCGGTTTGCCGGCAATCTTCTGCAGGACTTTCGGCAGAGAAGATTTCATGCGCGTCCCCGCACCGGCGGCGAGGATCAGGACGTGAAGGGGTTTCGACATGGAGTACAGGCCTTTTCCAGTAAACTAATGCAACTATTCTAGCCTGACCGCCGCAAATCCGACGTCATGAGTTTACGCAAGCAATCCATCCTGTACGTCACCATTGGCGTTGTCCAGTTCCTCGTGGACTGGGGTGTGATGGTGTTGCTGTCGGATCCGAAGCTCGGCTGGATGGGTGTTGAGACGGCGAATATTTTTGGACGGATTGTTGGGGCGTGTCTTGGGTTTTTCCTCAACGGTCTGCTGACATTCAAATCCGAACATACGAAGGTCGGTGGCAAGCAGTTCGGAAAGTTCGTGTTGATGTGGATTTTGTGCACGATCATCTCAACGGTGAGCATTCATTACATCGACGATCATTTCGGACTCTCGGCCGCGCAATGGTGTAAGCCGCTAGTGGAGTTCGTCACGGGTGGCATCGGGTTTTTGCTCTCGCGTTACTGGGTTTATCACAAATAAGCGTGACTTCTTACATCTGGCACGCGCGCCGGATTGCGACATACTGAACTCAACCATTAACGGATTGATGTTCATGAAAAAACAAATCCTCTCCCTCGCCCTCATCGCTGCGATCGGATTCACCGCGCCTGCCTTTGGTGCAACTCCTGCGAAATCGACGGCTCCCGCTTCTCCGGCATGGGTTCAGCAAAGCAACAAAGATGCTGCGATCCTGATGAAAGTCATGGCGCAATATTCACCGGAAACCGCAACATTTTTCGGCATTCCAGGCTTCGATGACAAGGTCATGGATCTCGGACCTGGCATTGATGACCGTGTGACCAAATCGATGCAAGATGTCGTGACGCAATTGCAAGCGCGTCTCGCCGTCGAGAAAGATCCAAACGTCCGCCAAGATCTGCAAATCATGATCAACACGGCAAATGAACGCATCGAAGGCCTGCAAGTTGGAAAAGCAGTTGCGAGTTGGTTTGATGCACCGTCGGCAGTATTCAGCGGCATTCAAGGTTTGCTGCAAGATCAGACGCAACCTGAGCGCCGCGCACTCGCCACCAAACGTTTGCAGCGTTATGTTGGTTTGACGCCGGACACCAAACCGCTGATGGAATTGGCGAAAGATCGCTACAACGAAAGCCTCGCGTATCCCGGCGTCGTGATGCCAGCGCGCATTGAAGTCGAAGATGCACTCGCGAAGACGGATACGTACATTGCGGGGATTGAGAAGCTTTTTGCGAAGTACAAGTTCACCGATGCAGGTCCTGCATTGGCCGCGATGAAAACGCAGCTCACCGACTACAACAAGTGGACTCGTGAAGTCGTGTTGCCGAAGGCACGTCCTGATGCGAAGTTGCCACCAGCCGTTTATGCATTTTCGTTGAAGCAAAAAGGCATCGACATCGCCCCACTCGACCTCATCGCCCGCGCTGAAACGCAATTCATGGAAACCCGCGCCGCAATGCGCCAACTCGCTCCGATCGTCGCGAAGGAAAAAGGCCTTAAATTAAAGGACCCTAATGACTACATCGCAGTCATTAACGAACTCAAAAAGAAGTCGATTCCGAATGACAAACTCGAATCTTCGTATCGCGTTGTGATTGATCAAATTGATCCAATCATCCGCCGGGAGCGCATCGTCGACGTACCACAACGTCCAATGATCATGCGTTTGGGTTCGGAAGCCGAGTCCGCTGCGCAACCTGCACCGCACTTCTTGCCCGCACCAATGATCGGCAATACGGGACAGCAAGGTCAGTTTGTTTTGCCGATTGCCGTCAAGGGCGCCGATGGTAAAGCACTGGCTTACGATGATTTCAACAACGAAGCCGTGCGTTGGACGTTGTCCGCTCACGAAGGTCGCCCAGGTCACGAACTGCAGTTCACCCGCATGCTCGAAAATGGCGTGTCACTAGCGCGCTCGATGTTCGCGTTCAACTCGGTCAACGTCGAAGGTTGGGCACTGTACGCTGAAGCCGAGATGGTTCCATATGAACCTGTCGATGGCCAAATGTTCGCTTTGCAGTTCCGCTTGATGCGCGCCGCTCGCGCAATGCTCGATCCAATGTTGAACCTCGGCATGATTGATCGCGAACGTGCAGGAAATATTTTGCTCAATGACGTTGGCCTCTCGCCTGGCATGACGAAGCAGGAACTCGACCGCTACATGTTCAACTCACCGGGACAAGCGGGCTCATACTTCTACGGCTATCAGCGCATCCTGCAATTGCGCATGGCAACGGAAGTGGCACTGGGCAAAAAATTCGATCGCCTCGCCTTCAACAATTTCATACTCGATCAAGGCATGTTGCCGCCGGACCTGTTGAAGCAAGCCGTGGAAGAGCAGTTCATTCCGCGCTACAAATAAAACTTGAAACTTGAAACTTGAAACTTGAAATGACCCCGCTGACTCAGCGGGGTTTTTCGTTATTCTGCCACGGTTTTCGTGGAGTTGATGTTGATTTCGACGCGGCGGTTTTTGGCACGGCCTTCGGGGTTATCCGATCCATCTGCATTTGCGTTCGGCGCAATGGGTTTCGATGCACCTTCGCCGGATACGTTATACGTTTGCTCCACGCCGTTCGCCACCAGCCAATCCTTCACCGCATTAGCGCGATCCAGCGACAACTTCCGATTGTAAGCATCATTGCCCTTCGCATCCGTGTGACCGACGATGGTGACGGTGCCCTTACCTTTCGAGCGAATGGCATCCGCAGCTTTCTGCAACTCCGGCGCTGCCGTCGCTTTCAACACAGCACTGTCAAAATCAAACATCGCATCCGCCGCCAAATTCACCTGCATGTGCAAGTCTTGGACGTTGCCGTGCAGCGAACTCGAATTTTCATTGAGTCCGCCACCAGCTGGCGCCGAAGACGTAGCTTCAACAGCAGATGTCGCAGCAGGCGCAACCTCAGTCGCTTGCGGCTCCGGCGAAGGCGTCGGATCCGGACTCGGCTTACACGCGGCGACAAACGTCATCGCGCCGGCGAGAACAATGTACTGACCAAAGCGCATCACTTACCTCGTAACTTTCAGACCGTCGAACGAACCCAATTTCGGAATGTTCAAGCTGATGCTTTCACCAGCAGGCGCCGGAAATTTCAGCGACACAATTTTGGCCGACTTGCCGGCATTCAACTCAATGTCCTTGCCGTTCGGCGCAAGCGGATTCGCAACTGGCGCACCCGAATCATCCGTCAGCAATCCAACCTTCTTCGCAGACTGATCGTCAATGTAATAAAAATCCTTCGCTTCAACCCATTCCGCAATCGCACCGGACTCACTCGGATTTGAAAGTTGCAATTCGACGTTCAAAATATTCCCGACCACCTTCGCCTGCGTGACGTCAACTTGGTTTTCGCCCACCTTTTTCGTGGCCAACGCAGCGGTTGCAGAAGCCGGCGCAGGCGCTGATTCAACTGGAGCAGGTGTCGCAGGCGCGGGATCTTCAGACGTAGCTTGGGGCTCGGGTGGAGTCGCCGGTGTTTTGTCACAGCCAACAAGCGCGAGAGCCATTGTACTCACCGCAATGACGTGAAGAATTTTCATAAGTACTCCTTACATGTCCGCATCGATACCGTAATTTGGTTTCGACCCCCAACGCGATTGGTTAAGCCCACATGAAACCAAACCCCCAACCTAAAGTCAGGTTCAGCAACAAAAAAAGCCACCCCGAAGGGTGGCTATGCTTTTGAAGCCTTTACCTCTTACCTAATGCGCGAAGCGCATCAGTGCTTCATATTCTTACGCAGACGCTCCAACGCCGACAGCTGAGCCAGCGACATCGCCAATTGCGATTGCGCCTCTTCCAGCGACATCTTCGGATCCTTCGAAGACAAAATGCGTTCCGCCTCTTCCTTCGCCGCACGGACCGAAGCCTCGTCGATGTCGGTAGCGCGGATTGCCGTGTCAGCGAGAACCGTCACGACTTCCGGCTGCACTTCGAGAATGCCGCCGGAAATTGCGAAGTCGAGTTGCTCACCCGATGGCGTGGTCACAACGACCTTGCCTGGCTTCAAACGTGTAATCAATGGCGCGTGCTTCGGAGCGATACCCAGTTCACCGAGGACGCCCGTGGCAACGACCAGAGTCGCTTCACCGTGGAAAATCTCTTCCTCGGCACTAACGATGTCGCAACGAATCGTGCTCATGGATTAAGCCGCCTGTGCCATTTTGTTAGCTTTCTCGACTGCTTCTTCGATACCGCCAACCATGTAGAACGCTTGTTCCGGCAAGTGATCGTATTCACCGTCAACGATGCCCTTGAAGCCACGGATCGTGTCCTTCAACGAAACATACTTACCTGGCGAACCCGTAAAGACTTCTGCAACGTGGAATGGCTGCGAGAAGAAACGTTCGATCTTACGTGCGCGCGACACGGCTTGCTTATCTTCTTCCGACAGTTCGTCCATACCCAGGATCGCGATGATGTCCTTGAGTTCCTTGTACTTCTGCAGCGTTTGCTGGACGCGCTGAGCGGTGTCGTAATGCTCTTGACCGACAACGTTCGGGTCCATCTGACGCGACGTGGAGTCCAGTGGATCCACTGCAGGATAAATACCCAGCGATGCGATGTTACGCGACAGCGTGACCGTCGAATCCAAGTGAGCAAACGTCGTTGCCGGCGATGGATCGGTCAAGTCATCCGCAGGAACGTAGACGGCCTGGATCGACGTGATCGAACCATCCTTCGTCGACGTAATGCGTTCTTGCAGAACACCCATTTCTTCAGCAAGCGTAGGCTGATAACCCACTGCTGATGGCATACGGCCGAGCAGTGCCGACACTTCGGTACCTGCCAGCGTGTAGCGGTAGATGTTATCCACGAACAAAAGAACGTCCTTACCCTTACCGGTCGCCGCATCCTTCTCATCACGGAAGTACTCAGCCATCGTCAGGCCGGTCAATGCAACGCGCAGACGGTTACCTGGTGGTTCGTTCATCTGACCGTAGACCATCGCCACCTTATCAAGGACGTTCGAGTCCTTCATTTCGTGGTAGAAGTCGTTACCTTCACGGGTACGCTCACCGACGCCTGCGAACACCGAAAGACCCGAGTGAGCCTTAGCAATGTTGTTGATCAATTCCATCATGTTGACGGTCTTGCCCACGCCTGCACCACCGAACAAACCAACCTTACCGCCCTTCGCGAACGGACACATCAGGTCGATGACCTTGATGCCGGTTTCCAGCAGTTCCGTCGTCGAAGCTTGATCTTCGTATGAAGGTGCTGCACGGTGAATTTCCCACGTGTCCTTATGTTCAACCGGACCCGCTTCGTCGATTGGATTACCCAAAACGTCCATGATGCGACCCAGCGTGCCGTTACCCACCGGCACCGCGATACCGCGACCCGTGTTGGTGGCAATCAAGTTGCGCTTCAAACCGTCCGTCGAACCCAGAGCAATCGTACGGACCACGCCGTCGCCGAGCTGCTGCTGAACTTCCAACGTGATGTCAGTGCCATCGACCTTCAGTGCGTCGTAGACCTTTGGCACTGCATTGCGTGCAAATTCCACGTCGACAACTGCGCCGATGATCTGGACAATCTTGCCTTGTGCGTTGTTCATGTCAATTCCTAAAAATAAAATGCGTTAAACCGCGGCCGCGCCGCTGACGATTTCGGAGATTTCCTGCGTAATCGCCGCCTGACGGGCTTTGTTGTAAACCAGGTTCAGCGTGTCGATGAGCTTGGATGCGTTATCCGAAGCCGCCTTCATCGCGACCATGCGCGCAGCGTGTTCGGAAGCCACGTTCTCCAGAACCGCCTGATAAACCAGCGACTCAATGTAACGTGTCAAAACGTGATCCAAAACATCTTCAGCACTCGGCTCGTAGATGTAATCCCAGTCATGCTTACCGACCGGCGTGTCCGATGCAGGCAGTGGCAGCAACTGATCGAACGTTGCCTTCTGCGTCATCGTATTCACGAAGTCGTTGTAGCAAACGAACACACGGTCGATGTCACCGGCCTTGTAACCGTCCAGTGCCACCTTGATGACACCGATCAGTTGTTCCAGCTTCGGAATGTCACCCAGGTGCGTGACCGTCGCGAGCATGTTGACCTTCAAGCGACGGAAAAACACCGAAGCCTTCTGACCAATCGTCACAACGTCCACTTCCACGCCTTGCGCCTGCCACTTCTGGAACTCCGTGACGAGCTTGCGGAACATGTTGTTGTTGAGACCACCCGCCAGACCGCGGTCCGATGACACGATGATGTACGCGACGCGTTTGACGTCCTTGCGTTCCACCATGTACGGATGCTGGTAATCGGTGCTGGCTTGCGCCAGGTGACCGATCACCTGCTTCATCACGCGTGCATAAGGACGCGAGACTTTCATGCGTTCCTGTGCCTTGCGGATCTTGGAAGCCGAGACCATTTCGAGTGCGCGCGTCACCTTGCGGGTGTTCTGCACACTCTTGATCTTGGTTTTGATTTCGCGACCGCCTGCCATTGTCTACATCCGTCCTCGAAAAATTACCAGCTACCCGTAGCCTTGAAATCAGCGATGCCCGACTTGAACGAAGCTTCGATGTCGTCGTTCCAGTTACCGGTTTCGTTGATCATGCTGATCATGTCGCCCTTCGTGTTATCGAAGTGCGCATGCAGGCCTTCTTCGAATGCCAAAATCTTGTTGACCGGCACGTCGTCGAGGTAGCCTTCGTTCACTGCGTAGATCGACAGAGCTTGGTGCGCGATGGACATCGGCGCATACTGCTTCTGCTTCATCAGTTCCGTCACGCGTTGACCGCGTTCCAGCTGCTTACGGGTTGCTTCGTCCAGGTCCGATGCGAACTGCGCGAACGCAGCCAATTCACGGTACTGAGCGAGTGCGATACGGATACCGCCCGAGAGCTTCTTGATGATCTTCGTCTGAGCCGCACCACCCACGCGCGAAACCGAGATACCGGCGTTCACTGCAGGACGGATACCGGCGTTGAACAAGTCGGTTTCCAGGAAGATCTGACCGTCGGTGATCGAAATCACGTTGGTTGGAACGAACGCCGAGACGTCGCCTGCTTGCGTTTCGATGATCGGCAATGCCGTCAACGAACCGGTTTGACCTGTGACGTTACCTTCCGTGAACTTCTCTACGTACTCTTCCGAGACGCGAGCTGCACGTTCCAGCAAACGGCTGTGCAGATAGAAGACGTCACCCGGATATGCTTCACGGCCTGGTGGACGCTTCAGCAACAGCGAGATTTGACGGTAAGCAACGGCTTGCTTCGACAGATCGTCATAAACGATCAATGCGTCTTCGCCGCGGTCCATGAAGTATTCACCCATGGTGCAACCCGAGTACGCCGAGATGTACTGCATGGCTGCCGATTCCGAAGCCGTTGCGGCAACGACGATCGTGTTCTCCAGTGCACCATTTTCTTCGAGCTTGCGCACGACGTTGGCGACGGACGATGCCTTTTGGCCAATTGCGACATAGACGCACTTGATGCCCGAGTTCTTCTGGTTGATGATCGCGTCGATCGCCAAAGCGGTCTTACCCGTTTGACGGTCACCGATGACCAGCTCGCGCTGACCACGGCCGATTGGAATCATGGCGTCGACTGACTTGTAACCCGTTTGCACAGGTTGGTCTACCGACTTACGCCAAATAACGCCAGGAGCAACGCGCTCCACAGGAGCCGACAAAGCTGCACCGATTGGACCCTTACCGTCGATTGGCTCACCCAGTGCGTTCACAACGCGACCGAGGAGTTCAGGACCGACTGGGACTTCGAGGATGCGGCCAGTCGTTTTGGCAACGTCACCTTCCGTGATCGACTCATAGTCACCGAGCACAACGGCACCGACGGAATCACGTTCCAGGTTCAATGCGAGTGCAAAGGTGTTGTTCGGCAATTCGATCATTTCGCCTTGCATGACGTCGGCGAGACCGTGGATGCGCACGATGCCGTCGGAAACCGAAGTAACGGTTCCTTCGTTGCGTGCTTCGGCACCGAGCTTTACGTTCTCGATGCGGGTCTTGATCAGATCACTGATTTCAGACGGGTTGAGCGTGGTTTGCATGGGATTTCCCTGAAATTCGTTAACTTAGTTGGTAATCGCGTTCTGAAGCGAATGAAGCTTGCCCTTCAGCGAACCGTCAATCACAACATCACCGGCATCGATGACCGCGCCGCCAATCAGCGACTCGTCGACTGCAGATTCGATCACGACTTCACGACCGAAGCGGCGCACGAGCGCCTCACGGATCGCAGCCAGTTCGGATTCCGAAGCCGGTGTTGCGGTGGTGACCTTTGCCTTTACGACTTTGTCGGCTTCCGCACGGAGCTGTTCAAACAGTCCTGCGATTTCCGGCAGCAAAGGCAAGCGGCGGTTCTCTGCCAACGTGCCCAAAAAGCGCGTAAATCCTTCGTCCGCACCATCCATGATCAGCAAACCGACAGCGTCGGAAGTGCTCAACAGCGGATGGCCCAAAACGACCTGTGCTTCCGGACGTCCCGCTACTTGCGAAGCGAAGTCCAGTGCTTGCGACCAGGCCGCAGTCTTGCCGGAATCACTCGCGGCAGCGAAAGCGGCGCGGGCGTAAGGTCGTGCGAGGGTAAGAGCTTGGCTCATTTCTTCAAGCGTCCTTCAATTACAACTGTGCAGCCAATTCATCAAGCAGCGAGCGGTGAGCGGTTGCGTCGATTTCTTTCTTGAGCAACTTCTCTGCGCCACTGACAGCCAGTGCGGAAACTTGCTTGCGCAGGTCTTCGCGTGCACGGGTCGTCATCGCATCGATTTCGGTTTCGGCCAATTGCTTCTGGCGCGCAGCTTCCAACACGGCTTCGGACTTGGCATGTTCCAAAATTTGCGATGCACGTTGATGTGCCTGGTCGATGATGTCGTTGGCTTTGACACGTGCGGCCTTCAACTCGGCGTCCGCAGTTTCCTGCGCAGCGGCCAATGTCTTCTGACTGTTGTCAGCTGCCGCCAAGCCTTCGGCGATCTTCTGCTGGCGGGCTTCAATAGCACCGATCAGCGGTGGCCAAATGAATTTCATCGTGAACAACACAAGGATCACGAACGAAATCAGCTGGCCTAAAAATGTCTGTAGAGTGGGTTCCACGACGTGCCCTACCTTTAACTGCTAAATGAAATTATTGTGCTGCTGCGGCTGCTGGTGCTGCTGCGGCTGCGTCACCTTGCAGTGGCGAGATCAGTGGGTTAGCGAATGCGAAGAACAAAGCAACTGCCAGACCGATAATGAACGCTGCGTCGATCAGACCTGCGAGCAGGAACATACGGCCTTGCAACATTGGAACCAGTTCTGGTTGGCGAGCTGCCGATTCCAGGAACTTTGCGCCCATGACTGCGATACCGATACATGCACCCAGTGCGCCGAGACCGATGATGATACCGATCGCGATTGCGGTCATGCTTTGAACGTTAGCAATAAATTCCATGATTAACTCCGGTGTTTTTTAAGAAAAAAGAAAAATGAAAGGGGAAAAGGGATAAAGCAACTTAGTGTGATTCACGCGCGCCGGCAATGTAGACGACGGTGAGAATCATGAAGATGAAGGCTTGCAGCAAGATGATGAGGATGTGGAAGATGCCCCATGCCGCATTGGCGAGAACGCCCGGCACGAAGGTGACCCAGCTCGTCATCAAACCGGCGATGAGCATGAACACCAACTCGCCGCCGTACATGTTTCCGAACAAACGCATTGCGAGCGAGATTGGCTTGACCAACCACTCAATGATGTTCATGAGCAAGTTGACTGGAGCCAAAACGATCTGCGCAATGATGTTGTGTGCGTGGAACGGTGCAGTCAGCAATTCCTTGCCGAAACCGCCGATGCCCTTCGCCGAAACCGCATGTCCGATCAGGATGAAGAACACGGCAACCGAGATCGCGAATGTGGTGTTCAAGTCAGCCGTTGGAACCAAGCGGAAGTATGTGTGGTGTGCAACGTCTGCACCCTTCGCCAATGTGACTGCGGCGCCACCGATGTCGAGTGGCAGCAAGTCCATCGCGTTCATGAGGACAACCCACATGAAGATCGTCAATGCGAGTGGCGTAACCGAGTTGCGGTTGCCGTGGAACGTGTCCTTGACCTGACCATCAATGAACTCGACGATCATCTCGACGAATGCTTGACCCTTACCAGGAACGCCGGCCGTAGCCTTGCGTGCGTAATAACCGAACCATCCGATGAAGACGAGGCCGAGAAGCAGGCCCACGATCCAGGAATCGTAATGGAACTTACCACCAAAGACTTCGATAACGTTGTGCTTCAAATGGTGAGTGATGTATTCGTTAAGACCGCCGGCCACTAAGACACCTTATTTCTTAAGTTAAAAATTTCCGCTACCAACGGCGCGAGAGTCGCGACGATGACACCGATCAATATGGGGAAGACGGGAAGTCCCTTCGCGACACCGAACAACAATGACGCCAGAACCACCATCCATTTCGTACCGATTCCGGCGAGCAATCGCGCAAACGCGCTACCCGCCCCCTGAACCCGCCCACCGAGCGCAATCTGCGCCGAAATCCACGAACCGACAACGACTCCCAAACCCCCAAGAAGCGCAGCCAGTGATGGCGCAAAATCCTTGTGTACTGCGTAGAAGACCAGCGCAGCACTGACCGAAGCAATCAATCCGTAAACGGCGATGCGGCGGGCGTGGCGACGGCCTGCGGACAATGGGTTGTACACGCGAGCCTCGTTGTTGTGTGAAAAAAGCGTCAAAAACGCTCAGTGAAGCCGCAAGATTATAAACTGTTGCTGAGTTTTGGGCAACTTCAATGCGGGACTATCGACAGTCCTTTTGTTAATCCGTGATGGTGCGTACAGTTCGGTCATTAGTGACGGATATCACAGATTGATGCTTTGATGCGAAATATTCGAATTTGGCGGAACTAACGCGCCCGGGGCCTGTCCTATATAACGGAACTGCTCGCTGTACTCTCCTCGTCCCCGTATCCTTGCGGTCAGTATCCCCAAAAAGCCCCGACCCGTCCCTTGGTCGGGGTTTTTTCGTTTCGTCAATCGCGTCGGAAACCGAACGTGCCCTTGAGGAACCAAAGGATCACCAACGGCAGCAGGTAAACGACCGCCAACACCGGCAATTCTTCCTGGAGCGAGTAACCGGCATTAAGCACGCCGTACCACATGTTGCCGACGGCAATCACGAACCAAAGCCCGGCGAACGCATAGAACGCATTTCGCAACTTCGAATTCGACTGACTCGCCATCAGCATGAAGGCCGCTCCGAGTACCAATCCAATCAGGACAACTGTCAACGTGTGCATGGTGAAACTCCTTTTCGTTATGACGACGGAATCAAAACCTTTGCGGCAGTGACTTGATCACCTTGAGCCGGTGCGACCAGCGAGGGATTCGATGGATATTTATTTCCGTCAAAAACCAACTTGCGATCCTTACCATCACTGCTCACGATCAGATCGCTCCAACCCTTTGTCTTCGTGCCGGCGACGCGAATCGGCGTATCGGTCACGGTCGATTTCGACTTGAAGGTCATCGCATCCTTACCACCTTCAAAAACCATCATCGTGCACCCACCACTTCCGCACCAATCCATTCCCTGCAACAGGACGATCGCATCGAGTACGCCGTCGCCATTGAGGTCGATCATCTTGTCGACGAACTTGTTATCCGCAGTACCGGTTTGTCCTGCGACTGCTTTTTCGAGCATTGGTCTAGCCGCATTTGCAGCCATTGCTTCCGAACGCTCGGCCATTTCGTTTTCGTCTTTGTTGTATTGATCAACTTGCGCTTGCGATGGATCGGCTTCCTTCGCGATCGCTTCGACTTCAGCGGTGTTGTCGACTTGATCGGCTGCAGGGATTTTCGATTCGTTAGGCTTGCACGCCGTCACTGACAAAATCGCAATCGCGACGATGGTGGCTGCCTGGATTTTCAGTTTCATTTTTTACGCCTTCGCAACAGAGGGAATTCACTTCCGATTCTAACGCCAGACTTATTAATCAAACGTCATATTCGAGCACGAGACATTGCATGGAAACGCGCTTTTCGCCATCACCAATGACGCGCTCACCGATTTCAGTGAAGCCGAGCTTGTCGTGGAATTTCCTTGAAGGCTCATTCGGCGGCGTCGTGTTGTATTCGCATGTAATGTAAGGAATCTGCAGCAGGCCCGCGAACTCAAACAGGTCCTCATACAACATGGTGCCGATGCCTTTCGTGTCCGGTGCCACGACGATGCGATCCACATACAAAAACCGCCTCACTCTCTCCCGAAACCAATCCAAATTAGCATTGTCGTAACCCGACGCGGGACCCATGACGATGATGAAGCCCACCACGCGCCCATCAACTTCCGCCACACGCGAATACGTCGACCAATCCAGCATGTCTTTCAGACGGGCATCATCGAGCTTGCTGGTTTTGATTTCGACTCGTTCGTTGAGTTCGAGGATCGCTGGCCGATCCCACGCTTCCGCCGCGCGGATAATGATTCGCTCGGTCAAACGCGTTGCCCCATCACCAGCATGCCCAACCACACCGCCGCCAATCCAAGCACGACGCTGAGTGCGATGTTGGTCGATGCGAATAGCCACTCACCTTTTTTCATGAGCGTGATCGTCTCCAACCCAAACGCAGAAAACGTCGTAAACCCGCCGAGCAATCCGGTCATCAACAGCAGCCGCGTGTCGTGGTTGAGTGCATCGCTTTTCGCGGCCAACAATCCGATGCCAAAACACCCCACAACATTCACCATGAGTGTCCCAATCGGAAATCCCGATGTGCTCATTTTCATGAGGTTCGTCGAGATGAGGTATCGCGCGATCGATCCCACGAACCCACCCGCGCCCACGAGCAACAACGCATTCACTTTTTTACCTCGTACAACTCGAGCGGCAGTCCATCGGGATCCTGGAAAAACGTAAACCTCTGCTGCGTATATTCGTCAATCCGTATCGGCTCGACATCCACGCCGTGCGCTTCGAGATGCTGCTTCGCTTTCTCGACATCCTCGACTGCGAACGCAAGATGCCGCAGCCCCGCTGCCTCCGGATACGATGGTCTCTTCGGTGGATTCGGAAACGAAAACAATTCCACCGCTCCCCCATCCGCCGTCACCAAATCCAACTTGTACGAGTCGCGCTCCGCCCGGTAATGTTCCGCGATTTGCGTCAGCCCCAGCACTTGCGTGTAGAACTTTTTCGACGTTTCGTAATCCGAGCAAATAATCGCCGCATGATGGATGGCCTTGAGCATCTTCCGAGTGTAAAGCAAAACGACCTTTCGCAATTGCATATACACTATGAATATGCGCTCAAAAAAACCATCTCCCCGCTCCAGGAAGCCGCGTCTCGACGAGCATCCGGAGGCGGACGTCAAACACATCGTGCGTGGAATCGTGCGGCGCGGACTGCAGCCCGTTCCGCCGAAGGAAGCGATCTCGTTGCGCGTCGACGCTGATGTGCTCGAGTGGTTCCGCGCTCAGGGCGAAGGTTATCAAACGCGAATGAATGCGGTACTCCGCGCATTTCGCGACGCGTCGATCTAGTCGGCTATTTCGGGGTGTCACAATTGTGTCCAAACGACACCAGATCGCAACCGTTTCGCAACCAGATCGCAACCAAAACGGTGAGAAATGTAGCGTTTTGTAACAGCGCAATATTGCAGCTATACCCACCGCGAGCGAAAGTCACTCAACTTGTGGCCATTGACCACATTTGTGGCCACACACAAAAAAGCCCGACATGGCGCCGGGCTTCTCGCAACGCGGGATGCGTTATTTTTTCTTCGGAATATACAAGTCGGTGATGGTGCCGTCGAAGACTTCGGCGGCCATGGCGACGGACTCGCTCAACGTTGGATGCGGGTGGATGGTGGAGGCGATGTCGTGGACTTCGCAACCCATCTCGATGGCCAGCGCCAACTCGGAGATCAGATCGCCAGCGTGAACGCCGACGATGCCGGCGCCGATGATGCGGTGTGTGGCTTCGTCGAAAATCAACTTCGTCGAACCTTCCGTGCGGCCGATGCCGATTGCGCGACCGGACGCCGCCCATGGGAACTTGCCGACGCCGACCTTCAACCCCTTCGCCTTCGCTTCGGTTTCGGTGACGCCGACCCACGCGATTTCCGGATCCGTGTATGCGACGGATGGGATGACGCGGGCGACCCATTCTTTTTTCTCGCCGAATGCGACTTCAGCTGCGAGCTTGCCTTCGTGCGTCGCCTTATGCGCCAGCATCGGCTGACCGATGATGTCACCAATCGCAAAAATATGCGGCACATTCGTTCGCATCTGCTTATCGACCGGAATGAAGCCGCGATCCGACACCGACACGCCGGCAGCTTCCGCACCAATTTTCAGACCATTTGGCGAACGGCCGACAGCGACCAACACGCGATCGAACACCGCAGCGTCGGGAGCGGAGCCGCCCTCCTTCGCCGGTGCGAAGTTCACGCGAATGCCTTCAGCCGAAGCCGATGGATCGGCAGCCCGCACGCCCGTGTAAGTGACAATGCCCGACGACTTCAAACGTGCGGCAAGTGGCTTCACCAAATCCGGATCCGCACCTGGCATCAATTGATCGCTGAACTCCACGACCGTGACCGCGGTGCCCAATGCCGAATAGACCGTCGCCATTTCGAGACCGATGATGCCGCCGCCGACGACGAGCATTTTGGCAGGGATGTCTGCGAGATTCAGAGCGTCGGTGGAGTCCATGACGCGCGGATCGTCCCACGGAAAATCACCGAGCTTCACCGCCTGCGAACCCGCCGCGATGATGCACTGCTCGAAGCGAATCAACGTCTTCGCGCCTTCGTGTTCGACTTCAATTTCATTCGCACTGATGAAGGTGCCCACGCCAGTCACGACACGCACCTTGCGCTGCTTCGCCATGCCCGCGAGACCCTTGGTCAACTGGCCGACGACTTTTTCTTTATAGGCACGCAACCCATCGAGATTAATTTCAGGCTTGCCAAAACTCACCCCAAACTCCGTCGCATGTTCCGCTTCGCCGATCACCGCCGCAGCGTGCAGCAATGCCTTCGATGGAATGCAGCCCACGTTCAAGCACACACCGCCCAGCGATGCATAACGTTCGATGATGACCGTGTCCATGCCGAGGTCCGCGCTGCGGAATGCCGCAGTATAACCACCCGGTCCGGAGCCGAGCACGACCATCCGGCAAGTGATATCCGGCGTGCGACCGGACGCGCCGGCAGCTGTTGGCGCAGGAGCAGGAGCAGCAGGCGCTGGAGCTGATGCAGCGACGGCCGCGACTGGAGCCGGTGCAGGAGCTGCGGCTTCAGGAGATGCGCCCTCTGCTTCGATCACCGCGATGACTGCGCCTTCGGCAACACCGTCGCCGACTTTCACACGCAATTCCTTGATGACGCCCGCGTCGGATGCCGGCACTTCCATCGTCGCCTTGTCGGATTCCAACGTGACGAGACCTTGGTCCTTCTCGACCTTGTCGCCGACGTTGACGAGGATTTCGATGACGGGAACGCTGTCGTAGCCGCCGATGTCCGGGACTTTCAATTCAATCGTAGACATGCCGTGAACTCCTTAGACCAACGCGCGACGCATGTCGCCCAGAAGCTTCGCCAAGTCTGCGGTGAAGCGAGCGGCGGCAGCGCCGTCGATGACGCGGTGGTCATACGACAACGACAACGGCAACATCAAACGAGGTTCAAATTCCTTGCCATTCCACACCGGTGCCATTTCGGATTTCGAAACACCGAGGATCGCAACTTCCGGTGCATTGACGATCGGAGTGAACGCCGTGCCGCCGATGCCACCCAACGAAGAGATCGAGAAACAACCGCCGGTCATGTCAGCTGGGCCAAGCTTTCCGTCACGCGCCTTCTTCGCCAATTCAGACATTTCGGTGGCGATTTGAGCGACGCCTTTTTTGTCGACGTCACGCACAACCGGAACGACCAAACCGTTCGGCGTATCCGCCGCAAATCCGATGTGGAAATACTTCTTGAGAATCAGGTTGTCGCCTTCGAGCGATGCGTTGAAGTTCGGATACTTCGCGAGCAAATTCGCGCACGCCTTGATGAGGAACGCGAGCATGGTGAATTTGATGCCGGCCTTTTCATTTTCCTTATTCAAAACCTGACGCAACTCTTCGAGGTCCGTGATGTCTGCGCGATCGAATTGCGTGACGTGCGGAATCATGACCCAGTTGCGCGCGAGGTTGGCGCCGGAAATTTTCTGGATGCGGGACAACGGCTTCGATTCGATCTCGCCGAACTTTGCGAAATCCACCTTCGGCCATGGCAAAAGATTCAACTCGCCACCACCCGTCACCGTACTACCCGACGATGCGATCGGAGTCGCGCCGCTGAGGATACCCTTCACGAATTTCTGGACGTCTTCCTTACCAATACGCCCGTTGCGTTCGGTGCCCGTGACCTTGCTCAGGTCGACGCCGAGTTCGCGCGCGAACATGCGCACTGATGGGCTCGCATATGGAACGTTCGACGGATCGACGGACTCCACACCAAAAGTCACCGGCGGTGTCGCGGTGGTGTTCGGCGTGTGGTTGTCGCTCTTCGTTTGCGGCGCGGCGAGTTGCGCCGGGCTGCCCGATGCAGGCTCCACCGGCAAACCGGTTTCTGCCGATGCGACGACGTTGTTGTTTTTCGGAACCGGTTGCGTGACGGCTTCTTCGGCAGCACCACCTTCAGTTTCGATGACGGCGATCTCTGCGCCTTCGGCAACGTTGTCGCCGACCTTGACTTTCAATTCCTTGATGACGCCAGCAGCGCTCGATGGAACTTCCATCGTGGCCTTCTCGGATTCCAGCGTGACGAGACCCTGATCCAACGCAACGGTGTCGCCGACGTTGACGAGCAACTCGATGACAGGAACGCTGTCGTAGCCGCCGATGTCCGGAACCTTCGCGATGACGCTACCGCCACTCGATGCAGCCTTTGGTGCAGGAGCGGATGCGGCAGGTGCTTCGGCTTCGGCAGGTGCCGCTGGAGCTGCTGCTGGCGCTGGCGATTCAACCGTCGCTTCACCGCCCGCGGTTTCGATGATGGCAACGACCGCGCCTTCTGCGACGTTATCGCCAACCTTCACTTTGATTTCCTTGACGACGCCGGCGATCGACGATGGAACTTCCATCGTGGCCTTCTCGGATTCCAGCGTAACGAGACCTTGATCCACCTCGACGGTGTCACCGATATTCACAAGGACTTCGATGACGGGGACGTTGTCGTAGCCACCGATGTCGGGGACTAGCGCTTCTTTTTGGTCAGCCATGGGATCTCGCTCAAGTATCTGCATTAATTCACCATTGTGCCAAGAACTGCGTTAAGAACAAACCTTTTCGGCCGCGAATGCATACATATGCACCCATACGCCCATGAATGGTCTTATCTAAAATTCGGTTCCATCACCCGCAGCAACTCAATCGGCTCACCGTTGTAGCGATACGTGAGTGCGTTGTCCTGTTCGTTGAGTGCCTGATAATCGCGACAAAGTTGCGTCGAAAATCCCTGCGCCACACTCGGAAACGGAAGTTGCGACACGATCTTGCCGATGTCATCGGTGTTGCCGGTGCGACGTGCGGTTTGCATGCCACGCATCAAATCACCCATGACACCGAGCATCTGATCCGCCATGCCTTCCATGACGCGCTGACCTGCGGATGATTGCATCATGCCCATCGGTCCGATGCGGAAACGGCGCTCGGCTTTATCGCGTTGCACTTGATCGCGGAGTTGGTCGATGGCGAGGCGTTCGTTTTCGGCTTGGATTTTCGGCTCCAGTGCACGCAGCGACTTCTCGATGTTGCGCACGCGTTGCGCGTCGTCCTTGCTCAACGTCACCCATTGATTCTCGACAAAAAGCTTCCCATCCTTCATCACCACCGAATGCGGCGCGCGTGAGTCGCTCATCGCGATCACTTGATCATTCGCAATCTGGAATTGATATTCGCTCATCGGCATGCACGTCGCATCGTTCGGAGCGGCGGCGTGTGTGGTGGCGGCAACGAATAAACCGGCAAGCACGGCAAGTTGTTTGATCATGAGTGGGAATCCCCGTGAAAAAAGGCGTTTTTTACCAATCGCCAACATGCTTCTTATAACATGGTGGGTGGATTGAAACTTAAGGAAAGTTATATGCCTTCATTTGACGTCGTTTCGGAAGTCGACACGCACGAGCTCACCAACGCCATTGACCAGGCGAATCGCGAATTATCGACGCGTTTTGACTTCAAGGGTGTGGACGCCAAGTTCGAGCGCGAGGACAAGGTCATTACGCAATCGGCGCCATCGGATTTCCAGCTCAAGCAGATGGAAGACATTTTGCGCGCGCGTTTGATCGCCCGCCAAATTGATGTGCGCTGCCTGGAGTTCGGCGATGTCGAATCCAATCTCGCCGGTGCCCGCCAGAAGATCACCGTGAAGCAAGGCATCGAGCGTGATCTCGCGAAGAAAATTCAAAGCGCCCTGAAGGATGCCAAGCTCAAGGTCGATTCGCAAATCAACGGGGACAAGCTGCGTGTCAACGGCAAAAAACGCGACGATCTCCAATCCGCCATCGCTTTGTTGAAGTCCACGGAATTTGATTTGCCTTTGCAGTTCGAAAACTTCCGCGATTAATTTGCTCATCACCGGAGACCGCGCCATGAATCTCGAAGTCGACAATGAATACGTCACACGCACTCGGCGTTGGCTCGAGCGCGCGGTCATCGGTTTGAATCTCTGCCCCTTCGCCAAAGCGGTTTACAACAAGCAACAGGTGCGCATCGTCGTCAGCGATGCCACCACCGAAGCCGCGTTGCTTGCCGAACTCGGCGAAGAGTTGGCGTTACTGCGCGACACGGATCCGGAAATGATCGACACGACGTTGATCGTGCATCCGCATGTTTTGACAAGCTTTCTCGACTACAACGATTTCCTCGATCTCGCCGACGGCCTCGTTGCGGGAATGGATCTCGAAGGCATCATCCAAGTGGCGTCCTTCCATCCGGATTATCAATTCGCGGATGCAGACATCGATGACGTCAGCAACAACACCAACCGTTCACCCTACCCGACATTACATCTCCTGCGCGAAGATTCGATCGACCGTGCGGTGTCGGCGTATCCGGAACCCGATGTCATCTTCGAACGGAACATCGATACGGTAACGGAGTTGGGGCATGACGGATACCGCGATTTGATTGAGAGTGCGGATTCATAAAAGAAACGGCGACCCTGAGGTCGCCGTTCTTTTAGGCAGCTTACTTTATGGTGTTGCGGGCAACGCACCAGCAGCCGGTGCGACATAGTCGTATGTGCTGCCGACGCCGAGTGGCAGACCCAAGCCCCAGAAAATTAACAGGAACGCGCTCCACGCGACGAGCAATGCGATGGAGAACGGAATCATCATCGACAACAACGTGCCGATGCCCGCGGACTTCACGTAACGTTGGCAGAACACCACGATCAACGGGAAGTATGGGAGCAACGGCGTAATGATGTTCGTTGACGAATCGCCGACGCGGTAAGCGGCTTGCGTGAGATCCGGAGAGACGCCGAGCTGCATCATCATCGGCACCATGATCGCGCCGATCAATGCCCACTTCGCGGATGCCGAACCGATCAACAAGTTGACGAAGCCGGAGAGCAGCACGATGCCAACGATGGTGGCACTCATCGGCATACCGCTGGATTTCAGCCAGTTCGCCCCCTTCACCGCCATCAACGCACCCATGTTGCTTTGACCGAACGCGTAGATGAATTGCGCCGCAAAAAACGCCATCACAATGTAATAGCCCATGCCACTCATAGCCTTGGTCATGCCGGCGATGATGTCGCGGTGAGTTTTGACGGAGCCGGCAACGTAACCGTAAACGATGCCCGGGATCAGGAAGAAAATGAAAATCAACGGCACGATCGACTTCATCAACGGTGCAGCGGAGACCAGCAATTGACCGGCTTCCTTTTCTGCATCGGCAGGCACGCGCCAAGGCGATCCTGTCGACAAAGACGTCAACACGAGCAAGCCCACACAAATCAGCATGGAGAGCAAGGCGAGCCAGAGGCCTTTTTGCTCGCGTGGATTCAACGCATCCATCGAAGGCATTTCGCTGGCATCGCCGTCGACGGGCGTGTTTTTCAAACGGGGTTCAATGACTTTATCCGTGAGGAACCAACCCAATCCCATGATCAGGAAGCTCGACGCGGTCGTGAAGTAATAGTTGTTGAGAGGATTCACGACGACATTTGGATCGATGATGTTCGCGCCGACTTGCGTCAAACCTGACAGCAACGGATCCAAGCTGGATGGGATGAAGGTTGCCGAGAAGCCGCCGGAAACACCTACAAACGCAGCGGCAATACCGGCCAACGGATGTCGACCTGCAGCGTAGAAAATCACCGCACCCAACGGAATCACCAGCACATAACCCGCATCAACGGCAACGTGACTGAGAATGCCAACGCCGATCAAAACGGGAGTCAGCAACATCTTCGGCGTCACGGAAAGCAACTTGCGCAAGCCTGCATTGATGAAGCCCGTGTGCTCTGCAACGCCGAGACCCAACATCGCAACCAACACAACACCGAGCGGATGGAACGTGACAAACGTGTTGACCATCTGCGACATGAAGTCGGTGAGGCTGGTGCCGGCGAGGAGGTTTTTGATTTGAATCGCTTCACCCGTGCGCGGATCAATCTCGCCAAAACTCATCGTCGACATCCACGCCGAGAATGCCCACACGAGGAACATCAGCAGCAGGAACAGCACTGCGGGGTCGGGTAATTTGTTGCCCAGGTATTCGATGCCATCCAGCATCCGGTTGACGATGCTGCGTTTCTGTTGCGCAGGCGGATTGGTGTGGCTCATCGACGAGTCCCCTTTTCGGATGCATGGCAGTAACCCTGACTTTACCAGCGCCGAAGTGAACTTCGATCAGTTTCCTGAAGCACCCGTTCAGGGACGAGCGTAGAGATGAAACCAAAGGCCGGAGACCGAGGGTTGAGGAGCCCCTCGATCTCCAGCCAGTGGCTTACTCCCTAAAGCGAGCGCGCGATGCGCAATGCATCGTCGAGCAATCCGGCGGCGGTGACTTCTGCGCCCGCACCCGGACCTTGAATGACTAGTGGTTGCGCGTTGTAGCGATCGGACCAGATCGCCACTTTGTTGTCGGTGCCGCTGCCACCCACGAGTGGATGATCCAATGGCAACGACTGCAATCCAACGGTTGCACGGTAACGGCCATCGACGAGTTTGAGTTCGGCGACGAAAATGAGTTTTTCACGGTTCTTGTAGGCTGCGGCGAAACGTTCGCGCAACGCTGTATCGAGCAGTGAAAGATTTGCATCGACGTCGGTTGCAGCGACCGCTTGTAATTCCTCCGGAACCAATGAAGTGACTTCAACATCATCGGCATCAATTTCGACGCCGGCGGCACGGGCCAAAATGAGGATTTTTCGCTTGACGTCCTCACCGCACAGGTCATCGCGAGGATCGGGCTCCGTATAACCCGCCTCGCGCGCCTGCCGCACCAAATCCGAGAATGGCCGCATTCCATCGTAATGGTTGAACAGCCACGCCAGTGTTCCTGACAAAACACCCGCAATCCCCGTCACGCGATCGCCACCCTGGCGCAACTCGCGAATTGAACGCAACAGCGGCAATCCCGCACCCACCGTCGCGCTATCACCGTACTGAGCAAACTGACGTCCACTCTGCACCGACTTCCACTTGGACAACTCCGTGCCCTGCCCCAACTTGCACGCCGTCACGACATGCACACCGTCCCCCAACCATGTTGCGTGCCGCGCTGTTACGGCCTCGCTAGCCGTCGCATCAATCACGATGTGCGGCTCGTTTGTGTTCGTGATATCGAGCGTTGGCTTTTTGACATCGCAATTCAACGAAGCACGCCGTTGCGACAGATCATCACCGGTTTGATACGCCTCAAAAAAACCTTTCGCATCCCCCGCCACCACACCTTCGCCCGACGCCAATGCAACGCGGGAGTTCGCAACGTGCGTGATCTTCAGTCCATGTTCGAATCCGTTATCGTCCCACTGCGCCAAACGCTGCAGCACCGCTTTTCCGACGTTACCCGTGCCGAGCAGCGTCACGTTGATACATCGCTTCGACGTTTGCTCGCGATCGGAAATCAAGTTCGCTGCTTTCACACGGCACCTTGCGCGACGGCTTTCGTGGCGGTGAATGCGCGGTTCAATGCGAGCGACAGGTCTTCGATCAAGTCCGCTTCCGCTTCGATGCCGACCGACAAGCGCAGCAGACCATCGCTGATGCCGGCGACTTCGCGCGCTTCCGCTGTCATCGCTGCGTGCGTCATCGTGGCAGGATGCGCGATCAAGCTTTCCACGCCACCGAGCGATTCCGCCAACGTGAAATACTCGAGGCCTTCAAGGAATGCGCGCACTTCTGCTTCGCCACCGTGCAGTTCGAAGGAAAGCATGGCGCCGAAGCCTTTTTGTTGGCGTGCTGCAACGACGTGATTTGGATGCGATTCCAAACCCGGGTAGTGAATCGACTTCACTGCCGGATGGTCTTGCAGCAAGTTGACGATGGCGTGGGTGTTTTCCTGATGCACACGCAGGCGCGCGTCCAACGTGCGCAGACCACGCAACGTCAGGAAGCTATCGAATGGCGAACCGGTCAAGCCCAGGCAATTCGCCCACCATGTGAGTTGCGTGTGCAGCTCTTCGTCCTTGGCAACAACGGCGCCGCCAACAACATCACTATGACCATTGATGTATTTGGTGGTCGAATGCACGACAACGTCGGCACCAAATTCAATCGGCGTTTGCAATGCTGGTGAAAGGAAGGTGTTGTCGACGACGGCTTTGGCGCCGACCTTATGTGCCGCTTCGATGACATGACGCAGGTCGGTGATGCGCAGCAATGGGTTCGACGGTGTTTCGATCCAGACGACGGCAGGACCTTGCGACAATGCATCGCTGAGCGAGCGTGGTGAAGTCAGATCAGCAGTGATGAGTTCGAACGCGCCCTTCGCTGCCAATGCATTGAACAATCTCCAGCTGCCACCGTAGCAATCGTGCGGAACGACGAGACGGTCACCTTGCTTGAGCAACGCGCTCACGACCAAGTTGATTGCGGACATGCCGGTCGAGGTGATCACGCCACCTGCGCCGCCTTCGAGATCGGCCAATGCTTCGCCGAGCAAGTCACGAGTTGGATTGCCGCTGCGGGTGTAGTCGTATTGACGCTTTTCGCCGAAACCAGCAAAGCTGAAATTCGTGGACAAAACCACCGGTGGCACCACCGCGCCAAATGCGCTGTCCTTGTCGATGCCTGCGCGGACTGCTTGGGTGGTTTGCGAAATGGTCATTGATGTGGCTCCGAATTGAATGATGGTCAAAATTGGAACCATCAAGGGAGCCTTGCAATCCTCACTTGAGTGCGTGGGATTGATCAGCCATCTTCCGGAATCGCTCGCGCGGTCCGCAGGATTTGGCACCTTCACCGGAGTGTGGTTGCCTCGACGTCATAGGGCCAGTCCCTCAGTCGATCTTGATGGTTTTGAGTAGTTTGCCGAGCGTTTTCGGGTTTGTCAATCCCTTTATTCGAATGAACGGATTTATATGGCGTCGGGCGCCTCGAACAGGGTTGTCAAGTCCACTTCGTCGAGAAAACGCCACTGTCCATCGGCCAAATCGCCGAGTTCCAGTCCGCCTGTCTTCGTGCGATGGAGTGCCGTGACGTGGTTACCGACCGCGGCGAACATGCGTCGGACCTGGTGATAGCGACCTTCCCACAACGTCAGCTCGGCATGCGTGTCGTCGATGATTTCGAGTTTCGCCGGCTTCAATGCTTCGGTTTCGCTTTCGAGAACGAGCGTGCCACTTGCGAACACCGCGGCTTCGTTTCCGTTGAGCGGGCGATCGAGGGTGACTTGGTAGATTTTGGGTAGATGGTTCTTCGGTGAGACGATGCGATGCAGAAGTTGTCCGTCATCCGTCATCAGCAACATGCCGCTGGTGTCTTTGTCGAGACGTCCAACAGTGCTCAAGTTCGGTGAGCGATGTTTGAAACGCGGCGGCAATAAGTCATACACCAACTTACCGACGTCCTTCGTTGAACACGTATAGCCAATTGGCTTGTTCAACATGATCGCAAAACCCGGCGCGGGATCCATCGGTTCGCCATCGACGAGCAATGTCATTGTCGGATCAAACTCATCATCGGCATACATCACTTCGCCTTGCGCATCCGTCACCGCACCATCGCGGAACATCGCCATGACTTGTTTGCGCGATCCGTAACCTAAGTTCGCAAGCAGCTTGAGGATCTTCATTCGCGCTTAGCCAAAATCACTTTGAAACCCTTCCCTTCCCCAAGCACGCTGACATTGGCGAACTCTGCACCAAGGACTTGTTCGTAAGGAAGATGGCGGTTGGCGACGATCATCAATGCACCATCGCGTTTGAGATGTTTCGCTGCTGTGCGGATGAATTCCTGTCCGACATCCGGACGTCCATCGCGGCTGATCCCATGGAACGGCGGGTTCGAGATGATGAAGTCGTATTGCTTGTTGAGGCCTTGTGTGACGTCGCGCCAGTGGAATGTTTTCGGGACGTTCGGGCTGATGTCGGCCAGATTCTTCTCCGCGAGTTTGAGCGCTTGTTCCTGCGCTTCATAGCTATCGAGCGAACGCACACCGTTGTTGCGCTTGAGCAACTCCGCACCGAGATAGCCGATACCGGCGCCGAGATCCGCCACATCACCGATAATGTTCGGTGGCATGTGATCAACGAGCAATTGCGATGCAGGATCAATGTGCTCCCACGAAAAAATCCCCGGCTGCGTCAACAACCCACTGCCTTTCTGTGCGCGAACGGCATCGAGCTTGAGCCACGAAGTTTGTAACGCCGGATCAACTGACGCGCGCGACAAAGGTGCGGACCAGAAGACGCGACACTTGTTTTTGGTATCGCTTGCGACATCGCCCATCAGCGATGACAAATCACTCTGCGCCGACTTCGCGCCTTCGTTGTTGGAGACGCAGGCAACGATGCGACCATCCGCTGACAACGCACGCGACGCCTTCGCGAATAACGCGCGAGCTTCTTCGCGACTCCGCGGTGGCAACACGAACACGACATCGTATGACGGCGAGAGTGCCTCCTCTTCGGAAACCACTGCAAAACCAGACGCTTCCAACCGCATCGCTTCCGGCTTGAACGGCTGCGTGACCGTCAACGCGGCCTCACGGAATCTCTGCAACGCCCAGCCATCGCGCGCACGCAGAAACAAAACACGCGACGCCGACGAAGGCCACTCGAGCAACCCAAGCTCAAACGGCCGCAGCAAAGTTTCTAATGGCGCATCCGACATCGCGATCAACCACGCACGCGCGCGACTTCTTCCTTCATGCGCGAAATCACGTCTTCATACGGCGGCGCGTTGAAGATCGCCGAACCCGCAACGAATGTATCGGCACCGGCTGCGGCAATTTCAGCGATGTTATCGATTTTCACGCCGCCATCAATCTCCAAACGAATGGGAAGTCCCGTTGCATCGATCATCGAACGGACGGCAGAGATTTTGGCCAACGTTGAAGGAATGAATGATTGACCACCGAAGCCCGGATTCACCGACATCAACAAAACCATGTCCAAATCTTCCAGCACCCAATCGAGCACGGACAGCGGCGTTGCAGGATTCAACACGAGACCGGCTTTGCAACCCGAGGACTTGATCAACTGAATCGTGCGATGAACATGCGACGATGCCTCTGGATGGAAGCTAATCAGTGAGGCACCGGCCGAAGCGAAATCCGGAATGATCCGATCCACCGGCTCGACCATCAGATGCACGTCAATCGGCGCGGTGACACCATGCTTGCGCAACGCCTCGCACACCATCGGACCAATCGTGAGGTTCGGCACATAATGGTTATCCATCACGTCAAAATGCACCCAATCCGCCCCCGCCTTCAGCACATTGTCGACTTCCTCGCCGAGCTTGGCGAAATTCGCGGAGAGGATGGACGGCGAAATCACGGTGGATTGCATGTCGGAGGACCTTTGGCGTGCTTGGGAGATGTCCATTTTAGCCCGTTAGACACGGGATGCTCACCCAAAAAGCGTTAAACTGACTGACCTCATTGGTGTCATGCACGAAGGACAGCGTTTTTTGGCTACTACGCTTTTGCAGTCCGAACTCGAAGGACTGGACCTGATTCACCGCGGCAAGGTCCGCGATGTCTACTCGATTCCACAAGAACGCCTGCCTGAAGGCACGCCGCCTGGCGAGTATTTGCTGATGGTTGCGACCGACCGTCTCAGTGCATTTGACGTCGTGCTGCCCGACCCGATTCCCGGCAAGGGCGAGATGCTGACGCAGATCAGTAATTTTTGGTTCGAAAAGACACAGCACATCATTCCAAACCATCTCGTCGACATCAAAGTCGAAGACGTGTTGCCCGAAGGTGTGGACCGTTGGTTGTATCGCGATCGCGCCGTCGTCACTCGCAAATTGAAACCCGTTGCGATTGAATGTATTGCGCGCGGTTACATCATCGGCAGTGGTTGGAAGGATTACGAGAAGACCGGACGCGTCAGCGGCATCGAACTCCCACAAGGTTTGCAACAAGCGGCGAAGTTGGAACAGCCGATTTTCACGCCGTCCACGAAAGCGGCGGTTGGTGATCACGACGAAAACATTGACTTCGATGACGCCGTGAAGACCGTTGGCGCCGACCTCGCCGAGAAAGTCCGCGACGCCACGTTGCGCATCTACGAATTCGCACGCGATTACGCCGCCGAACGCGGCATCATTCTCGCCGACACGAAGTTCGAATTTGGCACCGACCGTGATGGCCGCTTGTATGTCATGGACGAAATGCTCACACCGGATTCTTCGCGTTACTGGCCAGCCGACGAATACGCGGAAGGCACGAGCCCGCCAAGCTACGACAAGCAATTCGTGCGCGACTATCTGGAAACGCTGGACTGGGATAAGACTCCACCGGGTCCTGAATTGCCGCAAGACGTCATCGAACGCACGCGCGCGAAGTATGCGGAAGCACTGCAGCGTCTCGCCAACATCAACGTGGACTAACGCACATGTCGAACTTGCAGCAGTGGTTTGATAACTATTCAAGCGACCATCAAGACCCAACCAACCGCGCGATCCATTGGGTATGCGTGCCGTTGATCGTGTGGTCGGTCATCGCAGCGTTGTGGTGCGTGCCGCCTCCGACTTCGTTGTTCAAACCTGGCATCTGGGCAGCGGTGGCGATGTTGTTCGCGACGATGTTCTATTACAAGGGTTCGCGTGCGATTGGTTTCGCGATGCTCGCCGTCTTCGTCGTGCTGACGTTCATCACATCGTTGTTGTACGGCGCGCTTGGGCAAAAGCCGTTGCTCTACTTGGCGATTGGTGTTTTTGTCGTGGCATGGATCGGTCAATTCATCGGTCATAAGATTGAAGGCCGCAAGCCAAGCTTCCTCACCGACATCAAGTATCTGCTGATCGGACCGGCGTGGTTGATGAGCAAGGTGTTCAATCGCTTTGGCTGGAAATACTGACCGGTGCCGGGTCGCGATATCGCGCTGGTTCTGCTGATTTGCGTTGCATGGGCCTTTAACTTCCTCACGTCAGCAACGGCGCTGAAGGAAGTTCCTCCGTTTCTTTTCACTGCTTTACGGTTCGGCCTGCTGGGCATCCTTCTGGTGCCTTTCATGAAGAAACCACCGCCAGGACAGTGGGGCCGCATCATCTTCTGCGGCTTGTTCGTTGGTGTTTTGCACTTCGGATTGAGCTTCTGGGCTCTGCAAGAATCGAGCGACCTCTCCTCCCCTGCCGTCGTGATGCAAAGTTATGTGCCAATGACCGCTGTTCTTGCATGGGTCATGCTTGGCGAGAAATTCGGCTGGCGCACCGGACTCGCCATCGCCATCAGCTTCGCGGGCATCATCGTGTTGGGCTTTGATCCCACCGTCATGCGTCAACCTAAGGCGCTCACGTTGATGTTGTTGTCCGCATTGGCACTCGCCATCGCAACGATCTACATGAAGAAGCTCAAGGGTCTCTCCGTGTTTGACCAACAAGGTTACTTCGCGTTGGTCGCGGTCTTGCCACTCGTCATCATCTCGTGGATCTTCGAGCCCGGTGGATTCAAATCACTCGGCTACGTAAGTTATCACGTGTGGGTCGGTGTCTTCTACGCAGCGATGATCTCATCGTTGCTCGGTCACGGTCTGTATTTCCAACTGCTGCAACGCAATCCGATCGCGCAAGTCACGCCATGGTTGCTGCTGACACCGGTGATGGGAATTGCGATCGGGATTTTCTTCTGGGGTGACCGTCCAGGCGTCAAACTCTACATCGGTGCCGCGATGATTCTCAGCGGTGTTTTGATGATTGCCCTGCGCCAACTTTCGAAGTCACGCCTGCAACCGAGCCCCACCGACGAACTTTAGTCGGCATGACGCTCGCGCATGAAAATGCGCAACCACGTTAAGCCCATCACGGCTGCAACGACCGATGCGATGAAGACACCCAGCACCGCTTCGTTGTAGTGCAGCGGATCCTTGTAAGCGAGTCCCGCAATGAAGAGGCTCATCGTGAAACCAATGCCACACAACATGCTCATGCCGAACATGCCGTGGTGAGTCACGCCCTTCGGATAATCGGCAGCGCCGCTCAGTCGCGCCAAATAAGCTGCGCCAAAAATACCCACCGTCTTCCCGACAATCAGCCCGAGGATAATTCCCATCGGCAGCGATGACGTCATCGCGCTCATCGGCGTCGTCGACAGATCCAGTCCTGCATTCGCAAACGCGAACACCGGCAAAATGAAATACGCCACCCACGGATGCAGGAAATGCTCCAATCGCAGCAGCGGCGACGGATTATCGTGCGGCGTTTCGTCGTCATCGTCACCGGTGACGTGCGGGATCAACAAGCCAGTCACCACGCCGGCCAATGTCGCATGCACACCCGACTTCAACACCAAAACCCACAGCACCGCAAACAACGCGAGGTATGGAATCAGGTTCATGACCTTCAAGCGGTTCATCACGAACATCGCGCCGATGATCGCAATCGACAGCACCAAGCTCGTCGAATGCATGTCGGATGTATAAAACACCGCGATGATCACGATCGCAATCAAATCATCGATCACGGCCACGGTCGACAGCAGCAACTTCATGCCAATCGGAATGCGAGATCCCAGCAGCGCAAGCATGCCCAACGCAAACGCAATGTCCGTTGCGGTCGGGACAGCCCAACCGCGCATCAAGCCATCATCGTGATGATTGAACGCCGTAAAAATCAACGCCGGCAACGCCACACCCGCAACCGCGCAAACTAACGGCAAGATCAGCGAACGTTTATCGGAGAGCTGACCACCGAGCATCTCGCGCTTGATCTCGCACGCAACGACGAGGAAAAACAACGCCATCAATCCATCGTTGATGAAATGATGCAGCGATAGATCGAGCGACCATTGTCCTAACGGGATTTTCGGCAAGTGCCAGTGCATGGCATCGGCATACGCCCCGCCCAACGCACTGTTCGCAATGATCAACGCGACGACTGACGCCGCAATGAGAATCAACCCGGAGGCTGATTCAAGCCGAAAAAACTCCTTAATCCAACGCCGCATCTGTTTCCTAAAATTAGGTGAGTGGTACGCGGATAAGCTCAAAGCCCAACCACACCAGGAACGTCAGGAACAGCAAAATGCCTTCCATCTTCGTGATCTTCATGTCGCCACGGAGCATTGGGTACATCAAGCACGCAACGATCGCTGCCAGTGGCAACTCAAACCTCAGCAACGACGCAGGAATCTCCAGACCGCCCTTCATCGCCAACAAACCGATGACCAAGCTGATGTTGATCAGGCTCGATCCCAGCACGTGACCGACGACCAAGTTGCCATGTCCGCGACGCGCCGCAAGCCAAGCTGCGAATGCTTCCGGCACGCTGATCGCAACCGCCACCGGCAGCAAACCCACGATCAACTGCGGCTGATTCAACGCCAAACCGATCGCCGGAGCCGTCGTGACAATCGCGCGCGAGCCGAAATAGAACAACGCGATCGCCAGCACGATCTCAAACACGTTCTTCACCAACGAACTGCGGTTGCGTCCGAGTGATTGCAATTCTTCGCGAATGCGTCCACCTTCCGAGCGCGTGCTCATCAATGCCCAAATCGTGAACACAATGAACAACACGATGAGGATCATGCCTTCGACGCGCGTGATCTCGCCGTCCCAACCCATCAAAATCACAGCAACCGTGGATGCAATGACGCCGAGCAAAACACCATTCAACGCACGCCAGCTTACAACCAGCGTCGCAGCAATTGCGGCGAGACCCAAGGTCAAACCAAAATTGACGATGTTGTTACCGACGACCGTACCGAGCGCCAATTGCTCATTGCCGTACTTCATCGCGTGCAAGGAGATCGACAACTCCGGCAATGCGGTGGCAAACGCAACGAGGAAAAAGCCCACCAGGAACGGACTCCAATTCATCTTCTGCGCGAGACCGGATGCACCGCTGATCAAGCGGCTCGCACCGAAGCCGAGGACGAGTACGCCCAGCAAAAACATTCCGACAATTTGAAACATCGTTACCGCTCCTGGTAGTGGCGCTGGGCGCCTGTTATTTTTCGCAATTCCAACGTTAATTTAACCAGCGATGGCAAATCGAGTGTTAACTCGGGTTGAAGTTGTTCTTCAAACCCTTCCAGCAATCGATGTATTCGGTCTGACGGTGCGCCGCATCCATCGCCTGTTGCGTCGGACGGATCACCAACGGACACTCAAACATGAAAGCCATCGTGCCATCGATGTAATCCGGCTTCGACGTGTCGTGCTTGGATGCCTTCTCGAACGTTTCCGCATCCGGACCATGGCCCGTCATCGAGTTATGCAACGACGCACCACCCGGCGCAAAGCCATCGGCCTTCGCATCATAAACACCATCAATCAAGCCCATGAACTCCGACGCGATATTGCGGTGGAACCATGGTGGACGGAATGTATTTTGCATCGCGAGAATACGCGGCCCAAAAATCACGAAATCAATGTTGCTCACACCCGGCACCGCACTCGGCGAATGCAGCACGAGGAAAATAGACGGATCCGGATGATCGTACGAGATCGAACCAATCGTATTGAAACGCCTTAAATCATAGCGGTATGGCGAATAGTTGCCATGCCAACCCACAACGTCCAGCGGCGAATGATCGATCGGAGCCCGCCAAAAATACCCCTGAAATTTGTTGATCAACTCGAAGTCGCCATCAACATTTTCGTAGGCTGCATTCGGGATTTCAAAATCACGCGGGTTCGCCAAACCATTCGAACCAATCGGACCGAGGTCGGGGAGTTGGAATAGGGCTCCGTAGTTCTCGCAGATGTAACCACGCGCTTCACCATCCGGCAACGACACTCGGAAACGAATTCCGCGCGGAATCACTGCGATGAAATGCGGCTCGACATCCACGACGCCAAATTCCGTTTCGATGTGCAGTCGGCCTTGCTGCGGCACAATCAACATCTCGCCGTCGGAGTTATAGAAGAAACGCCCTTCCATATCCTTGTTCGCAGCATAAAGATGCACGCCCATGCCGGCGATACCTTCAGGCCCACCGCAGCCTGCATAAGTAAACAAGCCATCAACGAAGTCGGTGGGTTGCGTCGGCATCGGCATCGGTGACCAACGCAGTTGTTCCGGCGACACCGGACCTTGCGCGAAGTCGTGATTCATTCGCGGCTGCTGATAACGCTCAAACTTGCCGTGTACCGCAGCCGGACGGATGCGGTACAACCAGCTGCGACGGTTATGCGAACGTGGCGCGGTGAATGCCGTGCCACTCAACTGTTCCGCATACAGACCATGCGCGACGACCTGCGGCGAATTGCGGCCGATCGGCAACGAGCCGGGGACCGCCTCCGTGGATACGTGATTCGCGAATCCTGGCTGATATCCCCTGCTCTCGATCATTTTTACAAAACTCCGCGCTTCATTTGATCGCGTTCGATCGACTCGAACAACGCCTGGAAGTTACCTTCGCCAAAACCTTCGTTGCCCTTGCGCTGAATGATTTCAAAGAAGATTGGACCGAATGCATTCTGCGTAAAAATCTGCAGCAACTTGCGTTGTTTCGTTTCCGGGTCGGCGTCGATCAAAATCTTGTTCTTAGCCAAACGTGGCACGTCTTCGCCATGATTCGGAATGCGTTGATCGATCACATCGAAATAAGTGTCCGGCGTATCGAGGAACAAAATGCCCTTCTCGCGCATCGCTTCAACGGTGTCATAAATGTTGTCGGTGAAGCACGCAATGTGCTGAATGCCTTCACCCTTGTACGCGTCGAGGTATTCGTTGATCTGCGACTTCGGATCGTTCGACTCATTCAATGGAATGCGCACGATGCCATCCGGTGCGGTCATCGCCTTGGAGATCAAACCGGTCTTCGCACCCTTGATGTCGAAGTAACGGATCTCGCGGAAGTTGAACAAACGCTCGTAATAATCCGACCACTTCTGCATGTTGCCGAAGTACAGGTTGTGCGTGAGGTGATCAATGAAGGTCAAACCGAAGCCAACTGGATTCTGGTCCGCGCCTTGCACCGGCAAAAAGTCTTCCGCATAAACATCCTTACCCGAATCAATCAGGTACAGCATGCAATCGCCAATGCCCTTGACGACCGGCGTATCAATCGCCTTGCTCGAAGCGTCAGCATCATCAAACGTTTCGCCGCCGTTACCCAGAACGGTTTCGCAAACTTTATCGGTGGATTCGGTGAAGCGGATTGCGAAGCCACATGCCGATGGACCGTGCGCTTCTGCGAACTTCGCAGCAAACGAATCCGGATCATCGTTGATGAGGAAATTCACGCCACCTTGGCGGTACAAAGTGATCGGACGCGTCTTGTGACGCATCACTGGGCTGAAGCCCATATTCATGAGGTACGCATGCATTGCGTCCTGCTGATCCTTCGGTGCAGCGAACTCGACGAATTCGAAACCATTGATTCCCAGTGGGTTCTCGAACGTCGTAACGTCCATTCCGAGGTTGGGTTGGGCTGACATCAGTAAGTCTCCTACTCAAAAATAAACGTGCAAGTCCCCTCCCGCCGTAACGGGCGAGGTTATTTTTCTATTTTCCCATTTGTAGCGTTTAATTGCCATAATCGAAAATTGATGAAACCGCTTACACGTCACGCATTCGCATGAATTCTCCTTCACAAGACGCTACCGTACGCGCCTTTAGCCCCGGCAGTGTCGGAAATATTGGTGTGGGTTTTGATTTGTTGGGTCACACGATTGCATCGTTGCGTGATGAAGTTTCCGTCACTCGTGCTTCTCACAATGACGTTCGCATCATCGGCGTTGATGGTTCGATTGATGGTTTGACATCGATTCCGTTGGATGCGGCTTCGAACACTGCCGGTCTCGCGCTGCTCACATTGAAGCGTGCGTTGGAGTTGCCGTTTGGTTTTGACGCGACGATTCACAAAGGCATTCCGTTGAATGCCGGTCTCGGCGGTTCCGCTTCTTCTGCAGTCGCGGCATTGGTCGCTGCGAATGCGTTGCTCGATACGCCGTTATCCCGCGAAGATTTGTTGCCGTTCGCTGTTGAAGGTGAATCCGCATCATGCGGTTCGCGCCAAGCCGACAATGTTGCGCCGATGTTGATGGGCGGTGTCGTGCTCGCGCATGGTCTCGATATGGTCCGCTTCGAGGTGCCTTCATCCTGGCATGCCGTCGTCGTGCATCCGTTGATGTCGTTACCCACGAAGTCGTCACGCTCTGTTTTGCGCGATCCGTATCCGCTTTCTGAAGTTGTCCGCTATGGTTCGCATTTGGCGCAATTCGTCCTCGGACTTGAGCGCGGCGATTCGGCCTTAGTTCGTCGCGGTTTGGTCGACGTGTTAGTGGAGCCACGTCGTGCACCGTTGATTCCAGGATTCGCTGCGGTGCAGTCGGCGGCGATGTCTTCAGGCGCAATGGGTTGCTCAATCAGCGGCGCAGGACCTTCCGTGTTCGCATGGTTCGAATCGGAATCCGCTGCACGTTCGGCTTCATCCGCAATGGTCGCGGCGTTTGAAGCCGTCGACTTACATTCCGATTGTTGGGTGGTCCCGATCAACGGCATGTCGGCCGAAGTCGTAAATACGTAAGCGCAAAAAAAAGGGCGACCAAATGGCCGCCCTTTCCGATGAATTGCAACGCGCCGGAGCGCGCAGCGGAGTGATTTACTTCACGCCGTGCATCAGTTTTTGGATCAGTGGAGCAATCAGGAACAGCAGGACACCACCGCCGACCAGCAACCAGAAACCTTGCGTGTAACCGGCCAGAGCCGATTGTGTGGTCATGCCAGTTTCGCCGGAGACTTCCGAAGCGAACAGACCTGCCAGGTTGTTACCGATACCGGTCGAGAGGAACCAGCCGCCCATGCCCAGACCGACCAAGCGCGTTGGAGCCAACTTCGTCACCATGGACAGACCGATTGGCGACAGGCACAACTCACCCATCGTTTGGATCACGTAGACAGCGACCAAGGTCCAGAGAGGGATCATGTTTTTGTCAGAGACCAACTTCGTCAAGGCAAACATCAACAATGCGAATGCCAAACCGTTGAAGATCAGACCCATACCGAACTTGCGCGGAATCGATGGGTTCGCCTTACCGAGACGGATCCACAACCAAGCAAAAATCGGTGCCAACGCAATGATCGCAATCGCGTTGATCGACTGGAACCATTCGATTGGGAAGGTCCAGCTGCCGATTTGCTTGTCGACGATCTTTTCAGCGAGGAACGTAAACGATGCGCCGGCTTGTTCGAAGAACATCCAGAACAGAATGTTGAACGCAAAGATGATCAACATCGCGATCACCATGTCACGTGCGACGTTGCCGACGCGGAAGCCTTCAACCAACAATGCAATGCACAGCAGCGCGAACAATGGGAACAGCACGAACAACTGCAGGCTCTTCGCATCGATCGTCAACAGGTAGTAGATCAATGGAATGGCAAGTGCCAAACCGACCAACACCATCAGGAAACGCGACGTTTGGTTCGTGCCTTCAGGTGGCAAACCAACGGTCTTCAGTTGCGACTTGCCGAAGAAGAACCACACCATCGAAATCAACATGCCGACGCCGGCGGTGATGAAAACGGCTTGGTAGTCCGGCAGATTTTGCTGACCGAAAACTTGGCGAGCGAAGAAGCCCGTCAAAATCGGCGCCACAAACGCACCCGCGTTGATGCCCATGTAGAAGATGGTGAATGCCGAGTCGCGGCGTTCGTCACCTTGCGCATAGAGCTTGCCGACCATCGTCGAGATGTTTGGCTTGAACAAACCGTTACCGGCAACGATCGTTGCGAGGCCGAGCTTGAACAACTCAAACTGCGGGAACGCCACCATGAATAGACCGGCCGCCATGATGACCGCCCCGAGCATGATCGATTTCTGATAACCGAGAACCCGATCCGCCACGTAACCGCCGAACACGGCAACGGCGTAGACCAATGCGAGATACGCACCATAGATCTTCGATGCTTCGGCTTCGCCCATGCCACCGCTGGAGAATTGCGCAACGATGTAAAGGACAAGTGCCCAACGCATTCCGTAGAACGCAAAGCGCTCCCAGAATTCGGTCATAAACAACATCCAAAGCGGCTTTGGATGGCCCATGGTTTGCGGGAAGTCAGGAACGACGTTCTGATCTTGCCCTGGAAGTGCGGCTCCGCTCATGCGGTGATTTCCTCATATTTGAAAGTGAGTCACCTGCGCACCGTGCGCAGGTAATCGTTGAGAATGTCCCAAAACTAGGTCATTCGTCAATGTTTCATTAAATGACGCAGCGCACAATGCTGCGGTACAAACACACTCAGCCGTATGCTTTGTCGGTGCCGATTTCGGTGCGAACTTCGAACAGTTCCGGGAAAAACGTCAACTCCAGCGCCTGTTTCAGGAACCCGACGCCACTTGAGCCGCCGGTGCCGCGCTTGAAGCCGATGATGCGCATGACCGTGCGCATGTGACGGAATCGCCACAATTGGAATTGCGATTCTAGATCGACCATGTCCTCGCATAGCGCGTATTCACGCCAGTACATGTCAGTGTCTTCGTAGATTTTCTCAAAAACATCCGTCAGCCGTGGATCACTCACATGCGGCTGTGAGAAGTCGCGATTGAGAATTTCATCCGGGATGTCGTGGCCGAAACGTTTCAAGTAACTGAGGAACGTGTCGTACAAACTCGGTGCGTCGAGCAACTCCTGCAACGCCGTTTGGATCGCCGGATCGTAGGCGAAGACTTTGAGCATGGCTGCGTTTTTGTTACCCAATAGGAATTCAACGCTGCGATATTGGAACGACTGAAAACCGCTGGAAGGCCCAAGAAACTCGCGGAATTCCATGTATTCCGATGGTGTGAGCGTTTCCAAAACACTCCATTGCTCCGTCAACATCCGCAAAAGCACCTTGCAACGCGCGAGCACTTTGCGCGTGCGACCGACGACATCGTCTTCGAGATAATTGCGCGCGGCTTTGAGTTCGTGGATCAACAACTTCAGCCACAACTCGGAAACGTGATGCTGAATGATGAAAAGCATTTCATCGTGATGCGGCGGCTGCGAGATCGGAACTTGTGCGCTCAGCAGGCGATCAAGATGCAGATAACCGCCGTACGTGAGGCGACCGTGGAGGTCGGTGTGAATTTCCTGTTCGAGTTCACGCTGATTTTTTTCGACGGCCATTGGAATTCCTCGGTATTCCATCAAGAATACCAAAACCCACGTGGGCGGTTTAACGCCCCAACCGTTAGAATGTGAGGTTGGACAGTCTAAAGGTTGAAGTATGAAAGTTGCTGCAAGCTTTGAGGTGCCGTACATCCAGTATCTGGATGCTGATGGCAATCTCGCTCCCGACGCGCCGGCCGATCTCGCCGACCCGCAATTCCTCCTCCCCTATTTCCGCAAGATGGTTGCATGCCGTGCATTCGACACGAAAGCGATCGCCTTGCAACGCACCGGCAAACTCGGCACATACGCATCGTCATTAGGTCACGAAGCGACGCACGTTGGCATGGGTGCATTCCTCGAGAAAGAAGATTTGTTCGCACCGTCGTATCGCGAACACGCCACGTTGTTTGAGCGTGGTGTGCAGATGCGCGAAATTTTGTTGTATTGGGGTGGTGACGAACGTGGCAGCGATTTTGCGAATGCGCGTCACGACTTCCCACTCTGCGTTCCTATCTCCACGCAAATGTTGCATGCAGCAGGTGCGGCGTTAGCGTTCAAGTTACGCGGCGAAAACAAAGTCGCCATGTCCTCCTGCGGTGACGGTGGCTCGTCGAAAACTGACTTCTACGCAGCCGTTAACTCCGCCGGTGCATTCAAGTTGCCGCTGGTGTTGTGCATCGTCAATAACGGTTGGGCAATTTCGGTTCCGCGTTCTGCGCAAACGGGTGCAGAAACTCTGGCGCAGAAAGGTTTCGCCGGCGGTCTCACCTCCGTGCAAGTCGACGGTAACGATTTGATTGCTGTTTTGAAGGCTTGCCGTGATGCGATCAACCAAGCGCGTAACGGTGACGGTGGGACGTTGATTGAATTTTTGACGTATCGCTTGCATGACCATACAACTGCGGATGACGCACGTCGTTACCGTGGTGCCGAAGAAGTCGAGAACGCCTGGAAGGTCGAGCCTTTCATTCGTCTGCGCAAGTATTTGACGGACAAGGGTGTTTGGTCGGAAGAACAGGAGAAGCAATTGATCGAAGAAACGAATGCGTTCGTTGCTGACGAAATTGATGCTTACTTGACGACGCCAATGCCACCGGTCTCCGCAATGTTTGATTATCTGTATGCCGACATGCCACCTGAGGTCCTTGAGCAACGTGAGTTGGCCATGCAACGGGAGGGTCAGGCATGAGCGCACAACCAATCACTTTGATCGAAGCCGTGACGCAAGCATTGGCTTATGAAATGAAACACGATCCATCTGTTGTCGTGCTCGGCGAAGACGTCGGCGTCAACGGTGGTGTGTTCCGTGCAACAGCCGGTTTGCATGCGGAGTTTGGTTCAGACCGCGTCATCGATACGCCGCTGGATGAAACAACGATTGCAGGCTTGACCGTCGGCATGGCCGTTGCTGGCATGAAGCCAGTTGCCGAAGCGCAGTTCGATGGCTTCGTGTATCCGATGGTCGATCACATCGTTTGTCACGCCGCGCGTTTGCGTAACCGCACTCGTGGTCGCTTGCATGTGCCGATGGTTTTGCGCGTGCCATGGGGCGGCGGTATCCGCGCTCCTGAGCATCACTCGGAAGCGAACGAAGCCACGTTTACGAACGTGCCTGGCTTGCGCGTTGTTTTGCCATCTTCGCCACAGCGTGCATACGGCATGTTGCTGTCGGCGATCCGTGATCCGGATCCGGTGATTTATTTCGAGCCGAAGCGCATCTATCGCCAATACAAGGAACTCGTTCCTGATGATGGTGAAGCGTTGCCGTTGGATGTTTGCTACGTGTTGCGCGATGGGACCGATGTCACGTTGGTGACGTGGGGTTCTCAAGTCAAGGAATGTTTGGAAGCTGCGAAAACTTTGGCGGCTGAAGGCATCTCCGCTGAAGTCATCGACGTTGCGACGTTGCGTCCGTTGGATTTCGAAACGATTGCAGAATCGGTCTCGCGCACGGGTCGTTGCGTGATCGTGCACGAAGCACCTCGCACAGCCGGCTTCGGTGGTGAGATTGCAGCACGCTTGGCTGAGTCTTGCTTGCTCGATTTGAAATCCCCAGTCATTCGCGTCACGGGTTACGACACGCACATTCCGTTGTTCAAACTCGAAAACGCCTATATTCCAAGCACTCGCAGCATCGTGACCGCAGCTAAGCGCGCGATGGAACAAAGCATTTAAAGGATCTTAGTTATGTCAGATGTACGTGAGTTTCGTCTCCCCGATCTCGGTGAAGGTTTGCCGGACGCCACCGTCGTTGAATGGCACGTTCCAATTGGCGGCACCGTGGGTTTGGATGACCCGCTGGTCTCCATGGAAACGGCAAAAGCTGTCGTCGATGTCCCCTCGCCTTTCTCCGGCAAATTAGTCTCGGTGGCCGGTGAGTCCGGTGCGGTGGTGATTACGGGTTCGGTTTTGGCAACCTTCGAAATTGATCCGAATGCGGCGCAGCGTTCAGAGGCTGTCGGCATGCCAGCGCATCATGGTTCGCCTGCTCCAGCTCCTGCACCTGCGGCGCCTGAGCCGCGTCTGGGTGAGCCGCAAGCCGATACCGAAACGGTTGAGATCAAGGAAGACAGCGGCACTGTCGTTGGTGCCATGGTGTCGTCGGATAGCGTGCACACCGAGCAAGCCGTTTCGGTTGGCGGCATCAAGGCGATGCCTGCAGTGCGTGCATTGGCCCGCAAGTTGCGCGTTGATCTCGCACGCGTCCGTGGCACCGGTGCCGATGGTTTGATTACGCTGAAGGATGTGCAGGCGTTTGCTGAGAATCCATCGGCCGCACCGGCAGCTCCCGTTGCAGCTCCCGCAGCTCCGGTCGCTTCTGCTGAGCGGACTTCGCTGAGCGCCGGCGGCAAGCCAATGCGCACGCAACCACCAAGCAAGGATGTGCAGTACGGACAACCAACACCAGTCGCCGGCGTGCGTCGCAATATGGCGCGCATCATGGCTTCGGCGCATGAGCAAGTTGTCTTGACGACGATCGTGGACGATGCGGACATCAATGGCTGGATCGGCAAGCAAGACATCACGTCGCGTCTAGTACGCGCGATCGTTGCGGCATGCCGTGAGGAACCAGCATTGAACGCATGGTTCGACGGTGAAGCATTGACGCGCACGTTGCATCCGCATGTTGATCTTGGTGTTGCAGTCGATTCACCAGACGGTTTGTTCGTGCCGGTGTTACGTGATGCGCAACATCAAACGGCGGACGGTATCAAAAAATCCATCAAGCGCCTCCGCGAAGACGTCATGGATCGCAGCATCCCTGCAGAGTTGTTGAAGGGCGCGACGATCAGCTTGTCGAACTTCGGCAAGTTCGCCGGCCGTTACGCAACGCCAATCGTCGTGCCGCCAATGGTCGCGATTGTCGGCGCAGGCAAGGTGTCGCATGATGTCGTCGCCGTCATGGGTGGTGTCGAAGTGCATCGCCGCGTGCCGCTGTCGTTGAGTTTTGACCATCGTGCTTGTACGGGTGGTGAAGCCGCGCGCTTCCTGCATGCGTTGATCAAGGATCTCGAAGCCGCGCAATAATGGCGCAGGGATCGTTTCAGGCCGACGTCATCATCATCGGTGGTGGCGCGGCCGGTTTGCATTGCGCTGCGTTGGCGGGCGCTCGCGGTTTGCGGGTGGTCGTCATCGAGCATGCAAATCGAGTTGGCAAAAAAATCCTCATGTCCGGCGGCGGTCGCTGCAACTTCACCAACACCGGCACCACGCCCGCGAACTATCTGTCGGCGAATCCGCATTTTTGCAAGTCTGCGTTGGCACGTTACACGCCATGGCATTTCATTGAGCTCGTTGCCAAGTACGACATCGCGTATCACGAGAAAGAACTCGGTCAACTTTTCTGCGATGAGTCGTCCAAGCAAATCGTCGCGATGTTGCTAGCTGAGTGCGCTGCCGCGAATGTTTCCGTCCTGACGTCTTGCTCCGTCGATTCCGTCGCGCATGACGATGGATTTGTCGTGCGCACCTCGCAGGGGATTTTCCGCGCACCACAATTGGTGTGCGCTGCGGGTGGTTTGTCGATTCCGTCAATGGGCGCTAGCGGTTTCGGCTTCGATCTCGCCAAGCAGTTTGGTCATGAGGTTTTGCCGCTGCGTGCCGGTCTCGTGCCGTTGACGTTGAGCGGAAAACCGCAGGAACGCTTCGAAGGATTGAGCGGCGTCGCCCTTCCCGCCACTGCAACCGCGAACGATGTTTCGTTTAGCAACGCGATGTTGATTACGCATCGCGGCGTGAGTGGGCCGTCGATTTTGCAGATCTCTTCGTACTGGCAACCCGGCGATCGCTTGATGCTGGATTTGTTGCCAGGCGTTGACGCGCATGATGCGTTGTTGGATGCGCGTGCGTCGCAGCCGAATGCCGAACTCCGAAATGTGTTGTCGGAATGGTTGCCGAAGCGACTGGCCCAACGGCTATGCGAATACCGCTTCGTGAGCAAGCCGATGAAGCAACTGCAGCATGCGGAGTTGCGCGCGATTGCCGATGCGTTGAATTCGTTTGAACTCGTTGCGAGCGGAACGGAAGGCTACCGCACTGCGGAAGTGACGTTGGGTGGCGTCAACACTGACGGACTGTCATCGCAAACGATGATGTCACGCAATGTGGAAGGTCTGTATTTCATCGGCGAAGTTGTCGACGTCACCGGTTGGCTCGGCGGCTATAACTTCCAGTGGGCATGGGCGTCGGCCAATGCTGCTGCGCAAGCATTGGCAAAAAACTGAAATCAAAAATCTAAAATCTCAGCACTCAAACGGATCCGTGCTGCCGAACGAAGAAAACAGTATTTGCAAAGGTTGAACTTGTGTCCATGGACACAGATTCAACCTTTGAAACCCAACATTTTCAGCCCTGCGCGTCTTTCTCGCGCTGAGCGGCAGCAAGCACATCCAACGCCGCCTCAACCGAAGGCGCATCAGCCACGGGTTCCACGACCGGACCTAACGTATCCATATCGATGCCGCCCGTGCGGATCCGCGAGACCCACTCACCGGCAGCCTTCGGATCAGCAAACGCGATACTCTGCAGCAACACCGCATCACCTTGCGTCAGCTTGAAGTAGAACCGGCCATCCTTCTCGCGGTACTGCTTGATCACCGGCAAAACACGCACCGGCACATCATCCGCAGCAGCCTCAACCGGACGCGCGTCCAACGAACGGATACCGACAGCAGAACGCAACTCGCGCATCTTCGGCATCGTGAACTTCTCACGCAACCGCGCGGCGTTATCCAGCAAAATCGCCTCAATCTCAGAAGGGTTCGCGATCAGCGACTCATACTTCTGCCGCATTGGCGAAACAACGCGGTCAATGAGTTCGAACAATTGCTTCTTCGCATCGCCCCAACCCAAACCACCCTGCAGCGACGCAGCGAAGGCCGCAGCATCATCAGCAGAAGCAAACGCCGCATACAACTCGTAAATCGAATTGCCATCGATGTCCTTCGGCTCACCGGGTAAGCGCGAATCCGTGACGATGCCGGCGATCAATTTTTGCAATTCCTTGGAAGACGCAAATAACGGAATCGTGTTGTTGTACGACTTGCTCATCTTGCGGCCGTCGAGACCGGGCAACGTTGCCACTTGCTCGTCGATCACCACTTCCGGCAGCACGAAGTACGAGCCGTCGTAATTGTGGTTGAAACGCAACGCGATATCGCGCGCCATTTCGATGTGCTGAATTTGATCGCGGCCCACCGGCACTTTATTCGCATCAAAAATCAGAATATCCGCCGCCATCAACACCGGATACATAAACAATCCGGCAGTCACGCCATCATCGTCGTCTTCACCACGGTCGCGATTGACATCAACGGCAGCCTTGTACGCATGCGCGCGATTCAACATGCCCTTGCCGGTTGAACACGTCAGGAACCAAGTCAGCTCGGGAATTTCAGGGATGTCACTCTGGCGATAAAACCAAACCTTCGACGGATCCAATCCACACGCCAACCATGCTGCGGCAATTTCCAACGTTGAGCGCTGCACCAATGCAGGATCTTGCGCCTTGATCAACGCGTGATAATCCGCAAGAAAATAAAACGCTTCGGTGCCGGAATCCTGGCTGCTCAGAATCGCAGGGCGGATTGCACCGGCATAGTTGCCAAGGTGTGGAGTGCCGGAGGTGGTGATGCCCGTGAGGACGCGCGTGGGAGCCATGTGTTTTTTCACAATCAAATACGTCGAATAACCCGACCATTCTAACGTTTCAAAGCATCCCGCAAAAGAAAAGAGCCGCCTCGCGGCAGCTCTTTACTTGATCCAAGATCGGCGAAATGCAATTAGCACTTCGCGTCCTTGCAATCCTGAGCCTTGTCAGAGACCTTGTTACCGACTGCCGAGACGTCCTTACCGACGCCAGCCATCGTGTTACAGGCCGTGATGGTCATGGTCGAGAACGATGCGACCAACAACAGTGCAATGATACGCTTCATGGAGTAATCCTCTTTCGATTTGTATTGAATTCTACGTGTTGCTGGTTAACCCCAACAATTCACACCTTCATTTATACCCAGATTGGCTAAATCTTTCCATAAAGATGGGGTGAACATTAGTCTCTCATTAAGGTGGACTTACCGAAAAGCGATTCGACCATGTCGACTGCGACCTTGCCGGTTTTGTTGCGGGTATCGAGTAATGGATTCAATTCCACGATATCCAAAGACCCCATGCGACCGGTATCCGCAATCATTTCCATCACCAACTGCGCTTCACGATAATTTGGTCCACCTGGAACTGTCGTGCCCACGCCCGGTGCGATGGATGGATCGAGGAAGTCGACATCGAAGCTGACGTGCAAATGCGTGTTGTCATCAACACCCTCGAGCGCCTCAAGCATTGCCTGCTTCATTCCGACTTCATCGATGTAACGCATGTCATAAACGTCGAGGTTATGTTGCTTGACCAAACGCTTCTCGCCCTGATCCACAGAACGGATTCCGATTTCGCGGACCATGTCGGGCGTGATCGCGGGAACGCTGCCATTCAACGAAATCAATTCGTCGGGACCGATGCCGCACAGACACGCGACCGGCATGCCGTGGATGTTGCCGCTTGGCGTTTCCTCATGCGTGTTGAAATCAGCGTGCGCGTCGAGCCAGAGGATGCGGAGATTTTTGCCAGTGTCCTTGCAATGCTTTGCGACAGCGCCGATCGAACCGATGCCGAGGCAATGATCACCACCGAGCATGATCGGCATGCGACCGCGATTCAAAGCGTCCATTGTTGCGTTAAAAAGCAACTTATTCCACGTCACCACCTCGTCCAGATGACGGAAGCCATTGACGGGTTTGGTCCACGGATTCGCGGGACCTTGCAAGTTGCCCATGTCTTCAACGTCGATACCCCGCGCAACCAACGCTTCGGGCAAACCGGCGATGCGCAATGCATCGGGACCAAGTCTTGCACCGCGACGACCGGCACCAATGTCGGTCGGCACGCCGATCAGGCTGACAGGAGGATACGTTCGTGACATCAACACTACTCGCTATCTAAGGGATGCGGTCATTTTCGCAGATTTCGGTTTTCGGCGTTTTTTTCAGGCGATAATCAGCGCAATTGCTTACAGGAATGTGAAATGCGTGCGATTTTGGTAACGGCTTTGCTGAGTGCGTTGATGTTGTCGCCGCGCGTTTCGTTTGCGCAGGAAGCGGATGTGGAGTCGTTCACTTCCGATGTCCATCTCGGCACCGTCCTCGTTCAAGGCAAACAACCGGGTCCACGTTTATGGAAAGTCACCAACGGCGAAAACACTTTGTGGATCGTCGGCACGCTGAGTCCATTGCCAGTCGGAATGGATTGGGATTCCGGTCGCGTCGAACGTCTCGTCGCATCGTCGCAGCAAGTCATCTGGAATCCGAGCATCTCGGTCGGTGCGGATGTCGGTATTTTGAAAGGATTTATTTGGGCGTTCAATTCAAGCGCTCTGAAGGCAATCCGGATGGCAAAACGCTGAAGGATATTTTGCCCGCGTCGACATACAACGATTGGTTGATCCAGAAAAAACGCTTCCTCGGCAACAACCGTTCCATCGAAAACAAGCGCCCCATGTTTGCCGCCGGGAAGTTATATGAAGCCGCATTGAAGCGTTCGGGTTTGAAATCCGGTGCCGTTGTCGAAGAGCCGGTCCGCAAAGCGGCGAAAGCAAACAAAGTCGCGATCACTACGCCCACTTATAAGTTGATGGTCAAGGATCCAGGCAAACTTTTGAAACAATTCCGCGAGTCCGAACTCAATGATGTTGCTTGCATGCAAGCGACCTTGGAGTTGATCGAACAACGCTTGCCTCGCGTCGCCGCCAATGCCAACGCGTGGGCAACCGGCAACATGTCCACGATCTCATTGGGCAGCATCTCGCGCCGCACGTCCGAATGCACCGACGCCTTGAGCCACAGCGAAATGGGCAAGCAACTCGGCGTTGGCGACATCAACGCGCAGATGCGATACGCCTGGGTCAACATGGCTTCGGACGCACTGAAGAAAAATCGCTCCACCATCGCGCTGCTCTCCATCCAAAATCTCACCGACCCCAACGGCTACCTCGCCGCCCTGCGCGCGAAAGGCTACACCGTCATCCCACCGCAGTAATTCGGGCGCAAAAAAAAATGACCTGCGCATAACGCAAGTCATTGATTTGTTTGGTGCCGGCACGAGGAGTCGAACCCCGGACCTACTGATTACAAGTTTTAGATACTTAGCAGGAAAATCAAATACTTAGCCTCGCCAATTTTATAGGGTGGATATGCGTAAGTGATTGATTGTATTAGGTCGAAAGTTGAATTTTATATGGGTTTTTTGGTGGATTTCGTGATGATGGGGGCACTGCTTCTGTCGGCCGGTTCGACGATATAAACCTCGTGATCGTACCGCTCCGTCATACCAGGTGACTTATGGCCAGCGGGCCGTTGTTTGTTGCCCGGTGTGTCTGTGATGCCGCGGTGTTTGAGGCCGTGTAGCTTGAACTTGGCCTCTTTCGGCACAATCCCCTCGTCGATCAAGGCCAACCACATTCGCCGCCATGCGTTGCGTAGTGCTGCGGTCGTGATAGGCTCGCCAAAGGTGTTCACGATAAGCGGCCGATTCTCCGGCTTCATTGGGAACGGGAAGTTGCGATGGTCCCAGATCACCTTTCGGTTTGCGCGAAGCAACTCGACAGCTGCCTTCAGCCGTGGGGAGTATTTGGTGATGTTAGAATCGGATCCTTTGACGCGCTCATTCCATAGACCTAAACCGTCGAGATCGGAGGCGTCGGTCAGTAGCGTGAGTTCGACGCTGCGGAGGCGGCAGATGTAGGCGATTTCGAGCGCTGGCATCAAATAGGCCGGTACTCCCGGATCGCTGCTCCGGTGAGCTCGATGTAACGCCCCTTTCGAGTTAATCCGGCACCATTCAATGACGCGATCGTGAATGTCGGAATCCGGCATGCCGGCATTCTTGATCTCATCCGGTAGCTCGAGACCTTTGGCCGGGTTGCCCTTTACGTAGCCGCGTCGATCGGACCACGAAAACATGGCGGATGCGTATGACTTGACGGCCCTGGCCTTCGCCGGTGTTGGAATCAGGTTGCCGTTGTCATCCAGTCTGCTGCCATCTGCGATCTTGTCGATCAGGCGTTGCATGAATTCCTTGCTGATTCGTTTTGGTAAAAGTTCACCGACGGTGCCCCCTGTTCGCAGCGCATGGCTGCATAGGACGTTGCGAGAATTCTTGTATTCCTTTTGAGTTTTCGATGCGAGTTTGCGAAAACGTGCGCTTTCCTCAAACTTGAAACACAATCTCTCAAGCGTGAGAATGCCCTCGTCTTTCCGCTTCTCGATGATGTCGTGGAGCTCGGACAGCCGTGCGTTGTTGCCGGCCACAACCTTCGTATTTCGCTTCCCTTCGAGATCCTCGACGAATATGTACCAGGCTTTAAGAGGCACAGAATAGTAGATGCCCTTCGGCAACGCACTTTGATCGATGTGCGAGGGGATGTTCGGGTTGAACTTACGTTTGCGTCCTCGTGCCATTTTTCACCTACAGCATGTCTTCCGCTCGGTAGGCTTCTTCGTCATTTGCTGCCGACTTATCGATGCCCAAAGCGAGGTTCAGCGCCTCAACGGTGCTCACGATGCCACCTTCGGCATCGTATGTGTAGCGTAGCCCAATTTTGGCCGCCCAAGATTCTACCGTCCGCAACCGGGGCTTCTTGCCCGGCTTACAGATCTCCTGGAGGTCAGAAAATTGGAGGATGCTCTTGATCACGATAGGATCACCACCGTGCCGTTTTCATCGATTCGTGCGCGAGGTTTCTGGCCGTTTTTCCGCCGGCGCAAACCGTACTTTAGGATCCTGATTAGAACCTTAGTGTCCGCGTATTGAATTACGCCTGCGCTATGGAGTTCGTTGAGGTGGTCAAGGCGGCCGATGTAGCAATGGCGGCTCTCGCACGGCGCGATGCGTTGGCAGTGGCAGGATCTGCAGTACATCATTGCCCGAGCCTCGACTGGCCGGCGCCGCGCACACCGGAGCGAAGTTTGACTTGGCTGCCTTGCATGAAACCATCCATGCTCGCTCTGGAAAAATCGTTCGATGCGTTTCGCCCGCGCTCATTGGATTTGATCATGTCGCGGTTTTCGTAATCCGCAAACGCAACGATCGCAGGATCCGCCTTACAGAGATTCTCTGTTCCGATCGCGTCCAATACACCATACATCCAGCCCATCTCGAATGAATCTTGCTTCGATGGCGATTTGTGGCGTCGCTTGAAGTATGTGCGAGTTGCAGACTCGAGCGATCGCCGCAAAAAAGTGAACGTGTATTCCGCAATCTCGGCGCGGCCGTGCATTCCGTAGAATCGCACACGTGTAAAATCCACGCCTCGCACTACCCTGTACTCACATCCGTACAGCCTTGCAGATATCATCGCCAAGTAGGCAATCGACTCACGGAGGCTACGACCGCGGGAGCGTGTTTTTGCTTCGGTGGTTCTATACTGCGCATGATCCGCATCGGTCTCGGTGAGACCGTATTCAACCATTAGTTTTTGCGCCTGGCGAAGTGCAATCGCGGCTTCATGGGGGTTGCAGGATTTCGATCGTGCGAGACATGCGCGGATCTTCCGGAGGGCTTGATCGCGGGTCATGATTGACCTCGCCGCAGGGCTTGCTCGATTCGAACCACACAATCGTCAACTCCATCTCTGAAAGCAACGGTGTAGTCATGGTCATTGGACAGTGCTCGCATGAATACAAGCTCGCATTCCACCCTCTTAATCTTTGCTTGTAACCCATCGATCACTGCGGAATTGTCGGTGACGATGCTGTTGGCTAACTGCGCTTCCAGTTCGCCGATCCGGCTTAAGAGGCAGTTTTCGCAGTATTCTTGTGCATCTAACTCAATCGCAGCGTCACACGCGCCGCAAGCTGACTTTGGTTCGATGGCTTGCGTCGCGGCTTGCCACACAGTCCACGCTTCCGCCAAATATTGCGTTGTGTATCGACCATCCTCGTAACGAGTGAATCGTGCGCTCTGGTAGTGCTGTCGCGCGAATCGCTCAAACCCTTCCCTGCTCATTGGTCGCCTCCCTTCACAGCTTCGTCAAAGGTAATTTCGACATAAGACGTCAACTCGCCGTAGCTTCGCAGGATCTTCAAAACGTCGCCGCTTGCGATAGCGTCTTCACTACGGCGTACAGCATCGTCAATGAGTGCGGTTGCCAATTTCAGATCTTTGCGCGGCGTCAATGCCTTGGAGATCTGCCGGCATTGGCGTTGTCGGCCAATTAAACCTTCAATTAGATTTCCCATCGTGTACTCCTAAGACCGGCTGTCGCGTTCGACAGTCGGCGCGGTAATGGTGAAGTTGGCAACGATCAGGCTGACCATCCATGCGAATTCGTCGTCGGTCCAGTCGTTTTTGCTGTATCGACGTGCCTGCAGGTGTGCGACGATCGTTGGCGGCAGTTGAATTGTGGGGACCGCGGGGGCAGCCGGTTGCGCGTCTGATTTTGCGTCGGTCCCATCGGTGAGCTGCTTCAGTGCGTATGCATTTGCGGCCAAAAAAGCTGTGCCGACGCACGCGGCAATTACAGTGACGCCCCAGTCCGCACTAAACATGCCGTATGCAGTGAGCGCGGCAATTGTCGCGAGTGGAAGCATGACCTCAAAAATGAATTGGCGGTTCACTTGCTGCCCTCCTCGATCCACTTCCAGCGATCGTGTTTGGTCAGCCACGTGCCGTCTTCGCTGAGTCTCCAGTGCGCGACACCGAGAAGTGTTTTGCGTGAAAAGTACCAGTCTCCCCACGGTGTCTGATACGCCACGTGGCACTCCACCCACGTTGGAGATCCAACCGTGATCCAGACTAATTTTCCACCGGTGAACCATGCCTTGAGTCGCTTGAATAGTGACGGTTTCATTTGTCATCTCGCACTGGGAAGATTTTGTTCCAGTAATACGCGGCCAGCATTGCGAAGATTAGTGTCATCACGGCGGAGTAGAACGTTCCATGTTCCATCGGCTTGTTGGCTTCGGCGATCGCAAGGCAAGTGAAGAAAAGAGCGCCAAACCAGTAGCTCATTGCGCACCTCCTCTCTCACCTTTCCGTAGGTCGTCACGAAACCTAGAAATTCCCCGATAAGCAAACGTGATGTCCTCACCGTCAAGAGTTTCAATTTCGGCGAACTCATAGATCCATCGCGCTGTGGCCGATGAGTCTCGGAACTCTGCACAGTTCCAACGGTCGGCATCTCGACATGCGACACGATAGCGATGCAACGTTGCGAGTTCCTTACTGCACAAGAGCCATTTCAGGAAATTAATCATTGCGCACCTCCATCGACGTACCATTCCCACAAATGGCGACTTCCCCGCCTTTGTACGGAAATGCGACGGTATGCTTTGCCGCGACGCTCGAGATGCCACAGGTGTGCGTATGCAAGCTTCGAATCGATGTTCAGGGCGTCTGCGACTTTGCCGGTCAATGACGGTCCGTTTTCGCGCAAAAATTGCTCGATCGCTTTTGCGTTGGATAGCTTCATTTGACCACCTCCAACTTGGAGCGGGTTTGAGCGGATTCCATTCGACGCAACCGGGAGGTGATTGTCGCGAGCTCTTCTTCGATATGATTCAGACGCACGCTCTGCGACGCGTTGCGGATCTCCTCGTGCTCGAGGCGCTTGAGTTCACTTGCCGCCTGTCGTAACAGCAATTCGGCATCGCCACCTGAGCCGTTGAGGTAGTTGATGATTTCACTGCGAAGCGTCGTCATGATTGCACCGCCGATTGCACGCGGCGCCACCGTGATTCTGATTCGGCCAGCTTGCGATGCAGCTCGTCAATTTCCTGTTTGTCACGTGCCCATTCAACAGCGCGTTGACGGTATGCATCAGAGTTGATGATGTTGCCGCAATTCAATTCGGCATCGGCGACGTGGTCCAAAAATTCGGGACCGCTGAGATTGCTTTGCATAAGTGGTTTGCTCCGGAAATGCCAGGACATCACAGCACCTCGCGTGAGCGATATGCTGCGACAAAAAGACGGGGGTTTTTGACGAGAACCTGCAGCTTTTGTGCAGTTCGGTATTCGCGAAGTCGACGCGCATTGGAATGCGACTCTGGATCTCCGTCGGTATTCGTCAGGATGATCGCTGTTTGTGCCAGGTGCCAGGCTTGCAGGTTGCATGGCTTGAGTCGGCGCTGAAATAGTTTCATTCGACTGCCCTCCCCAACTCACTCACAATCAATTCGAGGTCGTTAAATGCTGAGGACAAAGAATCGACGGCCTCAAGCATCCGTTCGCCTCGTTCCGATTCCTGTAGCGCGATCGGCAAATTGTCGTAAGCCTCCTCTTCTTCCGACTGAATCTCTTCGATCTCGGATGCGAGGATCTCGAGTTGCGAGATCACGTCTTCGATGCGCTTGCGACGATGCTTGTTCATGCCGCACCTCGCGCTTCGACGAATGCGACGGCGGCTTTGAGGACGCGGTCCATTTTGGAACGGCGGATGTAGCGATCGGTCACGTAGCAGACGCTGTGTGTGGTTAGCGCGATGCCCATGTCACGCGTTGAGACGCGCTTGACGATGCCAACGTTGATTGCCGCTTCATCGATCTGGATGTCACTGAGCAATCCCGATTCCGGCACGACGATCTGTGCCTGGTAACGGTCGCCGTCGGTGGTGACGATTGTTTTGATGCCGTTGCCGCAATAGCCTTCGTTCACGATGCTCATACGCTGAGCCACCGATAGAAAAGCACGACCAAAACCGCAGCCGGTGCCGATATGAAAAAAATTGCACTGAGCGCCTCGGTAAACCGGTAGCCCTTTGGAGGCGCGGCGCCCTGCCCGATTTGGCGGTAGTCTGCGTTTGTCAAAGCCATAAAAAAGCCCTCAAAAGTGAGGGCATCCGGCGACTACCGAGGGGTGGCGATAATCGCCGGTTGCCCGCCAGGCGATGCCTGACGGTTCTAAATCTACGGTATTCCGTAGTAACTTGTCAACGGTATTCCGTAGATTGCACTACTTCAGCGTTTTTGACCATCGAATGAATCGGTCCAGCAGCCCCGTTTTCGGCTTTCTGTTGTGGTATTCGATCTCTGCAACGGGACGCGTCCCGTAGAGGGGGTCGTTCTGAAGGCGCTCTTCATGCTTCATTTTTTCGTATCGAGCGCGTAACTCGGCGATCGAGAAAGAGGGGTCAAAAGTCTCCCGTGCATATACGTCCCAGTCCCATCGCTCAGCTCGACCCGGGCTCGGTCCAGCGATGGATAGTGCGACTGGTAGGCACTCAAGGCGCTCGGCCGGTGTCAGCACATCGACCGCATCGTACAAGTCACCCCAAGATCGAATGGACACGTTCCCTGTTCGCCATTGCTTCACCGCAGAGCGTAGCCAATCACCGATCTCACCTGGATCTGCTGTTCTACCGTCGAACTTGGATGTGATGAACGCATAGATCCGCCTTTCATCCGTGGGATTGATCGCATTCCTACATCGGTACGTAAAAAACAGTAGGCAGGCCACCTGTGGATACAGCTTCTTGATTGCCTGCTCAAATGAAACAACACCCGATCCCATCTTGACCCCTCGTTAATCGTCCCAGCTTGCAATCCATCGCACGCGGCCATGAATTTGAAAATCATTCGAATGATCAATTTCGACCGGTTTTTTCCATTTGGGATCGACTTTGTTGTCACTCGTGATGAACCACTCGCGGCCAATTTTCTCGAGCCGTTTGGCGTAGATCATGCCATCGTATTGCAAGTAATAAATCTTGCCGTCCACCTTGCGGGTATCGTCAAAGTCAACCAGGAATGCATCTCCGTCATTGATCCGCGGCGACATCGAATCACCGTCACCGTAGAACACTCCAAGCCGATGGCCAAGCAATCCTTTGCGCTGCAGACTCGACGTCTTAAACCGAAGCGTTCCGGCGACAACATGATCCTCTGCGACAGCGCCATCACCCAATGCAACATGCTGAGAGTATGCGTCGACATCGGTCCACTCGTCGTCACTAACTACGAGCTCCTTCGGACCGCGCCCCGTCTCGAGCCATGCCACGTTCACCCGCAGACGCCCGGCAATTCTGTGAAGCTTTGTAGTGCTCTTCGATCGATCGAGCTCAAGGTCGCTTAGGGTCGTCGATGACAGCCCCGCGGCTTGCGCAAGTTGCGCCCTGGATATCCCCTGCTCTTCGCGAACTTCGCGGATTCGTTGGCCTAATGTCATCATGCATCCATTGAAACGGAATGCCGTAACGGAATGCCGTTGACATACGGCTACGGAATACCGTAGAGTTGGCGAAATGGAAAATTGGTCAGACAAAATCAGATCCCTCGAGTCACGCGGTTGGTCGCTCGTCCAAATCGGACACGCAATCGACCTCAGCTCGTCGGCAGTGAGTGATATCAAACACCGTCGCACGAAAGAGCCTCAAGGTATGTCGGCTGTTGCGCTGCATAACTTGGCACTCTCCGATGCGATGCCGCCGTCTGCAAACGATGATCACTGCGACCACATCGCCGGCGCCGATGCCGTGGCGGTAGGTGCGCAGTCCAACGAATCTCAAATTTCCGATTAACTCCATGGGCTCAATCACTCAGGTGGTTGGGTCTTTTTTTGTAACAAGCCTTGCTGTCCGACCTTGTCCGACAGATTCGGACACCAAAGTACAACCTGAGAAAACCGACTAAATGACCGACCAAATTCCGTTATTCGTTGAGACCATCTGGGATGCGCTAAGAGCCACGATCGAGGGCATCGGCGGATACAAGTCAGTTGGTCATGAACTCAAACCGGAGCTCTCTGTCGACGCGGCGGGGCGTTGGCTTGCTGACTGTTGCAACCCGGATAAGCGCGACGTGTTGTCACCGTTGCAGATGGGTTATATCCGCAAGCGTGCAAGGCAGATGGACGTGCATACATTGACGGCGTTTGAAAACCGTGACGCTGGATACGCTGAGCCAATTCCCCTGGAGCCTGAAGAAGAGCAAGCCAAGCTGGCACGTGAACTTACTGAGCAACTGCGCAAGGTGGAATTGTTGATGTCCCAGGCGCAACGGATTGGTTTAGTGGGGGTACGGTCGTGAAGTCGAATCATACTCCCCGTTACTCCGATGAACAGATCAATGCGCGGATCCGTGAGTGCATGACAAAGCGGATCACATTTGCACGGTGCCTTTGGTTCATCCAGGGCAAGTCAATCGGTTGGGTACGAATTCGTATCCGTCTAGGCCGTCCGCACTCCAACTACGTTCGGTCTCTCTTCAATTCCCCACAAAAAGGAAATCAACGCAATGGGTAGTCAATCGGCACTCAATGCGACAGCCATCGCTGTCGGTAAGAAATATCTGATCACGACCGATCATTGGTTCTATGGTCCGGACGGCGGGCAATACCGCGCTGCGTTCGGTACGGTCAAGGCAATACATTCGTCTGAGGAAACTCTCGGCGTCAAAACAAACGCACGTTCTACCAATTGGTACGTCGAAGTTGGGTGTTTGACGATCGCGGGTTGCCAGATTCACTACGCGGTACAAACCGACACGTGCAGCTTCGAACCGATCACCGACTACCGCGTGACCGATCAAGGCGTCGTTGAGTACACCGTCCCACGCTCGAGCATCTTGGATGCGGACGCCATTGATGGCGTCACTGAGGTTAAGTCATCGGTGACGCGTGACTGGATCTCACCGCAGGATGCTATTCGTCTCGCCGATCGTACGACGTTGACCGAGTGAGCTCGCTACTCAACATGTCAAGTACGCGCTGGAATTCGGCAGGGTTAGATGTCGCCGCTGTTGAAGCGATCTTGCGGAATTGTGCCAGCGCGGTCGCGAAGTCGGATCGTCGCGTTAGTAGCGCAACACCTAGCACCTCAACCGTTGCCTGTAATCGCGAATCCAGTACGCCTATCTGCTGCTGCAATGCGTGTTGTTGCAACTCCATCTGCGCGACTCGTGCCGCTAGATCACCCATGTTTACGCTCATGTCGCCCTCCTTGCGGGCTCTGTTGTTTGGTCCCTTCAAAGCATATCGCAAGGCAGGGCGACACCTCTGATGCGTCTCGATTTCATGGCAATTGCGCCGGCGAAACCCCGCGCCCCCATTAGGAGCTGGAAGCCGCAATTTTTGAGGTTTCAGTTCAGTAACCTCACCGCTTCGATAATGAGAACCGCTCTCATTTGTGCCGGAAAAGGTACTCCTGGGGATTTCATGAATGAGGGTAATTCGGACCCCGCCTCTTGTGTAGACAGTGAGGTCAAAAGTTACTGAAATGGCGCGGAATTACGAAGACGTCCTAGATCAACTGCGCTCCGCTGGCCTACGGGTGGATCACCTCGACACCACGGGTACGATGAAACGTGTCCGCGTGGAAGGCGATCGCGAATTGCGCGGTTGGTATGTGTTGCACGAGATGCGCCTGGATGACGGCGAGGATCTGATCACCGGGTCTTTTGGTGTTTGGCGCGGCAACAACAACCATGCTCAAAAGGTCGAAGTGCGAAAGACCACGATGACCGATGAGCAACGTGCTGCGATACGTCAACGTCAACGAGAATACAGGGCAAAGGCTGAGCGCCTACGCAAGGAAAATGCGCAACGTGCCGCAGAGCGTGCACGGCAAATGTGGATCCGACAATCGGAGACCGGCGAAAGCCAATACCTAGCGAAGAAAGGCGTCGGTGGCCACGGTGTACGCTACTCACCGAATGGCGCTCTCGTCATTCCAATGTGTGATGTCGGCGGCCACGTCCACGGCCTGCAGATCATCCGCGACAAGCCGAAAACCAACGAACGCGAGAAGGAATACTGGCCGGCAGGTCTCGCCAAGCAGGGTCACTTCCATCTAATCGGCGGAGTTCCAACATGGATCCTGCTCGTTGCCGAAGGCTATGCCACGGCAGCATCGCTGTATGAGGCAACCGGTCACCCAGTGGCCGTTGCATTCGATGCGAATAACCTGGTGCCAGTCGCTCAGGCGCTTCACAAGAAATACGGATACGCGAAGATCTTGATCTGCGCAGACGATGATCGTTTCCAGCGCTGCGGTGCCTGCAAAGGTCCGGTCGATCTGCACTACAACGCGACGCTTTGCCCGGCTTGCGATCAACCGCATGGCAAGGGCAACGCGGGCATCTCATCCGCATCTGCTGCAGCACTGTCCGCGCACGGCGAATGGGTGGTGCCAACGTTTGCCGACGATGCGAAACGCGTCAACGAATTCACGTCTCGAGGCCGTAGGCTTTCCGACTTCAACGACCTCCATGCTCTCGAGGGGTTGCATGCCGTCCGCGCATGCATCGAAGCCCGCACTACGGAGCTTTCATGGGGAGTCTCTGAAACTCGCGCCCCCACACCTACACAAAAGGGGGCGGGGAAAGACGTCATGCGTCCGATCGATTCGACTGCAGAGCTCGTCGATCGCTACTCGCTCATCTACGGCAACGGCGGCTTCGCGTTCGATGGGTATCACCATCGCATTGTGAAGCTCACTGACATCCGCGATGCGTGTGTCAGCAAACAGGTCTATACGTGGTGGACTGAGCGTCCGGATCGCAAGGTTGTGCAACCTGAGAATGTTGGTTTTGATCCAACGGAAAGGGATCCAACTATCACATGCAACCTATGGTCAGGCTGGCCAACTGAGCGCGATCGTCTTGGCAAGTGCGACATGCTGTTGAACTTGCTTGAATATCTTTGCTCCGCTGACAGCCAATCACCGGAGCTGTCGCAATGGTTGATCAAATGGATCGCATACCCGCTGCAGCACCCCGGCGCGAAGATGAAAACAACGATCGTGATGCACGGTCCGCAGGGCACGGGTAAAAACCTGCTATGGGAAACCGTCATGGCGATCTATGGTCACTACGGCAACGTGATCAATCAGGATGCTCTCGAGGATAAGTTCAACGATTGGGCGTCAAAGAAATTGTTCCTGATCGCCGATGAAGTCGTTGCACGTCAAGAGTTGTACCAGGTGAAAAACAAACTGAAAACGTTTGTTACCGGCGACTTCATTCGCATCAACCCCAAGGGCTCAATGGCGTATCAGGAACGCAACCACGTCAACCTGGTATTTCTCTCGAACGAAACATTGCCGACGGTACTCGAGGAAGACGATCGTCGCCACTGCGTCATTTGGACGCCACCGAAGATGGATCCGGCGTTCTATCAAAAGGTACTTGAAGAAATCGACAACAATGGCGCCGCTGCGCTTTACGATTACATGCTCGAGGTCGACCTTGGCGACTTCGGACCGGGCACTTTGCCACCGATCTCCGATGCGAAGTCGGAGCTGATCAATCAATCACTGGATTCGACTTCGCGGTTTGGTTTTGCGCTGGTCAACGAAGAGTTCGATGGCGTCAAATTGGCGCCATGCCTTGCGCAGGACGTCTACAACCTCTATCGATGGTACTGCGACACTCAGGGAATTAAGGCGGCGCCACAGCCGAAGCTTTTGAGTATTCTCGATCGCAAGTTCGGATCCTCACCGGTGCGAAAACGGTATTACCAGGGTGAGTTCAATGACGTGAAACAAGGGTCGATCTTGATGTTCGGGTTCGAAGTCGAAGCCGGCCATGATGAGCGTGCATGGCTCGGCCAAAAAGTCGAGGCGTTCAAATCGTCCTCGAGTGCTCTGCGAGGTAAGTTGCATGGCTAATTTCTCGCCAGTTTTAGAACGTTGTGCGGTATCTGTGCGGTATCTGTGCGGTATCTGTGCGCCATGCTGTGCGGTATCAAACGTTGATTTTTCGGGCATGTGCGGTATGTGCGGTATCTCACGGGCGTTTTCGCACACATGCGCGGGCGTGCATGCGCGTCTGCGCACGTACGCGAGGTACGCGCATTCATGCCGCACATGCTGCACACACCGCGCCACGCCTGCATTTCATGCTGCACACGATACCGCACACGCTCCGTCACACGCCCCGGTGATGCCGCACACGTGTGTTCGCGCTCGCGTGCGCGAATTCCTATTTTTGTTTTTTCAGAAAAAAGTGGTAGTGGAATGACTGAAGAAACCTGCACTCGGAGTGAGTTCGCAAAGAGCAAGGGCTGGTCAGCTTCATACGTCACGGAGTTGATCAAGAATGACCGACTCGTGTTGACCGCGGATGGAAAGCGGATTCGCGTTGGCGCGTCGCTCGAGCGCCTGGCACAAACGAAGGATCCATCGAAGAGTGGTGTCGCTGCGCGTCATGCTGCGAAGCGCGAATCTGAGGTCCCAGCACCGCAGTCTGGCGAACTGGATCTTCCAATGGAACCTGCCGCTCCGGACTACCAGTCGGCCAAAGCCAAAAAGGAACATTACCTCGCGCTCAAGGCTGAGCAGGATTACCTTGTTTCAGCGAAGGAGTTGCTGCACGCGGGCGACGTCCGCAAAACCCTCGCAGACGTCACGAATCAAATCCGCTTGCGGTTCGAACAGCTGCCGGCGGTGTTAGCCAGTCAGGTCGTGGAAGCCGCCTCACGCGGCGAATCTGAGGTACGTGTGTTGCTCGATGCGGAGTTGCGTCGTGCACTCGCGGATCTCGTCCGCGGTTTTGACAAGGCAGGGCGCGGCGAATGACAATGCCGGCGCACCAGGTCGTATACGACGTACTCGCTGAAGCTTTACGGCCGCGTGAAGCGATCACGGTCAGTGCCTGGGCGGACCTGCACCGTCAACTGAGTTCCAAGGGCAGCGCGGAGCCTGGTCAATGGCATACATCACGCAACCCGCCATTGCGCGAAATCATGGATGCGCTTTCCACGCAGAGTGAGACGCAAGATGTCGTCGTGAAGTTTCCCATCCAGATGGGCAAAACGGAATGCGCCGTGAATTGGCTCGGTTACATCATGGATCACGCGCCGGGTCCGGTGATGGTGGCGCTCCCGGCTGAAGTTTCGATGATCAAGTGGTCGAACCAAAAGCTGGAACCGACGCTTGAAATTACCGTGCCAATGCGCGAAGCGTTGACCTCCGTTGCTTCACGTGAAACAGCAAACCAAAAATTCTTCAAAGACTTCAAGGGTGGCCAACTCTATCTCGAGCATGCAGGTTCTCCTGCACGCCTCAAGTCCACTTCGGTTTGCTATCTCATCGTCGATGAGCTCGATGAATTTTCATCGGAACTGAAGTCCGGTGACGATCCCGAAAAACTACTCGATGGCCGTGTGTCCGCGTTCCCTGCAACGTACAAGAAATTGCGGATTTCCACTCCGACGATCAAGGGCACGTCGCGTATCGACGCGGCGTATGAAGCTTCCGATCAACGCATGTACCACATCGCATGTCCGGAGTGCCGCCATGAACAACCCTTCGAGTGGTCCGGTCTTTGCTGGAATGAAGATGCAACGCAGTGCTGGTATGCGTGCCGATCGTGTGGCGCCGTCATCCATGAGCACCAAAAAACGCAACTCATCCGCGCAGGCCGGTGGATCCCGAAATATCCAGGGCGAACGGTCCGTGGCTACACGATCAACGGGCTGTATTACCCGGTGGGACTCGGGCCGACGTGGCTCAAACTTGTGCACGAATTTCGTGAGGCGGCGAACGATCCTCCGAAACTGAAAACGTTTCTCAACGATCGCCTCGCTGAATCCTGGGAGGATCCGGCAACGCGTGCCGTGCGACAGGATATGCTCGCCGATCGCGCGGAATCGTATGCGCTGCGCACCGCTCCAAGCGGCGTACTCGTTGTCACAGCCGGCGTCGATACGCAGGATAACCGTCTCGCAGTTCACATCGTCGGCTGGGGGCATGGAATGGCATCGTGGACGCTGGATTACGTCGAGCTCGATGGTGATCCCGCGAACGATGCAGTCTGGGTGTCGCTCACCGAATTGATCAACCGGCCGATCTTGCACGCGTCCGGCGCATTGCTGCGAGTTGCCGCGACCTTCATCGATGCCGGCGGCCACCGTGGCGAAGCGGTAAAGGCGTACGCCCGTAAGCGTCTCATTCCACGCGTGGCGCCGATCTATGGTGCGACAGCGGTGAATGCACCCGTGATCAATCGCGGTAAGTTCCATGATGTCACTTGGCAGGGCGTCACCGACAAACGTTCGGTCGTGATCTACCAGGTAGGCACCAATCAGGCAAAGCATTGGGTTTACGGCCGCATGGGAGCGGATGCTGAGAAAGACGTCGAAAAGCGCCTCGTGCACTTCAGCGAGCATCTTCCGGACATGTTTTTTGCGGGGATGACATCGGAGACGTGGGATCCACGCAAGAACCGTTTTTTTAACCGTCGTGGTGCCCGCAATGAACCGTTAGACACCTACGTTTACGCTTATGCCGCTGCACACCATCCGGAGCTCCGATTGCACCGTTACACCATCGCCGACTGGAATCAGCGTGAGGCCAGTCTGTTGGCACGTGCGCCAAAAGATTCGGACATTGCAACCGGCACAAATACACAGCCGCTGCCGGCACGACCTGCCGTTCAGCAGCGCAAACGAAAGTCCGGCGGTCTGGCCGGCGATGACTGGAGCATCCAATGAGCGAATACGATGATCTGCTACGCGAAATGACGACCTCGGTGATCGTCGAAACGGGTCTCGCAGAATCAATCGCGCATAAATGCGCCAGTGCGGTCATGTCAACCCTGCAAGATCGCAAGGCTGCGAATGGTTGGCTATACGTGAGCTCACCCCGAAATCGACTCAATCACCTTCAGATCCGCGCGGAGATCCGAGAAGGAAAATCGATGAGACAAATCTACCGCGATCACCGCACAAGCCGCCGGCGCTTGAAGCGTGAGATGCCAGACCTCTTCGCGACCGAATAATCCACGTTTTTAGATAAGTGAGGGCGTTTTACTGCTAAATGGTCACACCCGCTTTTTTTGAGCTCTATTTTTAAGCGGTTTTTGAAACTAGGCGGTTGCACTTTGAAGTAGAACTGCCCTCACCTCCAACTCGAAAATGGTACTTGTCATGAGTACCAATTCCGAACTGCTAGAGCTGTACGTTGAAGCCGAGAAGAAAATTCTTCGCGGCCAAGCCGTTCGCTTTGGTGACCGCACACTCACGCGTGCGGATCTGGATATCGTTCGAAAGGAACGTACTCGCCTTCAGCGCGTCGTTGACCAGGAAACTACCGCCTCCAACGGCAATGGCCGTTCTCGTTTTTCTCAGGCTACGTTTTCACGCGGATCTTCGTGTGACTGGAACTACGATTGAGCACTGCAGCTGTCGCCCGCGCACGTATTATCTCTTCGATCCGCGATGATCGGGCGCGTGCGCGTATGCCCAACAAGGAAGTACACCGGCAGGATGATAAGAAAAAGGCAGGTGTTCACGAAGCAACGCGCCACACGCGTCAACGCAGGATGTTCCAGGACGCGGGCTCCGGCGATCGCATTGTCGGCATCGATGCGAAGTCGCTGCGCGATTCAGCGCGTGCGCTCTGCCGCGATTACGATGTTGCCCGTAACGGCCTGAACATTCTCGTGCAAAACACGGTCGGTTCCGGTATCGACGTCATGCCGGCACCGCGTCGCATGGGTGAATCCGTCAACCGCGAACTTGCGCAGATTCTGCGCGATGCATGGGATGAATGGTGGGACCTGCCTGAAGTCACGAAACAACACGATTTCGGAAAGTGTCAGCAACTGATTTGGTCATCCGCTTGCCGTGATGGCGAAGTGTTTTATCAGGATGTGATGGGCACGGTCGACACGTTGCGTCACGGCACATCGGTTCCCTACTCGATCGAGATGCTGGAAGCGGATCTCGTTCCGCTCGATCTCAACATTCCTGCCGAAAACGTCAAACAGGGCGTGCGCCGAAACGGCTGGGGCGAGGTCACCGGCTATCACGTCTACAAAAATCACCCCGGCGATAGCTTCAGCCTTCGCATGGATACCAAGTTTGTCCCCGCTTCATCAATGCACTCGGTTGCGAGTATCGATCGCATCCATCAAGTCCGCGGTTTGAGCGTATTCGCTCCCATCGTCAACCGTCTCCGCGACATTCAGGACTACGAGAACAGTGAGCGCATTGCTGCCAAAGTTGCCGCATCTTTTTGCGCGCAGATCATCAAAGACGTGTCCCTAGCGCCACCATCGAGTGGTCCCGGTGCGTTGGATGAAGCGGGGGCAGCCCTTGACCGCGTCATGCGCAGTTTCAACATGGTGCCTGGCATGATCGGTGACGATCTCGAGCCGGGCGAAAAGCTTGAAATCATCGATTCGAAGCGCCCCAATCCAAACATCGCCGCTTACCTCGATACGCAAATCCGCCGCGCTGCAGGCGGGATCGGGGTCAGCTTCTCATCGCTGTCGCTGAATTACAACGGCACATACTCTGCGCAGCGCCAAGAGCTCGTCGAGAAGTTCGGCTATTACGCCATGCTTGGCGAGTTTTTTGTTGCGCGTTTCATGCGTCCCATCTGGAAACAGTTTGTGCTCGCCGCGGTGTTGTCCGGCAAGGTCAAGATTCCGAAAGGTTGGACGCTCAGCGATCTGCAGAAAGCCGTGTTTATCCGTCCGCAAATGCCGTGGATTGATCCGCTCAAAGAAATCCTGGCACGCGGCGAGCAAGTCGATCGCGGATGGATGGCACCGCAACAGGCGATCCTGCAATCCGGAAACGATCCTGAAGAAGTTCAGCGCCTAATTGCCGACTGGAACGAAATGGAACCGGTCGTGCCAGCCACCCACAACCCGAATAGCGCGGATCTCGCGGCGAGTGCGCGTTCGAGCGAATTCGCACGTGCATCGCGTGGAGATGATGAATGAAATTCCCTAAACCTTCAGCCCGTTTGCTTCAGGCGCTCAAAGCGCCGCAGGTATTGGCACGCCAATCGACCGAAAACGGAACGATCGAAGTCCGCGCTGCAGGCGGCAACAACGTCGAGCTGTGGATCTACGGTCCTATCGGTTATTACTGGTGGGATGACACCGCGGTGTCAGCCGGATCCGTCATTGAAGAGCTGCGCGGCCTTAATCCATCCCAGATTACGGTTCGCATCAACAGCTACGGCGGTTCCGTTTCGGATGGAATCGCCATCTACAACGAATTGCGTCGCCACGCAGATGAGAGCGGTGCGCAGATCGTCGTTGAAATCGGCGCCGTTGCGATCTCCATCGCTTCACTCATTGCCGCTGCCGGCGACGTCGTCCGCATGCCATCCAATGCGCTGCAAATGCTGCATGCACCGTGGGGCAGCTTGTACGTCGACGGTAATGCACAGCAAGTCCGCGAAGTCGCGGAAGAGTTTGCAAATGTGCTCGAGGTATACGGCAAGGCGATGGCGCCGAGCTATGCGCGTAAGACCGGCAAGCCGATAAGCGAATACGAAGCTATGTGGGCCGACGGCAAGGACCATTGGTTCAGCGCTGAAGAGGCTCTCGCACATGGCCTGATTGACGAAATCACGGGTCTCAACGAATCGAGCGACGAAGAACAAGCGTCATTCACCAATTTCATCAACGCCCTCGGTGAAGACATGCGTCCCACCGTGTTTGCGGCGTTCAAACCGAATCCGGTCACTTCGGCCGAGAAAACCAAGGCGGCTTCGACCGCCGCCCCTAACGAGGAAACAACTATGTCAGTTCAGACGAACCACACGGCGGTCGAGAATGCGCCCGCTGTAAATCAACCAGCCCCTACGGCACTCGCCGAAGGTGTGTCGGTCGCAGTTGCGTCGATCGCAACGCGCAACGCCGAGATTCGGGCAATGGCCGCGCCATATGCCAGCAATCCTGAAATCACCGCGATCGTAAACGCTGCGATCGATGCTGCGGATCCTGAAATCACGGCAGACATTGTCGGTCGCCAAATCCTGGCACACCTGGGTAAGCAAGCCCAGCCGCTGAACGGCGGTGCTCACGTGCAAGCCGGTGAAGATTCCCGCGATAAGCGCGTTCAAGGCATGTCGGAGGCGATCACTGCACGATGTGGCCGAACGGCAGTGTCGCAAGGCAACCAGTTCGCCGGCATGAGCCTGCGCGAAATGGCTCGCGCCTGTGCGGAAGCAGCTGGCGTCAACACCCGTGGCGTCGCTCCCTCGGACTATATCCAAGCTGCAATCACGCACACGAGCTCAGACTTCCCGGCAATCACCCAGGGCGTGATCCGTACTGCGGTACTGCGAGGCTTTAACGGAGTCGCAGAATCGTATGAAAAACTTGCCCGTGTGGTCCCCGTTACGGATTTCAAGGAAACGTCTTTGGCCGGATTGGGTCAATTCAACGGCATCGCTGAAGTCCTTGAAGGTGAAGAATACGAATACGGCACCTTCAGCTCATCCAAGGCGAAAGTGAAGATCACGAAGCGTGGCGGTATCTTCTCCATCACCGATGAGGCGATCATCAACGATGACCTGGGTCTTTTCGACTCTGTCCCATTCAAAATGGGGCAATCCGCAAAGCGCTCACTCGGCGATGACATCTTCCGAATCATCACCGATGCGAACAACTACAGCAGCGGTAACGGCAATCTCATGACCGGCTCAGCGTTGACTACCGCATCCCTTGAAGAAGCGTTTGGCAAGATCGCACTTGCGAAAGACGCAGATGGCAACCTGCTCGGCCTTCAGGCAAAGGTTTTGGTTGTCCCTGTTGGCAAGGGTGCGACAGCGCGTCAAATCCTGACGTCCGCGGTCGAAATCGTTGTCGGCAAGAATGCAACCGCATCGAACACGATGCTCAACCGATTCATCATCGTCGAAGACGCACGTTTGGATGTGAACGATCCGAAGGCATGGTACGTCGTCGCAGATCCGGAACTGTTCGACACGCTGATCATTGCTGCACTGGACGGCGTCATCGACCCAACTGTTACCACGAAGGTCGGCTGGAACGTTGACGGTCTCGAGACGAAGGTGCGTTTGAACGCAGCTGCCGGCCTGGTCGAAGCCCGAGGCCTCGTCAAGAATCCAGGCGTCTAACCGCTTCAATCCGCAGAGCCTCAACTGAGGCTCTCGCGACAAGAACCCCATTTGCCCATTTTCCAGGAGACATCCCATGGCAAAGAACTACAAAGAACGCGGTGAGACGATTCAATTCGTAGCCCCCACCGCACTGCTGGCAGGCGTTGTTGTCCTGCTCGATGGATTGGCATGCGTCAATCTCAATGATGTGCAAGCCGGCGAAAAAGCCGTTGGCCATGCTGAAGGCGTCTGGAATGTTCCAGCCGTCCCGGCGTCGACTGCGAACATCGGTGCCGTTGCGTACGTGACAGCAGGTGGTCAGGTTACTTCCACCGCTTCCGGCAACACGCGCATCGGCCGCTTTTGGCAAGCTCTTGCCAACGGTGAAACCGTCGCTCGCGTCAAGATCAACGCGGCGTAATCACCGATGGCACAGATCTCCCCATGCGAAGTAGGCGGGCGCAATGTCGTGGCATTCCTCGACATGATTGCGCACTCCGAAGGCACCGACAATGGACGTCAAACCACCATGCTGCAAGGGTATGACGTCATTGTCGGCGGGGGTCTGTTGACGGACTACCGCGATCATCCCCGCAAGCTTGTTGCGCTTCCGCGCTACAACATCAAATCAAGTGCTGCCGGACGTTACCAGTTCATCCGCGGCACCTGGGATGGAGTCGCCAAGAAGCTAGGCCTTAAGGATTTTTCTCCTCGTTCCCAAGACCTCGCCGCTGTCGAATTGATTCGGCAGCGCGGCGGTCTTGTCCACATCATTGAGGGTCGCTTCGACCTCGCAGTTCAAGCATGCCGAAAGGAATGGGCATCCCTTCCAGGTGCCGGATACGGCCAGTTCGAACAAAGCCTGGCCACGCTTCGCAAGAAGTACACCGATGCCGGAGGTCAGCTCGCGTGAGCGACGAACAAAAATCCACAACCATGCGCCGGGCCTTCAATATCCTCGACACGCTCATCATCGGCGCGTTGCTAGGAGTCGGCGGTCTGATCGTCAACCTCAACAATTCCATGATCGCGCTGAGTTCCGACGTCAAAGCGTTGACTCAGCAGCAGATCGCTCTGCAGACGCAGTTGGGCGAGCTGCCTAACGTCCGCGCAAAGATGGCGGAATACGACGTCCGCATTAAGCGCAACAGCGATGACATTCAAGAGCTTCGCGCAATGAAGGGGTTGAAGTAATGAACGGTGCCAAGTGGATGACGATCGCGGGATTCAGTGCATTGCTGTCGGCGATCGCGCTAAACGGAAAAGAGGCGCTGGAGGCGATCGCAGGATTGCCGGCAGTGCTGCAAGCATTCTCAGCCGCGTTGCCATTTGGCGTCGTCTCCACGTTCTTGGCACTCGCAATCACGACGCTCGCCTGGTATCACATGAGCAAACGCCGTTTTGGCGATTCGCACCTGGATGTTGACCTCATCACGTTGCTGATCGGTGTGACGTTGACCTTTTCCCAAACGCTTGTCGGCTGGCCAAAAGGTGCCGGCGAGATTCTGCAGTCGATTTTGGTGGGAATCCTCGTCGGACTGTTGGCTCCATTGCTGGCCAAGATCATCACCGCACTGGCGGCGAAGGTGATGGTGCAATGAAAATCCCATCGATTCCTAATCCCTACACTGCCATTGCTGCGCTGTTACTCGTCGCCGCGTTTGTAGGCGTATTCATGCACCTCGGCTATCGCTGGGGACATGGCACCGGCGTCAAATCTGGCGAACGTTCCGCGGCGCTTGAGCTCAAGAGCATGCGCGAAGATCGCGATGACTGCATCGCCGATCGAAACGATTACTCGCACGCGTTTGCTGTGTGTTCGGAATCGACCGGCAATCTGGAACGTGCCATTGATGGGCTCCAGGCGCAACACGCCATCAATGAAGCGAACGCCGAGAAGCTCCGCGGCAAGGTGATCGCGATCGATGCCGAATCCGCGCGGGATCGTGTTGGACTCGAAGCGCGTAATCGCGCCCTGGTTGAAGCATGTGCGCGTGACCCGGAATGCGGTGAGGTGCTGCGATGAAGTCGGCCGTAGTCATCGCTTTGGCACTTGCATTGAGCGCGTGTGGCGTCAATCAGCGCATCGTGAAAACTCCGCCGTCTCCAGCTCAGGCGGCGAAGACTTCCGCAATCGAGAAAGCAAAATGCACGCCGGTCGTCGTGACGAAGGAAGTGCAGCGTCCGCTGAAGTTCGAAAAGAAAGATATCCCGAACCTCACTGCGGCATGCGCCAACTCGACTGCGCGTGAGCAATCTTCCCAGGAAGCTAAGCGCCTCGCTCTGTTCCGCAACGATGCGCTCATCGAGTGCTCGAAACGCATGGCCAAGATTGCGGAGATCCTCACCGGCCTGTTTGAGGATTCCAAATGAGCGGAATCACTGCAGCCGTTGACGTCGGTGGAATCTTTGGTCGCGGTCTGACTGATCTCGAGCGTACTCAATTGCCGTTTGCCATCATGCAAACGGTGAACCGTGTTGCATGGATCGCGCGACAGGAATGGGAAAAGAAAGCCGATCAGGTTTTTGACCGTCCCACGGCAATGACACGCCGTGCGGTGCAGTACCAAAAAGCGACTAAACGCCGGTTGTACGCTGAGGTCAAGCTGCGTGACGAGGCTTTCAAGGGAACGCCGCCATCGCGCTATTTGTCACCTCAAGTGCAAGGCGGCATGCGCAACGTCAAGCGTTTTGAACGCCTGTTGCAACACGCGGGCATCATGCCGGCAGGATCCTTCGCGATGCCAGGTAGCGGGTTCCCGCTCGACGGCTACGGCAACATGCGTGGCGGCGTGATCACTCGCATGCTGAGTCAACTGAGGGCTCAGAATGACCCGCTGCAAAATACGCCGAAACCTAAGCGTCAAGTCGCATCCGGCACGCGCCGAAAATACGAGAAAAAAACCACTCACGAGCGTGCTGGTCTCAAGGTCCCCAAGCGGACTCCGCGCAAGAAACAGCAATTTTTCGCGATCAAACAAAAACACGGCAAGTTGTTGGCCGGCGTTTACGAGCGTATCCAGTTTGGTCATGGATCCGCGGTAAGACCATACATCATCTTCACCCGTCAACCGGCGTATACGCAGCGCTACAACATCTTCGACTACGCGGGCGAAGTGTTCGACCGTGAAATGCCGACGATTGCGCGTGAAGAGCTCTCCAAGGCCGTCGCATCTGCATTCAAAGGCGGTGCGTGATGGGTCAGGTCGAATTCTTGCGCGATATGGACGCGGACATCATGGATGCGTTTGTCGACATCGGAATGGCGGATTCCGTGTTCTTCATCGCAACTGCGACGAAAGTGGCGACGCTGTGCGACGTCATGATTGATCGTGACGTGACGATATTCGGCGATGACGGTGCCCCGGTGAACACTGGCCAGGTGGTCGTGACCTTCCAAAAGCGCCAAGTCGGCAACCCCGTCGCCGGCGATCGCGTTCTCAAAGGTGTTGAGACGCTCGAACTCTCGCAGTTGATGACGGAAGACGAAAGCCAATCCAAATGGGCATGCATCTCGCGCGGGGGTGACCTGTGAAGAGTCCCCGCGAAATCCTTCGTGAGATCGTCGCAAACCACCTCCGGGAGATCAGTCTCACCGGCGGTTACTCGAATGATCTGTCGAATTTCGTCACTCTCGAGCCATTGCGTGTGGCGGAACAGCGCGATGAGCCGCTCGTCGCCGTGCTGATTGAGAAACAAACCGAGGCCAACGATCTCGCCGTGTTCCGTACTCATCGCGCAACGCAGTTCGCCGTTGTCGTCAAAGCGCCGGCGACGGTCCATAACGCTCAAGAGGTGATCGATTCATTGGTCGACGATGTTGAGCGTGCATTCGAGAAGCGCCAGGGGTCTTTCCCTGTCGGCTACCTCTTTCCGAAATACATCGAAATGATGCCCATCCCACCCGAAGCGGCGGTTGGCTGGGTTGGTGCCATCATCCGCTACACCACCAACATTCCAATTCGCAACAAGGAGCAATCCCTATGAGCAACAAAGACTATTCGTACTACGGATCTGGCATGATCCACTTGCGCGAGTTCGGTGCTAAAGCGCCGCTTATCGCTGTCGGCAACTGTTCGAAGCTCGAACTCAACCCGCAAACCGAAACCAAAAAACTGACTGATTTCACTCAGCCCGGTGGCGGTACTTACAACCAGATCGAGCGCGTCACCGGCATGCAGCTCACGTATGCATTCCATGATTTTTCGCCTGAAAACTTCGCACGTGCGTTGCGCGGCAGCCTGCAGACGATCGCATCCGGCACTGCAACGGATGAGCTCGCAGCAGCATACAAGGGCGGCCTTGTGCTACTGGATAAGATCCCATCCGCGATCACGTCGGTGATGGCCGTCTCGGGCGCAACTGAGTACGAGCTCGGCGATGATTACGAGATCCGCAACGGCGGCATCTTCATTCCGGAGGGCTCTTCGATCCCGGCTCCAACGGATGGTGCGCCGAACATCAAAGTGACGTACTCGTACTCGGAGCAATCGAACATCGCCGCGTTGGTGAATCCAGGCAAGACGTACGAGCTCGTGTTCACCGGACTTAACGAAGCCCGCGAAGGCAAGGAAGTCGTTGTTCAAGCATTCCGCGCAACGCACGGCATCCTGAAACAACTGGCACTCATCGCCGATGACTACGGCGTCGGCGAAGTTGACGGCGAACTGCTGCCCGACAATTCGCGCACCGGTGCAGGTGTGTCGAAGTACTTTGAAGTGAAGATGGTGAAATGATGACGGCTGATAATTCGATGGCCGTGATCGAAGACACCACCAATCAAGTTTTGATTGGTGGTGTCTCGCACGAGATCAAGCCGGTCGTGCTCGGCCAGATTCCCGCGGTGATCAAAGTCGGTAAGGCGATGTTTGCCGATATCCTTCCGCTCATTGATATGGACGAAAACGAGGTCACTGAGTCGATCATTGCCGAATACTCGGTCAATATCCTTTCCGATCACGGAGATGATGCGATCAAGGCGTTCGCGTTGCTTTCCGGCTTAGGTATCGACAAGGTTCGCGGTCTCGACCTTGAGGAAACTGTGAATCTTGCCAAAGCTATTTGGGCGGTAAATCGTGGTTTTTTCGAGACGAAGCTGGCTCCAATGCTCTCCCCCGCGCTAAAGGAACGGATCAGCGCGGCAGCGAGCCAGCTCGCACCTACGACTGGAGCGACTACTTCGCAATCCTAATGAAAAACGGTCACACGCAATCAGATATCCGCGGCTATACCTGGAAGCAGTTCAAACTGCATCTAGCCGCTGCTGCACGTCTCGAACAGCGACTTGCTGAGGATTTGGCCGTTGTCATTGCAACTGTGTTGAAGGTGTCCTGATGGCTAACCCTGGCGCCGATATGCGCGTACGCTTCATGGCCGATCTCGCGAATATCAAGCGCGGGCTCGGCGTTTTGCGTGGCGAGATCGCCGGTGTTAAAGCGAGTGCTGCAAAACCGTCACCGTTTGGACTGAACACCTCACGCGCTCGGGGCGACGTCAATGCAGTAAGTGGTGGTATTCGCTCTTTGATTGCTCAGGCGCGGACGTTCATCGGAGTGTGGGCTGGCTTCGCAGGCGGAAAGGCGCTCGCTGGGCTGGCAGATGAGGCAACCATCCTGCGAGGTCGTCTGAAAAACGCCAAGGTGGATTACGCGGAAATATTCGCTCTGGCGCAACGCACTAGAACTGGTTTGAGCTCGACGGCCACGCTTTACGCACAGATGGAGCGCTCTACACGCTCTCAGAATCGCTCAAAACAAGAATTGCTGCAGCTCACCGAGGCGGTCAATCAGGCCGTGAAACTCAGCTACGCGACTGAATCTTCGGGCGAGGCTGCAATTATCCAGCTTACCCAGGCGATGGGTTCGGGAGTGCTACGCGGCGAAGAACTAAACTCAATCATGGAACAAACGCCACGGCTCGCAGAAGCGATCGCGGCAGGTTTGAATGTGCCACTCGGGCAACTACGAACGCTCGCAAAAGATGGGAAGCTAACTTCGGATGCGGTATTTAGCGCCGTTATCAGTCAGTCGAAAGTTCTCAAAGGCGAATTCAGCGACGTTCCAATAACCATCGCTGACGCTTGGACCGCGGCAAAGAACAACCTTCTCCAGTACATCGGAAACCAGGATCAAGCTTCAGGGGCGTCGTCTAGGTTTGCCGGCATTATCAAGGACATCGGCAAAAACTTACCGAAATACCTGGACCCGTTGCTCGACCTGCTAGGCCCAATGTTGCAATCGGCGCTTAAAGCGTTGCCCGGGCTTGCACGCGCAGTGGCAACTGGATTTCAGTTTATTGGCCGTCACGCGGGCCTGATCACATTTGCCATAAAGGCATTCCTCGCGCTGTCCGTTGCCAAGTGGTTTATCGGTGTCGCAGTTTCGACTGGAACTGCGGTCAAGGGAATTGCGTCGATGATCTCGACGTCGGCTCGTTTGTTCAATGTCCTTCGCGCAGGCAAGGCCGGTCTAATCGCGTGGCAAGCCATTCTTGGCAACGGCACGGTTGCCGCCTGCGTCAAGGCGGGATCCGCTATTTCCGCGTTTATTGCTGGCCCCATCGGTGCATTGATGGCGATCGCCGCGGTTGGCATTGTCATTCCGATAACGATTGCGATTAGCGAAAAACGTGAATTGGAAGGGCAGCAAAGAAAGATCACTGGTACGGTCGGAAATCTGCAGTCGGCACACCGCGATTCCTTGAAAGCGCTGCGCAATGCGAAAACCGATGAAGAGCGTAAAAAGGCACTTGAAGCCGCCCGTAAAACACAGCGGGCGACCTTGACTGCGCAGCGTCAAACCAAACAAGAGATCGATAAGCTCGAAAAGGACCGCCAAAACAGCTACGGATCCAAGATGATGATGGTCTCCGGCACGGGTACAGGTCCCGCGGCAGGACCAATCGACCTGAAGCGACACAATCAACGCGCAGGCGAGCAGAAAAAAAAGGATCTCGAGGCTATCAACCAGCTTGTCGCGAGCAATGCAACGCTGAGCGCCGAAATCGCTCGCGTCGAGAAACTGCCGTCGACACCGCTTGTACCGGAAGTTCCCGGACTGGATCTGTCGAAACTTCTCGGTGGAGATAAGGACAAGGACAAGAATAAGGGTGGCGGTGCCGGCAAGAAAGACAAGCCTGAAGAGTCAATTATCGCAACCGTTGATCAAATCGAAGTTGCCCTGGATAAACTCAAAGCGGCTCAGGAAGCACTGGATGCCTCATACGAAGACGGATCCATTTCGATCGCTGATTACTTTGCGAAAAAGCAAGAGATGCAGCTGCAGGACATCGATTATCAGATCCAGCAGCAACAAGCGACGTTGAAGAATGCATCCAGCTCGGATGAAGCGTCGCGTGCTGCCACTGAGCTCGTCAAGTTGCAGCGTCAACGCGCGGCGGTTGCCGGCGAAGTTTCGACTGCAGAGAAAAAAGCGTTACAGGAGCTCGCCGACGAATATCAGAAGGTCACCGATCGCATAGCCGAATTGAACGGAGATGCTGCTGCCAATACGCGCACGCAGCTTGAGCGCGAGTTCGGTGCATTGATCAAGAAGCTCGAGTTGAACGGTCAAACCGCTCAGGCGGCCGTCGTGCGCGGCTTTATCGACAGCTCGGTCGTAAAGGCTCAAATCGAACAGTTCTCGTCTAAGACAGATGAGATCGTCAATAAGCTCCGCAATAGCGAAAGTTCCATTTCCGCTCAGGCGGGTGCCGGCATGATGGGCCAAGCGGAGTCCGAGCGGCAGATGGCCACGCTCCGCGCAAACTCATTGCAACAACTGCGGGAATTGCGTGTCGCAGCCGCGGCATACTTGCAAACGCTCGCACCTGGATCCAAGGAAGCCGCGGAAGCGATCGCCGGACTGCAAAAAATCGACGAATCCATTGCGAACGTCAAATCTGCAAGCCAAAAAATGCGTCAAGGCATCGAAGATGCGGGCGTCAATGCCTTGGTACAGGGATTTAACGATATCGTCGACGGGCAAGAGAGCGTTGGGCGGTCCGCTCTGAAGATGGCGTCAAATTTCGCGAAGGCCGTTGCGCAGATGATCATCCAACAGCAGGCGCTGCTGGCAATGAAGTGGATCATGTCAGCTTTCGGTGGCACTGCTGCTCCCGTTAATCATTCCGGTGGCGTCGTGGGATCCGGTGGCGGGCGCATGCGCCAAGGATTGAACCCTGTTCTCTTTGGCATGGCACCGCGTTTCCACAGCGGTGGATTCCCAGGCTTGCGTCAAGATGAAGTCGCTGCCGTGCTGCAGCGTGGTGAAGAAGTCATTACTGCGCGGGATCCGCGCCATCGTCGCAATGGTGGTGGATTGTCAGGCGGTGCGGTTGCGAACAACACGGTCAATTTCTCCTTTACGTTTTCCGATGGCGGGGTGTCGAAAAACAAGAACGAATCGCAAGGCAATGGAGAAGGTCTTGCAGACGCGCTCGAGGGACCGGTGTTGAACATCGTCCATCGCGAAATGCGTCCTGGCGGCATTATCTGGACCCAACTCAATGGCTGAACTTTTTAATTTTTTGCCCCTCGAGGATCTCGGTGGCGACGTCACATTCGAAGCGGATTCCGCGCCGTTTGGTGACGGTTATGAGCAGGTCAGCGAAGAAGGCATCAATCCGCGCCGTGACACCGTTGATTTGCAATTCTGGGGCCATAAGGTGGATGACAATCTCGACGCAATTAAGGCGTTTTTGGACCGTCACCGCGGTGCAAAACCATTTCTCTGGCAGGGACCCAATGACGCCGCGCCAAAGCTGTGGATGATCGCCGATCGCAAGTACAAGTGGATCCGTCACAACGGTGATTTCTTGACGATCAACGTCACCTTCCGGGAGCGCATCACCCCATGACGAATCAGATTGCAGCCGACGTCCAAAAACTCGAGCCGGGTCCTCGGTGGCGCGGCTTCGAACTCGATGCGTCGATGTATGACATGGGTGTGTTTCGTTTTCACGGGCACGGCGGTCCAAATATCATGTGGCAAGGCCATGAATATCATTCGTGGGACATTCGTGCATCTGGCTTTGCGCTGACCAACGGACAACAGCCGCGCCCTTCCCTGCAGATTGCAAACATCCAATATTCGATCAGCGAGATCCTCGAGCTTGCGGAGGATCTGCGCGGTTGCAAGTTGACAGTGCATGAAACGTTTACAAAATATCTCGACAACGGTGAGACGCCGGATCCTAACGAGCATTTCCCGGAACAGATCTGGTACGTCGAAAGCAAGAAAATCGAAGCCGACACCTTCATCGAACTCGAACTTGTCTCAGGGCTCGACATCGCTGGCACAATGTTGCCTGGCCGGCAGATCCTCGCTGACTATTGCACGTTCGAATACCGCTCTGAAGAATGCGGCTACACGGGTCCACCGGTGGCCACGATCGATGACACCCCAACCACGGATCCCGCGCTCGATCGCTGCAGCAAATGTCTGAAAGCGTGCCGATTGCGTTTTGGCCAAAATGAACCTCTGCGCTTCGGTGGTTTTCCGGGTGCATCGTTGATGCGGGTGTGATCATGCTGACCGCAGAGATTCGCACCGAAGCCGAAACCTATCTCCGATCGAAGTGGCCTGAAGAGGGTTGCGCGTTCGTCGTGGAGACCGCCGATGGCATGGCGTTGATTCCCGTCCAAAATCGCCACCCTAGCCCACGCGAACACTTTCTTGTTACCGATGCCCATGTTGCAGAGGACGCGGGCTGTATCGTCGCGTTTTTGCACTCTCACGTTGCGCATCCGTTGACGCCGTCCGCGGCCGATGAAGTGGCTGCCGCGAATGATGATTTCCCCTGGTATGTCGTCGGCTTGAGCAATGCCGATGAAGTGGCGGGATGGTTTTCGGTACGACCGTCCTACGATCATCTGCCACTCGAGAATCGCGAATACGTTGAAGGCGTTTGGGATTGTTGGGCTTTGGTGCGCGACTTCTACGAAATCAACTTTGACGTCACGTTGCCGGATTTCCCGCGGCATACGCGTTTCTGGGATGACGGCTTGGACCTGTTGCACGATCGCATTGCGCCGGCAGGTTTCGCGAAGTGCCAGGCACCGTATCAACGTGGCGACTTGTTTTTGATGCGGATCGGAAATTCAACGGTCGACAATCACCTGGGAGTGTATCTCGGTGATGGCGAATTTTTACATCATCCATACCTGCAGAAAAGCCGCAAAGGCGTGTACGGAAAGTACTGGCAGGATGCAACGTCAATTGTGGTGCGCCGATGCAAATCCTAAGAACCATTCGTCTCTACGGCCGTCTCGGTCAAAAATTCGGCCGCGAATTCCGTCTCGCGGTCAACTCACCTGCTGAGGCTGTTCGAGCGTTGCAGTCGCAACTGCCTGGATTCCGGCAGGAGCTGCTGCGAAGCGATGAGCGTGGCGTCGGCTACATCGTGCGGATCGGCGATGAAAAACTCACGATGGACGATCTGCACAATCCACCGGGCAATGAAGTGATCAAGATCGCTCCCGTGATGATGGGCTCGGGCGGTAACAACGGTTTGGGCACGATCATTCTCGGTGCCGTGTTGTTGGTCGCAGGATTCTTCACGGGCGGCGCGGGTTGGGCTGCCGCTGCCGGCACGTTGAAGATGGGTCTTTTGCAAATGGGTGCCGCATTCATGCTCTCAGGTGTATCGCAGATGCTCGCACCGACGCCGAAAGGTCTCGCCGGCGACAAGGATGCGAACAAAGCGTCCTACGTCATGAACGGCGCTGTGAACACGCAAGCGCAAGGCAATCCGGTGCCATTGCAATACGGCCGTTTGATCCGCGGATCTGCGTTGGCATCTGCATCGATCGAAGCCCGTGACAACGCACTCGTGCCGACAGGCTCGAATAACGCCGCACCTCCAAGCGACACGTCAACGCGCATGGGTGGCGGTTCGCCTCTATGGCATTTGGATTGGGTTGAAAACACGCACTCGGAGCAGGAACGGTAATGGGCAAGTCGCTTCAAATGCGCAAAAAACATCTCGCAGGCTCCGGTGGTGGCGCCAAGTCGCGTACACCCATCGAAGCGGCTGACTCGATTCAGACGATCAGTTTTGCGCGTTTCATGGACATCATCTCTGAAGGTCCATGTGTCGGCTTCGCGGATGGATTGAAGTCGTATTTTTGCGATGACACGCCGATTGAAAATGCCGACGCCTCGCGCAACTTCAAAAACGTTTTAGTCGACGTTCGCTTAGGCGAGCTCGATCAGGATTACGTCGAAGGCTTGACCGCGGCCGAAAACGAAATTGCTGTTGGCGTTGAAGTCAAAACCACACAGCCTTGGACTCGCAACATCTCCAACACCACGCTCGATTCCGTGCGTGTGCGCCTCGGTTGGCCAGGTGGTTTGAAGAAGATCCAGGATAATCAGGATACGACCGCCACGATCGTTGAATACGCGGTCGACCTCGCCGTTGATGGCGGTCCTTTTGTCGAAGTTTTCCGCAGTCTCGTCAACGAAAAAGCATCATCGCAATTCGAGCGATCGCATCGCATCGGTCTCCCCGCGGCAACGATCGGTTGGTTGCTTCGAGTTCGCCGCATCACGCCTGATTCGACGTCGCAATTGGTCACCGACAAAATGGCGGTCAACGGCTTCACCGAAATCATCGAAGCCAAGCTCACCTATCCTGGCACCGCGTATGTCGTCACGCAGATTGACGGCTCGCAGTTCCAAAGCGTTCCGCAGCGTGCGTTCGATTGGATCGGCCGCATTGTGCGTGTGCCGTCGAATTACAATGCCGTCGCTCGTACCTACACGGGAATCTGGGACGGTACGTTCACCCTCGCCTACACGAATAACCCGGCATGGTGTGCGTTCGATCTCGTGACGCATCGTCGCTACGGTCTCGGTAAGCGTGTGGATCCGTCGGTCATCGAACAGGACAAGTGGACCTTCTACGAAATCGCACGTTACTGCGATGAAATGGTGCCAGATGGCTTCGGTGGTCTCGAGCCGCGATTCACGATGAACATCCTGCTGCAGGATCGCGCTGAGGCGTATCGTGTTTTGTCGGACATGTTCGGATCCTTCAATTCGATGCTGTTTTGGGGTGCCGGCGGCGTCCGCATTTCCCAGGATAAACCCGCGCCCGTCGACTACGTATACACCCGCGCAAACGTCTCGCCTGAAGGCTTCCAATACACCGGCACATCCCGTACCGCTCGCCACAATGCCGTGTTGGTGGCGTGGAATGATCAGGCGGATATGTCCCGCCAAAAAGTCGAATACGTTGAAGACGCGGCTGACATCGCCAAGCATGGCTTGAACCAAATCGAGATTCAGGCATTCGGTTGCACGTCGCGCGGGCAAGCAATTCGCAAGGCACGTGCGCAGCTGCTCAATGACTTGATGCTCGATGATGCGGTGTCCTTCACCGTCGGTCTCGATAAGCTCAAGTGCGTGCCGGGCTCGATCATCGAGATCTCGGATCCGAAGCGCATGGGTCAGCGCATGGGTGGCCGTATCGCCTCTGCGACCGATACCGTCATCACCATCGACCGTATGCCGCCGCAGGCACCTGTCGCCGGCGATATCCTCACCTGCATCTTGCCATCTGGCAAACCCCAAAAGCGCACCATCGACGCCGTCTCTGGCCGCTCCCTTAGCGTATCCGTGCCGTTCGATGCCGCGCCTCTTGCGGAGGCCGTCTGGCAGCTCGAGCGTGCCACTCTGGTTGCGCAACAATACCGCGTCATGTCGATCACGCCAAAGGATGATTCCAAGGCGACCGGCGGCATGAAATTCGAGATCTCCGCGGTCAAACACGAGCCGTCAAAATACGCCGCCATCGACTACGGCCGCGACCTCGATCCGCTGCCAACATTTTCAAAATATGTGCCGGCAGCGCCTGAAGGTCTTTCGACGTCATCTCGCGTCATCGTTGAACACGGATCATCGCAAACCGTCGTCACGCTGTCATGGGATCCCGTGCCCGGCGCCGCGAAGTACATCATCGAATACCGCTTCAATGGCGGTAATTGGGTTCGCATCGAAAACATCGTCGGCAGCTCATACGACATCTACGGAGCTCCCCCAGGTGATGTCGAGTGGCGTATCCAGGCAGTCTCCGCGGCCGCGCAACCATCTCCACCTTTGTTGCCCGTCCGCGGATCCATTCCGGAGAATGACACGCCACCGATCGCAGTGGTCGATGCACAATCAGACGCTTCGCAAGCGCTCGAGGATGCCGCCGCTGCAATGAATCATTCGTTGCAGGAGGTTCGCGATCGAGAAGCGGCGATTATTGCAGAGTCAAATGCCCGCGCTCAAGAAATTCTGGCGGCGTCGAACGCGGCTAAGGAAGATGCTCAGGCTAAGGCAAATGCAGCTCGCGACGCGGCAATTCAGTCAGCGGCGCAATCGGCTTCCACGCTCTACACGACTGAGGCTCGTGCGAATGCACTTCAAGCGCAGATCAATGACGTTGTCGGAACCGCCGACGATTGGGCGAATGACAAGGCGTATCCGAAAGGCGATTCCGTTTGTGACAACGGAACCCTTTATCGCGCAAAGGTGAATGTTCCCGCTGGCACTCCGACTAGCAATACAACTTATTGGGAAAATATCGGCAACTATTCGTCGGTTGGCGAGGCGGTCGCCGCGGCGGTTTCAATGTCGTCAACGGCGTCCTCGTGGGTGAATGCCTATGGATCTCAAACGCAAGGCGTCATTGCTCGTATCCCAAGCGGAACCGGACAACTCGCAACCGAGGCATGGTCGCTTCAAACCGCACAAGCCCAAGTATCGCCAACTAGCGCAGTTGGTCAATTTATGCAGACCGTCGGTGCGCGTTTACCGTCAGGCAACGGAACGCTCTCAACCGAGGCGAATGTTCTGACTCAGATTTCGGCAGAGGTAAGTCCGGCTGGCGCGACTGGTCAAAAAATTGACGGTGTGATCGCTCGTATGCCGAGTGGAAACGGTCAACTGTCAACCGAGGCATTCGCGACGCAACAAGCGAACGCTGTCGTCTCTCCGACGTCGGCGGTCGGTCAGTTTATGACGAGCGTAAACGCTCGGCTTCCGAGTGGCAATGGCACGTTATCGACTGAGGCGAATGTGCTGCAAAAAATCGCCGCCGAAGTCTCTCCAACTGGTGCAACCGGATCGAAGCTGGACGGTGTTGTTGCAAGGATGCCGACTGGATCTGGTGCGTTAGCTACTGCTCAGTCGGTAGATACTGTAACTGCACGAGTTGACCGTGTCGCAAAAGGATTCAGTGAGACGTTCGGCTGGTCATTCAATGGCAACAGTAAGGGATTTTCCGTCGAAGGAGGTTCGCTTGAACAGTTCCCCGCCACGTCAAACGGTGGCGCATTGGTTCTATTCGCCACAACTACAGATCCGAACATTCAAACGCCTGCATTTGATGTTTCCGGTTCGTCTGCGAACGTCGTTCGAGCAAAGCTAAGGTTTCGCGGCGGTGCGATCATTGATCCTTTCATATTTTGGGTCACGCCTAATCACTGGTTTGTAGGTGAGTATGCAGCGGCAGGTGAAGTCGTTGAGACGCTGGCTGGCGGGTGGCACATCGTTGAATGGGATTTAACCGGGAATACTGACTGGAATAGCAGCTTAATCACTCGCTTGCGTTTCGATCTTACGTCAACAAATGGCGGTCTTGTCGATGTTGAATGGATTGCTCTTGGGAAGTATGGCGAGGGTGCTGGCGCAGATTCAATGCGGTCAACGGTTGAGCGTGTCAGTTCGATTAGTGCGCGAATGCCGATTGGCATTGGCGCGGTTGCAAGCGAGGCGCGGGTTGACGCGGTAGAACAGGCGGCGGCTGATTCGACGAAAGCGGTGGCAGACCGAGTGCAAGTGGTTGAGGCGCGGCTTCCAGTCGGAACGGACAAGTTGGCAAGCGAAGCATTTGCAATTCAAAAAGCCGATGCAGCGGTATCGCCAACTAGCGCGGTTGGTCAGTTTATGACGAATGTAGGCGCAAGGCTTCCCGCAGGTAATGGAACGCTATCAACTGAAGCGAATGTTCTATCCCAAATTTCCGCCGAAGTTTCGCCAACAGGCGCAACAGGGAAGCGTTTGGGTGTTGTTGAAGCGCGAATGCCTACGGGCACCGATAAACTTGCGAATGAAGCGCGTGTGGTGACGGCTGAAACGGCAGCCGCCGATGCGTTGGGCGTTCAGGCGGGGCGCATTGATTCGGTGGTGGCGCGTATGCCCGCAGGAAATGGCGCGGTCGCAGACGCATCAATCGTCAATCAGGCGGTGGTTGATATTCAGGGGCTGAAAAACACGCAGAGCAATCCGATCCAAAACCCTAGCGGCGAGTTGGGTGTGCAGGGGTGGATTAACGGCGGCTTTGTCCCATCGTTCTACGTGGACGCCAACGCGCAGGGAACGTTTTTCCGCATTGACGGCATCAATAGCACCGCTGTCCGATACACTGAATGGGTGTTGCCGTTCAATCAGGCGGCAGGGACGGTGTTTGCGTTCGCGGTGGATGGGCAGGTGGTGGCGCGGACAGCGGGATCGTTCCTAATTGACATCATCGCATTGGATGCGGGCGGTAATGTATTGGGGGATTCAGGCGGAACGCCACTGGCTCTTGATACATGGGGTCGCGCCGTAAACAAATACGCCGTCCCTGCGAATACGCGCAAGCTATGGGGTCGTATTGTTGCCGAGGGCGGCGCGGGCGCAACGAGCATCGTCTGGAAAAACGCGCAATTTGCGCAGTTGAACAGCATCAATGACGCGATGCCCGCTTACAACACAGGTGGAACAATCGCCGCCAACGTATCCCAACTAAACGCGTTGAACTTGTTCATTGGTGGTGTGAACGGCTCAATCGTTAACGAACAATCCTTGAGCTGGAAACTCGGTAGGATGCTTGCAAAGTGGACAATGCTCCTCGACGTCAACGGGAACATCTCCGGTGTGGTATCCGAAAATGACGGGCAGCGATCAACGTTCTCTATTCTCTCCACCGTATTCCGTGTCATCTCCTCAACCACCGGTTTGGGAATGGAATGGCTCGACGGCTACTTACGGATGTGGAAAGGATCCGCACAGCTCATCATTGGCCACACCTTCGGCGCAAATCAAGACATGATTTTCTACTACGGTCCGAATGTCGGCGCGGCGAATGCGAGCAAATCGAATGCGAGCGTGTGGTTCGACACGACGGGCAATGCATACTTCGGCGGCTCGCTCTCTGCCGGCACCCGAAAAAATGCGGCGCAATCCACGCAACAGTCAGCAACGGCGAGCGTTGAAACAGGCAATTTCGGCACGGGTGGAAATGCAAAAGTCGTAGTCGTAAGTTTCGGTGCAGGCGGAACGACAACGCAAACAGGCAATACCAGCGGTTCGACACTGAATATGTCGGCAAATGTCGTGTTGGAGCGCAGCTATGCGGGTGGCGCGTGGACGCAGATCGGAAGTTTCACAGCAAGCGGTGAATATACGAAAACGTTCATCAGCGGCGACAACATCACTGAACACCGGGCAAGCTGTGGCGGTTCAATCACGGTCACGGACAATCAGGCGGGCGCTGGGACGTTCAATTACCGCGCTCGCATCACATCATCCTCAAATATCCCGGTGACGCTGCCCAATGGTGCGTATCAGCAAAGCTTGAGTGTGATATCGACGGAACAGTAGCCAATAACACCGCGGATCGTCAAAAACCCCGGTAAGGCTTCTCAGGCTCTGCGGGCGGTGCAAGCTTCGCGATGGATTCGCCTATTAGTGAAACGTCGTAAAGACCCATGGAAATCTTGTCGCCAGTGTAATACACCGCATTGGCGAAATAGAAAAGTCCCACAACCGCTGCAATCTTGATCCATTGGTCGAGCGTTATGGCCTTCAGCTTTTTCCACACCCTTGCCTGAAACTTGTCGCCTTGTGCAAATACGTCGCGTTCTTCCATATACCCCTCCGTTTTTTGACAATGTAGGGCGGAGCAGGACATTTGGCAAGCCCTAGCCTGACGACATCCACACCGTTCCATGTCACAGTCGACGTATGGACAATCTCACCCAAGCCCGCTTGCTCCTTGCCATTCTCCGCAAGGCACTTCACTCGATCGATTCAGAATGCGCTGAGTTTGTCATGCTCATTGAGGATCTATTGACGGTCGACGGCGACGAAGAAGCCCCGCACTAGAGGGGGCTAGCCGGGGCAATGGTCAGCCGCAGGGGTGGGCGCGGCGTGACAGGGTAAGTGTAGCGTGATTTTCCGTACGTCTACAATCCCTTGTCGGCCACGGCGAAGTCCTGCTTCAATGACTTACAATCTACACATTACATAATCTTTCAAGAATTGATCTCATGAGTAGAGTAGTGGTTCCGAAACGGGCACGAAACGAAGGAATGACGGAACAGCTCGTATACAGGAATCTCCAACGCTTAGGCTATTTCGATGATGACTCTGTGCTTGTTGAGCCAAAGAAATCGGAGAAGCCACAAATTCAGAAGTTGCTGGCCTCGGCCACCAAAAGGAGCAAAGGACGCGGGGCTGGGTACCCAGACTACATCATTCGTGGTGTCCAGCAGGAAGATGTCGCTATCGTGATCGAGTGCAAGGCTGACACAGCAAAGCACGTGAGCGCAAATCTCAATCAGTTCGCAGATTACGCCGTGGACGGGGCGCGCCTGTACGCGGACTATCTGTCGAAAGAGCTAGACGTGCTCTACATCGGAGTGAGCGGTCAAAACGACAAAGAGTTAAAGGTCTCTCATTTCGTTAAGCTGAGGGGCGAGCAGGAGCATAAGGAAGTTTTGAAGGACTGTGGTCTTCAAGGGTTTCCTTCCTATTTGGAACAGCTAAGAAATCACCGCTTCCGGGTCGATTACAGTGCCTTGCTTGATTACGTTGGCGGTCTGAACAAACAGCTTCACGGCAAACGCATCCCTGAGAAGCAGCGGGCTATCCTATTTAGCGGGATACTGCTGGCACTTGAGGATCACACCTTCAGAAGCACTTACAAGCATCACGAAGACTCCGCGAGCTTGATGGATACGTTGATCACTCGCGTATCGAGAATTTTGGACGCCGCATCTCCCAATTCCGATGAGAAATTTTCCGGTCTCAGGGATGAATTTGCGTCTATCCAGAGAAGCCCGGCATTAATTCGTGACGGATACTTCAAAGAGCTGGTTCAGGAGATTGAACAAAACGTTTACTCCTTTGTGAAGAACAATGAATACCACGATATCATCAGCCGGTGTTATGTCGAGTTTCTAAGGTATGCAAATGACGACGGCAGTTTGGGCATTGTGCTCACGCCGACGCATATCACTCAATTGTTCTGCGAAATATCAGGTTTGAACAAAAACAGTGTTGTGCTCGACAACTGCTGCGGAACGGCCGGCTTCTTGGTCGCGGCGATGGGAAAGATGACTCAGCTTGCGCATGGGGACAAGGCAAAGATTGAGGCGATAAAAAAGAGCCAACTCATCGGCGTGGAGTATCAGCCCCACATTTACAATCTCGCCGTCTCGAACATGATCATTCACGGTGATGGCAAGTCAAACATCCTACATGATGATTGCTTCAAGGCGACTTCCCGCGTTAAGTCCTTCAAGCCGACGGTCGCCCTTCTGAACCCGCCGTTCAATGATGGTAGTGGCATTGATGAGCTGGAATTTATCGAGAACGCCCTGGAATGCTTGGAGCCCAATGGCATCGCCATCGCCATTGTGCCGATGAGCTGCGCGATGTACAGCAAAGGAGCTGGACTGGAATTGAAGTCTCGGCTGCTGAGGCACCATTCGCTTGAAGCCTCAATGTCTCTCCCAAATCAACTTTTTAATGATAAGGGGGCGAATACCTGCGCGCTGGTCTTTCGTGCCCATGTGCCGCACGATGAGCGAAAAATGACGTGGTTTGGGTATTGGCGAGATGACGGATTCGTAAAGTCCAAGAGGCGAAGGGAAGACAGCGCGGATCGCTGGTCGAGCATCCGAGAAAAATGGATTTCGTCATTTGTGAATCAAACCGTTGAGACCGGATTTAGCTTGAAGCAAGCAGTCGGCCCAGGTGACGAGTGGTTATGCGAAGCATACCTTGAGACGGATTACAGCAAGATAACCCGTGCGGATTTTGAGCGTGACGTCAAGCGGTACGCATTGTATAACTTGATGCTGGAAATCAATGGCGGCTGTGGCGATATCGATGAAGACGGTTAGACTCGATACGAAATTTGACGCCATCGCCGGCGTATCCAGCCAGCGAGTCCGAGTTTTCGAGAGAAAATCGACTGGACGCATTCCGTATCTGAGGCCGGCAAAATCGCAGGAGCGAACGATTGCCGGATGGGTAGAGCGTGCCGAAGTACCTGCTGAACACATCCATCCGAGCGGGTCGCTGTTTGTATCAACGAACGGCGAGGGCAGTCACACGTACGCCTATGTATCAAGTTCCGATTTCGCAGCGAATAGCGATATTAGTATTCTGAGGCCCAAAAGTGAGATGTCTATCGCGGAGAAGATTTTCTACGCTCAAGCGATCTCGCTGAACAGGGCTAAATTTTCGTATGGCCGCAAGCCAAAGGGAGGAAGGCTTGGAGCGATCAAGATTCCGGATCGCGCTCCAGAATGGGTGATGAACACCGAGGTCAGTCACGACACGGGCGTAACACATAGGACCTTTCACTCTGATGTATCAGGCAGTGATAAGAGTGTCCACACCGTACCGCTAAGTGACATCTTTGAGGTCGAATACGGCAACAGCTTGGAACTCAATAGATTGACCAAGTCAAATCAGGGTGTCAATTTCGTTGCCCGAACATCGAAAAACAATGGCGTTACTGCCCGAGTTCAGCCGCTATATGACGTTGAGCCAATTCCAGGCATGACCCTCACGGTTGCGGCAGGAGGCTCCGTTCTGGAAACATTTTTACAGATGGATCCGTTCTACAGTGGTTACCATATTTTTGTATTGCGCCCCAAAATCGAATTAACGCTGGATGAGCTGCTTTACTACTCGACCTGCATTCGAGCCAACCAGTACAAGTACAGCTACGGACGTCAGGCCAATCGAACACTACGATCACTCCTAATTCCAGCCAGTGAGTCAATTCCGAACTGGGTCAATGGCACGTTGGAACAAGTGATGTCCGGTATTCAAACTTAGTCGACGATCCGGACCACAACCCCAGTCACCCTTCCCACAAAGTGGCCATCTACCCACTCAGCTAACTCCGCATGGGTCGGAAACTGCAACGTCCACGACAGGATCTCGAACCGCTCGTACTTCCGGATGATGCATTTTCGGCCGTCTTGCGATATGCCGTTGCGCTCGGTGATTCGATGTGCTGGGTCTGTCACGAGTTAATTTTATTCTGAATTTTATTCCAGACCGTTTCGTGGTCAGAATTTCACCACTGAAGAAACGAAAAAAACCCTGAAAAATCAGGGCTTTAACGTGGTGGCCAGAGAGGGAATCGAACCCCCGACACGGGGATTTTCAATCCCTTCGTCTGCCAATTAACATTCTTCCATAACTTTTGAAACTAGCTGCTTATAGTTGTCCCGGAGTAAAGCATGAGCGAGGTGATTTGGAAGGCGAAGTCGGCTGGCCATGTCCTCAGCGGTCAATTTTCCATCATTAACCTCTGCCACAAGGTGGGCTCGGATCGATTCCGGGCAAAAAAGCGCCAGTGCCATCACCACCGCACGAGCATCCGATCTTAAAAACGTAGACTTGCCGTTTCCGGCTGGCTCAAACATTTCCAATAGAAGCGTCTCGAGATCAGCACCGGCATTAACGCGATCAAGTCCTTGATCGAAGACATGCATCAGTTCCTTGACCTTAATGAAACGTCGCCAGTTTTCATCCAGCCCACGCGCTAGCACAATGACATTGCTTCCGCCGGCTTGGCGAACAAATGGATGATCCGAATTTTCGCTACTTAGAAAAAAACCGCGGACTCGCGTAATGTCGAGTCCGCTAACAATTACTTTGTAGGATAGTGAGGGGAAGAATTCTTTGATCTTCTCTTCGATGGTTTTAGTGCTAACAGGAACTTGTTTTATTGTTTGACAAAATTCGTATAAGTCCCTGTAAACCATCGAGTCTCTCTAAATATTATTCTGTTAGAAAAAGATCAATCGACGTTGCATTCTTCGAAGTCGCCTTCGATTACAGCTTCGATCGTCTTGATTATTTCAGCGGCCGCTTCATCTGCGGTGACTTCACGGGAAGTGCCCGGGTACAACTTAATATTGGACGCACGCAACCCGTTTACACCAAAGAGAAGTTCTTTCGCTGATTCGACGTAAGTACTCATGTGATGTTCTCCGTTTAGGTTGCAGGTTTCACTTAGTGTAATTACTAAGTCCCACTCGAGAGACAGAAAAGGAAGGCGAATGCCTTCCGTGACCTCAAGTTGCTTGACCCGCCTGCTGCAGATCTCGCCACCTGAGAATACCACTGACAGGAATAATTTTCAATTGGCGTTTTTTGTCACTGTTGTTTTTAGAACTTACGTTAAGCCTATTTTTATATTGAATTTTATATTGAGTGACGTTTCTGAACGAAATTGGCGGCGTCGAACACGCAATAAAAAAGCCATTCTCGTTATCTATCAATAACTTAGAATGGCTTTGAATTGGTGCCGGCACCACGAATCGAACGCGGGACCTACTGATTACAAGTCAGTTGCTCTACCAGCTGAGCTATACCGGCGATGGGCTGATCATTTTACACAATTACGCCACGAATTGCGCAAGCCCGCGCAAAACCGTTCCCTCCGGCAGCATTTCCCCCTCCGCCAAGAACGCCATCAACGCTCCCGCTCCCCCGCCATGCAGCCGCAACCGCACGTCCGGAAACTGCGCACGCGCCGCCGCCAACGACGCCTCAATCAGCGCCACCGCCGCGCCTTCGCATCCACTCGCCAACGCCGGCACCGTATCATCCGCGAATGGCGACGCGAGCGACCACTCCCCGCCGTCGATAGGCAACGCCGAAGACTTCGCATGCAGCGACTCACGCATCAACGTCGGCGACGGCGCAATGCGCCCACCCAGATGCTGCCCGGATCCATCAATCAAATCGATCGTCAACGCCGTTCCCACACCGACCAGCAACGTCGGCACCGCGTCGTCAACAATCGACAACATGCTCAGGAAACGATCGACACCCAAATGCGCCGGATTGTCATAAGCAATCCGCAACCGACCCAACGTCGGCACCGTCCGCGCAATCACAATCAACTTCGCACGCGCCGCCAACTCCTCGAGCAACAACGCACGCACATCCATCGGACCCACTAACGCCAACACGGCGCGATCGATTTTGGCAGGTAACGCCGCACGCAAGCGCACCACGAAATCATCCGAGCCATGCGCCAACGCCTGCACTTGCGAGGGATCATCAACGGCAAACTTCAACCGTGTATTGCCGAGATCAAAAAACACCGTCGTCATCGCACCCGCACACTCACTTCCGCCGACGTCACATGATGCAGCGATCCATCCGCCGCGATCACGCACAAACGCCCAAATTTATCTATACCATTGGCCTGCGCGACCCACGTCCGGTCATTCTCAATCACATCGACCGTCGCATCGTTCAACGCATCCACAGCAAACCAACGCTCACGCACACCCGCAAATCCGTGCAACTCAAACTCATCCAGCGCACGTAACAACACTGACAAAATTCCCGCAACCACCTTATTCCCGTCGGCATGATTCAACGCCGCGACATTTTGTGAGATTAACCCATCGCGCGCCGCATCATCCCGCAAGTTCAACCCGATGCCGATCACGACGTAATGTTCGCCGGACGACATCGATCGCGCCTCGACGAGAATGCCACCGGCCTTCAACAATTCACCACGCGCGCCAACACGCACGACATCATTCGGCCACTTCAACCACACGTCGCAGCCAAGCTCGCGCAAGGCACTCACCACCCCCGCGCCGACGACCAAACTGATGCTACCGAGCAACCGCGCATCTACCCGCAACAATCGCGACACGGAAAAAGCCAAACTCGACCCCGACGACGACACCCACTCCCGCTCGCGTCGTCCGCGTCCCGCAGTCTGTTCCCGTGCCGCCAGAAAATACGTCCCCACCGGCTCATCGACCGCCAATAACGCACTGTTCGTCGACTCGCAGGTCTCCAGCACACAAAACTCGGTAAACCTCTCCCGCTCCTCGTGAGTCAGCCCCTCACAAATGAGGGCGGCGGTCAGTGGCGGCGATTCGGGCATCATCTCCCCATCATAGCCGTTCAGTTTGGCAGCCGAAAGAATGCGTCACGGGCGTTATTTTTCGTTTACAATCGAAAAGATACCAATCTCTAGGATTGCACATGCGGGTACCGTTGTTGATTGTTGCTTTTGTCGGTTGTCTTTACGGCACGTCGGCTTATGCTGCGTCGAAGGACACGATTTTGCACACGTCCTACGCCCGCGCCTCCACCTATCGCTCCGCCGACACCGACACCACGTCAGGCAAAGAAACGGCGGACGCGACCGCAGATTGCACCGGCCGCGACTGCACGAAATCCATCGGCGGCAACACCACGAAATCCTCCCGCCGCGGTGGCCGCGACAACGACGAGCGCCCACGTTGGCACAGCATGTTGCCGGGGATGATTCGCTGACGCGGAGTTATAGGTAGAGTTAGACTATTTAGTGATGGGCGCCGTTGGCGCCTTTTTCGTGTAACGAGTTCGAGTCCTAGTTAGAGGAGTGAGTCACGCATGCCGCAGGCGCAAGCACTCAATCGTCTACCTCTACCTCTAACTGGATGCGGCGCTCAAAGCACCGTCATCCTTTCGGAAACCTCAACTCAAACCTCGCCCCGCCATACTCGGCCGAACGAACCACCGTCAGCGTCCCGTTGTAGGACGACACCAGATCATGCACGATGGCCAAGCCAATGCCGTGACCCTTCACGCGCTGATCGCCACGCACGCCGCGCTGCATGACCAACTCAACTTTGTCGGGTTCTATGCCAGGACCGTCATCGTCGACCGCGATCAACAAACTATGACCCTTGCCCTTCGCCAAAGGCTCACGCTCAACCGTCAACAGCACGGAATTGGAAGCCCACTTGAAGGCATTTTCCAAAAGGTTTCCGAGGATCTCCTGCAGATCGCCGACTTCACCGTAGAACAATGCGGCAGGATCAATTTCAAAACCGGCGAACACACCTCGCGACGCGTACAACTTCTCGAGCGACGTGACGATGTCCGTTGCGATCGGCTCGATTTCGATGCCCATGGAGAACAACTTGTGACCGGCGGAGGCGCGCGTCAAACGATACGACACCTGCTCATTCATCCGCTGCAACTGCGTCGACAACTCCGCACGCAATTCCTCGTGCGACGCATCATTGTCGAGCATCGAACGCAACACGGCCAAAGGCGTTTTCAACGAGTGCGCCAGATTGTCGAGCGAATTACGTTGCGTCTCAAGATTTTGGCGTTCTGAATCAATGAACGCATTGATCGATTCCGTCAACGGCTGGATTTCAATCGGGTGACGTTCGGTGAGCTTTGGAATTTTGCCATTTTGCACACGCTTTAATTCCTGGATGACCTTGCTCAACGGCGAAATGCTCCAGCGCAAAATGATCGCCTGCAAAACCAGCAACACCAACCCCGCCATACCGAGCGCGCGGATCAGCGTCATGCGGAACAAGTTCACACGCTCGTTCAACACTTCTGCGTCCTGCAGGATTTGCACCGTGAAAGGCATGTCGGCGGACTGCTCAAATGACTGACCCGGACGCGTCAAACCGTACGAGTACTCATACAAAGCAGCTGGCTTGCCATCGATATCTTCGAACGCAATCGGTCCACGGAAATTATCCGTTCCGGATTTGACACCGACAGGCTCCGGCAAAACCGGACCACGCGACGACGGCGAATCCCACATCGTATCCGGCGTAAAAATCCGCGCATACAAACCCGACCCCGGCCGCAGGAATTCACTGTCGGGCATGCGTTCGTCGATGGGAGGAATGATCGAACCACTGCGCGCGATTTCCGCTTGCGCCGCAATGGCGTACGCATAACTTTGAAGCTTGCTGCGAAGGTCGTTCTGCGCAGTGACACGGAAGCTATGATCGAGCGCGAAACCGGCGAGCGCAAGAAACGTCACAAGACCCAGGCTCGCCGCAATCAGCTGGCGAGCCCAGATTGAGCGGGGCTCATAGAGCCCCGGCTTTAGGCCGTCTCCAAACGCCACCCCGCACTCCTGATGGCGTCAGTTATGCTTCGCCGTCGCGGGGAATCGCGAATCGGTAACCGCGGCCACGGACTGTCTCGATTGGCTTGAGTGTGCCGTCGGGGTCCAACTTTTTGCGCAGGCGACCGATGAAAACTTCCAACACGTTGGAGTCACGATCGAAGTCCTGTTGATAGATGTGCTCCGTCAGATCGGCCTTCGAGACCAATTCACCGGCGTGCATCATCAAGTATTCGAGAACCTTGTATTCGTACGATGTCAGGTCAACATTGTTGCCATTGACCGCGACCATCTGTGCACCAAGATCCAACGTTACCGGGCCGCATTCGAGCATCGACTTCGACCAACCGGCCGCACGACGCACCAGCGCGTTGATGCGCGCGAGCAATTCTTCGACGTGGAATGGCTTGACGAGATAATCGTCCGCACCGTGCTTCAGGCCTTCGACCTTGTCCTGCCACGACGAACGCGCCGTGAGGATCAGCACCGGAAACTTCTTGTCTTCCGCACGCAGAGCCTGGATCAATTCCATGCCCGACATCTTTGGCAAACCGAGATCGATGATGCCCAAATCAAAAGGCACTTCGCGCCCCATGTACAAGCCTTCTTCGCCATCCTGTGCCGCGTCCACTGCAAAGCCTTCGCGCTTCAAACGCGCCGTCAAGGTCTCACGTAGTGGGGTTTCATCTTCTACCAGCAAAATACGCATGGGATCTCCTTTGTTATTTTCTTCTCGATACAGACTACGTTTGCAACAGTTATGTTCAGGTCAAAAAATCAATTCTCTACATCACCGCTGCGTGGCTTACGACCACCACCGCGCATGATCGGCGCTTGAATTTCCGGAGCGCCCCGGCTGAATCTTCCTCTCCGTCCTTCCTCAGGTTCTAACGGCGAGATACGGCTCCTCGGTGACCCATGATCGATCACAATCGTTTGCAGCTGACCACGCCGGTCTACGATCTTGATCCTGCTCACACCGCCCATGTGTTCACCACTGAGCACCGTGCCTCCGCCCGCGCGCGTCAGCGCAGTCCGAATATCGTTGGAGAGGATTTGGCGTTCATCCATCCGCGTCTGTGCTTGCGCCTCAACTGAGACAAAACCCGTGGTTGCCAGCAACATCGCCATGACGGCGATCCGACCCCAAACAACAGGCTTCAAAACAGCAAAAACTCTATGCACTTCAGCTTCAATCCAGAACGATTCACATTTACAACGTCCATTCTTGATGAACGGCATTGAATCGTATCTGAACTAAACTTTTACAATAACCTGAACATTCAGGATTGTGAACAGCGTATCAGTCGTTTACGTCAGTAACCGCGAGTGCTTTTGTGACGGTTGCCCAGTTTGCGTCCAGCTTGTGCGCGTTCTCGGACAAAATCTGACGGAACGCCCTCCCCCCGCGACGGGCGGTAAACAACCCCAGCGTTGGCTTGATCAAAGCGCTGAGTCTGGTGCCATTGGCGAGTTGCGCTTCCACGTATGGGCGGTACGCCTCCATGATCGCGTGGCGTGACTTGGCTTCGTTACCGTGCAACGTGGCGTCAATTTGATGCAGGACAAAAGGTTCGTGATACGCGATCCTTCCGAGCATTACGGAGTCGACGTGTTCGAGGTGTTTTTGCGCTTCTTCCAGAGTCCTGATGCCACCGTTGAGTGCGATGTGCCAATCCGGATTTTGTTGCTTGAGTTGATACGCCCACTCGTATTTGAGCGGTGGGATCTCGCGATTTTCCTTCGGACTCAGACCTTGCAGCCAGGCATTGCGTGCATGGATGACAAAATGATCGCAGCCTGCTTCGGCGACGGTGTCTATGAATTTTTTGAAAAGATCATAGCTATCGTCGTCATCCACGCCGAGTCGGCACTTCACCGTCACTGGTTTGTCGGTGGCGTCTCGCATCGCATGGATACAGTCCCGCACGAGTTCCGGTGTGCGCATCAGGCACGCGCCGAAGTTGCCGCTTTGCACGCGATCACTCGGGCAGCCGCAATTCAAGTTGATTTCGTCGAAGCCCGCTTCCGTTGCTAACGTTGTTGCTTGCGCGAGTCCGTGTGGATCACTGCCGCCGAGTTGCAAAGCAACCGGATGCTGCGATGCGTCCTTCGCAAGGAAGCGTTCGCGTTGACCGTGGATGATCGCGTTTGCGTGCACCATCTCCGTGTACAGGCTCGCGCCTGGCGCACAGATGCGGTGGAAGTGCCGGCAGTGAGTGTCAGTCCAGTCGATCATCGGCGCGACGGACAGGGCCGATCGCACTGTTGCAGCGCGGTCGATTATGGAACCGGCTTGGCTTTGCACAGCTCGATCAAAATACGCTCACCCGTCGTTCCCGCTTGAATCGCTTCAGGGGTCGGGCTGCGTCCAACGTATTGCGAGACGGATTTGCCTTGCGCGTAAGGTTCGCTGAAAGTGCCGCCGCTCAGGTGCGAAATGTTGCGCGCCTGGCAGTCAACGGAATAGAGATCCTGCGCACTCGCCGCTTCGAAACGGTTGCGCGCATAGTTCGTCAGGACGTTACCGCTGAGGCGGCCCTGTCGGATTTTGACCGAGTCGAGGTCGAGGAAGTATTCCTCACGCTCCGCAACGGACTTGCTGATCGGTTGCCAGTCCGCGGCGACCGCCGTCGAAGTGACACCCAGCGAAACCAGGAGCAGGCTGAGGGAAATAAAAATCTGTTTCATAACGCTTATTTTACATCACGTCGACTTAACCAGCGCATGAACCGTGGCAACATGGCGCTCCAGGCGTCCTGGTTGTGCTTCCCGCCGACGAGCAATGTAGTTTCGGTCGGGATGCCGCGTTGGTGGAGTCCTTTTTTGGCTTGCCATCCATTCGCCAAGTCCAAAACATCATCCACCGCATCATTCACACCGTCTCCATCGCGGTCATCGGTATCTTCCTGGGTGCCGATCGCGAGGTAAATGCGGGTGTTTGGGGCGTGTGGGTCGTCGGCCACGCGGTTCTGGATGAGTCGGTTTTGCTGCGCTTCGTCCGGTGTGTCGCGTTTCTCGCTCAGCCAAAGCGACGGCGAAAACATCCCAATGGCCCCAATTTGTTCGGCGTACTGCCAGCCAATGCTGAAGGCGGCGATTGCGCCGAGTGACCAACCGAGGACCGCGCGACCTTCGGCGTTGCGTTGCGTGCTGTACTTGCCGTCGATCGTTGGGATCAACGTCTGCGTGAACCATTCGTTGTAGGCGTATGACTTGGCTCCAACGTCGCCGTATTTGGTCGGTGCGATTTGCGATTGCTTGTTCGCTCGGTCCGCGAGTCCGTAGACGCCCATGCGGTCCTTGAACATCGGCACCGCAACGATGATCCAGGGTTTCGCGTTGGCTTGCGCGTAGTAGTTTTTTAGGTGTGCCTGCAAATGAATGGCTTGCATGTCCTGTCCGTCGTTGATGTAAAGAACGGGATAGGTTTGCTTTGCGTTGTACTGCGGCGGTAGATAAATTTCGAGGGTGACGCTTTCGTTGTTGAGTTGCGGCGCGCTGAGTTTAAGCTTCTCGATGCTCTGCGCGCTTGCGGTTCCTGCAATGAGGAATGCTAGCGCGATTAGTGCTGCGCGAGCCATTCGAGGATGTCTGTGGCGGATTCGGCGCTCGTGCGACCTTCGGTGGTCACGATGATCTCAGGATTGGTTGGGGCTTCGTAGGGTGCGTCGATGCCGGTGAAGTTTTTGATTTCTCCACGGCGTGCCTTCGCGTAAAGTCCCTTGACGTCGCGCTCTTCTGCGACTTGGAGTGGCGTGTCGACGTAGACTTCGACGAATCGGTTTGAGCCGATCACCTCGCGTGCAAGATCGCGGTCCGCGCGGTAAGGCGAGATGAAACTCACCAACACAATCAATCCGGCATCGGCCATGAGCTTCGCGACTTCGGCGATGCGGCGGATGTTTTCGACGCGGTCTTCCGCCGTAAAACCAAGGTCACGGTTGAGTCCATGACGAACATTATCGCCATCGAGAATGTAGGTATGCCTTCCTTGAGCGTGCAAGGTGCGGTCGACTTCATCCGCGATGCTCGACTTGCCCGCTCCGCTTAAACCGGTGAGCCAGATGACGCGTGGCTTCTGCGCCATCGCCGTTGCCCGTGCTTGCGCATCGATCGCGCTTGTATGCCAGTGAATGTTGTGCGCGCGTCTGAGCGCAAAGCGGATCATGCCTGCGCCGACCGTCGCATTCGTCACGCGGTCGACGAGAATGAAGCTGCCCAACGTTCTGTTTTCGTCGAACGGCTCAAACGCGATGGATTGATCCAGCGTCAAGGTGCAGCGGGCGAGATCGTTGAGTTCGAGTGTTTTGGCAGCGAGTTCGGACAGCGATTCCACGTCAAGCTTGTGCTTGATCGTCATGACCTTAGCGCTACGCTCGGTTGTGCCCGACTTGAAAAAATAACTTCTCCCCGGCAACAACTCGGTGCTGTCCATCCACAGGAGGTCGACTTCAAATTGGTCGGCAACTTCACACGGTGCGTTGCGTGCCGCGATCAAATCACCGCGTGAAATATCACGTTCGTCATTCAACGCAATCGCGATGGATGCGCCTTGCACGGCTTGTGATCCTTCCTCGCCGCCAATCCACAACTGCGTGATACGCGATGTCGTAGCGTTGGGTTGGATGATGATTTCATCGCCGACGTTCATCGCACCGGATGCGATGGTGCCGTAGTAAAGTCGCGTGTCGTCGTCCTTCAGCGAATATTGCACTGGCATTCGCATCGCATCATGCGCATCCGAAGGCGGCGTTGCCGTTTCCAATGCTTCGAGCAACGTCGGACCGTCGAACCAAGGCGTGTTTGGCGAACGCACCGTGACGTTATCGCCCTTCGTGCCCGACACAGGAATGGCCGTGAGCTGCAGATCACCTAATTGATCGGCAAATGCTGCAACCAATGCGACATTCTCATTGAAGCGGTCTTCTTCGAAGTCGACGCGATCCATTTTGTTGACCGCCAAAATCACCTGCTTAATCCCAAAGTACTTCGCAATGCACAGGTGGCGGAACGTTTGTGGTCGCACACCTAACGCAACGTCGACGAGCAACACGGCAACATCGGAATTCGATGCGCCAGTCGCCATGTTTCGCGTGTACTGCTCGTGACCGGGACAGTCCGCGAGGATGTAACGTCTGTTCGCGGTGCGGAAGTAACGGTACGCCACGTCAATCGTGATGCCCTGTTCTCTTTCCGATTCCAATCCGTCCAGCACGCGTGAGTAATCAACAACTCCGTTGACGTCCAACGAACTCAACTGATCATCGAAGACATTCTCAGTGTCGTGCAACAACCGGCCGAGCAACGTGCTCTTGCCGTCATCAACACTGCCACATGTCATTACGCGAAGGAGATCAGTGGTGCCCATCAGAAGTAGCCGTCCTTTTTCTTGCGTTCCATGGACGCAGCAGCATCGCCATCGATCAAGCGACCTTGCCGTTCCGAAAATCTCGAAGCACGCATCTCACTGATGATCTCTTCAACACTCGTCGCATCTGACTCCATGGCACCCGTCAACGGATAACAACCCAACGTGCGGAACCGGACTTTACGCATCTCGACTTTCTCACCGTCATGCAATTGCAGACGCTCATCGTCGACCATGATCCAAGTGCCTTGGCGCTGCACGACGGGACGTTCTTTCGCGAAGTAGAGGTCCGTCACCGGAATGTTTTCGCGCGCAATGTATTCCCACACATCGAGTTCAGTCCAGTTGCTCAACGGAAAAACACGCATCGACTCGCCCGGAGCGATCCGTGTGTTGAACACGTCCCACAACTCCGGTCGTTGCTCACGCGGGTTCCACGACTGCGCATCGTTACGAAACGAAAAAACACGCTCCTTCGCCCGCGACTTCTCTTCATCGCGACGCGCGCCACCAATCGCCGCATCGACTTGAAACTCAGCCAATGCTTGCTTCAAAGCTTGGGTCTTCATGACATCGGTATACGTCGTTGCATCATGCGTGACCGGCGTAATGCCTTGCGCGACGCCATCCTGATTCGTGCGCACGTGTACCGTCAATCCGGTTTCCGTGGCGCGTTGATCGCGGAACTCAATCATCTCGCGGAACTTCCACGTTGTATCGACATGCAGGAGTTCAATGGGGGGTTTGGCAGGAGCGAATGCTTTTTGCAATAAATGCATCAAGACCGAGCTATCCTTCCCAACCGAATACAGCATAAGTGGACGACGGAAATTTGCTGCCACTTCACGCAAAATAAACAAGCTCTGCCCCTCAAGTGCGTCAAGATAGTCCATGGTTGGCGCAGGATCAGTCATTCGCCAAGTATAACCTGCGCACTGCAATCGACTTTAAGGAAGACTCCAATGACAGTACACAACTCCATCCTCGATACCATCGGCCGCACACCCGTCGTACGCTTGCATCGCATGGCGCCGGAAGGCGTTGAGATGTTTGTCAAAGTGGAATCCTTCAACCCAGGCGGATCGGTCAAAGATCGTTTGGCGTTGGCGATTGTTCTCGATGCCGAGAAGCGCGGCGTTTTGAAGCCGGGTCAAACCATTGTTGAAGCAACCTCTGGCAACACGGGTGTTGCGTTGGCGATGGTTGCGGCAGCGCGCGGCTATAAGTTCGTCGCAGTGATGACCGAGACGTTTTCGATTGAGCGTCGCAAGTTGATGCGCGCGTATGGTGCTAAGGTGATTTTGACGCCTGCTGCCGAACGCGGTACTGGCATGGTGCGTGTTGCGCGCGAACTTGCTGCGAAACATGGTTGGTTCCTGTCCGAGCAATTCGAAAATCCTGCGAACCCCGAGTACCACCGTCAAACGACTGCCGCTGAAATCCTGCGTGACTTCGCTGGGCATCCTCTTGATTACTTTGTTTCCGGTTGGGGAACGGGTGGAACTTTAACGGGTGTTGGTGAAGTGTTGAAGGTTGCCCGTCCTGAAACCAAAATCATCGCCTGCGAACCTGCTGGCGCGTCGCTACTGGCGGGTAAGGAATGGGCACCTCACAAAATCCAAGGTTGGACGCCCGACTTCGTTCCGGCGGTTTTGAACCGTGATGTGGTGGATGAGATTTTGCCGATTGAAGATACGCTGGCGATTGAAACCGCGCGTCGACTGGCGGCAGAAGAAGGGATTTTCGTCGGTATTTCTTCGGGTGCGACGATGGCCGCGGCTTTGCAGACCGCCGCCAAAGCGCCGAAGGGCAGCCACATTCTGGCGATGTTGCCCGACACCGGTGAGCGTTATCTCAGCACGGTGTTGTTTGAGGGCGTCAACGAAGGTTCGGACGACGAGTGGCTCGCGTCGCTGTAATTATTTCGCGACCATATCCGGTGAGCGTTCGGCGACATCGAGAATGATGTCGTCGATGGCTTGCATCACATCGCTACTTAACTTCACGCCTGCTGCCTTGACGTTCTCCGTGACTTGCTCCGGCCTGGAAGCACCGATGATGGCGCTGGCAACATTTTGATTTTGCAAAACCCACGCAATCGCCAACTGCGCCAATGACAATCCAACGTCATCTGCAATCGGTGTGAGCTTCTGCACGCGGGTGAGCACGTCGTCGCGCAAGAACTTCTGAATAAAACGACTGCCCGCCTCGTCCGTCGCACGCGATCCATCAGGAATCACACCACCTGGCTTGTATTTGCCGGTGAGCACACCCTGCGCAATCGGTGACCAAACAATCTGGCTAATGCCAAGCTCTTCGCACGTCGGCACCACTTCCGGCTCAATCACGCGCCACAGCATCGAGTACTGCGGCTGCGAGCTGATCAATTGAATGTTGTGCTGCTTCGCTAATGCATGACCGCGACGCAATTGTTCCGGGGTCCATTCGGACACGCCGATGTACAACGCCTTGCCCGCTCGCACAACGTCGGCGAATGCTTGGATGGTCTCTTCCAAATCAACGCTGTCGTCATAACGATGCGCTTGATAAATATCCACGTAATCCATCTGCAAGCGCTTGAGCGATGCGTCGATGCTTTCCATGATGTGCTTGCGGCCGAGTCCGCGATCATTCGCGCCATCACCCATCGGAAAAAACACTTTCGTAAACACTTCCACATCGCTGCGACGGACATCCTTAAGCGCCTTGCCCAAAGCAACTTCTGCCTTGCCGGTCGCGTAGACATCAGCCGTGTCGAATGTTGTAATGCCCGCATCCAAAGCGGCACGCACGCAACGTTCCGCAGTTTCCTGCTCGATTTGCGAACCGTGAGTGAGCCAGTTGCCATAGCTGATGGCGCTGATGTTGAGACCACTGCGGCCGAGACGGCGGAATTCCATGCTTTTCTCCGAGGATTGAGTTAGAGGTAGAGGTAGACTATTTAGTGAAAGCGCCTGCGGCACAATCCACTTGTCTAACTCGAACTCCTACTGAATTTACAATTCGTCAACGCCGAGATCTTCGAGCGTTTCCTCCAGCGACTTCGGATTGGTACAAACCGACTTGTCCATCGTCGCCTTGGTCAAAGGTTGCCCGCGCGCGTCCGCAATGTCCAGTTGAATTCGAATGCCAAGGTCGAGAATTGGGCGCAACATCTCATCTGTGCATGCAAGCTTGCCGGCAAGTGGCGCGAGCATCGTCTGCGCAACTTCGGGATCGATCGAAGCCATTGGACCATCGGCGAGGAAACCCATTTTGACATCGAGCACTTGACCCGGAAGCGCACGGATGGAATTCAAGCGGACGCCACGTTCCTTGTCGCTGTATGGCAATTGATTGTCGGCGATATTGGCAAGCAACGGTAAGGCAAGCTCACGGTCGTCGGCACTTAGTCGCCCGTAGAAATTCGTGATTTCCTTCACTGCCCTCGCCTGCTGCGCCTTGGTGATCGAGGCGTCCTGCGCAATCGCGGAGTTGGCGATCAGCGTGCCAGCTGCCAATGAGCTGAGGATGATGGATTTGATTGAAATGGTCATGCCTAACACTTTAGCTTCGTTGCGCCGTGGAAGTATTGATGCACAATAACCTAACGAATCCCAAACGAGCGCTCATCCATGTCTGATCTCAATCCTGCTGTCATTACGTTTGGTCTGTATTTGGTGGTTGTGATTGGGGTGGGATTTTGGGCGTACTTCTCCACCAAAAACTTCGACGACTACATTCTCGGTGGCCGCAGCCTTGGCAGTTTGGTCACGGCGTTGAGTGCCGCTGCGTCCGACATGTCGGGCTGGTTGTTGATGGGATTGCCTGGGGCGATTTTTGCGGCGGGTTTGACGGAAGCGTGGATTGCCGTGGGTTTGACGATTGGCGCGTATTTCAATTGGCTGTGGGTGTCCGGCCGTTTGCGCGTGCATACCGAGTTCAACAATGATGCGTTGACGTTGCCGGATTATTTTTTCAATCGGTTTGGATCTTCGAACATTGCGCTGCGGATCGTGCCGGCGGTTGTGATCTTGATTTTCTTTACCGTCTACTGCGCGTCAGGCATCGTCGCGGGTGCACGCTTGTTTGAAAGCCTGTTCCATATTCCGTATCACGAAGCGATGTGGTGGGGCGCGTTCGCGACGATCCTCTACACCTTCATCGGTGGTTTCCTGGCAGTGAGCTGGACGGATACGATGCAGGCGTCGCTGATGATTTTTGCTTTGTTGATTACACCGGTAATGGTGTTGCTTGCGCTCGGTGATTGGTCGAATCTGCAAATGCATATCTCGCAAGCCACGCAAAGTAACGGCGTGCAATACGGCAGCTGGTTCGCGGGCGCATCCTGGATCGGGATCGCGAGTGCACTTGCCTGGGGTCTTGGATATTTCGGGCAGCCTCATATCCTTGCGCGATTCATGGCGAGTGAGTCGGTGCAGTCGCTGCGCAATGCGCGCCGCATCGGCATGACGTGGATGATCCTTTGTTTGGCGGGTGCAGTTGCCGTCGGTTACTTTGGCGTCGCATATTTCAGCGCGAATCCCGAGCAAGGTGCGAATGTTTTTGCAAACAAGGAGCGGATTTTCATCGAGTTGGCGCAGATCTTGTTTAACCCGTGGATTGCAGGCGTTATCCTCTCCGCCATTCTTGCCGCGGTGATGAGCACGTTGAGTTGCCAGTTGCTCGTTTGTTCCAGCGCATTGACGGAAGACTTCTACAAAGGACTTATCCGTCCCAACGCTTCCCAAAAGGAACTCGTCTGGATGGGCCGCTTCATGGTGTTGTTGGTTGCCGGTGTTGCGATGCTGATGGCCAGCAATGCGGACTCGCAAGTCCTGAAATTGGTGAGCTATGCGTGGGCAGGCTTCGGTGCCGCGTTTGGCCCGGTGATTCTTCTTTCGTTGTTCTGGAAGCGCATGAACGCATGGGGTGCACTGGCCGGCATGATTGCAGGCGCGGCAACCGTCATCGGATGGGTGCAGTTGCGTCAAGCGGGTGCAGGCGGAATTTTCGACCTGTACGAAATCGTGCCGGGCTTCATCGCATGCACGGTTGCAATCATTGTTGTTTCGCGCATGACGAAGTCGGATGACGTGGCGGAGTCGAAGTTCGAACAGGCGAACGCGAAGTACTTAACCGACGCCGCGCAATAAAAGAAAGACCACGCCGAAGCGTGGTCTCCCTTTACTGCAGGTTGTTAGGATTTACCAACCGCGACCATGGCGGCGGTCATCGTAGCGGTCGTTACCACGGCTGTAGTAGCGATTGTTCTGCTTGCGACGTTCCTTTTCCCACTTCTTACGGTCCTTCTCCCAAGCCTTGCGGTTCTTCTGCATTTGCTTGCTGTATGCCTTCGTTTGCGAAGGATGACCGTAGTAACCGTAAGCGTTGCCACGTGGGACATTACGGTAGTAAACGTTGCGGTTGTTCTCGCGGACCACGATGATGCGGTCTTGCGGGCCGTACGAACCATAACGATAGTACGGCTGGCCACCGCGATACACGATGTCATTGACGTTCACGATGACACGTGCCAGATCCACGATCGAGTTCTGAGCTTGTGCCGGTACCGGTGCCAACGATGCAAAACCTAAGCCCATCGCAAGGACCGTACCACCAATTAATGCCTTCACAGTTTTCATATCAATCTCTCCGTTGCGACCACGTGTTTCGTCGGCTTGATTCCACCATGACGTGAAGTGCATGAACAAATGGGTAATTTCGCAACCCATGGAGAAAATGATTAGAGACGGTTCACATACTCGAACGGGCGTTTAGGAAGGTCGCGCCAAATCTGCCAACTCGCGCACTTTTCGGGGGATTTCCGAGGCATTTGTTGCTGTGCGGAAATTACTGAGCAATGACTCATCAATGCCATCGACCGTCTCGTGCGCCCACGTCGTGTGATACGGAACATGCACGCCCCATCCTCCGATCGCGAGAATCGGTTCGATATCCGACTTCAACGAGTTACCGATCATCATGAACTCAGATGGTGCAACCGCAAACTCACCGAACAAACGTCGATAGGTTTGCGGATCCTTTTCGGAAACAATTTCAATTCGCTTGAAACGCTTCGACAGTGGTGTCGCCTTGACCTTCGCTTCCTGATGGAACAAGTCGCCCTTCGTGATCAACACAATCGGAAAGTAACGCGACACTTCATCGACTGCTTCCTCAATGCCTGGCAGCAATTCAACGGGATGTTGCAAAACACCCTTACCCAAGTCCAAAATCCGTCGGATGTCGGACGACGTAATGCGCCCTTCCGTCATCTCGATCGCAGACTCCATCATCGACAGCATCATGCCCTTGGCGCCATAACCGAACACTGCGATGTTCTGCTTTTCGACTTGCAGCAAATGATCCTGCACACCGGCAACGCTTAGATCGATGTATTGTCCAATGATCGATTCAAACTCCGCCTGCGCGGCATCGAAATAATCCTGGCTCTTCCACAACGTATCGTCGGCATCGAAGCCCACCATTTGAATGCTCATGCGCGCGACTCCGGTTCGTAAATCATGTAAACATCCGCGCGATCGTAATGTGATCCCGGACGTGGTGCAGGGTGATGACGAAAACCAACGCTTTCATACAACGTCAGCGCGGGCGTGAGTTTGCGGTTGGACTCGAGGAAAAGCTGCACACCATTTTGGCGTTCATACCAATCCAATGCAGCAACCATCAACTTGCGACCAATGCCGGCACCATGCATTGAAGGATCGACCGCCATCTTACTCAGTTCAAAAACACCGTCACCTTCCGCAATCATCGACACCACGCCGACAACATTGTCGATGTCATCCAACGCGCACAGAATATGTCCGCCTTTGGAAAGAATGTGAGTTTTTGGGTCCGCGAGCACCGCGCGGTCAATGTCTTCAACGACGAAGTACTGCTCCAACCAGTGCGTGTTCAAGCGCTCGAATGCTTGTTGATGTGCGTCCTCGTAATCAACGACGCGAATATTGCTGACTGAGTTCATCGATGTATTTTACGGAAAATCAGCGTGGTGCATTCATCAAAATCGGATACGGATTCACCGATTCACCACCACCCCAGCTTGCATCTTGCGTCAACGCACTCACTTGAAAGTGCAGGTGCGGCCCATCGGGGCTCGCGTTACCCGTATGCCCGACGTAGCCGATCACTTCACCTTGCTGCACCAATTGTCTCTCGTGCAAACCCGGTGCATACGCACTCAGATGCGCGTAATAAAAACTGTACGTGCGCTCCGCATTGAACACATGGATAGTCGTGCCGCCTGCTGCGCTTTCGTGGAGTTTTTCGACGTATCCCGTGCTCGCAGCCAACACCGGCGTGCCTTCAGGCGCCATGATGTCGATCGCGTTATGCAGTCGGTCTTCCGATCGCGATTGCGTGTACGTATCGATCAGCTGCGACTTCGTAATGCCTTGCACCGGAATGATCAAATGACCGTTGAGGTCGGCGGGCGTTGGAGGCGGCGGTCCCGTCAACTTCGATGACCTTGAGCCGAACTGCGGCGGTTGCGCATCAACCGATGGGAACTGCTGAAACGACGATGCCTGCTCAACGGTGTGAACAGGCATCTTCAATGCAGGCATCGCGAAGTACGCAACGACCAGCCCCGCAATGAACGCAAGCAGATGCGAAACAATCTGCCGGTCACTGGGCCGCCGCTGCGTCATGATTTCACACCTGGAAGTGAACCGGCGTTTCTGTGCCGATTGCAGCACCAACCGCCAACACCGACCAGTTCGTCAAACGCACGCAACCATGCGATGCCCCCTTGGCAATCGTGCCGGGTTCCGGCGTGCCGTGAATTCCGTAGTGCGGCTTGCTCAATGCAATCCACATGATGCCGACAGGCGAGTTAGGACCGGGCTTCAGGACGGCGGTTTGTTTCTTTTTGCCCTTATGCTCCCAGAACAACGTGGAGTTGTAGTGGTAAGTCGGATTCTTGTAAACGCCCTTAATTTCCCAGTCGCCGAGCGGCAGCGGATCATACTTCTCCGTACCCATCGTCACCGGGAACTGTGCGTAGATCTTACCTGCGCTGTCCTCGAGCCAGAGAATCCCGTCAGACTTATCAACAACCAACTTTGAAGCCTTCGGCAACGTCGTTTGCGCAGGAACCGGCACGATGATTTCTTCGTCGACCTTGTCGAGCTTCGAGTTCGGGCTCAAACGGGCAAAAAGATTCGGACTCGCATGAAAACGCTCGCCATACATCTCACGGATGTTGCGGTAGCCGAGGAATGGCAACTTCGCCTTCGCCATCATCCCGCCGGGAATCTGGTAGTAGGGACCATCGATGTCCGCCTGCGTCACCTTGTACGTCGTCAGCACAGCACCGGTATCGCGGTTCAGCAGTTCCCACGTTGCGTCATTCAATTGACCTGTCACTTCGAGACCATTCGCAGCTTGATAGCCCTTCACCGCACGGGTCATGTTCGAACCCGTCGAGCCGTCAATCTCGCCCGGCGAGAAGTACGCACGGTCCAGCAAAATTTGCGCACGCAGGATACCTGCAAAACCCGTCTTGGTCTTCGGATCATTCGCCTGATCCACAATCGATTTGGAGGAAGTGGATTTCGTTGTGGCCGACTTCGTTTGTGCCGACACCACAGGCATCGCAGCGACAGCCAACCCCAGACTACACGCGACAAAAAGCGACTTCAGATTCACAGCAACTCCCGAATGTAAATTTTTTATTTGGTTCAATTTATCATCAGAACATTCAAAAACCGTGACGTTCGCCAGAAACCGTTCAGTTTCACAAACAGCAAAACTCTGGGAGAATAAACGCCATCATCCTGTTTCAACGAGAACACCCCAAATGTCCGAGACCCCACCCGATCGTCTGTCCAACGACCCAGTCAGTCCATTCTACGACGAAGCCGTTCTGAATCGTGGCATCGGCATCCGCTTCAATGGTCAGGAACGCAACAACGTTGAAGAGTATTGCGTTTCCGAAGGTTGGATCCGAACCGCCGTAGGCCGTTCGCTGGATCGCCGCGGTCAACCAATGACGGTCAAAGTCAAAGGCGTTGTCGAGCCTTTTTTCAAAACACCCGCCGCCGAGTAATGTCCGTCGAATCGCAGCAACGCGAGTTCATCGCGACGATGTTGTCGCCGTTGAAATTCCGTCTGTACACCCTGCGTTCGATTCCCGTCGCTGCTTTCATCGGCACGCGCGTTGAATCATTGTCACTCGATGAGTGCGCGGCCAGCGTCCCGTATCGCTGGTCGTCGACGAATCCTTTTCGCTCGACTTACTTCGCCGCGTTGAATGCCACCGCCGAACTCAGCACCGGCATTCTCGCAATGGCCCACCTCTACCCTCACCGCCGCGACGTCGCGATGTTGATGGTCGATTGCTCCGCAGAATTCCTCAAAAAAGCCACGGATTTAACGGTCTTCACCTCCACCGATGGAGACCACGTGCGCGCCGTGATTGAGCACGCCGTTGCGAGTGGCGAAGCGGCAACGTGCACGATGACGACGGTCGGACGCAACAAAGCCGGCGCCATCGTCGCCCGCATGCAATTCACCTGGTCATTCAAGCGCCGCTCTTAACGGCACCATGAACCCCAGACGAAAATGACCCCGCGAATTAGGCGGGGTCATTAATTCTAACCACTTACGGAAAGTGAAACTTACGTCAGCAAAGGATTCGGCTTGTCGGCATTGATGCCGAACACTTCGATTGCACGCTGCACGTCCGCCGCAGTCAACTTACCTTCATCCGCCAACGCCGACACCGCAGCTTGCGCAATGTAGTAGCGATCGACTTCGAAGTGACGGCGCAGATTCCAACGCGTATCCGAACGGCCAAAACCATCCGTTCCCAACACGACGTACGTGCCCGGAACGAACTCGCGGATTTGATCTGTATACGTACGGATGTAGTCGGTTGCGACGATCGTTGGACCTTCAACTTCCGAGAGCAACTCCGTCACATACGCAACGCGCTTTGGCTCATTCGGATGCAGGCGGTTGTAGCGTGAAACGTCATGACCATCGCGTGCCAACTCATTGAAGCTTGGTGCGGAGAACAGGTCGGATTTGATGCCGAACTCCTTCTCGAGCAATTCAGCGGCAGCGATGACTTCCATGAAGATCGTGCCCGAGCCGAGCAACTTCACGCGCAACGAATCCTTGCCGACATTCTCAGCGGCGCGGAACTTGTACATACCCTTGATAATGCCGTCACGTGAACCTTCCGGCATGTCAGGATGCGGATAGTTTTCGTTCATCAGCGTCAGATAGAAAAACTCATCCACCTGCTCCGTCAACATGCGTTGCATACCGTATTGAAGCAACGTAATGACTTCATACGAGAACGTCGGATCGTACGAGCGGCAGTTTGGAATCAAGCCGGCTTGCACCAGGCTATGACCATCTTCGTGCTGCAGACCTTCACCGTTCAACGTCGTGCGACCTGCCGTTGCACCGAGCAGGAAGCCACGTGCACGCATATCCGCCGCTTGCCACGCACTGTCACCAATGCGTTGGAAACCGAACATCGAATAGTAGATGTAGAACGGCATCATCTGCAGGTTATTCGTCGAGTACGACGTTGCCGCCGCCATCCACGATGCGAACGCACCTGCTTCCGTAATGCCTTCTTCAAGCACCTGACCTGCAGTATCTTCGCGGTAGTACATCAACTGATCGCGATCAACTGGCTTATACTTCTGGCCCAGTGGCGAGTAGATACCGATCTGACGGAACAAGCCTTCCATACCGAACGTACGCGCTTCGTCGGCGACGATAGGCACGACGCGCTTGCCGATATTTTTGTCACGCAAAGCGATATTCAACCCTTGAACGAACGCCATGGTCGTGGAGATTTCACGCTCACCGGTCGACTTGGTCAACCGCTCGAACGCTTCCATCGGAGGCGCTTCCAACGACTCGTCCGACTTCTGACGACGCGCCGGCAAAAAGCCACTCAACTTCTCACGACGGTCCAGCAAGTACTGAACTTCCGGCGAGTCCTTGCCCGGATGGAAAAACGGCAGCGACTCTTCCGAGATCACATCATCCTTGACCGGAATGTTGAAACGGTCGCGGAAGTGCAGGATTTCGTCGGTGTCCATCTTCTTCGCGTTGTGCGTTGGGTTCAGCGCTTCACCCGCCGTGCCCATGCCGTAACCCTTGACGGTTTTCGCCAACACAACGGTCGGACGGCCGTTCGCATTGTTGACTGCCTCGTAATACGCGGCGTAAACCTTCTGCGGATCATGTCCACCACGGTTCAAATGCCAAATGTCTTCATCGCTCATGTTCGCAACGAGCGCTGCAGTTTCCGGATATTTGCCGAAGAAATTTTTGCGCGTGTATTCGCCGCCAAATGCCTTACAGTTCTGATATTCACCATCGACGGTTTCCATCATCAACTGACGCAAACGTCCGGTCGTATCACGTGCCAAAAGCGGATCCCAACGCTCACCCCAAATGGTCTTAATGACATTCCACTCTGCACCGCGGAATTGACCTTCGAGTTGCTGGATAATTTTGCCATTGCCACGCACAGGTCCATCGAGACGCTGCAGGTTACAGTTCACGACGAAGATCAGGTTATCCAAACCTTCGCGACCCGCAACCGAAATTGCACCCAACGATTCCGGTTCGTCCGTTTCACCGTCGCCCAGGAAGCACCAAACCTTACGGTCGGACTTCGGCATCAAGCCACGGCCTTCCAGATACTTCCAGTAACGCGCCTGATAAATCGCGCCGATCGGCCCCAGACCCATCGACACGGTTGGGAACTGCCAGAAGTCCGGCATCAACCATGGATGCGGATACGAGCTGATGCCCTTACCGTCGACTTCCATACGGAAGTTATCGATTTGCTCTTCCGTCAAACGGCCTTCGAGGAACGCGCGCGCATAAATACCCGGCGAGCTGTGACCTTGAATACCGATCAAGTCACCTTCGTGTTCGCCATCTGGACCATGGAAAAAATGATTGAACCCCACGTCATACAACGTCGCTGCCGATGAGAACGTTGCAATGTGACCACCGAGCGAACCCGGCTTACGGTTGGCACGCACCACCATCGCCATCGCGTTCCAGCGAATGATCGAGCGGATGCGATGTTCCATCGCGGCATCGCCCGGGTTTTTCGCTTCGAGATGCGAAGGGATCGTGTTGATGTATTCCGTCGTCGGCGAAAACGGCAAGTGTGCGCCAGCGCGACGGGTGACTTCCACGACATTCTCGAGCAGCTGGTGCGCTCGCGCCGAACCATCTCGGTCGATCACCGCCTGTACGGACTCCACCCATTCACGGGTTTCTACGGGATCTAAGTCTTTGTCAATCGCGTCAATCATCATCACTTCTCATCACTACACTTAACCATTCATTGTAACCAGACGCCCTGAAGTCGTCTGCCCTTGTGCAAACCTATGCTTGTTGCGCTGCAACACTCCGCGTGCGTATGTTTGCGCCTTACCAAAAGACTTCGGCACCCGAAGGTGCCGAATCCATTACTTCACTGCGTCTTCTTTCGCCTTTCGCTTCTTGCGGATTTGCGCGTCCACCGCGGCAATCGACGTCATGTTGATGATGCGTCGTGCAGTCGATGCTGGCGTCAAAACGTGCGCCGGCTTATCCAATCCCATCAGGATCGGACCGATCGCCACGCCATCCGTCATCACACGCACAATGTTGTACGCAATGTTGGCGGCATCGAGATTCGGGAACACGAACAAATTCGCGCGGCCCTTCAGCGTATTGCCCGGCAACAGCTTGTCACGCAGCGCTTGATCCCACGCCGTATCGGCCATCATTTCGCCATCAACGTTCAACGTCGGCATGCGCTCCTTCAGGATCTCACTGACGCGTGCCATCTTGCGCGCGCTTTCATCCTGGTGCGAACCGAAGTTGCTGTGAGACAACAACGCAACACGCGGCTCGATACCGAACAGCTTCATGCGATAAGTCGCTTGCAACGTTGCATCCGCAATTTGTTCGGCACTTGGATCCAACTGCGAGTGGGTATCGAGGAAAAACCACACACCCTTATCGTTGATCACCGCGCTCATCGCGGACGTTGCCTTGATGCCACGCTCGTATTCAAACACGGTGCGCAGGTAACCAATCTTCTTATGGAAGCGTCCAACGATACCGGTGATCATCGCATCCGCTTCACCGCGCTCAACCATCAACGCTGCAATCAACGTTGGCGTCGAGCGTATCAACTTCTTCGCGGCGGCTGGAGTCACACCCTTGCGGCCTGTCATCTGCAAATACTGCTTCCAGTAGTCGTCATAACGTGGATCACTGTCAGGATTCGTCAGTTCGAAATCCTTGCCGGCTTGGAGGCGCAGTCCCAACTTCTTGATACGGGATTCAACAACATCCGGACGTCCAATCAAAATCGGAAACGCCAACTGATCGTCTACAACCGTTTGAATTGCCTGCAGAACTACTGGCTCTTCACCTTCCGCAAAAACAACCCGCTGACGGTCCGCACGCGCACGATCGTAAACCGGCTTCATGATGAAACCAGTCTTATGAATCTGCTGCGACAGACGCTCCGTGTATTCTTCGAGCGATGCCAGTGGACGCGTTGCCACGCCCGAGTCCATCGCCGCCTTCGCAACCGCCGGTGACAAGGACATCAGCAAACGCGGATCGAACGGACGTGGAATCAAGTATTCTTCGCCAAACTTCGGCACTTCACCGGCGTAAGCACCACCGGTATCGGCAGCTTCCATGCGCGCAAGATCCGCAATCGCGTGTACGCATGCGAGCTTCATTTGCTCGTTGATGATCGTGGCGCCAACGTCGAGTGCGCCGCGGAAAATATACGGGAAGCACAAGGCATTGTTCACTTGGTTCGGATAATCGCTGCGACCCGTGGCGATGATCGCATCAGGACGCACGGCCTTTGCATGCTCCGGCAAAATCTCCGGATACGGATTCGCCAACGCCAAAATAATCGGCTTCGGCGCCATCGTCGCAACCATCTCCGGTTTCAGGATTCCACCCGCCGACAAACCAAGGAAGACGTCTGCACAATCGACAATTTCTGCCAGCGTGCGCTTATCAGTGTCCGACGCATAACGCGCTTTGTCCGGATCGAGGTTCGGACGGCCTTGGTAGATCACACCGTCGCGGTCGAATGCCGTGATGTTTTCTTTCCGAACGCCCAACGCCACCAACATATCGAGGCACGCAATGCCTGCAGCGCCTGCGCCGGTCGTTGCAACTTTGACTGTTGAGATGTCCTTGCCCGCAACGTGCAATGCATTCAGCACTGCCGAGCCGACGATGATCGCGGTGCCGTGTTGGTCGTCATGGAACACAGGGATGTTCATACGCTCGCGCAGCTTGCGCTCAACGATGAAGCACTCCGGTGCCTTGATGTCTTCGAGGTTGATGCCGCCGAACGTTGGCTCCAATGAGGCGATGATCTCAACCAATTTGTCAGGATCACGCTCGTCGATTTCGATGTCGAACACATCGATGCCGGCAAACTTCTGGAACAAAACACCCTTCCCTTCCATCACCGGCTTGCCCGCCAGCGCACCGATGTCGCCGAGGCCGAGCACTGCCGTGCCGTTGGAAATCACGGCAACGAGATTGCCGCGCGCGGTGTATTCGGAAGCAAGCGTTGGATCGCGAGCAATTTCCTCACAGGCGTAGGCAACGCCCGGGGAGTACGCCAAAGACAAGTCACGTTGCGTGACCATCGCCTTGGTGGCAGTGACCTTAATCTTGCCCTTCGGGAGCGCACTGTGATAATCCAGAGCGGCCTGTTTGAGGTCGTCGTCGCGTTCGTTTTCGTCAGTCATGTGCCCATCAAAGTCAGCTTAGCGATAGCCTTCCATGATAACGCAGTTACTGTGACTCGGCTTTCTCGATTTCCCTGGCATTTTCGTTCGAGATCGCGTCCAAACGGATGCGATTGGCAAACAAGGAGAACGCCAACATACCGGCCAGTCCGTTCGCGCGTTGAATCCAAGTTGGCATCCAACGCGCCGGTTGCAACACACCGCTGCGGAACATCGGTTCGAAACGGCGGACGTCTTCGAGGGTCATTTTGCCGGCGAAAAGCCACCTGCACAGGTACAGCTCCTGATGCCTCAACGCGACGCGGAAGAACGTGTGGACATCCACCAGACCCCGCAGATAAACCGTGTCCTTGGTAAACGCCTGACCGCCCATCGTTTGAACACCCCGGAAAACTCGCTGCGCACTGTTGAAACTTTCTTCGGGCGTTTGATCCATCGAGAGGAAGTAACGATAGACATCAACAAACGTCGCACCATCGAGCGCTTGACTGACCGCTTCGATGCGAAGGCTCAATCGCTTCATGCGACCGATGTCGATGCTTCCCGTGATTTGTTCCGCAAACGTTGCAAGTCCTTCCTGCGTTGCAGTCACGCGTGGCGACGACAATCCCAGCGATGGCAAATTGTGTTGCAGTCGGCCGTTCAAAGCCGTGAGCGAGTGTACAAATGCTTCGTGTTGCAGCAATTGGTGCTTGTCGTAATCGGTGAACGTCGCATTCGTCCGTAGCCTGATGCGCGTCGCACCTGCTGCGGCTTTCGCGAGCATCGTCGGATCCGTCTCAACGTCAATCACACGTCCGTCAAAATAATCGTCGAGATCCCGCTGCAATTGCAATTGCAAAGCCACTGCGGAAATTTGCACGGTTTCTGCCGGCGACATCAATTCCTGATCAAGCTCTTCGGCAATGTTGATGAAGTGCTGCGCAGCTTCGCGGGTTGTTGGACCGTGACCCGGTAACTCTTCGTTCGGACCACCATACAACGCGATTGAATATTTCGTCGCGTCGGGATTGCCGAGATTTTCGAGAAATTGTGCAGCGACGCCCCACGATCGTGCGGACTCCGATAGGTATCTTCCGATCGGCGTATCTTCGTCGGCTTCGTTGTCGACGGCCTCAAGTTCCTTTCGGACTTCCGTCCAGTCCTGCTTCGGATATTCAATGACCGGATTGAACTCATTGCCCTTCGCAAACTCTTCGTAAGTCGCACGCTGGAATTCATATGGCCAACTGGCGCTGTCGAGAATGCGCAGGTTGCGAGCGGCCTTCGTCATCCGCTCATCCAACAAAACATGGCGCTTGACTTCCTCTTCGTCGACATCGTGACCAAGGGTATGCGGGATTAATGGATTGACGATTTCAGCGGCCATATTTCGACTTCAGCCTCTTGTTCAATGCTTTCGTTTGGACCTTCGCGGCGGCTTGCTGTTCTTGCCTCGCGGCAAGCTTGTTCGCGGCGACTTCAATTTCGCCCTGCAATTTCAGGTAGTTCGCGAGCCTGCCGGCATCCAGCGTACCGTCTTCCATCGCTTTACGCACGGCGCACCCTGGCTCCTTGCCATGCTGACAATCACGGAACTTGCACTGCTGTGCGAGCGCTTCAATGTCTTCAAAACTTTGCGACAGATCTTCATCGCCCGCCGGTTTCAATTCGCGCATGCCCGGCGTGTCGATCAAGCACGCGCCGTTTTCGAGCGGAATCAAATGACGGTAGGTGGTGGTGTGCTTACCGCGGGAGTCGTGTTGGCGGACTTCGTTGGTCTTCATTTTTTCGAAGCCAACCAACGCATTGCTCAACGTCGATTTGCCGACGCCGCTCGATCCAACGAACACCGCCGTGACACCTTCGTGAAGCCACTCATTCAACACGCTGACTTGTTCGGCATCACGTGCATTCATGCTGCGATGCGCGATGCCCATCAGTTCGAGTTGCTGAGTCGCTTCACTCAAAGTGTCCTCATCGACCTGACTTTGATCGGCCTTCGTAAACAGCACGACGACTTGATCCACCGTGCTCACCAACGTGAGATAGCGCTCCAGTCGGCGCAAATTGAAATCGAGATCCAGTCCGCTGACGATGAACACAACGTCGATGTTCGCGGCGATTAATTGCTGGCGGTAGTGTTCGCCGGCGGCGCCACGCTTGATGACGTTGTGACGCGGAAGCATCGCAATGATTTGCGGACGATGCAAATCCAATACCTGCAAAAGCACCCAATCCCCCACGCATGCACGGTCTTCGGGTGGGAAGCGGGGTTTTTGCCATTCTGCGATGGAGTCCACGGCGAGTGTGGTTTCAGGATCGGTGGCAACAACGTATCCGCTGCGATGCTGCTCAACGACGCGGGCGATGACGGCTTCGGGATGCTGGTCGAGCAACGCCCGCCATTGAGGGTCTAGTTCACTGTCGTTGGCGGTGGGCCAACCGATTCGTTGCAAAACGGAATACGAAGCGGACTTCAAAGGACTGGTGAGCTGGGGCGCATAGGGTCATTTTAGCCATATTTCATGGCGTTGACGGGGGATTTCGGCTATTGTTTGGTAATTAAATCAGCAACGTAAGAACATGTCTTTCCTTCCCATCGGTACCCGCACCCGCCTCAACGAAGTCCGTTACGAAATCCGTGGGGAGCTTGCCAGTCGAGCGCATGAGCTTGAAGCGGAAGGCCGTTCGCTGATCAAGTTGAACATCGGCAACCCGGGTGCGTTTGGTTTCCGCGCGCCGGAACATTTGCAAAAAGCCATCGCCAACCACATCGAGAACACCGATCCGTACGCGCATCAGCAAGGTTTGCCTGCTGCACGCGAAGCGGTCGCTGCCTATCACGCGCAAGTGCGCGGCACGCCGAATGCATCGGCAGATCGCGTCTACATCGGCAATGGTGTGAGTGAGTTAATCGACATCAGCTTGCGGGCGTTGTTGAATCCGGGTGATGAAGTTTTGTTGCCGTCACCGGACTATCCATTGTGGTCGGCGTCGACGATTTTGAATGATGGTCGTCCTGTCTATTATTCGTGTCTGCCGGAAAATGATTTCCTGCCCGATCCCGAGCAAATCGAAAATCTCGTTTCCTCACGCACACGCGCCATCGTGTTGATCAATCCGAACAATCCGACCGGCGCCGTTTATTCTCGTGAAGTGTTGACGAAGATCGTTGAGATCGCACGTCGTCATGGGTTGATGATCATGGCGGATGAAATTTACGACAACATTGTTTATGACGATGTGGAGTTCGTTCCGGTTGCGCCGTTGTGCGGCGAAGATGTTCCTTGCATGTCGTTCGGCGGATTGTCGAAGGTGCATCGTGCGTGTGGTTGGCGTGTGGGTTGGGCGGTTTTGTCCGGTGAATCCAAGCGTGTTGCGACGTATGTGCGCGCGTTGAACTTGTTGAGTGCGTTGCGTTTGTGCGCGAACGTCCCAGGACAATTTGCGATTGAAGCGGCGTTGAACGGCGCAGATACGATTACGCCATTGTGCCAACCAGGTGGTCGCTTGTTCGAAGCGCGCGAAGCGATTCGCAAAGCCGTGAAGCAATCTCCGCATCTGGAATTGGTCACACCGCATGCAGCGATGTATGCGTTCCCATCGGTGACGGGTGCGGCGGCGATTGGTTTTGACGATCATAAATTTGCGTTGGAATTGCTGGAAGAACACAACGTACTGATCTCGCCGGGTTCGAGTTTCAACGTGCCTTACCGCAATCATTTCCGCCTGACGTTGTTGCCACCGCTGGATAAGATGGCGGTTGTTTTTGAACGCATTGATGCATTGCTGGATGTTTACGCCGAACGTAACGGCGGTCGCGCGCGGGAAGTGGCATGAATCATGAAGACGCGCTGAGCTATTTGGCGCTCGGTGACAGTTACACGATTGGCGAAGGCGTGAAAGGCGGCGAACGCTGGACGTCGCAGTTGATCAAGTTGTTGCGCGAAGATGACATCAGCGTCGCGTTCCCCCGCACAATTGCAGTGACAGGTTGGACGTGCGATGAATTGGCGGAAGGCATGCGCGTTTCCATGCCACCGTTGGCGGACGAATACGATCTCGTGTCATTGCTCATTGGTGTCAATGATCAATATCGCGGGTACCCGCTGGAAGATTACGCAGCAAGGTTCACGGCGTTGCTTGAACGTGCGATTGAACTGGCGAAAGGTCGCGCCGACCGTGTGTTCGTGCTGAGCATTCCGGACTGGGGCGTCACTCCGTTTGCGGCGGCGCTGGATCCCGCGCGTGATCCTGCACAAATTGCGATTGAACTCGACCAGTACAATGCGACCGCCGAGAAAATCTGTGACGAGCGCGGCGTTGCGTTCGTCGACAACTCCGACATCAGTCGCGAGATGTGTTTTCACGCCGAGAATCTTGCCGAAGACCTGTTGCATCCCGGCGCTGCGGTCTACGTTGCGTGGGCCGAACGTGCCTATCCCGTCGTGAAACGCCTACTTCAGGCTTGAAAAACAGCAACACCACCCCCAAGTTTCCGTCATCAATTAGTTTGAGGCTGCAGCCATGTCCCTAGATTCAGCGACCCGTGAGCGCATTGAAGCGCTTTTGACCAATAACAACGTCGTGCTCTTCATGAAGGGCGAGCCGAATGCGCCACAGTGCGGGTTTTCGTCGAAGGCTGTGAGCGCGTTGCGCGCGGTTGGTACGGACTTCCAGCACGTGGACGTGTTGAGCGACCCGCAAATCCGCGAAGGCATCAAGGTTTATGGTGATTGGCCAACGATTCCGCAGCTGTACATCGGCGGTGAGCTCGTCGGCGGCAGCGACATCATTGAGCAGATGGTGAACTCGGGTGAGTTGTATACCGTTCTCGGCAAGCCAGCTCCGGATCGCACGCCACCGAACATCACGATCACGCCGGCAGCGGCAGCAATCATCAAGGAATCGCTGGATAGCGCGGGCGCGGGTTACTCGCTGCAAATTGAAATTGATCCACGTTATCAAGCACGCTTGCAATTGGCACCAGTTGATCCGTCGTCGATTGCATCAGAATCTGAAGGACTGCGCACGCAGTTTGATTTGGCGAGTGCACAACGTGCGAAGGGCTTGGTCATTGATTTCGTGGACGACGAACGTGGCCGTGGTTTGGTCATCGAAAATCCAAATGCACCGAAGCCAGTCAAGCAATTGAGCGTTGCGGAAGCGAAGGACCTGCTTGAGAAAGGCGAGATTACGGTTGTCGACGTCCGTCCTGCTGACGAGCGCGACATGGCCCGTTTGAGCCAGCCGTTCCTCACGATTGATGACGGCATGGACGCCATTGAAGCGATGCCGAAAGATACGGCGTTTGCATTCCTGTGCCGCACGGGTGGCCGCTCAAATGATGCGGCTGCGATGATGCGCGACAAGGGCTTCACGAATGTGGCGAACATTGCCGGTGGCATCAACGCATGGGCGGAGCTGGATAGCTCGATCACGCCATACTGATTCGCATTGCGATTGAGTTACAGAAACCGCGGCGTTGTCCGCGGTTTTTTTGTGGCATGCCGAAAGTCATATGGCAATCCGTTTAACTTCTGTTAGGGTTAGAAAATCCCTTTCAAAAATCGGTATCGCGATGCATCCCACGCTGTCTCGTATCACCCTGCTCGGTTTATCTGTATTGGTTGCGGGCTCGCTCGCTTCCTGCGCATCCACCCCAGCGAAGAAGCCTGCAGCTTCCACCGGCGAAAAGAAATCCTTCAACCTCAAGGAAGATCCCTACGCCAGCACCTATCGTCGCGTCGCGGCAGCTCCGGTGATTCTTCGCGGTGCGACGGTGTTGACGGGCACAGGTACGCGATTGGATAACGCGGATGTTTTGATTCGCGATGGCAAGATTGCCGGCGTGGGTGCATCGTTAGCTGCACCCTCTGATGCCGTTGAAGTGAATGCCTCGGGCAAGTGGATTACGCCGGGACTCATCGACGTGCACTCCCACTTGGGTGTTTACGCCTCGCCGGGTGTGTCGGCACATAGCGATGGCAACGAAGCCACGTCTCCAACGACTCCAAATGTTTGGGCGGAGCATTCGGTTTGGCCGCAGGATCCGGGTTTTGGAACGGCACTTGCAGGCGGTGTGACGACATTGCAAATCCTGCCGGGTTCCGCGAACTTGATCGGTGGTCGTGGTGTCACGTTGAAAAATGTTTATGCAACGACGTATCAGGGCATGAAATTTCCGGGTGCGCCGTGGGGCTTGAAGATGGCCTGTGGCGAAAATCCGAAGCGCGTCTACGGCCAACGTAGCGGTCCATCGACACGCATGGGTAACGTCGCCGGTTATCGCGCGGCTTTCATCGAAGCGCGTGATTATCTGAAGAAGCAAACGGGTGATTCACCGGGCAAACGCGATCTCAAGAACGACACGCTGTCGAACGCCATGAATGGCGACATCCTCGTGCACAATCACTGCTACCGCGCGGATGAAATGGCGATCATGCTGGATCTCGCGAAAGAATTCGGTTTCAAGATTGCAGCATTCCACCATGGCGTCGAAGCGTATAAGTTGTCCGATCGCTTGGCACGCGAAGGCATTTGCGGTGCATTGTGGGCCGACTGGTGGGGCTTCAAGATGGAGTCGTTCGATGGGATTCAGGAGAACATCGCATTGGTCGACCGTCCTGAAGGCTCCTGCGCCATCGTTCACTCGGATGACTCCGAGGGCATCCAACGCTTGAACCAGGAAGCCGCGAAAGTCATGGCACATGCAACGCGCATCGGCATGAACATCGCACCTGAGCGTGCGATTCGCTGGATCACCTCCAATGCCGCGAAATCCCTTGGCGTCCTGGACAAAACCGGCACGTTGGAAGTCGGCAAGATGGCCGACGTTGTGTTGTGGAATGGCAATCCTTTCAGCACGTACGCAAAGGCCGAACAGGTCTATGTGGACGGTGCCAAAATGTATGATCGCGCCATCCCATCCTTGCGCCCCCGTTCGGATTTCCTGTTAGGAACCGATCCCAATCCCACGACGTATTCGGTTGAAGGAGGTGCACGATGAAACGTTCCTTGCTCGCACTCGCATTGCTCAGTGTCGCGTTCACGGCATCAGCGCAGAACCTGTTGATCCGCAACGCGAAAGTCGTTGCCGGCGGAAACGCAGCACCACGGGATGCGGATGTTCTGATTCGCAATGGCGTCATCCAAAGTGTCGGCAACGGCTTGTCGTCGAGTGGCGTCACCGTCGTCGATGCGAATGGCCGCTTCGTGACCCCGATGTTGTTTGGTGGCATTTCCGACATTGGTGTCGAGGAAGTGTCCGGCGAACGTTCAACCGTTGACTCATCTTTTGCTCACGGCAACACGCGCGAACAAATGGAGATCCGTCCGGAGTTCGACGTCACGTTGGCATTCAATCCGGATTCGATTTTGATTCCCGTTGCGCGCAATGAAGGCATCGGCTGGACGTTAGTTTCCGCCGGCAGCTCCGGCGTGAGTTCCATCGTTCTCGGTCAGGGTGGTGTGGTGCGCTTCAACGGCGATACCGAAGCCATCGGTCCACGCGCGCTGTTCCTCAACATGGGTGAAGCCGGTGCAAGTGCATCGGGCAACTCGCGTGCGGCGCAATGGATGATCCTTGATCAACTCATCGATGAAGTCCAGGGCAAAATCGGCCCGGACTCGCGTTTTGCCTTGTTAACTCCGGCAGGACGCAAAGCGTTTTCGAAGTATCTTGCGGGCAATGGTCGCGTGTTCGTGGGCATGAACCGTGCTTCGGATATCCGTCAGCTGTTGAAGTGGTCGGCGCGCACAGGTGTCAAGGTTGCGATCGTCGGTGGCGATGAGGGATGGAAGGTTGCGAACGATTTGGCGCGCGCGAAGGTGCCGGTTTTCATCAACGCATTGAACGCATTGCCGAGCAACTTCGATTCGCTGGGAACGCGCCTGGATAATGCGGCGTTGTTGAATCAGGCGGGTGTGCCGGTGAGTTTTTACCAATCCGACATGGCATCGCATATGGCCTTCAAAGTGCGTCAAATCGCCGGTAACGCGGTGTCCTATGGCATGCCTTGGCAAGCAGCGTTCGCTGGTCTGACCACGGTGCCTGCACAAGCGATGGGCGTTGCGGACAAGGTCGGCAGCATTGCGGCCGGTCATCCGGGTGACGTCGTGATCTGGAGCGGCGATCCACTTGAAGTGAACGCGATTGCCGACCAAGTCATCGTCAATGGCCGCGTTGTGGACATGCGCTCACGTCATACCGAACTGCGTGACCGTTACCTGAAGCCGACGCCGAATCCGGACCAAGGTCAGATGCCGCGGGCGTATGAATAATATTTTTTCCGGCGAAAACAAGGTATTCCCAACATGCTAAGCATTCCTCCAAACATTCCATGGCTGGGTGTAATTCTCGCGACGGCTTCGGCGTTTCTGCTCGGTGGCATCTGGTATGGACCATTGTTCAAAAATGTCTGGTGCCGTGAAGCCGGCATTGATCCGAACGGGAAGCCTGACAAGCATCCAGCACAAGTCTTCACCGTTGCGATTGCCTGCGCATTTCTTGCGGCATTGATGTTCTCCGTCATGATGCCTTCCTCAGCGACCGCGGTTGATGGACTCGGGCTTGGCTTCGTGGTGGGGTTGTTCTTCGTCGCGATGAGCTTCGGCGTGAACTACGCGTTCGCCGGTCGTTCGCTCAAGCTGTGGATGATCGATGCGGGTTACCACATCATTCAATTCATTCTCTACGGCGTGATTATCGGTGCGCTGAATTAGTCATCGGAATGAAACCCAACTTTAACTTTGTCATGGATATGATGGACTGAGTTAGAACAAGGAATTTGTAAATGAGCACACGCTACTACATCACCATTCCGGACGGAGAACGCGCTCGAGGAGAAGACGCGGAGCTGTCATTCCGTTCCACGGGACCGGAAGGTTTGGCCGAAGAACTTCAGACTGCACTGTCGACGGCATCGTTGTTCGACAAGTGGCGCGCGAAGCAACCGGATCCGGACGAAGTCGATATGTCCCTCGCGGCAGTCGATCCATCGGCGACAGTTGTTGGCGCGCAGGATTCGCTGGAAGTTGATCTCATCGTCAACACATCGATCCCGGGCAATGTGCTCAAGCATCGTCTCCGCCTGTTGGCCGGAAGTAACTGGCAACTGCGGGATGTGACGGCAGGCTGATAACGAAAGACCCGGGATTTCCCGGGTCTTTTTTACTTATAGCGGAACTCGCTGAAAATCGGATCCACATTTTCGCCCCACTCTTTGTAAAAGAGTTCAAGCTTGCGGTCCGCCGGCGAGATGCCTGCTTCCATGAACTCGACCATCGGCTCAAGGAACACACGTTCGTCCACACCATTCGAGTCCTTGAGGCTGCGGCGCTTCAGGCCTTCGATTGCAATCGTCAGCATTTGACGCGCGATATCGAGCACCGTGCCGTTGCGGAATGGCAGTTTCAAGCCGTGTTTCGGCACGCCGTTGCGTAAGTGGTGCAACTCTTCGAGCGACCAATCCTTGACGAGATCCCAACCTGCATCCAACGCTGCATCGTCGTAAAGCAAACCAACGAACAAGGCCGGCAACGCGGTGATGCGATTCCATGGGCCGCTGTCGGCGCCGCGCATTTCCAAGTACTTCTTCAAGCGAACTTCTGGGAACGCTGTCGTACTGTGATCCGCCCAATCCTTCATGGTCGGCTTCTCGTTCGGATACGCGCTCAAGTTGCCACTGAGGAAATCCTTAAACGACAAGCCACTCGCATCGATGTACTTGCCATCGCGATAGACAAAGTACATCGGCACGTCGAGCAAGTAATCGACGTAGCGTTCAAACCCAAAACCATCTTCAAATACGAAGTCCAACAAGCCGGTGCGGTCTCGATCTGTATCCGTCCAGATGTGCGAGCGATAGCTTTGGAAACCGTTCGGCTTGCCTTCGGTGAAAGGTGAATCGGCAAACATCGCGGTCGCAATGGATTGCAATGCCAAAGAGACACGGAATTTTTTGACCATGTCCGCTTCAGAACCGATATCCAGGTTCACTTGCACAGTGCACGTGCGCGTCATCATGTCGAGTCCGAGATTGCCGACCTTCGGCATGTACTGCTGCATGATGTTGTAGCGGCCCTTCGGCATCCATGGCATGTCTTCGCGACGCCACTTCGGCTGGAAGCCCATCCCGAGGAAACCAATGCCCATCGGTTCCGCAACCGCTTGCACTTCCTTCAGATGCAACGCGACTTCGCAGCTCGTGTCATGCAGCGACTTCAATGGCGCACCGCTGAGCTCAAGCTGCCCGGCAGGCTCCAACGACACCGACGCACCATCACGTTCCAAGGCGATGATGAATTCACCTTCCATGACGGGATTCCATCCAAACTGCGTCAATCCGCTGAGGATCGCTTCGATGCCCGTGCCGTTTTCGTCACGGTATTTGGGCGGTCTTAGCGAATCCAGATAAAACCCGAACTTCTCATGCTCCGTGCCAATCGCCCAGTCTTCCTTCGCGCGGATGCCGCTCGCGATCCAGTCAACCAGCTGCTGCTTCGATTCGATGAAATCGGATTTGTCGTGGCTTGGTCCTGACACGTGTTGTCCTATCTGAAAAAATTCGTACTTTCCGCCTACAATGAAACTTGCTTCAAGTTAGACGTTCGCATTGATCAACGATTGCATCGATCCTCTTGGCTCCATTGTAGCCTTTCAAAGGACCTCCCCTGCCCGTTTACGCATTCGAATGCGTGCATGCGTGGCGTTGGGTGTGTTGTTGATGTCTTCGCCTTTATGGGCTGCTCAACTTGAGCGCGGCAATGGCCCTGAGCCTGCAACGCTCGATGCGCACAAATGCCAGGAAGTGGCGTGCGGAAACATCCTTCGCGATCTCTATGAAGGTCTCGTCACCGAAGACGCATCCGGCAAGTTGATTCCGGGCATGGCCTCGTCATGGGATGTCTCGAACAATGGCTTGCGTTGGACGTTCCATCTGCGTCCCGGTTTGCGTTGGAGCAACGGTCAACCATTGGATGCTCCGCAGATTGTCGCGAGCTTCCAGCGTGCGTTTGCGCCGACGACTGCGGCACCTTTTGGCGAGTTGTTTGATGCGCTCAAAAATGCCTCCGACGTCCAAGCCGGCAAGCTACCTGTGAGATCGCTGGGTGTTTCAGCACCAAACCGTTCAACCGTCGTGTTCGAACTGAATCGCGCGGCGGCGTTGCCGGGGTTGTTGATTTTGCCGATTGCGATGCCTGTTTACTTGCCCGCTGTTTCGCAATACGGATCGCAACACACGTTGCCTGGCCGTCTGGTGTCGAATGGTCCCTACATGTTGAAGGCATGGACGCCGCAAGCGAATTTGACGTTGTCGCGTAATGCATCGTTCCATGCAGCTTCGTCCGTGTCGATTGATAGCGTTCGCTTTCACGTCACCGAAGATGCTTCTGCAGAACTGCAACGCTTTGCTGCCGGCGATCTGCACATCACCGAAGTCGTTCCACCGCAGCCGTTGGATTCATTGCGCCGCCGCTTCGGTTCGCAGTTACGGATCTCGCCGTACATTGGTTCGTTTTATCTCGGTTTCAATTTGACCAAGCCACCCTTCAAGGACAACGCGAAGTTGCGTCGTGCCTTATCGATGGCGGTGGATCGTTCGATCCTGACAAAATACGTCACCGGCCTTGGCGAAACTCCCGCCTTCGGAATCGTCCCGCCCGGAATCGACGGTTACACGCCTGCTGTTGCGACTTGGTCCGTGGGTCAATCGCAGGCGCAGTTGAATGCCGAAGCGAAGCGGTTGTATCGTGAAGCGGGTTACTCCGCATCACGTCCGTTGGAGATCGAAATCCGCTACAACACGTCGACGCCGCATCGGCGCATGGCGTTGGCGGTCGCATCAATGTGGCGCGATACGTTAGGCGCCAAGGTGCGTTTACGCAACGAAGAATGGAAGGTGTTCGTGAGCAACCGAAAGCAACGCGTGATCACGCAAGTGTTCCGCGGCGGTTGGATTGCCGACGTCCCCGATGCACGCAACTTCCTCGCAGCGTATGCGTCGGATGGTCCGCTGAATTGGAGCGGCTTTAACAACGCGGCATTCACCGAGCGCGTCGCGCGTTCGGATCGCGCACCGAATGAGAAGGCGCGCAATCTGTGGTTGCACGCGGCGGAGCTGCGACTATTGAATGATGATGCGGTGATTCCGTTGTACTACTACACCTCCAAACATCTCGTGAGCGACAAGGTTCTTAACTACAACGCCAATGCACTCGACCATCACGGCACGCGCTGGATGCAGCTGAAGGAGCCGCGCTGATGGTGCGCAAGTTCTTTGGCTCTGTGCTGGAAGCGGTGATCACGTTGTGGTTGCTGGCGACGTTATGTTTTTTTCTGTTGCGTGCAGCACCGGGCGGTCCGTTTGATACCGAGAAGTCTGCGCCACCCGAAGTCCAGGCTGTACTGGATCAACAGTATCGTCTCGATCTGTCCTTGCCGGAGCAGTACTTACGTTGGCTTGGCGATGTCGTGCGTGGCGATCTCGGGCCTTCGTTCCAGTATCCGGATTACACCGTCAATCAGTTGATCGCGCAGGCGTTGCCCGTGTCTGCATTGAACGGCGGCTTGGCGTTGTTGCTGGCGTTGGGGATTGGGATACCGCTGGGGATTTTCGCTGCGAAAAATTCAGGCTCCTGGATCGACCGCATCGTCATGTTCGTCGCGAGTCTCGGCATTTCGATTCCGAAGTTCGTCGTTGCGCCGATGTTGGTGCTCGTGTTCGCCGTGATGTTGAAGTGGTTGCCTGCCGGCGGTTGGGGCGACTGGAAAAACATCGTCCTCCCCGTCATCGCTCTCGCCCTTCCGAACATCGCATACTGCGCGCGCATCATGCGTGCTTCTATGTCCGAGACGTTGAATGCAGATTATTTGGTCGCCGCGCGCTCGCGTGGATTTTCTTCGTCGCGCTTATTGATGCATCATGCGTTGCGTCCTGCGTTGATGCCGGTCGTCGCATGGTTATCGCCCGCATTAATCAACGTGGTCACCGGTTCTGCAGTGGTTGAACAAGTGTTCGGCATTCCCGGCATGGGTCGCTATTTCGTGCAGGGTGCATTGAACCGCGATTACACGTTGGTTCTCGGCGTCGTTCTCGTCGTCGGTTTGTTGATCGTCGTAATCAACTTGCTGGTCGATATTTTGCGCCGCTGGATGGATCCTAGGCTCGCGCGTTAAGCCTTTCGCTTACGCCTGCGCATCAGCGCGTGCGTCATGAGACCCACAACTGCGATATTGATCACGAGCGCCGCCACGTTGAAATAATCGGCGCCCTTGATGACTTCGATGAGCTCAAATGGGATGTAGATCGCGCCACTGACTGCAGCGAGAATTTCTGCCCACGCGGCTTCAATGAAGAGCCCGTAAGCTTCCGCGAAACGCATCGCCGAATACGTCACCGCACCCGTGACAACGAACTTCAATTCGCTGCCTTGTGCGTGATTGAAAAAATCCAGAATCGCCGACGGATACTTCGCCGCTGGATTCAAATGGAGATGACTGAATAACTCAAGTGCAAGCTTGTGGATGTCCTGATGGAACATCAGCGCACCGCTCGTCACCAGCAAAACAAGGATGCCCTTGAATGCTTCAAATGCCGCGACGGTTTGAATAGCGCGGCGCTCGTTTTTGGCCATGTCCATGGCGAAATTTTACTGGTTGTTTGCCGTCTTGGCTGGTGTGTCGCCCTGATGTCCTTTCGTCGACATGGCTTCGTTCAGCGCACGGCTGATCTTGCGATTGGTCAAACGACCTGACTTCACCCAGACATCGACACCATTTGCAGGCACCGCGAAGCTTGCGGCACGTCCAGAACGCAACCTTAACGACTTACCAGAGATCTTCGAACGATAGATTCCCGGCTCAATGTCGGATGCTGGCACGGAAACATTCGACGCACGCGCACCCTTGTTCAACACGACCAAGGCCACTTCGCGCGGATATTTTGAATCCTGCAGCACGCGATAGAAACTCGCGGTATCGCCAGCCAACGACACGTTGTATTGCAAGCCGCGTTGCAATGCTGGTGTCGCCTTACGGATCAATGCAATCTGGCGCATGGATTTGTAGATCGGCGATCTTTTGGCCTTCGCAATATTCGCAAGACCGTAATAGTTGCGGTTGCCCTCGTGCTCCGCTTTACCTCGTTCAAAGCCCATCTCGGAACCGTAATAGATCACCGGTGTACCACGGACGGTGTACAGCCAATTGTTCGCGTTGATGAAGCCGGCATCCGTTGCATCGATGCGGGGCATGTCGTGATTGTCGTAGAACGTCATCAAATCATAGGGGTTCGCGTACGGACCCTTTGTGAGATACAGCGACTGCGCCAGACGCTCGTAACCTTTGGATGGCTTGCCAAAAACTTCACCCATCGCCTCCTTCATGGGGAAATCGAGGACGCTGTAGCCACCGTTGCGATCCCAAGTATGCGCGGCGATGACATTGCCGTCGTAATCAAAGGACTCACCGAACATGAAGAAGCCAGGATGTTTTTCGCGGATGCGATCGGCGAACGCCTTGAAAAAACTCGACGGCATGTGACGGATCGTGTCGACACGGAACGCCGCCGCACCTTGATCGATCCACTGCAGATACGCACCGACGAGATAGTCCATCACTGCAGGATTGTTTTCGTCGAAGTTCGACAACTGCACGAGGTCGGGATACGAATGATAGAACGCATGCAGCGGATTGTTTTTCGGGTCCAGCTTCTCGGGTGCGAGATTTTGCATGTCGGCAATCAGCTTGCCATCTTTGTCGAAGATCTGACCGAACTGCGGTTGCTTTTTCGTCATCGTAAACGCAGGCGAACCGTGATTCGCGACGATGTCGAGAACCGTCAATAACCCCTTGTCCTTAAGGCCTTTCGTCAATCCGCGGAAGTCGAGATTCTTGCTCGGCAAATGCTCATCGAGCTTGTAGAAGTTCACGCCCCAGTAGCCGTGATAGCCAGTCTTGCCACCGTCTTGCATGAAGCCTTTCCATTTCACAGGTTCGCTACCCGTGAATGCTTCGTCCGGGTTATCGACAATCGGTGTGATCCAAACGGCACCAAAGCCCATGTCGCGAATGTAATCCGCATTATCGAGCAAGCCTTTGAAGTCACCACCGAGGTAACCGATGTTTGCCGTCTGACCTTTCGGACCACCCGCGATTGGACGGTCAAACGTGTGCAGCTCCTTGCCACCTTGCGAACGTTGATCATTCGACTTGTCTCCGTTGACGAAACGGTCGGTCAACACGAAGTACACCGCATCCTTCGCGATCGGCTCACGCGTGCCGATTAAGTCAGCCGCAAATGCCGACGATGCAAACAATGACGTGGCGATGGCGAGGGAGATCAATTTTTTCATGCGTGAACACTCGTAGAAGAACCGCGGACAAACAACGACAAAATGCCCGCAACAAACAAACAGCACCCGCCAATGATCAGCGCGTACATCGGTTGGTTGCCCATGAAGTTTTTGAGGAGGAAGCCCAGAATCGACGCCGCAACCAGTTGCGGAATCACGATAAAGAAATTGAAGATGCCCATGTACGTGCCCATCTTCGACGCCGGCACGCTATCGGACAGCAACGTGTATGGCAGCGACAAAATCGACGCCCACGCAATCCCCACGCCAACCATCGAGATGAGCAGCATGTTCGGATCCTTGATGAAAGGAATCGACAAGAGTCCAAGTCCACCCAACACGCAGTTGATCAAGTGCGCCTTGCGAACGCCGATGCCATCCACCAACTTCGGAATGACAATCGCCCACAACGCGGCGAACAAGTTGTATGCCGCAAACAGCACACCGACCCAGTTCGCACCTTCGTTGTATGCCGCACTGGTCGTGTCCGAGCTACCGAACTGAATCGACGTGACGGTTTGCGTCGTGTAGATCCACATCGAAAACAATGCGAACCATGAGAAAAACTGCACCCACGCGAGTTTGCGCATGACGGAAGGCATGTTTTGGATGTCTGCAACGATCGTGTTGAGCATCGAACCTTCGCGCACCCGCGACGCCAACAACGTCAGCAAACCGAACGCCGCGATCCCGCCACCGAGAACCAGCAGTTCTTTCTCGAGCTTCAATTGCAGGACTGCGAAAAACGCCACCAGCCCAACAATCATCGCGACGATACCCTGCACATTCGCTCGCGAAACATTCAACACGGAATGCGACACCGGCGCTTCATCATGCGCGATCAATTCATCCGGCGGATATTCCTTGGTCGAGAAAACCGTCCACATCACCGCAAGCAGCAACACCGCACCACCACAATAGAACGAGTACTTCACCGTGTCCGGAATGATGCCTTGTGCGGCAGTGTTCGCTACGCCGAACTTCTCGAAGATGTAAGGCAACGCAGAGGCAACCACCGAACCGACACCGATGAAGAAACTCTGCATCGCGAAACCGGTCGAGCGTTGTTCGGTCGGCAACTGATCACCAACGTATGCACGGAACGGTTCCATCGCAATGTTGATCGACGCATCAAGCACCCACAACATGCCCGCCGCAATCCACAGCATCGATGCGTGCGGAAAAAAGAACAGCGCCAACGTCGCCAACACCGCTCCGACCGTGAAGTAAGGACGACGACGACCAAAGCGACCCCAGGTGCGGTCCGACATGTAGCCAATGATTGGCTGCACCAACAAGCCGGTCAAAGGCGCCGCCATCCACAAAATTGGAATGTCATCGGTCTTCGCACCCAGCGTTTCGAAAATCCGGCTCACATTCGAGTTCTGCAGCGCGAACCCAAATTGAATTCCAAGGAAACCAAAACACATGTTCCAGATTTGCCAGAAGGACATTCTGGGTTTTTTGGTGAGACCGTGAGCAATCACATTCATCGAAGGGGTTCCGTTGGAATTATTATTTGAGGATTGTTGGAATACTCGCCCAATCCAGCGGCGATATCAATAAATTACCGTATTGCGCTTCATTCAAGCGCCCCGAAGTGCCACCCTTGCCACCCGTGTAATCGGCGTTGACCTTCAAGTCGCTCATGTTCACGCCATCCAACAACGCGAACGTGCACGTCGATGCATGGGTCAGTGACAAAATCACGCTCGTCGATTCCTGCTCCCGCACACTGTGAGGCATCACAATCGGATAAGTTTTCACCTGACGACCGCAAGTCATCTGCAATTTTTTCACGGCCGCCGTAATGCCGGTGTTGATCGGACCATTAGTGTTGTTGTACTTCAACACCAACCGATGGCGTCCAGAGCGCAATGCCGTCGGCTTGTTCAACGCAGAAGTCACTGTTGCGGTTGAATGACAAATCGGCTCAGAGGGCAACGACTCAATGCCATCAACGACCGACGTCACGCTCAAGCATTGCAACGCACGCGACGGCTTGTATGCATACGGTAATTTCATCTGCTTGCCATTGCGATACAAACGCATGCCTTCGGGCAATCGAATGTCCTGCGCCTGCGAAACATGTTTGAGATAAGCCTCCACCGGCGTTTCCGGTGCAAACGATGCACCAACGGGATTCATCACGTATGCGCGCGTCGGGATGGACTTCAGTTGGATCTGCACGCCGCTGTGGATTTTTCGCCGGGATTGCTCGACCCACAAATCACCCTTAGAAACCGCTGGCCGCACCAATTCAATCAATACCGAATCGCGCCACAATTGGATGCCCTTGCCATCACCGAAGAGCTTCAACGCAAGTCCCTGAGGAATTTTCGGCTCGATGGAATGATCCATCCCCACACCAAAAACACCCTCTTCCACCGCCGCCACCATGCCCGCGACAGACCACAGCTGACGTGGCGAATTCACAACCGGGCCGCTCAGCTTGCCGTCCTCAACGTGCGACTTCAGCGTGGTGATCTCGTAGTTCTCCATGTTTGAGCCGTTTTGCGCAGCTGCACGAAGAATCGAATTCAATTCGAACTCAATGCCACCCGCGTCATTCACCTTGCGCGCTGCACGCATCGCATACGCACTCACGAACGGCCACATCGCGCGGTTGTGATAGATCGGCACTCCAGGTTGCTGCGGCCAAACCACCGGCGAACCTAACGCAGCTACAGGGTAAGAACCCAACGCCTGCGCCGCTTGATCCTTCGGCAAAATATCCGCCAGCACCGCCAAGCTCACGCCCAACAAATCCTGACTCGCGAGAGGCAAGGGATTGTATGAAGGACCGACGACACTGCGAAGTGTTTTCGAACGAGGATCCCAGAAAACTTCGGCGATGCGTTTTTTCAGAGCACGTGCCTGCGCCGCATAACCAGCATCACGCAACGCCATGTAATGCAAAACATTTGTCGACAACGCAAACGACTCGCCAATGAACGTCACGTTCTCGGCGGTCCACTTCGGATACGTCTGCTCGCGCCAATCGAGAAACGAAGTCTCGCCGCGATACAAACCCATTACCGGGTCGAATGCATACTCGCGATCCTGCGCCAACGTGTCGCGTAGCGCGCGCGAACGCAGAGCATTGAACGACGAGTCACCCGTCAAATGTTTCGCGGCGAGAAACCACACGACGCGATCGGTTGAGATCGGCCAACTGCCACCTGATCCGGTGTCCTGCGCGACCAACACATCATCCGATCGACCATCGCGATAACCCGTCGCCTTGAACAACAATGAATTGTGCACACGCTCCGGTGCCAAACGCGCCAACGACAGATCGGCTGCATAGGAAAGATCGCGGGTCCAGACGTAGTGCCATTTTTCGCCGGTTTCAAAACAATCGCACGGCACACTCTGCTCGTTGTTGTACGCCCAATCCTTGATCGACGACACTTCGTTCGCCTTGACTTCCTCCAGGGCGAGTTGATACATCGCATCCAATTGCGGATCTGCCGTGACCACACGCGACTGCGCGGCGGCGGTAAACGGAACCATGGCAACAAGCAAACTCAGGACAAGTGGGCGCAAATCGAAACCATTCACAGAAAGTTAGAACCATCTTATTGTGCAGTGCAGTTGCACATTTTGGGTGCATTCGTATTCACGCACGAACTTCGGTAGCCTTGAGTCAAACATGCATCGCCAAAAACTCATGCCCAACCTCCAACGCTCCCTCTTCGCCCTCCTTCCGCTGCTGTTAAGCGCAAATGCCATCGCCGCGACGCCACCGATGTCGCAAGCTGATTGCACGCGCGAGGAACCCACGCAATTGTTCGCGAAAGACGGATCGCCGGAGTTGAAGGCGAGCGCTTATTGGCTCGACGCAAACACGGTGCAATGGCCCGGTGCAGATCGTAATGGCAAATATCAGTTGAGCGTGGGCGACCGCACGATCGCATTGAATTCATCAACGCGACCACTCCCCAATCAATTCCGGTTCATTGAAGATGGTCCGCGTCTGCAACTCAGCGCGCCACTCGAGCACCTCACCGATGACATCGTGATCGAACAAATCGGTACTCCGAAGAAAGCGCGACTGCAGAACCCAGGCTTCCTCGACGCGCGTTACGCGAGCGCCGCGAACGAAGCCAAACTCGGCGTCACATCAACGACGCGCAACACCGGCTTCAAACTCTGGGCACCGACGGCTCAGCAAGTCGGCGTCTGCGTGTTCAACAAGAAGGCAACGAACTTCCACTCGCTGCAACGTAACGACGCGACTGGCGTGTGGTCCACAACGATTAACAAGAACTTGAAGGGCCAGCATTACTTGTACCTCGTGGATGTTTTCCTCCCGGGCACGGGGCTCGTGCGGAACCGCGTCACGGATCCCTACTCCATCAGCCTCAACGCGAACTCGCAACGCTCGTGGATAGGCAACCTCGATGACGCGAACCTCAAACCAAAAGGCTGGGACACCACGAAGGTTCCAAGCACCGTGGAGCAATCCACCGACATGGTGATCTACGAGTTGCATGTGCGGGATTTTAGCCGTGATGACGAAAGCGTTCCGAAGCCAATACGCGGCAAGTACGTTGCGTTCACGCAAACCAACTCCAACGGCATGAAGCACCTGAAGCAACTCGCGAAATCAGGCCTCACCGACGTGCATCTACTCCCGGTGTTCGACTTCGCGACACTCCCCGAGAAAAACTGCATCGAACCCACGATCCCCAACGCCGCACGCGACAGCGAAGCGCAGCAAGATGTGATCGCCAAAATCCGCGACAACGACTGCTACAACTGGGGCTATGAGCCATATCACTTCAACGCAGCCGAAGGCTCTTATGCGACCGATGCTGACGACGGCGCGAAGCGCATCATCGAGTTCCGCCAAATGGTCCAGGCACTTCACAAAGCCGGACTTCGCGTCGGAATGGACGTCGTTTACAACCACACTTCGGCTTCGGGGCAACATAAGTTCAGCGTTTTGGACAAAATCGTTCCGGGCTACTACCACCGCCTCAACAACGAAGGCATCGTCGAACGCTCGACGTGTTGCGACAACACCGCGACCGAACATCGCATGATGGGCAAGCTGCTCATCGACTCGGTGAATCTCTGGACGAAGCATTACAAAATCGACGGCTTCCGCTTCGACCTCATGGCGCACCAACCACGCGACGTGATGGAAGAATCACTCAAGCAAGCCAACCAAATCGCCGCACCACGCAAGATTCAATTCCTGGGTGAAGGCTGGAATTTCGGCGAGATTGCCGACGGCAAACGCTTCGTCCAAGCATCGCAACTCTCACTCAACGGATCGGGCATAGGCACCTTCAGCGACCGTGCGCGTGATGCCGTGCGCGGTGGCAGCGCTGGCGACAGTGGCGAAGCGCTCACGAGGAACGCCGGCTTCATCCACGGACGACTCACCAAGCAAGATCAACAGTTATGGAACTACGCAGACTGGATTCGGATCGGATTGATCGGCAGCTTGCGCGGTTACCCAATGCCTACACGCGATGGAAAAACGCAACGCGCGGAACGTTTTGACTACAACGGCCAACCCGCCGCATACGTGAGTCAACCGCAGGAAGTCGTAAACTATGTCGAGAACCACGACAACCAGACGCTGTTCGACCTCAATGCAATCCGCATGCCATCAAATGCCACTTCGCAAGACCGCGTCCACGCACAAATGCTCGCCATCGCGATCAACGCATTGAGCCAGGGCGTTGCGTACTTCCATGCAGGCATCGAAAACCTTCGCTCCAAATCCCTCGACCGCAACAGCTACAACTCCGGCGATTGGTTCAACCGAATTGATTGGACCGGCCAATCGAATTTCTTCGGCACCGGATTGCCGCCCAAGTGGGACAACGAGCAAAGCTACCCGCAAATGAATGTGGCACTCAACAATCCAAGCAACACCGTGTCGCCGGAGCAAATCCAGCAGACCCAAAATTACTTCAACGACATGCTCGCCATTCGCAAGAGCTCGAAACTCTTCCGTCTCGAACATGCGGAGCAAATTCAAGCGCGCGTGAAATTCCCAACGCATTACGTGCAACAAGATCCAACACTCATCGTCGCGACCTACGACGGCAGCAATCTCGCCGGCGCCAACTTCAAGGAAGTGATGGTCATCATCAACGCCGAGCAACAAACCAAGACCATCGCGCTACCCAACGGCAACTGGTCATTGCACCCCGTTCAAGCCAGCGCGAACGCAGCCGACCCACGCCCACGGAACGAGACAAAAATCTCTAAGACCGAAGTCACTGCGCCGGCGTATACGACGGTTGTTTTGGTACGTTGATCAACACGGGTCCGACGCTGTCCAACCACAACGGATCCGCGTCGGACTGACCTCCACCGAAACTTCCAGGCGTCGCGACCGGCGTCAACGGACGTAGACCGCCGTCGAAGTCCCAAGTGTTCAACCACAACTTGAGTCCATCGAGCGACGATGGCGAACCTAACGACGACGCCGAAAAGTCCATCGTGATGCGGGAGCGCACACGGTCGACGGAGATTTTGGCGGTTTCGGACAACCCGAGAAATGCGCCCGAGTCGTCCACGGAATAAAGCCCATTGCTCCATCCATGGATCCGCAACATCCGGTTCCATTGCATGCCATCCGGCAATGCACCTCGCTGCTCCATGGAAGAAGCAGAACGCGCCGACGCAATCCCCGGCACATCCAGATACAGCTGCAAGCTCACGTGGTCGAATCCGTTGGAAGGATTCCACGCCGTGGAAATCTCACGCATATCAACTTCAACACGCAAACGATTCCCTGCGCGCAACACGTTCAAACCTTTAATGTCGCCCGCATGCACACCAACCCAATCCTCACCGGACGGATAGGTGTAACGCTGCAAAGGTCCATGATCATCACCGATCGGATCAGACACGGACGTCAGCAATTTCCACGAACTCGCAGCACGGAAGCGTTGCGAACTTGACGCTGTACCGGCATCGCGATTCCACGCAACAACACGATGCTCCAACGAAGCATCCGTCATCGACGACGTATCCAACATCGCAAACCAACGATCACCATCGCGCGTCACTGCAATCGCTTCATCCACGCGACCGTCGACAACGATGTGCGTCGCAGGTCCGCTACCACCAATGCGAACCACACCCGACAATGGCGCAGCAGGATCTAACTTGTCGACACGCAACCCGGACGGGGTCGCGCCAATCACACGCACTGACGACGCATTCTCAACAAAAACCCACGACTCCTTCCCACCCATCACCGCACCATCAACATACCGAGCGGACGAATTAGTCCCCAATGCAGGCGACCAAGAAGTCATCACTTCACGCATCACCACATCCGTAATCAACCGCGGCGAATCTGACGTATTCATCACGACCAACACATCCGGCGAACCCTCAACATGCATCCGCCACGCCAACAATCCCGGACCCGACGCATCATCGGCAACACGCGCGTAAGAACCATGCGTCAGGGAACGATTGGATTTTCGCAATGCCGCTAACGAAGCAATGTAACGATACAACGGCGATGACGTATCAAAATGATCGCGACCACCCGACCCATAACCGGACGCAAACATCGACGCACGTTGCGACGTAAACCCCTGCTCGGTCCCGTAATAAATCACCGGAATCCCAGGCACCGTAAACATCGCCAGCAACGCCTGCCGCATCGACGCCTCATTCGACTGCGACAAAAATCTCTCAACATCATGGTTATCAATGAAGGTAGGCATCAACGAAACGTCGCCGAACATTTTCGCCTGCGATTGCAAACGATGCGTAAACGCCGACGTCGCCGCACCACGCGCGAACACATCCAACGAAGTGCCGTAATACGTGAAGTTGATCATTGACGGCAACAACTGATCGCCCATGTACTCCCTGATGCGCAAGTCCTGCGAAGACTCAAACGGCTTATCAATCGCAAAGCCTTCACCAAACAAAAGAAACGATGGCTTGCCCAACGATGCCGCAACACGCGTCACCCCCGGCGCCGCACGATCTGTCGACCACAGGAAATCCTTGAAGTAATCCGGCGGCACATAAAAAGCCGTATCCACACGGAATGCATCGACGCCAACTTCGCGCATCCAGTAAGCATACGAATCACGCAAGGCACGACGCACAACAGCAGACGACGTATTCAAATCATCGAGGCCGGCCAACTGCCCTGTCCATAATTTCGCAGTGTCCGTGAAGTCCGTGATGTTCCCATCAAAGTGATAGATAGACGATGACAAGTTGTTGTCGAAGGGTTTTTGCAAAGGTCGATCTCGCCCTTCCGAATCTTTCACACGCACCCAACGCCCAGACGATGCATCGCGCGACGTGTAATTCGCCGTGTGATTGACCACGATGTCCTGGACCAAAAGCATTCCCCGTCCATGTAACTCCGACGACAACGAACGATACGAATCCAACGTCCCGAAATGCGGATCGACTGACTTGAAGTCCGACGCCCAGTACCCGTGATAGCCACCGAACTGACCGGGAATGTTCCACCACTGATTGCGGACGGGTGGCGTGATCCAGACAGACGTGGCACCGAGCCCCTGGATGTACGACAACTTCGAACGAACACCCTCCAAGTCACCGCCGCTGAACTTCCGTCCATCCGCCGGATCAAATTCGCCCGCTCCCTGATCGTTGTTGGACGGATCGCCATCGGCAAATCGATCCAGCATAACGAAGTAAATGACCTGCTCGCGCCAGTCCACGGGTGCGGAATCAGCGACCGGAGTCGCAAATGCATTCACGAAAATGCAACATCCCGCCAGTGCGGCGAGAATCCTCGAAAACCGCGTAGAAACACCCTTTCCACCCATGTAAACGTTACCAGTCGATTGCAAAAAACATGAATACGTATGCAGTTTTTTATGTGCACCTTTACAAAGCTCTAACATTCCAGTCAAGCGAATGATTGGCGATCCAGTTGGGGTACGGGCTGGTCGACCGCGAAGAATGTACCGCATTTTCCAAATACTCTCTGGAGCCACAAATGAATTTCAAGCGTAACCTTTTGAGCGTTGCCCTCGCATCGGCGACCCTCATGGTGATCAGCCCTGCATTCGCGCAGGACACGCAAAGCACCGATACCACCAAGACGACCAAGAGCGTGGGTACCGTCAAGGTCAAGGGTATCCGCAAGGCCATTGAAGCCGCCATCGATACCAAGCAAACGAACACTTCGATCGTTGAAGCGATCTCGGCCGAAGACATCGGCAAGTTGCCTGACGCATCCATCGCGGATTCGATCGCACGCCTGCCGGGCCTCACCGCTCAACGTGAGCGCGGCCGCGCAGCACAAGTCAACATTCGTGGTTTTAACGGCGATTTCGGCACGACGACATTGAACGGTCGCGAACAAGCCAGCACCGGCGACAACCGTGGCGTTGAATTTGACCAATACCCATCGGAACTGTTGAGCGGCGTCGTCGTCTATAAGACCCCGAATGCAGCACTCGTCGGCCAAGGCCTGTCGGGTACCGTTGATCTGCAAACGGTCCGTCCACTGTCGTTCAAGGAACGCGTGATTACGATCGGCGCACGCTATGACCAAAACAAGATCCGCGACCAGAAGGAAACGGGCTACCGCGCAACGGCAACGTACATTGATCAATTCATGGATAACCGCCTTGGTCTGATGCTGGCCGTCTCGAAGATGGACAGCCCACAACCTGGGTACCAGAACGAAGTCTGGGGCTACACCGGCGGTCCAAACAACACCACCGTCCTCGGTGGCGGCAAGCTTTACAAGTTCGACAACAACCACGACCGCAAGGGCGTTGCCGCAACTTTGCAGTTCAAGCCTAACGAAACTTGGGATAGCGTTCTGGACGTGTTCCACTCGCGTTTTGACAAGACTGAAATCAAGACGGGCATGGAATTCGGCACGATCTGGGGCACTGGCGTTTTGCAACCAGGCTACACCGTCAACAGCAATGGCACGATTACGAACGCCAAGTGGACGAACGTGCATCCGGTCATCCGCATGGACAGCAATCCAATCAACGACAAGCTGACCTCGATCGGCTGGAACAACAAGTTCAAGTTGAATGATCTGTGGTCGTTGAACACTGACCTGTCCATGTCGAACGTGAAGCGTGATTTCCGCGTTCTCGAAACGTACGTCGGCGTCGCAACGAACGGTGGCGCAACGACGATGGACATGTCGCTGGATCCAAGCGGCCTTTTCTACAATTACGTTCTCGGTGCACAGTTCAATGATCCAAGCTCGCTAGTCCTCACCGACGCAGGCGGCTGGGGTCAAGACGGCTACCTCAAAGACTTCCAAGTCAACGACAAGCTGAAGTCGGCACGTGTGAACTTGATCCGCAAGATCTCGGAAGGTCCAATCAGCGCTGTCGATTTCGGCGTCAACTTCACGAAGCGCACCAAGGACAAGAGCTCGACCGAAGCCAAGCTTTGCCTTACGGATTGTACGGGTGGTATGTTTGGTGTCACGCGTCCGTTCCCAGGTTCAATCCAGGATTTCAACTTCGGTGGCATCGGTCAACTCGGCGTAATCAACGCGAATGAGCTGCTGGCATCCGGTGTCTACAAGCTCATCAGCAACCAACATGCTGAGATCGCAGCGAAAAACTGGTCGGTCGGTGAAGATATCGCGACGTTCTATGTGAAGGCAGACATCGACACGAATATTGGCGAGGCACCACTGCGCGGCAACGTGGGCTTCCAGTATGTCGACGTCAAACAATACTCGGATGCGTACTCAACGTTCCAGGGCAACCCAGGTGGCACTCCGATTCACCAAAGCACCTCGTACGGTGAATTCCTGCCAAGCTTGAACCTTGGTCTGGAATTCCTGCCGGATTCGTATCTGCGATTCGGTGCTGCACGTCAGATGGCCCGTCCTCGCATGGATCAACTGAAAGCCGGCATGGATGTCAGCGTCTGTACAACGGCGTGCCCGACGTTCACGGATCCTGTGACGGGTCAGACGATCAGCGGCGCGTATTGGACTGGTGGCGGCGGCAACACGCAACTGAAGCCTTGGATGGCCGATGCGCTTGATTTGTCATTGGAGAAGTATTTCACCTCGCCAAACGGCAACCGCGGGTACGTTGGCGTAGCAATGTTCCACAAGAAGCTGAAGTCCTACATCTATAACCGCGACGCTGCATTTGATTTCAGCGGTTTGCCATTGCCGACGCTGCCAGCAGGCACGCCGAAGCCAACCAGCAACATCGGTAAAATCAATCAACCGATGAATGGCGAAGGTGGTTCGATTTTTGGTCACGAACTGACCTTGTCGTTGCCATTGGACGTTCTGTGGAGCCCACTGAACGGTTTCGGCATCATCGGTACCTACTCGGATACCACGAGCTCGATCCGTCCAAACGGTCCGGGCACGTCTGAGCCGCTGTCGGGTCTGTCGAAATACGTTTCGAACGTGACCGCGTACTTCGAGCGCGGTGGTTTCGGTGTGCGGCTGAGCCGCCGTACGCGTTCGTCGTTCCGCGGTGAAACGCGTGGCTTCGGCGCTGACTATCAAACCGTCAGCATCGCCGGCGAAGTTGTGCAGGACGCACAGGTCAGCTACAACTTCAACGACGGTCGTCTGAAGGGTCTGTCGCTGTATCTGCAAGTGAGCAACATCGGCGACGAACCGTTCTCGGCGTTCAACGATGGCGATCCAGCAGGTCGTCCTGAGAAGTACTTCGAGTACGGTCGCACGACGTTGGCAGGCTTCTCGTACAAGTTCTAATCGCTCGATTAGTTCTGCCAAAAAAATCCCGGGCATCGCAAGATCCCGGGATTTTTGTTTGAGCAGGTTTTCGAAAGTTGAACTTGTGTCCATGGACGGAAGTTCAACCTTTGCAACGCCGAAAAAAAACGCCGCGAGCTTCAAATTCGCGGCGCTCTTAATTTCAGGTTTCAGGTTTAGATCTCGAGCCACCCTCGGATCACGCCAACGGCTTCGTCCACGCCAACTTTGGATTCACCCGAAAAAACCTGCACCGAAACCGAATCACCAAACCTCGCCTGCAGTTCCTTGCGCACTTTCATGAGCACTTGATTCGAACCTCCGCGACCAAGCTTGTCAGCCTTCGTCAGCAGAGCATGCGCCGGCAAACCACCGTCGACGGCATATTGCAGCATCTGCAAATCGTATTCCTTCAACGGATGGCGGATGTCCATCACAACGACGAGACCCTTCAGTGCCTCACGCGTCTGGAAATAATCGTAAATAAAAGCCTGCCAATGCGCCTGCAAATCCTTCGGCACCTTCGCGTAACCGTAGCCTGGCAAGTCGACGAGCGCGCGGTCGGCGTGCGGCGGCAATGCGAAGTAGACGAGCTGCTGCGTGCGGCCCGGAGTCTTGGAGACACGGGCGAGAGCATTTTGGCGGCAGATTGCGTTCAGGGCCGTAGACTTACCGGCGTTCGAGCGCCCGGCAAAAGCCACCTCTGCCCCCTGATCCGGCGGCAATTGGCGTTGATTGTGCGCTGCCAACCAGTATTGGGCGCGTTCTAGTGGATTCGACATGGGGTATAGCATGGCATATTCAGGGAAATTGGCGTGTATTTTGGCAAAAACACCCCTCAGACGTTGACCGTTCGCCATGTTCAGCCGATAATTCTTTAGTTAATGTTCGCTCAGTTTCGCTGGGTGGATGAATTGTCTTTCAAATTTTCTTGGAGCCCGTCTCGAATATGAGCCCAATTCGAATTCTCGGAATGACCGGCGCGGCCGCGTTGGCAATTGCTGCGGCGGTTGGTTTTGCCCAGAACAACCCTGACGCTGCGGCGAAGCCTGCGACCGAAGCTGCACCGGCTGCGGCTGCTGCGACGACGGCTGCAACGGCGACCTGGGGCGACCCGAAGGCTGGCGCGACGAAGGCTGCTGCTTGCGCGGCGTGTCATGGTCTCGACGGTAACCCGATCGACCCAGCGTTCCCACGCTTGGCCGGCATGCCTGAGCTGTACGTTGCGCATCAGATCGAACTGTTCAAGACGAACGTGCGTAACGAGCCAGAAGCCGCTCAGATGAAGCCATTCGCTGATGCGCTGTCGGCGCAGGACGCTCGCGACATCGGCGCGCATTACGCGACGCAAGTTGCAGGTGCTGGCGTTGCAGACGCAACTCTGATCGCAACGGGTCCGAATGCGGGCAAGCGCGTGTATGAAGTGGGTCAGAAGCTTTTCTGGCAAGGCGACAAGGATCGCGAGATCGGCGCATGCTTCGCATGTCACGGTCCTGCAGGTGGCGGTAACGCCGGTCCACCGTTCCCACACATCGGTGGTCAGCAAGCGGCTTACGTCAAGCGTCGTCTGGAATACTTCCGCGGTGGCGTCTCGAACGATCCGAACAAGCATTTGTACGGCATGATGCATGACGTTGCGAAGAACCTGACGGACGAGGAAATCGTCGGCCTGTCGGCTTACCTGCAAGGCTTGCACGACCGTTCGCTGGATAAGGGCGTGAAGTTAACGCAAGCTCAAATCGACGCAGCGGCTGCGAAGCAGAAGGCAGCAGACGCAACAGCTTCGGCGGCTCCAGCTCCGGCAGCACCTGCGGCTGACGCAGCGGCACCAGCAGCACCGGCACCAGTTACGAAGTAAGACCACGCGCGGCGAAGGAACTTCGCACGCCGTTCAGAACGCCGATTGCACAATATGTGTGGTCGGCGTTTTGCTTTGGGGCTTTTGCTTTGGCCTTTGGCCTTTTACCTGCGGTTAGACTAGAGACGAATAGATTAGGGATACAGATGGCGAACATGAAAAACTTTTTGAAAATTGTCGCAACGGCCGTACTCGGCATGAGTGTCGCGGTGGGTGCGAGTGCGCAGAACCGCAAACTGGTGGAAGGCCAGGATTATGTGACGTTGAAATCGGCGGATCGTTTTGAGCCGGCAACGAAGGCCGGGCAAATCGAAGTTGTTGAAGTGTTCGGTTATCTGTGCGGGCATTGCGCGGCTTTTGACCCGAAAATGAGTGCATTCGAATCCCGTTTGCCGAAGGACGTTGTCGTGCGTTATGTCCCGGCGTCGTTTAGCTCGAATTGGGAGCCATATGCGCGCGCGTATGAAGCTGCGAAGATTCTTGGCGTTGCGAAGAAGTCGCATGGTGCGATGTTCCGCGCCATTCATGACAGCCGATCTCTGCCAACGTCGAATGCATCCGCGCAGGAAATTGCCGCGTTTTATAAGGGTTACGGAGTGGATCCGATGAAGTTTGTCGCGACCTATAACGATGGACGCATCGATCGCGCGATGGACCGAAACGAAAAGTGGATGATGCGCAAGGAAGTTGAAGGCACGCCATCGATCATTGTCGACGGTCGCTACAAAGTGCTTGGCCGCAGCCACGACGAGTTACTGATGAACACGGGGCTTTTGATCAGTGAGATCCGTGCGAAGCAGCCAAAGCCTTTTGCAAAGCCGGCGCCCCGCGGCAAGTAAAGTTGTAAAATTTAGAAATCCCCCAGAAATTCAAAGGAAACGGAATACATGAAGATTCGCGCATTGGTTTTGGCAACAATGATTTCAGGTCTCGCAGCTTGCAGCGGCGATAAGGCACCGACACCGGAAGCCACGACGCCGGCACCGGCAGCAACGGAAGCGGCGGCAACGGCACCGGTCGTCAACGAAGTCGAAGCACCGAATAACAACCCAATCGTGCCGCCTGTCGGACCAGCGCCAATCGCCGGTACGGATTACGTCGTCATCGAGAATGGAGCACCATTCGATCCAATCGAAGGCAAGATCGAAGTCGCGGAAGCGTTTGGATACATCTGCCCGGCGTGTGCGCGCTTCCAACCTCTCGTCAATGCGTGGAAGGCGAAGCAACCGGCTGACGTGAACTTCACCTACGTCCCGGCGGAGTTCGGCGACCAGTGGAAGCCGTATGCGAAGGCGTATTTTGCTGCGCAGGCGCTGGGCGTTGAGAAGAAATCCCACGACGCCGTCATTCAGGCCATCCACGTTGATGGCAAATTGCCTGCGGAAGGCCAGACTCCGAATGAGCAGAAGGTTGCTGATTTCTATGAGCAGTTCGGTGTGAAGTCGGCAGATTTCCTCGCAGCGATGAACAGCTTTGCGACGACGGGCAAGATGAATAAGGCGAAGCAATTTTTCCTGGCTTCGGGCATTGAAGGCACTCCGACGATCGTCGTGAACGGCAAGTACCGTGTCATTGGCAAGACTTGGGAAGACAACCTGCGCATCGCCGATCATTTGGTTGCGATGGAGCGTGGAGCCCAGGCTGCGAAGTAATTTTTCGCAGGTTGATTGAAGACATGTCAAACACACGGTCGCTGAAGCTTCTCAGTGCAAACATCCAGGCGGGTTCGAGCACGAAGGGTTATCACGATTATGTCGCACGCAGTTGGTCGCATGTGCTGCCGATGGGTGGCAAGCAATCAAAGCTCGACATCATTGCGCAGTTGCTGTCGTCGTATGACATCGTTGGTTTGAACGAAGCGGACCCAGGCTCTTTGCGGTCGGGGTTCCGCAATCAGACGCACTATCTCGCCGAGCGCGCGGGCTTCGATCATTGGTCGCATCAACCGAACCGCTCTGTCGGCGGTGTCGCGTCCAGCGCGAATGGCTTGCTGAGCCGTTTCGGTCCCCGCAACGTGCACATCCATCCCCTACCCGGCCGCATCTCGGGGCGTGGTTTGCTGATTGCGAATTTTGGCGACGGTGCGGAAGGTCTGCATGTCGCGGTCTGTCATTTGTCGCTGGGCGCACAGTCGCGTGCCGCGCAGCTGGCATTCATCGCTGAGCATCTGCGCGATCTGCCGAACGTAGTGTTGATGGGTGACTTCAATTGCGTCATCGACCGCCCGGAAATGAACTTGCTCTTCGATCGGACGGGACTTCGTGCGCCGGAGGATGCTGTTTTTACGTTCCCTTCCTGGCGACCTGCCAAGGCCATCGACCACATCCTGGTCTCGGATTCCTTGGTGGCCTCCAACATGCGGGCGATGCCTGCGGCGTTTTCGGATCATTTGGCGATTGCGTTGGATCTTGAGGTTCCGCTCGCTGCGCTCGCGTCACCTTAAGTTAGAGGTAGAGGTAGACGATTTAGTGTCTGCGGCTTTCGCGATATTCTCCGGGAGCTGATCGAAAAAAGTCGTTTTGCCAAAGTTGTCCCATGCGCAACAGCAAGTGGCTTCCGGTGTTTCAGTCCGAGTTAAACGAACGAGTGACTGCCGCAGATGCATTTTGCGCGCCAGCGCGCTTCTACTGAATCGTCTACCTCTACCTGATTGCAAAGCCTGTTCAGCAACTTCCCGTTATAGTTGACGGTATGAAAATCCGCCAAAACACCCTCCTCCTCGCCATCGTCATCGGCCTCAGTGCTGCCACCGCCGCTTGCGCGCAACCCGCGCAAAACACCGTTTATGGGCCGAATGCGCCGAAGTTGCCGCAGCCGAATCTTGGCAAAATCAACGATCCCGCGTTAAGCCAAGTGAAGTCGACCCTCAACGCGATTGAGATGGGCACGGTGACGTCGGTGCCGGGCAACTTGAGCAACCATGCGCTGGCCGGTTGGATGGAGTATGCGTTGCTGACGAAGTCGATGGCGACGGTGACACCGCAGCAGGCGGCGGGGTTTTTGGGCAAGCATGCCGGCGATGCAGTCGGTGAACTGTTTCGCGATCAGTGGTTGAGTGAAGCAGGCAAGCGCGCGGATTGGACCGCGTTCAATGCCGCGTGGCGCGATAGCATCAGTGCGGCGGCGTTGAAGTGCTACCGACTCCAGGCGACGCAGGCGAGCGCCGATCCGGCCGCGTGGAATAACGATGCGATGGGCGTGTGGCTGAGCGGCGATACGCCAGTCGCGACGTGCACCACGCCGTTGCAACGACTCAACACGGCGAACGTGATTACGGATGCACAACGTTGGGATCGCATTCGACTGGCTGCGTTGAACAACAATGCGACGGTGATCCGCGATACCGCGAAGGGCTTTGCTTCGGCGAGTGATACGGCGTTGGCGAATGAGTATGCGGGGTTTTTGGAAAGACCTTCTGATGTGGCGTTGAACTGGCCAAAAAATTACTTGAGCGGCACCGTCGTCTCAATGGGATTGGCGAAGGCGGCGCGGAATAATCCGGGCGTGTCGGATACGATGTTGCCGAAGTATGCGGCGGCGTTGAACATGGATGAGCAGATGCGTGGGCGTGTGCTGTATCAGTCGGCGCTGTGGGCGGGTGCGGAGAATCATGCGAATGCGGCGCAGCGTTTTGCGGCGGTGCCGTTGAGTGCGTATGACGAGCGCTTGCATGAGGCGCGGCAACGTGAGGCGATGCAACGGAAGGATTGGCGAGGTGTTTTGAATGCCATCCAAAACATGGGCTCCGAACAACGTTCCTCCTCGCGTTGGACATATTTCGAGGGGCGCATGAAGGAGTTGCTCGGCGATCAAGTCGGTGCGCGTGAAGCGTATCAACGTGCATCGACGAAGGCCGAGTTCCATGGCTATCTCGCGTCGGACAAATTGAATCAGCCGTATACGTTATGCCCTGTTTTTCCTGTACAGAATGCATCGGTCCGCTCCAAGGTCGCTGCAGATCCTGCGTTGAAGCGGGCGATGATGCTGTATCAAATTCAGCGGACGTCGTGGGCGCAGCGTGAGTGGTCGCGTGCGATCAAGGACTTCTCGGATGAGGAGCGCATTGATGCGATTGAAATGGCGCAGACGAATGGGTGGTATGACCGGGCGATTTTTGACATCAAACAAACGCCGCAAGAGCTTGCGTTGTACTCGATGCGATTCCCGTTGAATCATGAGGCGACGATCATCTCGGCGTCACGTGCCGCGAATGTCGATCCGGAATGGGTGGCTGCGGAAATCCGTGCGGAAAGTGTGTTCAATCCTCTGGCAAAATCTCCTGCGAATGCGTACGGTCTAATGCAAGTCATCGAGCCAACCGGTCGCACAGTTGCTGCGCGAATCGGCGAACCATGGAATGGCATTTCGACGTTGTATGATCCGGATGCGAATATCCGCATTGGTACAGCGTATTTGCGTGAATTGAAGGACAAGTACGGCGACCGTCCTTACTATGCGATTGCCGGTTACAACGCGGGCCCTGCTCCATTGAATCGTTGGAAGGCAGCGCGTCCGGGTTGGGATGCGGATCTGTGGATCGAAACGATTTCGTATAAGGAAACGCGTGAGTATGTGGCGCGGATTTTGTCGTTTGCAACGATCTACGATTGGCGCTTCAACGGCGACGCGATTCCGGTGACTGATCGGATGATGGGCCGGTTGGATGGCAAACGGAAGTCGTTCGTCTGTCCTGCGGCTAAGTAGCAGATTAAGTATTGACTGCCTTTCGGCAGTCAAAGCAGGTCAAGTTACTAGCTCCGATCGTTGCTGAGAACGAGGTGTCGGATTACCGACACTCACTTATCGGATTGCTGGATACCGATACTTTCTACACAAGGTGCCTTGGGAACATTGAGCTGTTGCTGCAGTGCCGGAATTTTGGCAATTAATTCAGGCGCGAATCGCTCGCGGACCGTTGGCGTCGGATCTGAACTTAACGACACCGCATTCCCGCTGGATTGGTCGTTAAGCTCATAATAGATCATGTGAAAACTTCTGAATTGAGGCAGTTTTGCGTCAACTTGATTTTTTAACGCGTGAACGTTGATGCACAACCGCGGATCGGTGATTCGGATGGTCATTAGAGTTACAGCTGGCCTCGACTCTTGAGAAGCGCGCCGGAGAAGAATCTTGTGGTTTGTCGCTTTCGCGATTTCAACTTCAGGACCGTCGAGCACCAGCGTTTTGACATCGAATTGCGATGCTGGACGTCCAAGTCTCGCCAAAGCATTATCTACTGGATGGTTTGACAAGTTTGATACTGCGGACCTCACGATAGTATCAATTAGGATTCGCTCCTGAGCCACTCCTGATCCATTCGATAGTGATGTGCAACCGACGGAAAGAACCACCGCAACAGCCGTCGCACATGCCTTCAAAGTGTCCAATAGATGATCAAAGTTCATTGCGCTGCCTTCCCCTGCTCAAGCAATCGCATCAACGCATGATCCAACGTTGTTTGATGTTGCGACCCATTTGAACGACGAAGTACGACGAAAAAAAGAATGCCGCGAATGCCAGAGGACCGCTTCCGGTGAAGTGGTAGTGTTGCTTCATCCAAACACCGAGCAAAACAGACGCACCGAAAAGAACCGATTCGATGAGGATGCGGGTGATGTTCTTGGCGCTGGTATTAACTTGCGCGAGATGATCGCGGGCGGTGCGGTCGGCGCGAAGTTCGACCGGCGCGGCATTATATTGAACGAGAAATCGTTCCAGCTTCGTATCGTGGCTCCGTAGTAAAACGCTGTAGGTGAATACTACGAGCAACCTTAGCGCGAGGAAGATCACGAGGCATCCAATGACGAGCTGGAAAATTTGGTGCATCGGCTTTTCGTACCAATGGAATCTATCGAACACTTTGCTACGAAAATCGGTGGTGGGTCAACGGATTTTTTGTGAATTGTTTAACATGGTGGGATGAATTCGGAAGTCAAAACACCTGGCCAAACCTATCTCGTCGGCGGCGCTGTACGGGATGAGCTGCTCGGTTTGCCCGTGAACGATCGCGACTATGTGGTGGTCGGCGCGACGGCGGATGAGATGTTGCAAGCCGAGTTTGCTGTGGTGGGTGCAGACTTCCCTGTGTTCCTGCATCCTCAGAGCGGCGAGGAATATGCGCTGGCACGGACCGAAAGAAGGAGTGGCAAAGGCTACTCGGGCTTCGTTGCGCATGCATCGCCGGACGTGACGTTAGAGCAAGATTTGGAGCGGCGCGACTTCACGATCAATGCGATGGCGAAGTCGTTGGAGACCGGCGAGATTGTGGATCCGTTCGGCGGACAAGCCAATCTCGAAGCGCGCGTGTTGCGTCATGTGTCGCCAGCGTTTGCGGAGGATCCGTTGCGAGTGTTGCGGGCGGCGCGATTCATGGCGCGCTTTAAGCCGATGGGATTCACCGTCGCGGAAGAAACGAAGGCGTTGATGCGGCAGATGGTCGACAGTGGCGAAGTGGATCACCTCGTTCCCGAACGCGTGCTGCAAGAGCTGAGACGTGCGTTGACGGAGAAGGCGCCGGAGGCTTTTTTGCAGACGTTGCGTGAAGTCGGTGCATTGAAGGTGGTGCTGCCCGAAGTCGACGCGTTGTACGGTGTTCCGCAGCGTGCGCAATGGCATCCGGAAGTGGATACAGGTGTGCATATCGAGATGGTTTTGCAGCAGGCGGCGAAGTTGCGGCCTGGAGATGACTTTCTGGGATTTCTTGCGTTGACGCATGATCTGGGTAAGGCGTTGACGCCGGCAGATGTTTTGCCAAGTCATCGTGGTCATGAGGATTCGGGTGTGGCGCCGGTGCAGGCGTTGTGTGCGCGATTGAAGGTGCCTGCCGAGTTTGCGCAGATGGCAGTGATCGTGTGCAAGGAGCACCTCAACATGCATCGCTTGCCGGAGATGCGCGCGTCGACGATTGTGAAGTTGTTGATGCGCATGGATGCATTCCGTAAACCTGAGCGCGTGGAGCAATTTGCGTTGGCGTGCGAGGCGGATGCGAGGGGGCGATTAGGTTTTGAGGATCGCGATTATCCGCAACGGCAGTTGTTGCTCGACGTGTTTGAGACGGCGCGGCAGATCAGTTCGAAGGATGTGCTGCCTGGGATTGAAGGGCCTGCGATGGGCGCAGCGATAACGGAACTGCGCGTAAAGGCCGTGCGACGTTTGTTGAACTCAACCGAATAAGCGCGCTTCGATCGACGACAGCAAATTGGCGAGTGGTGTTCTGCGGGTGAGATAACCCGCGAACACGCCGAGCGAATTCACGACGAAATCCTGGAACTCTGCGCTGCGAGTGTACGTCAGAAATCCTTGTGCGATTTCTATGACGGCGCCGAGCAAGACGAGAAACAGTACGGCGTAGCGCGCGTGACGTAGCTTGCGAAAAACATTCATCCCATACGCGCTCAACACGAAGTACCCGAGGAAGTGCACGACCTTGTCCATGCCGTGTGCCATGTCGATCGGAACATCACGTGCGGGCATCATCGAGCCAATGATCACCGCCAAAATCATCGCAACCCAAATCGCGATCCACAACTTCGGATATTTCACAGACGGTAGCTCAAATCACCGACGAGGAATGCGGCGCCGAAGGAGGCACCTTTTTCGAAACCCATCACCTGGAAGCGCTCGCCCATTTCGGATGGCAAGGTCAGCTTCTTGATTTCGTTGCGACGCTTCATTTGCAGATTTTCGTCGGTCAACGCTTCAATGCGTTTCATGGCTTCCGCCATACCATTTCCCAGCAAAAAACTCGCCTGCGAACAATAACCCGCCAGGTCAAACCCAGCTTGCACGCCCGCTTCAACCAAAGCAGTGAAATCCACCGAAGACGTAATGTCCTGCAAACCCGGATACATGAAAACGTTGTTGTGCGCATGATGGCGATAGTAAGCACGCAATGTTCCATCGTCACGATCAGCTTGATAGTACTCATTGCGCGAGTAACCGTAATCGACGAACAACATCGCACCCGATTGCATGCCACCACTGATCGCCTGAATCCAATACGGCAACTGCGGCAAAATTTCCGACCGATAGCCACGCGGCATTTTGTCAGTCAACGTCGACTGCACATGATTCACGGCACGCGCAAGGAAGTCATCCGCAGGACGATCGACACCGGCCAACTCGCCGTCACGCTCGATCACAAACTCTTCGAGCACTTCCGATTCGTCGCCGACCACGAAGCGCGAGACAGGCAACGCGTCGATGACTTCATTCGCGAACAAAACCCCATTCCAATCGTACGGAACCGGGCCATCCAACCACTCGATCAAATCGAACAAGTAAGGTGGTAATGCTTCGAACAACATCGCACGCTGACGTGCACGCAATTGCGCCGACGGTTCGAGAATCAAATATTTGTCAGGAATTGCATCGAGTTCGAGCAAGCGCATCAACGCAACTTTCGCGAATGCACCCGTGCCACCGCCGACTTCGAAAAATACGGCCTTCTCGCCAATTTGCTGCAACACCGGTGCAACGGCTTCCGCAACACATGCCGCAAAAATAGGCCCCAACTCCGGCGCCGTAATGAAGTCGCCTTCTTCACCGAACTTGCTTGCACCTGCCGAGTAATAACCCAGACCCGGCGCATACATCGCCATCTCCATGTACTTCGCAAACGGAATGCCATTCTCTTCGCGTGCCGTTTCGAGAATCAACGACTGCAATTCCGCGCTATGCTGCAACGCCTCTTCAGATGGCAACGGCAACGAACTCATGCAGCATCTCCACGACGGCGCACCGCATCGACTTCAATGCCGACCGCATCGCAGTTGGGATAGACGTCGAGCTTGGCGGTTTTGACATGAGCTTTCATCACCGACGATTTCGAGAAACACAAGTCGAGAATCTCCGCACAAAAAGTCTCCTGCAACTCAAAGTGCCGCGACTCCGCCAACGCCGTGATGCCCGAACGCAAGTAATCGTAATCAACGACGCTATGGATGTCTTCATCCTTCGTCAGCGGATCCGGATCCAACTCAACGCGCACATTGATCGACAACCGCTGTGCACCGTTGCGCTCGAAATCATGGATGCCAATGGAGACCGGAATCACCAAACCTTCAAGGACCAACGCCCTCGCTTCCACATCCCATGTATTGTTCATACTATGCCTTTACCTCAAACATCACATCTCTAGAAAGCGGAATTAAGTGCTGCCCACCATCGACGATTAACGTTGAGCCCGTCACTGATCTTGCGTCAAGTAGAAATAAGACAGCTTCCGCAATGTCCGTAGGTGTACTGGAACGCCCCATCGGTGTAATCGTATGTGCAACTTCAAAATTAGATTCTGACTGATCACCACTCTGCATTGTCAGTCCGGGTGCGACCGCACAAACGCGCGTGTTCGGTGCGAAGTCCTTTGCTTGGAGTCTGGTCGCACCTTCCAGCGCAATCTTGCTTATTGTGTATGAAAAAAAATCGGGATTAAGGTTGAATATTTTCTGGTCGAGCATATTCACGACACATCTCGGGCGTGAATCATCTGGCGCTGGCTGCGTATGTAAGAGATAGGCAAGTTGAATTGCTGCACGGACGTTGACATTCAAATGGAGATCCCAAAGATGCCAATCAGGGGAATGAGCACGGTCAAACTCGAAATGTGCAGCATTGTTCACCAGTCCATGAACGTTGCCGAGCTCTCTGTTTACGTCCCGAAAAAGTCGCTCGCAGTCTTCAACGGTATCCAGCCTTGATTGAAAGCTACTCGCCATATATCCCTGCGAACGCAACTCTGCAACTAGGTCTGATGCTTCCGCTTCAGAGTGATTGAAATGTATTGCCACATTCCATCCGTTGACTGCAAGTTTCCGCGCAATCTCACTTCCTATTCGCCGTGCACCACCAGTGATTAGCACTGTCCTGGTCATTTCATTGTTTCCTGATTGTTTACGGTGATGCGTTTAAGGCTAGCGCTTTTCGCATGATCGCCATGACAAAAAGACGAAGATCCTGCGCAAAGTAGAGTTTCTGTGCCGAGTCCCACAGAAATTCGTCGCTAAACTTCTTGCGCCCTATGATCTCTAGGAATGAACTTCCGCGTATCTGCGAGACTGTGGCCGTAACGTCATACCCTTCCTTTCTAGCACCTGAGATCGCCTCATCAAATTGATCTGACACATTCGCATCACATCGATGTGTATTGGAAAGCGGCACGCAGACAACCACGTTTACTTTACTGACGTTGATTTCAACTTTAAGACCAATGACAACATCGCCCGATGCCGCCGACGCAGTTATCCAGTAGTTGCTGGTCGGCGAATCCGTTTCATGATTCGTCGCAACCCGATGTTCAAAGAAGCAGGATGATTGAATGTCATGCTGAGAAACGGGTAACGCAAGTGTTTCAGGAACTGTTTCGTCCAGTAGCGAATTCGTCTTCCGCAAAAGCGCCTTTACGCCCGTTTGGGCAAAAGTCAAATACATCAAAAGCAGCGACGGAATGAGTGCAATTCCAAGCAGCCTGCCTCCTATGTCGATTACGTCGCCGCGCTCATTACCATATGAGCCAGCCACTCCAACAAAAATTATTAAAATTCCGCCAATTAGCACCGCAAGACACACCGTCAGCGTGAGAATGCGAGCCCACATCGGAATCGAAAGCTGCCTCATTTGCTTAACGAGTTCAACACCGCTTGAAATCGCTACCGAATCTGTATTCTCTGTCTTCATCTATCCACCCTCGGTAACGTTTCCATGTCCCAACGCGGCTGCACTTTGATCGCCTCGCCTTCACGTTCGCCCGCGAGCAAACGCAACGCACCCGCATACGCAATCATCGCGCCGTTATCCGTACAAAACGCCGGTCTCGGGAAATACACGTCGCCGCCTCGCTTCGCTGTCATCGCCTTCAACCGCTCACGCAAGTTCACATTCGCACCCACACCGCCGGCGACAACCAACGTGTCGCAATCGACTTGATCCAGCGCGCGCTCACACTTGATCGCCAACGTATCGACGACCGCATCTTCAAACCCGCGCGCAATGTCACGCTGCGTCTGCGCCGTTTGATCCGACTTCTGCCACGCCAACAAAACCTGTGTCTTCAACCCACTGAAACTAAATTCCAAACCAGGCCGATCGACCATCGGACGCGTGAACTTGAATCGACCCGGCTCACCTTCCAACGCGAGCTTAGCCAGCAACGGACCACCTGGATATGCGAGACCCATCAACTTCGCAGTCTTATCAAAAGCCTCACCCGCCGCATCGTCAATCGTTTCGCCGAGTAACTCGTATTCGCCGATTTTTTTGACATGAATTAATTGCGAATGGCCACCCGACACCAGCAACGCCACGAACGGCGGCTCCGGCCGACCACGCGGATCATCCTCGAGCAACGGCGCCAATAAGTGACCTTCCATGTGATGCACGCCCACCGCGGGCACATCCAGCGACCACGCCAGCGCGCGACCCACGCCCGCACCGACCAATAAAGCGCCAACCAGCCCGGGCCCCGCCGTGTAAGCCACACCGTCCAGATCGTCGACGGACAACCCGGATTCGGCCAACGTCTGGCGGATCAATGGCAATAATTTGCGCACATGGTCGCGTGAAGCCAGTTCCGGCACGACCCCGCCATATTCGGCGTGCAGCGCAATTTGGCTGAATAAATGATGCGCCAAAAGCCCCTCGGACGTGTCATACACCGCCACTCCGGTCTCATCACAGCTGGTTTCGATGCCAAGAACTCTCATGAATCCAGTTTAGGGCTTGCACACGGGAATGGAAAGCCTTTATAATGTTTGGCTCACTGGCAGTAGTGCCACCCATATTCTAGAGATTGATTGATAATGCCAAGCGTAAAAGTCCGCGAAAACGAGCCTTTTGAGTTTGCCCTGCGCCGTTTCAAGCGCACCTGCGAGAAGGCTGGTGTCCTTGCTGAAACCCGCAAGCGCGAATTCTACGAGAAGCCAACGCAAGAACGCAAGCGTAAGGCTGCTGCTGCAGTCAAGCGCCAATCACGTCGCACCTCGCGTGACGTGACCAAGCGTCAACGCATGTACTAAGCTTTTCTGATCCTTCTGGCGCGGCAATTTCGCTGCAGCCGCTGGATCCCAGAAAGCCGGCCGCGAGTTTCGCAGTCGGCTTTTTGTGTTTTCACCGCCAAATTTGATAGGAGCCAAAATGAGCCTCAAGCAACAACTGACCGAAGACATGAAGACCGCAATGAAGTCCGGTGAGAAGGACCGCCTCGCCGTGATCCGCCTCATCCTCGCTGACATCAAGCGCAAGGAAGTCGACGAGCGCATCGAACTCGATGACGCGCAGGTGATGGCTGTCCTTGAGAAAATGTTGAAGCAGCGCAAGGACTCGATCACTCAGTTCGAAGCCGCCGCACGCGAAGATCTCGCTGCAATCGAACGCGCCGAAGTGGTCGTCATCGAGAAGTATCTCCCGGCCAAAATGGGTGAGGCCGAAATCCAGGACGCCGTCACTGCTGCGATCAAAGCAACCGGTGCTGCTTCGCCTGCCGACATGGGTAAGGTTATGGGTGTTTTGAAAGGTCAACTCGCCGGCAAAGCCGACATGGGTTTGGTTTCGCAGCTGATCAAGAAATCGCTGACCGCTTAAGCGTCACCGTCCAGTAAACTGGATCCATGGCGCGCATTCCTGACGTCTTCATTGACGACCTCCTCAACCGCACCGACATCGTCGAGATTGTCGGTGCGCGCGTGCCGTTGAAGAAGCAAGGTCGCGACTACGCAGCGCGTTGCCCTTTCCACGACGAACGTTCCGCTTCATTTACGGTGTCGCCGACGAAGCAGTTTTATCACTGCTTTGGCTGCGGTGCGCACGGTACTGCGCTCGGTTTCCTGATGAACTACGATCGCCTCGAATTTCTCGATGCGGTCGAAGAGTTGGCGCAACGTGCCGGTATGGAAATCCCGCGCGAACAAGCGCAATTCAACCGCCCACCGGATCTCGCCGATCTGCATACGGTGATGGAATCGTGCCGGCAGTTTTATGTGAAACAACTTGCCCGATCCGATGAAGCGCGCGCGTATCTCGATGGTCGCGGATTGGATGAAACGACGATCACGCACTTCCAGATTGGCTTTGCGCCGCCTGGTTTCGATTCGTTATCGCGTGCGGTGAACAACGATGCGCATAAGTTGAAAATGCTCACGCGCGGCGGGATGTTTTCGACGAATGATCGTGGTCACTCGTATGACAAGTTCCGCAATCGCGTGATGTTTCCGATCAGCGATCGACGTGGCCGCACCATCGGCTTCGGCGGACGTGTCATCAATCCCGACGATGCACCGAAGTATTTGAACTCGCCGGAAACGGAGTTGTTCCACAAAGGCCGCGAATTGTATGGCTTGTGGCAAGTGCGGCAAGTGCATAGCAAGATTCCTTACTTGCTGGTCGTTGAAGGCTACATGGATGTCGTGGCGTTGTATCAGCACGGCATTGATACGGCCGTGGCAACGTTGGGAACAGCGACGACGCCGGAACATGCGGAGCTGTTGTTCCGCAACAGTGAAACCGTAGTGTTCTGTTTCGATGGCGATAATGCAGGACGTAAGGCAGCGTGGAAAGCTGTGGAATCGGTGTTGCCGAGAATGAAGGAAGGGCGACAGGCGTTCTTCATGTTTTTGCCGAATGGTGAAGATCCGGATTCGATGGTGCGCAAGGAAGGCAAGCTCGGTTTCGAAAATCTACGCGAAGCCGCCACTCCGATGTCGCGATTTTTCATCGAGCATTTGAGTGAAGGATTGCAGCTGCAGACGTTGGAAGGCCGTAGCCGTTTCGCCGAGATCACCAAGCCGTATCTCGCGCAATTGCCGGACGGAAGTTTCCGCGATTTGATGCAGGCGCAGGTCAATGAAATCGTCGGGCTGTCATCGTCGCAAGAACGTGCAGCGCCGATGGTGCGACGTTCGCGCAACGCTGTTCCCGTTGCGAAGCGTTCTTTAGTGCGTAGTGTCATTGCGTTGTTGATGCAGCAACCTTCGTTGGCGTTGGAGTTGCAACCGCCCTACCCGTTTGCAGCGTTGAAATTGCCTGGCATCGACTTGCTCTGCGAATTGTTGATGCGTGTCGACGAACGTCCGGAAATCAACACGGGCATGTTGCTGGAATCGTTTGAAGGCACCGAGCATTTCGAGCCGTTGAGCAAACTTGCGGCGACGATCATTCCGTCGGAAGAAGAGATTTTGTTGCAGGAATTCAACGACGCGATTACGCAGCTCGAAATCCGCATGCGCGAACAACGTCTCGGTGAACTTCAGGAGAAGCAACGCCGCAACGAAATGACGGCGTTGGATATCGAAGAGCTTATGCGTCTTCTTCGTCTGAAGTTGTCCCCACCTGCTCAAACGTAATCTTGCCGTCTGTTTCCAGTCGCGCGATGCGGATCTGGGAAATATGCGTCAGTCCGTCTGCACGCATGGCCTCGCGGAAGTCCGCCTTGCTGATCAACTCATGGTTCAGCACGTCATGCATGACCTTGCCATCTTTCGCAATCACTACGGAATGACCTTCAATGATGTGCCGCATCGTCTTCGATCGCGCGATGACGAAGGCAGTCGCATAGTTGATCGCCACTAAGGTGACACTCAAAATCGCCGCAACCGTCAGTGAGTTATCGCCGCCGTTCATGCCGTTTTGTACGGCGTTACCGATGAGGATCAACAGGATCAAATCGAATGGGGTGAACTGCCCCACCGCACGCTTGCCCGACAACCGGATCAGCAACATGACACCGAAGTAGACGGCCGCAGCACGCAGGACGAAAATCCACCACGGCGCACCCGGGTCCCATAGATCGTGCATGTCGACGCTCCCAATATGAATTAAAGTAAATGGTAAACCTTTGGAGCCGCAACGCTATGTCTAAACGCCACGTTCTCGCCATTTCGCTCGCCACATTGTTTGCTGCCACGTCCGCCTTTGCGCAGGATGTGAAACGTGAGGAGGTCGGAAACCGCATTTCCGAGAACGTGCCGACACCGAGCCCTGCATTGGTGGAACAGCTCGCACGTTATCAAAATACCCGCGGCGCCGGCGTTAACGGCTGGATCGACAACACTTGCATGCTCATCAGCACACGCTTCGCAGAAACCTCGCAAATTCACCGCCTGTGCGCGCCGATGGGAATGCGTGAGCAGTTGACGTTTTATCCGGAGCCGATTGGTGGTGCGCAACCTTTTACGTTAAATGGGCGCAAGTACTTCCTTTTCAGCAAGGACATCGGCGGTAACGAAAATGCGCAGATCTACAAATTCGATCTGACGTCCCGCGACATCACGATGCTCACCGACGGCACCTCGCGCAATGGTTCCGCAACGCTTTCGAAGGACGGTCGTTATCTCGCGTACTCGAGCAACGCGCGCAACAAGAAAGACATGGACATCTATTTGCTGGATCTCGCAACGGCGAATGCCAAACCGAAAATGATCCTCAGCGAAGGCGGCAGCTGGGGCGTCCAGGATTTCTCGTTTGATGGTAAGGAACTCGCGGTCTCGCGTTACAACTCGATTGAAGATGCGCAGCCGGCGATCATCAACTTGAGCACGGGCCAAATCAAAATGCTCCCCGTCGATGGCGGCAAGGCGTCGTTTGGTGGGTTTGTTTTTGACCGAAGCAATAAAGGCGCGTTCTTCATCAGCAACGAACCAATCAATGGCAAAGTCAGCGAGTTCCGCACGCTTCGTCATCACGATGGCGTGTCGAACAAAGTCACGCACATCACTGCGAACATTCCTTGGGATGCCGAGAGTTTGACGCTGTCCGATGACGGCAAGTTGCTCGCGTATCAAACCAACGAAGGTGGCATCAACAAGTTGTATGTGCGCGACACGGTGACTGGCAAGCAAGTGAAGCTTCCTGCATTGCCGACAGGGCTGATTGGTGGCACGGCGTTTTCGCCGGATGGTAAGCGTCTCGCGTTGTCGTTGAACTCCGCGGCATCGCCATCGGATGTTTACGTCATCGATCTGGCTAATGCAAAGTCCACGCGTTGGACGCAAAGTGAAGTCGGTGGTCTCGACACCTCGAAGTTCATCGCACCATCGTTGATCGAGTTCCCGTCGTTTGATGGTCGCAAGATTCCGTCGTTTTATTACAAGCCAAAATCCGCATCCGCCTCCCACAAGGTCCCGGTCATCATCAACATCCACGGTGGACCGGAAGCGCAATCGCAACCGAGCTTCAACCCAACCGCGCAATATCTCGCCAACGAGAAAGGCGTCGCCATGTTGATCCCGAACGTGCGCGGCTCGTCGGGTTATGGCCGGACGTATCTCGCTTTGGATAACGGTCCGTTGCGCGAAGACTCGGTCAAGGACATCGGCGCGTTGCTCGAGTGGATTGCGAAGCAGCCAGAGCTTGACGCATCCCGCGTCGGCGTCATGGGCGGCTCGTACGGCGGCTACATGGTGCTGAGTTCGTTGATGCATTACAGCGATCGCATTCGCGCCGGTGTCGACGTCGTTGGCATCTCGAATTTCAAAACATTCCTCACCAACACCGAAAGCTACCGTCGTGATCTGCGCCGCGCCGAATACGGGGATGAGCGTGACCCGGTGATGTCGGAAGTTTTCGATCGCATCTCGCCGTTGAATCACGCGAACCGCATCAAGTCACCGCTGTTCGTTGCGCAAGGTCTGAACGACCCACGCGTGCCGTACACCGAAGCCGAGCAAATCGTCAAAGCCGTCCGCGGCAATGGCGTGCCGGTTTCGTACTTGTTGTTCAAAGATGAGGGCCATGGTTTCCGCAAAAAATCCAACTCCGACTTTTTCAACGCGGCAACGATGGAGTTTTGGGATAAGTACCTTATTCGCTGACGCCAAATCTGAAATCTGAAATCTGAAATCTGAAATCATGATCCGGACGGCACAACCAAGTGATGGCGATGCGATTGCAGCAATCTACAATCCTTACGTCGTCAATTCGGTTGTGACGTTTGAAACCTCGTCAGTCGACGGCGTTGAAATGGCGTCGCGCATCACCGAAACCATCGACGCCGGACTCCCCTATCTCGTTGCTGTCGAAGACGATCGTGTCGTGGGCTACACATACGCTTCAAAGTGGAAAGGCCGCTGCGCCTACTCCAAGACTGTTGAGTCCTCGGTGTATATCGATGCGTCATTCCAGGGACACGGCATCGGCAAAAAACTCTACGTCGCCCTGCTCGACTCGCTGCACGCATTGGACATGCACACCGTCATTGGTGGCATTGCACTTCCGAATGACGCAAGCATCGCCCTGCACGAGTCACTGGGTTTCCGCAAGGTTGCCCAGTTCGAGCAAGTTGGCTTCAAGCTCAATGGATATGTCGATGTCGGATACTGGCAGAAAATCCTGGAGTAACCCTTGAGATTCCTTGTTTTGTTGTCGCTGGTACTCATGTGCGCTTCGTGGGTACGCCCGCTTGAGGTGCGCGAGAGTGTCGCCGATTGCGCGCAGCGCGACGACGACAACGATCTCGTCGACAACTGCCGCGACAAGTGTCCGAACAGCAAACCGGACGAACGCATCGCGCCCGATGGCTGCCCAGCGGTAATCACCATCGAGCGAGTGCCTTCTTCGTCTGGATTTTGACGGGCACACGTCATCGCAGGCGAGGTTTGAAAGGTTGAACATGCGTCCCCTGACACAGGTTCAACCCTTGAAACTTAAGTTGACCAAACTTTCATCGAAGCGTTGTAAACTGGATGCATTGGAAAAAACTTGACGTAATAATGGTTCGGGTAATTTTTGCCGCGTTCGTTCTTACGCTAAGCGCATGTGCGCAGACCCCTGTGAAATCCACGACGATCGACTGCTGCGGCGCATACTTCGATCCCGGCAGTGCGGCATTAAACGACGGCACGAAGCAAAAACTCGACGACGCAATCCGAGCCCTGAATAAATATCCCCAGCTTAAAATTGCAGTTCAAGGACACACCGATTCATGCCCGGGTGAAGATCACTTGGCTCTGTCCCAACGCCGGGCAGATGCAGCTGCCAGCTACCTGCGCAAGAACGGCGCACCAATGGATCGTATTACTGAAGTGAAGGGTTATGGTGACACTCGTCTTTTTGTAGATACGCCAAAGGAGTTGCCGGCGTGCCGCAACCGCTTTAATAATCGCATCGAGCTGCCGGTCGCAAATTAAACGCGCACCAAAGGTTGAACATGCGTCACCGGACACAAGTTCAACCTTTCAAACACCGCTTAACTCAACTTATCAACGCATTGTCCAAATCCGACGCCCGTACATACGCATCCCGCGCCTGCAACCGCGCAACATAATCGGCAAACACTGGGCGCGACTCCAAAGTTTTGAACATCAAACCCCACGCGACGTGCGAGCCGACGTAAACATCCGCCGCCGTAAACCGCGAACCGCACACATACGGCGAAGACGACAACGCCGACTCCAACGTCGAAACCGTCTGCTCATAAGAGCCATAACCTAACGATGCCGATTTATCCGGCGCCGAGAAGCCGAACGCCTTCGCAGTTAACGCCTGCTCCACAGGACCCGCCGCAAAAAACATCCACCGATAGTACCGAGCCCGCTCTTCATCCGACAACGGCAGCAGACCCGAAGTAGGAAACGTCTCCGCGAGATACGCAATGATCGCCGCCGCTTCCGTCACCACGTGACCGTCATGCACGACAGACGGAACCTTGCCCATCGGATTGATCGCCAAATACTCCGCCGACTTCATCGCACCGTAATCAACGACGTGTGTTTCGTAAGGATGACCGACTTCCTCCAACATCCAACGGACGATGCGACCACGCGATTGCGGATTGGAATAAAACTCGAGACTCATCAGCGACACCCAGATCAGGAACAGTAAACCCCACTCTAGACCCAGCATTGTTACAATCCAAGCATGAAGATGATCCTACTCGCCACGATGGCAGCCGCAACAATCACCGCCACCGCATGCGGCGTCGACCCGGCCATCAACCGCCAAAAAGCAAACGTCAACAAGGCAATGCTCGAACACAACGACGTCTCACTGGAATTGCAGAAAGCTTGGGGCAGCAAACCACGCAGCGAAACGGACACCCAAGCACAACGCGCATGGGAACAGCAGATGAGCAAGGACTGCAATCCCGAAGCATCCGAGGCGCATAAGCAGATCGGCGAAGACCTCAACGTGATCTACTGCGAAGTGAATAAGATGCGCGAACGCATCGAACAACTCAGATAATCGTCGAGCCCATCCGGCGCAACACCACGTACGCCAACGCGGCGGGGATCAACGGGAACGCGACGCAGATAATGCCCGAGGAAAATCCCGAGATCCGTAAACATCCCCGTCAAATGCGCCGTCCGGACAGTCGCGCCGCTGTAGGTGGAGACCATGGCATTTTGGAGGCCGCATGCGCACGCAGCCGCGTACCAACCCAACGGAATATGCTTCGTCATCAACGGAATCGCCGCGAATAACAACGCAGCCACCAACACCAATGCCACGCTATAACGGCGCCCGAGCTTGAATGACGAGTCCTGGATAATCATGCCGCTGATCATCGCGCCGACGACAAACGACACGATCAATAACCAAAAATGCAGCGCCGTCCGAAAGTCCGCAGCAGCCAGAGCCTCACCCAATAACGAAGTATTGCCCGTTAAGTGCGTCACCGCCTGATGCTGAAATCCCATCAAGCCAACAACGTTGACGATGCCAGCACAGAGAGCGAGCCAAAACGCCCCGCCCAGCAACCAAGGCGGCACGCGATTGATCATGCCCCAAGTGATCTCGGCAACACGATCCAGTGATCGACGAGCAACAATGCGAACATCACGATCAAGTACGTGATCGAATATCCGAACACCTTCATCGAGTACAACTCATCCGGCGGATTGAGCAAACGGTACGCGTAATAGACGAAGCCCAGGCCCAACGCCACGGCGCCGATCAAATAAATCAGTCCGCTCATGCCGAACACCCATGGCAACAACGTCACCACAAACAGCAACACGGTATAGAACAAAATCTGCCACCGCGTATAAGTCACACCGTGAGTCACGGGCAACATCGGCACCATCGCCTTCGCGTAATCAGCACGACGGAAAATGGCCAACGCCCAGAAATGCGGCGGCGTCCAAATGAAAATGATGAGCACGAGAAGCAATGCATGCTCCCAGTCCCATTCGTTCTGCATACCCGTCACCGCAGACCAACCGAGCAACGGCGGAGCGGCACCGGCGAGACCACCGATCACGATGTTTTGTGGAGTTGCACGCTTCAAATACACCGTATAAATCACGGCATATCCGATCAACGACAGGAACGTCAGCAACGCCGTCATCGGATTGACGAAGAAGTACAAAATCACCATCGACAACACGGCCAACACAACCGCAAACGTCATCGCCTGACGTGTCGACACACCACCGACAACCAACGGACGCCATGAGGTGCGCGCCATTTTGGCATCGATCCGCTGATCCATGATCTGATTGATCGCAGCCGCCGAAGCCGCCGCCAGGAAGATCCCGATGAAACCAACAATCGTCCGACGCCATTCTTCCGCCGTCGGCATCCCATCGATCGCCATCAACGAACCGACCAGCGCGGTAAACACAATCAGTGCAACCACACGCGGTTTCGTCAGCGACCAATAAGCCTTGAAATTCATGGCAAAAACTTACAACTCCACTTCACGTATGCGCGCCAGCAACGAGACCAGCATGTACAGCAGCAACGCCGCACCCGCGTTATGCAACACCGCAACCCACAACGGCAGACCCATCACAACGTTCGAGATGCCCAATGCGATTTGCACGATGATCATGATCGCGAGCGAAGCACCGCGACCACGCAAACCCGGCGAACGCATCAACGCAATGCCGAGAATCAAAACATACAAGCCTGCAATGACTGCACCGGCACGGTGCGCCAGTTGAATCGCAATGCGCGACGCCGCATCCAGCACGCCACCTTCGTAATCCACACCAACGCCACGCCACAAAACGAAGCCATCGCTGAAGTTATGCGGTGGCATCCATTGACCGGCACACTTCGGGAAATCAACGCCGCAAGCCAACGCTGCGTAGTTCGCCGACGTCCAGCCACCCAACGCGATCTGCGCACCGAGCAACACGATGCCGATGATGACCCACATGCGCATGCGGTTCGATTGCACCATGTGAATCGGACGGTCTGTCGAACGCCACGCCATCCACGTCAACAGCGCGAACGTGGTCAAGCCACCGATCAAGTGCGCCATCACGACCACAGGCTTCAGCAACCACGTCACGGTCCACATGCCGAGGATCGCCTGGAAGATAATCACCGCCAACGTAATCGCACCCACGCGCGACAAGTCGGAGTTATCCCAACGGAATGCAGCGAACAACAAAATGATCTCAGCCGCCACAACCAACGAGGTCGATGCCGCATAAAACCCCTTCATTTGCAGGGGAATCGCGATTGCCGTCAAGACCGCTGCGCCGACAATTTGTTGCCAACCTTTTGGACGGCGGTATGCCGTTGCCAACGCCAAGCCGAACACGAGCAAGCCAAGGATCGATGCGAGATGACGGTGCAATTGTTCGCGCCATGCCTTCGTCGGATCCACTGCACGAATCGCAGTCGCCGCATGATCGACAACCTTATGCGCAGTTTCCGCGGTCGGCCACGCCGCCTTGCCATAACACGTCGGCCAATCCGGGCAACTCAAACCGGCATCGCTCAAACGCACGAACGCGCCGAACACGATCACACAGAACGCGAGTGCCGTCGCCAACCAGGCAACACGGGTGACATTGCGGTGGGCGATGCCTTTTTTGAATAATGGAGTCAGAGGAGTGTTCATTAAGCGAGCTTCAAAACTTTCGCGAGATCAACGCGGATTCCCATGACATCAGCACCCGGTGCAAAGCGCATCATGATGAAGCCGTTCGGATCGATAAAATACAGCGGCATACCCTTCTCCGTCGGTGCACGACCGTCGGCAGGCAGCATTGATTTGATTTCAGCGTCGGCAGACAGAGGGATCAAGTTGTGAACCGTCGTCTGCGTTGGTGTCGCACCGATCCACAACACATCAACGCGATCTTTCTTCTCGCCCATCAACTGCCAAACTTTGTCCAGGTCCGCAGCCGACGCTTCGCAAGTTGCTTCGCACTTGTCGCCATTGACGACCAGCAAACGCCAACGGCGCTCGTCCGGATTCCACGCATAAGGTTTGCCATCGACCGTGGTCGGCGTCAATTGACGCGCATCGATTGGTGGATCGATCAACGTGCCGTAAGACTTCGTTTGTGGTGGCTTCCAACCGGCGAATCGCAACGCACCGGCGATGAACATGACACCGAAGAACAACCCAAAAATCGCCAACAACCCAATGCGATTACGGCGCCTGATGCGCAGCTGTTCCGGCGTAAGTTCGGGTGAGTTCATGGGACCTTTCAATTCTTCGATGGCACACGGAATGTCAGACATACCGTGACGTTTGGGGAACTGAATAGTTTAATGGGTGTGGGTGTTTTTGTCGAAAAAATACGGCTTTTTACGCCTTCTTTCGGCGCAAAGTGAGCACCAGCGCAATCACCAGCAACGTCGCCGCGAGCCCCCACCACTGCACCGCGTACCCGAGATGCTTCTCGGGTGTCAAAGTATTCGACAAAATCTCCAGATCCCGCTCATACCCCATCGGCAATTTCGGATCCAATCGCAGCACCTGCGGCCACACCGGCGCACCCAACTCTTTCGCGATGCGTGCCGTGTCGAGATTCACGACGAGCCATTCGTCGCCGCGCTTTTCGAGGTATCCGCTCGCGTCACCGATCGCAATCCCCGCGCTCGGCGGATTCACGCGCAAACCACTTAATTTCAGGTGTCCCGTCGGCACCGCCACCGCGGGCCAGTCGCGCTGCCCATCCATCGGCAACCAGCCCAAATCGACCAGCAATCGCTGCTGCGGCAACTCATCCGGCACGAACACGCCGTACGCATGCACGCCCACGCGCCCGTCGCGCTGTTGGTTATCCAGCAAAATCACCGGCTTCCTCTCAAACGTGCCGCTCCCCTCCACTCTCTCGAACGGTTCAAACGTCGGATTCATCAAGCTCAGCGGCACCGGATTCTTCAGCGCCTGCTCCACCTGCGCCAGCTGCACACGCTTCTCCGCTGCGCGACCATACTGCCAAAACCCCAACCTCGCCATCCCACCCGCCAGCAATAGCGCAATCAGCCACCAAATGATGAGGGAACGTGTGTGATTCTTTGTCATGTTTGCGATAATAGTGGCTCAGTCGGGACTGCAACGGTCCCCGGAGCTCAGATGAAAACCTTCCTTATTGTCGCAGTATTTCTGCTGATTCTCTGGCAACTCGGTGCCAGTCTCTACCACATGATGAACGACAAGGGCCAAAGTGACAAAACGGCTCGCGCTCTCACCCGCCGCGTCGCTCTCTCCGTCGGCCTGATCCTCTGCATCATCATCGCGCACCAGCTCGGCTACCTGGATTTCCACGGCGTCGGTCGCGCACCTTAAGCGCGCCGCACTTCAATCCTGAAACCTGAAACGCGGCTGCCTCGGCGGCGCTGCGGTTTTTAGTGACATTTCAAAAGATGAACTTGTGTCCATGGACAGAAGTTCATCTTTTTTCGCGCCCGCAATTTCGATCTGCGGGCCTGCGTGGACACAAGTTCAACTTTTGAAACCGCACAAAAAAAGAAATCGCCGCGAACCTTCCAGCTCGCGGCGATTTTTGATTTTCGATTTACGGTTTAAGCGAAGCGCTTACAGCACGTAGACGAACAGGAACAAGCCCAACCACACCACGTCGACGAAGTGCCAATACCACGCGACCGCTTCGAAACCGAAGTGATTCTTTGGCGTGAAGTGACCCTTCATGACGCGGCACCAGATCACGAACAACATGATCGTACCGAGCAAAACGTGCAGACCGTGGAAGCCCGTCAGCATGAAGAACGTCGAACCGTAGATGCCCGAGCCGAGCGTCAGGTTCAATTCCGAGTAGGCGTGGATGTATTCTTCCGCTTGGAAGAACAAGAAGATCATGCCCAACAGAACCGTCAGACCCAAGAAGATCTTGAGCTGGTTACGGTTGTTCGCGCGCAAGGCGTGGTGAGCAATCGTGATCGTGACACCCGACGTCAACAGGATCAACGTGTTGAGCAGTGGCAGACCCCAAGCTGGAATCGTCGTGAACTGACCACCGACGTTACCTGGACCGGAGCTCGGCCAACCGCCCGAGAAACCTTGCCACAGGATTTCGTTGGTCATCGCCTTGCCACCTTCGCCGCCCATCCAAGGCAACGCGAATTGGCGCGTGTAGAACAAAGCTGCGAAGAACGCGCCGAAGAAGAACACTTCCGACATGATGAACCACATCATGCCGAGGCGGAACGACACGTCCACGCGCTTGTTGTACTTGCCCGACTCCGACTCGCGGATGACGTCGCGGAACCAGAAGAACAGGACGGTCGCGATCAGAAAGAGACCGCCGATGAACATCGGCTTGCCGAACGAGAAATCATCCAACATCGAGCCAAAACCAACCATCGCAATGAACAATGCGATCGAACCCAGGAATGGCCACTTACTGCCGGCTGGGACGTAATAGCGATTAGGATCTGCGTCTGGCGAATGCTGTTGAGCCATGGCAACTTCTTCCAAAAATAATGTGAATTACAAAGGGTTAAACAACTACAAATACGTTACAGCAAACATCAAGGAGCGGTCTTGACCGCCGCGGCCGCGTTGCCCGACGTGGCGTGAGGGCTCTGTGCCTTCAGCTCATCGGTGAGGATATCGTTCTTAAAGAACGTATACGACAACGTGATCGTCTTGATGTCCTTCGGCAATGCCGGATCGATGATGAATCGAACTGGCATGTCCTTCTTCTCGCCCGCCTCCAGCGTTTGAGCAGTAAAGCAGAAACATTCGGTTTTGTTAAAAAACGCCGACGCCCGCGCCGGAGCCACCGATGGCGTTGCACTGCCAACGACCGCCGTGCGCCACGTATTCTTCGCAAAATACGTCGTCTCATACGGCTTGCCGACTTCAACTTCCATCCGCGTTTGATTCGGGTGGAACTGCCACGGCAACATCGAGTTCACCGTGCCGTCGAATTCGACCGTCACAAAACGCTTCTCACCCGGCTTGGCCGCAGCGAGCCTGTCGGATTCCTTGATGATCGTTGCTTCGCGCTCAAGCTTGGTGCCGAGCAATTTCTCACACGCAATGCGATAAATCGGAATCAGGCTGAACGTGAAGGCGAACGCGATCAGCGTGACAATCAGCATCTTGCCAAGGCCTGCCGTCTTCTTTTCGGCTTCCTTGCGCTGAGTTTCTGGTTGTTGCGACTGGTCGTTCATTACGTTCTGCTGTTAACTCCGAAGTATCAGTGGTGCCTGGACCAAACCAGGATCATGAAACCGACATAGATGGCCGCCACAATCAACACCACCGTAATCGCTGTGCGGCGCGCGCTGTTACGGCGCGGGTCCTTGTCAGCGGGTTTGTTGGAAGGGCGGTTCATCTTTTTGCCTCAATAAAATCTTAGTGCGTCACGTCGCCGTGCGCCAAATCACCTGGCTTGATGACTGGTGGCACTTCGAACGTGTGGTGTGGAGCTGGCGATGGGACCGTCCATTCCAGACCATGCGCGCCTTCCCATGGGCTTGCCGATGCCTTCGCGCCGAACTTCAGCGAATGCCACAGGACGAAGATCATGAAGAACGGCGTCGCGAACATACCGAACGCACCGATCGACGAAATGAAGTTCCAATCCGCGAACACGACCGAGTAATCCGGGATACGGCGCGGCATGCCGGCCAGACCCAGGAAGTGTTGCGGGAAGAACAGCAAGTTCGAGAAGACGATCGTCCACCAGAAATGGATGCCTGCCAGCTTCTCGCTGTACATGCGACCCGTCCACTTCGGCCACCAGTAGTAGATTGCCGCGATGATGGCGAACAATGCGCCCGTCACCAGAACGTAGTGGAAGTGAGCCACAACGAAGTATGTATCGTGGTACTGGAAGTCAGCCGGAACGATGGCGAGCATCAGACCCGAGAAACCTCCGATTGCGAACAAAATGATGAACGCGATCGACCACAGCATCGGTGCTTCGAACGTCAACGAACCACGCCACATTGTCGTGACCCAGTTGAAGATCTTCACGCCCGTCGGGATCGAGATCAACATCGTCGCGAACATGAAGTACAGTTCGCCACCCAGCGGCATGCCTGCGGTGAACATGTGGTGAGCCCACACGATGAACGACAGGAACGCGATCGCTGCGGTTGCGTAGACCATGGCTTGGTAACCAAACAAAGGCTTACGCGAGAACGTCGGCACGATTTCGGAAACGATACCGAACGCCGGCAAAATCATGATGTACACCTCTGGGTGTCCGAAGAACCAGAAGATGTGTTGGTACATGACCGGATCACCACCACCCGCTGCGTTGAAGAACGACGTACCGAAGTACTTGTCCGTCAGCAACATGGTGACTGCGCCAGCCAGAACTGGAATCACGGCGATCAGCAAGAATGCGGTGATCAACCAGGTCCAGCAGAAAATTGGCATCTTGAGCAAGTCAACGCCCGGAGCGCGCATGTTCAAAACCGTTGCAATCACGTTGATCGCGCCCATGATCGAGGAGATACCCATCATGTGGATTGCGAAAATCGCGAACGACACGTTCTGACCGCCTTCCAGCGACAGCGGCGGATACATCGTCCAACCACCGGCTGGTGCGCCGCCTGGCATGAACAACGTCGACAGCAGGATGGCGAATGCGAATGGCAAGATCCAGAAGGACCAGTTGTTCATACGCGGCAACGCCATGTCCGGTGCGCCGATCTGCAGTGGAATCATCCAGTTCGCCAAACCGACGAACGCTGGCATGACCGCGCCGAAGATCATGACGAGTGCGTGCATTGCCGTCATCTGGTTGAAGAACTGTGGCGTGACGTGCTGCAAGCCCGGCGTCATCAATTCGGTTCGCAGGATGACCGACATTGCGGCACCCAAAATCACCATCATGAAACTGAAGAGCAAATACAGCGTTCCGATGTCCTTGTGGTTCGTCGAGAACAGCCAGCGCTCAATGAAGCTCTGCTTATGCCCGTGATGGTCGTCGTGGGCGATGTGATCTGTGTGTGTAACAGCCATGATCGATCTCTATCTCTGTCTCAACGTGAATTATTTGACGACTGCAACTGGTGCTGCCGGAGCAGCCGCTGCAGGAGTCGTTGGTGCTGGCGCTGGCGCCGCAGGTGCTGGTTCAGCAGCAGGTGCCGTCTTCGACGCTACCCACTTCGCATAGTCTTCCTTGCTGACCGCGCGGACAACGATCGGCATGAAGCCGTGGTCCTTACCGCACAATTCTGCGCACTGACCGCGGTAAACGCCCGGCGTATCAATTTGCGTCCATGCCTCGTTGATGATGCCCGGCACGGCGTCTTGCTTCCAACCCAGTGCAGGAACCCACCAAGCGTGGATGACGTCGTCCGCAGTGATGACGAAGCGGATCTTCGTATCAACTGGCAAAATCAATTCGTTATCAACGTTCAACAGGTAATGTTCGAAATCCTTCGGCACGGACTTACCCGACTGACGCATTTCGTCGTCCTTCTGAGCAAGGCGGCTCGTAATCGAGATGCCGTTGTCCAGATAGTCGTACTGCCACAGCCACTGGAAGCCGGTGATCTTCACCGTCATTTCCGACTTGCGGTAGTCATACATCTTGATCAGCTTGTCCGTTGCCGGGAACGCCATGATCAACAGCAAGATGACCGGAATGATCGTCCAGATCGTTTCCAGCTTGGTGCTGTGCGTAAACGACGTGTCAGCAACCGCGCCCTTGGACTTGCGGAACTTGAACATCGCGTAGAACATCGCCGCGAAGACGATGACACCGATGACGACGCAAAGCCACAGCACTTGCATGTGAGCGTCATACGCGTTAATCGACGAGGGTGTGACGCCCCGTGGCATGTTGAGTTGCCAACGCTTAGGGTCAGCGGATTGCGCGAACGCAGCGAGTGGCGCCATCATGGCCAGCAAGCCGGCTGTAAGAGCTTTGGTACGACCTGAATTCATCAGACAGAGTCCCGGAAAAACTAGGTGAATAAGGTAAAAAATCCCAATGCCATCCGAAACCGGACCGCATTAACCGATTAAGTTTACATTCTTAACGGAGTCCTAATCAAGCCAGCGGATGCACCGACCCCCAAACAACGCGAACTGCATCCCAACACGAACCGCATGGCTACGCCGTTACATGGCAAAAAACCGTCCCACCGACTAGAATGAGGGACTGCGTTTTGCGACCCTAATTTTGCAGGTTTAAATGAACAACCCCGCCCTGATTGCGCCCGAATTGCCCAATCGACCGGCGCAAGTGCGCCAAAATTTGACGGACCACTGGAGTGTCGACGAAACGACGCTGGTCCGCGAACTCCTCTCCATCGCCGAATTGCCCGCCGACGCGCAAGCGCAGGCGCAGGCCAATGCACGTGACCTCGTCGAGCGTGTCCGCAAGATGACGAAGGACCAGGGCGCCATCGAAGCCTTCATGCGGCAGTACGATTTGGGCTCGCAGGAAGGGATTTTGTTGATGTGCGTGGCCGAGGCGCTCCTGCGCATTCCCGATGCGGAAACGGCTGACAAGCTGATTCGCGACAAACTCGGTGAAGCTGATTGGAAGCGGCACATGGGGGAGTCGGATTCGATTTTTGTGAATGCATCCACGTGGGGCCTCATGCTCACGGGCAAGTTGGTCAACCTCGCGGACGACACGAAACGCGATTCGCATAGCGCGTTTAAGCGCTTGCTGGGCAAGATGGGTGAGCCGGTGATTCGCCGCGCCACGTATCAAGCGATGAAAATCATGGGTCATCAATTCGTGATGGGCCGGACGATCAAGGAAGCGTTGGACCGCTCCCAGAAAGGTGATGCCGCCGGTTACCGTTACAGCTTCGACATGCTGGGTGAGTCTGCGTTGACGGCGGCCGATGCCGAGCGTTACATGCAGGCATACCGCGATGCGATTCATGCGATCGGACAATCGAGTGCGCAGGGTCATTACCGTGAAGCGTCGGTGTTTGGAACGCCATCGATCTCGGTGAAGTTGTCCGCTTTGCACCCACGTTACGAGCATGCCAAACGCGAGCGCGTGATGAAGGAGTTGGTGCCGCGGGTTTTGGAACTGGCGCAATTGTCGAAGACGTATGGCATTGGTTTTACCGTGGATGCCGAAGAATCCGAGCGTCTTGAATTGTCGCTGGACGTCATCGCTGCCGCGTATCGTGATGCATCGTTGGAAGGCTGGGAAGGTTATGGACTTGCGGTGCAGGCTTACCAAAAACGTTGCGGCCAAGTCATCGATTTCATCGCAGCGTTAGCGCGCGAAGTCGGACGCAAGATTCCGGTGCGTTTGGTCAAGGGCGCGTATTGGGATTCCGAAATCAAAAAGGCGCAAGTCGATGGTCTCGAAGGCTATCCGGTGTTTACGCGTAAGCCGAATACCGACGTGTCCTATCTTGCGAATGCGCACCGTTTGCTCGACAACGCAGATGTCATCTATCCGATGTTCGCAACGCATAACGCGCAGACGATTGCAGCCGTGCATCAACGCGCGAAGTTGCTCAACCGCCTGGGTCAATTTGAATTCCAAAAACTCCACGGCATGGGCGACGATCTCTATGCCAATGTGATTCCGGCGGATCGTTTTGATGTGCCTTGCCGCGTGTACGCACCGGTGGGGTCGCATGAAGATCTTTTGCCGTATCTCGTACGACGTTTGCTTGAGAACGGTGCGAACTCCTCGTTCGTCAACCGCATCACCGATGAGACTGTTTCGATTGATAGCTTGATTGAAGATCCTGTCAAGTTGGTGCAGTCGTTCGACTCCATCCCACACACACAAATTCCGCTGCCGATCGATTTGTATCGCAGCTTCGGCTTTGAAAGGAGCAACTCCATGGGCGTCAATCTCGCCAACGATAATCAACTGCGCGAACTGGCGTCGAGCGTTGCGACTTCCGTTACGAAGAATTTCTCCGCGAAGCCACTGGTGCCTGGATATGCGTCGTCTGCGGATGCGGTCGTCGTGACCAATCCTGCTGACCGTCGCGAAGTTGTCGGCTCATGGGTTGCTGCCGATGCGTCCGCCGTAGAGCACGCGCTGTCGAATGCGGTTGAAGGTTTCGAAGCTTGGAACGCAACGTCCGCCGCAGGTCGCGCATCGATCCTCGAACACGCTGCGGACTTGCTCGAAGCACGCATGCCGGAGTTCATTGCTCTGTGCACACGCGAGGCTGGCAAAACCATCCCCGACGGCGTCGCCGAAGTCCGTGAAGCAGTCGACTTCCTGCGTTACTACGCAGCCGAAGCGCGCGGTTTGTTCACCGTGGAGAAGTTGCCTGGCCCAACCGGCGAATCCAACACGCTGCAACTCTCCGGTCGCGGTGTGTTCGTTGCGATCTCGCCATGGAATTTCCCGTTGGCGATTTTCCTCGGACAGATCGCAGCCGCATTGGTCACGGGCAACACCGTCATCGCCAAGCCTGCCGAACAAACCAATCTCATCGGCTACGCAGCCGTCGAGTTGCTGCATGAAGCGGGCGTCCCAGCGAACGTTCTGCAATTCGTCCCAGGCGACGGCGCCGTCGTCGGTGCCGCGTTGACGAAGGATCCTCGCGTTGCCGGGGTCGTCTTCACCGGCTCGACCGAAACCGCCCGCGCCATCAACCGCGCGCTGGCTGCACGTGATGCGGCGATTGGTGTTTTGATCGCGGAAACCGGCGGCCAGAACGCTTTGATCGCCGACTCCTCTTCCCTGCCCGAGCAAGTCGTCAAGGATGCCATGGGTTCGGCGTTTACATCAGCCGGTCAACGCTGTTCGGCTGCGCGTGTTTTGTTCGTGCAAGACGAGATCGCGGACAAGGTCACCGGCATGCTCGCCGGTGCGATGCAGGAACTGCGCGTCGGCAACCCCGGCTTGCTCTCCACCGACGTCGGCCCAGTCATCGACCAGGACGCGCTCGCAGGGCTGCAAGAACACGCCGCACGCATGGACCGCGAAGCCACCCTCATCGCCAAGGTCCCAACCGACGGCTCGGAAGCGCACGGCACATTTTTCATCCCACGCGCCTACGCATTGAAGGATCTGTCGCAACTGACGAAGGAAAACTTCGGCCCCATCCTCCACGTCATCCGTTGGAACGCCGCAGACCTCGACAACGTCATCGACCAAATCAACGCGACCGGCTACGGCCTCACCCTCGGCGTGCACTCGCGCATCGATGAGACCGTTGACAAAATCACCTCGCGCGTCCGCGTCGGCAACTGCTACGTCAACCGCAACCAAATCGGCGCGGTCGTCGGCGTGCAACCCTTCGGCGGCCAAAACCTCTCCGGCACCGGCCCCAAAGCCGGCGGCCCTCACTACCTCCCGCGCTTCACCACCGAGAAGACCATCACCATCAACACCACCGCCGCCGGCGGCAACGCATCACTCCTGACACTGACAGATTGAGTCGGGTGCTCGGGGGAACGGCGCGCCCGTCTCGCTGAGCACGGTTTCAAAGGTTGAACTTGCGTCCATTGACACGGATTCAACCTTTGAAAATCTACTCAAAAACAAACCACGCCCTCACGCGTGGTTTTTTTGGCGTGCGAATCTTCGGAGTTCCACGCCGCAGACCCGCTGTTACTCACTCCTCTAACTCCGACTCCAACTCAGCGTCGAGTCCGCAAAAAAAAAAACCGACCCATAGGGGCCGGTTTTTTTGCAGCGGAGAGACAAGTATTAGAACTTGATCTGACCACCAATACCGAAGATGTTCGCGCCACCTTCGACCTTACCCGTGAACAGGGTGCCGGTCGACGACGTTGCGTACAACGGCGAGTCCTTCAGGTTGACGCGCATGTAAGCAACGTCCAGGCTCATGCGATCGTTGACGTTCCACGTACCACCGATGCTCAGCAACGTACGGTCGTTGTCCGGGAGGCGTGGCGAACGATGCGAATCGTGCGTCGGCGTTTCGTCACGGCCGATACCGGCGCGCAGCGTGAACGCTGGGCTCAGATCAACTTCACCGCCGAGCGAGTACATGTTCGAATCCGACCAGTTAAAGGGTTCCTGACCGATCACAACACCCGTGTCGCGCTTGATGTCGACCGAACGCAGCGACGACCAACCGGTGCGCTGGTATTCACCCATGACGCGTGCGGTTGGGGTGATGTTGTACTGTGCCGAGAACGTGTGCGTGCTTGGCGTGGTCAACAGTGCGCCACCCTTGCCGTTCGCGAAGCGAGCCGACATGCCTGGCAATGCCATGACGTTTGCAGGAATGGTGAACTCAACGTCACCCTTCAGCTCATGATCGATTTCCGACTTGTAGTTGTAGCCCATCGACAGGTTTGCCGTTGGCTTCCACAACATGCCGAGCGAGTAACCGATGCCGTTGTCCTTACCCGAGACCGAGAAGAAACCGTCGTTCGCACCTGGCTTATAAGGAGCGGTTGGAGCCAAGCACATTTGCGAGAATGCAGCCAAACCAGCAGCGGTGCCAGCACCGGCCGACAGTTGCGAACAAACTGCGGTGCCCAGATCCAAAGCGTTCGTCAAAGTGACGTCTGAGCGCTGGAAAATGAAGCTTGCGCCAAGCGAGAACTCGTCGTTAACCTTCCAGGCAGCCGACAAAGTTGCGTCGATGACCTTTACATCCGAGGTGACTGCGTTGTAGCGGCCGACCCAATCCTTTTCCCATTCCGTCTTCAAGCCGAATGGAGCATTGACACCGAAACCGATCGTCATGTTCTCAAACGCGCCGTGCAATGGCATGACTGCCGCGAACGAAGGAACCGGAGTCAGGTCGCCTGGATCACCACCGTTGCCGCCGGTCACTGGACGTGCCAGAGCCTTGACAGCCAGGTTGGTCGAAGCCGCGAACGGCGCACCTGCAATCGCCGAACCGGTGAAGTCACCGTTCATGTCGATCAAGCTCAAGTTCTGGCTGACCGTCGTGCGGTCGATGTTGACCATCGCTGCAGGGTTCGAGATGGCAACGGTTGCGTCCTGCTGAGCAGTCGTTGTACCGGAGAAGGCGCGTCCGAGCGACTTGATGCTATTTTCGCGAATTTGGAAACCCGAAGCGCTAGCAACGGACACAACACCAAACACGCCAAGTGCCAATGCGGTCATGCGCAGGGCGGTCTTATGATTCTTCATTTTCACTCTCTTACGGAAATGGTTTAAACAACTTACTCTGGGATTTGGCACAATACATGACGGGCCGCGCGATGCGCATACCTACGCCTACAAATTGAGCCGTTACGTCTTTTTAACGTTTTCCGCACGCGGTTGCAAGGATTTTTGTTGACTTTATTTGTTGCACTGCCACAAAAGATGCGCCGCCGCCGCAGCTGGGTCGCTCCGATTTTGGTCCTGCTGATGGTTGGGATCTACCTGTGGATGCAGCCGATGGACGACAGCATCGAACGTCAGATGCAGCTCAAATGGGGAATGCTCAGCGGCAACCTCTCGACGTGGGCAGAGTGGGATCAGGCGATTCGGAGCGGACGCGCGTTGCGGCTCTACACGGCAATATTCATGCACTTGAACTGGTCGCACTTGATCGGGAATGTGGTGTTCCTGATTATTTTCGGACCGCCGACCGAACGAATTCTGGGAAGCCTGCGTTTCGCGTTGTTGTTTATCGTCGCGGGTGTTTTGTCGAATGCCATTACCGTGATGGCGCTGGATGGAACGAGTCACTTCGTGATTGGCGCAAGCGGAGCTATCTCGGCCGTGATGGGCGCTTACATTACGCTGCTGCCTCGGGCGAAATTGGGAATTTTTTTGCCGTTGGGTCTTTATCTCAAGGTGATTGAAGCGCCGGCGATCGTGCTTGTGTCCCTTTGGGTTGTGATGCAAATCGCATTCGTGTTCGTGGGAACGCAGAATTCATCAGTCGCATGGATCGGACACGTTGCAGGATTCTTGATCGGGGTCCTTTTTGCGTTGGGCTCGCGTAAAGCCATCGCGCAAATGGTCCGCCGCGAGAAAGGCTACTGACCTTTCAGCACCTTCAATGCCTGTGTGATGTATTGATCGCCTTCGAGGATATCGCCCGGCACAATCTTGCTGGCAGGATCTGCGCCGCGTGTCGCTGCACCGATGTGCCCCGGCAAAGTCACTTCGCTGTAACCGGGTTCGCCGGAGACTTTGCCATCCTTCGTCGCTTCGAACTTGATGTCCGGTGCGATACCAATCGCTTGAATTGATTGGCCATTCGGCGTGTAGTAACGCGCAGTCGTGAGTTTCACCGAGTCACCGTTATCCAACGGCAATAACGTTTGCACACTGCCCTTGCCGAACGTGCGGGATCCAACAATCGTTGCGCGTTTGTTGTCCCTTAAAGCACCTGCCAAAACTTCCGACGCACTCGCCGATCCGACATCCGCCAACACAACAATCTTCGTGCCTTTGAGCATATCGCCTCGCGTTGCATCGTATTTGGTATCGCTGTCCTTGATGCGTCCACGCGTGCTGACAATCGCACCGCTATCGAGCATGTCGTCTGCAATCTGCACTGCCGTATTCAACAGTCCACCAGGATTGCTTCGCAGGTCGAGAACAACGCCTTTCAATGGACCGCTTTTTTGTAACGATTCCACCGCGCTTTCAAAATCCGTTGCCGTATCTGCCTGGAACGAACTGATTCGGATCATGCCGTAACCTGGCTCGAGAACTTTCGAACGGACGCTCGCAATCTTGATCGTGCCGCGTTTCACCTTAATTTTCAGGGGTTCTTTCGCGCCCTTACGAATGACGGTCAACGTAATCTCGCTGCCATCGGGTCCGCGCAAATCCGTTTCGCTATCGTTCTCATCCGTCAACGGTTTGCCATCCACCGCAATCACCAAGTCGCCCGCCTTGATGCCCGCAGCTTTCGCCGGAGATCCATCAATCGGTGCAATGATGCGCAGCGTGCCATCTTCCAGCGTCAAAACTTCAACGCCAATACCCTGATAATTTCCGCGCGAACGTTCATCGAAATCATCCGCATCCTCACGGTCAAAATACACGCTATGCGGATCGAGGCTCTTGACCAATCCACGCACCGCAGATTGCATCAGTTCCTTATCGTCAACGGGCTCCACGTAAGCTTGCTTGATCGCCTGATAGACCTGCACGTAACGACGGATTTCATCCAAGGGAATATCCGACTTCGCATCGGTCGCCGTCGGCGTTGCCGTCACTTTCGTTTGTGCGTAGACGGTTGTCGTCAGCGACAACGCGATGGCAATGCCCAAGATTGATTTGCGAAAAAACATCAACAGTCCTGCAATCCGATGACGTTTCAGTTTAGTCCATCAATTCAGCATGGAGCGCGGATTGATCGGCGCGCCGTTACTGCGCAATTCAAAATACACCGCCGGACGCCCATGTCCACCGCTATTCCCAACGGTGCCAATCGCATCACCACGGTTGACACGATCGCCGGCACGCTTCAGCAACGCTTCGTTATACGCGTACAAGCTCATGCGTCCACCACCGTGATCGATGATGAGCAGCTGTCCGTAACCCGTCATCCACTGTGCGTAAACCACTTCACCACTCGCAACCGCTCTGACGGGCGATCCTGCCGGCGCTGCGATCAACAAGCCGCTACTCTTGCGGCCGTCTGGCATCGTACCGCCGAATCCTGCAAGCAAACTTCCGTTCGCGGGCCAACCCATGCCACCGACACTCGGACCCGTTGCCGTTGCAACGACCGGCTTCGTCGCCACGACTTGCGGTTTGCGGATCGGTTGCGTGGATGCGGGCTCTTCCGTGGCAATAGCCTGTGCGGCTGGAGCGGGTCGCGCGGCTTGCGTTGTGCGTACACCCGAGCGCGTATTCGCTTGCTTCGCCGCAGTCTCACGCGCAGCCTTGGCATTTGCGGCGTTCGCTCTCGCGATGCGTTGCTGCTCCGCGCGTGCTTCTCGCGCAGCCTGTGCGCGCGCTGCGGCTTCTTGCTTGGCGCGCTGTGCTGCGGCGGCCTTACGTTCCCTTTCAGCCTTCGCGGCTGCAGCCCGCAGTTGCGCGAGCAGTTTGTTTAAGCCTGCAACATCTTTACCGAGCGCCTTCTCGCGGCTTTGTGCATCGGCAAACTGCTTGTTGAGCTTGCCAACGATCTGATTGCGAGCCTCGCGATCTTTCTGCAACTGCAACGCTTGTTGCTGCTGCGCCTTCTGATATGCGGTGAGGTTCGTGGTGCGTACTTTGATTTGCGATTGAACGGCGTCGAGTTCTTTCAATTGCGTGTTGAGTACGTTGATGCGTCCGCTGCGATCTTGCTGCAGATAACGGTGATAACGCAGATTGCGGTTCGATGCCGCCAAAGTGTCCTGTGACAAGAATGCTTTCAATGGACCCGAACGATTTTGGCGATATGCGGCTTTCAATAACTCCGCGCGCTCCGCTTCCTTATCGCCGAGGGTCAATCGCAGTTGTTGCTGTTGCGTGTTCAACTTGCCGAGGTTGTTCGTTTCGACTGCAATCTTCTGCTGCGTTTCAACCAGTGCCTTCGCGGTTTGGCCGACTTTCTCTTCGACGGCTCGCAACTCTTTCACGGCACCACCGCGCTGCGTGTCGATCTTGCGGCGGTCGGCGGCGACAGCGTTGAGTTCCTTCTTCTTCTTTGCCAACTGCTGCTGCAACGACTTCGCATCCTTGGATTGCGCATGCGTCGTTTGCAATGGCATTCCGACCAAAGCAGATATCAACGCAACTCCGACAAAAACGCGAAACTTCATTGCAGTAAGGAATCTCCGGACATTTCTGCGGGTTTGGCGATGCCGAGCAAATCCAGGATTGTCGGCGCAACGTCACGCAACGATCCGCCCGCGCGCAAAGTTGCCTTACGTTCTCCAACATACACGAATGGAACCGGTCCAACCGTGTGCGCCGTATGCGGCTGTCCCGTACTTGGATCGCGCATCATTTCCAGGTTGCCATGATCCGCGGTGATCAACAGCGCACCACCCACTTCCGTGACTGCTTGCGCCACCGCACCGATCGCAACGTCGACCGCTTCCGCGGCTTTGATCGCAGCTTCCAGCACGCCGGTATGTCCGACCATATCGGGATTCGCGATGTTGCAAATCGCCACATCGATCTCGCCGCTGCGAATCGCAGCCGTTAATTTCGCGGTGACTTCCGGGCACGACATCTCCGGTTGCATGTCGTACGTCGCAACTTTCGGCGATGGAATCAATGTCCGCGTTTCGGCGTCGTACGGTTCCTCGCGACCACCACTGAAGAAAAACGTCACGTGCGCATACTTCTCCGTCTCCGCGATGCGCAGTTGTTTCATTCCATGATTTTGGATCACTTCGCCTAAAGTGTTTCGCAGATCATCCGATCCAAATGCAACGCTCATTGGCAAGTCGGCGGAGTATTCGCTCAAGCCCGTGAAGCTTGCGAGCTTCGGACGTCGTGCGGCAAAGCCATCGAAGTTCGGCACGGTGAATGCCGCCGCCATTTCACGCGCACGGTCTGCACGGAAATTGAAGAAAATCACCGCATCCCCATCCACCATCGGCTTCGCACCATCGATGACGGTGGGCGAAACGAACTCATCATTTTCGTCACGTGCATACGCCGCTGCGAGCGCATCGACACCGTTCGGCGCGTTGAAGTCCGCTTCGGCATCCACGATCGCTTGGTACGCAGCACCAACACGTTCCCAACGTTGATCGCGGTCCATCGCGTAGTAACGTCCGACAACACTACCAAGCGTTGCGTTGCCGACTTCCGACATGACTTGATCAAGGCGCTTCAAACTTGCGAGCGCGGAACGTGGAGGCGTATCGCGGCCATCGAGGAACGCATGCACGACAACGTGCGCGACGTTCTGTTCTTTCGCGAGCTTCAACAAAGCGAACAGATGGCGCTCATGCGAGTGCACGCCACCCGGTGACAGCAGACCCATGATGTGAAGAGTGCCGCTGGAGTTTCGGACCGAATCACACGCCTTCAACAACGTTTCATTGCCGAAGAACGAACCATCTTCAATCGACGCGTCGACACGCGTGAGATCTTGATAGACGATGCGGCCGGCGCCGAGATTCATGTGACCAACTTCGGAGTTGCCCATCTGACCGTCCGGCAAACCAACGTGCTTGCCTTCGGTATGGATCAACGTATGCGGATGATGCGCGAGCAAATTGTGCCAGTTCGGCAAGTCCGCCATTGCGAGGGCATTGTCCTGAGTCTCCTCACGGTGACCCCAACCATCCAAAATCAACAGCACTACCGGTTTGACTGACACGATGTTTCCATTTCCCGAAGGTGATAGACGGAAGTCCCTATGACTTTGGGCATTGGAAGCCGCATCCGTTCCATGTAATTGTAACGAAGCCCTATCCAAACTTGGAGTTTCCCACATGAATAAGCTGAATCTAATGGCCACGGTAGTGACCGGTTTGGCAATCAGCTTTTCGGTCAATGCGCAGTCTTTCAGCAAGGTCAACGGCAGCGTCACGATCGCCGACGGTCAATCCGCAGACTCGATCAGTTCCGTCAACGGCACTATCAACATTGGCAAAAATGCCACCATCCGCGATGACATCTCGGTCGTCAATGGCACTGTCTCGGTCGGCGCAGCGTCGAAACTGAGCGATGTTTCCACCGTGAATGGCGAAGTTTCGATTGGCGAAAATTCAACGGTCGGCGAGATTGCCGTCGTCAACGGTGAGATCAACCTGGCGCGCAATGTTCACGTCAAAGACGACATCACTTCGGTGAATGGCGGAATTTTGTCGAATGCGCAATCGGTGATCGATGGTGATGTGACCAGCGTCAACGGCGCAATTGGCTTGATCGCGACGAACGTTAAAGGACGCGTCGAGAATGTCAACGGCAACACAACCATCGGCATCAATTCGTCGGTCGGCGCGGTGCATTACATCAAGCCAAAGGGCTTCTCAGTTGGCCTCAACACCAAAAGAATCCCCCGCGTCATCATCGGCCCCAAAGCCACGGTGCGCGGCGACTTGAATTTCGAGCGTGAAGTGAGACTTTACGTGCACAGCACGGCGAAGGTCGGCAACATCACCGGCGCATCGGCAATCCCTTACAGCGGCGACACTGCGCCGAAGAACTAAGCCTGAAGTGGCGCTTCGTGATTAAATGGTGGGATAGAGTTTTTCCCTTCATTTGATCAATCATCGGAGAGTCAATGAACCGTCGAACCGGAATATGCGCCGTTGCAGTGAGTGGTGTTGCGGCGCTTTTTGCATTATCTGCCTGCCAAACGCCTGCCGCCTCAGGCATCGCATCGGAAGCCGCGCAGGAAGTCGCACCCGTCCAGAAGTTGCCGGAAGCTCGCTTCACCGCCGCAGAATTTGCGGACCGCATGAAGACATTGGCATCAGATGAATTCGCAGGTCGCGCACCGGGCAGCATCGGTGAGATGAAGACGATTGATTATCTGATCGCACAGGCCAAGTCGATTGGTTTGCAGCCGGGCATCAATGGTTCTTTTGTCCAAAATGTCCCGATGATCGAAAGCGAAACCGACCTCTCGACGAAGTTGGTTTTGAACACACCTGCCGGCAAGCGCACGTTGTCGTTTAGCAAGGACATGGTGATCGGCACCACGACCGGCAAGCCGTTGGTCACGTTGAAAGACAGCGACGTCGTGTTCGTGGGCTATGGCGTCAACGCGCCGGAACTCGGTTGGAATGATTACGCGGGCTTGGACGTTAAGGGCAAAACCGTTGTGATCCTGGTCAACGATCCGGGTTTCCAAATCAAGGACGAGAATTTGTTCGAAGGCCGTCGCATGACCTACTACGGCCGCTGGACCTACAAGTTCGAAGAAGCTGCACGTCAAGGCGCATCCGCGGCTTTCATCGTCCATGACAACGAAGGTGCGGCTTACGGCTGGAGCGTCGTTGATAACGGCTGGACCGGCAAGCAATTTGATCTGACCCCTGCCGATGATCCGGCACCGCGCCTTCCAATTCGTGGTTGGTTGACTCAGGAAGCGGCATCGCAATTGTTCGCCGATGCAGGCCTGCGCTTGACCGATCAATACACCAGCGCATCGCGCAAAGGCTTTAAAGCAATTCCATTGAAGTCGAAGGCTTCCGCATCATTGAAGACTTCCATTGCGATGAAGTCCTCCCAAAATTTCGTCGCCAAACTTCCGGGCACCAAGCGTCCTGACGAAGCCATCATCTATCAAGCGCACTGGGATCACCTCGGCACCAATGACGGTTCCGCAGGCGAAGACCATATCTACAACGGCGCGGTCGACAATGCATCCGGCGTTGCTGCGATCATGACGATTGCACAAGGCTTCATGCGCGCGTCGGTGAAACCTGAGCGTTCGTTGATTTTCTTTGCACCAACGCTGGAAGAATCCGGTTTGCTCGGCTCGAAATATTTCGTCGCGCATCCTGCAGTCCCGCTGAAAAATACCGTCGCTGTCATCAACATCGACGCAATGGCAATGCTCGGCAAGGCACGTAATCTCGTGATCATCGGTAACGGCATGTCGGATCTTGAAGACACATTGAAGCCGTATGCGGCGATTCAAGGCCGCGCGTTAGCTCCCGAAAATACACCGCAAGATGGATTCTATTTCCGCTCTGATCATTTCAACTTTGCGAAAGCCGGCGTGCCTGCGCTGTACATCAAGGGCGGTGATGACTTGATCGACGGCGGCATCGCGCGCGGCCGCGAAATGCTCGAAGATTACCGCTTGAACCATTACCACAAGACGTCCGATGAGTTCGATCCGAAGTGGAACCTTGAGGGTGCGATTCAAGATCTGCAAGTGCTGTACGCAGTGGGTCATGAGTTGGCATTTTCGGAAAAGTGGCCGCTGTGGTATCCAACCAGTGCATTCCGTGGCGCACAGGATGCGTTGCGTAAGTAATTTTATTTAAGGAAAAATCCCATGACGATTTCCGTCGCATATTGGTGCATTGTCATCGCGGTGATCTTGCCGTACGTCTGGACGACGATCGCGAAGTCCGGCGGCAAGGGCTATAACAACAAGGATCCGCGTGGTTGGACTGCACGTCAGGAAAATCCACGCACCCGTTACGCCAATGGCGCGCAGCTCAACAGTTTCGAATCGAATCCGGTTTTCATCGGTTCCGTTTTGATGGCACAGTTTGCGCACTTGCCGGAACAGACCATCGCGCTGTGCTCGATCATCTACGTGATCGCGCGTGTTTTGCACGGGGTGTTCTACATCTCGGCGCAACACGCTCTGCGCAGTCTTGTTTGGTTCGTCGGCATTGGTGCGGTGTTTTACCTGATTGTGCAGTCGGCGTTGCACATCACCGCAGCCGCGTAAATGGCCACCGCGCAACACGCAATCGCCCTGGATGGTTACGCCATCCTCGGCGCCGGCTCAATGCACGATCAGCTCTCTCGCGCAGTCGGTCCTGCATTTGATTCGGAGTGGCAGGCGTTCGTTGAATCATGGAATCATCTGGAGCCGGATCCGTATCTGGCTTCAGTGGGTTTGACACGTCGTCGCCGTCACGCAGTCGCATATCTCGACATGGAAGATGGTGCCGTGACCTTCGGCCCACACGAGCCGCATTATCAGTCGCAGGTCTACAACGCGTTGCAAGGTGGCATCGACCGTTGGTTCGAGCCGATCACCGACGACATCAAAAACAACGTCTGCCTCCAAGGTTTACTGGCCTTTTGCGCGGGATTGTTCGTCGAGCAAGCGCCCTCGGTGGAGTTATGGAAAATCGAGATCCATCAGTTCCGGATCGAGGCGCTACCGGAGAAGGCTGGTCAACCGACACCCGAAGGCACTCACCGCGATGGTGTGGACTTCGTCGCCGTGACGTTGATCGAACGCCACAACATTCTCAGCGGTACGACGAGCGTGCATTCTCTGTCGGGCGAAGAGCTCGCGCACTTCACGTTGACGCGTCCGCTGGATACGGTCTTGATCGACGACCAACGTTTGGCGCACGGTGTCACCGCAGTCAGTCCGGATGATCCGTCCGAACTGGCTTGGCGGGATGTGCTGGTGATTACGCTCAAGCGCGTGGAATGAAACTTGAAACCTGAAACCTGAAACCTGAAACGGTTTATCGCGCGTTGCGCAGAAGATTAAGCCGCACGGTGTTTAGTATTCTCGACAGCTCATCAATTTCCTGACATAGGGGACCGATATCCTGCTCGTTGAAATAACGGCGCATGACGCAGAAGAGTAGATGTGCTTTCAGCTCCGAAAGTGAGCCGCGTGCCATTGTCATGAAATGGGCACTATCACGCTTCGATTCACGCCCCCAGCCTTCTGCGAAATTAGCGTACACAGAACAGGCTGCACGACGGATTTGGGAACTGAGTCCATAAGTTTCTGCTGGCGGCAAAAGCGAAGTCAGCCGGTAACATTCGTCTGCGAGCTGCGAGCTGCGTGTCCAGAAAGTAGTTTTTTCGAACCTCATTCTGAAACGATATTGAGTTCTACAAGCACACGCCATCAGGAAAGTACGCTCTCAGGCGTAAGATTTCGCTGAGAACTCTTTCAGGTTTCAGGTTTCAGGTTTCAGGTTTAGTTAGGCCCGCGGCGGCGGGGGCAGCATCGGCAGAATCAACGCGATGCAGCGATCCAGTGCACCCTTCCCTTCCTCGATCAAACGCAGACCCGCGGCGGACATGGCTTGAGCGCGCGCAGGGTCTTCGAGAAGCGAGAGTAAAGCGGTGGCGACGGCGGGCTCGTCGTCGGCGATGATCAGCGCGTCGGCTTCGCGCAAGCGCTTCGAGATGTCGACGAAGTTGTGCAGGTGCGGACCGGTGACGGTCGGGACACCGGCGGCGGCGGGCTCGAGCAGGTTGTGACCGCCAATGGGCTGCAGACTTCCACCGATGAAGGCGACGTCGGCGGCGGAGAACATTTTGGCAAGTTCACCGATCGTGTCGAGCAGGAAAATATCGTCGGACGCAGACGGCCACGTGGCAGTTGAACGATTTGAGATGCGGAAGCCGAGTGATTGACCGCTAATGGCGACTGCGCGGAAACGTTCGGGATGGCGTGGTGCCCAGATCAACAATGCGTTGGGATATTTGGCGCGGATTTTGCGGTGAATCGAGAAAACAGGACCTTCCTCTTCCTCATGCGTACTCGCGGCAATCCAGATTGGACGCTGGCCGCTGTGCGAACGGAATGCCTCGCGGAACAGAGTCGTGTCCGTTGGCGCGGTGACATCGAACTTCAAATTGCCAAGCACATCGACTTGATCTTCGCGTGCGCCGAGTTCGATGAAACGTTTCGCATCGTTGACGGATTGCGCGGCGATCTTCGTGACAGTGCGGACAGCGCGGCTGATCAGAGGAGCCAGCACACGGTAACCGCGCAACGAGTTTGCGGAGAGACGCGCGTTGACGATGACGACCGGAACTTTCGCGTCGCGACATGCGAATAACAAGCTCGGCCAGATTTCCGTTTCCATGATGACGCCCAGCAACGGCTGGTAATGCTTGAGAAAACGCGTCACCGCCCCCGGTAAATCGTAAGGCAAGTAAACATGTTCGACCTCGTGACCCCACAAGGCGCGGACGCGTTCGGATCCGGTTGGCGTGATCGTCGTAACGAGCAAGCGCAGATCCGGACGTCGCTTGCGCAATGCATTGATCAGCGGAATGGCGGCGTTCACTTCACCGACGGAAACCGCGTGAATCCACAAAACACCCTTGGTCGCCGCACCGGAATAAAAACCGTAGCGCTCGGACCAACGTTGGAAGTATGCATTTTGGCGGAAACCGCGCCAGACCAAGTGATACACGGTAATCGGCACCAATAAATACAGCACGAGCGTGTATAACGCGCGCAGTAATTTTTCGGTCCAATCCATTCTCATCTGCAAATCATAACCTTGCAGGGCTAAAATCGCAGAATGTCCGATTCAAACTCTGCGACTTCGACGCACAATCCCACACCCACGGATGCAGGTCCCGTGCCATTAAGTCCGCGTGAGTGGCCGGTTTGGATTGGCGTTGGAATTTTGTGGTTGATGGCGAGAATTCCTTGGGTGATGCAGCGTGCCCTGGGTAAAGGCATTGGCAAGATACTCCATGCGTTGATGGGTTCGCGACGTAAAGTTGCTGCGCGCAATATCGAATTGACGTTTCCATCACTGAGCGCTGCAGAGCGCGACGCATTGGTGCGCAAGCACTTCGTGGCGCTTGGTACATCGTTGTTTGAGTTCAGCCGTGCTTGGTGGGGATCCATCAAACCACTGCAACGCAAATTGCAGATCGAAGGTCTCGAGCATCTTCAAGCGGCGGTCGACGCAGGCAAAGGCGTGATTCTCGTGAGCGGTCACTTCACGACATTGGAAGTGTGCGGACGCTTGCTCACGCAATTTTTGCCGGTCGCCGGCATGTATCGACCGTACAGTTCGAAAGCGATGGAATGGGCCGTGAAGCGTGGACGTTTACGCTACGCGTCCGCCATGTTCCAAAAAACCGAGATGCGCCCCGCCGTCAAATTCCTCAAACAAGGTGGTGTGCTCTGGTATGCGCCGGATCAGGATCCTTCGCGGGGAGATACGGTGTTTGTGGATTTTTTTGGAATTCCTGCAAATTCATTGGCGTCAACGCATTCGCTCGCAAGATTGTCAGGATCGAAAGTGATTTGCTTCAGCCATGCACGGTTGCAGGACGGAACTTATCGAATGAGTTTATCGCCGGCATTGGATCCATATCCGAGCAAGGACGCGACGCAGGATACCGCCGTGATCATCAGCGCAATCGAAGAGATGGCACGTCAAGCGCCCGAACAATACCTTTGGATCCATCGACGCTTCAAGCGTCAACCGGATGGTCGCAATCTTTACGCCGATTCCTGATCGCGCGCGAGCAATGCGCCGACGAATAGGGCGGACAGCAGCAATGTGACGCTGCCCCAGAACGTTGAATAGAAAGCAAGCGAAGTGTTGAGCGGAAACACCGTCGCCACCAACGCCCACATTGCCGGCAACGAGCGTTGCTTCGCATACGCAGGCGCATAACGCCACGCACGGATTGCCATCGCTGCGCCCATCAACCACAGGATCAAGCCGAGAATCCCGGTTTCCGAAAGGATTTCCAAAACAATCTGATGCGCATGGAATGCCGGACCTTCGCCCCACTCTTCCAGCGAGCCAGGTTCCGGATCGCACTGCGTGAAAGCATCACGGAATCCACGGATACCAACACCGTTGATAGGATGCTCCGCAATCATGCAACCTGCGGCGCTCCAGATTCGACCGCGACCGGACAGTGCGTTATCGACACCATCGTTATCTCCCGTCAAAGCGGTCAGCGTGCGGTCAACGCGTTGCGTCACTTGCGGTACCGTGAAATACATCGCGACCAAGCTCAGCGCACCGAACAGCATGATGCCGAGCAAGCCCTTCGCGCCGAGCACACGCCAACCAGACAGCAACAAAACGATCCCGTAAGTGATCCATGAGCCGCGCGAACCCGCAAGCAAGATCACAACACCGATCAGCGCAGCTGCGATGATCCAAGCAATCTTCGTGCCACGCTGCGAGACGAAGAACAGCAAGAATGGCGAGAAACTCGCAACGACCTGACCCAACTTCAAATTGCAGGGACCAAGGAATCCACTCAAACGATCAAGTGCCGCAGTCTCTTCCGGCGTGCACATGCGATGACCATCGATCACCAACTTCAGCGCATCGATGCCCCAGAACACCGGGCTGGTCCCGAACAAAACCTGCGCCAACGCATCCAGCACCCAGATGCCGACGATGATCGCGAGACCTTTGAATGTCACATCTCGGTTACGCGGTGTTGCAACAGCCGACGCGGCAAGCCACAGGAACGGCAGATACCTTAAGCCCTTCAACACTTTCGTGATCGCGCCGGCCGAATTGATCGCATCAAACGATGAGAAGAACTGCGGCAACCAATACGCAAAAAACAACACACTCGTCAGCGCCCACGCCGGGCCACTGAGCAGCTCCGCACCACCGCGGAACTTCGTCATCAGCAAACGCGCGATTGCGAACAGCGAACCAAGAACGAGAATGCCTTCCGCATACCCCGGTGCCGGGAACAACGCGACAAACGCGAGCACAAACGCCGGCGCCCAACGCCAACCACTCGCGGCGACCGGATTCGCCGGAGACTCAGACGGAATTGTGTTGGCGTTCGAACTCATCGTGCATTACCGGGCTTTAAGGACGGTTGGCTAAAGCATCAAGATAGACACGCAACGTGGCTTCCTGCATTGCACTCAAAGTATAGGGGATTTCGGATTTGCGCCAGTAATCCGCGTCAAGGGATTCCATGGTTTTCTCGGCGAGTTCATTCGCGTCAAAAGCCCTCACTAGCCCCTGCGGATACAGCGCCCCGAGAATTTCACCGACGCCTCCGTGATTCCATCCCACCACCGGACGGCCGGTGCTCAATGCTTCAATCACCGTGCGGCCGAATGCTTCGGGCTTGCGCGACAACTGCAACACTACACGGCTTGCCGACAACGCCTGTGCAACATCGGGCACGTATTCGGTGATCGCAACAAAGTCTTCCAACTGCAGGCGTCGCACCAGCGCGCGCAATTCGTTGACGTAAGCGGCGCGCACTGGATCATCCGTACCGAGCAACCACAACCTCGCATCAACACCTTGATCGCGTAACTTTCGCGTCAATTCAATCGCAACGTGATGACCTTTCAAACGAGTGCCGCGACCGGGCATCAACAACAGCGGACCATCGCCGCCAATTTCCGGAATCGTTTCGGCGAGTAACGCGCGCGCTTCCTTGCCTTCACCCATGGTGCGCAAAGGATATTTCTCGGGATTGATGCCGCGCGGAACGACAACGAGCTTCGTGACGTCGAGTCCCTTGTAATGTTTGAGGACATAATCGCGAACGACGTTGGAGACCACGATGACCTTGTCACCGGAGGTCATGATTTTCGAATAAAAACTCGGCGAATTCAGACCATGCACCGTGGTGATCCACAGTGGTCGTTCCTTGCGCGGGAGTTTCTTCAACGCCAACCAACCAATCCAGGCGGGCAGACGCGAACGGGCGTGGACGATGTCGGGCTTTTCGCGCAGGATCAATTCGCGCAGTGGCGTTACGAGCTTCAACGTCGCGAACGACTTGCGTCCGATGTCCATCGTGATATGCTCGGCACCGATCGCTTCAAGTTGCGGAACGAGTGTGCCGCCCGCAGAGACGACGATGGCGCGATGACCCTTTTCGATCAGAGCCTGCGCCATTTCAATCGTCGACTTCTCAACGCCACCGGAATTCAAATCCGGTAGCAACTGCATGACGGTTATTCTCGAATCTTCGTTCATCCGCCACCCTTCACTTTTTATAGGAATTATTCTTCCAAAATGTACCGCGCACCGCAGTAAGGACACGTGACGTCCTTCTCGGCTTCAATCGGCAGGTACACACGTGGGTGGGAATTCCATAAAGCCATCTCATTCGTTGGGCAGCTCAACGGCAACTCATCGCGGCGAACCTTGTAGAGCTTCTCCGTGTTGGACTGGGACACTTGCGTTGGAAGTTGATCGTTCATTTCGTAAAAAAAAGAGCCGCTGACATTAACGGCTCATTTTATAACGGAATCCGCGGTTTAAGCGAGTTCAAACCAAAGCAGCTGCGTTTCCGCCTCGGTGTCGTTGGACAATTCCAGCGTGCCATTTTCGTTGTCGAAGCCGAGCGCATCGCCCTGCTCCAGCATCTGGACGTGATCGCCAAGCTTCACCGTCACGCCGCCGTCGATGACTTGCAGCCAGTATTTCTTGGCCGTGTCGAGATCGCGCGTTGCTTTCGCGCCGACTTCCAGACCGCGACCGAACAGCTTCGCGTCTTGCCTTATCGGTAAACCACCGTCTTCGCCATTCGGTGCCGCCAACGTGATCCATTGATGCAGGCGGTCGTTGAAGGCGTAGTGGTTCTGTCCGTACATGGGTTTGGCGTTGACTTGATTCGGTTGAATCCAGATCTGCAGGAAGTGAACAGGCTCGTCACTGCTGCCATTCATTTCGGAATGCTGCACACCACTGCCGGCACTCATCCATTGCACATCGCCGGCTTTGATGATGCCGTGATTGCCTTCGCTATCCTTGTGCGCCAACTGACCACTCAACACAACGGAAATGATTTCCATGTTGGCGTGACCGTGCGGTGCGAAACCACCGCCTTCGGCAACGCGGTCTTCGTTGATCACGCGCAGCGGGCCGAAGCCCATCCACGCGGGATCGTAATAATTCGCAAACGAAAACGTGTGCTGCGACTTCAACCAACCGTGATCCGCAGGACCGCGTTCGTTTGAAGGACGTTGAATGATCACTTTGCGTATGCCTCCGTCGTAATGCGCAACTTCACTTCGTCGCTGACGTTCGGCACGTATTTGCCCACGCCAAAATCACTGCGCTTGATCGTTGTCGTTGCGTCGAAGCCGATGCCTTGTTTTTTGTTCATTGGATTGACGCCCTTCTTGTTCAAGGTCACGTCCAACTTAACTGGCTTGGTGTTGTTCTTAATCGTCAAGTTGCCGGTGACTTCGAGCTTGTTCGGACCTTTGACTTTGACGCCGGTGCTTTTGAACATTGCCGTTGGAAACACTTCCGCTTCGAAGAAGTCCGCGCTCTTCAAATGCGCGTTGAACTTGTCGCTAAACGAGCTCAGCAAATTTAATGGCATGCTGACTTCGACTGACGATTTCGCAGGGGCTTTCTCGTCATAAATGATCGTGCCCTTATCGATGCCGAAGTTCGCGGTTGGATTCGAGAAGCCGAAATGGTTCCACTGCGCGAGCACCATCGTGTGGCCAGGATCCATGTCGTAGGAAACCGGTGCAGCAACTGCGATGCCGGTGACGCTGGAAAGTGCAAGGGCGAGGATTAGTTTTTTCATAAGTATTTCTCCGGTGAGTTACAGGATTTCAGCCGCTTCATCGAAGGGCAGTCGTGGCGAACGTGGGAACAATTGCGATGGATCCCCGTCACCGAGATTGATGAGGAAGTTGGATTTGATTTTGGTTCCCTTGAAAAATTCTTCGTCGACGCCCGCATTATTGAAGCCCGACATTGGACCGGTATCCAAACCCAAAGCGCGCGCGGCGATGATCATGTATGCACCTTGCAGTGTGCCATTGCGGAACGATGCGCTCTCAATCAGCGGCTCATTGCCGGCGAACCACGAACGTGCATCAACATGCGGGAAGAGATATGGAAGCTTGTCGTAAAACTCTTCGTCATGCGCGACAATCACGGTGACGGGTGCGGCCATCGTCTTCTCACGGTTGCCTTCATCGAGGAATGGCTCGAGACGCTTCTTCCCTTCCGCGGATTTGACGAACACAAAACGTGCCGGCGACATGTTCGCAGACGTTGGACCAAACTTCGTGAGATCGTACAGCTTGCGCAGTTGCTCATCCGTCACTTCACCACGCAACACGTTATGAGTGCGAGCGTGCGTAAACAGTTGTTCCAAAGCAGCCGTGTTCAATGGGTTGTACATCGTGGATTTTCCATATCATTCGTAAAAGGATGCGTTCATTGTATGATTCCTAAAAATACCCACAATAGAATTAATGCAACGTAGTCGTCCTGTTTATGCAACAATCACCCGCCATTGAAGCCGTGGCGCCGTTGCGTGCCAGTGAAGATCCGCGCCAGACGTGGGTCATCAGCGACGGCCGCGCGGGCAATCACCGCCAGGCACTGGCTCTTGCGCATCACTTGCATCGCGCGGCAACTGAGATTCTCGTCACAACGCGCAAGCCGTGGTCTTATGCTGCGCCGCGGGTTTTGCCGTTTGCGTCCCGTGCGTTTGAAGATCCGATTCGTCGCGTTCTCTCGGGTGCTTCGCAAGCGCCTGCGCTGGTGATCGGGTGCGGCCGTCAAGCCGCGTTGGCAACTCGGTTACTTCGTGCGCGCGGTTCGTTCGCGATCCAGATCCTCAATCCGCGCTTGCCTTCCTCGCATTGGGATATCGTGATTGCGCCCGAGCATGATGGAGTTCATGGCCAAAATATCCTGACCTTGCCCGGCAGCATCCATGACGTCACGCCATCGCGTCTCGCTACGGTTGCCCAGACGCCCCACGCATTTCAATCGATGCCCTCCCCGCGTGTTGCATTGTTGATCGGCGGCGACACGCACAACCAATCATTTGATCAAACTGCATTTGCCGCGTTGCTTGAAGAGGTTAAGGCGTTTGTCCGGCGCACCGACGGCTCGTTGTTGATCAGCAATTCGCGACGCACACCGCAAGTTGTCTCCGATGGTTTGCGCGACGCGGTCGATGATTTGCCGTCGTATGTTTGGACCGGTGCCGACGATGCCGCGCGGCTCGGTGAGTTTCCGCATAACCCCTACTCGCATTACCTCGCACTGAGCGATGTGATCATCTGCAGCGCGGACTCCGTGTCGATGTTGTCAGAGGCGGCCGCTACGCGCGCGCAGTTGTTCGTGTTTGGCGACGTGTCGGGCACGAGTGCGCCGTCGAAGTTTGCACGGCAATTGATTGAATTGGGTCGCGCGCAGGTTTGGACTGGAGATGCGGCTTTAGCAGAAGTCACACCGCTCGATACGAATGGCGATCTCGTTACGCGCCTGCATCATCTAGCAGCGACGTTGCATCCTTAATAACGTCGATTGTTGCCTTGAGATCATCCGTGCGCGCGACGATGCGCTTGCGACGGTCGAGGGTACAGTTAATGCCTTGTTTCAGGAGATTTTCGTAAGCATCGACGACTTCGCTTGAGGCATTCGTCAGTTGCAACAAATCAATCGTGCGCGTGCTGCTCAACAAATCAGGATGCGTCGCGGAGTCCTTCAACACTTGGAACTGCAGCCAAAACTCCAAATCCACCAACCCACCACGACCTTGCTTGAGATCGAATTGGGCTTCGCTTGAGCGGTCCAGTTCCTTGCGCATCTTGCGGCGCATGTCGATGATGTCTTTTTGCAATGTGCTTTCATCGCGATCCCGTTGCAAAAACTCCGCACGCACTGCATTGAACGCCTCAAGCAATTTCGCATCACCGCACAACGCACGCGCACGCACCAGCGCTTGATGCTCCCACGTCCACGCACGCTCACGCTGATAAGCGCTGAACGATTGAATCGTCGAGACTAATAATCCTTTCGCGCCGTCCGGCCGCAGACGCATGTCGACTTCAAACAATCGACCTGCTGCGGTCTGCACACCGAGATACGAAACAACCTTCTGAGCAACGCGCGCGTAGTAGCGTCCCGCATCAACCGACCGAGCGCCGACCGACATCGCATTCGGCGCCGCATCATAAAGAAAAACCAGATCCAAATCCGATCCGAAGCTCAACTCCTGCGCACCTACGCTGCCGTAACCGATCGCCGCAAACGCGCCACCTGGCACATCTCCGTGCGCCTCGCGCATTTCCGCTTCGACCCACTCAACCGCTTTCGCGACGCACGTTTGCGCGAGGAACGCGAGTTGCTGCGTGGTCTGCAACGCGGTTTGCCGTCCATCGCGAAACGCCATCGCCGCGCGGAAACTCGCAATCTGCCTCAGCTCGTTGAGTTGCGCCAAAGCCGCTTCAATGTCGCCATCGAACACAATCGATGCAACACTCGCCGCGAACTCATCCGCTTCAACGCCCAAGCCAACGACGCGTGAATCCAGCAGTTCGTCGAGCAACATCGGATGCAATGTCAATCGCCCGCTCATCAACGCCGACTCGGTGACGACATCGACGAGACGCTGCAAAGCCGACGGCTGCTCATCTAACAACGCGATGTATGCACTGCGCTTCAAAATCGCCTGCATCAAACTCAACAACCGCCGCAACGTGATGTTTGGCTCTACCGTATGCGCGGATGCCTCGAGCATCACCGGCATGACGCGATCCAAGCGCGCCTTTGCGGCATTGTTCAACTGGCGAACAGCAGGTCCACGCGTGAAGTCGCGCAACGCGGCGTCGGCTGAGTGCGCATCACGAAAACCCTTGCCCGCAAGCACTTTCCCATCGCCACCTTCGGGCAACGCATTCCAATATTGTTTGAGATCATCCGGCGTTTCCGGTTGATCCTGCGGTGCCATCAAACCATTGAATTCTTGCTGCACCACGGCGCGAACAGGTTCAAGATCACTCAGCAACGCCGACCAATCCGAATAACCCATGCCACGTGCAATACGCAACCGATCCGCTTCATTCGACGGCAAAACATGCGTCTGCTCATCCCGTAACATCTGCACGCGATTCTCGACGATGCGCAGGAAACGGTAAGCATTGCGCAGCGAAGAAGCGGTCTCCGCATCCAGCTGATGTGTTTCAACCAACGCGTTCAACGCCTCCTGGAAACGCGGCGTGCGCAACAACGGTTCACGACCACCGCGAATCAACTGCAAGGCTTGCACGAGAAACTCGACTTCACGGATACCGCCCGGGCCCAACTTGATGTCATCACCGCGGTCCTTGCGCGCGACTTCCTGCTGGATGGAATCCTTCATCGTGCGCACGCCTTCCAGCGCCGAGAAATCCAGATACCGCCGATACACGAACGGCCTCAACAGTTTCAGGAACTCTGCACCAGCGCCAAAATCACCGGCGACGACGCGGGCTTTTTGCCAGGCATAACGCTCCCAATCGCGCCCCTCACGCTGATAGTAGGTTTCCATCGCGGGGAATGACCACACGAGACGCCCACTCTGACCGAACGGACGCAAGCGCATATCCACGCGAAAAACAAACCCTTCCGCCGTCACTTCATCCAGCAACTTGATCAACTGCTGCGACAGACGCGTGAAGTAAGGCTCCGCAGACAACGGACGCGCACCGTTGGACTCGCCGTTTTCCTCATAACCGATGATCAAATCGATGTCCGACGAAAAATTCAGCGCCTCCCCACCCAACTTGCCCAGCGCGAACACAACTAACCCAACGGGCGCGCCCGACGACGCACCAATCACTTCACCATGCTGCGCAATCATGCGCTGCTCCAACGCTGCCAGGGCCGTCTGCAAACACACATCCGCGAGCAACGTTTGCCGACGCAGCGTATCGTCAATGGAGTCGAGTCCCATAACGTCGCGATAAATAATTCGAGCGGACGAAGCGTAACGAAATCGACGTAACAACAGACCCCACTGCGCGAAGTTCGCATCATCCAGCAAGGGCGGTGCCCAATCCGCACCATCATCGTCGCGCAAACGCTCACGCAACTCCGGCTGCTTCGACAAAACCGACCGAAACAAATCGCTCGCGTCGAGGACGCGCTCTAGATTTTGTTCAAATGACGGCTCAGGCAGCGTCACGGCACTTCGGACAGGAATTCGCGGCACCGGAAGCCACGCACGATGGACAAATCAAACGCAGTGAACCGCACTCGTCATTACCGCAATCAACATAATCATTCGTCGGCTCACCGCAACACGAACATTTGCCGATCACCTTCGCGTCATCCGAAAACTCCATGTGCATGCGCTTATCAAACACATACAGCGAACCTTCCCACAAGCCTTTATCACCGAACGCTTCGCCGTAACGCACGATGCCACCATCCATTTGGTAAACCTCCTTGAAACCGCGGTTCACCATCATCCGTGACAAAACTTCACACCGAATCCCACCCGTGCAATACGTCACCACAGGTTTGTCCTTCAAGTGATCGTACTTGCCGCTGTCGAGTTCCGTCTTGAAATCATGCGTCGTTTCAACATCCGGCACGATCGCGTCCTTCATGCGGCCGATCTCGGCCTCCATCGCATTGCGCCCATCAAAAAACACAACCTCCTCACCCGCCGCCTTCTTCTCATCCAGCATCGCGTGCAATTCCTGAGGCTTCAAATGCACGCCGCCACCGACGACACCGTTCTCATCGACGAGCAATTCGTCCGGCGCACCGAACGAAACAATTTCCTTGCGAACCTTGATCGACAACCGTGGAAAATCTTCCGCGCCACCTTCCGACCATTTGAACTCCATCAATTTGAACGGAGCGTATTCCTTCATGGCACGCACGTATTTTTTGGCACTGTCCATTGAACCGCCAACCGTGCCGTTGATGCCATCCTTCGAAATCAAAATGCGCCCCGTCATCCCGAGCTTCTCGCAAAGCGCTTTCTGCCATAGGCGGACGGCTTCCGGATCAGCGATCGGTGTGAACAAATAATAGAGGAGGATACGATTGAGTTGCATTTGTATTGGCGCTTATTTTTAAGGGGTTTCTTCACAAATAGTTTACATGCGAGTTATAATTCGTTTAGAGACATCGAGTTGTTTCGATGCCGGAGTCGATTGATGAGTTTCAATTTTCCGAATTTGCCGATCAAGAATAACCTACTGCGACATCTCGTATGGGTCGGCATTCTCAAGATCATTTTGCTGTATTGCATCTGGTACGCATTCTTCCGCGGCAATAACGTCGAAGTGGACGCCGATCGTGCAGCTGACCAAATCCTTTCATCTCAAACCACAACTAACTAACTTAAAGAGGAATCAACGTCATGATCTCTGAAGAGCTGGTGATGCTGTCACGGGTGCAGTTTGCCGTGACGATCATGTATCACTTCATTTTCGTGCCTCTCACACTGGGCCTTTGTTGGCTCATGGTGATCATGGAATCCGTTTACGTGATGACAGGTCGCGTGATCTGGAAAGACATGACGCGCTTCTGGGGCAAATTGTTCGGCATCAACTTCGCCCTCGGCGTTACGACCGGCATCACGATGGAATTCCAGTTCGGCACGAACTGGGCCTACTACTCGCACTACGTTGGCGACATTTTCGGTGCACCGCTCGCACTCGAAGGGCTCATGGCGTTCTTCCTTGAATCGACGTTCGTCGGCCTGTTCTTCTTCGGCTGGGATCGTTTGAGCAAGGTCCAGCACTTGATGACCACGATTTTGCTGGCATTGGGAACGAACCTTTCCGCATTGTGGATCCTGATTGCAAACGGCTGGATGCAGAATCCGGTTGGCTCGCAGTTCAACTGGGAAACCATGCGGATGGAAATGACGAGCTTCAGCGAAATCATTTTCAACCCAATCGCACAGGCGAAGTTCGTGCACATGGTTTCCGCAGGTTACGTGACGGGTGCGATGTTCGTACTGTCGATCTCCGCGCTGTACTTGCTGCGCCGTAAGAACGTTGAGTTTGCAATCCGTTCGTTCCAGGTTGCCGCGGCGTTCGGACTCGCTTCGATCCTCTGCGTGCTGGTGCTGGGCGACGAATCCGGTTACACGACCGGTGAAGCACAACAAACGAAGCTGGCCGCGATGGAAGGCATGTGGGAAACGGAACCGGCACCTGCTGGCCTGAACTTGATTGCCGGCATCAACGAAGCTGAGAAGAAGAATGATTGGGAAGTGAAAATTCCTTACGTCCTCGGCATCATCGGCACTCGCTCACTGGATGAACAAATTCCGGGTCTGCACGACATTGAGAAGCGCAACCGCGAACGCATCCAGAATGGTATCCCTGCGGTAGTCGCCCTCGAGAAGCTGCGTAACGGCGACACGGATCCTGCTACGAAGCAAGCATTGGAAAGCCGCATCGATGACCTTGGATTCGGTCTGCTGTTGAAGCGTCACACGACGGACGTCGGTGCTGCAACGCCGGAAATGATCGAGAAAGCAGTTGATGATTCGATTCCGAAGATCGCACCACTGTTCTGGTCGTTCCGCATCATGGTCGGCTTGGGTATCTTGATGCTCGCCTTGTTTGCCGCATCGTTCTACTACTCGCTGAAGGGCACCTTCCAGAACAAGCCATGGTTGCTGCGTTGGGCACTGTATAGCTTGCCATTCCCATGGATCGCAATTCACGTTGGTTGGTTCCTGGCTGAGTATGGCCGTCAACCGTGGACGATTTACGGCATTTTGCCGACGCATCTCTCGGCGTCGAACTTCTCGGCGGCCAACGTTTGGGGCTCGCTGGCAGGCTTCGTGATTTTCTATACCTTCCTGCTCATTGTCGAAATGTACTTGATGATCAAGTATGTGAAGCAAGGTCCAGGCTCCCTCGGCACCGGTCGTTATGTTGAAGACGACAAAGACGGCGCTGCGGCGTACTAAAGGAGACTGATCATGGATTACGCAACACTTAAAGTCATCTGGTGGTTGTTGGTCGGCGTGCTGCTGATCGGCTTCGCCATCATGGACGGTCACGACATGGGAGTGGGCACCCTGCTCCCATTTGTTGGCAAGACGGATGAAGAACGCCGTGTCGCCATCAACTCCATCGCTCCTCACTGGGACGGCAACCAAGTCTGGTTCCTGACCGGTGGTGGTGCATTGTTTGCCGCTTGGCCATTGATCTACGCAGCAGCCTTCTCGGGCTTCTACTGGGCGATGATGCTGGTTTTGTTCGCGCTGTTTTTCCGCCCGGTCGGATTTGACTACCGCAGCAAGATCCAGAATCCGAAGTGGCGCAACTTCTGGGATTGGGCGTTGTTCGTCGGTGGCTTCGTTCCGCCAATCATCTTCGGCGTTGCATTCGGCAACTTGCTGCAAGGTGTGAACTTCGCTTTCGACCGCGACATGATCCTGCACTTCCAGGACAACCTGTTCCACCTGCTCAATCCGTTTGCGCTGGTGTGCGGTCTCGTCTCGAGCGCGATGGTCACGATGCAAGGCGGTACGTATTTGGCTCACCGCACGGTCGGTGACATCCAGTCGCGTACGATCAAGTACACGAAGCTTGCGGTTTATGCCTTCATCGCATTGTTCGTCGCCGCAGGCCTGTGGCTGAAGTTCGGTGGCATGCAAGGCTATGGCATCACGTCGACGGTTGATCCGAACGGCATCGCCAATCCATTGCTGAAGACGGTTGAACGCACGCCGGATTGGTTCGCGAACTACAATGCGAATCCATTGCTGTGGATCTTCCCGCTGCTTGCAGTCGGTGGTGCTCTCGCAGCTGCCATGTTGGTTGGCCGGAAGAAGACGCTGGCATCCTTCGTCGCTTCTTCGCTTTCGGTGATCGGCACGATTGTGACGCCTGCGGTAGCGATGTTCCCGTTCATGATGCCTTCCTACAACCACATGCCATCGAGCTTGACGGTGTGGGATGCCAGCAGCAGCCATCTGACGCTGGGAATCATGCTGGGCGGCGTTGCGATCTTCGTACCGATTGTTTTGGCATACACGTCCTGGGCTTACCGGATGATGCGCGGCAAGATTACCGTGGATCAGATCGAAGCCAAGGACAAGTATCTGTACTGATTATTTAGGAGAAACACTATGTGGTATTTCGCATGGGTTCTTGGTCTGGGCTTCGCAGTCCTGCTCGGCATTCTCAACGCGATCTGGATGGAAAGCCGCCAGTTCCGTGAAAATCCAGACGCAGAATAATGAATCAACCGGTTCCAAATGAAACGCCCAAGCACGCGAAGATGCACATCCCTTGCTTGCTGTTGGGAATCACCTGCATGTTGCTTGGATCATTTGTTCCAATCGTGTTCGCCGATGGTCAGGGCAAACCTGACCATTGGATTGCGACACTGATTTTTTGGTCGATGTCTGCAGGCTTCATCCGCGGACTGGGTTTCATTCCGAAGCATCGGTTTTTCCGGTACATCTTCGGTGGCTGGGCGGCGTTCCTGACGTTCGTTGGCGCAGCCGTCTTATGGACGATGAGCCGGATGTGATCTTCGATCATTGAATTTTGCAAAAACAAACGCCGCGAGTTTTGAATTCGCGGCGTTTTTTTTCTTGGGGTGTCACAATTGTGACAGTTGTGACGACTTTATCTCGTGGGCTTGGTCTTCGGCAACACAAGTTCCAACACACGCCCCTTAGGTGGCTCAGAGATAAAGGTCACTCGCTCGAGGCATTCCGGTCGATTGTAATCAACGACGCTGCAAACAAAACTGCAACTGTAAACATCATGGCTCCACAGGATAATTGGTTCTATTTCGATAGTTGCTTTTGACTGGATGTAGGTACGTAGTACGTCAAGGACTTGACGCAATTCGATCTATTGGGAAATGTTACAACGCTCCACGGGCGGGCTTCTTTCATGACATCGTGAAACGGCGCAACGTCAATGCACCGACCGTCCGCGAATACGTAGTTATATTTCGTAGCGTAGCCACGATTCGGGTGCCAGAAATCGGCTTTGAGGACCCTGACGGCGTCATCGTGCGCTTCACCCTGCGATCTCCAAAGGCGTTCCAACGGTTCGTACGGGGCATCGCCTTTCAGCGCCATTGCCATATCACTGACGAGCGTTGCAACCTGGGATGCAGACACTGAGCCATTGAGGATTGTCCTGCCATCGGCACGGTCCGGAATCTCTTTCATCGTCAATCTGAGACTCGAGAGACATTTATCCGCTGGCGCTCGCGTTTCCACGTATGCGTCGGAAGCAAACATTTGCAGAGGGCTGTGGGTGACGTAACCGATCTTGGAACCAAGTGCCTTGAAAATAGGTGCCGAATCGATGCATGGTTTGTCGCGAAAAAACAGGAAGTACTGATCGCCTTGACCAGGGCTTCTGAAGAGAACAAGCCTGAAGACCTCATTCCCATCCTCCAGTCTCAACGGAAATGGACGTTGGGATGCAAGTTCACGAAGTTGACTTTCGAATTGCTGATGGGCTTCGAGTGATTGCGATTGAACGCCGGAAATAATGTCTGCCATCGTTCGAATTCCGTTGATCGGCCGGTAGAATTCCGCGTCACGTTGGGGTGCTGCGACAGCGATGCAAGGTAGTAGCAGAATGCCCAAGATCCAACGTCGTTTCATCGTCCGACCTCCAGTGCAGAAATACATCCTGGCCGCTTCGGATCCATTGAAAAACCACCAAGTACTGCGATTCGGCTGTCCTTCTTCGTCACCACGTTACCGAACCAACTGTCGCTCCTGAGTATGAAACCTTGTGCTTCCAGGTCAGATGTTTTCACGCAGCGACCGTTATCGGCGAACCGGACTTGCATCACTTGGGAGCCGTACTCGCCCTTCGCGCTTCGCAGCCAACTGACCGGATAAGTTGCGCGATTGGCGCGTGGTGCGTTGCGGTTGCCGTTGCGAAGATTTCCCACTTCTGATTTCGATACGGCGCGATCCTCGGATAGCAAATTGAGGACTTGTTCAAAGCTAATCGATTGCCCTTTGTCCGTGTAGAAAACCCACCAGTCGCCTGGTGATTTGTTGATCTGCACGGTAATCGAAAGTATGCAAGCCGTGGTGGCTTGCCTAAATCTCGTTACCGTTTGAGGTGACCTGAGCGAAGGCTCTTCGTACATGGGCTGGTCAATGAAGCCAGCTGTTTTTTGCTTGAGTTCATCAAAACTCACGCACTGACGCGGCCAAAGCCAACCTGTCAGTGCCTCATCGGTGAACTGAAAGGAATGAAAGTCATCTGACTTCGCATTCGGATGTCGGCGAATCTGTTCAATGAGTCGCACGAGTTGTGCAGAGGTTTCGGAACTTGCAGCTGCCATAAGTGTTTCAAGATTTATCTTGAGAGTTGGCCGTGAAGACTCAGCTGGAAGGTTCTGCGCGTTGGCAATTGTCGGCAACCCCATCGATAAAATGACGTAAAGCGCTGCGTGAAAAACCCTCATCGAATCCCCAATGCTTGATCTTGGATCATCGTATCAAAAGCACAACAAGTTATCGTGAACAATTTCGCCTGTCTTGCCTCGACCGTAACGAAGTATTGATCGGCACGTTACGTCCGATGCCTATGCTGGGAATACACCCGCAAGAGGAAGGATCACATCGTGAAGTTACCACTCGCATTTTGTTTCGCACTCGGCTTGGCAGCCTGCAGCTCCGAATCACCACGTGTTGAAGACGCGAAGGGTGAATCGGTTGCAGAAGTCGCACCGGACGCGCCGCCGGTAGCAGACGCAACGCCTGTGAAAGATGCAACACCTCCGACGAAAGATGGTATGACATTGCCATCGGATAAGGCACCGCCATCGAATCCGAAAACGCCGCCGGATCAATTGAAATCAATTCCGGTGGCGTTTCAAGGAACGTGGGCAAACTCGATGGCTGATTGTGCGCCCGGCATGGAAACACGATTGGTCATCAAGCCAAACGAATTGCAGTTCTTGGAATCGCATGGCGCGATCACACGCGTGGATGCATACTCACCCACTCACATTCAAACGTTCGGCAAGTTCGAAGGCGAGGGAGAGACGTGGGATGGGAAGCCTGAGTTTTATCTGGTCAATGGCAAGGAATTGAGCATGGTCGTCGATGGCGCACCTCAGGGCAAAAATCGCGTTAAATGCCCATAAACAAGGCACTTGGAATAGCCGCATCGTCATGGTGCGGCTATTTTTCACCAGGGATCCGGCGGCAAAGTGACTGGCTTGCTCAGATCAAATTCAACTTGGAACAAGCGTCCATTCGGACGTGCCAGCTCATACAAAAACCGTTTCGACGGCTCAATCTCCATCGCCCAAACGTTCTCCAACGATGCATTGAGCCCTTCGCGTTTGAACGTCACGATCGATTCGGCATCGACGGGAAATTCCTGACGAACTGCAGTACCTTGCTTCGCGGTATCACCACCATACATCGTCGTTGCATCCGGCGATCCATCCTGATGACGGTGATCATGCTTCAATCGCAGACCGTTTGCGGTGCGCGTTACAACCCACGTACGTGAGTGATCATCGCCAACATGAAATGGAATGCGGAGTTCCTGCGTTGGATTTTCGCAACCACGCACATGCATGACGAGCTTCTTGCCTTCGAATGGATCCGGCGTTGCGGACTTCGGTTGATTCGCAACGATGCGGCCTTCATAAGCCTTGCCACAATGTTGTGCGATGTTCGCCATGAACGCATCCTGCGCGGTCATCGTCTGGACCGGCTGCGCACAACCACTCGCAATCAACGTTGCGGAAAATACTGCAAAAATAGTCTTTTTCACCCAATAATCCTATGCATGAATGACCTTCAAGGTTAGCAGATTCAATCTCACGCATAATGATTGGATGAATATGCTCAAATTTGCGTTGGTCATCTTAGTTGCAATGATCGTCGGATGTGCATCCATGCCTGATGCATCCAACGTCCGCAAGGTATATCTCGTGCGTCATGCTGAGAAAGTCATCGATGGAAGTAAGGATCCGGATCTCAGCGAAATTGGCAAGCAACGCGCGGAACGGTTGGCCCGGCGCCTGCGCAATGCAAACATTCAAACGATCTACTCGACAGAGTTCAAGCGCACCCAACAAACCGCCGCTCCACTCGCGCAGAAACTGGGAATAACAGTCCGGACTTTGCAGACACCGACGATGCCAGATGATGTTTATGTACTGACGGATGAGGCCAAATTGAATGTCAGCAATGCACTGCGCGACGCAAGTCAGGGAAACATACTTCTCGTGGGACACAGCAACACGTTGACGGAGATCGCCGAGGCATTAGGTGCGCCGAAGCAACCCCGAATTGACGACGCTGAGTACGACAGAATCTACACCATCACGTTCAGTGGCGAGCAGTTTCAGAGCATTAAACTGGAACGCTATCGGTAGATTTGTTGCGCGCTCACTTGCGCATCGCGAAAAATGCGTTATCATCTGCCACTTAAACCTCGACCGATCATCGGTCACTTACGGAACTGACGAAGTGTCATCAAGAATCGCCAACGCGAATAACCATGCAACGCAACTGCGCTCACCCGCAGCAGCGAATGCGTGCGCGTACCTGCGATTCGAACTTGACCGTAAGAACGATTCGCTCAAACCGCAACTTAGCGGGCGCACCCCGAAGATTTAAGAGTCTACTGAACGAGAACATCCGTCCGCAGGCTCTTGAAGCCAGCGGCTAGATCATCGCAAGACTCCCCGTTTCAACAACGTCACAACGCCAACGTACAGCGCATTGTGAACTCGCGGAAACACCGGGAACCTCAATCCTCCAAGATGAACTTGAAGCTGGCGCAACATGCGTCAACTGGCGCGCACGCGTTCTAAACCAACGCAACAAGCTGTACGCAACAACAAGGAAGGCAATCATGCCAATTCATCAACACATCGAAGGAAACAAGGTTCCAATCAAGATTTGGGCAGACGAGCTCGAGTCACAAGCCGAACAGCAATTGCGTAACATCGCGCAACTGCCGATCATCCACAGTCACGTCGCCGCCATGCCGGACGCCCACATGGGTATCGGTGCAACGGTGGGCAGCGTGCTTGCAACGAAGGAAGCAATCATTCCCGCCGCTGTCGGCGTGGACATTGGTTGCGGAATGATCGCTGCACGCACCAGCCTCACGGCGAACGACATCGACGACAGGGCACTCAAGGCGCTGTATCACCAGATCTGCCGAGACGTCCCGGTCGGACGCGGTCAGCATGGAAGCAAGTATGCAAGGGTGGAGGCAGCGTTGCCTTTTGCCGAACAACATACATCCATTCTCGAACGTCACCCCGACATTCGTAAGATGGCCGGCAAAAACTCCAACTGGATCTCACAGATCGGTACTCTCGGCAGCGGTAACCACTTCATCGAGATTTGCCTGGATGAAATGGATCGCGTCTGGGTGATGCTCCACTCGGGTAGCCGCGGAATCGGTAATGCCATCGGCAACTACTTCATCGCCCGTGCGAAGGAAGACATGATGCAACTGCAACAGCAATTGCCGGATGCTGACTTGGCTTACTTCCCTGAGGGCACGAAGCACTTCAACGATTACGTCGAAGCGGTGGACTGGGCACAACGTTACGCCATGGCGAACCGTGAGGAGATGTTGACGATTGTTTTGGCAGCGATGCGCCGTCACTTGCCGGAGTTCACGATCACCACTGAAGCCGTGAACTGCCACCACAACTATGTGGCGCGCGAACATCACTTCGGTGCCGACGTCTGGGTGACCCGTAAGGGCGCCATCCGCGCCGGCAAGGGTGAACTGGGAATCGTTCCAGGCAGCATGGGAACACGCAGCTACATCGTGCGTGGTCTCGGCAACGCCGACAGCTTCGAGTCGAGTGCACACGGGGCCGGACGTCGCATGAGCCGTGGTCAAGCACGGAAGGTCTTCAGCAATGAAGACTTGATCGCTCAAACCGAAGGCGTCCTCTGCCGTAAGGACGGTGGCGTGCTCGACGAAATCCCGGGCGCGTACAAGGACATTGATGAAGTCATGGCAAACCAAAGCGACCTCACCGAAGTCCTCCACACCTTGAAGCAGATCATCTGCGTCAAGGGTTAATCATCAAACGTTGCAACAAGCGGAAAAAAGCGGGCCCTCCCTGGAATCAGCCAGGGAGGGCATAATTTTTTTAGAGGATCTTGCTGTCTTTCAGCTTTGCTCCACGTGAAGCGATGTCGTCAGCGATGAACTCGACAGCCTCGCGAATGGCCTCATCCTTTGGTAGGCGCATCGTGATCCGATACTTCACGAGATTACCCTGCTTCACCGTGAGATATGTTTGTGAAATCGAGGGCACACCATAACCGGTGAAACTCATCACCACCGTCAGAAATTCATGCCCGGCAATCCTGACCGTCGTCGGTACACCGATGTTCAAATCTTGATAGAAATCGTGAGAAGCCCCTCGGACTTCATCCAATGTCGCTTCCAACTCATCCCGCAGCTTGGGATCCGAGATTCCATTGCGCCACGTCATACCTTGCGTGTAAACATACGCCGTCGCGTACCCATCAAGGGAACGATATCCCTCGGAATAACCTAACCCCGGATGCTCAGCTTCGTAATCAAAAGCGGTATCGTAAGTCCACTTCTCCGTGGAGACGTCCGCAGCCACATGTGCGGCATCTTGCGCATGAACCGCGCCAACCGAAACAACGAAGCCGAGCAATAACGCCAAAACGTTGCGATACAACATCGTTCACACTCCCAGCTGCAATCTGCAGCATTGATGCTATTTCCGGGGAACCGGCTGAATGAAGGTGATAGCGTTCATTTTGGCACGATCAAACCTTATTATCATGGACATCATGATCAAGTCTAAAGTTCCAGCGATGCACAGATTCGCCGCCCTGCTCATCACCTCAGTTGCGGTTGTGTCCTTGTCGGGCTGCATCACATCCGTCGTTACCGTGCCGGCAAAGGTCGCATACGGCACAGGCAAGTTAGCCGTGAAAGGCACCGCAGCAGCAGTGCGCGCAGTCGTTCCCAACTCACCGGACCACGACTACCAGAAGTGCTTGAAGGATCAGAAGAAAGACAAGCGCATCTACTGCGAAGACCTAAAGCCGCAGGACGAATGATCGCGCGTTACTTCTTGACCACCCACTGCTGCGACTGACCAACTTCGTCGACCAGATCCGCAAGCTTACGAAGGCTGTCCGTCAATCCCTTGATGTGACAGCCGTAGTAGTAACCGACTTCCTTTTTTTCGCCGCCTGTTTTCGCCGTGAAAACAACGGACGGCATGTCCGTCGGCGTCGCTTCGCAACCGTCCTGCTCTGAGTAATAACTCGAATTCAGGTTGAAAAAATCCAACGCCGCAAGCTGATTCGTAATTCGTTTGAACTGAGCCGCGTCTACCTTTGATTGCTGCGCGCCTTTGACTTCCACGAAGTCCGACCCGAAATAACGCACACGGCCATCCTTGAACACTTCCAGCTCGTACGCCGGACACGTGCCATAACAGACGCCACGCGTGATCTGAAACGAATCAATTTCCGGGATTGCCGAGGACGGCGCACTCGCGCATCCAGTGAGAGTAAGCACGAACAGTGACATTCCAAAAAATAACTTCTTCATTTCACGCACTCCATTAACTGGCAACCTTCAGTGTAATCACACCCGCGATAATCAACGCAACTCCAACGTACCGCGCCAACGATGTCGCATCGCCGAAATAGACAACACCGATCAAAAAAGTCCCCGCCGCACCGATGCCTGTCCACACCGCGTAGGCCGTGCCGATGGGGATTGTTTTCTGGGCCATCCATAGCAGCAAGCCACTTACTGCCATGAAGACGACCGCAATCGATAAACCCAGGATGCGCGTCTCATTCGATTGCGACAACTTCAATCCAACCGGCCAACCGATTTCAAACAGCCCCGCGAAAATCAGATAGATCCAACCCATAAAATTCCTACGCACCACCCATATCGATCACGACCTTGCCCTTGGCGCGCCCCGATTCGAGATACGCGAACGCCTCCGCCGACTCCGCAAATGGAAACACCTTGTCGACAATCACGTTGACCGTGCCATCGTCGATCAACTTCGCGAACAACTCCAAATCTGAACGCGATGGATGCATAAACAAAAACCGATACTTCACGCCCAATGCCGCCGCTGCCTTGCGAACCTTCCGGCTCACCAACCAGAACAACGCCGCCATCACCTTGCCGCGCCCGAGATCCTTGGTTGCAGTCACGGGCTCAGGCACCGCGGAAATCGATACGACGGTTGCACCTTTTCGCACGACCTTAAACGTCCGCAACAAATCATCACCACCGATCAAATCAAACGCACCGTCGTATTCGTGCAACACGTCTTCGAACTTCGTCGACGTGTAATCAATGACTTCATCGGCTCCCAACGAGCGCACCAACGCATCACCGCGTGGCGACGCCGTTGTTGCAACGTATGCGCCGAGATGCTTCGCGATCTGGATGGCGAACGTTCCAACCCCACCGGCACCTGCGGAGATAAACACCTTGTATCCAGGCTTCAAATGCAATTCGTCACGCAACGCCTGCAGCGCAGTCAGTCCGGCCAACGGGACCGCAGCCGCCGCTTCAAACGTCAACGAAGCAGGCATACGCGCGAGGATGTCCTGATTCACCGCGACGTACTCAGCGATGCCACCCATTGCGTCCTTATCAAGGCGCGCATAAACACGTTGCCCCTGATGGAACGCAGTCACCGCATAGCCAACCGATTCAACGACACCCGCAATCTCATTGCCCATCACAGCGGGGAACGACACTTTCTTGATGGCCTTGAGTTTGCCTTCGCGGATTTTGAAATCAACCGGATTCACACCGGCCGCATGCACCTTGACCAGCACATCATTCGGCCCAACCTCCGGCATCGGAATATCATCACGAATCTCCGCAGCATCAGCGCCACCGTACCGTGTCATGACAAAAGCACGCATCAAGAACTCCTATCTCACTGCAACGTAAACAAAAGAACGCCCATCCCGTACACGAATCGCCAATCCACGCGAGACCAGCTCGTTGAGATCCAAACGGGCCGTCTCAATCCCCACACTATACTTGCGCGCGTGAGACGGCGTTGTGACTTGCCGCGACTTTCCGCCCAGAAGAAACTCCAATGTCTCCAACTGCCGTAAATTCAGCGACGAATCCCGGACGTGTGAACGCTCAGCGAGCTTGCGCGTCGCCCACGACTGCAATGATTCAATCGCACGCAACAGCACCTTCAACTGGTACAAGACAAAGTACGTCGCGTCATTTTCGTCGTTCTCAACATACAAGAACGCCCGCGAATACTTCGCCCGCGCACGACGCAGGATATTCGAGATCGACACATATTCAATCAATGAGTACCCTTGATTCAACAGGCTCCAATAAAACAGCGCCCTCGCCGTCCGGCCATTGCCGTCATAGAACGGATGATCGTACGCCAACCAGAAATGCAGCAAGATCGCCCTTACGACCGGCGGCATGTATCCGTCGAAGCCAACACCATTCGCAAAGCGGCACATCAACTTCATCCGTTCTTCTAACTGCGGATACGGCGGAGGCGTATGCAAACGATTGCCAATTTCATCATCGATCACGATGTCCTCGTCAGCACGACGCAAACGACCGGATGCCGTCGGCTCATCCAACGTTCCTTCCGTCACACGTCGATGCAGCTCGAGCACCCTTTCCGGCGTCAATGGCAAGGATGCAATTTCGCGCACGTATTCCAACGCCTGGAAATTACTGAGAATCATCCGCTCACTGTTCGTGCGCGCGGCGCGTCCACTGGCGAGCATCTCCTTCGCCACAGCGCGCGTTGTCGAAGCGCCTTCCAACTGACTCGACGTGATCGCTTCCTCTGCAATGGAATCGAACAAAAACGAATACGACCCCTCAAGCTCCACATCAGAATCATCGACACCGTGCGCGAAACGATCAACCGACGCAATCATCTCCAATGCCGGAAGCGGCAAGCAAAACACAAACGGCTCACCCGACGTGTCAACCAAAGGCAGCGGGCGATATTGTTGGCGACGCGCAGTTTTGACCATCAACCACTGCTGTTCTGCAGTAAACCCGGACCGTGGCAACGCGTGTCGGAACGTGTCCCAGTGCCGATAACGCTCGTCGGGCGCGACATCCCATGGCACCGACAGCAAACGCGCCAACGTATCTCCGCGCGAACGCAGCTTTGCGAGGGTGGCAATGGTGGATGGCGGTTTGACGGGGAGCTTCACACTCCCACTTTACTCCAAATTAATCCAAATTTTGGACAATGATTAAAACCGATACCGCACGTTCACGCTCGCGGTTGGGCCCATCGGATTGATCAGCGAGCACGATTCCGAGGATTCAAAGCTTAATCCGTCTTGATAGATCGTGCGGCTCAGTGGCGAACGCGAAGCACCGATGCCGGAAACGTCTGCACCGAGAATCAATTTCGGTGTTGCGGCCCACGAAGCACTCAGAGAACCGGACGTCGTCGACTCCTTGTACGTCAACGTTTGCAGACCACCGAACGTCGTCACACTGGAGGTGTAGTTAATGCGACCGCGGAAGACCATGGGGCCATTTTTGACTTGAACACCGAGATACGCCGAGATTGGCGTGAAGTCTTTGATACCACCAGCGGAAGTGTCGATGCCGTCGATTTTGTTCCAGCTACGTGTGAACGACGGCGTTACCAAAACCGTGTACTTATTCGTGCTGCCAAACGTACGCCAATACTTCCCGCTCATCGAGATCGAATAGTACGAGGTCGAATCGAGATTCACCGGACTGCTAAACCACGTACCACCTTCGTTGAAGATGATGGAGGACAACGGATTTTCGAGGCGGCGATAACTCACATTGAGATTGGTGTCGATCGTCGGCGTCCAACGACGGCTCAACGTACCGATGAAGGAATCCGTGACCTCTGCTTTCAACGCCGAGTTACCGCGATAAATCGTATTCAACGGACGGTTAAAATCCGAAATCGACGGCGCACCATCACTCATGTCCAGATTCGATTGCGGAGGCGTCTGGAATGTCCGCGAGTAGTTGAACGACCAGTTGTTCTGGGAATTTTGGCGGTAGGTCAAATTCAACGAAGGCGTGAGGAACGACTCTTTGAAACGATACGGACGCATCGGTGCAACAGGATTGATGTTGTACATGTCGACCGAAGTCCAACGCACACCAGTATTCAAACCAACATTCGGGGAAATACCCTGCGCCCATCGCACGAACAATGCATCTTCACCGCGCGTTGTTTCGCGCAAGCGGAAATAATCGTTAATACCAGGAACCGACGTCAATGTTTGCGATCGCGAGACATCGTCATACTGCTCCGTCGAGCCACCAAACGTCAGCTGCTTCCCTTCGCCAGGTTGATACGTCAACGATGCATCGATAAACGACGACTTCGAATCACTTCGCGACTCCGACACACTGCTGCCGACACGCTGCTGATACGCAAAGGTGTTGCTTCCTTTCGACTGGTAATCCGTGTAACGCGCACTCGTTTTCAACGACCACTTCGGATTAAACGTCTTGTCCCAAGTGATTTCCGGACTCATGGATGTATTGTTGCTCGAGTTCGTACTCAGGCCACGCGACAAGCGCGCCAAATTAGGCAGCGCAAAAAAACTCTCCCCATACCCATCATTCGACATCTTCGTCATGTTCAACGAGAGACCGAGCCACGAGCCATCCGGCATGATGAAATTGCCACGAGTGTTGAGCGATGCATACTTCGAATCGAATTTGCTTTCACTCACCAGACTCTCACTGCCTGACGGACCATTGGCAATGCGCCACAGTTTGTCATTGCCATTTGAGTAACCGTTCGACGAATTACTGAAACTTCCCGCGACGGAATAATTGCTGCCATTCCTGAAACGGTCTCGCACGTTCGCGAACATCGCTTGCGAAACGCGATTACCGGTTGAGGCATTTCCGCCGACCATGCCGTTGCGTTGCGAGATTTTCTTCTTCGGGATCACGTTAATCGTGCCCGCCATTCCGCCGGCACCTTGCGTCGCATCCGCGCCGAGCGAAATTTCCATGCGCTCAATTTCATCGGGATGCAACGTCGAAAGACTCGTGCCCGCAGGCATTTTGCGACCATCGTACAAAACCTGCGTATAACTCGGTGGCAACCCGTTAATCGACACACCGCCATCGCGAACGATGATGCCACTTTGTTTTTCGAGAACGTCCAACAAGTTGCGATCGGCCGGATCCTTCAGTTGCTCAGCACCGATGATGGTTTTCGTCGGGTCACGAAAATCCTCCGCCTTCCCCGTCACCTTCACCGCGCCAACATTCGTCGCATCAGCAAGTTTGGGATCAACGGCCTGCGATGACGAAGGCAATTCCGTTGTCGTCGTGCTGACGGTGCTTTTGCTCAACGGACCCGTGTTCGTCGTGGTGGTCGTCGACGTGCCTGGCTTCAAGTCTTTGGCCTTGACGACTTCTGCTTCCGCTGCCAAACGCGGCTCGGTGCTCCGCTCGATTCGGATCGTGACGTTTTGGTCGGGACGCAAACCCAGCTGACGCATGATGTCGCGCTTGAGTTGCTCTTCATCAATCGGCGCTTGCGGAACGCGACTCGTACTGCCGGTGACGTTGACCTTACCAACGTTCTTCACTTCCGCGCTCGGCTCCAAAGACTCAGGAATCGGATTCTTCATCCGCGCTTCCTTCACCGCCTTCTGCACTTCTTCCTTCGAATTACCGGTGATGCGCGTTACCGTCTGCGCTGCTGGCTTCTCACCTTCCGCAGGCTTCTCACTCGTCGATGACGATGACGATGACGGCGGCGGCGCCTCCATCTGCTGCATCAAAACAATCCGCTGCTCCTGCGCAAACGATGGTGCAGCAATAAACACACATGACGAAACCACAGCCGCCGAAAGAACTTTCAACTGAAAACGCATAATTTCCCTATGTTTTCCATGCGATGCAAAGACTGTACGTTGCAGCGCGTATTTTGGCTAAGCCCAAAAGTCACAGACGCAATGGCCGCGTCGCTCAACAAATCTTCAAATCACATCGGATTTGGTGGAGGCACCGGAACCGGTGGTAGCTCAGGAAACTTCTCGCCAGCCGCATCATCCGAGGCAATCTTCGTCACCGTTCTCGGTTTCGTGACACCACTCTCCTTGCCACGCTCGCTGCCTTGGACGACACGGATCTTGACATCGCTATTTCCGCTACGACCGAGCTGCTGCATGATCGCCGCCCGAATCGCCTCCGGATCATTGCTCCCACCATTCGCACGCGCCGCCTCCAGCGCTTTACGCACTGCGTCTTCGCTGATCGCACCATCACCAGACGACTTCACCGTCACCTTCGTACCAGCCTTCGGAGCATCCTGTGCCAAAACCACCCCCGGCACACCCACCAACATCGCTCCAACAAACACCGCCACAAACTTACGATTTCGCACGGACATCCCTCATATCGAATCATCCAAACAAATACGCCGCCCGCGCGTCACACGAAACGGCATGCTCGAAATCTCTGACCAACGAAACCCTAACAAAGTTCCGCAACGTAACTAACCCATCAAGGCGACGGCGCAACCTGCAGCTGATCCGCGGATTTCAAGTCGATGTGCGGGTTCGCGAAACGGCCCTTGCTTGCGGTGACGTCGCCGGTGACGGTGATATTTTTGCCGAGCAAAAACGTCCTCGGATCCGCCTTAAACCGCGCCTGCAATTCCTGCGCCACGTCCGGCTTCACCATCACCGAAAAATTATTCGGATCCTTGAAGTCGGCCTGCGAGTTGAGATGTAAATTTTTCTGACCGCCAAGCGACGCGACCACAAACGTCACCTGCGCGAAAACACCCTGACCCGGCGTGGCAGCCTTCACCGCCTGCTCCACCGTCATGCTCGCTGCAGCGGGATCCAGCGCATAAGCAGAAGGAGACATAGGCGCAATCGCAAGTGCAATCGCGAATGCGGTCAATCGAATGTTGCGGGAATTCATCACTGTGATCCTTAAGTCAAATAACGCCATTTGGCTGTTACGCAAAGTGTCCCACACCCCGCCCGCCGCCGCACGCACCGACGCTGAATCTGCACATTAAAGATGTTTCATCCTCTAGCACTACCGTACCTTGATGGTAAATTCATTGGCGCACAGACTCTCGCGCATGAAGCCGGTTTTGAAATAGCGTCCTTCAGCTTCGTAGATCTCCCAATGTGGCGAGAGTACGAATTTGGCGCCAAAGCGATTTGCGAGCGAATTCCACTCGAGACAGGGCTGATCCATCAGACGGACGCGATAAGTGTCCGCAGCCTCCAGCTCCATCCGCCAGATCACGATGCCATCGTCAAGCTTCAACGGATAAGGGCGTACCAAGGTGAGTTCATTCAGTGCCCGCAGGAATCGATCCGCGTCCGCACGAGTATTCGCACGCGTTCCCGAAACCAACGACGCGATCGATCGAATTTCGTTGATCGGTTTGTACGCGTCCGCGCCACGAGTATTCGAATTGCCAGGCAATCCAACGACAAGCATGACGAGCGCAGCCAGGAAATAGTGCATCAACCTCTCCATCTTTTAATCCACATGGTTTGAACGGACGAGATGCATCGTGGATCATCGGGACGTGGCACAACGTTAGCCCTGACCTGCATGTATTTCTCGCTGTCCCAATCCGGAGTGATTCCGTTGAACAGTCCAATGGGTACGCATGGACCATCCGTGTCGAACGTCAGCACGTACGACTCATTGCCGATCATCTGCCAACCGAGCTTATATTTGTCAGCACGCATTGCGCGCTTGTTGACGTATTCCGTCATGGACTCGCCCGTTGGATCCTGGATCATCATCCGAAAAAGTCGACCCAACGCCACCTCATTCAAACCCTTGCCAGAAAGGATTTTCGCATCGGCATTGACTCCTGGTGTGATCCTAATTGCATGAATGCAATCCCCGACACTCTCACTCCCACCGGGAAAACTTGCAACCGCAGTACGCATCCTTGGCGGCCCCGGAACTCGAAAATTGTCCATGAAAATGGCGGTCCACTGACGCGCCGAAAGTGACGGAAACTTGACGCAATTTCGTGGCCAAAAAACTGCTTCCAACGTCCCGGCACTCACGTTCAACTGATAAAAGTCGCGCGACCAAGCGCCGGGTTTGGCCGCAGCACGAGCAACGAGATCATTGAGCATTTCCGGTGTCGGCTGAGCAACTGCTTTCATCAAACAGGTGTAACTCACATCAACTGCAGGCCGCGGTGATATCTCCGGATCGGCGACCAATCGTGCATCTTCGCGCAACTTATCCGGCCAAGCCAATTGGCTGACTTCCGGCCCGCAACCCGCACGCCACTTCGACTTCCCAGCTTCCGTCTCCGTCTTCTGCGCACACGCTGACAACGCGATCGTCGCCACGACAACGAATGCCTTCAACAAAAAATGATTTCCGCACACTCGATGCAACCGACCCATCATCCCTCTCGACATTGTGTTGGAAGTTAGTACTTAAGACTGCTCGATAGCTTCCAAGTTCCCCGATTCACCGCAGATTCGCTTGAAGCTCCATCCATCGCACGCCACTAAATCTGCTCGGACCAATCCGCCCGCTTCTGCGAATGCTTGAACAACGCCTGCACCAACGGCGCCACACTTGAACCCGCGACGTCATACTCGCGACCATCGAACTCCACGGACCGCGCCTGCGCACGCGCCGTGCGACCGGCCAACGACAAAATGACAACGACCGCATGCGCCAACTCATCATTCGGCATTTCGCCAAACTTATAGAACCAACCACGCGCGAAGCCCATGCACCAGTCTGCTACGCCGGTTTTGTAAGCTTTACCCGAAAGCCCTTCAAACAAAGGACTAAACGAACCAGATGCACCACCCAACGTCTGCGCCAAATGATTCGACCAACCAAGCACCGTCGTCAGAAAATCGCGCACATCATTTTCGTCGCGCCACTTAATTTCCTGATCGCCGAGCAACCCATGCATCATCGCGAACGGCGACATCATCCGCGGCGACGCAATCACCGCACACATGAATCCTTCCGACTCCATCAACGACCGCATGCCATGCCCACGAGTTTGATACCGGTCAAAAACCTCATCAATTACCCGCAAATCCACCGGCCCATCGAGCGTCACATTCATCACGTTCGCAAGACCTTCCGTTGAACTCAAGTCATCGGGCAAGCGCGGACCACGATCAATGCCGGGATAATTTCCGAGCCATTCCTCAAACGCCTCATGTGGCGTCACGCGCCCCATCGCTTTCACCCTGCGGAAATTGAGTGCTTCCGTCAGCTCATCTGCAGTTAGCCGCTCATTGTTTTCGCCAGCTTCAAAAAGAATCTCATCCGCCTCACCCGCCGTCGCATTCAACTGACCCATCAACGTCGAGTCCTGAGTCCGCACCAACTCAAACTCACCCGCATCGCTCCGCAGCTTCTCAACATCGGCTTCAGTCAATCCAATATGAAACAACGACTGATCCAATGCCATTCCAAACAGCCTTACAAGATCAACGCCTTCCTTCCGATGCACGGACTTCAACAAAAATGCGAACTTCGTTTTGACGTGCATTCCAATCAAAACGCCATACCCATAGTCGCCCTTAAACGCCAACGCCCAATCATCATCGCCATACGACTCCGGCGCATACACCGGCAAGGCCGCCGCTTCATTGCGCCTCCCGAGAAAATTCATCAACGGCTTCGTGACAATCAACTTACCCACAGCGGCACTCTCTCAACATCGGCATCAGCCCATAGCTTAAATCACCCAGGAAACAGGATGCTGTAACTCGTGCTCCGCCCGCTCGCATCTCCACGCACCAAAATGCCACGCGCAACGAGATCATTGATGTCGCGCAACGCCGTGTCTGCGGATGTTTTCGCCAATGCCTTGTACTTCGAGGTCGTCAGCTTTCCTTCAAAGCCATCGAGCAAACGGTTCACCACTTTCAACTGACGCGCGTTCAATGCCTGATCGCGATGCAAATTCCAAAAAGCCGCCTTCGCCATCACAGACTCCAACGTCGATTCCGCACGGTCAAACGCACCATCCAAACATTCGAGGAACCACAGAATCCACGCGGTGATGTTGAGATCACCTTTCTGCGTGCGCTCAAGAATGTCGTAATACCCCTTACGTTCCGCACGGATTTGCGCAGACATACTGTAAAAACGCGCCGAAGTTCTTTCGCCCCTCGCCAACGCGAGATCCGCAATCGCACGTGCAATGCGACCGTTCCCTTCATCGAACGGGTGAATCGTCACGACCCAAAAATGCGCAACCGCCGCCTGCAACACCGAGTCCAAATCATTGTCATCGAACCAGGCAGCAAATCGCGCCATCTCATAATCCACCAGCGCAGCAGTGGGAGCTTCGAAGTGAATTTTTTCGCGGCCGATCGGACCCGACACAACCTGCATCGGCCCACTCTCATCCGTGCGCCACCGCCCCACCGAAATCTGCCGCATCCCACTGCGCGCCGTCGGAAACAACGCGGCATGCCACGCGAACAACCGCTCGACCGTCAACGCCTCCCCAAAATTCCTCGCCGCATCCAACGTCATCTCCACAACGCCATCCACCACGCGGTCCGACGCGACCAACCCAGCCACGTCCATCCCCATGTGCCGCGCCACCGACGACCGCACTTCATCCTGATCAAGCACCTCACCCTCGATCTCGCTCGTCTTGATGACCTCCTCAGACACCGCCGCCAGCGTCGCCTCCTGCTGCAGTCCAAACCCCAACGACTCCAACCGCCCAATCAGCCGCCCCTGCCGATGACGCACAGCCGCCAGCACCGGCAGCACCGATGCATCATCCCACCAAAAATCCGGCCACTCCCCACGCCTGTGTATATACATCTTAATCACCGCATATTTTGCGGTAATTATCCCCCACATTCACCGCAAATGCAACAATCACCGCAGACCCTGCAGTGATTAGCCTAAATAATCACCTCACCACGCTGGGCGATAAAGCCCCATGGAACTGAGCGAGAACCGATAGATTCCACGCGTCAACAATCGGCGTGAAAAGGCGCAGAGCTTTAGCACGTTGCTCTGACGGCATCTCGTCCACCCAAATCCCATCGATACGGTGTAACCCATGCACCCACGGCAACAAGCGGGAATCGCCGTCAAAGTCCAATTCCAAGCAAACACGCGACGGAAACGAGCCGTCATCGTCCAGCAAATCGACATCAAACATCAGTTTGTGATCAACTTCGTACTCATGATCGGCCTCGCACACTAGCGACCGCCCGATCACATTCATATCCCGGTAATGCGGTAAGAATGCGCACAACGGTCCGATTCCTTCCTGAAGCTCGGAATGCTGATCGTCCAAAGCGACGCGCTCCAGCAGTGGAACAGTCGGACGCCCGCACGCATCGAACTCACTCGGCCAAGACTGCCGCAATATTGTCAACCGCGCCACCCACCGATGGAGGTCACGCTGCCATGCCTGCGCAAACCCGGAAGGACCGACATCATTCGGTCGATTTTCCATAACATCAATACGGCATGACGCCAAAAACGGCTTCCAATCGTGAAACTTATATATTTCCGATAAATTGTCCCGGCAATCGGTGGACAAATCCGCTTGGCTTTCTGCATAGAGCCACCCACTCAACTTCCCGACGATCGCATGAGCGTCATCGAAGCCGACTTCACGAGCAAGCGCCCACAGGCGCCAAACTAACCATCGATGATCGATGTCGCGAACACGTTCCAGCGCCCGAGCTGCCATCATGCTTTCGTCATCGCCGGAAAGAAACCGTACTACGAGCGATAACGTCGGAATGAAATCCGCAACGGGCAACTCGCCATAAATTGAGGAAAACCAATAGCGGTTTCCCAGTCCTTCCGTAATCTCAACTAGCAGTTCAAAGCCTGACACGGGCACATCAAATTCATCTACCAGAACGTTCTGCATCAAGTGGGTCACGTCAACTGCTTCCGTTTGCTCTTGCACATACCCTGTCTCAAGTGCCGCCGCGTACACCTGCAGCCATTGACGCCGTTGCTCCATCACGGCCCCCATTAGAATTGGCGCAATCTCCTTCAGCCTCTCAATTCGATTCGGTCGTCCGCGAGTTCGTGACGCCTCCACTGCAGCCAATTTAAGTCCTTCCGCATCCAAACCGAGCGCAGACCAAATCGGCTTCGCGAGCATGCCGAAATCCGGATCCTGTTGTTTCGACGCCTGCTTGGTTGCCTGCGTCAGGATGCTCCCGGATATCTTGCGTAAGCGTTGCGGTCCGTCAGTGACGCCTGCATATAGTTGCTGAACTAGGTCCATGCGTTCAAGCTCACGAATCGCCAACGACTCCACCACCCACCGCAAGGGCAGACCCCAATTGAAATTCTTCAACCATAACGGCAAGGCGTGCGTCTCGATCTCCCGCGGCTCCTTCAGACCTTCGATCCAAATCCGCAATCGCGTCGGCCCATTGACGGAATCGCGGACACACTCAACCCGCAGCAGATGCGGAACCGCCACGACACCATGATCGCAGCGGTAATTCCCCCGAAAAATTTCTTCCAAAAGCGGCACCAGCCAGCTCTGCCCATCAGCCCAAATGACATTCAGCAGTTCGGCACGCTCATGTGCGTTTAGCGCAGGCCCGTCAAATTTGCCGAACACAGATTCACGCGCGGACAAATGCTCGCCTTCCGGAATTCGTATCAAGTCACTCATACTGGCAGTGTCCCACCATCAATTCTCAAATGGTGAGACGTGAGAGCCCGATCATCATCAACAACACAGTCGAAATATGGATCGTAGCGACATGCCCGACACACAAGCGAACGACGTAGACATCGCACAGCAGACCATCATGGAAGTCATGAAGGACTTACATCTGCCGGCCCCACCCTGGCGCTTCAACTATCCCGTTTCGCGTGCACTGCCGCACCTCGACAAACGGCAAGTCGACGGGCTCATTGACATTGCTCTTCGCAACTTACATGACAACGATCAGCGCGTAAAGGTGGATGAACAGTGTGGGTTTTGGCTCGATATCACCAACCCCAGATTCTGGTCACCGCAGGCTGAATATCGTGTACTTCGCGAACTGTATGCAGAAGCAATGACGGTACAGGCGAAAATTTCAATCAAGTACCGCGACCTCCACGACCGCGAAACTAGCCGCGTCATTTGGCCATTCGCCACTGGCTACACCCGCATCGCCGCGTGGTGCGAGCTTCGCCAGGACTACCGACAATTCCTGCACAAAGGCATTATCCATGCGCGCCGCCTCGATGAAACGTACCCCGGCATCCGCGGTCGCCACTACGAGGACTGGCTCACCGCACACAACGAACGAATGGAAGACCGTTATTACAGCGACGACGGCTGCTAAGCCAACGAAATATCGGTATAGTCCAACTTGCAGTGGGAGTTTCCTAGTGGAAAGGTTGTTTTGTCCCTTAGACACAGCATGATGTAGGTTCGAGTCCTGCCACCACTGCGCCGAAGGCCTGAGAACACCCACTCGGGCCTTCATCTTTGGGCAGCCCACAACAACTGCGCATCGCTTCCACGATCGCTACAGCGTTTCACGCCACGTGGCTACTCGTTCGCAGGATCCAACGGCTCGTCCAAATCAAAATCGACATCAGCCGTCAAGCCGAGCAACAAGTCCGTCAACTGCGAATCCATCTTGTGCAAACGCTCCGGATGCATCGCAATGTCTTTCGCGAGCAGCTTGAGAAACTTCCCGACAACTTCATCATCACCAAATTCGTTCAACTGATTCATCACTGAAACCTCTAAACACAGACTGAAAATGCTACTCGCCACCACCATCCGGCGCGATGATCTCAACCGTCGGAAAGTAGGTCCGGTACCTAGCCGCATCACGCGTCAACAACGCCATCCCCGATATCGCTGCGTGCGCACCGATATAAAAATCAGCCAATGGCGACCGACGTACGCCACGTCGACGGCGATAATCCAGATATGCCTTACCCGCCAAAAACCCCGCCGCCCACGGCAACTCCACGCGATTGAACTCGCTCTCAGGCAACGCAGCTTCCAATGCTTCGATAGTGTCATAACGAACCGACACTTCCGCGTAAATCAGCGGATTAATACAGAGCTCGTATTCCCCTTCCAATTTCTCAATTTGCGATGCGGACCATTCGAACCAACGCGGATCATCCGTCAACACATCCAGCAACACATTGGCGTCCACCAGAACACGGGACACATTCACTTCCCGTAATCGCGCATCAACTTCATGATCTCATCCGTCGTCAACCCAGGTCCCGCAGTCCCACGCATCCGACGCGCCCACGTCGCCTTACCTCGCATCCGCTCTGAAAGCGGCCGGTCGTCTCGCGCAGGCTTCTTCTTCTCACTATGGACAGGCTTACCCAAAACCTCCACCGCATAACTCATCGCCGCCTCCCTCACAAACGACGCCACGGGCGCACCCACTGCCTCCGCCGCAAGCCGAATGTAATCCTTATCCTCCGCCGAAAGACGGATATCCAAACGATCAGTCGAAATTGTCACCCTCACCGCTCCAAATTAATGTACGGTAATTTTACCGTACATTCAAATTCTTGTCAAAAATTTACGCCTCGCAATCACGCACGCTACACACATTGAGCCGCCACGATTTGAACCATTCGGAGTTACCGAATAGTTCGTTCAGATTCCAAATCGACCGGAACAGTCTTCAGCGAGTCCGGCTTATCTCGGCCAGGTTTTCGCAACCATTTCGCAACCATTTCGGGGATTTTGGCTACATTTGTGACACCCGAAAAATGCGACAACTCCCCGCGCACCGCCACGCGCCACACCCCACCGTCTCACGGCGCGCCGCGCGCTCCCGCATGCTCATCACACCGCGTCGCATACCACCCCGTCGACGACCGCACCGACCCCGGTGAACCGCACGCCTCACACACGCGACACGACAACGCCTCCGCGAACTCGATCATCGCCTCCTGCCGCTCACTGGCCGAGCCCACATAAAACCGCAACTCCCCATACTTCTCCTTGACCTCCGACACGACGACTTGCGGCGCACCGTTTTGGTCCGTCTCACCCTGCAACTGCTCACACAAAACATCCACCAGCCCAAACCACCCATCCCCCACCGTGATCGCCCGCCCAATCGCCGCCGCCCCCGGCTGAGCAGACCCCGGGAACATACGCGGATATTTTTCGAACAACTGCTGCTTCAACTCAACTTTCATGGCGCCTGCAAAACCTCCGTCAACGTTTTATGCAACTCAATCGACTCCGCAACTTCCTGCGGCTCATCCCGCAAAACCTCGCAGGCCTCCTCAGGACCACCGGGAGCCATCTGCGTCAGCTCCCGCTGCGTCGTGCTGACGATCGTCGGCATCATGTTGTCCCACAACGTTCGCAAAACCGTTTCATTCGCGCCCGCATCGCCCAAAATCGACATCGCCCTCGCCCTCTCACCGGCAAACCGCCGCGAAACCGCCGACCCAAAACCCGACACATCCACCCCGAAATCCCGGCACACCGACACGTACGCCTCTGTGTGCTTCACGTAGACCGCCATGAAGGCACTCGCTGCCGTGACTTTCCGCTCCGCCTCGCTCCCCTCCGACAGCCTGCGCTCCCCCGCCTCGTCCGCGACGATCTTGATCGCCTCGTCCTCACTCAAATGCGGGTACCGCCGCTTCGCCTCCGCCCTAATCCTCTCGATTTCCGCATTCGCAAAATGCGTCGCATCCGCCGCCTTCGCCGCGTCCACATCACCCGCGGACTGCTTTTGGCACCCGACCAAACCCACAATCACCGCCAAAACCACCGCCGCAAATTTCAATCTCCCCACCACGCCAGCCTCCTCGGTAACCCACCACCATTTTGCAACCATTTCGGGGAATTTAGCTACATTTGTGACACCCGCATGATGCGACACACCACCCCGCGCCAATTCGCGATGCGCTACGCCGCGGCACCGCCAAACTCTTCCTCAACCTCTACGCCATGGTCAACGTCGACGGCGAGGAAACCTCCTACCCCGTCAAAACTTTCGAAAAAGACATGACCATCGAAGTCGGCAAACTCAAGGGCCTCGTGATGGACTTCGAGGAAAAATGGATCGACCTCTGGAAAATTTTCGCAGCCATCGCCGGCGTCGTTACCTGGCTGTTCGGCGGCGCCATCCGCCGTCGCGTCCGCACCACCCTCTCCAACATCAAACCGAAATCCAAGCCCCCCTCAACCCCGAACCTCACGCCGTAACGTCAGTACCTGTCCGCATAAAGCATTGTTCTTGGTGCTATCTCACGCGACGCCTGTCGACCTGAACACGTTTTGATCAATCAATGAAAAAACCCCGATCGCTCGGGGTTCTTAATTCAAGACTCACGTCTGAGCGCGCTCAACGATAACCGTATGTAAGCGCCAGACGTTAAACAAAGTTACACGTAAGTCTCAGCCAGCTTGTAGTTCGTAAGAATTGCTTGCTGATTCTTTCTGTTGTAAGGGAACTTCTTGGAAATGCTGGACATCAGCGATTTCGCAATTCCTTCAGGCGAGCTACCAAGTCCACCCGCAACAATGTGATCAAAGCTCCAGATCAAATTCGCAGACTTGCCGTCATGAATGGCCATATTGATAGTGACGGTATTGGTATTGCTAAAACCTAAGAACAGCAACGACGCGACTGCAGCGCCGGTGCTCATTGGCTTTTCACGCTTGATTTGACCAGAGATAACTGCGTCGACCCCTAGGATCTTCGCGATTTCATCGCGCGTGTGGCTCGAGATGTTGTCATATTTCACACCCGCACGCTCAAGCATCACATTAGTCTTGTCGATGTCTTGAAAATCAACTGTATAACGTTGCTTCCCATATTGAACGAGCAGCTGATTGTAGAGTTGCTTTTGAAAAAGATAAGCTTCATCCATTTCCATGCTTGTCAGCATCTCTTGAGTCATACCGTCAGGAAGCTTTTTGAGTTCGATGTCGACACGAAATGGCAGAATCGCCACTGTCTTGTGCTGCGATTGGTGCTGAGAAAAATCCTGCGCTGTATAAACGGTTGCGCACGCCGAAAGCAATGCCGAGATAGCGACAAAAATCGCCAACTTAAATTTCATCATTTGTCCCCTATTAAGAATTTTGATTAATTCGTGCAAAAAGCGCCACGTGAATTAATTTATATTGCATTCACATTCGCTTGCAATGCGTAATGCGGGAATACGTTTGATTGAAGTGCGACCTTGTATGCAATCCTGACATTTCATGTTGTCGGATGACTAAATAAGGGTAAGGTCACTTGCATCATTGCTTCATGTTCCTACTCCATGACAGTAACGGTGTTTCACCTAAAATTAGTCACCAAGAGATCCGCTCTCATGACCAGACTTCTAATTTGGGCAGTTAGCGTACAAGGATAGCCGCATGCAAGAATCTGAATTTTCTCCCGAGGAGTTAGTATTTCTCCAGTCCCAAGGAATTAGAACTTCATCGGTACTTGATGCCAGAGGTGTAAAGAAGGCTGACTACGGGTGGGTGGCAAAGGATCATGGCTGTGATTTTGTTTATCACAATCCATGCACTTATGGACACCGCCTGAAAACGCGAGCAGGTCACTGCATTCAATGTGATACAAGCAAGATTGCTTTTCAGAAACGGCATGGTGCACCTGGATATGTCTACTTTGCATACAGCGACACTGAGGGACTCTGCAAGGTCGGACAAGCGACCGACTCTTTCGACCGCGTTGATGATCTGTGCAAACATTCCTATGCCGGTGCGAGTGATTGGGTGCTCATTTCGCATTATTTCGCTGAAGAATCAGGCGCCGAAGAGTTCAAGGTTCATTCTCTACTGTCGCCCTTCATGGAAAGGAGAAATTACCAGAAAGGCGGCCGCCAACAACTTTCTAGAGAGGTCTTTCGTTGCGATAAGGATGTCGGGTTGGCAATTTTTGACGCGGTCTCCCAATGTGAAGCTACGAAAGAAGCCGCGGCACAGCGCGTCGAGATTGCATGGTTGATCGACAATCCTGAAGAAAGAGAGTCTGTCCTGAGTGAAATATACGCATCCCGAGCTACCATGCTTGCTGAGCACGAAAAGACAATCGCAGACAACATTGCATACCAGCACTGGCTGAATGATCTGCTTGACGATTAAGACCTATCGTTAGGCATGTACAGGCATTACACAACCAAAAGAGAATAGATATTCAAAATGGAGAAGCGAGTTACATTCGAATAGATCATTGTTTTCCCCCGCGAAGCAGGCCGTAACGTGCCGGCGCCGAAACTTCTTCCGACAATTACCCAACCAGCCACGAGGACACCGAGCAATTGAGGACGATGCAGCGAAATGTACGCATTCCCAGAGTAACTGGTAAGAGTCGATGACAGTGGCGCCGCTGCCTTAGGCAAAAGCACCCCCCTACAAACGTGTCCTATTCCTCGTCGTTTGTCGAATAACTTGAGGGAACACGTTCCAAGTAATGCTTCAAGACCCATCCGGTGCGGTACTGCTCGTGCAACCAGTGATAGTACTCGACCTCAACCCAGCGCCCCTTGCGATCAACTGAACGCATAACTTCGTTGGGCAGCAGCTTCGCTTCAACAGAAGCTCCGTGTTCAGGCTCTGTCCTCACAGTTGCGGTTCGCTCACGTACAACAAAACGTTCCTCGGGTCGATGAGCGGCTTGCGTGAGCGCCTGTTCAATAAGAACTGTGAGGTTTAGAATCTGCTGGGACTGAACCTGCAACCTTGCTGTCGTCTGCGCCTGAAATGCTTCAGCCCTGGCCAATTCTTGCAGGTTCGATACCTCTTGATAAATGAAAATCAAGATTGTCAGCAAAAGACTTACAAGAGATAAGGGGTCGGGCCGTTGGCGACTGAAGATGCCTCGTTCCTGCATCTCACAGGGCATATGCATTGTGCCATCGGGCATAATGCCGACGAGAGTCAGCTGCTCTTCGATGCCTTCTTGCCCCAGCAGATGTGCCAATGCTCCAGCAGATCCCCAGTCGATGGTCGGCAAAGCGACTCTACCTAGCTGCTCTTGAATTTCCTTGAAGGAGCCGACGAGGCCCAACACCTCATTGGGAACCTTCCACTGCTTGTTGACGGTCTCAAACTCGTTGAGGTAGGTCTGGATGCTGTTAGAACGCTTCACGATATCGAGAAGCCGCCGGGACTGCTCCCGCGACTGATGGGCTTTGAGTGCAAGTGTTTCCGCATATGTACTGATGCCAGAGTACTGATTTGCCAGCTTCATCATGTGATCTTCAATTGAACTGGCTGCTGTAAACTCTCTGACGAACTTTTGAGTTGCGTTGCTCGCAAGAATACTCTTGCGTATAGCATCCATATGATCGATCATCCGGCGCATTTGATCGCTCTGAATGCGTTCGGCATCCTGCCAAGCCATGACCGCTTTCATGGCTGAAGAATTTGCAGATAGCTGGTCTTGGTACTGCTGCGCAATTGTTATTGCAGGCGAATGCAACGCCTTCATTGCTTTGGAAATCTGCTCGGACGCGAGACTCATTTGCGACAAGTCTCGAACTTGTCTGGCGAAAAAATCAGTCGGAGCAAGCGCTTCCCGCCAAGAAGCGCGATCGGCTTCTATCTGCCCCATCTTGCTCGCGACGGTGGAGAAGTAATTCCTGGCGTTCACAGGACCTCCATCACGGCAGCAACGGCAGACCCAGTTCCTTGAGGAACTCGTTATGTCGCTTGGTGGCTGCGTCAATCTTTTGGTCGAGCGAAACCAGTTCCGAATGCACCGCCCGCAGGTCAACTTCTTCTTCAACCTCTGCTGTATTCACGTAGCGCGAGATGTTCAGGTTGTAGCCTTCTTTCTCGATGCGCTCCATCGATACACGCATCGAATAGCGCTCTTCTTCCCGGCGGTGTTGGTAGGTGTCGAGGATCTTGTCGATGTGTTCCGGCAGCAGCCTATTCTGCCGCTTGCCTTTCTCGAAGTTTTGGGCGGCATTGATGAACAACACGTCGTCGGGCTTCTTGCACTTCTTCAGCACCAGAATGCAGACTGGGATACCGGTGGAGAAGAACAAGTTGGCAGGAAGGCCGATCACTGTGTCGATATGACCGTCCTTCAGCAGCTTGGTACGGATTCGCTCTTCCGCACCACCGCGGAACAGCACGCCATGAGGCAGGATGATAGCCATAACACCGTCTTGTTTCAGGTAGTGGAAGCCGTGCAGCAGGAAGGCGAAATCGGCGGCCGATTTGGGTGCCAATCCGTAATTCTTGAAGCGCATATCGTCCGCTAGCGCCTCGGTCGGCTCCCAGCGATAGCTGAACGGCGGGTTGGCCACCACAGCATCAAACTTCGGCATCTTGGCCGGGTTCATTTCACGCAGCGCATCCCATTCGTTGGTGAGTGTATCTCCGTGATAAATCTCAAACTCGGAATCCTTCACCCCATGCAGCAGCATATTCATGCGCGCTAGGTTGTATGTGGTGACGTTTTTCTCCTGCCCGACAATCTTGCCGATGCCGTCTGCGCCCATCCGATGGCGCACATTGAGCAACAAGGAGCCTGAGCCGCAGGCGAAGTCGTACACGCTTTCCAGATGCTTCCTTTGGCCGGTGGCTGGCTCCTGACTGTCCAGGGTAACAATGCCCGAGAGGATGCTGGAAATCTGCTGCGGGGTGTAAAACTCACCCGCCTTCTTGCCGCTTCCTGCCGCAAACTGGCCGATGAGATATTCATAAGCATCGCCCAGCATATCTTTGTCGGTAGAGAATTTTTCCAAACCATCTGCAATCGCCTTGATCACGTTGCAGAGCGCCGCATTACGCGCGGTGTAGTTTTTGCCCAGCTTTTCTGAGTTTAGATTGATTTCAGAGAACAACCCGCCAAAGGTGCTGGCGAAGGATTCGTTCTCGATGTAAACAAAACCCTTTTGCAGGGTCTGCAGCAGCTCGCGGTTTTGCGTGCGTGCCATCTCAGCGATGCTGCTCCATAAGTACGCGGGCTGTATCACGTAGTGCGTCTTTCGGCGCATCTGCCTTTCGAACTCGGTTGCATCCTCGGGGTTCTCTGCATACCACAGCGCGAGCGGCGCCCGGCGGTCGCCCGCTTCTAGCTTCGGGTAGTCAGAGCCTAGTTCCTTCTGCGCTGCTGTCTCGTAATTGTCAGACAAATAGCGCAGAAACAGGAAGGACAGCATGTAGTCGCGGAAGTCGTCCGCATTCATCGAACCACGCAATGTGTCGGCAATGCCCCAGAGGGTGGTACCCAATTGTTTTTGATCTGCTTCGGTCATGGTATTGTCTCTGAAGTTGTAGCAACTGGCTGAGCAGTTGCGATTGATTCATTTATCAGAACGGGCAAATCAAACTGATGCTTTGAAAGAAACGCAGAAAGAATGTCTCTGAAGAGCCGCTTGTTGTCTTCCCCCATCTCAGTTGGCTCATACAGCGCATACCTGCCATGGCTCAGTAGATTCATTGCACGGGCAAATAACGCTTCATCCTCCACGCCTTCAAGGCACGCCGAAAAATCCTTTTTCCCAAAGAACGTTGCCGTTTTCTCAAGGATACTGCGCAGCATATTGAAGTGGTATGTGTAGAGATTGCCCGAATCAGCGGCCTTGCGAATTTCACTCAGCATTGCTACGTGATGGAAGAATGGTGTGTCGTCTGTTGCGCGAAGCGTGAAATCTCCGCTATCTTTCGGCCGATGCAGAAAATATCGCTTCGTCTTCGATGTTTTCAGCTCGTTGCAAACGACGTTGAAAAACAAGGCATGATGCGACGAGACAACTACCTTGATTCGATTTTTGGCTTTCCCCAGTAATTTGGCCAGATCACTGGCAACCGCAATGGCGTTGTTGTCATCCAACGACGAGATTGGGTCATCAATGTAGACGTACTCAACCCAGTCATAGGACGGATGCGAATCGATTACCCGCTCGCAGATCGCCATGAATAGGCACCAAACGAAGATATTCTCTTCACCACGAGACACTTTGATGTGTTCAGCGTCGGCTTTTCGGAACGAGACTGTCCAATCGGTGTAATCGATATCGAAATCGAAGTCCGTGTAACGGCTTAGATAGGACTGGATACTTTCATCAAGTGCTAGATCCTTTAGTCCCGAAAAAAAACGGGAATCTGAGTTCATACGAAGGATGCGCTTGCTGTCACCTTGTAGATCGTTGTCCCAGATAAAGAGATCTTCGGTGTAAGCATTAAAATAGAGTGTATCTGGTGACCCGCTGTTCTTTGTTTTGCCGGCAGATTTGAACTCCATCGAAAGTCTGGTCTTGCCAGTGCCGTTGTATGCATAGAGCAAGATGAAATCCTGCCCGCCACTATAGAAGTCATCCCTGAGGCGCGTAACCAGTCGGTCGAAGGAGGCAAAATGAATAAGCTTTGGCTGGATACTCATTTTTCCACCTCATTCAACCTCGGGAACATCTGTTGCATTAAGCCATTTTTGTACGTCTTGAGTGATTCAATCTTTTGCGACTGGGCATCTATGATCGCATTGAGGGTGTCGAGGAAGTCGGCAATTTTTTGTTGTTCAGCGCGTGAAGGGACTGGTAGTTCAAGCTCTGAAAACTGCTTGAAACTGACCATCTTTCCATCGCGAAGCCCCTCAAGGTTTTTAGTCATCTGGGCTATGAATCGCTCGGTCTTCAGGTAATGCCTAAAGTAATCAGCAGAGTATCCATCTCTCAGTCGTAGAATTACATAAGCAGGACTGCAAATCCCCTTATATCTAGAAAACTCAATGCCTCCCTGAAAAGAACGCAGGCTAATGATGAAGTCACCGACTTCAACCACCTTGTAACTTTCTAGGCTTTTGTCAGTGACGGAAACATGGTAGTCAATCATTTCCCGCGGGATCGCTCCTTGGTCTTGTGTTATGGCAAGAACAGGGAGATCGGAGTTGTGATCTTTATTAGAAATTTGATCAAACACCATATTTCCTAATTCAGAGTCCCAGCCGGACTCGCACTGAAACTCCGGAAAGCGCAGCTTGGGCATGGTTTCGCCGTTGGCGGAGAAAAGCTGCTGTATAACGCCTCTCTGATCGTTCTTCATGTTATCGAGCTTTTCCGCTTCCAGTCGGATTCGATCGTTGAGGGTGTCGAGGAAGTCGGCAATTTTTTGTTGTTCAGCGTGTGAAGGGACTGGTAGTTCAAGCTCTGAAAACTGCTTGAAACTGACCATCTTTCCATCGCGAAGCCCCTCAAGGTTTTTAGTCATCTGGGCTATGAATCGCTCGGTCTTCAGGTAATGCCTAAAGTAATCAGCAGAGTATCCATCTCTCAGTCGTAGAATTACATAAGCAGGACTGCAAATCCCCTTATATCTAGAAAACTCAATGCCTCCCTGAAAAGAACGCAGGCTAATGATGAAGTCACCGACTTCAACCACCTTGTAACTTTCTAGGCTTTTGTCAGTGACGGAAACATGGTAGTCAATCATTTCCCGCGGGATCGCTCCTTGGTCTTGTGTTATGGCAAGAACAGGGAGATCGGAGTTGTGATCTTTATTAGAAATTTGATCAAACACCATATTTCCTAATTCAGAGTCCCAGCCGGACTCGCACTGAAACTCCGGAAAGCGCAGCCT
>SWJS01000003.1:0-63497 GCA_007556525.1 Lysobacteraceae bacterium CU05-9 | reverse complement strand
GTCTTGTGTTATGGCAAGAACAGGGAGATCGGAGTTGTGATCTTTATTAGAAATTTGATCAAACACCATATTTCCTAATTCAGAGTCCCAGCCGGACTCGCACTGAAACTCCGGAAAGCGCAGCCTCGGCACCAAGCCCGCATTCTGTTTTTCATTCGCACTCATACTTGAGCCTGCTTCTTTATTGCTCATAGGCCCCCAAGCCCGAAATCTCACGCCCTTGGGCACGTTTTTTTAGCAGCGGAATCAACTCTTCCATAAGTGCTAGCTCTGCCTTGGTACGCGCCTTCCAACCTAATTCCAGCGGCATGAACAGCTCACTCAATTGCTCGCCATCAAACACCATGCGGCGCAAGATGGTCTCCACAAAGGTTTTCAGGGCCGCAACTTCTAGGCTGTGTTTAGCGGCAATGTCGTTCAGCACCTTCGCGTGCTTGTCGGCCTTGAAATCTTCTAAGCCCTCGCGGATGGCTTTCTCGTCCAGCGCCTTGCCTTCTTCCAGCGTGCTGATGTATTCGGCAATGTCATCGCGCTCGTCGATAAACTTGGCATCGGACTGAATCAGGCCAATTAGCTGCTCGCGGCTCATTTTCTTCTTACCCGGTGTCTGGCTGGCATAGCGAGCAATTAAAGCCATGATGTAGTCGTAATCAATAACCGCGCTGGCAAACAGTACAAACTCGAAATCGAGTTGCTGCACTTCAGGCTGGGCGTCGTTGCCTTCTTTATCCTGGATTTCCTTCAGGCGTTTGGCGGTTTCCAGATAAGTGCTGCGAAAGCCCAGCAACTGGTCTTGCGGTAGCAAGGCATCGATCTTTAACTTCTGCTCTGAATCCAAATCGGTGTATTGATCGAGCTGGGTTTTCAGACGCTGCACTTCTTTGAAGCGATTGATGAACTCTATTCGGGCGATGTCACCCTTAAGGTTGTAGACGGCCTCGGGTTCACAGACGAGATTTTTAGCTGTCATGAATTTTTCCATGGCTTTGACCGCTTGCTCGTACTTCTGGATAACTTCTTTGGCAGGCTCCACCAGCCAGATTTCCTTGGCGGGTTTGCTAGTTTCGCCGGAGAAGAGGCCAATGGCAGTGTCTACCGCCTCTTGTTGCTGGCGGAAGTCGAGGATGTTGCCATAGGGCTTGCTATCGTTCAGCACGCGATTGGTGCGTGAAAATGCCTGTATCAGGCCGTGATATTTGAGGTTCTTGTCCACGTAGAGCGTGTTCAGGAACTTGGAGTCGAATCCGGTGAGCAACATGTCCACCACGATGGTGATGTCGATTTTCTGTGCGTGCGGCAGATCGGCATTCGAGTATTGTTGATCTTTGATGCGCTTTTGCACGTCCTGGTAATAGAGATCGAACTCGCCAATGCTGTGGTTAGCGCCAAACTGGGCGTTGTAGTCGGCAATGATGGCCTTCAGCGCGGCCTTCTTTTCGTCAGGCGCTTCTTCGTTGTCGGCCCTTTCTTGCGGCAGGTCTTCCTGAATCTGCTGCACGTCTTTGTTGCCCTCGGCGGGCGGAGAAAACACACAGGCAACATTCAGCGGTTGAAAGTCTGGACTTTCTGCCTGCTTTTCCGCCTGCACGGTTTTCAATAATGCGTGATACTCGATAGCGTCGTTGATGCTGGCTGTTGCAAGCACGGCGTTGAATTTGCGCTCCGCGGTGGCGGCGTCGTGCTTGGCAAGGATGGCTTCGACAATGGCCTTTTTCGCCAACGCTTCACCTGCCTTGGACTTTACACTGCCATCCGGCTTGTAGTAATCGATATGGAAACGCAACACGTTGCGGTCTTCGATGGCATGGGTGATGGTGTAGGCGTGGAGCTGTTGCTGGAAGATGTCCGCGGTGGTCTTGTAGCTGGCTTGCTGGCCTTCAATCTGTTGAGCGCTGGCGTTTGCCTCAAAAATGGGTGTGCCTGTGAAGCCGAACAATTGTGCGTTAGGGAAGAACTCCTTGATGGCCTTGTGGTTCTCACCAAATTGCGAGCGGTGGCATTCGTCGAAGATGAACACTATGCGCTGGTTGCGCAGTGGCTCCAGGCGCTCTTTGTAATTGCGCTTGTTGTTGCCGTCAAGCGCCAGACCGAGCTTCTGGATTGTAGTGACGATCACCTTATCGGCGTAGTCGTCGGAAAGCAGGCGGCGCACTAGCGTTTCGGTGTTCGTGTTTTCCTCCACGCAGCCTTCCTGAAACTTGTTGAATTCCTCACGGGTTTGCCGATCAAGATCTTTTCGATCCACCACGAAAAGACATTTATCGATGTTGGGGTTGTCTTTCAGCAAGGTCGAGGTTTTGAACGACGTCAGTGTCTTGCCGCTGCCAGTCGTGTGCCAGATGTAGCCATTACCGCAATGCTGGTGAATACACTCGACAATGGCCTTCACGGCGTAGATTTGGTAAGGGCGCATCATCAACAGCTTTTGCTCGCTGGCCACAAGTACCATGTAGCGGCTAATCATCTGGCCGAGTGTGCATTTGGCGAGGAACGCCTCGGCAAAACGGTCTAGATGAGTGATCTTGCTGTTATCTTCACCGGCAAATTGATACAGCGGCAAGAAACGCTCGTCAGCGTTAAAGCTGAAATGGCGGCTGTTGTTGTTGGCGAAGTACCACGTGTCGCTGCGGTTACTGACGATAAAAATCTGCAAAAAGCACAGCAGCGTTTTGTTGTAGCCATTGCCGGGGTCATTTTTATAATCGACGATCTGCTGCATCGCCCGACGCGGACTGATGGCCAGCGCTTTCAGCTCGATCTGCACAACGGGTACGCCGTTGATGAGCAGGATCACGTCAAAGCGATGGTGACTGTAGTCGGTGCTCAGACGCACCTGATTAATTACTTCGAAGTTGTTCTTGCACCAATCCTTGATATTGACCAGCGTGTAATAAAGTGGCGTACCGTCGTCGCGCTCAAAGCTGTTGCGCTCACGGAGGTGCTTGGCTGCGGCAAAAACATCCGGGGTGACGATGGATTCCAGCAGGCGTGCGAATTCGGCATCGGTGAGCTGAACACGATTGAGCACCTCGAATTGCTGGCGAAAGTTCTTTTCCAATGCGGTGCGGTCACGGATATCCGGGCGATATGTGTACTTGAGATCTTCCAGCTTGGAGATTAGTTCTTGCTCGATTTGGCTCTCAGTTGTCGTCATCTGCAAAGGCTCAAAATTGTAGGTCAGCACAGCATAGGTTTGTGATGGAATCAGTCTGCGTCATCGTACTTGTATCCTTTGCGTGAGTCATTGCTGTGGGGGAGGTTTGATCGCTCGGCGCAAACTCCTCTCGATCCCGCACTGCACGAACGTGGCGCTGAGCTGACCAATACCCCCAGTCTGAGTAGCGAACACTCGGTGTCCAAATAGAATATACCCTGCTTTTCTCAGAGATAGGCGGAGTATTTAACCGGTGTCATTTGACTTGAGAACTTTTTCGGTCGCCAAGGGATTCAACTCAAAATCGAGCTGCCCGTGACAAGTAACTGCGAGTCGCGCTACGCTGGCCCCCTACCTTTGTTCGCAATAGAACTTACCCTAAGCCCGTCATTCCACCATACTTGGAGCTACTTTTTCCTAGACCCAAAGTCTCCAACAATTACGTTCGAACTGGCTTGTCCTCTATCTTCAATTGGACCACTTTCACTTCTGCGAGATCGTAGTTGTAACTCAACCACTTCGGCGACTTTGCTAGATAATGTGCCAAAAGGGAGCCCCATAAGGCTTTCAATATCTCGAGTTGATATTCCGAGCAGATCCGAAATGGCATCTGGCTTGAGTACGCCTTCACTTACCAACAAGTCCAGCGTTCTATTCATCAACCGAGGTACTTCAACAGATCGCTCATCATCCAAGGGTTCTTTCCTTACCCCCCACTTAGCAGAGCGATGCTTTATTAGTCGAAGATAATCCTCCTCTCCTACCAATCCTAATGCGCGAAGTCGAAGGATCATTGCTGCAACTGACACACCCCAACGCTGCTTAAGATACAACAGACCGTGCAATGTGACTGGAGCCGTAACTTCCGAAACAAAACTTTCGGCCGGCAGCAGAAATGCACCTGCGAATCTATGTGCTTGAGACTCCATAACTTTGTGTTTAGACGAGTCTCCTGGAGCAGGAATTTGCTTATGAAGAACCAGATGCCCGAGCTCGTGGGCCGCGTCAAAACGACTTCGAAAAGCATTCCCCTTATCTGAACTCAGCAATACGAGCGGTCGACCACTCGATGTCCAGGCCGACAGACCCTCAATTCGCGAAATGCCCGTCTCTTCACGCGAAACAATGACTCCGTTGTTCTCAAGAATCAGTAACAGATCGCCAACTGGGCCATCCCCTAATCCCCAAAGTTCGCGACAAGTTTCAGCCATGTCTTCAATGCATCTATCCGTTATTTCAGAAAGCTTTTGAAACTCGGTGTTCGGCAAATTTACCTTTGGATAGTCGACGTAATCTTCTAATTGACTCGCAACTTCTTCGAGCCAACTCAACCTCGCCCCAAGCAAGCTCCGTTCCCGCTTCATCTGAGCCACGCTTCCGCGGAAATACGGATTTGAGAGCTTTTTCGCCAAAGGTCGCGTTAACCATTCGGGATTGACGCGAAGCGCAAGTGCCATAGTTTCAAGCATACTTGCACTAGGTGGATTATTCCCTGTCTTCCACCGACTAATGGTATTGGCTGTAACTCCCATTCGAGCTGCGAGTTCAACTGAAGACATGCCCCTAGCATCGAGTGCCTGGACCATGCGTTCGGCGACGAAGTTGCCAATTGATCGAGTAGTAATTGTCATGGTTACTGATCCGTCGAATCGTCGGAGTTTGTATCACTTCCGCTAGTTTTACGAACAGACGCTTTCAGCTTAGGCTTAGCAATGTCGATCACGTCTCTTACAGGTTGATAACGTTGTAGAAAAACATTCAACTCTTCTCGGAAGAGCGGTGATTTCAGATCCATTTTTTCATCAGGTACTACAACGTGTGTTCTGAACCAACCTCCCCCACACTCAGTGACTACGAAAACGGTCAGCTCCATCTGTGGCGTATATAAAGATGGATCAAATAGGTCTCCGGTCCTGAGCCTTTTGGCTGTGACATTCGGCGCGCACAGAGTCACCTTTGACTTACTGCGCCTCGAATTGTCCCACTTGATGTGCGGCATGTGAATGCGAGCAATGTTAACCACACCAATTCTTCCACAAACAATGGAATTTCCTCGCACCTGAGTGTGAGGGATTCCAGCATCACACATTGCACGTGCGAAACCCTCGTTTAGCAAGAGGTGCCGATTTAGTCCAATCGCTGTGGAACGATGACCTTCGTAAAAGCTTTCACCGAGTCTTTCCGCCTTTTCAATTGCAGACGGTATGTACTGCTCCAATGCCAACCACAATTCCTTGGGTATATTAGAGGAGAGTTTACCTCCAATAGTTTCGTCAAAATTCAATACCATTGCTAGATCTCAATAATCTTTTCAACGAATATATCATATATTTATCAACATTTATCAGAATTTCACCCACCCTTATCCATTCTTGCCCTGCAGTTGCAACTTGCGCGATGGCACAGTTGTTCCGCAGTTACTGAATACAGTCGAATTGGATAGTTCCATCCAACCCCATCACCGTAGGTCTGGAGGAGATCTGTGCAACCTCAGGCGAGTTGCCCATTGATCAGCTCAAATTATTTGACGGGACTTGCTGCAAAACAGCAAAAACCCCGCCGCTCTTTCGAACGGCGGGGAATCGATTTTTGATTTTTGTTTTAAGGTTTATGGGCCTTCTTTAATCGCGCAGCGATTAGAAGCCCATATCACCCATACCACCCATTCCACCCGCACCCGGCATCGCAGGCTCTTCGTCCTTCGGTGCTTCAGTGATCATGGCTTCCGTGGTGATCATCAGACCGGCGATGGATGCTGCATTTTGCAGGGCCGTACGCGTGACCTTGGTTGGGTCCAGAATACCGAACTCAATCATGTCACCGAACTCACCGTTCGCTGCGTTGTAACCGAACGCACCGGTGCCTTCTGCAACGCGGTTCAAAACGACCGATGGCTCTTCGCCTGCGTTCGAAACGATTTCGCGCAGCGGAGCTTCCATGGCGCGCAGGGCGATGGTGATGCCGTGATTTTGGTCTTCGTTGGCACCCTTCAAGCCGGCAATTGCAGCCTTGGCGCGAACCAATGCGACGCCGCCACCTGGGACGATGCCTTCTTCGACGGCTGCGCGCGTGGCGTGCAATGCGTCTTCAACGCGTGCCTTCTTTTCCTTCATTTCGACTTCGGTCGCAGCGCCGACCTTGATCACTGCAACACCGCCGGCCAACTTGGCGACGCGTTCCTGCAGCTTTTCGCGATCGTAGTCAGATGACGTTTCTTCGATTTGCGCCTTGATTTGCTTGATGCGCGCTTCGATGGCACCCGTGTCGCCGGCACCGTCGATGATCGTGGTGTTTTCCTTCGAGACTTGGACCTTCTTCGCGCGGCCGAGGTCGGCAATCGTTGCCTTATCCAAAGCCAAACCGACTTCTTCGGAGATCACGGTACCGCCGGTCAGGACGGCCATGTCTTCCAGCATAGCCTTACGACGATCGCCAAAACCAGGTGCCTTCACCGCACACACCTTGACGATGCCGCGGATCGTGTTGACGACCAAGGTGGCCAACGCTTCACCTTCGACTTCTTCCGCGATGATCAGCAATGGCTTACCGGCCTTAGCGACGCCTTCGAGGACTGGCAGGAGGTCGCGGACGTTGGAGATTTTTTTGTCGTGCAAAAGGATGTACGGGTCATCCAAATCAGCTTGCATCGATTGTTGGTTGTTGATGAAGTATGGCGACAGGTAGCCGCGGTCAAACTGCATGCCTTCCACGACGTCGAGTTCGTTGTCGAGACCCGAACCGTCTTCAACGGTGATCACGCCTTCCTTGCCGACCTTGTCCATTGCTTGCGCAATCAGGTCACCGATGTTGCTGTCGCTGTTCGCCGAGATCGTACCGACCTGCGCGATTTCCTTCGACGTTGACGATGGCTTGCTGATTTTCTTCAGTTCGCCAACCGCAGCCGTCACCGCTTGATCGATGCCGCGCTTCAAATCCATTGGGTTCATGCCCGCAGCAACCGCACGCAGACCTTCACGGATGAATGCCTGTGCCAAAACCGTCGCCGTCGTCGTACCGTCACCCGCGTTGTCGGAAGTCTTCGATGCAACTTCCTTCACCATTTGTGCGCCCATGTTTTCGAACTTATCCGCCAGCTCGATTTCCTTCGCAACGGACACGCCGTCCTTGGTGATCGTTGGTGCGCCGTAGCTCTTATCAAGAACGACGTTGCGGCCCTTAGGACCGAGTGTTGCCTTGACGGCATTGGCGAGGGTGTTCACACCGCGCAGCATGCGCACGCGTGCATCTTCACCGAAACGAATATCTTTAGCAGCCATTTTTACTTATTCCTTTGTGATTTGAATCCGCTGCGCTCGGAGGCCGAAGGCTAATGGCTTACGGCTCAAGGCGCGGATTTCAGATTTCAGATTTCAGATTTAAAAAACGATTTACGCGAGGACGGCGAAAATATCGTCTTCTTTTACAACCAGCAGGTCTTGACCATCCAGCTTCACTTCCGTGCCGGCATACTTGCCAAACAAAACTTCATCGCCCACCTTCACCACCGGCGCGCGCACGTTGCCGTTGTCGAGCACTTTGCCCGAGCCCACAGCAATCACTTCGCCCTTAATCGGCTTCTCGGTCGCGGAATCCGGAATCACGATGCCGCCAGCGGACAGCTTCTCTTCTTCCTTGCGCTTGATAACAACGCGGTCGAACAATGGTTGGATCGTAGCCATGTCAGTCTCACTAAATTATTGATGTTTTTGGAAAAATATCCCCGCTTCAACGGGGTCTGACTAATTAATGGGGCACCCTGCCCGCGTTTCAAGGGGTTTTGCGCAAAAATCTCCCTCCATTGCTAAAATACCTGCATGCCATCCATCCTTTCCCGTGTTGCGGGGTTTTTGTTCGCGCTGCTCGTCTTCGCCGCGCCCGTACGCTCGCTCGCACAAGTCTCCATCGCCGACCTGCCGCCCGTGGATTCGGTGTTCCGCCTGTCCGCCGACGCCGTCTCCGGTGACGAGGTCGCGCTCAATTGGCAGATTTCTAAGGGCTTCTACTTATATCGCCACTCTCTCAAGCTCACCTCTGTGAGTGGCCTCTCCAACGCGTCTCTCGACATCCCCCCCGGCAAAAAGGCTCACGACGAATTCTTCGGCGACGTCGAAACTTACCGCGACCGTCTGCGCGTCGGTATCCTCGGCTCCAACGCTGGCCCCACCGCCGAATTCACCATCCGCTACCAAGGCTGCGCCGACGTCGGTGTCTGCTACCCACCACAAACGCGCACTCTTCGCGTGCCGCTCCCCGTCGCCGCTGCCGGGCCCACCAACCTGTTCGGCAAGCCCATCGCCGCACCGGACCAGGCACTTCCCGCCGACCGCGCATTCCAGATCACCGCCACGCCCGTCGGCGCGGACCGACTGCGCATCTCGCTCGTCGCCGTCGACGGTTACTACCTCTACCAACGCCAGATCCGCGTCACCTCCCACACACCGTCAGTCGTCCTCGGAAAACCTTCCTGGCCCACCGCCCGTATGTTCGATGACCCGGAGTTCGGTCGTGTGCCGGTGTATTTTGGCGCGCATGATTTAGACATCCCGCTGCACCGCACCTCCACCGCCGCCGGCCCGCTCAAGTTGACCGTCGCCTACCAAGGCTGCAAGGAAAACGGGATCTGCTACACACCGATGTCGCAATCCTTCACCGTCTCACTGCCCGCCGCGTCGGCGGTGACTCCTCCTCCGGCCGCTGTTGCAAATGTTGCAAATGTTACAAATGCAACATCCCCTGAAGCCACCAACACCGTCGCCGCCCCCGGCGCGGAAACCGCGCCGGAAGTCCTCGCCACCGCGGCCGTCAAACCCGTCGACCCGACCGTCGCGAAGCCCGTCACTCCCGCCGCGGCTCCCGCTAAATCCTCCATCTCGATGGGTCTCGCGCTGTTGATGGCGCTGCTCGGCGGCCTGATCCTCAACCTGATGCCGTGCGTGCTGCCGGTGCTGTCCCTAAAAGCCCTCTCCATCGCTCAACATGGCGGCGGCGACGCGCGCAAACATGCACTCGCCTACACGGCCGGCGTCATGGCGAGCTTCCTCGCACTCGGCGGCCTCCTCCTCGCACTACGCGGCGCAGGCGACTCGGTCGGCTGGGCGTTCCAGATGCAGCAACCGCTCGTCATCACCGCGCTCGCCCTCCTCATCTTTGCACTCGGCCTCTCGCTCAGCGGCGTCTGGTATGCGGGCGGAAAATGGCTAGGTTTTGGCCAATCCCTGACGACCGGATCGACGTGGCGCTCTGACTTCTTCACTGGCCTCCTCGCAGTCGTCGTGGCCACCCCGTGTGTCGCACCGTTCATGGGAGCGGCGATGGCGTGGGCGTTTTTTGCACCAACCCTCGAAGCGCTGCTGGTCTTCCTCGCGCTCGGCCTCGGCCTGGCACTGCCATTCTTGTTGATCGGCTTCTTCCCTGCGGTCGCTCGTATCCTTCCAAAACCCGGCCCCTGGATGGAAACCTTCAAGCAATTCATGGCGTTCCCGATGTATCTGACATCCATTTGGCTCGTCTGGGTGCTCGCACAGCAACGTGGTTCCACCGCCGCCGCATGGTGTCTCGTCGCCGCACTGCTCATCGCCTTCGCCGCCTGGGCCTGGACCCGCGCCAACCGTGTCGACTCCCGCGCTCTCAAAGTTCTCGCCCTCGCCGCTCTCATCGCCGTCGCCTGGCCCGTACTCTCCATCGCCCGCACGCCCCTGATCTCCGCGTCCGCCACCGCTCCCGTCACCGGCGAACACATCCCCTTCGACGCCTCGCGCATCGCCGCTCTCCGCGCCGCCGGCCAGCCCGTCTTCGTCAACATCACCGCCGACTGGTGCATCTCCTGCAAGATCAACGAACGCGCCGTCCTCTCAAAACCCGACTTCCGCTCGCTATTGACCTCGACGCGCACGGTCTACATGGTCGGCGACTACACGAACGTCGACGACTCCCTCACCGCGTACCTGCAATCCTTCAACGCCGTCGGCGTCCCCCTGTACGTCTACTACCCCGCAGGCTCCGGCGACCCGGTCGTGCTCCCCACGATCCTCACCCCCGCCACCGTCCGCAACGCCCTCACCAAGTGATGTTGCAAATGTCGCATTTGTGACATTTGCAACAACCGCCGCAGCGAGATCTCCCGCCACGGACACAATCGTGTCCACTGGCTACAAACGTATCCGCAGAAACAAATGTTTCTGTCAGCAACAATTGTTGCTGCGCCACGAACACCCTCACCATCGCGGGGCGTTACAAACGCATCACCTTGCATCGGTTTGCTTCAGCCAGTTACGTTTGTAACACGACAAATGTGGCCATTGACCACAATTGTGGTCACGGCTGACGGCCCATCTCCCGCTGGTCCACAAATGTAGCCAAAATCCACAATTGTGGACACGTTCGGCGAACAGGCTTTCGCCCGCGGAAACAATTGTTTCCGGTGGTTACAAATGTAACCGCGCGTATTGATCAACTCTTCGTCCGTGACCACAAATGTGGCCATTGACCACAAATGTGGTCACGCGCGCGGCTTTGACACCCCGCGGCGCAGCGCCGACAATGATGACCATGCGAAATCTCACAAAAACTCTCTGGTTCGCCGCCGCCGGCGTCGCTCTCGCGCTCGCCGTGCTCTACGCCACAGACGGCCGCAACCCGATCTACGAAACCGACACCGGCAACAAGGCGCTGCAGAAAGCGATGGAGGCCACCGCACCTGCCACGCCGCCCGGACTGGAAGTCGCGAAAGAAGGCGAGATCATTCCGAACCTGAAACTCAAGGATCTCGACGGCAACGAGCACGAACTCCGCACCGCGATAAAGAAGCCGACACTCGTGAACTTCTGGGCCACCTGGTGCGGACCGTGCATCGAGGAGATTCCGGAACTCGTCGAGTTCGCCACCAACCAAACAGACATCGAAGTACTGGGCATCGCTCTCGACGAACCGGACGCAGCGAAGCAATTCGTAGAACGCTTCAACATGAAGTACCCACAGCTGTATGACGAGGTCGGGCCGCGCGATGCCAGCGTCAGTCTCGGCAACCCGAGGGGCGTCCTGCCTTATAGCGTCCTGATCGATGCAGATGGCCGCCTGATCAAGCAAAAAATCGGCCCCTTCCACAAAGGCGACATCGAAAAATGGGTCGCGCCGAAATAATTCAAACGATTGTTTTAAACACAACAACTTCGGCGAATTAGCACGTAAATGCTGGACTTTTGGCAGTTATATCTGCAAAATTCAGGCTTGCCCCTGCAAAATGACTGAATGTCCCGCATCCTCCTCATCAACGGCCCCAATCTGAACCTGCTCGGTACGCGCGAGCCGGAAACGTATGGGACCGACACGCTCGACAGCATCATCGCCGAACTGCGTGAGCGCGAGAACAACTTGGCGGCATTCCAAAGCAACAGCGAAGCCGAGATCATCGAGCGGATTCACAAAGCACGCGAAGATGGCACCCAATTCATTTTGATCAACCCCGCGGCGTATACCCACACGAGCGTCGCGATACGGGATGCACTGAGCGCAACCCAAATACCTTTTATCGAAATCCACCTGAGCAACCCGCACGCACGCGAACCGTTCCGGCACACCTCCTACTTCAGCGACATCGCGGAGGGAGTGGTGAGTGGTTTTGGCAAACAATCCTATATGTACGCACTCGACGCGGCCCAGCGCCGCCTCAACCTCAACGACTGAGAGACCCCCATGGACCTGCGAAAGATCAAAAAACTCATCGACCTGCTCGAAGAATCCAACCTCGCCGAAATTGAAATCAAGGAAGGCGAAGAGTCCGTGCGTCTTGCGCGTGCCGTTGCGACTGCAGCGCCTGTGACGTATGCGACCGCGGCTCCGATGCAAGCTGCACAAGCAGCCCCGGCACAGGTGATGCCGATGGCGTCGCCGACCGAATCCGCAACCGGTGGTGCACCACTGCCGAAGAACGATCTCGCCGACGGCACCGTCGTGAAGTCGCCAATGGTCGGCACGTTCTACGCATCGCCGTCGCCGGACAAGCCAGCGTTCGTGACGGTCGGCCAGCAAGTGAATGTCGGTGACACGCTCGGCATCATTGAAGCGATGAAAATGTTCAACCCAATCGAAGCGGAAACGAGTGGGACGGTGGTGCAGATTTTGGCTGAAAATGGCAACCCAGTTGAGTTTGATCAACCACTGTTTGTGATCGGCTGAGGGGCGCATCATGCTCGATAAAGTTGTGATCGCCAACCGCGGTGAAATTGCGTTGCGCATTTTGCGCGCGTGTCACGCGCTCGGCATTCGGACGGTCGCCGTGCATTCCACTGTTGACCGCAATCTCAAACACGTCGCGATGGCCGACGAATCCGTGTGCATCGGACCGGCTCCCTCGACGGAAAGTTACTTGAATATGCCTGCAATCATTGCGGCGGCGGAAGTCACGGACGCGCAGGCGATTCATCCGGGTTATGGTTTTCTCAGCGAAAATGCGGACTTCGCAGAACGCGTTGAAGAATCCGGTTTTGTTTTTATTGGCCCTCGCGCTGAAACGATCCGTTTGATGGGCGACAAGGTCGAAGCCATTCGCGCAATGCAGGAAGCCGGTGTTCCGTGCGTGCCTGGCAGCGGTGGTCCACTCGGTGATGATGACGTCGAAAACATCAAAATTGCCCGTGAAATTGGCTATCCCGTGATTGTCAAAGCCGCCGGTGGTGGTGGTGGTCGGGGCATGCGCGTTGTGCATACCGAAGCTGCGTTGAATGCCGCGATTGCAACGACGAAGTCGGAAGCGAAAGCCGCGTTCGGCAATGACATGGTTTACATGGAGAAATTTCTCGAAAATCCACGTCACGTTGAGATTCAAGTTTTGGCGGATGGTCAAGGCGGTGCGATCCATTTGGGTGAGCGTGATTGCTCGATGCAACGTCGCCACCAGAAGGTTGTCGAAGAAGCCCCTGCTCCCGGCATCACTCCGGAGCAACGTGCGGAGATCGGCAAGGTGTGCGTCGATGCGTGCATCAACATCGGTTATCGCGGTGCAGGAACGTTCGAATTCCTCTACGAAAATGGACGTTTTTACTTCATTGAAATGAACACGCGGATTCAAGTGGAGCATCCGGTGACGGAGATGATCACCGGTGTTGATTTGATCCGTGAGCAATTGTCGATTGCGGCCGGCAACAAGTTGTCGATCAAGCAGGAAGACATCGTGATTGATGGTCACGCGATTGAGTGCCGCATCAACGCGGAAGATCCCGATACGTTCATGCCATCGCCGGGTCCGATCCATCACTTCCATGTGCCGGGTGGTCCGGGCGTGCGTGTGGATTCGCACATCTATGAAGGTTATGTCGTACCACCGAATTACGATTCGATGATCGGCAAGTTGATCGTGCATGGTCCTGACCGTGAGACGGCGATTGCGCGCATGCGTGTTGCATTATCGGAGTTCGTGGTTGATGGCATCAAAACGAATATCCCTTTGCAGCAGCGTATTTTGGCCGATGTTGGATTCCAGCAAGGTGGCCAGAATATTCATTACCTTGAGAAGCGGTTGAAAGAGCAAAAAGAATCCGCTCTCACGATGAGCTAATTGGTTATGGCATTTCTTGAGTTGACCATTCCGTGTTCGCTGGAACAGTTCGTTCGCTTTGAAGAAGCGTTGGAAGCTGCCGGTGCGTTGTCAGTCACGATGTCGGATGCGCATTTGGATGCGGTCGATGAGCAAGCCATCTTTGAACCTGGCGTCGGCGAAACTCCTTTGTGGAATGAGATGACGTTGAATGCGTTGTTCGACGGCTCGCGGTCGTCGGAGGATGTGTTGGCATCGTTGAATGCCGCAGATGCTTCGGTCGATTGGTCGGTGGGTACTTTCAAAATCATCGCCGACCAAGACTGGGAACGGGCATGGATGGATCAGTACGAGCCATTGAAGTTTGGTTTGAACACTTGGATTGTGCCGTGGAATTCGGAGTTGCCTGCTGAGGCTGCCGTGTCGTCGGCCGCCGTCGTGCGTTTGGATCCAGGCTTGGCGTTTGGTTCGGGCACGCATCCAACAACGGCGCTGTGTTTGGAATGGTTGGACACGTTGGCATCGGCGCGCGCGTTGCAAGGTGAGCGTGTGTTGGACTTTGGTTGTGGTTCGGGCATTCTCGCGATCGCTGCGGTGAAGCTCGGCGCGGTGCATGCGGTCGGTGTCGACAATGATCCGCAGGCGATCATCGCGGCGCGTGATAATGCCGAACGTAATGAGATCTCTTCGTTTGTCGATGTATATTTGCCGTCCGAAGAACCCGTCGAAACTTATCCGATCGTGGTTGCGAACATTCTCGCGAGTGCGTTGATTGAATTGGCTCCGACGATTACGTCGCGTGTCGAAGCCGGTGGCGTGCTGGCGATGTCGGGTATTTTGGAAGGGCAAGAGGACGAAGTGATTCAGGCTTATTCCGCTGAGTTCAAGGATCTGAAGGCGACGCAGCTCGATGATTGGATGCGCGTCACGGGAACGCGACGGTAATTTCGCAAAATTGAACATTGGTCCGGGCAGTTTCGCCAAACTGTCAAAATTCAGGGCTACACTTGATATTCACTTCAGTTAAATTCCTGCGCGGTGGTGGCGCGGGAATCTCAGAGTCCCGTGAATTATTTGAAAGATCCCTTCATCGGTGCCGGCACATTCTCCAACGCGGTGAATGCGGAGTTGGAAGCGGCTCCCCTCCGCCGCCATGTCGTCAGCTCGGTGCGCCAGTTGCTCGCCGACATCGATGTCTCCGTCGTCGACAATCCCAATCTCTATGAAGTCGTGTTGCGCGAAATGGAAATCCCGTTGTTTACGGAAGTCCTCGCGCACGTCGATGGCAATCAAAGCAAGGCCGCCGACATCCTCGGCATCCACCGCGCCACCCTGCGCAAGAAGCTGCGGTTGTACGGGCTGAGTTAAGCAGCCTCAACTGTAATTTTGAACCCTAACGCATGGGCAACTTTACTGACCGTGGCAAAGCTTGGATTACCTGTTCCGGAAAGAGCCTTGTATAGTCCCATTCGCGTCAATCCAGTTTGCGCAGCCAACTCAGACATGTTCCTTGCGCGTGCAACATCGCCCAATGCAACGAGAAACAACGCAGGATCATTTTCTTCGGCGCATGCACTTAGGTACGCCGCGATATCCTCTTCGGATTCCAAATAATCAGCGGTGTCGTATCGGGCAAATTTCTCTTTGACCTTTGCCATTTTCATTTCTCCCAATCAGCCAAAATTCTCGTCGCCAACTTAATATCTTCGGTCTGCGTCGACTTATCGCCTCCGCAAAGTAGCAAAACCAGAGTCGACCCTTTGAAGGTGTAATACACCCTGTAACCGGGCCCGTAATCAATCTTCATTTCGCAAATCGCGTTCTTAAGTGCCCGCATCTGCCCAGGATTTCCCAACGAGAGTCGTCGGATTCGGGATTGAATTCGCGCTTTCGCCTCACGGTCGCGAAGTTTGCGAATCCATGCATCAAATGTCTGACTGGCGACGAGTTCATACACAAAGTTAGTGTAAATTATAGTTTACAGCCTGTCAACTGTGGTTTACTCCTGTATGCAGCACGACGCGTCATCGTAGCGAGGCGGGGATGAAGGAGGCCAAGGCACGGAGACAAATCGATGTCAGCAGAAACGAATCGTGATACGCCTGTTTACAGGCAATGTTGCATAAATTGCTAGCGTTTTTTGCATCAAAGCTCACCGTTGACGGAACTTGTCAAAAACCCCCATACCAACTTGATTGCGTTGATCGGTGAACGAGCCTGGGTGCGTGTGAATTCAAGCAGCGCGTCGAGACGTGGGCGATCATACAACCGCCCAGCCAAAAACACCGCATGGATGCGACGCGTGTTCGCGATGTCCTCCAGTGGATTCGCATCGAGGAGAACGAGGTCGGCGGCGTTGCCTACGACTACGCGACCATGCTGGTCAGTCTGCTTGGCATAGCGCGCTGCATCGAGCGTGGCCGCACGCAGCACCTCGGCTGGCGACATCCCGGCGCGGACGAGATGTGCCATCTCGTCGTGATAGCGAAAACCACCAATCGCCGTGTCAGTACCGACCAACACCGGCACACCTGCCCGGTACGCTGAGTGTGTCAATTTTAAGCCGTGAGAGAAGTAGTTTTGCAGAGCCGCTTCGCCGCGTGCGTCGGGATACCGCGTCGCCGTGGACTTCATGTCATCGTTGTAAGCCCATCGCGAGAGCGGATCAAGGTAAGCGAGGCGAGGATCGTTTTTGAAGTTCAGATCTTGCGCACGTGCGTCCTCCTCACGCGTCACGTGTGTGGGCACAAATGCTGTTCCCCTCTCACGCATCAATGCGAACGCTCGCGTGCACGCCTCTGCATCGTATTGAGTGACCATGCGTTCCGCCAGCGCCGTCGGCTCTTCCTTGTCCAGTGCACCGCTTCGCCACTGTGCACCACCTCGGAAACAATGACGGACAAAAACATGTGCGTGCTCGAAACTTCGCTGCCCTGCGCCGACAGCTTCATCGAGACTGACCGCTTTGGGTAAGTGCCCAACGATCGGCATGCCCCACTGACGCGCCTCGTTGGTCAATCGAGAGTACGTTGCGGCAGGCAGGTTGTTGTAGATTTTCAGCGAATCCAGTCCGCGAGCCCGATATTCCGCCGCGAGTATGACCGCCTGATCCGGCGTCATGTCATTTCGCTCGAAGTAAAAACTCGCCACCTCCACAAACCGAGGACTCGCCATCTGACCCTCTGCGGCGGCATGTGTCCATTTTCGCTTGTCATCAATGCAGGCAATCAGGGCATCATCAGTTCCAGGGCAATCCATCATGTCCCGAGTGCCGGTGACACCGTTGGCGAGCGCCAGCGGCAGGTGCAACTGCGGCGAAAGTTTCAAGGCATGCGTATGCATGTCCCAAAAGCCCGGCACCAAGTATCTTCCGTCGGCCTCGAGTACCAACAGGTTCTGTTTAGCACGTGCTTTTTCACCGATGGCTGCGATCCTACCCTCTTCGATCAAAACATCCGTCGGTTCACTGACAGTACCTCGATCGACATCGATGATGCGTACATTGCGAATCACTCGGCTATTGGCGGCGTCGGGCAGCGGTGCGTTTGCCGATGGCCAAAGTACCCCCACTGCAAGCAACACCGCTAGGGTAGCAGCTATCCCCAAGAAGTATTCAAGAAACCGCCTCATGAAATTGAACTCCCCAATATGTAAAAGAATTCTGCTTAACGCCTGAATCAAGCCACGTCACGAAGTGGACTAGCCTCCTTCCATATCGCCTCGCGACGTCGATGAGCTGGACTAGTTCTTATCAGCAAATGGAAATACGATAAGGAGTCCGCATAAAACATGCTAAAACAGATGGAGTTGATTCGAAAATAAGGACGTATCTAAACTGGCAGTTTCCAGTCGCCATGGCCAGAATCGTGTCGCATGCGCCATCGCAAACAACGTCGTGGTGCGATACCTGGCGATGCCTTGCCGCCGACACGACAAGATGAGTCCGCGGCAAGGTGGAATACACTGCCGCACCGTCCCATATCAACAAAGATCAAGAGACGCACGAAATGTTATTGACGGAGAAGTCAAGACACGAGTTGGTCGTCATCAATGCCGCAGAACTCTGCTAGAGCGCTATGAAGCATGCTTTCGAGATAGCTGAAGTAGAGGAATGAAAGGGTTTCAATGCTCTTGTCTGGAACAGGGATGCCAAGATGTAAATCAGGTGCGTCCCGGAAATGCACGGAAGACGTCACTAAATCTTCTGGCATATCTACGTAGAATTTCTCTGTAATGCCGTTGGGTAATTCAACCAACCAGCCGCTTCCTCCGCTTTGATCTCCTATAAAAAAACTCGTAGCTCTCGCCGGGGGCGGACCGTGGCGCAAAAGATCATCTGGAAAATTGAAACTATGGACGTGGATACTGGAGCCAGTCCGCAAAATTCCTTCCTTCAGAATCTCTGAACGCCAGCGATAGAAATACCTCAGCAGCGGATCGGCGCGCATCTCATCTACGTACGGTTGATACCAGGAGTCGAAATTTGACTCGATCGACCGCAGGTTTTGGAGAACGTTAGTCACAGCTCTGCCAAAGACAATGAGATTGCGTACGCCACTGAGGCGTCGCTGAGCCTGCTCGCCCAAAATATCATCAAGTCCAAGACGCGCCGTCGCTAACGTTTCTCTTGCTCGTCCCAGTATCTCGACGGAAGTTTCCATTGATCCTTGCGCTGATTTGATCCGATGCAGGCGTGGCCCAGTCTGCCTGTTAGCATAGCGCACAAACCAGAATCAATGGTACGAACATACTTTCGATTTAACGATTTTTTAGACCGCTTCTTCTTATAAACCATCTGAAACGACGGTGTAGATTATTCTTTCATTGTCGGCACTTTCGATATGCAGGACCACTTTCTTGAAGCGAACCGTTTTACTGTCGGGCGAGTATGTCAGCTCCTGGGCAAAGGCGGCTCTGGTCATGTCGTCCGGCGTGTACTCTCGGTAAGAAAGCTTGAGTTCATCTTTGCTGATTCCACCATATAAAATTTCGAAATTGGTAAAACCGCGGCTTGGCTCTATAACGCGGCCAAAGCTAGGTGTTAATGTGACCTCCGGATGGATCTTATACTTAAATCCCATCGGCATTCCAAAGCCCGAAATCGCTTTGCCGGTGAATTTTCCATCTTTCCCAACTACGAGGTGGACACCTGGCATAGTTTGGAGCTGAACTAACGTGGTTCCATCCGCGCGTTTTTGAGCGACCGGGATATCCGTGTCTGGTTGAACCCGTGCAAGTACTCCAAGTATTGCTCGTGAGACTTCAAATGGTTGGCTGGATCTGTATGCTGAGAAAGATGTTTCTCGTATCCAATAATCCTTTACCTTTACAACAGGGTCCCCGACGTACGCGAATGTCTTCTCACCTACCCTGTAGTTCTTTTCAACAACCTGTTTGGTTGAAGGTTCTTGGCCATAAACTGTGGGGCTTACAACAAACGCCACTAAGAGTATTAATGATTTTGTATTCATGTATTCGTTCCCCTCTCACCATTGAAATACAGTGTGCTTCTAACACCAGAATTAAGCCGTGCCGCGAAGCGGCATCGGCTTGAATGACTTGTTAGCTGCCGCCCTCGATACCGACGGCGCCCAGCAGCTTTCTCAATGTAGCGGACGAGTAGCGTACCTCCTTGGGCGTTTCCGACAAGGGCGGCGGGGCGTCTGCTTGTCTCAACGTCTCCGTGAGCCCGCTTGTACTTCCGTATATTGGGGCCATCACCGTGAGTGGCTGTGGGCTTGGCAGCGATCCATGAAGTGCTTGGTAGACGAGAATTGCGTTCAGTAGCGCTAATTCCTTCCCAGGATGCATGCCGTCAGGAGCAAACCACGTTAGCTCGGGCGCCGCACTGCGTAGACGTCGCAGCTTTTCCGACACCTCGATGTATGGAATTCCCACCTCCGCGGCTGCGGCAGACTCGGCTTCGATCAAGCGTTGAGACGCAGCCGGGTGAGGCTGGTACGACCCAAGAAGTACAACGGACGCCCCGCTCTGCTCGGCAAAAGCACTCAAGGCCTTGATTGCTTGCCGCGACTGAACACAAGAGTCAGGACCGAAGGAACACATCAGATCGCCACCGCGCTCCTGAAGAACAAGCGCCGTGTACTTCCTCTCATCTAGCGCCCGCGCGACCGACCCGTCAGCGACTCGCTGAGTCAGCGTTGCTCCGCCTCTCACGATCATGTCACTAGCGATGGGCTTCCCATTGGCCTCGGCCAGCGCCGAGAAAACAGCTGGCGAATTCCCTACGTAGGTAAGGCTATTCCCGACGAAAAGCACCCTTTCTGATTGTCTTGGCGAATTCTGCACGCTGCACGATGTGCAGATCACCAGGATGGAGAAAAGCAGAGATGCGAGTAAGCGCATAGGTTTCAAGGCAGCTAACGCCAAATATTATTCAAAATTGAAGATATAAATGGAGCATATCCCATACTCTTTCGGCTTTCACGCGACTCGAATCAAAGGTTTAGTCACGCAAACGGATTTCGACAACGACTCCATAGGCGACTGAATGCGTGATGTGCAGTAAAATTGACGTTCACTACGCCGCAGGAACTCACGATTTTGTCGAACGCAGTCCAGATTCGCCGCGCCCTTTTGTCAGTATCGGACAAAACGGATTTGATCCCCCTAGCCCAGGCGCTCGCCGATCTCAACGTGGAATTGCTGTCCACCGGTGGCACCGCCCGCGCGCTGCGTGATGCCGGCTTGACCGTTCGCGATGTCTCCGAAGTCACCTCGTTCCCGGAAATGATGGACGGCCGCGTCAAGACGTTGCACCCCGTCGTGCATGGTGGTTTGCTTGGTCGCGCTGGCATTGATGATGACGTGATGGCGTCGCATGGCATTGAGAAAATCGACCTCCTCGTCCTCAACCTCTACCCCTTCGAATCCGTGTCGATGGATTCGTCGTCGAGCATGGAAGACATCATCGAAAACATCGACATCGGTGGACCTGCGATGTTGCGTTCGGCCGCCAAAAATTACGCCCGCGTTGCCGTCGCCACTTCTCCGTCGCAATATGACGATCTCATCAAGGAATTGCGCGAGTCCGGTGATGCATCGTTGACGTTGGCATCGCGCTTCAAGTTATCCGTCGCTGCATTCAACCGCGTCGCACATTACGATGCCGCGATTTCGAACTACCTCTCGTCGTTGTCGGCGCATGATGGTGAGCAAGTTTTGTTCCCCGCGCAGAACAACAGCAACTTCGTGAAGGTCATGGATTTGCGTTACGGCGAAAACCCACATCAACAAGGTGTTTTTTACCGCGATTTGTGGCCGGTGCCTGGCACGTTGGCAACGTTCACGCAGCTGCAGGGCAAGGAGTTGTCGTACAACAATCTCGCCGATGCGGATGCCGCGTGGGAGTGCGTGCGTCAGTTCGTCGACACGCCGGCTTGCGTGATCGTCAAGCACGCGAATCCTTGCGGCGTTGCAGTCGCAGCTACTTCATCGGAAGCGTATGAACTCGCTTATGCCACGGATCCAACGTCGGCATTCGGTGGCATCATCGCATTCAACATCGAACTTGATGGCGCAACCGCGAAGTTGATTCTCGATCGTCAGTTCGTTGAAGTTTTGATTGCACCTTCCTATTCCGCAGAAGCGTTAGATGTCTGCCGCAAAAAAGCCAACGTGCGCGTCTTACAAATCCCACACGGTGATGGCCGCAACAACATGGACGTCAAGCGCGTCGGTTCCGGTTTGTTGATGCAAACGGCGGACATCCGCGAAGTGCAGATGTCGGAGTTGCGTGTCGTTTCCAAGGTCGCGCCATCGGATGCGCAACTGCGTGATCTGATGTTTGCATGGCGAGTTGCGAAGTACGTGAAGTCGAATGCGATCGTCTACGCGAAAAATCTCCAAACCGTCGGCATCGGCGCAGGTCAAATGTCGCGTGTGATCTCTGCCAAAATCGCTGGCCTCAAAGCCGAAGAAGCGGGCCTCGTTGTGCCGGGATCGGTGATGGCGTCGGATGCGTTTTTCCCGTTCCGTGATGGCATTGATGCAGCGGCTTCGGTTGGAATTTCCGCGGTGATTCAACCGGGCGGTTCGATGCGCGACGAGGAAGTGATCGCGGCGGCCGACGAGCATGGTCTCGCGATGGTGTTCACCGGCGTGCGACATTTCCGTCACTGATGAAGTCCGTCGCGCTCTCGTTGTGTGTTGCGATGCTCGCGTTGTCGGGCTGCAAAGAGAAGTCGCAACCCGTCGTTCCGGAAGCCCCGCAGGTTCCGGTTGTTGAGCCTTCTGTCGTGGAGGCTCCCGTTGAAGCGACAACGAGCGGCGAATCCAAAACACTCGCGGGTGTTTTGGCATCGCTGTATCCCATTGAAGGTGACGGCGGCAATGGAATGGCGTCGTTCAAGCGCTCCTGGACTCGCGTCGTCAAAAACGAATTCGTCGACGAGACGATGTACACCCATGAAGTGTGCCTGCGTACACGCGTTGAGAATATCGAGTACGTTGCAGTGTGTCTGTCCACCGATGAGGGTGGTCACGTCACACCTGGCTTGATAAATCTGCATGCGTTTGACGTCAGCTCACCGGAAGTTGGCGTCATCGATTCAAAGTGGCACATGACGAGCAATGGTTTCGGTCATCCACAAGAGCCGGAATGGCTGCAGATTGGACCTGCCGCATACGCAGTCCTCATCAACTCGGGCTACACCTCCACCGGTGAAACGATCTCCGAACAAAGCTGGATTGTTCTCCGTAACGGAAAATTCGCATCGGAACTTTCGGTGCCCGATTACCACTCGTACGAGCCGGGTTGCGACGAGACCGACAAGGAATGTACTTCGCATAGGCAATCTTGCGAACCGGAACTCCTCAAAAATAAACCCATCGACGCGTGGGGACGCTGGCCGGTTTTGATTCGCGCGTCGTCGCAAGTACGCAACGAAGCCGAGAAAACCCGCAGCATGTTACTGCCTTCGAATGCGAAGGGCTATGTCTTCAGCAGTGATGACGCCGTCAAACTTGAATGCATCGATGGCTAACAAATGAGTATTGAGAAATGAAAATTTTGGTGATTGGATCCGGTGGCCGCGAACATGCATTGGCGTGGAAAATTGCGCAGTCACCGCGAGTGTCCGAAGTGTTTATCGCGCCAGGCAATGCTGGAACTTCATTGGAGCCAAAGTGCTCGAACGTTGCATTGAAAGTCACCGACATCGATGGCTTGCTCGCGTTCGTTCGCGATAACGACATCGCATTGACTGTTGTTGGCCCGGAAGTTCCATTGGTTGCAGGCATCGTTGATCGGTTTAATGACGCAGGCTTGCGTATTTTCGGACCAACAGCCGCGGCGGCACAGTTGGAAGGGTCGAAGGCGTTTGCGAAGGATTTTTTGGCACGTCATCAAATTCCAACTGCGCATTACGCGGTGCATACCGATCTCGCTGATGCGATTGCTTACGTCGAAAAGCACGGCGTGCCCATCGTCATCAAGGCTGATGGTCTTGCCGCTGGCAAGGGTGTGGTGATTCCTACGACGCTTGAAGAAGCGCGCGAAACGTTGACCGACATGTTGTCGGGCAATGCGTTTGGTGATGCGGGGTCGCGCGTCGTGATCGAAGAATTCCTCGACGGTGAGGAAGCGAGTTTCATCGTGATGAGCGATGGCAAGTTTGCGTTGGAGATGGCGACGTCGCAGGATCACAAACGTGTTGGCGATGGTGACACCGGTCCGAATACGGGCGGCATGGGTGCGTATTCGCCAGCGCCCGTGGTGACGCCGGAAGTGCATGAGCGCGTGATGCGCGAGATCATCAATCCTACGTTGCAAGGCATGATCGCTGATGGTGTCCCGTTCACGGGCTTCCTCTATGCGGGATTGATGATTGATGCAGCAGGCTCGCCAAAAGTCATCGAATTCAACGTCCGCTTCGGCGATCCGGAAACGCAGCCGGTTTTGATGCGATTGCAATCGGACATCGTCGATCTGATTGATGCGGCGTTGGATGGTCAGTTGTCCTTGGCACAAGCCGATTGGGATCCACGTGCCGCACTTGGCGTCGTGATGGCATCAAAGCCGTATCCTGAAACTCCAATCAGCGGTGATGTGATTGGCGGTCTCTCTGCCGATATCGAAAGCACGAAAGTATTTCACGCAGGCACCGCGTTGAATGATGCGTCAGAAGTCGTCTCTGCGGGTGGGCGTGTTTTGTGCGTTGTTGGGCTCGGTGACACGATCGAAGAGGCGCAGGCGGCTGCATATGAGCGTGTGGCGACGATTCACTGGGATAACGAGTTCCACCGCAGCGATATTGGTTGGCGCGCGATTTCGCGCTAATCTGCTTCGATGGCGCATAACCAATACGAACTGCTGAAACAACGACGGTTCTTGCCGTTTTTCGGGACGCAGGCGTTCGGCGCCTTCAACGACAACGTCTATCGGCAGGCCATCATCGGCCTGCTGTTTGCGATGGGTATCTCGACAGCCGAGCGCTCCTTGTATGCAACGTTGGCACCCGCGATTTTCATCTTGCCGTATTTCCTCTTCAGCGCGTATGCCGGGCAGATCGCTGACAAGTTAGAAAAATCCAAACTCATCCGCATCACCACCACGATGGAAATCGTGATCATGTCGGTGGCGGCGATTGGGTTTTATTTCAAATCATTGCCGTTGCTGTTGGTGTGCTTGTTCGCAACGGGTGTGCAATCGACGTTGTTCGGTCCCGTGAAGTATTCGCTGTTGCCCGCGGTGTTGCGCAAGGAAGAATTGACCGGCGGTAACGGTCTCGTCGAAATGGGCACGACGATTTCGATTTTGCTCGGCATGATGGTCGGCGGTTTGGTGTTCCGGCTCGCGGGCGATAACGGCCCCATCGTTGCGGGTGCGTTGATCATCACGTTGGCGATCTGCGGCAACATGGTCGCGCGGCAGATTCCTTACGCGGCACCGGGCGATCCGTCATTGAAGGTCAACTGGAATCCAATTCCCGAATCGCGTTATTGTTTGTCGTTGACGCGCAAGCAACTCGCCGTCCGCAACTCCGTGCTGGGGATTTCGTGGTTCTGGTTTTTTGGAACGATGGTCACCTCGCAATTGCCTGCGTTTGCCGAAGTGTTTCTCGGTGGTGATGAGCGGCTCTACATTTTGATGCTCGCATTGTTTTCGATTGGCACTGGGGTGGGTTCGCTGTTGTGCGAACGCTTGTCTGGTCGCGTGATTGAAATCGGGTTAGTGCCGTTTGGTGCGATTGGGATGACGGTGTTTTTGCTGGATCTCGTTTGGCAGACGTATCATCCCGCCACGGTGCATGGTGTTGGCTTCCACGCGTTCCTCACCAATAGCGCCAACTGGCGGATCATTGCTGACATCATTTTGATCGGTGTTTTCACGGGCTTTTACGTCGTGCCGTTGTTCGCGTTAGTGCAAGCGCGCTCGCCATCCAACGAAATCTCTCGCGTCTTCGCGGGCATCAATATCCAAAACTCCGGCTTCGTCGTCCTTGCCTCCGTCCTCGCGATTGCATTGCAAATGACATTGCTGAAAATCGGCGACTTCACCATGCCGATGCCCGGACTGACCGTCACGCAGTTGTTCCTCGCACTGGCAATCTTCAACGCGTTGGTTGCGTTGTTGATCTTCAGTATCGTGCCGGAATTCCTCATGCGCTTCCTCAGCTGGATCATGGTGCGCGCGTTGTACCGCGTGCGAGTGCATGGCGTGCATGACAACATCCCCGAGGAAGGTCCTGCGCTCATCGTCTGCAATCACGTGAGTTACATGGACGCGTTGATTCTCAGTGCGTCGATTCCGCGTCCCGTGCGCTTCGTGATGTATTACAAAATTTTCGACATCCCAGTCATGCGCTGGATTTTCGCAACTGCGAAGGCGATTCCGATTGCTGGTGCCCGCGAAAACCCCGACATCATGCGCGAAGCCTTCGAGGAAGTTGAAGATGCATTGCGCGATGGGCAGTTGGTTTGCATTTTCCCCGAAGGTGCATTGACGAAGGACGGCGAGATCGCTCCGTTCAAATCCGGCGTCGAAAAAATCCTCGCAGCCTGCCCCGTTCCCGTCGTTCCAATGGCATTGCGCAACATGTGGGGCAGCATGTGGAGCCGTCGCGATTCGCGCCTTCGCCGTGCGCGCGTGCCACGCCGCTTCCGCGCACCGATCGAAGTGATCGCAGGTCCCGCGTTACCGCCAAGCAGCAGTGCGGAACAAATGCAGGACGTTGTGCAAGCGTTACGCGGCGATCAAGCCTGAGGCTTTTTCATCTGTTCGGCATGCCACTTCAAGTGATCTTCAATGAAGCTCGCAATGAAGTAGTACGAATGGTCGTAACCTTCCTGCATACGAATCTCAATCGGACGGTCACCAACCACTTCCGCTAGACGTTGCGTCTGCAATTGCTCTTCCAGGAAGTCATCGCGCGTTCCTTGATCGATCAACATCGGAAGCGATGGATTCAAACCCGCGCGAATCAATTCAACCGTATCGTATTCTGCCCACAACGAAAGATCGTCACCAAGGTAAGAGGTAAAGGCTTTTTGGCCCCACGGCACTTTGGAGGGAGCCACAATCGGAGAGAACGCAGAGGCAGAACGGAACAAGCCCGGATTCTTCAACGCAATCATCAACGCACCGTGACCACCCATCGAGTGACCGCTGATGCAACGCACAGCAGACGCCGCATCGAAATGCGATTCAACCAACGCTGGCAATTCGTTGACGATGTAATCGTACATCCGATAGTTGCGGACCCAAGGCTCTTGCGTGGCATTCAAATAAAAACCCGCACCCTGCCCCATGTCATACGCATCATCATTCGGCACATGCTCACCACGCGGCGATGTATCCGGCGCAACGATGATCAAACCAAGTTCAGATGCGGCCTTCTGTGCACCTGCCTTCGTAATGAAATTTTGTTCGGTGCATGTCAAACCGGAGAGCCAAAAGACAACCGGACATTTTTGGCCAATCTTCGCCAATGGTGGCGTGTAAACGCCAATCGTGGTGTCACAATCCAGTGTCAGCGACTTCGTGCGCCACACTTCTTGCACACCACCGAAACTTTCGTGTGCTTCAACGAGTTCCATCATTACTTTTCCTTTGGACTGATGTAGTAAATGATGCCGTTCGCATCATCACTAATGAGAAATCGATCGGGACCGAGCGCGAGAACGCCGCAGGGGCGACCGTGCTTTTTCTTCCCGTCCCAAAACCCAGTCAGCAAATCCACCGGCTCTCCTCCGCATGACGAACCTCAATCAATAATGCACGACGCTACGAATCGACTTACCTTCATGCATTAAATCAAATGCTTCGTTAATTTTTTCCAATGGCATTGTATGCGTGACAAAAGGCGCCAACTTGATTTCACCCGACATTGCCTGTTCAACCATGCCCGGCAATTCCGTGCGACCCTTGACGCCACCGAACGCCGTGCCCAACCACTTGCGCCCCGTCACCAACTGGAATGGACGCGTGCTGATTTCCTGACCTGCACCGGCGACGCCGATGATCACCGACTGACCCCAACCGCGATGCGCACATTCGAGCGCTGCACGCATGACGTTGACGTTACCGATGCATTCAAAACTATGGTCCACACCCCAACCCGTCATGCCAACGATGACTTCCTGGATCGGCTTGTCGTGGTCTTTCGGATTCACGCAATCCGTCGCACCAAATTCCTTCGCCATTTCAAACTTATCGGGATTCGTGTCGATCGCAATGATGCGTCCGGCCTTCGCCTGCTTTGCACCTTGAATGACCGCGAGTCCAATGCCACCCAAACCAAAGACTGCAACGCTGTCGCCTTCCTGCACCTTCGCCGTGTTATGCACGGCACCGATGCCCGTCGTCACGCCACAGCCCAGCAAGCAAACCTGTTCGGGATTGGCGTCGGGATTGATTTTGGCCAATGACACTTCCGCGACCACGGTATATTCGCTAAACGTCGAGCAACCCATGTAGTGATAAACCGGCTCACCGTTATAGCTAAAACGCGTCGTCCCATCCGGCATCACGCCATTGCCCTGAGTCGCACGCACGGCAACGCACAAATTCGTCTTGCCCGATTTACAAAATTCGCACTCGCGACACTCCGCCGTGTACAACGGAATCACATGATCGCCAGGCTTCACTGACGTGACGCCCTCACCAACTTCCACGACAATGCCGGCACCTTCATGCCCCAAAACCGCCGGAAAAATCCCTTCCGGATCATCACCACTCAACGTAAACGCATCGGTGTGACAGACGCCGGTGTGCGTGACTTTAATCATCACTTCACCCTTGCGCGGTTTCTCCACATCAATCTCAACAATCTTCAACGGCTCACCCGCAGCGAATGCAACGGCGGCGCGGCTCTTAATCGTTTCAGCCATGACAAAAACTCCTTCTGTTTACTTCAGATACGAACGAACCAACGACACCATTTCATCAACACGCTCGTTGCGCGCCTTGGCCGTCTTTGGCAATTGTGTGAATTCTTCGCGCATGTGCGACTCGAGCACTTGCGACATCAGTCCGTTGATCGCGCCTCTCACGGCCGCAATCTGCTGCAGCACCGGCCCGCACTCCGCACCCGCTTCGAGCGCTCTTTCCAGCGCTTCCATTTGTCCCTTGACCCTCTTCACTCGGGCCAAAACTTTCGACTTCTCTTCCGGCGTATGCGGCATCACGTCACCTATAGGGTACTCCCCTACAGTATACACTCTCCACTGAAATCTTCAGCGAAAGCACATGCACCCTCGAAAAACGATTATTTCAAAGGTTGAATCTCTGTCCATGGACACAAGTTCAACTTTTGAAAACTACAATTTTCTGCTCTCCACGCGCGGCGCTATGTCCGCACGCGCTGCGGCTCCATGTGCGCCACCGACAGCTCAATCAACTGCCGCAACACGCCAACATCCACATCGCTCAACCGCTTGATGTACAAACACGCCTTCGAAGTTTTGTGCTTGCCCAACTTGTCCAACAACGGCGCATAGTCATCGAAGCCGTTCGACAGATACAACGTGAGATCATTCTTGCGCGGTGAAAAACCGATCAACGGCCACTCCAAAGGATTCTTTGAAGAAGTATTCGTGTAGACGTACCGCCCAAAACCAATGATGCTCGGCCCCCACATTTCCGCAGGCTCGCCGGTCGCCTCATGCATCATCTTCCGGATCGCCGCGCAATCGTCGCGACGACGTTTTCTTCTTCACACTATCAGGCATAGCTCTCCGCTCCTTCGTTACAACAGGACGGCACACCGGAGTGATGAGCGCGCGCAGCGGCTTTCACTCAACCGTCTAACTCTACCTCTAACTATTTCGACTACGTCGAAAAAGAGGATCCACACCCGCAGGTTGTTTTCGCATTCGGATTGCGGATCACGAATTGCGCGCCATGCAGGCTTTCGGTGTAATCGACTTCCGCGCCCGCGAGATATTGCATGCTCAGCGGATCGACCAGCAGCGTCACGTCGTCAGTCACGACCGCAACGTCATCTTCGGATTGTTCTTCGTCGAATTCAAAACCATACTGGAACCCCGAACAGCCGCCGCCATTGATGTAAACACGCAGCTTCAATTCCGGATTGCCCTCTTCATTGATGAGGTCGCGCACCTTCGCCGCCGCGGCTTGCGTAAACGTGAGGCTGCCGCCAGCAGTCTGGTAAGTCGGCGCAAAAATTTCGGGGGAGATCAGTTCCATCCCTCTATTGTGCGGTTTAATCCCTGAAACTCAAGTTAAATCGCCGCATAATGGGTGCGCGAATCTTCACATTTTTGCGATTTTTCTGCTGTAATGATGACGTAAGCGGCATCGTGCCGCAGGTTCCTGGAGTGGAATGATGACTTTGGATTCTCCGATTATTTTTGCGATCGGCATCGTGCTTGCATGGCTCGCAGGCATCCGCGCGTACCTGACCGTCTTCGGCGTCGGCATCGCCGGCTACTTCGGCTGGCTCGATTTGCCGAATCAACTGGAAGTGGCTGCATCCCCGTGGGTGATTGGGATCTCGGGAATTTTGGCGGGGGTGGAATTTTTCGCTGACAAAATCCCTGGCGTCGACTCAGTCTGGGATCTCTTCCAAACATTGCTGCGTGTTCCCGCAGGTGCATTCCTCGCCGCTGCAACCATGTCGGAGACCGGCGATCTAGGTGCCGGCGCTCTCGCCGCCGGCGCTGGCGTCGCGTTGACCTCGCACTTGATGAAGACCGGCACGCGCGCTTTATTGAACACCTCGCCCGAACCCGTCACCAACTGGACCGCCTCCATCGGTGAAGACCTCGCCGTCACCGGCGGCATCGCCATGGTGTTCGCCTACCCCTGGCTCACCTTCGGCATCGTCTCCGTGCTGACCATCCTCGGCGGCCTGCTCATCTGGTTCGTCTGGCGCAAACTCTTCGGCTCCCGCAAAAAGTCCGCCCCCGTCACCTACTGACTCCCTTGTCGTCGCGTGACGGGTGTTACAAACGTAACGCGCTGAACCAAACTGATGACTTGCGATGCAGGGTGATGCGTTTGTAACGCCATCCTATCTCCGGGTGTCACAATTATGGCAAAACGCAGCACTTTGGTTGCGAAATGGTTCCGTTTCACCACCAAAACGGGGAATTTTGCATCGTTTTGTCACCATTGTGACACCCACAAAAAACGCCGCCGGACTCACCATCCCGCGGCGTTTCAGCACGATGCGCGACCGCGTCAGCTTTCGATTTTCGTAGACAAGTACAGTTGCTCGCCCAAGCGGGAAATCAAATCAAGCTGCGTTTCCAGCCAATCGACGTGCTCTTCCTCAGAATCGAGAATGTCCGCAAACAACTGACGGCTGATAATGTCGTCGACGGTTTCGCAGTACTTAATGGCTTCGCGCAGCAGCGGAATCGCGTCGAGCTCAAGCGCCAAATCACACTCAAAAATCTCCTTCGGCGTCTCACCGATGCGCAACTTTCCGAGGTTCTGGAAGTTCGGCAGACCTTCGAGAAACAAAATGCGATCCGACAACTTGTCCGCATGTTTCATCTCATCGATCGACTCTTCGTATTCGTGATCAGCGAGCTCCTTCAAGCCCCAGTTCTTCAGCATTTTCGCATGCAAAAAATACTGGTTAATCGCAATCAACTCGTTGTACAGAGCCTTGTTGAGATATTCGATTACCTTGCGGTCGCCTTTCATTTTTTGTCACCTAAAATTTCGTGTTCGACCATCAGCATAGCTTGCACGCCCGCGCAAAGCGAGTTGCAAACCAAGTGCTAATTGCTATTGATTATCGTTAAGCGGCAGCGTGTTGATCGTGCGCAAAAAAATGCATCGGCACCTCGCCGCCCAACACCGGCACGTCGAGATCGCGCTTCGCGGCTTTCATGCGCATACCTTCGATTAGCGTTTCAGCCAAGGTCACGCAGCTACCGCAGTTCGCGCCCAGACCCGTGTTCATCGTGAGATCGGACAGCGTGTCGCATCCTGCGTCGACTTCGCGCTGGATATCCTTGTCCGTTACACCATTGCAAACACACACGTACATTTCGCTTTAAACCTCATTGAGCACACCAATTGCGCCCATCGAGAGTATTTAAACGCGAATGAGAATGATTGTCAATTACAAAATTCTGAACGTTTATCTGAAGTATCGTTTGATATCGACAGCCCCGCCCAGCGGCTCTGAATCCCCGATCGCCTCATGCCCCGCGATGTCCCGCGCAAACGGCGCCAAAAACCTCAGCGCATTGCTGTAGACCTCCCGTTTGAACATGACCACGTGGTCCAGCGGATACCAAAAATCCACCCACCGCCAGGTATCAAACTCCGGCGACTCGGTTAGATTCAGCTGGACGTGCTTGTCCTCGCCCTTCATGTGCAGCAGGAACCACACCTGCTTCTGGCCGATGCACACGACCTTCTCGCGGCGTCGGATCGCGCGGCTGGGGAGCTTATAGCGCAGCCAACCAGGCGTCTCCCCCAGCACGTCGACGTGCTCAGGCAGCAGCCCTGTCTCCTCCCGTAACTCGCGAAACATAGCCTCGCGGGGAGTCTCGTCAGTGTTCATCCCGCCTTGCGGGAATTGCCAGCCATCCCGATTAATCCGCCGAGCCCAGAACAGTTGCCCGTTCGGGTTCATCAGGATAATGCCGACATTAGGCCGGTAGCCGTCCGGATCAATCATGATACGGACTCCAAAAAATTATCAACTGCCTCCAGCTTGCCAGCTTTCTGTGACATCGACAAGTCAGGAAATTCGGATTTTGGCACGACAGACGGTCAAATTAGGCGACAAAACCTGTTGACGGTGCTTTTCGGCGTGTGCAATAATGTTCGGCTATCGCGGGGCTATGTAGCTCAGCCGGTTAGAGCACAGCACTCATAATGCTGGGGTCGGTGGTTCGAGTCCACCCATAGCCACCATGTTCCGCATAAGCCCCTGATTCGTCAGGGGTTTTTTCTTTTCGGGGCCTTGCAACCGATTGATAGACCCCAGTTTGCAAAATGCTGTGCTTGGTGGGCTATCGTCCTGAATCGTGCATTCAACATTCAATGTATTGGCGTCTACATTAGGTTTCGGATGTCCCCGGCCGGAAAATTTTGTCCCAGAAGTCGGATCGCCTGTTCGGGAAAGTGTAATTTTTGTCCCAGGAATGTCCCAGAATTTTTCAGAAACTCTCGACCGTTTTTCGGGGAGGTAAGGACCAATTCGGAGGCATCTGTTCTATACAGAACTACGGGGCCAATACCTTTGACGGCCAAAAGCTCCTTGTCCGCAGCCCGATCGATCCTCCCAAGTGTCCTATATCCATTCCTAATCAACTCCTCACGGTGGTCTAGAGGTGGTACAATCAACCGTACATGAAGTTGCTTCGGAATCCGCTACGACTGTTCACAGCAGCATTGCTTATGGCGGTGATGCTGGTCGTGCCGGTGGCAGAAGCATTCCAATGCGGATTTGACGACATTCGTGCGGAATTAACGCATTCTGCGTCGGAATGTGCCGACGTCAATGCTGTTGGCATCTCAGGGTCGCAAGGCAACTTGGATCGCGATTCCTCACCTGGGCCCAGCCCGGAGTTTGGGGGCCATGTCTACGAGCATTGCTCGCATGGACATAGCCATACGTCAATCGCCGACGGATCCGTCGACGAACTCGCATACCCTGAAGTGAATCTGAGGCAGTCGCTTCCTGAGGTTTTGCCGTCGGCCGCCTCCACGCTTTCCGAAGGATTGATGCGTCCACCGCGCGCCTAAACCAAATTGAACAGCCGCATCTCTGCGGTTAAAATTTCTGGTTTACCTTTGGAGTTCCAATGAACGTCTTTCAACGTCAGCTGCCGAGCGCAGCTGCGTGGTCGTTGATGCTTCTATGCATCACTGGCCCTCTTTCCGCCCAACCAATGAACGTGGTCGCGCCAACTTATGAGTCTTTGCTGCAACAGCTGGAGACATTTCCATCTCAGCGAGAAACCGCCGCGCTGTACGAAGCAAGTTTAGGACGACTGGACCAATCCAAGACCATTTCCAATCCCGTGTTGACGCTCGAAGTCGACAATTTCCTGGGCACTGGTGAGCGCAAGGGATTTGGCGGAAGTGAAACGACACTCTCCGCCACCCAACCAATCGAGAACCCATCCAAACGCCGTGCTCGCATCGCGGTCGCCGGAGCGCAAGTCGACGCAACGGCAAATCGGGGCGAAGCCAGCCGGTGGAGAGCGGCTGCCAGACTTGCCCAGGCTTATGTCGATGCAGAGGCCGCCATTGCGCGTCATGCGCTGGCAACGGAGGGAATGTCCCTCGCAGAAGCGGAAACCCGTGCTGTAGCTGCACTTGTCCGGGAAGGGCGCGAGGCGAAATTTCGCGAGATTCAAGCGCAGTCAGAACTTGCCAGCGTCCGTTCTCAGTTGGATGAGGCAACTGCCAACAGGGCGATTGCATTGGCTCGCCTCGCCGCAATAGTCATGCGCGACCAACCAATTGAGGCACTGGGTTCAAGTTTGTTGAATCTTTCACCGTCCCATCTGTCGGACGGCACCACTGAGTCGCCGCAGATTCGGATTGCCCGTGCCGAGACACTGGTCGCCGATAAGCAGGTCACTTTCGAAAAGCGGCGCGCGATGCCCGATTTCAGCGTCACTCTGGGTTTGCGTCATTTTGCGAATGAACGGGATGCCGCTCTTGTGGCAGGGGTTGGAATCACGATTCCCGTTTTTGATCGAAACACGGGAAATATTCGCGCAGCGGCGGCGGAGTTACGCGCCGCGGAGGCTCGTCTAGCGGCCGTTGAGCTTGAAGTTCGCGCCGAGAAAGTTGCCGCAGGTGCTGCCATGCTTGCCTCCCAGTCCCGTGTCAACGCCGCACGCATCAGTGTCAGCGCAGCAAGGGAGGCTTATCGGCTTTCCCGCATCGGTGTTGACGCCGGCCGCATATCGCAGCTCGAGCTTCGTGCCTCACGCGCCGCGCTCGTCTCTGCGTTGCGCAGTGAAGTTGACGCGAAGCTGTCCCGAGCAAACGCTGAAATCCAATTGGCCCAAATTGAGGGCCGCCTGCCATTCGGAGTCCAACGATGACGAGCAAGAATACTTACATTGCATTTTCCATCGCGATTCTCCTGGCATTGCTCGCTGGTTTCGGCGTTGCGCGATGGCTTGACCCACGATCCACTTCCCAGACGACGCCTCAGACCGAAACCACGGAAACGGCGGATGCCGAGGGGGAATATGAGGATCGACATGGCGAGGAGTCAAGCGAACTGAAGTTGACTGCCGAACAGGTCGCATCGTCGAAACTTGAGCTGTCCAATGTCACACGTGGCGGGGGTGCTGCAATTCGCCTTTCGGGCCGTGTCGAGTCCATGGTCGGTGCACGCGCTGCAGTCGGAGCTTCAACCTCGGGTCGCGTTGAACGCGTCCTTGTCGCACCGGGTACCACGATAAGGGCGGGCTCCGCTGTCGCCACCATTGTGAGTGGTGAGGGTGCTTCGCTTCGAGCGGCGGCTGATGCGGCGGCGGCGGAAGCCGATGCTGCACAGATGGTATACCGTCGCGACAGCAACCTGCTGAATCAAGGAATTGTGGCACGCCAGGAAATGGAGACCTCCAGAGCTCGCGCCCTGGCCGCGGCGGCGAACGCGCGTGCGGCACGTGCGCGCGTCGTTGCGTCAGGTCGCCCGGACGCGAACGGTCGCCTCGCAATCACTAGCCCGTTTTCCGGAGTTGTCACGCAGGTTTCGATCACACCCGGAGGGTTTGTGCAGCCCGGCGATGTGGTCGCCAATGTCGCAGATCCGGAACGGAACGAACTGGTATTTGCGGTGGCACCTGCAGTTGCGTCCGGCGTCAAGGCCGGGATGCGCCTGGCTGTCACAGCTTCGGGGAGCACTTTTTCGGCAATTGTCACCGGAGTGGCTCCGGACACAGACGAGGCGACCGGTATGACGACGATTCGTGCAAGAGTCGAATCCGGAACGTTACCTCCGTCCGGAACCATCGTCTCCGCGATCCTGTCGATCGACTCGGACGCCGGCGCACTCTCCGTTCCATCCGACGCAGTGCAAAGTCTGGATGGGCGTAACGTCGTTTTCGTAGCCGAAAAAGCAAATCAGTTTCGTGTCGTGCCGGTCACCGTGGGGCGTGACGCCGGCGGATGGGTTGAGATCCTAAGTGGATTACGCGGCGACGAGCAAGTCGTTTCGCGCAACGCATTCTTGCTCAAGGCCGAAATCGCCAAAGGCGAGGCTGAGGAAGGACACTAAGGAAGCGCCATGTCATTGAATTTAATAGGACAAGTGGTTCGCTATCGCTGGGCCGTCATTCTTCTCAGCGTTGGGCTAGCCTTTTATGGCATTTTTCAACTTGCGCGTCTGCCGATGGACGCGGTGCCGGACATCACCAATCGCCAGGTTCAGATCAATACGTTCGCTCCTGCGCTGGCACCGGGGCAGATGGAACGTCAAGTCACCTACCCGCTTGAGACCGCATTTGCCGGACTGCCCGGATTGGTCAGCACTCGTTCGCTTTCCCGAAATGGCTTTTCGCAGGTAACCGTCGTGTTTACCGATGATACGGACATCTATTTCGCGAGGCAGCAGATCGCAGAACGCTTGCGAGAGGCGCAGTCGTCGTTGCCCGAAGGAGTCGTCCCTGCAATGTCACCGGTCACGACGGGGCTAGGCGAAGTATTGACATGGACCGTCGATTTCGCCCCTCGAGATCCCAAGGCTTCATCTGCAGCTGGTGCTCCTGGCTGGCAAGCCGACGGAACTTTCCTGACTCCGGAAGGCAAGGTACTCTCCAGCCCACAGGAGCGTGCAACGTATCTTCGCACTTTGCAGGATTGGCTCATTGCACCGCAGATGCGATCAACGAAAGGTCTGGCGGACGTCGACTCAATCGGGGGTTACGAAAAAGAGTACTCCGTGCATCCTGACCCCGCACGGTTAACTGCGTATGGCATCAGTTTTACGGAGCTGGCGGACGCATTGCGCCGTTCGAATGTTCAGGCAGGCGCTGGTTTCATTGAACGCTCCGGTGAAGGCTTGGTCGTGCGGACTGACGCCCTTGCGCGTGGTGTGCAGGACTTGGCGCAAGCACCGGTGGTCAACCGCAACGGACTCATAATCCGCGTCAGTGATGTCGCGCAGGTGTCCGAAGGACAGTCTCCAAGACTAGGTGTGGCCACGCGCGATGGTCATGAGATCGTGCTTGGCTCGGCGCTGATGATTGCGGGCGGTAACAGCCGGACAGTTGCGCAGGACGCATCTGCCCGACTCACCGAGGTTTCAAAGTCATTGCCCCCGGGAATCGAAGTTAAAGTCGTTCTCGACCGCAGTAAGCTGGTCAATGCCACGATTGGCACGGTTGCGGAGAATCTCGCGGTTGGTGCCCTGTTGGTCATCGTCGTGCTGTTTCTGTTGCTCGGCAACATTCGCGCCGCGACCATTACTGCCTTGGTGATCCCTCTCTCTTTCCTGTTTGCCGTGATCGGAATGCAGCGCTTCGGCATCAGTGGGAACCTGATGAGTCTCGGTGCCTTGGATTTCGGGATCTTGGTGGATGGCGCAGTGATTGTGGTCGAAGCGACGCTGCTGTTGCTTACGCAACGCCAGCATGAGCTGGGGCGGCGGCTGACACTCAGGGAACGATTGAGCGTTGTCGTTGAAGCGACCGGAAAGATGGCGCGCCCAGCAGCATTTGGACAGGCAATTATTCTCCTCGTGTTCGCGCCAATTCTGACGTTGCAAGGTGTTGAAGGAAAGACATTTCAGCCGATGGCTGCGACGTTCATGTTTGCGCTGGTGGGCGCTTTCATTTTTTCGTTTACGTTTGTTCCCGCAATGGCGGCGTTGTTCATCCGCGCACCTGAAACCGCCATTGCCCCTGCCGATTCGATGCACTCCGAGGAGGGACATGCGGACGAACATGAGACGAAAGTCCTCCGGGTACTTCGTCGGCAGTTCGAACCGCTGATTGATGCGGCAATTGCGAAGCCGCGGCGAATGCTTGCTGGCGCTGCGGTCCTGTCGTTGGTTGGAGTCGTCGCCTTTTTGTCGCTCGGTCGTGAGTTCATGCCGACACTGGATGAAGGCGACATCGCCATGCAGTCATTGCGAGTCCCGTCAACGTCCCTGGCGCAATCAGCAGAAATGCAACGGGAACTGGAATCTGCGATAAAAAAACAGCCGCAGGTTCAGACGATGTTTTCGCGTACCGGTACCGCGGAAGCCGCAATCGATCCAATGCCTGCCAATATTTCCGACAGCGTTATCGTGTTAAAGCCGAGATCGCAATGGCCAGACCCGGGTCTTTCCAAGGAAGAGCTGGTAGAAAAATTTGAAAGCGTTGCGAAAACGCATATCGGCAATAATTTCGAATTCAGTCAGCCGATCGAATTGCGATTCAACGAGCTTATTTCCGGAGTACGCTCCGATATGGCGGTGATGATCTATGGCGAGGATTTCGATGTTCTTCGTAAGGTAGCGGACGAAGTGGCGGGCAAATTACGCACTGTTGACGGTGCGGTTGACGTACAGGTGGAACAGGTGGCTGGCTTGCCCGCCATGACTGTGCAAGTTGATCATTCCGCCGCATCTCAATTCGGACTGACGGCTCAGGATGTCGCGCAGGCGTTTTCCACGGCAGTCGGGGGTGAGTCTGCAGGCACCATTTTTGAAGCGGATCGGCGCTTTGAAGTCGCTGTACGTCTCGAGGAGAGCATGCGTGCGGATCCGGTGCAATTGGCCGCACTGCCGGTAATCGGACCAAGCGGGGTTTCGGTACCTCTGTCGTCTGTCGCAAAAATCGTCGTCGCGGAAGGTCCTAACCAGATTAGTCGCAACAATGGCAGCCGCCGCATTGTCGTACAGGCCAATGTCCGCGGGCGTGACCTCGGGGGCTTCGTGACGCAAGCTCAGGAACAGGTATCGGCCGTAAAATTGCCTCCTGGTATCCGCATTGAATGGGGAGGCCAATTTGAGAATCTGCAACGCGCCGAACGTCGACTCGCTTTCGTCATTCCGATCGTCTTTATCCTCATTGGTGGACTGCTGTACATGGCACTAGGGAGCATTCGCGAGGCGGCACTGGTCTTCGCTTGCGTGCCACTGGCCTTGGTTGGCGGCGTGCTTGCACTTTCCGTTCGCGGCATGCCGTTCTCGGTCTCGGCAGCCGTTGGTTTCATTGCAGTTTCAGGCGTTGCCACGTTGAACGGTCTCGTTCTGATGCAAGCCATCCGGGAGCAATTCGACGCCGGAACGGTTTCGCTGGAAGCGGCGCGGATCGGCGCGAAGAGTCGATTGCGCGCTGTGCTGACAACCGCACTCGTGGCCATCGTCGGCTTCATGCCAATGGCAATGGCAGCCGGAGCCGGGGCGGAGGTCCAGAAACCCTTGGCAACCGTCGTAATTGGCGGTCTGCTCACGGCAACGCTATTGACCTTGCTGGTTCTTCCGGCATTCGCGAGTCGTACCCTGCGTGCTCGCGAGAAGGTCGCATTGCCGACAGATTGAATGATTAATGTCGATAATAGATAAGAACCCGGGTCCAACCCAAGATCGCGGGTTGTCCTGGCACAATAGTTCCAGAAGGAGGTTTCATATGTCAGATTGCGATTGCGGCAAGCCCGTAGAACTCAAGTCGATGGAGGCGAGACAGCGCCGGGTATTGATGATCGTCATGTCGATTAATATCGTGACGTGCATCATGATGTTCAGCGCCGCTTACTTCAGCGGGTCGTCGTCGCTACTTTCAGGGACGTTGGATAACCTCGGTGACGCTGCTACCTATCTGCTGAGCATCCTTGTCATCGGTGCCAGCGTACGGGCTAAGGCACGTGTTGCACTGTTTAAAGGGCTGCTGATATTTGGCGCAGCCATCGCCGTTGGACTGCAGATCATCTGGCGACTGAATAACCCGGCTGTTCCGGTCTTTGAAACCATGGGCGTGGTGGCGGCGTTGAACCTTGCATTGAACGGCGTCTGTCTGTGGCTATTGACGCCGATTCGCGACACCGACATCAATATTTCGTCTGCCTGGGAATGTTCACGAAACGACATGTTTGAAGGCGTAGCCGTCCTCGCCGCTACGGCAGGCGTCTGGCTATTTGAATCGGGATGGCCAGACCTGGTTGTTGCCATCGCATTGCTGGTCATGTTCCTTCGCTCGGCGTGGCGCGTCCTTCGTTCTGCGTGGAGAAGCCTATCGTCGAGTCCGGATTCCGCGGCAACTTGCGGCGCCTCGCCAAGGGGGATGAATAAATGAGTGGCGGACATGATCATGGCGCCGGCGAAATCAAGCACGAAAAGCCGCTTTGGATCGCGCTCTTACTGACAGGTACTTTCCTGATTGCCGAAGTCGTCGGTGGACTGATTACAAACAGCCTTGCACTGCTTTCCGATGCGGCGCACATGGGGACTGACGTGCTAGCGCTCGGCATTTCGCTGTTCGCGGTTCGTCTTAGCCGTAGGCCGGCAGATGCAAAGAAGACATACGGCTATGCCCGCATGGAAGCAATCGGGGCGCTGATAAACGGGGGAATGCTCTTTCTGGTGGCTGGCTACATCCTATGGGAAGCGTTTGGCAGGTTTCAGAAATCAACCGAAGTTGCGTCAGTTGGAATGCTTGTCATCGCAACGCTGGGCCTTGTCATTAACCTGATCTCAATGCGGTTGCTCGCGGCAGGCTCGGGCGAGAGCCTGAATGTCAAAGGCGCATATCTTGAGGTGTGGGCTGACATGCTCGGTTCCCTGGGTGTGATAGCAGGTGCGGTCATCATTTATTTCACGGGATGGACCATCATCGATCCGATTGTTGCCGTGCTGATTGGCCTTTGGGTACTTCCACGAACATGGCGACTAATGTCCCAAGCCGTACATATGCTGATGCAGGGTGTTCCGGAAGGACTGGAACTGGCGACCGTCGATGGTGCACTGAGGGAGATCAAAGGCGTCCGCGAGTTGCACAACCTGCATATCTGGGCACTGGGGTCAACGCAAACGGTTCTGACGACGCATCTTGTCTATGATGAAACCGAAATTGATGCGGAAGCTCTAAGGCAAGAAGCGACTCGGATGCTTAGGGATCGCTTTGATGTGCATCAAAGCACGATTCAAATCGAATCAAGTGCATGCATAAACTGACAGGGCCAGGCAGGATATTACTGCCTGGGACTGGCCCGGTCTCCCATCGCACTTTCTGCCTCACGAATGTTTCGCGCCGATCTTGAATTGCAGAACATTCGAAATAAGAACCCACCGACGGATGTTGGTGGGTTTTTTCGTTAATTGACCACACGCTCGAGCAGTTCAATCACTGCGTCGCGCTCGTCCATGGCATGAATGGGTAGAACCAGGACATCGCCGGTCCGCGCCCAGTCCAATGCGGCACTGATCAACTGGTGAATATCCGCGACGACCATCACCTGCTCAGTGGGAATGCCTGCCCTTGTCACGGCGCCCTTGAATAACGCTCCTCGGCATTCTTTTTTGTAAGTTTTTTTGCTAAATAGACTTTAGTTTGCAACACTCTATTTAGCGTGGGCTATTGCATTATTTCGTGACAGATGCACGTTTTTGTGTCCCAGAAATGTCCCAGACAGGCCTGAAAGGCGCATGGTTGCGCTGTGAACCCACCTCTCATAATGCTGGGGTCGGTGGTTCGAGTCCACCCATAGCCACCATCCTGCGATTTTGAAGGAACCCGCCGATGAGCGGGTTTTTTGTTGCCGCTAGCTTATGAAATGCGGCACGAAGCGCGAGGTGTCGCGCGTGATCAACGTGTTGTCTTCGCGGATGCCCATGCCCGCCGGCAGATCGCCAACCACCCACGATCCAATCACTGGATAGCCGCCATTTCCGTTTGCATCGCGGACTAACGGAAGCGCGTGTGCCTTCTGGAGAATGGTGCGACCACCGGAGTATTCGCCATCGCTCGACTCACGCGCGCCATCAGATGAAACAAACTCAATGTTCGCACCTTCGCGTGAGAACAACGGCTTGCGGACCCAACCTGCGCGGACAGGATCACGGCGCGTCGCGTCCTCTTCGAAATGCGATTCCAACAAATTCGGATGATCGGGGAAGCGCGCCCACAGAACCGGCAAAATTCCCTTGTTCGACAACACCGACTTCCACAACGGCTCGATGAATTGCGTACCCGATGTTGGAATGAAGCGCGCGAAATCATCTTCAAACATTTGCTCGAGAGGATACAGCTTGAACAACATGTCGATCGGCAAACCTTCGTTGTCGAGGAAGCGCGGATCACCATCGACCGGCGCGCCGATGTCTTCGACGTGCATGGCGAATGTTCGCAAGCCGGCTTGATGCGCGCAGTCACGCAAGTAGCCAACCGTTCCCGCGTCTTCGTCGGAGCCTTCGCAGGAGGCGAAGTGGATGCGCTTGCGGAAGGTTTTGGCGATGGCACCAAACGCTTCGATCAATTTGTCCTGGATCGAATTGAACTGATCGGCGTTGGACGGAATCGCGCCGCTGCGAATCGAATCTTCAAGCCATAACCACTGGAAAAAAGCCGCCTCATACAACGACGTCGGCGTATCGTAATTGAGCTCCAGCAATTTGGCAGGACCCACGCCATTCCACGACAGGTCCATGCGCCCGTACAAATGCGGATCACGGCGGATCCACGAATCGCGCACAGCATTTTGCATATCTGCCGGAATGTTCAACAACGACAACATGTGTTCGTCATTGCAGACAAAATCCACCGTATCCATCGCCATCTCATGCAATTCGGCGGTGGGGTCTTCGATGATGTTTTCGACGTCGCTCAGTGAGAATCGATACGCGCCCGACTCATCCCAGTAGCGCTCGCCACCAATCGTATGAAAGCTAAACCCAAAACTCTCCGCCTTCTCCCGCCAATCCGGGCGTTCGGAAAGTGCGACGCGTTCCATCACTTAGCGCTTAACCACCGCTGATGCGTGAGCTGCCACCGAAGCCACGCGTCGTGCGTGCATTTGCCGCCGAACGAACGCTCGACAAATTCGACATCGATGCAACGGAGCCCGGATGCGGACGCATCGAGTAGCCACCGTTCGAAACTTTGCTGACTTCCGTCAACGCGCCACCACGGCTTTGATACAACGGCCGGCCAACTGCCGCTGCGCCACCGCCACCCATGGTGCGCGCGAGCATGTAGCCCATCATCATCGGCATGAACCACGAATTGCCGTTGTTGTCCGTCACTTTCTGGCAACCGTCAAATGACGTTTTGCAATCTTCTTCCGTCGCAAACTTCGGCGCATCTTCGACGGCCTTGTTGAACGCCAATGCGCAATCTGCAGCCGTGTTGCCGTCCGCAACGCAAGTCGCTTCGCTGTCGTACGCAATGTCTTCCTTCACCTTTGAATCGTCGCCACACGCTACGAGGAACAAAGGTGCTGCGCCCATCAACGCAAGCGATGCCGAAATTGAACGTTTCATCTGAAATTCCGCAAAAATCCTGTCATTCATCAGTTTAGCCCAGCACTATTGGAAAGTCCGTGAATCCCTCCAAAAACACCGCCCCTTATTCACGTACACTGGCTACGAAATGACATCACCACTTCCAAAGAATTTGTTGATCCTTGGCTTCGGATATTGCGGCAGCGAAGTTGCGCGCCAAGCCACCGCTTTGGGAATTCGATGTAACGCCACGCAACGCGAAGTCCGCTCCTCCATCGACGGCGTTGATGTCATTGCGTTCGATGCGCGCGAACTTTCGGCGGAATTTTTGGAGGCACTGAACAACGCAGATGCTTTGCTTTGCACGCTGCCTCCGGATGACGACGGCGATCCAGCTGCGCGCGCGTTGAAAGGTCACATTGCGAACGCGTCTAAGCTTCGCTGGATTGGATACCTGTCATCAACGGGCGTCTATGCGAACCGCGATGGCGGAATCATCGATGAAGGAAGCGAAGCCGATGCAACCGACACCGTTGCGACACGAAGACTGCTCGCCGAAAAGCAGTGGCGCACGATCGCGAATGAGCGCGACATTGCCAGCGCGTTATTCCGGCTCGCAGGCATTTATGGCCCGAACCGCAATGCGATCAAGTCACTGCAAGAAGGCAGCGCAAGAAATGTGCACGCCCCCGGAGTTCTGTTCAATCGCGTCCACGTTCATGACATCGCACGCGCAGTGATTGCATCGATGCAACGCCCTCAGCGTAATGCGTTGTATCTCATCGCCGACAACGAACCCGCAGAACAATCGCGCGTGCTGGAATATGCTGCCGAAATTACGGGGTTACATTTACCAAAACCTATGTCGTTGGATGATCCCGAAATGACGGAGGGATTGCGCCGGTTTTATGAGTCGAGCAAGCGGATCAATGCACACGGTTCGTGCCAAGCGTTAGGCATACAGCCGCACTTCGCGAATTACCGCGAAGGACTCAACGAAATCAAATCAAACGATCCGACGTAACGCGATGGATGCCGGGTTGGGATTGCAATGCGGCTTCCAGGAGGGCGGCGGCGATTTTCTCTGCGGGATTGATGCGCCATCGGGCAGGCAGCACCGGACCGAACACTTTCAACACTGACGTCAATGCCCGTTCGCCAATTCGCAACTCATCGCGCACACCACCGATGACGCCTGGCTGTACGAACGTCAACGACTTGAAACCGACTTGCATCAAGTCGCGCTCCAACTCTCCTTTCACACGCGTATAAAAAACACGCGACGACGCATCCGCCCCAATCGCCGAATTCAGCACATACGTGGAAGTCCCATGTTCGTGCGCAAGCTCTGCAACCATCAACGGATAATCGTGATCGACACGATAAAAGGCTTCCTTCGAACCCGCCGTCGCCATCGTTGTACCGAGCGTGCAAATCACCGCATCGGCTCGCCACCACGAAACGTCGGTCGGTAAGTTTTCGAAATCAATGATTGGCGATTCCAATTTCGGGTGCGTCAGAAGCGTGCGGCGCATCGGTGCAACGATGGATGTGACACGCGAATCTTGCAGCGCGAGCTTCAACACTTCACGTCCAACCAGACCGGTTGATCCAACCAACAAAAGTTTCATCGATCTACGCGGCCAATCCGTCGAGCATCGCGATCGCAACTTCACGGTCTTCCGGCTGATGCACCGGCAAAACCAACACGTCACCTTCGCCCGCCCATGCCAACGCACTCGACATCAGTTCTTCAATGTCCGTCACCACCGTCATCTGCGAATGTTCCATGCCCGCATCCAACAATGCCTGCCGCAGGATACCAATCACTTCACCTTCCGCTCGACCCCGCAAGTAAGTGCTGCCGATGTCCTTCAACCAAACATGGTCCGGCTTCGCAACAGCAGCTGCGACTGCCAATGCCGCGATATCTTCATCCGTACGGTTTCCGGCTTGCTCAAGCACCAATCCCATTCGCCCGTCACCGCGGAACTGCGAGGCGACGTTGAGCAACGACTGCATGCCATCGGGATTGTGCGCGTAATCGAGCAACACATGCGCGCCATTAATCGTCCAATATTGCAGGCGGCCCAAGTTGTCATTTTTATTCCGGCCAAAACTCAACAGTCCCGCCGAGATCCCCGCAGCATCAACACCCAGCAAGTGTGCGGACAAAGCGGCAGCCGCGAGATTTTCGAGATTGTATGGCGCCTTGTTTTGCAGGCCGATCGGCATCGCCACCGTTTCACCGAGATCGATGTCACCATCCACCGTTGCGATGATCATGCGGCCATCTTGCACGCCACATGCAGGCAAACCACGCTCACGCGCCGTAGACAGGGAACGAGCAAACCAGGCGAGATTTTGGCCGGGAATTTCCGCCGCACGCGACGCGAGGAATTCATCACCCGCATTCACCACGAGTGTTCCATCCGGACGCAACGACTTGTGCACCAGCAGTTTGACTTCAAGCAGATGCTCGAGCGCATGCACGCCGTATTCGCCGAAGTGATCGGCGCTCACATTCGTGACGACGGCAACATCGGCATCTTGCGTCGCAAGCCCACGTCGCAGCAAGCCGCCGCGAGCCGTTTCGAGAATGGCCACTTCAACGGATGGATTGCGCAACACGGATCGCAGCCCCATCGGTCCCGAGAAGTCTCCGTCTTCAACAACATCGCCATCAACGACGATGCCATCCGTGCTGCTGTAGCCGGTGCGCTTTCCGGTCATGGACAGGATTGCGGCAAGCGCGCGCGTCGTGGTGGTTTTACCGTTTGATCCGGTAATCACGACCTTCGGCACGCGTCCTGTCTGCGCGGCATTCATCACGGCAACGGTTGGCAATTGGTCCGCTGGCCATTGCTGCGACAAGTGACCTTCTCCAGCCGTAAAAAACTCATCATCGAAATGCACCGGCAATCCTTGCGACGTTGCCACGCCAACAAGCTCCACCAAACGCACGTCCGCTTCACGGTCGGCCATGTCAATGATGTCGTCGGGCAAATCGGCTGCCGCACGGTTTTGGGCAGCGCGTGTTAGCGCCCACTCGTTGACTTCGGTCGCCGTAATCAGTTGATCCAACGGTGCTTCAAACGCCAACGAAACACCGCTCGCATGTCGTCGCGTCACGATCGCACCATCGGGCCAGTGCAGACGGGAGCGCGCGATCCTGACCAGCCCTGCCCAATCCGCAACAACGGACTCCGGAATGTCGGCGCCGACGGCCTCAAGCGCGGCACCGGTCCCGTCAAAATAAATGTTCGCTCCCGTCAGGCGGCGCGACTCTTCAATGGTCACCGTCATGTGTGCGGCACTCAGTCGCTTTCCTCATCCATCCGCGTATAGTGCAATCCGCGGTCATCACGAACCATGCCCTGCATTTCGGTCGCGTCATAGGCATGATCTTCGGCCGGATCCAACGACGTTGGTGCAAGTGGTTCTGGCGGGATATTTTTGGAACTGTCATCACCCGCTTCAGCGGCACCGAACTTGGTAATTTGCTTCCATGTCCTCGCGAGCGCATCCGCAAAAACCAACACCAAATCACCCTTCTCCGCCATCGTCAACGCAGTATCAACGGCTTCAACTTCTTCCGGCGCAATGGTAATCGCAGAATCGGGAATCCCTGCAGCACGCAACGCTTGTGCCATGATTTGAGGCACTTCATCGTGACCACGTCCACGTCGGTTGTCATCGCGCTTCAGGATGTAATGGTCAAAAACACCGCTCACCGCATTCGCCAACTCTCGCAAGTCTTCATCACGGCGATCACCGGGACCCGACAAAACCACAATGCGACGTCCATTCACGTCAATGCGCTTGGCCAAGTCCGCCATCATGCTCACGGCATGCGCGTTATGACCGTAGTCCATGATGACCTTGAAGGGCAGTTTGCTGAAAACGTTCAAACGGCCAGGTGCCTGGAAGAAGCTCGTATCAAACGTGCGCAAGCCTTGGCGGATCGCATCGAGCTTGATGCCCATCGAATAGGTGATTGCGGCAGCCATCATCGCGTTCTGGACGTTATGACGTGCCTGACCTTCTAACGTCGATTGCACGAGATGCGTCCACAACAATGGAATGTGCTTGCCTTGATCGTAGATCGTGATCATCTCGCCGTTGACGCCCTCTTCCAGCGCACATGCACGTCCACCGGACCGAACGTGATCACGCACGAAAGTATTCGCCGGATCCATCGTGACGTAGCAAATCACTTTCGCGTCGGTATAGCCGGACATGCGGACAACCAATGGATCATCGGCGTTGAGCACTGCGCAATCTTTCGCGACTTCCACAACGATACGTTTGATTTCGGCTAGCTGTTCAAGCGTGTTGACACCTTTCAAGCCAAGGTGGTCGCTTGCGACGTTAATCACTGCACCCACGTCAACCTTCGGCACGCCCATACCGGCACGCACCATGCCGCCACGCGCTGTCTCAAGCACCGCGAAGTCGATCGTAGGATCGCGCAACACCATCTGCGCCGATACCGGTCCAGTCATGTCGCCTTCAACGGTGCGATGTCCATCAATGTAGACACCATCCGTCGTCGTCAGGCCCGGAGTGAAGCCCGCCATCTTCGCGATGTGCGCAACCATGCGCGCGGTAGTGGTCTTGCCGTTGGTGCCGGTAATTGCGGTGATCGGTACCGTCGACGCAGCACCTTGCGGGAAGAGCATGTCGACCACCGGTCCTGCCACATCGCGTGGCGTTCCTTCGCTTGGAGAGACATGCATGCGGAAGCCAGGCGCGGCATTGATTTCGCAAATGGCGCCACCGGCACTCTTATAGCTTTCTGCGATGTTCGGCGTGATGAAGTCGACGCCACCGACATCGAGACCGATCGCTTGAACCGCACGCTCCGCCATCGAGCGATTGTCCGGATGCACGATGTCGAGAACGTCAGTTGCAGTGCCGCCGGTCGAAAGGTTGGCTGTCGCACGCAGTTGCACAATCTGTCCCGCTGCCGGAACGGAATGCTCGTCCATTCCCACGCGACCCAGCATGTCGAAGGCTTCGCGGTCGAGTTTGATTTGGGTCAAAATTTTCTCATGGCCAACACCACGGTCAGGATTCGAGTTCAACACGTCGAGCAATTGAGAGACGGTGCTCTCACCGTCACCAACGACGCAACCCGGCGTACGCAAAGTCGCGGCGACAAGTTCGCCATTGACCACGAGCATGCGGTGATCACAACCCGGCTGGAACGTTTCGACGATCACCGAATTTGAAATCTGATGCGCTTCTTCAAACGCCGCGCGAATGTCCGCTTCTTCGCGAATATCAATGGTGATGCCGCGTCCGTGATTGCCGTTGTAAGGTTTGAGGACAACGGATCCACCCAACTGAGCCGCCGCGTTGACGGCAGCGTCCGCCGTCTGCACCAACCTTTGGCGAGGGACCGGTAAACCGAGCGCACCGAGAATCTTATTGGTTTCTTCCTTATCGCTCGCCAGTTCAACGGCGATATGCGAGGTGCGTCCGGTCACGGTTGCTTGAATGCGTTGCTGATATTTGCCGTGACCGAGTTGGATCAACGAAGAATTCTGGTTCAGTCGCATCCATGGAATCTTGCGGCGTTTCGCGGCGCGAACCAGCGATGCCGTCGATGGACCGAGTGCGCGACGCTGCGCATAGCGGATGAAGTTTTCCAACGCTTCCGCCCACGTCCAATCCTCCGGAACCAAACCCGGTGTCTTCAAGTTCGCCGGCAACAACGAATCGATGAGTTGCATGGCAAGCTCACCGGCGGCGATGCCTTCTTCCTTCGTTTCGTATTCGTAGATGACGTTGTAGACACCCTCGCGGCCGTCACGGACCTGTCGCGTTTTGCCAAAGGTCACATACTCGCCCGCAACGTTCTGCAACTCGAGCGCCAGATGCTCAAGCACGTGACCCATCCATGTGCCTTCATCCTCGCGCATGCGACGGACGAAGCCGCCAGCCTCGCGGTAGGAACACCCATGCGAATTCAATCCCGGCAACGCTTCGATGAGACCGTCGACAAACTCCTGACCGATCTTCGCCGTCGGCCAGTTCTCGAGCTCCTCCAAGTCCAATTCAAGTCGAATGACCGGAAAAAGCGCGAATTGCGAAGGTCCACCGTAAATGTTGCGATCAAGAATGCGCATATAAAAAACCTTAGTCGTCTGTCCGTTCCCCAACCAACGTGCCCGGCGATGCGGTTCGCGTGTGGAGGTTATAAGTTGCTCCGTGTACCAGAATGTGCACGGTAATGCCCAAAATGCAAATCGGATCGTTCACGCCGGCTTCGGCCATGGATGAAAATTGCGTTTTCGAACTGTCTACCAGAGTCAGTGCACCGCTGCCTTCGACTTCCAATGTGTTGTCCGGACCAATGAAAGCCGCGGTATCTTCATCGAGTCCGATGCCTGTCGGATGCGGATTGAATGCCAACGCCGCCACCAACCGTCCGAGGCGATCACGTTGACGGAAGTGCTGGTCAATGATGAAGCGGTTGGTCAATCCCAAACCCGGCGCCAAACGTACTGCGCCTGCGCGCGGCGACGATCCATCCTTACCGAACGCAATCATGTGATCGGACAAAACACTCGCACCCGCACTCGTTCCCGCGACATTCAAGCCATCGGCGTTGCCGCGGCGAATTGCTTTCGCGACTTTCGTGCCACCGATGATGGTCGTGATACGCAGCTGGTTGCCACCGGTGAGAAACACGCCAGTCGCATTCTCAATCATGGCTTCGTAGTCTTCGCGCTCGGCATCTTCGCGCGTCAGGATATCGGCGACTTGAACGTCCTTGACCCCGAGCTCCTGAAACAGTTTCAAGTAACGGTCGCCGGTCGTCGTCAAACGGCTTGCGGTTGGGATGATCACGATCCGTGCATTCTCACCGCCGGACAGATCCACGAAACGGCTCAAAATCCTCTTACGTTCCAACTTGTCTTCCGCGCCACCGATGGGAATGATCCATCCGCGCTTCGAATTTTCACTGCGCTTACTTGGCATTGCAAAAAATCTCTCTTTCCAAATCAAATTACTTTTCGAACGCGCCGCGCTTCACAAGCGACCCGTCCTTTACATGAAACTCACCGAGCGCGATCACGTGATGCGGCTTGCAGCGCTCATCCAACACAATCAAATCAGCATCGGCACCGGCCTCAATTCGACCCTTATTTTGCAGTCTTAAATGCTTGGCAGGATTGCTGCTAAAAAACGGCACCGCACTTTCCAACGGCACTCCCTTCGCGACGAGCTCCTGCAACGTCTCGATCATCGATCCGGAATGCGCGACATCCATTCCACATGCGCGACCTTCGTCATCGAAGCATGGCAAGCAGCCACCGGCATCGGAGCTGATCGAGAAACGATGCGCAGGCAATCCCGAATCCAAATACTTGATCGCCGATTCCGCCGCAGACCATTCATCCGCGCCTTCCTCCGTTGGGAATGCAGTGGCATCGATATGGCAACCAATGCGCGCGACTTCCAGTGCTTCGTCAAACAATGCCTTTTTGCGATTCACGTGCGTAGGTTGAAAAACGCGCGGTGGAATTTCGCTCGTCGAAATCGCTTCTCTGATGAGTTCCAAACCACGCTTGCCATCACCCATGTGGACATGGATCACGCCGGCCTTGCCACTCATCAAACCCGCAACATGCACATCGGAGGCGATGCGCAATAATTCGTTCAACGTCGGCTGGCTCGAACGGTGGTCGCTCAAAGCGAGTTCGCCCACTCCAATCAACGGCTCAACCAAAACAATATCCCCACGCACAGAACCCGTGATGGTGACCGGCGGCACGTGATAACCACCGCAGTATCCCCACGCCGACAGTCCGCTTTCTCTCAACGCATAGATCTGCGCAACCAATTGCGCGGTGGTCCGGATGACATCGTCAGTTCCGAGCAAACCGATGACGGTCGTCACGCCGGCCTTCGTGTAGATCGACAAATCCGGCGCCGGTACGCGGCTTGCATATCCAGTTTCGCCACCGCCACCGGTGACATGCACGTGGCCATCGACGAAACCCGGAATCACATCACGTCCTTCCAGATCAACGTCGGTGATTGTAATGCCCTGGATATCCGGTACATTTTCGCCGGTCCAAAGAATCTTCGAGCCACCAATCAAAATATTACGCAATCCCACGGCTTCGGGTGCATGGACATTTGCGTTGCGTAATAACAGCAAGAGTGGACTCCTTTGGACACCCTGAACGGAAAGTTCAATATACCGCAAACTTACACTGCGACCGAGTACTCCGAAATGCGTTAAATTCAATCCATGCGAAAAGGACTCAACCGACTGGCAGCTTTCCTTGTTGCGGCGATGCTGCCCATCTCGATGCTGACGGGTTGCGCGACGTATGGCGTCATCATGAATGAGCCTCTGGCTGTTGAGCAGGCCACTCCCGAAGATGTCCTGCAATCGACAACGGTTGATGCCGGTGAATCTTCAACCAATGACATCACGATGATCCTTGCGTTTTCCGGTGGCGGCACGCGGGCGGCGGCGTTATCGTACGGTGTCCTGAAAGGTTTGCGCGACACGCCAATGCATTCGCAACGGATGCTGGATGAGGTGGATGCCATCACGTCCGTATCGGGCGGAAGCTTCACCGCGGCATATTACGCTCTCCATGGCGAAAAAACGTTCCAATCCTTCGAGCCCAAGTTTCTCCGCCGTGAGATCGAATCTGAAATCAAGAAGCGTTGGTTGCGGCCGGGGCAAATATTTTCGCGCACTTCCCGCACCGTCGCTGCGATGGATCTGTACAGTCAGGATCTCTTCGCGAACGCGACATTCGCGGATGTGAAACGTGCAGGCGGTCCGGCTCTCATCATCAATGCATCAGATCTGGGGAGTGGCGTGCGTTTCTCGTACATTCCCGAGTATTTCCTTTTGCTGTGTTCACGACTGGATGATGTCCCGTTGGCGCAAGCAGTGACTGCGTCGTCCGCGGTACCGTTTTTGTTTGATCCTGTCATGCTTGCGAATTATTCCACCTGTTCGACATCGGACACCGCTTGGCTCAGCGAGATGCAGAAACGCGCTGCGGGAAATCCGAATCTCACGCAGCTTGCGAACGGTTTGCAGGGTTATTCGCGAAAGGACAAGCGGCCATTCATCCATCTCGTCGATGGCGGCATCACTGACAACCTTGGGTTACGCGCGCTGTATGACATTGTCGAAGCCAGCGGCGGTGCAAAGGCATACATTGAAAGACTGGGCAAGCCGGTTTCAAAACGTTTCGTGGTGATCGTCGTCGATGCGGCCAGCACAGCAGATCCAGTGATGGATCTCAGTCCCAATCCGCCTTCGTTGAAGCAAACTGCGGCCGCCATTTCCGATGCGCAGATCAACCGCTACAGTGTCGACACGCTTCAGTTCATCAGCAATAACGCAAGACAGTGGGCGAAAGAGTGGTCAACACCTTCGCACCCGGTCGAGCTTTACATGGTACATCTGGATTTCGGGTCATTGAAGGACCGCAAGCTTGCCGACACCTTGTCGCACATGCCAACGACATTGCAGCTCGAAAATTCGCAAGTCGATCAACTGATTGACGCGGGCCAGTCGCTCCTTCGCGATAACCCTGAATTTCAACGTCTGCTCAAGGACTTGAAGACAAAATGACCCAACTCGCCCTCATCACCGGCGCATCCGTCGGCATTGGCCGTGGCATCGCTTTCGCCGCTGCGCGTAATGGCTTCGACTTAATCCTCAATGCACGTTCTGAAGACGCACTGGAGAAACTCGCTGAGGAATTGCGCACGACGTACGGCGTCCGCGTCGATTGCATCGCGGCAAATCTTTCGACTTCAGTTGGATGCCGCGTGCTCATCGATGCCGTCGCATCACGCGACATTGATGTCTTCGTGAACAATGCAGGTCGCGGGGTTTATGGTCCTTTCGTCGAGACCGACATCGATGACGTGTTGAATATGATGCGACTGAACATGGACGCGCCAACGATGATCACGCATGCGTTGATGCCTGGACTCGTCGCACGCAATGGCCGTATCCTCAACATCGCCTCGATCGCGGGCTTCATGCCCGGACCTTACTTCGCCAACTACCACGCGACCAAAGCGTACTTACGAATTTGGAGCGAGGGCATCGCCGAAGAGTTGCAACGCAAAGGCGTTAGCGTCACGACCTATTGCCCAGGCCCGACCCACACGAATTTCGAAGCAGCCGCGGATGCGAGCGGTTCCGGCATTTTCAAAGGTGGCGGCGTTCCTTCCGGCGAAGAAGTCGGTGCCGATGCTTGGCGGGCTTGCTTGGCAGAACGCGGAGTCGTGGTTCACGGCCTCAAAAACAAACTCAACGTCTTCGCCATGCGCTTGCTCCCACGCACTTGGCAAGCGAAGGCTGTGAAAGCCGTAACGCGGCGCCGCAAGTAAGCATTTCCTTCACATCACGTTTCCTACGCTAGCGTGATGGACAGCATTATTTTTCTCGCATATGGTGCAGCGTATCTCGCGCTGCTGGCTTGGTACGCGCGCTTGGGTGCGAACAACGGCTGGGGTCGCGCTGCGATGCTTCCCATCCTCGTGATCGCCGCACTTGCCTACGACAACATTGTGCTGGGCTCAGGAAAGTTCATTGGTGAAGGTGATTTTCTCAAAACGCTCAACGCCGGCCGCTATTGGTTGACGGTATTCACGCCGCTGCTTTTCATTTGGTCTGTCGATGCGTTGCAACGCTCCGGCACAATGCGTCACTCCGCGGTCAAGCCCAGTACGTGGTTGGTCGCAGCAGCATTAGTCGTCACGACATTCTTGAGGGAAATCCAAGGCCTCGATTTGATTCCCCGCGATGAGTACGGCTCGTTCTCTTACATCAGCTCCGCACCTGCCGCGGCGCCACTGGTTCCTGTCATCGTCGCTATCGTGATGTTGATCGCCGGCGGCATTCTCTGGAAGCGTCAAAAATGGCCATGGCTCTTCCTCGCCTCCGCATTGATGACCGTCATGAGCATGGTGCAATTGCCGATCGCGAGTAACGCCGCAACGAACTTGTTCGAGTTGCTGTTGCTCACTTCCGTCGTCGCAACAACTGCATTTCAAGATCGCGCTGGATCCCGCTAAGGATCCAACGCTTCCTTACTTCATCACTGACCACGATTGCCGCGGCGGATGATTTCCGGATTGTCCGTCCCGGTCTGATCCTGTTGGGGCGGCGTATCGTCCTTGATGGTTTTGATGTCTTCCTTTTGTTTCGCGCTGTTATCATTCACGCCCGGCACGTTGTCCTTCGGCAAATTATCGTGTGGCGCGTTGTCCTTGGTGACATTGTCGTCTGGAATGTTAGTCATCGTTTTTCCTCCATCAATTAACAAAGTGTGCGAACGTTTGGTTCGCGTGCCCATTGGCGTGTTTTGGCCAATTCCAAAAATTCCTTCACCTCTTTCGGATCCACCACTCCGCCATCCGGTGTGATGCCTCCAGCCTGCAGAATCTGCTGCGTGCCCTTGCAAGCTGCAATCGCCTTCAAGTGACCGAACGCATCGCGGAACCAATCCACGGCTGCAGCTTCCTTCGCAAGCTTCGCCGCTTCTTCCGGCATCAGGATGCTCGCCACCGCATCGAAAATGGTCGATGGCGTTCCCGCCAGTTGCCCGTCGATCGCAACCTGCGCGCCACCCTTCGCCTTGATCGCCAACTTAGGCGCGACAAGTTTGACGCTTGCGCCGGCCTTCTCGGCTGCAATTTTGATTTTGTTGACTGAATCCATGTCGCTGCCATCGGCAACGAGAATTCCGATTGCCCTTCCTTGCAGCGTATCTTTCATGTTTTCGATGATGCTCAATGCAGGAGATGGCTCCCAATCCTGGATCGGTGCGGCTGGCGCAATTGCTGGCGGCAACTTCGCCATCCCGAGACCATCTGCAATGCGTTGACCAAGATCCGGATCGACATTGCGCATATGTGCGACAACACGCTCGCGAACGTGCGGCGTTCCAACTTTGCTCAACTCGAACACAACCGCCGACGCCAAATGCGCTTGCTCCGTTTCGTTGAGACTATGGAAGTACATGCGCGGCATGCTGTAGTGATCGGCAAAACTCTCTGCACGCACCCGTCCTTTCACGCCATCATCCTGTTGCGCAAACGAACGGAAACCCTGCTTTGCATTCGCACGCGGTGAATCATCTTCAAGACTGGATGGCTCGTAGTTGACGCGGCCTTTCGGGACTTCCATTTGCATGTGTCCGTCACGCTGATGATTGGCAAAAGGACACTTCGGCGCATTGATCGGTATCTGATGGAAATTCGGACCACCGAGCCGCGACAGTTGCGTATCGAGGTACGAAAACAAACGTCCCTGCAGTAATGGATCATTCGAGAAATCCACACCCGGCACAATGTTCGCCGGACAGAACGCAACTTGCTCCGTCTCCGCAAACAAGTTGTCCGGATTACGATCCAAAACCATCCGCCCAATAATCTGTACGGGAATCAACTCTTCCGGAATCAATTTCGTGGGATCAAGGTGATCGAATGGAAGCTTGTCCGCCTGTTCCTGCGTAAACAATTGCACGCCAAATTCCCACTCAGGGTAATCACCGCGATCGATCGCTTCAAACAAGTCACGACGATGGAAATCATTGTCTGCCGCTTGCAGCTTCACCGCCTCGTCCCAGATCGTGGATTGCATACCGAGCTTCGGACGCCAATGGAACTTCACGAACGTGGATTCGCCTTTCGCATTCAACAAGCGGAACGAATGGATGCCAAATCCTTCCATCATGCGCAGGCTCCGCGGAATTGCTCGGTCACTCATCGCCCACATCACCGCGTGCATGCTCTCAGGCATCAACGACACGAAATCCCAAAACGTATCATGCGCACTCGCCGCCTGCGGAAATCCACGGTCCGGCTCCATCTTGACCGCATGCACTAAATCCGGAAACTTCATTGCATCCTGGATGAAAAACACCGGCGCATTATTCCCGACGATGTCCCAGTTACCTTCCTTCGTGTACACCTTTACGGCAAATCCACGAATGTCCCGCGGCGTATCCACCGAACCCGCACCACCGGCAACCGTCGAAAACCGCGTAAACAAAGGTGTCTTTTCACCGACCTCGGTGAGAATCTTCGCCGTCGTGAATTTGCTCAGCGATTTCGTCAACTCGAAGTAACCGTGTGCAGCCGATCCACGTGCATGCACGATTCGCTCGGGAATGCGTTCGTGGTCGAAGTGGGTGATTTTTTCACGGAGGATGAAATCCTCCAGCAAGGTCGGCCCACGCGGGCTAGATCTCAGTGAATTCTGATTGTCAGGTACAGGAATGCCCTGTGCGGTCGTCATCGTTGGATGCGTGCCGCCCGACTGATATTGGGGCTCGCCACCGTTGCCGCGAGGCGTCTTGGCTTTCGTCGCTGCTTTCTTGGCAGGTGCTGTTTTCTTCGTGGCCACGGGCATTCCTTGGGGAGTTGAGATATTTTCTGCAGCGAAAGAATTGGCATCGCGTGCCGAAACAGCTACATTCATCGAGTATCCCTACGCACGCGTTAATGCACCGTAGGCTTTTAATGAGGGAATTGGAAACATGTCGTTGTCGCATCACGAATTGGACGAGACGTTTCGCTTACAACGCGACGATCAGGAAGAAGCGCTTCGCATCCGGATTCACAGAGCGATCAGTTGGCTTGGCCGCGCCGAGAAGGAGAAGGATGACCTGGATGCGAGGTTCATCTTTTTATGGATTTCATTGAATGCGGTTTATGCGCAGGAATTTGGCGGGGAATCAAAGCAAGTTGAGCAAGTCCGCAACTTCATTACGTCTCTCCTGACGGTCGACGTGAAGCGCCGTCTTCACGGTCTGCTGTTGCAAAATTACAGCGGTGCAATCCGGAATGTCCTGCAAGACAAATACATGTTCGAGAAATTTTGGGAGAGCGGTCGCCGGCATGATTCAAGCGACGCATGGAAAGCATCGTTCGCCGCGAGTTCAAAGGATGCGATGGACGCAGTGCTTGCGAATCGGACGGTTGATGTTTTTTGCCACGTCTATCAACGCCTTTATGTCATGCGAAATCAACTCATCCATGGTGGCGCAACCTATGGCAGCAAAGTAAATCGCGATCAGCTCGCGAACGCTCTGCAGGTGATGGAGAAACTGGTCCCGCTGGTGATCGCACTCATGATTCCGGTCAAGGAAAATATCTTCGGTGAACTCGCCTATCCTGTCCTCAAGGATTCAACGAACTAGCGAGCGCTCACAGCGAAGCTGCTTTTACTCAATCGTCTACCTCTACCTCTAACTATTGCGCTGAAGGCAAACTCCACCCCCGCCGAATCGCCATGTAGCGCAGACCAAACACCGTCAATGCCGCAACAACGAGGTGCCAATCACCCGGCGTATGCAGATACTTCCCGGCAACGACAATCCCTGCACCAACCAGGGCCGCGACTGCATACAGCTCTGAGCGAAAAACAAACGGCACTTCATTCGCCAGCATGTCACGCACAATACCACCACCGATGCCACTTAACATGCCGAGAATCATCGCGGGCACTGGCGTGATGTCATAGGCCAAGGCTTTCTCGGTACCAACGACAACGAACAACGCCAAACCGGCGGCATCGAGAATGCGTACCGGATTGCGGAAATGTTCGATCCACCGATGCCGGAAAAACCCGATCAATCCGGCGACGCAACTGATCGCGATGTAATGCCAGTTTTGTAATGCGACAGGTGGATGATCGCCGAGCAAAACGTCACGCGTGATGCCCCCGAACGATGCCGCGACAAACGACAAGACCATGATCCCGAAAATATCGAAGCGGTTGCGCACCGCCATCGTCGCGCCGGACAACGCGAACACAAACGTGCCGAGCCAATCGGCATACATCAACCACGGCAGATCAGTCACCCCAGTGCCATCCACCCGGCGGCTCGCCTTTCGCGGCGCAGATCCAGATCAACGCACCCGTCAAAACAAACACGCCGTACAAAAACCAAATCATCGACTTCGCCGGCGACACGAAAATGCCAAGCAATGTCATGCCGATCGCATACGCGGCGAGAACCGCCCAGCCTTCCCAGCGCAGAGGCAAACCCCAGCCCCAACCGTAGCGCTTGCGTGCGAACCAATAAGGATTATTTTCGTCCATAACTGCAGTCTAATCGAAACGATATGAAGGTTCGCCAGTCCGACCCGCGATGCCGTCAAACAATCCGAGAATCATCGCACGTGCAATCTTCCGCCGAGGCATCACGAACGTCACCAAACGCATGAATTTCAACACAAAACGTGGCACATCCTGCAACACCCACGTCCATGAAACATGCTTGCGCTTGTACAGCAAAACACGGTTCCGCGACGAGTAATACAGCCGCTTCGGGGAATGCACCATCACCTGCCCCATCCCCATCGGCATATCAAACAAAACATCACCAATGCGATGCATCATCGTTGCCGTCGGAACGCCGAACAATTCATATCCCTTTGCCTTCGCGCGGAAACTCCAGTCCATGTCGATGTTATCGATGAACAACGCATCATCCATCATCCCGACATCTTCGAGCACCTTCATCGGAATGTAGCAACCCGAGGTGATCAGATAGTCACACGCAACCGGCGCATCGTCATTCGGAATGATCTTGGTATTCAACGGAAAACCGATGCGAACGAACGGTTGCTTCTTGCCATTGCGTGCATCCACAAACAACGGACCGACTGCCGCGACTTTCTGCGCACCGCTCAAGCTCGTATACGAATCCTGTAATCGCTCGACCATGTCGCCGGAAGGCTCACTATCCTGATCGAACAGGACAACGGCATCCTCGCCGAAATCCGCCGCAATCAACAACCCTTGATTCAACGCAGCGGCCAACCCGATGTTTTTCGAATTGGGCAGAAACAAAATCGGCAAGTCACGCAACTCATCCTGAAGTCCATCGCCACTGCCGTTGTCGATGATTAAGACTCGATTGACCTGCGGCAAAATCCGCTGCACCAACGCATTAACTTGCCCTGGCTCCGGCTGATATGTGACGATGATCGCAGCGGTCATGAGGCTTATTTTACGGGGTTTTCGGGAATATTATCGTGGGCTTCACATTCCGCTGACAGGGTGCTGGCACATCATAGTGACATCACCCGCAAAGAGAACTGCAATGGCTACGAAGAAGGCTCCAGCGAAGAAAGCCCCCGCCAAAACCAACACCATCAAACTCGACGAAGCCGCCATCGATAAAGCGCGCAAGTCGTTGGACGATGGTCCGGTCACTCCGTCGCTTGAAGGTCACACAGAAGCGATCATCAGATTGCTCAACGACTCGCTCGCAACGGAGTTGGTTTGCGTGATGCGTTATCGCCGTCACCACTTCACTGCACGTGGCCTCGAGTCACCGGCCATCGCCGCAGAATTCATGGTGCACGCGAACTCAGAGTTGGGTCACGCCGACCGCATCGCAGAGCGCATCGTGCAACTCGGCGGTGAGCCTGATTACAATCCGGACACGTTGCTTGAGCGCAGCCATGCCGACTACAACGATTCGTTGAGCTTGAAAGCCATGATCGAATCCAACCTCATCGCCGAACGCATCGCCGTCGAAACCTACCGCCAAATGGTTCGACTCATCGGCGACATTGATCCAACCACGAAGCGTCTGATCGAAAGCATCCTTGCTGATGAAGAAGAGCATGCCGATGAACTTTCCGATTGGATGACGCGCGTTAAAGCCTGATTTTCAGGGAGATTTTGATCATCATGAAAAACACCGTCAACTCAACCGCGGTCATTTTGCTCGCATTGACCTTGGCCGCATGTTCGCGCAGTGAATCGCCAGTGACAACGGACCCTGTCGACACCACGCCACCAACCACCGAGCCAGCACCCGCCACTGAACAAGCGGCGGAGCCAGTGAAGCCAGCGGATCCGAAGCCTGACACCGACAACACGCCGGATAACGCAACGCTCGCGAAGTGGATGGGCAAATGGATTGGCGTCGAAGCCACTTATCTTACGATCAAGCCAGCGGATGAATTTTATGGCATTGAACTTGCGGATCTGGATGGTCCGAAAATGTATAAAGGCACCGGTCGCGGCGATCACATTTCCTTCGAGCGCAACGGCAAGACCGAAACGATCCGCGCAACCGATGGTGACGGCACTGGCATGAAATGGCTTGCGGGAAAGAAAGATTGTTTGGTGATTACGAAAGAATCGGAGGGCTATTGCCGTGACTAATGAGAACAAGCCACGCGAAGACGACAAGTTGATTGAGCCGGATTGCGGGCAAAGTCAGGAGATCAAGCCAACGCGCGAAGATCGCGAAGGCGAACTCGACCAATCTCGAAAGTCCGGTTATCAGGAAGATCAGAAGAAGCCTGAGTAAATGGACCTCAAGAGCGGCAGTACGTTCTGGTCGATTAAGAACGGTCTGATCCAAAACTTCCCGTGCGTCTCCGATGACTTGGAGGCGGACGTTCTCATTATCGGCGCCGGCATCACGGGCTCACTCGCCGCATACGAACTGGCGCGACATGGCCATAAAGTCATCGTCGTTGACAAGCGCCCCGTCGCGTACGGAAGCACCAGTGCAAGCACCGCATTGCTGCAGTACGAAATCGATACGCACATGGTCGATCTCGCCAAGCAGTTTGGCGAAGAAAACGCCGCACTCGCCTACAAATCGTGCATCGAAGCCATCAACAAGTTGCAAACCATCGCAACGCAATTCAACGACGTCGAATTCATCCGTCAAAAAAGCCTCTACACCACCCGTAAGAAACCGCACCTGAAAGATCTCCGCGATGAATTCGACATGCGCGCCAAACATGGCATCGATGTGGAATGGCTCGATGAAGAGGCGCTCCGCAAGCAGTATCAACTTGATGACACCTATGCAGGCATCCTCAGCAGCGACGCCGCAATCGTCGACCCTTACCGCTTTTGCCATCGCCTGCTCGATGATGTGATTAAACATAACGGGCGGGTTTCCGCACGCACACGCATCACGCACATCGACCGCCACGAAGATGGCATCACCGCACATACGGAAGATGGCAATCGCATTCGTGCGAAGTCCGTGATCATCGCATGCGGCTATGAATCGCAGAATCACCTTTCGCAAAAATACGCGAAGAATCGCAGCACCTATGCGATCGTCAGTGAACCTATTTTGCCTTCGTTGGAGGCTTCCGTATTACCTGAAGTCGAATCATCCCCACGCATCGACCACTTCCTTCAACATACCTTGTACTGGGAAACGGCGCGGCCATATCCATACATCCGTCGCACGCTTGATGGTCGCATTCTTTTCGGTGGCGAAGACGACTACATCGATATCCCCGCCAAGCGCGATGCATTGCTCTCCCGCAAAACTCGCAAACTCCAGAAAGCCTTCGCCACACGCTTCCCCAACCTTCCCTTCAAACTCGCATTCGCATGGGCAGGCACCTTTGCCGAAACCAAGGACGGCTTGCCTTACATCGGCCGCAATGATGAAACCGGCGATCACGTTTACTTCCTGATGGCATTCGGCGGCAACGGCATCGTCTACTCACTTCTTGGTTCCGAAATCGTCCGCGCTCAAATCGAAGGGCGCGAACACGAACTTTCCAAACTGTTTGGCTTCGACCGTTGCGATATGATTTCCAGATAGTCTTCTGGAGTTCGCAATGATCCGTATCACGTTGTTGCTCGCACTGGCGTTAGCGCCCTCTGCAACATTTGCGCAGGAAGAAGTCGACATCAGCACGATGCGACTCGAACTCCCCCGGGGTGCCAACCCACAAATGGCGTACACGAACAAAAGATCCGCTTTTTTCCAAACCCAAGCACTTCGCAATGATCACCCCGAACACGCATGGTTCCGCGGCTACAACATTGCAGGAAAACGCTTATTTCAAGATGTTTCCGTGCAAATTGACGGCATCAATCTTGACCCATCCAAGTCAAAACCAACCATCATTCCCGACGAACTCGAACGCATTTATCCGAACGGTTTGCGCGAACAAATTCGCATGTACGACAACTTGGATCTGCTCGGATTGCATTACCCAAACAGCCGCGCGAGACCTCAGATCAAACTCAGCGGCGATGACCTAGTTCAAGTCCTACCCGACTTATACGAATCCGGCACCGGCGAAAACAAACTCTACGTCGCCACTCTCTCCAACACCGGTCGCGCCTTTATCGCGATCGCTCCATCGTCACTCGCCGCTCGCGAACTCGCATTCCGCGCAACGATCCTCTCCGACACCTGGACGATCGAACGCAAAGCACGCATGGAAAATCTGCTGCAAGGCGATCACTACTTCGCCGCCGACTCGCAAACGGAAGCGCTGCGTTGGATGACGTTGAGTCTCGATGCACTCCTCACTCGCCAACGCGGCACCGGCATCTACGCCGGACTGCCATGGTTCCAGGAATATTGGGGACGCGATCAATTCATCGCATTACCCGGCGCGACGTTGGTGAACGGTCAATTCGATTCGGCGAAGGCGATCCTAAGCTCATTCGCCCGCTTTCAGGACACCGACCCCAAATCACCCTTCTACGGCCGTCTCCCCAACATCGTCAAACCCGACGAACTCAACTATCACACGACCGACGGCACCCCGCGCTTCGTCATCGCACTGCGCGATTACGTCGACTATAGCGGTGACTTCGCATTCGCCCGCGAACTTTACCCCGTCGTCAAAGCCAGCATCGAAGGTTCCATCCAAAACCACACCGACTCCTCCGGCTACCTCACTCACGCTGACAACGAAACGTGGATGGACGCCCGCCGCGAACCCGACAAAGTCTCCTACTCCCCACGCGGCAACCGCGCCAACGACATCCAAGCCCTCTGGATCGCACAACTCGAGGCCGGTGCGGCCTTCGCCAGCCGCATGGATGATCTCGATTCGCACTTCAAATGGGATGCTCTCGCCAGCAAAGTCCGCCAAAATTTCTCCCGCGACTTCATTTCCAACGGTCAACTCGCAGACCACCTCAATGCTGACGGAACACGGGACACACAAATCCGGCCGAATGCCTTTTTCGCGTTGGACCTCATGCGCCAACCCGAACGCGCCCGCGAACTCCAGCGCCTCACATCCAAACTGGTCCACCCCTGGGGCGTCGCCACCCTCGACTCCAAAGATCCGCAATTCCTTCCTTACCACCTCGCCCCCGGCAAGTGGCACAAGGACGCCGCGTACCACAATGGCACGGTCTGGCCTTGGCTCGACGGCATCGCCATGCAGCGCCTCATCGAATCCGATCGCACCGCCCAGGCCTGGCAGCTTTTCCAGTTCAACAGTGCTCTCGCCATGCGCACCAACGGCAGCCTCCCCGAAACCATGGACGCGCTCCCACACCCCCGCGAAAAACTCCCCCGCCTCTCCGGTACCTACTCGCAAGCCTGGTCCCTCGCCGAGCAACTCCGCATCTGGAACCAGTACTTCGTCGGCATCCGGCCGCACTTGATTGACGGTTACGTCAGCCTCGCCCCCCGCCTGATCAACCCAAAACATATCGTCTCCACCGCCCGCATCGGCTCCGGCTACATCCGCTTCCACGCATCACCCTCCGAACTGCGCTACACGTTCGACAATCTTCTTACCCGCATCCGGCTCGATCTCCCCAACTATGAGGCCACAATTGTCGATGTTAAACCCGGAGATGAGCTGGTGGTACGGGACAACCGAGGCACAGTGATTCGAGCCGGGCAGCCCGTCCATCAGTTCACACTGCTTCCGGTTGCGCGGTCGAAGACCGAGCATTGAGGTAGAGGTAGAGGTAGACGATTGAGTGACAGCCGCTGCGCGACGGGCGCGGCTCCGCCGCTTTGACTCACTCCTCTAACTCGTACTCCTACTCGGGTTTTTCTGCGGGCAAACGCCACGCAAAGAAAAACCCCGCACATTGCTGTACGGGGTTTTGGGATAAATGCCCAGCGATGACCTACTCTCGCATGGCTTGAGCCACACTACCATCGGCGCAAGAGCGTTTCACTTCCGAGTTCGG